>NZ_JBPKGD010000018.1:0-506 GCF_051207415.1 Haloarchaeobius marinus | reverse complement strand
TAATACCCATGTCCGACAAACCGGCGTCGATGTACCGGGAGATCTCCAAACCCGCGTACACGCGACGTGAGTACATCACCGGCATCCCCGGTTCGAAGATCGCACAGCACAAGATGGGCGACACCAGTTCGGACCCTGAGGACTGGCCCGTCCAGATCTCGCTCGTCCTCGAAGAGGAGTGCCAGCTCCGCCACGGCTCGCTGGAGGCCTCCCGACTGTCGGCCAACCGCCACCTCATCAAGACCCTCGGCGAAGGCAACTACTCGATGATCCTCCGGAAGTTCCCCCACCACGTCATCCGGGAGAACAAACAGGCCACCGGCGCCGGCGCCGACCGCGTCTCCGACGGCATGCGCCAGGCCTTCGGCAAGATCGTCGGCACCGCCGCCCGCGTCCAGGCCGGCGAACGCCTGTTCACCGCCTACTGCGACGTCGACCAGGCCGACGAGGTCAAAGAAGCCTTCCGCCGCGCCTACAACAAGATCTCACCACCCTGCCGCATCGTC
>NZ_JBPKGD010000017.1:0-527 GCF_051207415.1 Haloarchaeobius marinus | reverse complement strand
GGGTGCTGGAGTGGGCTGGGTTCGTCGTGGGCGTCGACGTCGACCGTGTCTGTGCTGGGGTTGCTCCAGGCGCGGATGTGGAGCTGGCGGTGTGGGTACTCCCGGCCGGGCGCGTAGTAGTACCGTCTGGCGTTGAGGTCTTCGCCCTGGTAGTAGTACGAGAGCGGCCACCCGGGCTCGTAGGACTGCCGGCCGAGCGTGGTCTGGACGTCGTCGACGCTGGCCTGGATGACGCTGGTCGACTCCGCCGGCGGGCGTGACGTCGCGAAGAACCGCCGGCGGGTGTGGTAGCCGAGTCGGCGGAGCGCCCGCCACGGCAGACTCGACAGGGGAAGCCGGCCCGTACGCTGGTACTGGCGGGCGCCGGCGAGGGTGCCACCGACCGCGGTCGCGACGGTGACCGTCAGATCGGGGTGGGCGAGCAGCCACTCGAGGACAGCTTGGATGTCGAGCATGATGGGTTAGTCCTGGTCGCTGGTGTCGCGGCCGGTTTCGGTGGTGCTAGCGGTGAGGATGTGTTCGGCGAC
>NZ_JBPKGD010000016.1:0-531 GCF_051207415.1 Haloarchaeobius marinus | reverse complement strand
TGTCGGAGCTGGTGAGATGTCCGGCGTTGAGTCCAATTAAACCGCAGGCTCCTCCGGTTGTAGTGCTCCCCCGCCAATTCCTTTAAGTTTCATCCTTGCGGACGTACTTCCCAGGCGGCCAGTTTATCGTCTTCACTTCGGCACAGCACGAGCTCGTAGCCCGCGCCAAACCTAACTGGCATCGTTTACAGCTGGGACTACCCGGGTATCTAATCCGGTTCGTGACCCCAGCTTTCGTCCCTCACTGTCGGATCCGATCTTCCGAGGTGCTTTCGCCATCGGTGGTCCGTCCAGGATTACGGGATTTCACTCCTACCCCGGACGTACCCCTCGGATCGCTCGGTCCCAAGCTGAACAGTTTCTGCCGGACGCCTGCTCGTTGAGCGAGCAGATTTCCCAACAGACTTGTCCAGCCAGCTACGGACGCTTTAGGCCCAATAATATCGGTCATCACTCGAGCTGCCGGTGTTACCGCGGCGGCTGGCACCGGTCTTGCCCAGCTCTTATTCCTGTACCACCCTACGGTACAGA
>NZ_JBPKGD010000015.1:0-548 GCF_051207415.1 Haloarchaeobius marinus | reverse complement strand
GACAAGGGCCTCGAGCTGGCCGAGTCCGAGGTCATGCCCGACCACGTACACCTGTTCATCGGGAGTCCACCGAAGAACGCCCCGTCACTCATCGTCAACTGGGTCAAGGGCATCTCGGCACGGAAGTACAACCAGCGGTACGACGACCGCGTGAAGTGGACTCGTTCGTACTACGTCGGCACGGCGGGAAGCGCCTCAAAGGGCGCTGTCGAACGCTACATCGCTGAACAGGAGGGTGACGACGCATGAAGCGCGCCAACGCCTTCGAGGTGGTTCCACAGAACGAGAACGACAAGGAGTGCCTTCTACGGCTACTTGATGCGTCCGCCTCCCTGTGGAATGAACTGACCTACGAACGTCGTCAGAACTACTTCGGTGACGGCGACGTGTGGGACACGTCCGAGTACCGAGGACGCTATAACGGTGTCGTCGGAAGCGCGACTGTCCAACAGGTCACGCGCAAGAACAGCGAAGCGTGGCGGTCGTTCTTTGCCCTCAAAGAGAAAGGCGAGAACGCTAACCCACCGTCGTACTGGGGCAACGAGGAG
>NZ_JBPKGD010000014.1:0-673 GCF_051207415.1 Haloarchaeobius marinus | reverse complement strand
TCGGAAGCGCGACTGTCCAACAGGTCACGCGCAAGAACAGCGAAGCGTGGCGGTCGTTCTTTGCCCTCAAAGAGAAAGGCGAGAACGCTAACCCACCGTCGTACTGGGGCAACGAGGAGGACGGACGCGAACTCCGTACCTACATCCGATGCAACCAGTACACGATTGAGTGGGGCAAGCGTAGCCGTCTCGAAATCCCTGTCGGGCAAGAACTGAAAGACGAATACGGACTCGGCTACCACGAACGACTCCGCCTCGAAGTCCGAGGCAACCCGAAGTGGGACGGCAAACAGGGTCGTCTGGAACTTGAATACGACGAGGTTAGCGACACGTTCAGGGCTTTTCAACCAGTCACCGTACCTGATTCTCGACTGGATTCACCACTGGCTTCTCACGAAGCCGCCCTCGACGTTGGCGCGAACAATCTCGTCGCCTGTTCCACGACTACTGGGAACCAGTACCTCTACGACGGGCGGGAGTTGTTCGGACGGTTCCGCGAAACGACCGACGAGATCGCCCGTCTACAGTCGAAACTCCGTGAGGGACGATACTCCTCGAATCGGATTCGACGGCTGTACCGACAGCGGACGAAGCGTCGTGACCACGCACAGAACGCGCTGGTGCGCGACCTCGTTGAACGGCTGTACGACGAGGGCGTGGCGACGGTGTACGT
>NZ_JBPKGD010000013.1:0-1221 GCF_051207415.1 Haloarchaeobius marinus | reverse complement strand
GGTACCCAGGCGGTGGACTGGGAGGAGCGCATCGACGTCAAGCGACTGCGCGAAGAGCGCTACGAGAAGGCGCTCTCGCGCCTCGAAGACTCCGGGCTGGGCTCGATGCTGCTCGTCTCCGACCCGAACATCCGCTACGTCACCGGCCTCGCCATGACCGGCGGCTCCGGCGCCGACCACTACACCCTCCTCACCGAAGACGGCGACGTCGTCCACTGGGACACCGCCGACCACGCCTCCAACCAGCGCTTCAACTGTCCGTGGCTCGACGACATCCGCTACGCCTGCCCCGGCCTCGGCAACGTCCCCCGCGCGTCGGGCCGCGACTCCGCCCGCGACTGGCTCACACAGAAGATGGCCGACCTCGTCTACGAGGCGATGACCGAGTACGGCGTCGAGAAAGAACCCATGGGCCTGGACGTCGGCAACCAGGGCCTCGTCGCCGCCTTCGAAAACAACGGTGTGGAGGTCCGCACCAAGGAGTGCGTCGACCTCATGCACGACGCCCGCAAGATCAAGACCAGAGACGAGATCGAGTGCCTCCGTCAGGTCGCGGCCATCTGCGAGGCCGGCTTCCAGCAGGTCGTCGAAACCGCCCGCCCCGGCAAGCGCGAATCCGAAGTCTGGGGCGACGTCACCCGCGAACTCTGGCGCCACGGCGCCTTCGTCGGCGGCGGCTACCTCACCAGTGGGCCCAACACGTGGCCGAAACACCAGGCCAACACCACCGACCGCCTGATACGGCCCGGCGACATCGTCTACGCCGACATGTACAACGTCGGCTACCTCGGCTACCGCTCGTGTTACTACCGCACCTTCAGCATGGGTGACCCCACGCAGGCCCAGCAAGACGCCTACGAGACCGCCCGCGACAACCTCTACGACGTCCTCGAACGCATCGAACCCGGCGCCACCACCGACGACATCTGCCAGGGCTTCCCCGACATGGCGGGCGAACACGCCGACTGGTACGGCGCCACCGACCACTGGCAGCTGACCACCAACCACTGGGCCCACGGCCTCGGCCTCCAACTGTACGAGGTCCCGCTCATCTGGCGCGGCCTCTCCCCCGACCACCCCATCGAAATCGAGGAAGGCATGACCATGGCCGTCGAGACGATGGAACCCGCCGACACCCAGGGCGTCCGCGTCGAAGAGATGGTCGTCGTCCGCGAAAACGGCGTCGAACTCCTCAGCCAGTGGCCCGTCGACGAAATCACC
>NZ_JBPKGD010000012.1:0-3309 GCF_051207415.1 Haloarchaeobius marinus | reverse complement strand
ATGACACCGTGTGTACGCGCAATCCAGGCGTCCACTGGACCTCTCCGGGTCACAGTGAACGTCCCACTACGCGTGGCTACTCTGCCACCTGGTGAATGGCTCGGCTCGAGAGCCGACGACGGACGTGCCAAGCTGCGAAAAGCCCGAGGAAGCCGCACGGAGGCTACGAACTCGGGATCTCCGAATGGGAATCCCCACCGCAATTGCTTCGCGCAATGGGGAACGCCGGGAATTGAAACATCTCAGTACCGGCAGGAACAGAAAGCAACTCCGCGACATCGTTAGTAACGGCGAGTGAACGCGATCCAGTCCAAACCGAAGCCCTCACGGGCAATGTGGTGTTCGGACTGACTCTCAGCGCCCGAAAACACACGAGAACTCTCCTGGAACGGAGGACGATACAGGGTGACAGTCCCGTATCCTGTGCGAGTACGGCGTGCGTCAGTTCCAGAGTATCGAGGGTTGGATATCCCTCGACAACACGGCAGGCATCGACTGCCAAGACTCAGTACTCCTCGAGACCGATAGCGAACAAGTAGCGTGAGCGAACGCTGAAAAGCACCCCACAAAGGGAGGTGCAATAGGGCCTGAACTCAGGTGGCGATAGAGCGACGGGGCATACAAGGCCCCACAGAAAACGACCCACTCGCAAGAGTGCAGTAGGAACTGTGGGGAGCCGATGTTCCGTCGTGCGTTTTGAAAAACGAGCCAGGGAGTGTATCTGACCGGCGAGTCTAACCCGAGCATCGGGGCAGGCACAGGGAAACCGATATGGCCGCAGCATCTTCGGATGCAAGGGCCGCCGTCTTCAAGGGCGGGGAGCCGACCGGATACGACCCGAAACCAGGCGATCTATGCGTGGGCAAGGTGAAGCGTGCCGAAAGGCACGTGGAGGCCTGTTAGAGTTGGTGTCCTTCAATACCCTCTCGTGACCTACGTATAGGGGTGAAAGGCCCATCGAGCCTGGCAACAGCTGGTTCCAGTCGAAACATGTCGAAGCATGACCTCTGCTGAGGTAGCTCGTGAGGTAGAGCGACCGATTGGGAGACCCGCCGTCGAGAGACGTCGGCCTCCCTGTCAAACTCCAAACTTACGAGCGCCACAGACGCAGGGAGTCCGGTGTGCGGGGTAAGCCTGTGCACCATGAGGGAGACAACCCAGAGCTGGGTTAAGGTCCCCAAGTATGGATTAAGTGCAACCGAAGGTAGTCTCGAGCCCTAAACAGCCGGGAGGTGAGCTTAGAAGCAGCTACCCTCTAAGAAAAGCGTAACAGCTTACCGGCCGAGGTTCGAGGCGCCGAAAATGATCGGGGCTCAAATCCATCACCGAGACCTGGCGACACCCCTTATCGGGGTGATTCCGTAGACTGGCGTTCCGTTTGGGTGGAAGCACGGACGAGAGTTCGTGTGGACCATTCGGTAACGACAATCCTGGCCATAGTAGCAGCGTTAGTCGGGTGAGAACCCCGACGGCCGAACGAGCAAGGGTTCCTCGACAATGCTTATCAGTCGAGGGTTAGCCGATCCTAAGTCAGACCGCAACTCGACTCTGACAACAGGGAAACTGGTTAATATTCCAGTGCTCTCAGACAGTGAAAGCTGACGCCTTGGGAACACTCGAGCTGGGCTTTCGCCCAGTCGAACTATCCACCTCCGTGGAAGCCGTAATGGCAGGAAGCGGACGAACGATAGGATAGCGAAAGTCGAGCGTACCTAGGGCCCGTGAAAAGGCGAGTCTGAGATTCGTACCAAGAACCGACACAGGTGCTCGTGGCAGTGAAAGCCAAGGCCTGTCGGGAACAACCGACGTTAGGGAATTCGGCAAGTTAGTCCCGTACGTTCGCAATAAGGGATGCCTGCCCTGCAGAAGGGCAGGTCGCAGTGACTCGGGCGCTCCGACTGTCTAGTAACAACATAGGTGACCGCAAATCCGCAAGGACTCGTACGGTCACTGAATCCTGCCCAGTGCGGGTATCTGAACACCTCGTACAAGAGGACGAAGGACCCGTCAACGGCGGGGGTAACTATGACCCTCTTAAGGTAGCGTAGTACCTTGCCGCTTCAGTAGCGGCTTGCATGAATGGATCAACGAGAGCGCCACTGTCCCAACGTTGGGCCCGGTGAACTGTACGTTCCAGTGCGGAGTCTGGAGACCCCCAAGGGGAAGCGAAGACCCTATAGAGCTTTACTGCAGGCTGTCGCTGAGACACGGTCGCTAATGTGCAGGATAGGTAGGAGTCATTACACAGGTACCCGCGCCAGCGGGCCACCGAGACAGCACTGAAATACTACCCATTAGTGACTGTGACTCTCACTCCGGGAGGAGGACACCGGTAGCCGGGCAGTTTGACTGGGGCGGTACGCGCTTGAAAAGATATCGAGCGCGCCCTAAGTCCATCTCATCCGAGTCGGAGACTCGGAGAAGAGCGCAAGAGCATACGATGGGCTGACACTGTCCTTCATAACGAGGGACGGTGACGCGAAAGCGTGGTCTAGCGAACCAATCATCCTGCTTGATGCGGGAGATTGATGACAGAAAAGCTACCTTAGGGATAACAGAGTCGTCACGCGCAAGAGCACATATCGACCGCGTGGCTTGCTACCTCGATGTCGGTTCCCTCCATCCTGCCCGTGCAGAAGCGGGCAAGGGTGAGGTTGTTCGCCTATTAAAGGAGGTCGTGAGCTGGGTTTAGACCGTCGTGAGACAGGTCGGCTGCTATCTATTGGGGGTGTGAGAGTACCTGACGTGAACGTTCGTATAGTACGAGAGGAACTACGAATGGTGACCACTGGTGTACGGGTTGTCCGAGAGGGCACGTGCCCGGCAGCCACGTCACACGGGGTAAGAGCTGAACGCATCTAAGCTCGAAACCCACATGGAAAAGAGGTGCTCGTTACGATTTCTCGTAGAAGACGAGGTAGATAGACTCGGGGTGTACGCGCCAAGGCAACGAGGCGTTGAGCCCGCGAGCACTAATCGATCGTGCCATTAGTCATACCGCATACTGGGACCACACACGGTGAGTCGGAGTGGTCCAGGCGTTTACTGGATTGCGCGTCCACATGGTGTGGAAGACCGAGACCGACGCCAGGTTGGCAGTAGTGACTGCGGTTCGAGTCCGCAGGTCGGCGTTAAGGCGGCCACAGCGGCGAGGCAACACCCGTACCCATCCCGAACACGGAAGTTAAGCTCGCCAGCGTGTCAGCACGTACTGGAGTGCGCGAGCCTCTGGGAGCGCTGATTCGCCGCCTCCATTCATACTTCGGCAGTCAGTTATCGGGGAGCGGTGGCTTCGGTCGGTCCCGCCCC
>NZ_JBPKGD010000011.1:0-11142 GCF_051207415.1 Haloarchaeobius marinus | reverse complement strand
GCCCATCTTGTGCTGTGCGATCTTCGAACCGGGGATGCCGGTGATGTACTCACGTCGCGTGTACGCGGGTTTGGAGATCTCCCGGTACATCGACGCCGGTTTGTCGGACATGGGTATTATGGAAGACTCACAGCCACGCCGGTAAAGAACCTGTCCTTTCGCCGTGCTTTCCGGCCTACTCGGCCTCGGTGCGGGGGTCCAGCCAGGTGTAGACCACGTCCTGAAAGAAGTTGCCCGCGATGCCGACGTAGGCGACGACCATCGTCGTCCCGAGGATGAGTGGCATGTCGCGGTCGGAGATGGCCTGCAGGCCGAGGGCCCCGAGTCCGGGGATGTTGAAGACGAACTCGATTACGTACACCTGGACGACCAGCGTGCTGACGAGGTCCGCGACGAAGAGCGATAGCAACGGGAGCGCCGCGTTTCGGAGGACGTGACGGAGCACGCGCACGTCGCTCGCACCCTTCGCACGAACGAGCGTGACGAACTCCTCCCCGAAGTACTGGGCGGCCTCCGCCCGGACGTAGCGCAACTGGCCGGCGGCGAGCGTCGTCGTCAACACGGCGGCCGGAACCAGGTAGGGGACGAGCGTTCCAGGGTCGGTCAGCGACACGCCCCTGGAGAACCCGAGGGGAATCCAGCCGAACTCCTCGACCGCCGCGAGCAAGACGACTTCCGCGAGGAAGAAGTTCGGGATGCCGAGACCGACGTACCCGACCGAGGACACGGCACTCGCCAGGCGCGAGTGGGGGTTGAGAGCCGCGTAGGACCCGACGACCAGCGCGACGGCGAAGGAGGCGACGACGGCGGGCACGACGTACGCCAGCGTGACTGGAATCGTCTCCGCGAGGAGGTCGGTCACTGGGGGGCCACCACCTCCGAACTGGCCGACCGACCGACCCCAGTCGAGCGTCGTCACGTCGACGAGCCACGAGAGGTAGCGTTCGTGGAGCGGGTCGTTCAGGTTCTTCGCCTCCCGGACGGCGTTGATGGCCCCGACCTGGTCCGTGGTCTTGCTCCGACTCAACCAGCCCAGGTTGGGGTCCGGCATCGTCGCGACGACGGCGAACGCGACGGTCATGACCGCGTAGGCAGACGCGACCGCGACCACGAACCGGCGGGCGAGGAAGCCGGCACGGCTCACGACCGGCCACCCGTCCGTCGCCTCGTTCGTGGAGTCATCGTTTGGGAATAGACGAACGTACTGTTATAGCAGACGGTTGTTCAAGTGACCGTTTGACATACTGGTAGAGTTTTAGGAGGGTCGGTCGTGGATACGGGACGTGCGAGCATCGAACGACCGAACGAGTCCGGTTCACGGGTCGGTGACGACATGAGGGAGACCGGCCAGACGTTCGAGGACGTGGACTGGGACGCACTCGCCGGCGGTCGGACCCGACCGGGCACGCGGACCCTCGCGTACGCCATCGGCGTAGGACTCGTCGCCCTCACGTACCTGTACGACGTCTTCGTCGTCGGGTCGCGGCCGACGTTCATCGCCGTCGGTCCGACCGTCGACCTGGGGGTCTTCCTCGTGACGCCGATGACGTGGGACCTGACCCGGCTCGACTGGCTGTTCGTCCTCTCGCTCCTGACCTTCGCCTGTTACGTCGTCTGGCCGCTGGCCGTGGACGAGACGCTCCGGAGGCGTATCTGGCTCGAACTCCGGGCACGGCCGGTCGCACTGGTGAGCCTCTGCTACCTCCTCGTCGTCTTCCTCGTCGGCCTGTTCGGACCGTTCCTCTGGTCGCCGTCGGTCAACCTAAGTCACTCTCACCAGCCACCGGTCTTCTTCAGCGGGCCCCCCCAGCACGCGTCTCCATGTGTCGGGCCCGAGACCCGGACCAGCTGCTACGGGACGATGCAGTACCCGCTCGGTACGGACCCCTTCGGGTACGACATGTGGGACCTGCTCGTCTCCGGCGCTCACGTCGCCGTCAAGGTGTCGCTCATCACGGCGACGATAATCGTCCCCGTCGCGACGCTCGTCGGGAGCGTCGCGGGGTACGTCGGCGACCGCGTCGACTCGGCGCTGATGGGCTACGTCGACGTCCAGCAGACCGTTCCGGCGTTCGTCGCCTACATCGTACTCTCGTACTGGGGGCGGTCGCTGTTCCTGTTCGTGCTGGTGTTCGGCCTGCTGTCGTGGGGCGGTCTGGCCCGCCTCGTGCGCTCGGAGGCGGTCCAGCGCCGACAGGCGGGCTACGTGCGGGCCGCAAAGAGCGCCGGCGCGTCCGACCTCTCCATCCTCGGTCGACACGTCGTCCCGAACGTCTCGAACGCCGTCCTCACCGGCCTCACCCGGAAGGTTCCGGTCATCATCCTCGTCGAGGCCGCGATCTCCTACATGAACCTGAACGACATCATGGTGGTCTCGTGGGGCGAGACCATCGCCAGCGGGCTGCACGGGTCGTTCGCGTACTTCCCCGAGGTGTGGTGGCCGGTCGTCTTCCCGGTCGTCGCACTGACGGGGACGGTGGTCGCCTGTTCCATCGTGGGCGACGCGCTCCGGGACGCCCTCGACCCCCGGACCGAGTGACAGCTATTCGCCCGTGTTCGACTGCGCGTCCGTGGCCTGCGTCTGGGTCGGCCGGTCGCCGGCATCGGACGGGCCCCTGAACGAGTGCCACAGCCACAGTGCCGCGACGAGGGCGACGCCGAAGGCGACCAGTTGGACCAGCTCGTTCCATCCGTCAGGGCCTGCGTCGGCGTACGAACCCGACGCCTGATAGTGGACGAGGATAGCGAGCAGGAACGTGGCGGTGATGAGCCACCGCCGGATAGAGTGAAGGAGTTCGTCGGTATCCATCGTGTTCGCGTTTCGACCGAGCCGGTATGAATCTTGTTCTGACAGATGGCCGGGGGTGACGTCCATACCGTGTCGGACTGCGTGTGGCACGCACCGTGGGTCACGGACTGGCCGACCAGACAGAAAGCATTTACCAGAACTCCGACCACTTCCAGTGGCATGGTACACTGCCCCGAATGTGACGGAGAGATAACCGACGAAACGGACGTCGAGTTCGTCGACCTCGACGCGAAGATGGGGGGACTGTTCAGGTCCTCCAAGCGATTCTACGTCGTCGCTTGCAACGACTGCGGCGCGGCGATCGGCAGCGGCGTCGCGGGCGGGGGCGGGTGACGACGTAGAACGGCCGCGACAGACCACGGGACGCCGTATCACCACCCGACTCCAGACTCCTCCGGACGACATCCGACGCGTAATCCTCTACGACCACGACCGCCCCGGTGCGGATTGCCTCGACCAGCCCTCGAAGGTGGTCGCCGAGCAGTTCTGTCGTCGTCTCCGTCGTTATCGTCGCTGTTCCGGTCACGGTAGCGCAGTCGAAACTCCCTTCGTCGGGCGAACGTGGGGAGGAGATTGGCGTCGAGAGGTCTGTCCCCCTTCAGTCTCGTTCTTCCGCACGACGTGACAGAACCATCGCGATAGGGACGAGCCCCACCCCCATCAGCAGATATCGATATCCGTCGTACCGGAGGAAGTCGGGGCCGCCATCGGCGTACCTCTCGCTGGTTACGACTACAGTGTAGTACGAATCGTTCTGTCGATATACGTTACCGAGATTGTCCTCGCCGAGGTCTTCGAACGTGGTCACGGCGTCGCCGGTGATGGCGACACGGAACTCTACTCCACGGTCCCCCCATCCGTCGAAGTCGGGCACCGGACGCGAGTAGTCAGAGATGTTCAGGAGAGCGGATTCGGCCAGGACGGTCCGGGGGGTGACCCGTTCGACGTCGTGCATCACGTGTACATCTTCTGCCGTCTCGTTCCGGGTGTGAGTCCGTCTGTAGTACGCATCGCCGATACGCACGAAATCGGGTTGTATATCATGTAGATAGTATCGTGTGTCCGCTACCGGTCCGTGATCCACCAGATACGCGTCGAAGGCACAGGCGCGAGGCTGTTCGGTGAAACCATGGCGAAGCTGGCAGCCGACGGCGTTGAGGCTGTTCTCCTCCGCGAACTCGGTCTCGGATGCGCCGGAATACGAGAGGGTCCCGTCCTCGACGAGGATCTCGGACCGGTCGTACGTGTACTGGACTTCTCCCTCGTGAGGAAACAACCAGAAGGGGTTCGTCAGCAGGAGCACGCCGATGACGACGAGGACGACCGCTTGTCTCTGCGGGGACATCCGGGGGAACTTTCTCGTCTGTAAACATAAATCTGCAGGTGCGATACACCCCTTCCCCCAGGTGATGGATTTCAGCGCGGGACGGGCTGTCGGTGGTCGTGCTAACTGACCACCGCAATCGTCCGAGAACGCCCGTCCAGAAGACATATGTCAACGCCACTGGATACAGGCGACGTGCGAACGAGACCGCTCACGACCGCGATGCTCCTCCTCACCGGGAGCGTCTTCGCCTACTCGGCGTGGAGTAACGCCCTCTCGATTCTACACCCACCCTACTGGGCGTGTCAGTATATCGGCCAGACCGTCCATCTCACCCGGGACGGGACACTGGAGTACGCCGGTACGTGTGGCGTGTACCCGTACACCTACCCAGTCCTCGTCGGTGCCAGCGTCGTGGCGTCGGGGTCACTTGCGTGGGGCGGTTGGCGCGTCTGGAAGGACACGGTGGACGCCCTGCGCACGTGATGCGTTCACAGTCCGTACTGACCGACGCTGCAGCATGACCCACCACCGCGCCGGCATCCGGCGCCGAGGCGGTCAGAGAGCGGGTCTTCAGACGCCATCGTGCATCTGGGTACGGCACGAACCGTCGTCTATGGCGGTTCGAACTACCGAAACCCGCGTGGGTCGAGGCCAGTAGTGTTGTAGGCGTCGGTGACCCAGTCGGTGGCGTCGTCGATGTCGATCTCTCGGAGGTGTGCTTTCGGGTGCTGGAGTGGGCTGGGTTCGTCGTGAGCGTCGATGTCGATGGATTCGCCGTCGGTGGTCCAGCCGCGGACGTGGAGCTGGCGGTGGGGGTACTCGCGGCCGGGGCTGTAGTAGTAGCGTCGGGTGTTGAGGTCCTCGCCCCTGTAGTGGTACGAGAGAAGCCAGCCGGGTTCGTAGGACTGCTTGCCGAGGGTGGTTCGGACCTCCGCGAGGGTGCCGTGGACGGTGCCCATGTGCTCCGCCGGGGGTTTCGGCGACGTGAAGAAGCGCCGGTGGGCGATGTAGCCGAGTCGGCGAAGTGCACGCCAGGGCAGGCTTGCGAGTGGGAACCGGCCGGTACGGCGGTACCGGTGGGCGACGCCCACGGTGGTGGCGATGGCAGTCGCGAGCGTTACCGTGAGGTCGGGACGAGCGAGCAGCCAGTCGACGAAATTTGTGAACATGGCGCCGATTAATATTGGTCGGAGGTGGTGTTGTCGTTTTGGGTGGTCGAGCTGGGTCGACGCGTCGCAACCTGACACGGGCTGTGGCGTACGGTGAGGAGCCCTCCAGGCGCTCGCCAGGCGACTGTTCACAGCGACCGTCGTCGAGACGCGAGTACGGCGACCTGGCCCAGTCGAACCAACCGACCGACACGGCGGCCTCCACGAACTCCTCGACAGGTATGCCGAGCGCGTCGTCACCTGTGAGGCGTGCGGTCGAACCGCGAACCTTCAGACAGGCCGCCAGCTCGTACTTCGCCCCGACCACGACGGCACCCCACGGGTGTGCGACGACTGCTACAACGACACCGACGACTGACGCGAGTGTCCGGGGTACTTTTACAGTCCAACATCCCGTCACTATCGGTTGTGACCCCGCAACTCACACCCGAGAGCAAAACCCAGACAGCCGTGTTAATCGCGATTCTCGCGTTGTTTCCAGTGGTCGTCGTTGTATCCCTCTTCCTTTTCGAGAAAACCGTCGGCCTCCCACGGTTCTGACCCCCGGCGTACAACACCGAACCCACGCAGGATTGCTGGGCGAGCACACCAACAGCAGCTAGGCGCTACGTCTCCGTGCTGAAGCGCCAGATTACTGGAGAAACCAGGGCCTGTTCTGTCGCCGGTCGCTGGATAACAATGTGCTCTGTCTGCCACGTTACGGCCGTGGTCGGGGTCCGTGGTAGGGTTGCTCGGTGGCAAGAGCACCGTCGCTTTCGTAGCTTGGGCTGGCTCTAGCGACGGGGACCTCCGTCTGGAGGTCTCGTGCGGTTCAAATCCCACCCCTACCGTCCCCTACCTCCGAGCACAGAAGCCGGGACCAGGAACGCCGACCCGACTAGCCGTGAGTCGCTCTCATTGGGCGGACGCATCCCCTCGGTCCACATATTGACAGCTAAGCTACAAAACGGTACGCTAACTAAGGAATCTCAGTGTCTTTTCAGAGGGAATGGCCAGCCCTCCAGCCCTTGAGAACCTCGAAAACGCGGTCGCGTACTCCAGCGCGGACGCCATCGAGACGTACCGGGAGAACGCGGCGACCACCGGACTGTTCGAGCCGGAACGCGACATCCTCGACCGGTACTTCACGACCCGCGGCGCTCGCGTCCTCGACGTCGGCTGTGGGGCCGGTCGAACCACCGTCGAACTCGACAAGCGAGGCTTCGACGTCACCGGCGTCGACTGCAGTCGCGAGATGATTCGTGCCGCCCAGGAACTCTTCCCAGGTGTGAACGTGGCGGTCGCCGACGCCACCGACCTGCCGTTTCCCAACAACTCGTTCCCCTACGTCCTGTATTCGTACTGTGGAGTCGACTACATCTACCCAGCGGACCAACGACTGGAGGCACTCCTGGAGATCAATCGGGTGCTCGAACCCGGTGGCATCTTCGCGTTCAGCACCCACAACTGCCTGTACAACCTCCCGGCACTCGTCGACGACTGGAAGCACTTGCGGAACCTCTACATCGAGAACGGCAACCTCCGCCGGCTCTTCGACCAGTACAAGATTGACGGCCGGGAGTACGCCGTGACGACGTACATTTCGAGTCCGCGCCGCCAGCACCGCCAGCTCGAATGCTGTGGGTTCGAATACGTCGAGTACGTCGGCAAGCGGGAGTCGCCACTACAGTACCTCGAACGCCGGCCGTACTACGTCGCCCGGAAACCAGAATACGCGGACGACACCACGCCGAACACAGAGAGCCAGTTCTCCAGAGGCATCGACGAAGTACCCCCCAGCGAGTCTACCGGGTGACTGGCGACCGGGACGGCCGTACCGTACTCATCAGTATCGCACTCACACACGCGGTATAGGCTCCCATACAGCCATGGGAGCCCGTCAGGGGTTTGAAACGAGCTGGTAACAATACTGGTGGCTCTCGATTAGCAAGTGCGGTAGGAAGCTCCGAAACCAACCAACTCAGTAGGACTCGAACCTGAATCTGCGTGGCACAAAACGGCCGAGACTACCCGGCTCGGTCGTCCTGTCCTCTTCCTACCGTTCCCATCGCTCCAACACAGCCGGCCGAGAGCCGTTGCTGACGCGTCCACGTGACCCTCGCTTCGCTTCCCGACCACGGCGAGCGCTCCCCTCCGCGTTGAATTCACGGACTGCAGCCGGGTGGCGCGTGCTCGTAGAAAGGGGCTGCTCCTTGCAGTTACCCGGTAACAAGGTGTGTGCTGTCTGAACGTACAGCCGCGGTAGGGAATCCACACACAGTCCACACCACCACCACCACCACGACCGCTGAAGATGGCTTGCTCGCCCCTTCGCTGGGCTTCAGTGGCGTGTCGCTGTGACCGGCACCCTCCTACCGCCTTCTGACTGGAGCGTTCGTCTCGGGTCGCGTCAGTCGAGTCCGTAGAGAGACGTACGCGCTTCCCAGGGTCTACTCTGATCTTTTCAGCCGTGCCCTCGAAGGACCGTCCACGAACCAGGAGTAAGCGCCGAGTGCTTGATTATACCAACCAATCTCGGAGAAATCGCTCCAGATGTTCAATACTGAACCACAATTCCCGACCACGGTTCGTATCCGAGTCGCATTTCGAAAATTCCCCCTATTATGTTTGGCGGTGTGTTTACCCGGTGGTACTCCCTAGCCGTGGCATGGACAGTTCCGCAACGGAAACAGATGCCTTCGCCACGTTGGCTGACCCACGCCGCCGGTACGTACTCTACTACCTCCACCAGCACGACGCGCCGGTTGGCCTCAACGCCCTCGCCACCCAGGTCGCGGCCTGGAGCGGCGATACCGCACCAGAGGCCGTCGAACAGACCACTGTCGACCGGGTCCGCACGGAACTGTACCACGCTCACCTTCCGAAGCTCGAAGCACTCGGAGTCATCACCTACCGAGACGACGCGAGGGAGGTCGGTCTCGCCGATAACACCGAGATGCTGCAACCGTACCTGGAGTCAGCGCGCCAGTCGGAACTCGCGGTCGACACACCGGAGTGACGTCCACGGGGTCGACCGAATCGACCGGAGTCACGTGGGAGCTTCAACAACAGTAATTCGCGCCGTCTTATTCTCCACCGCCGCAAGAACCGCTCGTCGAAAAACCCCGGCTGGACAACAGCTCTATTCAGCGAGGTCGATCTGTCGGTCGCCGTCGACGGTCACCGTGTATCCTTCGTATTCGAACGTGAGTTGCAGTCCCTGGTTCGAGTTGTCGAAGAGTCGGTCGAGTGCATCCGGGTCGACCGACTCGATGATCGGGTCGAGAGAGAGCGGGTCGACGTCTTTCGCCTGCGCGACCGCCTCGACGATCTGGGTAGAGAGCTCTACCGATGGTTGTGTTTGTGGGTTCCGCTGCAGCATGTGATTGAGTATGCCCATTATTCCACCAATCTGTGGAGACCGATGAAGCGGGTAAAAGCTACTGCCACCGTTCAAACGGTTTCGTGTACTGAACAGTGCCAGGTTGCGGTGTAATGGTTATCTGGTTGTTGCTTCGCCCGGGTGGCGCTGGGTTGGACAATACTGTCTCGCCGGGTGTTCCGACCGGAGTCGATGTGGAAGTAACGACGGCGGGTGTTCGCAGTAACCGGACTCGTCCTCGAGAAGCAGGCGTGTAACTATTGCGGTGGGGAGGAGTGCTCATGAACGCGGTTGTGTGGACTCCCCGAACCGAGGGTGAGGCTGCCCTACCGGTGGTCCCCCTATCCACTGACGGAGGACCCCCTCGGTGGGAATCCAGGAGTCATCACTCCCCCTTGCCACCACACTCTACTTTACTTTACTTGGACCTGGTCACCGCTCACGACCGCTGCATGAGCGCCCCAACCGTCGACTGGAGGTCCGCAACCGTCTCACTGATGTCGTCCCGACTCCCCAGCTGGAGGCGCACGCCGGTCGGGGTGTTGTCGAGACTCCACACCTCGAGGGGCGTGCCGGCGGGGACGGCGTCCAGTGTGAGCGCATCCACCAGCGACACCCGCGTGTCGACGTCGACGACGTCCACGCTCGCCGTCCACAACGGACGTTTGAGTTCGTCGACGACCCGATACGCAAACGTCTCACACGCCCGCTCACTCGTGAGCTCAGGGACCCGCCGCGTGATC
Organism: Haloarchaeobius marinus; assembly: GCF_051207415.1. NCBI lineage: Archaea > Methanobacteriati > Methanobacteriota > Halobacteria > Halobacteriales > Halorubellaceae > Haloarchaeobius > Haloarchaeobius marinus. The sequence continues at coordinate 1,733 of NZ_JBPKGD010000011.1, read as the reverse complement.
GCCGTCCCCGGGTCGCCACTGTAGGAATCCGTCTCGTAGCTGCCGGTGATCTTGTACCGGTACTCGACATCGACGGTCTCGCCGTCCCCGATCGCGCCGGTCGCGAGTGCCGTCACCTCGCCGGTCGCCCAGTCCAGCGTGTAGTCCGCGCCGTGGTCGTACTCCATGCTCGTGCTCTGGTCGATGACGCGCTCACTCCCCGCAATCACCGGCGCGTTCCCCAGCGCGACGCCGGTCCCATGACTGGCCGTGATCGAGGTCGAGGCTTCCCGGCCGACGCCTTCGATGGTTGCCTTCAGTACCTGGCTCGAGTGTTTTTCGACCGTGTACGCGCTCGTGGGGAGTGACACACTCGACTGGCGGAGGCCGGGCCGGGTGAGCTCGATGACCTGCTCGCCAGTACTGTCGTGTTCGACGGTCCAGATGAGGTCGTGCGCACTCGCGATGTCCGCGAGCACGTCCCGGAGGCGGCCCGAGTATCGCTGTCTGGCGATGACCGGGATGTCCTTGCCGTCGATGGTGACCTCGACGGCCTCCAGGCTCGTGGTCTGATAGCTCGTCTGGGGTGTTGCTGTCGACCGCGTCCCGTGCCCGCTCCAGGTCGCCCGGAGCTGGATACTCTCACTAGCGTCCGGGAACGACCCCGACAGAGTCTGCGTGTTCGACGCCGAGACGGGATAGGTTGCGCCGGAGTCATTCGAGAGTTCGAGCTGCTGGCCCCCTGCCGTCGACGTCCAGGACGTCGTTGCACTCGCGCCGACCACCGCCAGCGCCGTCCCCGCCGACGCGGTCGTCCGCGACACCACGGGGTAGTGTTCCGGTCCATCGAGATACCCACTCGAGCCGCCGTTGTCGTCGTCGAGGGTGTAGTTGTAGCGGCCATCAAGTGGCGCGATGACGTCGACGAACAACTCGCCTGTCGACCCGGTCGCCTCCACCGTGAGTGTGTGCGTGCCGGGTGGCAGGTCACCGCCATCGTACCCGGTCCCACCGAGTGGGCTGTTCGCCATGTCACGCCAGCCGAGACTGATGTCACCGCCTGTGTTGGTGAGGTCCTCGAGTTCGTCAGTACCGCCACCGTCGATGGCAAGCGTGAACGTGTGACTGCAGAACTCGCCCCCCGAGAAGTTCCCGTACCGAACCCAGATCTCGACATCGTCGGCTGGGATGGTGTGCTCTGTCGTGAAGTCCCACTCCAGCGTCTCCCCACTCGAACTGATATAGCCCGCCTCACCGTCGGAGAAGGCACTGTCAGTCGTCTGCAACCCAGACCCGGTGCTCCGGTCGTAGGCCTCGCCTTCGGTCGTCCAGCACGTCTGGGCGAGTTCGATGCCTGACGCGGTCTGCTGGAATGGGTCGGTGGCGCCACCAGTGCCGAACAGTGATTCGAGCCCGCTCGGCGTTGCCTCGTCGACGAGCGTGACGCTCGTCGCCCCGCCCGGGTCGGGGTCGTCCGCGTTCACCCCGAGGGTCGTGTTCGCGGTGACGAGGTCGACGAACGCATCCACCGCTGGCTGGGAGGCGTACTGGGCGGTGACGTTCTGGTCGAGCTCGCTCGCCCCACGACCGACGAGCACGGTCTGCCCAGGGTCGATTTCTTGGAGGTGTGCCCGGGGGTGCTGGAGTGGGCTGGGTTCGTCGTGGGCGTCGACGTCGACCGTGTCTGTGCTGGGGTTGCTCCAGGCGCGGATGTGGAGCTGGCGGTGTGGGTACTCCCGGCCGGGCGCGTAGTA
>NZ_JBPKGD010000010.1:0-20680 GCF_051207415.1 Haloarchaeobius marinus | reverse complement strand
TGTTCGCAGTCGCACAGCGACTGCTCACGGTGGTGCGTCGACAGAAGTGCGCTGGCTGGGATTTGAACCCAGGTTGTGACCATGGCAAGGTCACGTGATACCACTACACTACCAGCGCCTGTCCGCATTCGATTCTATCGCCTGGGCCGTGTAAAAGGCTTCCGAATCGGTGGGGCTGCGGCAGGCGAAACCACCACACGGAACGGGTTCGTCTCCCCTCTAGTACAGTCATCGCACACGCGCACCTGCACCCACGACCCGTGGGTACGAGTGCCGGCCAGATGGTGACCAACTGTGCCCCTGTGAATCACCCACTGACGGCCGTGTGGGGGCGTCACAACCGGGAACGCATTTCGGCACCCTTTTAACCGCCTGTGGAATAACATCGGCACAGTCTAGTGACGAGGCGTCGAAGCGTCACGGCATGACAGTCAGCGTGCTCGTGCCGTCGTCCCTCGTCCGGGAAGCCGAGGACAAACGCGAGGCTACTCGCAAACTCGGCTACGTCGCCCGTGCGGCGACGGTGTTCCGGGCGGACCGACTCGTCGTCTTCCCCGACGAAGACGGCGAACGCAGATGGGGCGGCGGGTTCGTTCACACGGTACTCGCCTACGCGGCAACGCCCCCCTACCTCAAAACCGAGGCGTGGGGGCAGCGAGGCGAACTGGAGTACGCGGGCGTCCTGCCGCCGCTCCGCGCCTCTTCACAGACCGGCTCCGGATCAGACGGTTCGGGGTCGTTAAGACAGGGAATCGTGACCGAGGTCGGACCTGACAGGCGCGTCCGGGTCAATTGCGGCTTGCAACACCCGATCTCACTCGTGGTCCCGCCAGAAATGGACGGGGTCACCGAGGGGGAGCGCGTGACCGTCAGGGTCTCTTCGCGACGTCCGGTCCGTGCGAGACTGGTCGACGAGCCCATCCCGGGCCTGTCGGTCGAACGCATGGACCTGCAGACAGCACTCGGCCGTGAGGACGCCGGGTTCCGTATCGCGACGTCACGCCACGGTGAACCGCTCACCGTGACGCGACTCGCGGGCCTGGCCGGACGGGTCGAGGGCGACGGGCTGACCGTCGCCTTCGGCGCGCCCGAGAGAGGGCTGCCTGCGATACTCGGATTCCCCGAGGCCGATGTACCGGCCGACGGGGACGGGGACGCCACCGAACCCATCGCCGGCGGGTTCGACCTTTGGCTCAACTCGATTCCGAACCAGGGCAGCGAGGTGGTTCGAACGGAAGAAGCGATGTTCGCCACGCTCGGCTGCCTAACACTCACAGAGTGATACGATGCCACAACCAAGCAGACCACGCAAAGGTTCGCTCGGGTTCGGCCCGCGCAAGCGCGCCTCCTCGGAGGTTCCGCGCTTCAACAGCTGGCCGGACGACGACGGACAGCCGACGCTGCAGGGGTTCGCCGGTTACAAGGCCGGCATGACCCACGTGGTGATGATCAACGACGAGTCCAACTCCCCCCGCGAAGGGATGGAGGAGACCGTCCCCGTCACCATCGTGGAGACACCGCCCATGCGGGCGGTCGCCCTGCGAGCGTACGAGGACACGCCCTACGGTAAGCGTCCGCTGACGGAAGTCTGGACCGACGAGTTCCACGACGAACTCGACCGCGTCCTGGACCTTCCCGAGGACCCCGAAGACAACACCGACGAACTCCGCGACGCCGTCGAAGCCGGCGACGTCGACGAGGTTCGGGCTATCACGCACACCGTCCCGTCCGACGTGGCGGGTGTGCCGAAGAAGAAGCCCGACGTCATGGAGACCCGCATCGGCGGGAGCTCCGTCCAGGAGCGCGTCGACTTCGGCCTCGAACTCATCGAGGACGGCGGCGTCCACGAGATGAAAGACACCTTCCGCGCCGGCGAGTACACCGACGTCTCCGGCGTCACGAAGGGCAAGGGCACCCAGGGCCCCGTCAAGCGCTGGGGCGTCCAGAAACGCAAGGGCAAACACGCCCGCCAGGGATGGCGCCGACGCATCGGTAACCTCGGCCCGTGGAACCCGAGCCGCGTTCGCTCGACGGTTCCCCAGCAGGGCCAGATGGGCTACCACCAGCGGACGGAACTGAACAAGCGTCTCGTCGACATCGGTGACGCAGAGGACGTCGGCGACGTGAACGTGGACGGTGGCTTCGTCAACTACGGCGAAGTCAGCGGCCCGTTCACGCTCGTCAAGGGCTCGCTCCCGGGTCCGGACAAGCGTCTCCTCCGGTTCCGACCGGCCATCCGACCGAACGACCAGCCGCGCCTCGACCCCGAGGTACGGTTCGTCTCCACAGCATCGAACCAGGGATAAACTATGCAGGCAACCATCTACGACCTGGACGGTGGCGAGGCCGACACGCTCGACCTCCCGGAGGTCTTCGAGACGCGCTACCGCCCGGACCTCATCCGACGCTCGGTCCACGCCGCCCAGGCAAACCGGAAACAGCAGTACGGAGCGGACGAGTACGCCGGTATGCGTACGTCCGCGGAATCGTTCGGCTCCGGCCGCGGCATGGCGCACGTGCCGCGGTCGAACGGGCAGGGCGCCCGCGTCCCCCAGACCGTCGGGGGTCGCAAGGCCCACCCGCCGAAGGCCGAGAAGAACCAGGGCGAGCAGGTCAACGACAAGGAGCGCAAGCAGGCGTTCCGGAGCGCCCTCGCGGCGACCGTCGACGCAGAGCGCGTCGCCGAGCGCGGGCACGCGTTCGACGACGACCTCGACCTGCCGCTCGTCGTCAGCGACGACTTCGAAGAGCTGTTGAAGACGAAGGAGGTCGTCTCCTTCCTCGAGGCAGTCGGCGCGTACGCCGACGTCGAGCGCGCCGACGAGGGGCGCTCGGTCCGTGCCGGTCGCGGGAAGACCCGTGGCCGCAAGTACAAGCAGCCGAAGTCGGTGCTGTTCGTGACGTCCAGCGAGGCCGGCCCGTCGAAGGCCGCACGCAACCTCGCGGGCGCAGACGTCGCGACGGCCGCGAACGTGAACGTCGAGGACCTCGCTCCCGGCGCACACCCCGGCCGTCTGACCGTCTTCACCGAATCCGCCGTCGAGGAGGTGGCAGACCGATGAGCTCCGTCATCAAGTTCCCGCTGGTCACCGAGAAGGCGATGAACGACATGGACTTCGAGAACAAGCTCCAGTTCGTCGTTCACATGGACGCGACCAAGCCCGAGATCCGGGACGCCGTCGAGGAGCGCTTCGACGTCAGCGTCGCGAAGGTGAACACGCAGAACACGATGAACGGCAACAAGAAAGCGGTCGTCCGCCTCTCCGAGGACGACGACGCGCAGGAACTCGCCTCGCGAATCGGGGTGTTCTGACACATGGGACGCAGAATCCAGGGTCAGCGACGTGGCCGCGGTGGGCCGACGTTCCGCGCCCCCAGCCACCGATACAAGGCTGACCTCCAGCACAAGCAGACCGAAGACTCGGACGTCGTCAGCGGCACGGTCGTCGACATCGAACACGACCCCGCCCGGTCCGCACCGGTCGTGGCCGTCGAGTTCGAGGACGGCGACCAGCGCCTCGTGCTCGCACCCGAGGGCATCGCCGTCGGCGACGAACTGCAGGTCGGCGTCTCCGCCGAGATCGCGCCAGGGAACACGCTCCCGCTGGCCGAGATTCCGGAGGGCGTTCCGGTGTGTAACATCGAGCGCCAGCCCGGCGACGGCGGCAAGTTCGCCCGTGCCTCGGGGACGAGCGCCGACCTCATCACCCACGACCGCGAGGCCGCGGTCGTCCAGCTCCCGAGCGGCGAGATGAAGCGACTCGACCCGCAGTGCCGTGCCACCATCGGCGTGGTCGCGGGTGGCGGTCGCACGGAGAAGCCGTTCGTCAAGGCTGGAAAGAAGTACCACAAGATGAAAGCACGCGGCACCAAGTGGCCGAACGTCCGTGGCGTGGCGATGAACGCCGTCGACCACCCGTTCGGTGGCGGTGGCCGCCAGCACCCCGGTCGTCCGAAGTCCGTCTCGCGGGACGCCCCGCCGGGTCGGAAGGTGGGCGACATCGCCTCCCGGCGTACCGGCCGAGGTGGTAACAAATGAGTTCTGAGTACCGAACCGGCCGCGAAGGTGAGTTCACCTACCGTGGCCACACGCTCGACGAGTTGCAGGACATGGACCTGGACGAAGTCGCGGCACTGCTCCCCGCCCGACAGCGGCGAAGTATCGAACGCGGTCTCTCCGTCGAGAAGGAGAAGTTGCTCGAGAAGGCGAGCGACAGGACCGAACAGGAGACGGCAAACGACCCGATCCGGACGCACCTGCGCGACATGCCCGTGCTCCCGGAGTTCGTCGGCCTGACGTTCTCCATCTACACGGGCCAGGAGTTCGAGCGCGTGAAGGTCGAACCCGAGATGATCGGTCACTATCTCGGGGAGTTCAAGCTGACTCGCTCGTCGGTCACACACGGCCAGGCGGGTATCGGCGCGACGCGCTCCTCGAAGTTCGTGCCACTGAAGTGAGGTGAACAGAATGGGAATCAACTACAGCGTCGACGCGGACCCGGACACGACGGCCAAGGGCATGCTCCGGGAGCGTCACATGAGCCACAAGCACAGCAAGGCCATCGCTCGCGCCATCAAGGGCGAGACCGTCGGCGAGGCACGAGAGTACCTCGAAGCGGTCGTCGCCGGCGAGCGGTCGGTCCCCTTCAAACAGCACAACAGCGGCGTCGGCCACCGCAGCGACATCGACGGCTGGGACGCCGGTCGCTACCCAGAGAAGGCGTCGAAGGCGTTCATCGAACTGCTGGACAACGTCCAGGCCAACGCGGACCACCAGGGCTTCGACGGTGAGACGATGGAGATCGTCCACGTCGCCGCCCACAAGGTCGGCGAGTCCCCCGGTCGCAAGCCCCGCGCGATGGGGCGTGCGTCCGCGTGGAACACGCCGCAGGTCGACGTCGAACTCATCGTAGAGGAGGTCGAAGACTAATGGCAGACGAACACCAGTTCATCGAAGACGGACTCCAGAAGTCCCAGATAGACGAGTTCTTCGCCGAGGAACTCGGCCGCGCCGGCTACGGCGGCATGGACGTCGCCAAGACGCCCATGGGCACGCAGATCGTGCTCAAGGCCGAGAAACCCGGGATGGTCATCGGGAAAGGCGGCGAGAACATCCGGAAGGTAACCACACAGCTCGAAGAGCGATTCGACCTGGACGACCCGCAGATAGACGTCCAGGAGGTCGACGAGCCGGACCTCAACGCCCGCATCGTCGCGGACCGCCTGGCCAACGCCCTCGAGCGCGGCTGGTACTTCCGGAAGGCCGGTCACACCACGCTCGAACGCATCATGGACGCGGGCGCCCTCGGCGCCGAGATCGTCCTCTCGGGCAAGGTCACCGGCGCTCGCTCGCGCGTCGAGAAGTTCAACGACGGCTACATCAAGCACAACGGCGAACCCGCCGAGACCATCGTCGACGAGGGACAGGGCGTCGCCGTGATGAAACTCGGTACCATCGGCGTGACGGTGAAGATCATCCCGCCGGAGGCCGAACTGCCGGACGACTTCGAGATCTACGAGGACGCCGACGTCGAAGAACTCGCCCCCGAGGCCGTCGAGGCCAACGAGTCCGTCGAGGAACTCCTCGAAGAACCCGAGGAGGAGGAACTCGAGGAGCTCCGCGAGGAGGCTGCCGAGGCCGAAGCGGAGGCCGAGGCCGAGACCGCCGACGAGGAAGTCGTCGAAGAGGTCGTCGAAGAGGTCGTCGAGGAGACGACCGAGGAGGTCGAGGACGAAGACGTCGAGGTCGCCGGTGGCGACGAGGACATCGAGGAGGAACTCGAGGAACTCGACGAGGCCGTCGAGCAAGAGGCCGCCGCGATGGTCGAGGAGATGGACGCCGAAGACGCCGAAGACGACGAGGAGGAGGAGTGATCCATGGCGATACTTCGACCCAACGAGATTCGAGACCTCACCGAGCGCGAGCGCGAGGAGGAACTCGACGAACTCGAGACGGAACTGCTCAACGCGAAGGCAGTGCAGGCCGCCGGTGGTGCCCCGGAGAACCCGGGCCGCATCGGCGAGATCCGCAAGACCATCGCGCGGATCAAGACGATCCAGCAGGAAGAAGGCGACTTCGAGGACGAGGAATAGCAACGATGGCGCTGACACCCGAGACGCTCCCGCGACACGAACTCAACGGCCTGTGGGTGGTCGTGGTCGACGCACCCAACCCCGACCTCGTCGGGATAGCGGGGCGTGTCGTCGTCGAGACGACGAACACGCTCTACGTCGACCCGGCCGCCGACGGCGACGGTTCGGACGGCGGGGACGCTCGGGTGCGCCAGGTGCCCAAACGAGGCTCGACGTTCCAGTTCAGGCTCACAGATGAATCCGCCGATTCCGCGAAGGAGTCGGGGACGGCGTCGGAACCGGACCACCCTACCGGCGACGACGCCGCCTACGTTACGGTGGATGGAGCCAGACTGCTCTCACGACCTGCATTGCGCACCGAAACGACAGGTGATTCGAAATGGCGATAGGACTTGACGTAACAACCCCTCCGGAACCTGACGACCCGGAGACCTACGACTACGAGAAGTGTCCGTTCTACGGCGAACTCTCCGTTCGAGGGCAGACCCTCGAGGGTGAGGTCGTCTCGACGGACATGGAGAAGACCATCGTCGTCGAGCGGGAGTACGACGTTCACGTACCGAAATACGACCGGTACATGAAGCGTCGCTCGCGCATCCCGGCACACGTGCCGGGCGTGCTCGACCCCGCCGTCGGCGACACGGTCAAGATAGCAGAGTGCCGACCACTGTCGAAGACGAAATCGCACGTGGTCGTCGAGATAACCGAATCAGCCGGAGGTGACGCCTGATGGAGGCCCTGAAGGCCGACGTCACCCAGGGCCTCGAGAAGGGGTCCCTGCTGGTGTGTTCCGACAACACCGGCGCACGCGAGGTGAAGGTCATCTCCGTCTCCGGCTACCACGGCACCAAGAACCGTCACCCCAAGGCTGGGCTCGGTGACAAGGTGACCGTCTCGGTGACCAAGGGGACGCCCGAAGAGCGTCGCCAGGTCAAGGAGGCAGTCATCATCCGTCAGCGAAAGCCCATCCGCCGGCCCGACGGGACGCGCGTGAAGTTCGAAGACAACGCGGCCGTCCTCATCAACGAGAACGAGGAACCGCAGGGCTCGGAGATCAAGGGCCCCATCGCGCGCGAGGTCGCAGAGCGATTCGGAAGCATCGCATCCACGGCTACGATGATAGTATGACACGACAACCACGCAAACAGCGCACCCGAGCAGACCGCGCACCCCTGCACGAGAAGGCGAAGCAGGTCAACGCGACGCTGTCCGAGGACCTCCGCGAGGAGTACGGCCGCCGTCGCACCCGCATCAACGCGGGCGACACGGTCGAGGTCATGCGCGGCGATTTCGCGGGCGAGGAGGGCGAGGTCATCGACGTCGACCTCAAGTCCGCGACCATCGCCGTCGAGGACGTCACGCTCGAGACCGCGGACGGCGAGGAGGTTCCCCGCCGTCTCGAACCCTCGAACGTCCGTCTGACCGACCTCGACCTCGAAGACGAGGCGCGGGTCGCGCGTCTGGAAGGTGATGACGAATGACCAAGCACCAGAAGCGACTCTCCGTTCCGAAGTCCTGGCCGGTCGAGCGAAAGACCGAGAAGTTCACCGTGAAGGCCGACGCCGGCCCGCACGGTGAGGCAGGCGTCCCGCTGGTCATCATCCTGCGGGACGTGCTGGGCTACGTCGACTCGAAGAAGGAGGCCCGCTACGCCCTCAACCAGGGCACCGTCCTGATCAACGGCAAGGCGGTCTCCGACGAACAGCGCCCGGTCGGTATGTTCGACATCGTCGCGTTCACCGAGCGCGGCGAGTTCTACCGCGTCTTCCCCGACGAGGGTGGTCGGCTCTCGCTGACCCCCATCGACGAGGACGCGGCGGACTCCAAACTGGGCAAGATCGAGGGCAAGCAGCAGGTCCGCGGCGGTGCGACGCAGCTCGCACTGCACGACGGGCAGACGCTCCAGCTCGACGACGCCTCGGAGTACAGCGCGAAGGACTCGCTCGTCGTCTCCAACGAGGGGACCGACATCGTCGCCCACTTCCCGTACGAGGAGGGCGCGCTCGTCACGGCCATCGCCGGCAGCCACGCCGGTGAGATCGGCGAGATCGAGTCCATCGACGTGACCCCCGGGTCCGGTTCGAACACCGTCGTCGTCACGCAGGACGACGGCGGCTTCGAGACCATCGAGGAGTACGTCGTCGTCATCGACGAGAACTTCGTCGGAGGTGACGACTGATGTCGGAAGCAGAGTTCCACGAGATGCGCGAACCGTCCATCGAGAAGGTCGTCGTCCACATGGGCGTCGGCGAGGGCGGCCGCGAACTCCAGAACGCCGAGAACATCCTCGAAGAGATCACGGGCCAGCAGTCGGTCCGCACGCTCGCCAAGTCGACGATGCCGGACTTCGGCATCCGGCAGGGCGACCCCATCGGCGCGAAGGTCACGCTCCGCGGCGACGACGCCGTCGAGTTCCTGGAGACCTCGCTCGCGCTCGTCGACCTCTCGGCGAGCCAGTTCGACGAGACCGGGAACTTCAGCTTCGGCGTCGAGGAACACACGGAGTTCCCGTCCCAGGAGTACGACCCGAACGTCGGTATCTTCGGACTGGACGTCACGGTCAACCTCGTCCGTCCGGGGTACCGGGTGGCGAAGCGAGACAAGCACTCCCGGCAGATTCCGTCGAAACACCGTCTCAACTCGGAGGACGCGGCGACGTTCGTCGAGGCGAACTTCGACGTCGAGGTGACTCAGGATGAGTGAAAGCGAAGAACAAGACACCGGCGAGCACGCCGCAAAGCGGACCGGTCAGATGGAGGAGTGCCAGCGCTGTGGCCGCAAGCAGGGCCTCGTTGGCAAGTACGACATCTGGCTCTGTCGGCAGTGCTTCCGAGAGATCGCCCGCGACATGGGCTTCAAAAAGTACCGATAACAATGACAGGCAACGACCCATTCAGCAACGCGCTCTCGGGGTTGAACAACGCCGAGAGCGTCGGGCATCTCACGCACGAGGTAGAGCCCGCTTCGAACGAGATCGGAAGCGTCCTCGAGGTCTTCTACGACCGCGGGTACATCGACGGCTTCGAGTTCGTCGACGACGGCAAGTCCGGTCGGTTCGAGGTCGAACTGAAAGGTGCGATAAACGAATGTGGCCCCGTCAAACCGCGATACTCGGTCTCGACCGACGAGTACGAGACCTGGGAGAAGCGGTTCCTGCCGGCACGCGACTACGGTGCGCTCATCGTGACGACGAGTCACGGCGTCATGAGCCACTACGAGGCGCGCGAGCAGGGCATCGGTGGCCAGGTTATCGCATACGTGTACTAGAACCATGCGAGTAGAACTGGACATTCCGGACGAGGTAACAGCCGAGATGGACCATCTCGACCTCACCGTCGAGGGTCCCAACGGGTCGGTCACGCGCCGACTCTGGTACCCCGACATCAGCGTGAGCGTCGAGGACGACGCGGTCGTCGTCGAGTCCGACGCGTCGGACGCGAAGACGAACGCGACCGTCGGCACCTTCGAGAGTCACGTCGAGAACATGATTCACGGCGTGACGGAGGGCTGGGAGTACGAGATGGAGGTCTTCTACTCTCACTTCCCGATGAAGGTCGAAGTCGACGGCACGGACGTCGTCATCGAGAACTTCCTCGGCGAGAAAGCACCGCGACGAACGACTATCCACGGCGACACCGACGTGCGGGTCGACGGCGAGGAACTGGTCCTCACCGGCCCGGACAAGGAGGCCGTCGGACAGACCGCCGCCGACATCGAGCAGTTGACCCGTGTCAGCGGGAAGGACACGCGAGTCTTCCAGGACGGCGTCTACATCACCAAGAAACCCGCGAAGGGAGGTGCCTAACGTATGGCAGACGAACCACAGGAACTCGACGACATCAGTGGCGTCGGCGAGTCGAAGGCCGAGGCGCTTCGCGCCGCCGGCTACGAGACCGTCGACGACGTGAAGGCAGCGTCGCAGTCCGACCTCGCGGAGGTCGAGGGCATCGGGAACGCGCTCGCCGCCCGTATCAAGGCCGACGTCGGTGACCTCGAGGTCACCGAGGAGACCGAGGCCGAGATCGAGAGCGAGGAGGCGGAGGCCGAAGCGGAGGCCGCCGAGGAAGTCGAGACCGAACTGCGCCCGCGCGGGCTGGCGGACAAGACGCCCGAGCTCTCCGAGGAGCACGAGCGTCTGCTCGCCCAGCGCCGTCGCGTCGGCAAGCCGCAGTTCAACCGACAGGACTACCACAAGAAGAAGCGGACGCCCGAATCGTGGCGTCGACCGACCGGTGGCCTGTCCAAGCAGCGCCGCGGCATCAAGGGCAAGGGCCCGAAAGTCGAGGCCGGCTTCCGGACGCCGAAGGCGGTGCGCGGCAAGCACCCGTCCGGCTTCGAGGAGGTCCGCGTCCACAACGTGGACGACCTCGAGGGCGTCGACGGCGACACGCAGGCCGTCCGCATCGCCTCGAAGGTCGGCGCTCGCAAGCGCGAGCGCATCGAGGAACGTGCAGAAGAGAACGAGATTCGGGTGCTGAACCCGACCTACGTCGAAGTCGAGGTGGAAACAGATGACTGATCTGTCCGCCCAGAAGCGACTGGCCGCGGACGTCCTCGACGTCGGACAGAACCGCGTCTGGTTCGACCCCGACGCCCAGTCCGACATCTCGGAAGCGATCACCCGGGAGGACATCCGCGAACTGGTCGACGAGGGTACCATCCGAGCAGCAGAGAAGCGAGGCAACTCCAAGGGTCGCTCCCGCGAACGGAAGGCCAAGCGCGCCTACGGCCACCAGAAGGGCCCGGGCAAGCGCAAGGGCAAGAAGGGCGCGCGCTCCGACCCGAAGAAGGAGTGGCAACAGCGGATTCGCGCGCAGCGAAAGAAGCTCCACGAACTCCGTGCCGAGGGCGAGATCGATCGCACTCAGTACCGCGAGCTCTACAACAAGGCTCGTGGCGGCGAGTTCCGGAGCGTCCAGTACCTGCTGAACTACATCGACAACAACTACGGTGACCAATAATGGCGACAGGACCACGATACAAGGTTCCGATGCGTCGTCGCCGCGAGGTCCGGACGGATTACCACCAGAGGTTGCGCCTGCTGAAATCCGGCAAGCCACGGCTCGTTGCCCGCAAGAGCAACAGGCACGTCACGGCGCAGCTGATATCCCCCGGCCCGCAAGGCGACCAGACGCTCGCGAGTGCGACGTCGGAAGACCTGCAGGACTTCGGCTGGGAAGCGCCGACGGGCAACCTGCCCGCGGCCTACCTGACCGGACTCCTCGCCGGCAAGCGCGCGCTCGACGCAGGACTCGAGGAAGCGGTGCTCGACATCGGCCTCAACACGGCGACGCCCGGTTCGAAGGTGTTCGCCGTCCAGGAGGGCGCTATCGACGCCGGCCTCGACATCCCGCACAACGAGGACGTGCTGGCCGACTGGCCACGGAACCGCGGCGAGCACATCGCCGAGTACGCAGAGCAACTCGACGAACCGCTGTACAGCGGTGACTTCGACGCAACGGACCTTCCCGAGCACTTCGACGAAGTGCGCGAGACCCTGATGGAGTAACACACATGAGCAACTACAACGACGGGTGGGAACCCGTCACACGGCTCGGCAAGAAGGTACAGGAGGGCGAGATAGAGACGATGGAGGAAGCCCTCAACTCCGGTCTCCCGCTGAAGGAACCGGAAGTCACTGACCAGCTGCTGCCGGGACTCGAGGACGAGGTGCTGGACATCAACATGGTCCAGCGCATGACCGACTCCGGCCGACGCGTGAAGTTCCGCTGCGTCGTCGCCATCGGCAACCGCGACGGGTACGTCGGGTACGCCGAGGGCCGTGACGACCAGGTCGGGGCGGCCATCCAGAAGGCCATCGGCATCGCGAAGCTGAACATCATCGAAGTCCCCCGGGGCTCGGGGTCCTGGGAGGACCGGAGCACGAAGCCGCACTCGCTGACCCACCGGACGTCCGGCAAGGCCGGCTCCGTCGAGGTCGAACTCATCCCCGCCCCGCTCGGGCTGGGACTCGCGGCCTCCGACACCGTCCGCCACGTCCTCGAACTCGCCGGCATCGAGGACGCCTGGACGAAGAGCTACGGCAACACCCGGACCACCGTCAACTTCGCCAAGGCGACGTTCAACGCGCTCGAGAACGCCTCGCAGTCGCGTCGGACGCGAACCCATAGCGCAGAGGGGGTGGCAGAGTGATGCAGGCAGTCGTCCAGCTTCGCGGTGAGGTCGACATGTCCGGCGACATCGGCGACACGCTGAAGATGCTCAACATCCACCGCGTGAACCACGCCACGCTCGTCCCGGAGACCGACAGCTACCGTGGCATGTTGACGAAGGTCAACGACTACGTCGCGATGGGCGAGCCCAGCCAGGACGTCCTGGCGACGGTGCTCCGCAAGCGCGGCGAGGTCGAGGAGACCGGCGACGCGCTCGACGACGAGTGGGTCGCGGACAACACGGACTACGACGGTATCGAGAGCCTCGCCGAGGCGCTGCTGTCCGAGGAGACGACCCTGCAGGAGCAGGGCATCTCCCCGGTCCTGCGCCTGCACCCCCCGCGGAAGGGTCACGACGGCATCAAGCACCCGACCAAGGAGGGTGGCGAGCTCGGCAAGCACACGACCGAGGAGATCGACGGACTCCTCAAGCAGATGCGATAACAATGACGAGCAAGAAACGACGCCAGCGCGGCTCGCGCACGCACGGTGGCGGGACCCACAAGAACCGTCGTGGGGCCGGCAACCGCGGTGGCCGCGGCCGTGCTGGTCGCGACAAGCACGAGTTCCACAACTACGAACCGCTCGGCAAACACGGGTTCAAGCGCCCGCAGGACGTTCAGGACGACGTCGTCGAGGTCAACGTCCAGACGCTCGACGAGGACGCTGTCCTCTACGTCGCCGACGACCTCGCGGAGGAGGACGGCGACCGCTACGTCATCGACGCCCGCGACGTCGTCGACGACGGCTACGAGGCGGACGTCGTGAAGGTCCTCGGCACCGGCCAGGTCCGCAACGAACTCGAAGTTCACGCCGACGCGTTCAGCGCGAGCGCCCGCGGTCTCATCGAGGAGGCCGGCGGCGAAGCGGTCCTGACCGAGCGCGCCGAGGAAGCGGAACCGGAAAACACTCAAGACCCGGATACTGACGAGGAATAAGCATGGGATGGAAGGAGGCAGCCGAACCGGTGCTCACGCGGATGCCCGCAGTCCAGCGACCCGAAGGTCACGTCCCGTTCAAGCGCAAGCTGGGATGGACCGGCGGGATTCTGGTACTGTACTTCTTCCTCACGACGGTCACCGTCTACGGGACCGTCGAGGTCGGGGCAGGTGGAGGTGGCGACGCCTTCGGTCAGTTCCGTTCGATTCTGGCCGGGGCGAACCGTTCGATACTGCATCTCGGTATCGGCCCGATCGTCACTGCGAGCATCGTCCTGCAACTGCTCGGCGGTGCGAACCTGCTCGGACTGGACACCAACGACCCGCGTGACCAGGTACTCTACCAGGGCCTCCAGAAGCTGCTCGTGCTCGTGATGGTCGTGCTGACGGCCGTCCCGATGGTCTTCCTCTCGTCGGGCATCCTTCCCATCGACCCCGGCGCTCAGGAGACGCTCGCCGGATTCGTCGGCCCCGCCAACGCGTCGAGTGCGGCCCAGTGGCTCATCTTCGCCCAGGTATTCATGGGCGGCGTCCTCATCCTGTTCATGGACGAGATCGTGAGCAAGTGGGGCGTCGGCTCGGGTATCGGCCTGTTCATCATCGCCGGCGTGAGCCAGCGACTCGTCACCGGGTTCATCGACATGTTCCGCAGCTGGTTCGACATCCTCGTCGGCAACGCTGCCATCAACGTGTTCACCCAGTCCGGACTGGCGAGCCTCCTCGGCACGCAGGGACAGCTCATCGCGCTCGCGACGACGCTCATCATCTTCTCCATCGTCGTCTACGCGGAGAGCGTCCGGGTCGAGATTCCGCTGAGTCACGCCCGCGTCAAGGGCGCACGCGGTCGCTTCCCCGTGAAGCTCATCTACGCGAGCGTCCTGCCGATGATCCTCGTTCGCGCGCTACAGGCGAACATCCAGTTCCTCGGTCGCGGCCTCAGCAGCATCGGGGCCGCCCCGGGCTGGCTCGTCCAGTACAACAACAACGGACAGGCCATCGGCGGCCTGTTCTACTACCTCGCGCCCATCCAGACGCCCGGCGACTGGATGTGGTGGAGCACCGGGACGGCGAGCACGGTCGCCGCCCAGGACGGCATCATCCACGTCCTCGCACGCGTCGGGGTCGACCTGACGTTCATGATCGCGGGCGGCGCGCTCTTTGCCATCTTCTGGGTCGAGACGACCGACATGGGTCCGGCGTCGACCGCACGGCAGATCCAGAACTCCGGGATGCAGATCCCCGGCTTCCGACAGAACGTCGGCGTCATCGAGAAGGTGATGGAGCGGTACATCCCGCAGGTCACCGTCATCGGCGGCGCACTCGTCGGCCTGCTCGCCGTCATGGCGAACATGCTCGGCACCGTCGGGGGCGTCACCGGGACCGGGCTGCTGCTGACGGTCTCCATCACGTACAAGCTGTACGAGGAGATCGCCGAGGAGCAACTCATGGAGATGCACCCGATGATGCGCCAGATGTTCGGTTCGAGTTAACGAATATCTGTGCCGTAGGGGGCCTATCGAGGCCTCTCGACGCTTCATTTTCCTCCCGGTTTTTGCCCCCGAACATCCCGGGGTCACAACCCAGGACCACACTCCTGACACACCACAAACCCCAATAGCGAGCGCTGACTGTGACGGTCCCCAGAACGGGGGTGTCCCGGCGTGACCGGGCGTTCGTACGACGGTCCAGCGCTGGACTACACCTGGCAGTCCATCACCGAGCGCCCCGAGCTCGACGACGACGACACCGTCTACTGCACGCCCGCCGAACCCGAAGGGGAGGAAACCACCGAGAACGTTCCTGTTCCCGACCTCGACTCGGATGCGGACGGCCAGACGACGTTCGAGGACTGGGGGTGGTCGGTGTGAGTGGCGAGCTCCCGCTCGACGAGCAGGTCGAACGCTACCTCGAGGACCACCCCGACGCCAGCCTGGCCCAGATTGCTGGCGCACTCGATGCAAATCCAGCCGCCATCACAGAAATTTGTACTGGTGAACGGTCAAAATCTAAAAATATAAATAAGGGTGGTAGAAATTGCCACTGCGGTCACGGGCCACAGCAACCGAGACCCACACAGAACCAGTGGCATAGTCTGGCCAACGCAAGGTTCTCATCCCCCCAAAGTCTGTGGCCCTCTGAACTTCTCGAGCGCCGACAGTGGATGGGTCACGTCGACAAGAAGCCGTTCGCTCCCTGGAGCGACCGCGACCATCCGGACGCCGATGGAGACGAGGACGCTCGCTGGAAGTGGGGCATCACCGACAACTACGTCGACGGCGACACCATCGCGATCGCGGAGGACGACCACCGCCTCGACGGCCGTGCGTTCATCCAACGCGACGACGACCCGTACGCGTACGTCGACGGCGACGACGTCCGTTGCCCCGACACCGGCGAAGTTCACCCTGCGTTCATCGCCCTCCTCGAACATCTCGGCTCGACGTACGCCGACATCTCCCAGTCCGGTACTGGCGTCCACGCCATCTACAAAGGCGACCTCCCCGACGGCGTGAAACAGGCCAGCTGGCAACTCGACGAGGACCCGTGGGGCGGGAACGACGACCTGCCCAGCATCGAGATCTACCCCGGCAAGCGCGTCTGCGTCATGACCGGCGACCACGTCCCCGGCACACCCGAGGACGTCCACGAGTGGAACGACGACGTCATTGACCCCCTCCTGGAGGCCAACGACGAAGTCGCCACTCGTAATCGTAATCGCGCACGCGAAGACATCCCGACGGCTCGCGACGACTACGACCTCGACGAGTACGAACCCCAGGCGACCGAGGCCGGTGAGACCACCACGGACATTCGGGACATCTTCGCGGCGCTCGACCGCATCGACGCCCGCCACGTCGCCGACCGCACCATCGTCCACCGCTGGAACGACAGCGCGTCGACGAGCGACGGCGAACGCGCGTTCGCCCCCACCTGGGGGCCCGGAGCGAACGGGACGGCGAACATCGTCAACCGCGACCGCTGGCTCGACACCGGCGACCACGGCGGCTACGGCGGCCCCGTCGTCATGGCCGCCATCGACCTCGGCGACATCCGCCCCGACCAAGCCGCCGGCGGCGTCACCGGCCACACGTGGTGGCGCGGCATCGACCACCTCCGCGACCTCGGCTTCCCCATCCCCGACCTCGAAGACAACGACGCCACCCACGACGCGGACAACGACGACGATGGCCCCGGCCTCCTCGAGGACGCCATCGACTCCGTCCAGGACGTCAACTCGAGCCCGGTCAGCACACTCCCGCTGGCACAACTCGACGCACTCGACCCCAGCGAACGCCGACGCTACGCGAAGAAGCGTGGGCTGGAGTGGCCGACTACTCGTGAGGCTCGTGACCAGCTCTTCGAGACGATCACGCAGGTCATGGCCGAAGGCGACGACCGCGTCGTCGACGCACCCACGAGCCTGGGCAAGAGCTACACCATCGCGACGACGGCCTGGGACGACCCCCAGTACGACGCCGTCACCGGCGGCCAGCCCGTCGTCCACCTCTCGAAAACCCGGGACGCCCGCGACGAAGCTATCGAGGCCGCACACAATGCTGGCCTCGATCCGTTCGTGCTGCGCTCGCGTGACGAGGCCTGCCCGGTCGCCCGCGGCGACCACGACCCCGAGGAGTGCAGGGAGAGCGACCGCCAGCCCGTCACGATGAACGGCACGCCGGCATCCGAGTGGATCAGCGAGATGTGCGAGGGCAAAGGCCTCGCGTTCAGCGCGGTGCATCGCCACCTCGAAGACCACAACGACCAGGACACCACCCTGCCCTGCTGTCAGGGCTCGTCGACCACGTACGACGAAGACGAAGGTGACTTCGTCGAAGGTGAGAGCGCGGTCTGTCCGGCCATCGAGCAGTGGGATACCTTCCGGACGCTGCGCGACTCCGAGACCAGCTCGGAGCTCGGCACGGTCATCGCGACGCACAACTTCGCACACGTCCCCGGGCTCCGCATGCGCTCGAACGTCATCATCGACGAAGAACCCAGCTTCACCGCCGACCTCTCGAAAGAGCGCATCGAGCGCGCCGTCGCCGCCTACCTCCAGGACGCCAACGCACCCGTGTCGACCTGGGAAGCCTTCATCAGTCTGTCCCGCCACGACGGCTGGCAGACCGACGCCGCACACGAACGCGAGCGACTCCAAGACACCCTCAACCACGAGCCCGACCGTGACTGGTACTTCAACAACCCCGACGCTCACACCCTCGCTCCCGCGCTCGCACGGGCGATCTTCCACGCCGAAGACCGCGGCAACAACAGACGCGTCGGGAAGACCCCCTACGAGCCCCCACGGCTCGACGCCGGCGTTCGCGACGACGACGGCTGGAACCGCGAATGGGTCACCGTCGTCCTCGACGACACCAACACACCCGTCACCGTCCGCACGAGCCCCGACTTCAGTCAAGCCCGTAGCCTAGTCGGGCTGGACGCCCACCCCAGCCAGCCCGTCTGGAGTGTGAACACCGTCCCGTACATTCAGACTCGGCAGGTGCTCGACCCCGAGCAGCGCCAGCTCTGGCGGCGGTACGAACGCGGGCTCCGCGTCGTTCAGGTCGGCGACGCAACCCGCCCGCTCGCCAGCGGCGAGTACTTCAACGAAGACCAGGCCCGCACCCTCTGCGAACACCTCGTCGACGAGTACGGCGGCAACCGATTCCGAACCGGTCTGACGACAAAGGCTGTCAAAGACCATCTCGGCCAGATTATGAGTGACGCCGGCTGCCAGCGTCCCGAACTCATCTCGTACGGGAACGAAAAGTCGAGGAACGACTTCGCCCACGAAGACATCGGACTCGTCGAGGGCTGCATCGACCCCGGCGACGACTACGTCCTCGACCTGCTCGCCGAACTCGACCTCGACGCCAAACCGGAAACACGGGAGGTCGACGGCGAACTTGAGCGCGTCCACGGCCGCGGGTTCGTCGGGGACGACGCCGACACCGCCACGGAGATTCTCGCCAGTGTTCGCGAGAACCACACCGCCCAAGCCGCTGGCCGCTACGCCCGCAACCCCGACGACCCCGAGAGTACCGCCACCGTGTTCGTCCGCACCGACGCCATGCCCCCAGGGTTCGCCGACATACACGTCCCCGGCATCCAGTGGGTGTTCTCCCAACTGCAACGCGACATCGTCCAGGCGCTTCGCGACCAGCCCGGTACCGCCACCGCTCGCGAACTCGCCGACGAAGTCGAGTGCTCGAAAGAACACGTCCGCACGACGCTTCGACGGCTCGCTGAGGAGGGCACCGTCAGTGCGTTCGACGACGCTGGACCCCACGGAGCGACGCTGTACTCGGACAACGGCGTCCCACAGCAGGGCCTCGTCGACGTCCAGCCGACCACCAACGACCACGTATTGGACTCCTATACGTGGGCGTTGGCGATTTCGACCCCCACGGTTGACGAGACCCCCGGTTCGGCACCCACAAACGGGGGTGACACCACCTCGACCACGACGTGGGACTGGCAAAGTGCCGGTGATCCAGGTGGCGGGCCACCCTGAGCGGCCGCTGCTTGCCCCCGTCGCGAGCCGGTCGAATAGCCTCGGGTATAGCCATGACACACCCCACTCTGACGACTACCCCATGACACCCTCGATTCAAGTGATTTCCCTATGACCCGCATCACGAACCCGACCGTGGCCGATCTCTCGCCAGCACCGAAGCTCGTCTACCTCGTCCTCGCCCAGGCTGGCCCGTGCTCGGTGAGCGATCTCCGGGGTCGCACACAGCTCGCGGATCGCACGATTCGGCGCGCGCTCGAGCGGCTACGGGACGTCGGCGTGGTCGAGACGAGGCCGCACCCGCACGACCAGCGGATGGTCGAGTATCAGGTTGTTGAGTAGCGGCCGATGTCGTGGTATTCTCCGCCGTCGCGCACGGGGGGTACGGATAGCCTTTTTGTTACAACTCCCGTGGCTGCTCTCGACGACAAGCTTGCACTCGGTCGCCCGACCCACCGGGATGACGGGGACCGCACAGCCAGCCGTCTCTTCTACCACCACGATGAAAGCCCCGCACGCGTTCAGCCCGTCCACCGGCGCACCGCTCTCGGACGACCAGCACTACCCGACCCCGCTGAACGCACCGACACGCGCGTCCATCGACGGCACCGGCGAACTCACCAACGGCGAACGAAAGAGCTCGCGAGTAGCGCTCCAGCAGTACTTCGAACGCTGCTACCGACGCGCCCACGCCGGCCGCAATCCACCGGACGACGTCGTCCGCGCCGCAGGGACCGCGCTCTACCAGCTGAAACGCGAAGACCCCCTGGACGTCTGGGCGTGGTACGCACTCGCCGAACGCCTCGCCCGAACGGGCTACTGGAGCACGTGGCTGCTATCGTTCGTCGACCTCCAGTGCCCCCGCTGCGGCAGCCGCGTCCAAATCGAACCCTCGGTCACTGGCTACGAGCACATCCGGTGCGCATCCCGCTGCGGTGCCGACTCGAGCTCGGAGCGCTCCCTCGAGATCGCCGACCGCATCCTCGACCTCTACGCCAGCGCGTTCGACCCCATCGACCGACTCACCGTATGCTAACTGCGGGACACCGTCCAAGACAGACCACTGAATCCGTTGAACCTCTCAACAACTGACAGAACTGGTGCGCAAGATATAGAGGATGAATCCAGCACGCCGGCACTGTTTGTTTCACGCCGAAGCAGGTGAATCAACTGCTCAATAGAGCTGTGAATTTCTCACTCGATTTCCAACTGGCCGCTCCCACTGTCCTCCCCATTGCCGTTCTCGGCCCATTCGAGTTCGAACTCGATACTCAATTCGCCAGGTCCGTCTGTCGGCCCCTCGCGTTCGGCTTTGACCTCAAACGTCGGGCGGGCGGGCGGCTCCATCGTCACGGACTGGGAACCGGATTTCAGAGTGACTGCTTCTCCTTGTTCGAGTTTATCAGCGACACTACGAAGATACGACGCGATTTCTTCTCGGGTCTGGCCGCTCTCGGATTTGAACAGGACTTCTTCAGGCATACAAAGATACTACACCGCCTGCATGTATAAGTCCAACCACTATCCCTCGCAGATCGCCTCTCGGTCTGTGCCACATTCGCGCGCTCTATTCAGCACGCCCTCAGTAACCTATCATCGATGGAGGATTTCAGCAGAGCCAGCTGGCTATCGTTGTATCCCGATGACGGTCGCCTGGACCACCAGCGTGGTGGGAGGCTCGAGGGCCTGCAGTGATCGCGCGACGCAATCCGTGTCCGAGGTGGCGGTGCGTCGAACCACTACACCCACCGATTGCATCACTGGCACGGTGACATCTCGTCGACCAGGACGACTGCAACCTCGACTGCAACAGCCTGACCGAACGGGTTCGCTTCCGCTTCGACCACTCCCATCCTGTGACCCGCCATCCACCTGCGGACGCCCATACCCCTACCCGTCGTTTCACACGTGCCCCGTCGCGGTTACACCAGGCCGCCGGCCGAGTTCGAGTCCGGCACGGG
>NZ_JBPKGD010000009.1:0-30157 GCF_051207415.1 Haloarchaeobius marinus | reverse complement strand
CCCGCGTCCAGGCCGGCGAACGCCTGTTCACCGCCTACTGCGACGTCGACCAGGCCGACGAGGTCAAAGAAGCCTTCCGCCGCGCCTACAACAAGATCTCACCACCCTGCCGCATCGTCGTCGAACGCGGCCAGGAACAACTCATCGCGTAGGCTTTTTACGCCGCGCTCGAACCCCGTCGCATGGTCGACCTCGCCGTCGTCAACCGCGCCGAAACGTTCGAGCGCATGCACGCGCCACTCGCCGAGCGCGGGGTCTCCGTCCACCACGTCCAGGTCCGCGAGCGCACGATTCCTCTGTCCGCGGCCGACGCACCGTTCTCGCCCGACGAGTACGACGTCGGCTTCGTCTATCCGGGACGCGTGATGGAGGGCGACGTCGCCGCCACGATGCTCGACGTCCCCTGGGTGAACGGACGCGACGCCGTGTTGACGTCCCGGAACAAGGCCGGCGTCGTCGCCCGACTCGACCGGGCAGGACTTCCCGTCCCCGAGACGACCTACGTCTCGAACCCGGCCGACGAGGACGCCGTCGCCGAGGCGTTCGAACGGGTCGACCCGCCAGCGGTCGTGAAACCCAACTCGACGACGCGGGGCATCGGCGTCGCGAAACTGCCCGACGTCGACTCGTTCCTCGCGGTCACCGACTACCTCGACCTCGTCCACGACTACCGGGCGACCGGCGACAAGTCCTACCTCGTCCAGGAGTACGTCCCCGACGCGCGCGACTACCGGGTGATGGTGCTCGACGGCGAGTACGTCGGCGCTGTCGAGCGCCGACTCTCCGACGAGGCCCGGGCGACGGGGCGCTGGAAGCACAACGTCCACCGCGGCGCGACGGCGACCCCGGTCGACCTCGACCCCGAGTACCGGCGGCTGGCCGAACGCGTCGCTGCCGAACTCGACGTCACGTTCCTCGGCGTCGACCTGCTGGTCGGTCCCGGCGGCCCGGTGGTCAACGAGACGAACGCCCGCCCGACCATCGACGACGCCGACAAGTACGAGGACGACTTCTACGACCGGCTCGCGGACCTGATTCGCCGGACTGCCGAGTGACCGGCCTGCCGGTCACTCGCCCGTGACGGGCGGTTCGTCCTGACGGTACCACGAGACGGCGGCGGCGAGGACTATCAGTGCGCCAAGTGCGGTCCCGACCCAGTAGCCGCCGGGGACCCCGAGCGAGTCGAGGAACGACCCGATGGCGAACCCGCCGAGTGCCGTCGCGACGACCACGCCGGCGGCGAACAGCAGTCGCGTGAACAGGTTCCGGTCGACGAGTTCGCGTGCCATACGGGCCGTACCGCACTCGTCGTTATAAAAGGTACTCCCCGGGCGAGGAGCAGAAAACGTCTGTGGAGTCCGCTGCGACCGCGTCGGTGGTTACTGCAGGTCGATTCCGGCGGACGTGTCCGCACGTTCGAACGTCACTTCGAGGACGCCGTTGTTGTACGTCGCGGAGGCCGAGTGCTCGTCGACCCGTGCCGGAAGTTCGACGCGTTCGTGGTACTGTCGGTGCTCGCTCTCCGCACCGATGGTCAGTGCTTCGCCGTCGCATTCGAGTTTGATGTCGTCTTTTTCCACACCTGGAAGGTCCGCGATGACTCGTATCTCGTCGTCGGTCTCGTGGATATCGACGTGTGTGTCGGAACCGAAGCCTGCGTCGCCCTCGAATCGCATATCCACCGACCGGTCCCCCATCATCTCGTTCATCATCCGTTCGATCTCCCTGAAGAAGTCGTCGAACGGTTCGTCACGGTCGTCACGACGCATGACAGGTCCTAACGGCCGTCGCATCAAAAGCTTTCTGTCCTCCCCAACGCGGGGGTGGTCGCCCGAGTTAGAGACCCATTTCGAGGGCCTCGTTCGTCCGCTCGATGCTCTCCCGGGCGTCCGCCTCGCCGAGGATGGCCCGGATGGCGTCGACGTTCTCCGGGACCACGTCGGACTCCTGGTGGATGGCCTGGAACAGGTAGAGGTCGTCGTCCTCCATCGTGACGGACTCGCCCCAGATGCAGTTCTCCCAGATGTCGGCGCGGGGTCGGCCGACGTCCATCGCGTACTCCTTCAGCTTGCCGGCCCCGTCGATGTCCATGTACTCGGGGACGACGAACGTCCGGGACTCGCCGTCGAGCAGTTCGCGGACGTCGGCGGCGTCCGGCGTGGATTCGAGCGTGACGTTGATGCTGTGGGTGTGCATCAGCGTCGCGGGGACCTTCAGGCCGAGCGTGTCGATCGCGAGGTCGGGGAAGATGGTGTTCACGTCCGGGCCGTGGTGACTCGGTAGCGAGACCGGGTTCGGCAGGATGTCGTTTATCGGGCCGCGACCGGTCTGGGCCGGGTCGCCGCCGCGACGGACCAGCGTCGCGCGCACCTTCTCGATGCCGTACTCCTCCTGGAGGGGTGCGACGAGTCGGGAGAGCCCGGTCGTGTTGCAGGAGACGACGCGCGCCACGTCGGCACCCGTCGTCTCGTCGTAGTTGGCCCGCGCGTTGAAGCTCACGTCGGCGGCATCGGCGTCCTCGCCGCCCTGCAGGAGCGCCGGCGTGTCGCGTTCGGCGTACAGTTCGCAGTTGTCGGCACCGATGCCGGACGGACAGGCGTCGACGACCACGTCGGCGGCCGCGACGAGTTCGTCGACGGTGCCGGCCAGTTCGATGCCGGCCTCGTCGAACCGGTCAATCCGGTCCTCGATGGCGGCGTAGAGCGGGTAGCCCTTCGTCACCGCCGTCTCGGCCTCGAAGTTCGGGCGCGTCTTGGCGACGCCGACGACCTCCATGTCTGGCTGGGCGCGCACCGCGTCCGCGACCCGCTTGCCGATGGTTCCGTAGCCGTTGATGCCGACCTGTATCATGTTCGAAGGTGGAAAGCGACCGGGGATAATCGTTTCGAGGTTCCTACCTACCTCGGTTGCGAGTAAACGCGGGTTACCGCCCGGTGCTCGGGCGGTCCGAACCAGTCGTCGCGCCCCGGCGGTCGGACCCTGCGTATCGAATGCAGGGCGGTCGCCGAAGCAGGAGACGGGACGGACGACGACAGACCCCGGAACGCCCGGTCGCAGACGGCAAGTCATAACACGACGCCACCCGACCGGTTCGATATGACAGACCTCCGCGAACCGGCCGAGACCGCCGTCCGCCAGTGTCTCGACCTCCGGTCCGACGAGTCCTGCGTCGTCGTCACCGACGATGCCCGCGAACCCATCGGCGAGGCACTGTACGACGTCGCCGCCGAGATAACCGACGACGCGACGCTCCTGCGCTACCCGCCGGGCGACCAGCACGGCGAGGAACCGCCCGCACCGGTCGCCGCGGCCATGAAGGCCGCCGACGTGTTCCTCGCGCCGACGAGCAAGAGCATCAGCCACACCCGCGCCCGGGGCGAGGCCTGCGAGGCCGGCGCGCGCGGTGCGACCCTCCCCGGCATCACCGAGGAGGTGTTCGTCACCGGCCTCGACGCCGACTACGAGGACATCGCCGCCGAGTGCGACGCCATGCTGGCACAGGTCGAAGACGCCACCGAGGTCCGCGTGACCACCGACCTGGGCACCGACATCACCTTCGAACCCGGCGACCGCGAGTGGCGCTCGGACACCGGCATGGTCCACGAACCGGGCGCGTTCTCGAACCTCCCGGCCGGCGAAGTGTTCGTCTCGCCCGAGACGGCGAACGGCACGTACGTCGTCGACGGCACCATCGACCCCCACGGCCTGCTCGACGAGGGCGAGACAGTCACCATCGAGGTCGAAGACGGCTACGTCACGAGCACCGACTCGGCGGAGGTAGACGCGATGCTGGAGACCGCCGCCGACGAGGTCGGACGGGACGCCTACAACCTCGCCGAACTCGGCATCGGCACGAACACGGCGGTGACGGAACTCGTCGGGAGCGTCCTGCTCGACGAGAAGGCCGGTGGCACGGTCCACATCGCCTTCGGCGACGACGCCGGCATCGGCGGCGACACGAGCGCCCCCATCCACCAGGACGGCATCCTCAGGAATCCGACGGTGTATGCGGACGGCGTGGAAGTAGAACTTCCACGGCTGTGACGAACGGCGAAGCCGAACGACGGCGGGTCGGAGCCCGGTCGTCGGACCAGCCGAACCGGCGAGGCACCGCACAGTTTTAAGCCGTCGGGCAGGGAATCTCGGGTAGATGTTCGACACCGTCGTCATCGCAACCGACGGCTCCGAGAGCGTTCGGCGGGCCGTCGCCGTCGCCACGGACCTCGCCGAGCGCTTCGACGCCACCGTCCACGCGCTGTACGTCGTCGACGCCTCGGAGGTAGACTCCTCGCCGGAGTCCGTCCGTGAACAGTTCCGCGACGCGCTGGAGGAGAGCGGCGAGACGGCGCTGGCCGACGTCGCGTCCACGACCGACCGACCGGTCGAGACGGCGGTCCGGGAGGGGCGCCCTGCAGCCGAGATCTGCGAGTTCGCCCGCGAGGTGGACGCGGACATGGTGGCCATGGGGACCCGCGGCCGCCACGGCGAGAACCGCTTTCTCATCGGCAGCGTCGCCGAGCGCGTCGTCCGCACCTGCGAGAGCCCCGTGCTGACGGTGCGGCAGTTGCAGGAGGCGTAGGTTCTACACCCGGTACAGGAACGTCCGGAGCTCCGCCCACGCCGCGTCGTACGCGGTCCAGAACACGTGGTGCCCGGAGCCGGGCACGTGCACCAGCCGGCCGTCGGGCAGCGCCTCGGCGATCCCCAGGTCCGCCGCGCGTTCCTCGGGGTCCGTATCGGATTTCAGCACGAGCGTCGGAGCTTCGATGTCGGGGAACGCGCCGGGCGTGTTCCGGAACCCGGCTGCCGGGAGCAACGCGACGTTCGGGTCGCACTCCCTGTTCGCGACGGCGACGCGACGGGCGCGCTCGTCGTCCAGATCGTCGTGCTCGGCTGCGATTTCGGCGACGGACTGCTCGGCCAGGCGTTCGACGCGCTCGCGGACGAACGCTGCCATCTCCTCCGGGGACATGTCGGGTTCGCCGCGCCAGGCATCGGGGTCCTCCAGCACGACCCCGCGGGGGAGGTCGGGGTGCCGGGCGGCGGCCCAGGCGACCGTCGACCCGCCGGCGGAGTGACCGAACAGGACCGGACGGTCGAGTTCGAGGGCCTCCACGAGGCCGACGAGGTCGGCCACGCGGTCGTCGATGCCGTAGCCCCAGTCCGGACCGTCGGAGTTGCCGTGACCCCGGGCGTCGTAGGCGACCACGTCGAACGACTCGGCGAGGTCCTCGACGAGTGGGATGCGACAGCGGGCGTTCTCGTAGAACCCGTGGGCGAGCACGAGCGGCGGACCGTCGCCGGTCCGGTAGTACTGGAGGTCGATGTCGTTTGCGCGGACCGTGTCGGTGGTCCAGCCGTCGGGGGCGTCCATGCCACGACGGCCGGGATGGCGCTGTGAAAAGGTATCGATGGTGTGGGAGGGCATCACGGGGCGCCTCGACGGGGAACCGGCGGGTTCTTCCCGCTCCCGACTGTCTACCGGGTATGGACGAGGAACTCATCGCGGACGCGGACATGCCGCTCGCCCGGAAGTCGGTCCTCCCGGGCACCGGCTTCTTCGTGCCCGACGAGGTCGACGAGGAGCGACGCGAGCGCGAGGCGATGTCGGCGCTGGAGGGGAGGTCGGTCGCCGTCGTGGCCGACCCCGACGCCGACGGCCTGGCCTGCGTCGCGCTGCTGCGCGAGGCCTTCGGCGAGGCCGGACTCGTGCCCGCCGGCCCGCACGACCTGGAGGAGGGCATGGAACTCGTCGCGGAGTTCGGCGAGCCCGGCCTGGACGTGTTCGTCTGCGACCTCTGCCCGGACAGG
The DNA here is from genome assembly GCF_051207415.1 of Haloarchaeobius marinus. Taxonomy (NCBI): domain Archaea; kingdom Methanobacteriati; phylum Methanobacteriota; class Halobacteria; order Halobacteriales; family Halorubellaceae; genus Haloarchaeobius; species Haloarchaeobius marinus. The sequence goes on along the minus strand of NZ_JBPKGD010000009.1, from coordinate 24,346 downwards.
TTCGAGTACGTCGAGGAGGAGCTCTACATGCTCCTCGAGAGCGCCGCCAGCGTTCGCTGGTTCGACCACCACCAGTGGGACCCCGAGGTCGAGACGGCCGTCCGCGACGCTGGCGTCGACCTCGTCGTCGGCGACGGCGAGGAGGAGTGTACCGCCGACGTGGCCGTCCGGTCGCTCGACTACGACTTCGACGACCGCTTCGTCGACCTCGCCGCCGTCACCCGCGACCACGACCTCTGGCTGCGCGAGGACGACCGCTCGGGCGACCTCGCGGACCTGGCGTACTGGCTGGAACCCGAGGAGTACGTCGACATCGTCGCCGAACACGGTGCAGACCTCCCACCGGAGGCGCTGGAGTTGCTCGCCGAGCGTCGCGTCGAGAAGGAGGCCCTCATCGAGAAGGCCGTCGAGCGCGGCGAACTGAAGGAGGTGAACGACTGGACCGTCGGCATCACCTACGGACGCTGCTCGCAGAACGAGGTCGCCGAGGCCTTCCGCGAGCAGGGCGCCGACGCGAGCGTCGTCGTCAAGCCCGCCGGGTCGGCCTCCATCCGGGGCACCGACGAGTTCGAGCGCTGCCACGAGGTCGCCGCACAGGTCAACGGCGGCGGCCACCCGAAGGCCGCCGGGTGCAAGCCCGACATCTACGACGACATGCTGGACTACGCCCACCACTGGACGACCCGGGGCGCGACCACGAAGCAGGTCATCCTCGACGCCTTCCGGAATCTGGAGGCCGAGGACGACGAGGGCGTGGAGACGGAACGGTAGGGCCGACTCGCGGGTTCGCTCTCGGGACGAGACACAAACCACGTCGGCGAGAACCGCAGCTATGGACCGCCGTCGGCTTCTCGCAGGCATCGGACTTTTCGCACTTCCTGGATGTTCCGCGCTGGACGCGTCGGGGACGGGAGCCGAGACGACGAGTACCTCGAGCACGGTGCCGACCGAGACGACTGAACCGCCGACGGCGACATCGACCGCAGAACCGACGACGACCGCCGACCCACCGGACTCCATCGCCGACGCGAACATCTCGTTCGCCATCGAGAAATCGAGTGCGGCGACTTCGGAGCACCCGGCAGAGGTCGAGATCGGCGTCACGAACGAGGGCAGACCTCGTGACCTGAACTTCATCGGCTCCGCACCGCTGTCGTCGGAGTTCGTCGGCGACGGACCCGAACCCGAGGGTCTACTCTTGCACCCGCAGGAGAGTCACGATGCCGCGACTCTCGACGAGAACGACGACGGCTACTTCACCGTCGTCCCCGACTCCCGAGAGGGCGACTGCTGGAACCGGATCGACCTCCCCTATAGCCCGCCGAACAGCGCCTTCCAGATAACGCTGGACCGGGGCGAGACGTTCACGAACCGGTACTACGTGCTGGTCAACAGCCTCGACGGCTGTGCTCCGTCGGGTGAGTACACCTTCGAGAGCGAGTTCCGGGTGCCGGACGACGACGTCGAGTTCACGTGGGCGTTCTCACTCGACTACCCGGTGAGACTGTAGACGTCCGCGTCAACCCCCGGCCAAACCGACTCACAGTCGGGCTTCGACCACGTCCCGCGACGGCAAGCCACCCCGCGCACCCTCCCCGGTGCAGTTCTCCGCCGCCACGGCGGCCGCGAACCGCCCCGCCGCACCCACGGGTTCCCCGTCGAGAAGCCAGGCATCCACCAGTCCGGCCGAGAAGGCGTCGCCCGCGCCGGTCGTATCGACCGCGTCGACCTCGAACGCCGGTACGTCGAGAACCTCGTCGCCGTCGATCAGGAGCGCGCCGTCCTCCCCGCGGGTGAGCGCGGCCCGGGCGACCCCACGCTCGCGCAGTTCCGCGGCCGCGTCGTGCCCGTCGCGGCCGAGGTACGAGCGCAGGGGGACCTCGCTGGAGACGAAACAGTCCACCACGGAGAGAAGGCCGTCGATGGTCTCGGGGCGCGTCCCCCGGCCCTCCAGTTCGGCGAGGGGGCCGGCGAGGTCGAAGACGAGGGGCGGGAAGTCGTCCTCCCGGGCAGCGTCGACGAGTCGCGAGACCACGCTGTCGGGGGCGTACGCGCTGGTGAACACGGCGTCGGCGTCGCGGCAGTAGTCCACGTCGGCGTCGTCGAGTCGGAGTGCCGGGACGCTCTCGCCGCCGGCGACTATCATCCGGTGGCCGTCGTCGTCCCGCAGAATCATCGTGTAGCTGGAGCGTTCGTCGCCCCTGGCGACACGGGTCGCCTCGACGCCCTCGTCTGCCAGCGAAGCGAGGACCCGGTCGCCGTCGTCGTCGCGGCCGACCCGACTGACGACGCCCGTCTCCCGACCGAGGCGGCCGAGGGCGACCGCGACGTTTGCCGCGACGCCGCCCGCCGCGGTCCGTTCGTCGCGGGCGAACGCGCCGCCGTCGGGGTCGGGGAGGTTCGTCACCGGGTAGATGCGGTCGAGCACCGCGCTCCCGACCGTGACGACGGCGGGCATCTACCGGGAACCGGCGACCCACTTCTGGCTGTACGCCGCGCCGCAACTGCACCTGGCGTAGGCGTGGACGACGTCGCCCTCGGCGTAGAGGCCGCCGACCTCCTCGTTCTCCTCCTCGGCGAACGCGAAGACGTACTCGACGTGTCCATCCTCGCACTCGGGGCAGTCACCGGCGGTCAGGTTCGGGGCGATGACCCCCTCGGTCCCCATCGCCTCCTTGGCGAACCCCATCGCGTCGGCGCCGGTCGCGGCCGTGAAGGCGTTCCGGCCGCTGTCGCCGTCGACGACGACGACGATGCCGTCGGCGACGCGCTCGCCGTACCGTTCGATTCGACCGATGTCGTCGACGAAGCTATCGGCGAGGTAGAGTGCCACGTCCTCGGGCAGGTCACCCGCCAGAAATCGCTCGCGGCGTGAATCGCTCATGGTCGGCGTTGATGCTCGACCGATAAAAAGCACGCGTGTCGCCCCGAGTTCGAGGTCGGCCCACGGGCGCTACCCGTCGTCTCCGGGCCGGCCGCGCCTAGGCGTCGTCGAGCGACTCGGCGATGGACGCCAGGCTCTCGTCTGGTTTCTCCAGTGCGGTGTAGACCGCACTGGCGCCCGGGACCCGAAGGCCGTACTGGAACTCGTCTTCGACGACGTCGACCAGCACCGACCCACCCGCACCGCGACCGTTCTCCTCGCACCAGTCGGTGAGTCGATTCGTCCCCTCGCCGGGGTTCCGGGCCGCCGACGGCGTGTCGTAGACGCCGCCGATCATCAGGCCGTCCGTCGTCAACTGGGACTCGACGACGGCGTACTTCTCGTTCCCGTCGAGGACGACGCGAACGACCTCGTCCTCGGGGAAGTGGTCGGCCTCCTCGGCCGGGAGTTCGAGTTTGAGCCGCCCGGTCGCACCGTGTTTCGCAAGCGTCGCTCGTACCGTCGGAACCGTCTCCGAGGAAACCCGGTCTGCCATGTGCGGTCGAAGTGGCCCGGCACCGGTATACCTGTCGCTCGACAGGTGGTGGGCGCCGAGAAGTGTGTCGCTGTCGCGAGCGCGCGCCGAGGGTGCGACCCTCAGGAAACCTACGACGCGCCCGCGACGGGACCCGCTGGTCGGATTACTCGTCTTCGCCGTCGCCCTCGTCCTCGTCCTCGACGAGGCCGAGGAGCGACTCGACCGACTCGTCGCCACGGGCGACTATCTTCGCGTTGATCTGACTGGTCGACTCGGAGACCTGGCGACCGCGAAGGGTCAGCCGGCGGCGCTCGCCCGGTCGGTCCGGCCTGTAGCCGACGCCCTCCTCGCGCATGAGGACCTCCTTGAGGTTGGGACCGGCGATGTCATCGCGCATCGGTCGTCCGGCGTCGTCCGAACCGCCGGTGAGTTCGAGCGTGTACCCGTCGAGACCGACGGCGGTGCCGTCGACTTCCTCGCCGAGTTCCTTGCCGATGAATCGGTTCGCGTCCTGTTCCGCCGCCTCGAGCTGGTACGTGGCGCCCGAGTCCGGGTCCGCGACGACGACGTTGAAACTCGCCATAGTGGCTATGACTCCTCGGTCGCCGTTCAAAACTCCGTCGAATCGGCGTCGACGCGGCCGTGGACGCCGTCGCCCACGTCGCCCCCACCCGAAGATGAAAGTCACCCCGTGCCGAACCCCCTGCCATGGAACCCGGGCGACTGGAGCGCCGGCTCGAACGCGAGTTCGGCGGGGAGGCGCACGTCGTCGTCCGTGAGGCCGTCGACCTGCGCGACTCCGGGCGCTACCACAGCGACACCGGGAGGGAACTCACCGCCGACGTCATCGTCGACAACCTCCGCGACGCCCCCGACGGGAGCGACGTCGTCGAGTCCTGGAACTGGTGGCTCGGGGCGCTCGCGCTCGCGTACGGCGACGAGTACCGGTACTTCACCGTGCGACGGAACCCGCACGACCGGGAGAACGGGACGTTCTGAGGGCCCCGTCGGCCTGGAAACCGACGAACGGAAAGTCCCTCACCCCCAACCACGGGACGATGGACATCCGGTTCCTCGGCGGCGCCCGCGAGATCGGACGCAGTGCGGTCCTCGTCGACGACTCGCTCCTCCTCGACTTCGGCCTCCTCACCGAGAACCCGCTCCAGTTCCCGGTCGAGACGCCGGACCCGGACGCAGTTGTCGTCTCACACGGGCATCTGGACCACGTCGGTACCGTTCCCGCGCTCCTGTCGGGAGACGAACGGCCACCGATCCACTGGACGCCACCGACGTACGAACTCGCGCTCACGCTGGCGAGAGACACGCTGAAACTCCACGGCGGGTCGTTCAACTGCCCGTTCACCGAGAACGACGTCAAGCGCGTCACCGAGGTCTCGCAAACGCACGGCTACCGGGAGACGTTCGAGGCGGCGGGGCACGAGGTCACGTTCTACAACGCGGGTCACATTCCCGGGAGCGCGCACGTCCTCGTCGACGACGGCGACACCCGCCTGCTCTACACCGGCGACTTCCACACCGACGACCAGCGTCTCGTTTCAGGGACGACGGCCCGCCCCGACGCCGACGTGGTCGTCTGCGAGAGCACGTACAGCGACGTCGAACACGAGGACCGCGACGTCGTCGAAGACCGGTTCGCACGGAGCGTCGAGCGGACACTCTGGGAGGGCGGCACCGTCGTGGTTCCAGCGTTCGCCATCGGCCGGACCCAGGAGATGCTGCTCGTCTGCGAGGCCCACGACATCCCGTGCTACGTCGACGGCATGGGAAAGGACGTGACCAGGACGCTCCTCCAGTACCCCGAGTTCCTTCGCGACGCCGACGCCCTCCAGCGCGCGACGTCCCACGCCCGGTTCGTCACCGGCCGCGACGGCCAGCGCAAGCGCATCACCGACCAGAAGGCGGCCATCGTCACCACCAGTGGGATGCTCTCGGGTGGCCCCGCCATGACGTACGTCCCCGAGATTCGTGCGAACCCCACGAACAAGATAACGATGACGGGGTACCAGGTCGCCGGGACGCCGGGTCGCGAACTGCTCGACACCGGCCGTGCCGAGATAGACGGCCGTGTGATGCCGGTGAGTGCCCAGGTCGAGCAGTACGACTTCTCGGCACACGCCGACCGTGGTGGACTCGGGGAGTTCGTCCGGTCCTACGAAGACGCGCGAGTGCTGGTCAACCACGGGGACCGATGCGAGCAGTTCGCCGCCGAACTCCGCGACGACGGGGTCGACGCGACCGCACCCGAGCGCGGCGTCACGTACACGGTCTAGGCCGCCGGCCGTCCCGGGCCGACGCGCCACGTATCAGGGCGGGCAGGTGAAACGCCGGGTTTCTCACGTACGTCGTCCATAACCAAGGACGCGGGCGGCGTCAGTTTTCGAACGCACATGTCCCCACTCGCTACCGAACTCGCCCTCCCCGCTGGAATCGTAGACGCGGCAACGCAGGTCGCACAGGTCCCACTACAGTTCGGCGGGAACCTCCTCTCGCTCGCCATCGTGTTCTTCGTCCTCGCCCTCGTCGCCGCGGTGTTCGGGTCGCGGGGAATCGCCGGTCTCAGCATGGAGATAGCGAGGATACTCGTCCTCGTGTTCCTCGTGCTGGCGATTATCTCGCTGCTGCTGTGACCGGTCGGCAGGCCGCCCGGGCCGACGGACCCCGCCCGCGACGTCCGGGGCTGGTGACCAACGGCGGCGGTCACTCCGCAAGGAACGCGACGACGGGGTCGAGTTGTTCGTCGACGTTCAGCCCCGGAGGATGGCCACAGTCGAGTTCGAGCAGGTCCGTCTCGGGCCGGCGGTCGAGCATCTCCTCGACGGTCGGTTCGGTGAGCACGTCGGACTCGTGGCCCCAGAGGACGAAGACCGGGAGGTCGAGCGACTCCCACAGCTCCCAGGCCGCCGCAGGGTCGAGGTTGCTCTCCAGCAGCGACGCGACGATGCGCTCGTCGTAGTCGCGGGTGACCCGGCCGTCCTCGCGCCGTCGCGCGCTGGTGAGCGCGAAGCGCCGCCACTCGGCGTCGTCCTGGGCGTTCATCGTGGCGTACGTCTCCCGGTACCAGGCTTCGAGCCCGGAGTAGGTGTCGAACGCCGGCGGGTCGGTGAGGTAGTCGACGATGCGCTGGATGCCCTCCTCGGCGTGGACGAACACGGGTCCGATGTCGTTGCAGACGAGGTGCGAGACAGAGACGGCGTCGTCGTCGTTCGCGAGCAGCATCCCGAGCAGTCCGCCCATCGACGTGCCGACGTAGCGGACCTCGTCGCGGTCGAACGTGTCGCAGAAACCGCGGAGCGTCGCGAGCAGTCCCTCCCACGAGTACTCGGATTCGGGGTCGTCGGCCCACTCGCTCAGTCCCCGTCCCGGCATGTCCGGGCAGACGACGCGGTACCCCTCGTCCACGAGTCGTCGTGCGAGCGGGTCGAAGTCCCGGCCGTTGCGCGAGAGGCCGTGGACGCAGACGACGAGCGCGTCGTCCGGGGCGCCCCATTCGGTGTAGTGTACTTCGGTGCCGTCGACAGTGACGAAGGCGTCAGTTCGGGTCACGAGACCACGGACCACGCAGTCGACTATAAACGGTGACGTTAACGACCGTCGCCGACGGGTCGCCCGGACACGCCGGGGGTGTCGGACCAGTCACCACTAAGCCCCCGGTCCGACAGTCGAACGTATGAGTCCACAGCGCGACGACGGCAGGAACGAGTGGGCGGCCGGTGCCTACGACGATTCGCACGCGTTCGTCTACGAGTACGGCGAGGGCGTCGTCGACCTGCTCGACCCGGAACCGGATGAGTGGGTCCTCGACCTCGGCTGTGGCACCGGCCACCTGACCGCCAGCATCGCGGCCTCGGGGGCCACCGTCGTCGGACTCGACGCCGAGCGGTCGATGCTCGCCGAGGCCGCCCGGACGTACCCCGACCTCCGGTTCGTCCGGGGGGACGCCCGTCGGTTCGCGTTCCGCAGGCCCTTCGACGCGGTGTTCTCGAACGCGGCGCTGCACTGGATTCACGAGCAGGACGCGGTGCTCTCCTCCGTCGCCGACGCGCTCCGGCCGGGGGGACGATTCGTCGCCGAACTCGGCGGGGCGGGCAACGTCGCGGCCATCGTCGGCGCGGTCGAGGACGCAGCGTCGGACCGTGGCTACGCGGTGACGAACCCGTGGTACTTCCCGACCGTCGGTGAGTACGCGACCCGCCTGGAGGACCACGGTTTCGAGGTGCAGTACGCGAGCCTGTTCGACCGGCCGACCGAACTCGACGACGGGGAGGCTGGACTCGCGTCGTGGCTCGGGATGTTCGGCGACGGCCTGCTGGGGCCGGTGCCCGAGCACGAGCGCGAGGACGTGATTTCGGCGGCCGAGGACCTGCTCCGCGACGAACTGTTCGCCGACGGCACGTGGACTGCGGACTATCGCAGGCTCAGGGTGGTCGCGCGGCTGGAGCAGGTGTAGCCAGCACGGAACCCGGACCGCCTTCGACAGTCCGGCTCGCCAGCCTGCCTAGCGGGCTCGTCGAACGACAGCACCTCGCCGACGTCGAGCGTGACGGGGGCGTCAGTCCGCCTCCTCCGCCGCGACCGGTTCCTCGAAGTCGTAGCTGACGCCGGTGAGGTCTTCCGACACCTCCCAGAGCCGGTCGGCCGTCGCCTCGTCGTACGAGCGGTCGCTCGACTCCTGGACCGACGGGTGCCCGCGCATGTTCAGCAGGCCGCCCGGGCCGACGTACGTCCCGCCCGCGACGTCCGGTTTCGTCGCGGCGTACAGCATCGGCAGTGCACCCTTCGCCGCCGACTGCGCGAGGACGGCGTTCGCGACGCGCATCGCCGCCAGCCTGACCCACGACCCGGTCGCCTCCGGGCCGCGGTACTGGAGGTTGGTGTCCGCGTAGCCGGGGTGACAGCCGACGCTGGTCACGTGGTCGATGCCGGCGTCGTCGAGTCGTCGGTCCAGTTCGTAGGCGAAGAGCAGGTTCGCCAGTTTCGACTGGCCGTAGGCGTCCCACTTGTCGTAGTCCGACTCGCCGTGGAGGTCGTCGAAGTCAAGTCGGCCGTTCTCGTGCAATCCACTCGACTGGGTGACCACCCTGGCCTCGCCGTCGGCGGCACGGAGCGCGCCGAGCAACTGGCCGGTCAGCGCGAAGTGGCCGAGGTGGTTCACGCCGAACTGCGTCTCGAACCCGTCGGCCGTCTCGGAGCGCGGTATCGCCATCACGCCGGCGTTGTTGCAGAGGACGTCGACGCACTCGTAGTCGTCCACGACGCCCCGTGCGAACGCGGCGACCGAGGACAGGTCCGCGAGGTCGCACTCCCGGACGTCGAGGGCTGCCCCGGGTGCCGTCTCGCGTATCGACTCGGCCGCCGTCTCGCCCCGGGCGACGCTCCGACAGGCCATCACCACCGTCGCGCCAGCGTCGGCGAGTGTCCGGGTCGCCTCCAGTCCCAGGCCGCTGTTCGCGCCCGTCACGACGACTATCCGTCCCGACTGGTCCGGCACGTCCGCTGCGGTCCACGTGCTCATGTGCTGGGGTTGGGTGGGTCCCTATTCAAGCCTGTCACCCAACTGGTGGGGTCCGGTCACTCGTCCCGCGCCGCCGAGACCGCGTCAGCCTCCGCCGTCAGCGCCGCCGCCAGCGTCCGGGCCTGCTCGGGCGTCAACCTGAGTTCGTCCATGTGTGCCGGCAGGTCGTCCTCGGTCATGTTGTCGAGTTCGAACTGGAGTTTGACGTGGTCGGGGGACTCGCGTGCCGACGTCGCGTTGCAGACGGCGAACACGTCGTCCTCGAAGTCGTGTCCGGTCACCGTCGCGTCCACGAGGTCGAGCGTGGTGTGGGCGTTCACCTTCAGCAGTCGGTCGGCCATGTCGAACACAGACGCGTCGGGGCCACTTAGCCGGCGCGCTATCGACAACGCACTTGCCGCAGGGCACCGATGGCCGGAGTATGGTCGGGCCGAGCGTGCCGTTGACACTCCTCGTCGGCGCCGCCGGGTTGGCGGTGCTGGTCAAGAGCGCACAGACCGCCGTGGGCGCGGTGACGAGGCTCGCGGTACACTACGACGTCCCCGACATCGTCGTCGGGGTGACCGTCGTCGCCATCGGGACGAGCCTGCCCGAGATAGCCGCCCACGTCATCGCGTCGGTCGGCATCGTCTCGAGCGCGCTCGACTACGAGGTCACCTCGGCGACGGTCCTCGGCGGCAACATGGGGTCGTCCATCACCCAGCAGTTGCTCCTGTTCGGCATCTTCCTCGTCGGGTACGGTCGCTACCGGCCGCGAACGGCCTTCCTGCGGACGACGTACGTGCCGATGGTCCTCGCGTCCGCGCTGGTGCTCGTGTTCGCGTGGGACCGTGTCCTCTCGCAGGTCGAGGGCGTCGTGCTGGTCGCGGTGTACCTGGCGTACACGTACTGGGCCATCGAGAACCGCGAACGGGTGGGCGCGATTCCGGAGGGCGAGAGCAAGCGGGTCGGTCGGGACGCGGCGCTGTCGGTGCTCGGACTCGTCGGCGTCCTCGTCAGTGCCTACGTCGTCCTCGAGGCCGTCGAACTGGTCGTCGCCGTACTGGGGCTCGGCGGTTCCATCGTCGGCGTCGTCACCATCGGACTGGCGGCCGCCCTCCCCGAACTCTCGACCGTGCTCAGGGGTATCCGCCGACGCTCGCCGGACATCGCCGTCGGGACGCTCGTCGGGAGCAACGTGGTGAACCCGTTGCTCGCCATCGGCCTCGGCGGGAGCATCTCGTCGTACGCGGTGCCCGCCGTCGTCGTGCTCTGGGACCTGCCGGTGAAACTCGTCGCCGGCGTCGGCGTCCTCGCGTGGCTCCGGTACGGGAGCGACGGCACGCTCCGCCGGCGCGACGGGTTCTACTTCGTCGTCGCGTACTTCGTCTTCCTCAGCGGACGGTTGCTGCTGTTCCCGACGCAGTGACCGGGGCCGTGGCGACGGGGCTGGACCGTCCCCCCCACGTGAGGCCCTCGTACCCGCCCCTCCCAAGTCCTTAACGGCGTCCGCACCGAACGTTCGACCATGCCGAGAGAGATCGAGGAGCGGAAGGTGACGCGCGAAGCGGCGGCCGACCGACTCGTGACCCTCGCCGAGGAGTTGCGGGGCGAGGGGTCGATGGACGTGAGCGTCGAGAACAAGACCATCAGCCTCTCGCCTCCCGCCGACGTGACGATGGAGGTCAGCGTCCGCGAGAAGTCGACGCTCTTTCGCGGCGACCGCGAAGGCATCACCGTGAAGATGGACTGGAAGCCGGAGTAGGCCGGTCGTCGCGAGTCAGTCGTCCGCAGACAGCGGCGTGTCGTCCGGCGACGAGGGGGCCGGCGAGGCGTCGAGGTCGTCGTCCTCGGCGTACGGGTACCAAGTCCGCTTCGTGTTGTGCATGAACGGGTCCTCGTAGTCGGTCTCCTCCGGTTCGACGAGCGCCGAGAGTTCGTCGTCGTCGCGGTCCGCGACGAACGACCGGAAGCTCTCGTCGCCGTCACGCGACGCCTCGAAGTTCGCGAGCAGGTTCCGGATGGCCCCGGGGACCTCGTCCGCCGGGACGCGTTCGGCGACCCACGACGCGAACTGTGGCTCCTCGCCCAGTCCGCCGCCGAGACCGACGTCGAGCGCTTCGACCGGTTCGCCGTCCTTCCGGGTCTTCATCCCCCGGAGGGAGACGTCGGCGATCTGGGGCTGTGCGCAGGAGGCGGTACAGCCCGAGAGGTGGACGTGGAAGTCCTCGACGCCGTCGGGGAGGTCGACGTGCTCCTTCAGCCAGCGCGCGTAGCGAACCTGGCGGTTCTTCGTCTCGACGATGGAGAGCGAGCAGAACTCGGTGCCGGTGCAGGCGACGGAGCCACGCATGAACGGGTGCGGGTCCGGCGAGTAGTGTTCGAGGACCGGTTCGGCGAGCAGGTCGTCGAGGTTCTCCCCGGGAACGTCCGTGACGACGACGTTCTGGCGCTGGGTGAGCCTGACCTCGCCGGAGCCGTACTCGTCGGCCACGTCGGCCAGTTCGAGGACGTCGTCCGCGCCGATGCGGCCGACGAGGACGTTCAGACCGACGTAGTAGTCGCCGTCGTTCTGCTCGTGGACGCCGACGTGGTCGTGCTTGCCTCCCGTCTCGTAGCCGGCGTTGTAGCTGTACTCCGACCGGAGGTCCTGGCCGGCCGTGCAGAGTTCGAAGTCGACGAACTCCTCCTGGAGGGTGGCCCGGAGCTTCTCGGGACCCCACTCGTCGACGAGGAACTTGATGCGGGCGTTGTAGCGGTTCTCCCGGTCGCCGTACTCCCGGAAGAGCGCGGAGATGCCGCCCGCCACGTCGGCCGCCTGCTCGGGCGTGACGAAGACGTCGACGTCGCGGGCGAACCGTGGCTCGTTCCGGGCGAGTCCACCGCCGACGCGGACGTTGAAGCCCTCGACGTCGTCGCCGTCGATGGTCTTCGTGGCCGGTTCGAGCGCCAGGTCGTTGATGTCGCCCTGGCCACAGCCCTCGCGGCAGCCGGTCACCGACACCTTCCACTTGCGCGGGAGGTTCGAGTGCTCGGCATTCCCCGTGAACGCGTCGTCGAGTTCGCGGATGGTCGAGAGCGCGTCGACGTGTTCGTGCCTGTCCTTCCCGGCGACGGGACAGCCGACGACGTTGCGCCAGGAGTCGCCACAGGCCTGCATCGTCGTCAGGCCGGCGTCCTCGAGTTCGTCGAAGATGGCGGGGACGTCCTCGACGTTTATCCAGTGGAGTTGAATCGCCTGTCGGGTCGTCACGTCGACCCAGCCGTTCCCGAACTCGGGGTTCTCGACGGGGCCCGTCGCGTACTCCCGGGCGATCTCGCCGACGGTCCTGAGCTGTCCCGGTTCGAGCACGCCGCCGGGCGGGCCGATGCGCATCATGAAGTACGACTCCTGTCCGGCGCGCTGGTGGTACAGGCCGTACCACTTGAAGCGCTCGAACCAGGCGTCGCGTTCGTCCTCGGGGATGGACGCCCACCCCGACTCGGCGAATCGCTCGATGTGCTCGCGGATGTCCGTGCCGTAGACCTCCGATTTCCAGTCTTCCACGTCACTCGGCATGGGAACGCGTACGGCACAGGTCCCTATACCAGCGCCTGCAGCGTCAGGTAGCCCCGGTGCTCCCCGTTACCGGATATTCCTGCCGGGTTCGAGCGTGGCCCGGACCGTCCCCGGGTCGAAGGCGTGGAACTCGCCGTCGCGGATCCGCCCGACCGGGAGCCAGTCCAGCGAGCCGGCCGTGCCGCAGTCGATGCACTGGCCGACCGCCGAGACGGCGACGCCGTCGCGGCCGACGCCGACGTCGGTGAACGCTTCGAGGACGACGTGGGCCGTCTCGCACGCACAGAAGTCGGTGGCCGCGAGGGGCCAGACGTCGCTGTTCGGGACCCGTCGCCGGTTGTCGACGCTGATCCACGCGCCGTCGTCGAGGACGCGAAGTTGCGTGGCCATGTCCCCGCTTTCACCCCGTCGGTGGTGGGTGCGTCGGCCGGTGCAAACCTTCGCCCCGTCGACGACGGGTGTCTGGCCACAAATCGCACGCAGGCTCTCGATTCGTGCCGGAGACGGCCGTCCGAGGTACCGGCCGGTTCCTCCGGTACCGCCGAGCCCCGGTGACGATTGTCCACGAAGAGTCGGTTAAGGGAGTCTCGGACGTACGTCGCTTCGATGACCGACGAGCCGACCCGACAGCACGCCTCGGCCGACGTGGCCCCCGAACTGTACGAACCGGAGGAGGACCGATGACACACGGGACCGACCAGCAGGCCGACGACGACGCAGAGACGGACCGCCGGGAACGCCACGACGAACACCTCGACGGCGTGGAACCCGGTGCCGGCTGTACGGAGATCTGGGAACACCTCTCGGAACAGCGCGACGAAGAGTGACCCGCACAGCAGGACCGAGTTTTTGCCCCGTCGCGCCCAAGGAACCAGCATGAGAGACGAGCAGTCGCCCAGGACCGAGCGGGAGTCGCCCGTCGGGAAGCCGGTCATCCGCGGCGACCCCGCCGTCACGGGTGACCGCGCCCGCGAGGCCGTCCAGTTCGACCCGGGCGACCCCGAGAGCCTCGCGGACGCGGCGGAGACCGTCGCGGCGTTCGCACGCAACACCGCCGGCAGCGCCGACAACGTCTACATGCTCCGTGGGGCCGCCGCGTGCGCCGCCCTCGTCCGGGGGGAAGGGTCGTACAAGGCCGCCGCAGCGCGCGCCGGCGACCCCGCAACCGTCTCGTTCATCCGCAAGTGGGCGCGGGTCCACGACCTGCCCGAGTCCATCCGCCGGCACGTCGCCCGGGGACACATCGCCCCCACCGCCGCCAAGCACATCGCCCGCGTCGGCGGGGAGGCGCGCCTCTACATCGCGTGGGCGACGCTCGACGAGGACCTGACCGTCCGGGACGTGCGCTCGGTCGCCAGCGCCGTCAACGACGGCACGCCGGTCGCGGACGCACTGGCCGAGCGGGGCGTCACGCTCGGCCGCCTCACGCTCGACCTGCCGCCCGCGACGTACCGCGAACTCCGCCGGCGCGCCGCCATCGAGGGGCGCACGCCCGACGACGTGGTCGCCGAGGCGCTCGAGGAGTTCCTCTGAGCTACCGCCGGTAGAACCGCTCCGCCGCGTCCGAGAGCACCGCGCCCGCCGTCTCCACCTCGCCGACGTCGACCGTCTCGTCCGGGAAGTGCGCCTGGTCGATGCTCCCCGGGCCGAACAGCACCGTCGGGATACCCGCCGCCTGGTAGTGGCGACTGTCCGCGCCGTAAGTGGCACCGTACGGCGTGGCGTCGAGTCCCGCCGCGTCGGCGGCCGACCGGACCGCCTCGACGACCGGGTCGTCCGCGTCGACCGACGCCGACTCGAACTGGATGGAGAAGCGCTCGAACGTCGGCGGGTGCGCCGAGAGCCACTCGTGCTCGGCGACGACCGCGTCGAGGCGGTCCTGGAACTCGGCCTCGACCTCGGCGACGGTCTCGCCCGGCGCGACGCCGATGCGTATCTCGGCGACGAGTTCGTCCGGCACCGTCGACGCCCAGTTGCCCGCACGGACCGTCCCGAGGCAGACCGGCCACTTCAGCGGGTAGTCATCGTACAGCGGATGGGTCACGCGGGCATCGCGCTCGGCCTCCAGGTCCTCGAACGCACGCCGGATGGCCTCGAAGTGGGGAAGGACCGACTCGCCGCGCCAGCGCGTCGCCGCGTGCGCCGACCGCCCCTCGATACGCAGGCGTTTCATCACGCTCCCCTCGACCGCCGTGACGACGCCGAGTTCGGTCGGTTCGGCGACGACGGCCGCGTCCCGGTCGAAGGGGTACGGGTTCGACAGCGCCGCCGCGGCCGCGCCGATGCCGCCCTCCTCCTCGCCGGCGACGCTCTCGACGACGAGGCGGCCGTCGACGTCGGCGTCCGACGCGGCGAGGTGACGGGCCGCGAACACGCAGGCCGTCAGTCCGCCCTTCATGTCCGCCGCGCCGCGTGCCGTCACCCGGTCGCCGTCCCACACCGGATCGAAGGGGTCGTGCGTCCACGCCGACCGCGTCGCCGGGACCACGTCGACGTGCCCGTTCAGCACCAGCGTCGGGCCCGCGTCGGGGTCGCCGAGTTCGACGACGCCAGCGACGGAGGGACGGTCCGCAGTGTCTATCTCGGTGGAGTCGTCCGGGAACGACGGGTGCGCGGCCAGTGCCTCGGCGTCGGCCGTCCACTCGTAGGTGTCGAACCCGAACGCCTCGAAGCGCTCGCACAGCCACGCCTGTGCCGGTTCCTCCCGGGCGTCGGTCGTGTCGAATCGCAAGAGGGCGTCGAAGAAGTCGCGCAGTTCGTCCCCCCAGACATCGGCGAACTCGCTCATGTGTAGGAGAGGCCACGGCCCGGGCTAAAAGCGTTCGATGCGTCGGCTTCGGATGGGTGGCCCCCGGGTCGCAACACCCCGACCGGGCGGAACGATAACCCTTTAACCGTGCCACTGCGAACGTTCGACCGTACGGGCCGGTAGCTCAGTCCGGCAGAGCGTCTGGCTTTTAACCAGACGGTCGGGGGTTCAAGTCCCTCCCGGCCCGCTACTCCTGCGAACGCCAGTGAGCAGTGAGTAGCGACAATGGGAGGGACTTGAATCAGGGAGCGAACAGCGTGAGCGAGTGGGGTTCAAGTCCCTCCCGGCCCGCTACTCCTGCGAACGTCAACGAGCAGTGAATAGCGACGCGTGGAGGGCTCGGACCAGAGAGCGACCGGAGTGAGCGACGGGGTCGGGTCCCTCACCGACCCACCGCTATACGACGCCGAAAGACGACACACGAGCAGCGCTACGCAGCAGGAAAAACGAGGAGCTGGTCGGCCGGGTTACTCCTTCCGCGGCAGGTACGCCAACGTGACCAGGAGGACGATGCCGACGCTGGCGAGGATGACGACGCCCCAGAAGCCGTTCATGCGCTCGTGGAAGCGCTCCTCGGACGCGATGGCCTCCTGAAGCGCGAGCTGTTTCTCCGTACCCTGGCCGAGCTGGACCGTGTTCTCGTTCGGGAAGTGGGCGGCGAACTCGACGCCGTTCAGGGTGACGTTCTCGTTCTGGCCGAAGGTCACCTCGTTGTCCTGGGGTGCGGTCCAGGTGAGTACGGCCTGCTCGTTGGTCGCGTTGATACTGGTCTGGTTACCGTTGTAGTTCAGTGGCTGGTTCGTGGGGATGGTCACCGGCTGGAGCGAGGAGTTGTTCGCGTTGGCCGCGATGTACTCCTCGACGGTGACCGCCTGCCGGTCGGGGGCGTCGGGCTGGGAGTCGATGTACTGGGTGTTGCCCTGCCACTGCGGGCTGAAGCGGTCGCCCGGTTCCCAGCGGAGGGTTATCTCGGACGGCTGGGAGGTGTTGGCGATGAACGCCCGGTACGTGGTGTTCTGGTAGGTGACCGTCGAGTTGTTCGCCCACGTCTCGCTGAACTGGGCCGACTCGTTGGTCCAGACGAGGACTGCCTCGTAGGTCACGCCACCGCCACCGTGGCCACCGCCACCGCCGCTGGACGCGGAGACGTCGGTGACGCGGTACTCGCGGCCGTCGACAGTCAGCGTCGAGTTCTGCTGGAGCGTGTGATCGGGATTCTCGATACTCACTGCCGGCGGCTCCGCGGTGGAGACGAATGCGAACGCGCCGGCCGCGATAACGAGAAAGAGGACGACATACGCCGCCGCTGCTCGTCGTTGCATAATCGACGCGACGGATGCCTGGCCTAAAACGATTTCTTTTCTATCGAATCTGTCGCGGCGGGCGATTCAGGCCGGTAGAACCGGCCCAGCGACCACAGACGCGTGTTGCGCGTAGTGAACCAGGGGGTCGCCGGGTGGCGCGTCGAACCCGGCCGCCGCGAACAGGTCGTTGGTCCGCAGGTCGAGCGTCGCGCGCTGGAGGTGCCACGGGTCGTGGCGGACTGAACCGACGACCAGTCTACCCGCGACGGTCGCGTAGAACCGGTAGCGTTCGGTGAGAAAGCGTGCGCGGTCGTCGCCGTCGACCGGGTCGCCGGGGGTGACCGTGGCGTCGAAGCGGGCCCGTGGCTGCCCGCGGTGGGTGCGCTCGCTCTCGACGTGGATGGCCTCGTCGGTCACGTCCATCGCCAGGTCCGCGTCGAAGTACGGCAGGCCAGTCGTCGCCCGGGCGACCCGGACCGCGAGTCTGTCGGGCGTCTCGAGGCTGAAGAAGTAGATGCCGGGGTCGGTCGCCGGGCGACCGACGACGCCCGAGACGTACGTCCGCAGGTTCAACTCCGGGAACGAGCGACGGAACGGGGCGAAGACCGACGGCGTCGGGCCGGCGTCCTGCATCCTGAAGGCGACGACGCTCAGCCACGCGCGCCCGTCGCAGGTATCGACGGTGAGCCCCGGCGGGAGACGGTCGGCGACCACGGCCGGGTCGACCGGCCAGTGCGCGAACACCACGTCCACCCAGTCCATCCGGAGCAGGGCCACCTCCTCGAGCATACGCGATACTCGGGTGGCCAGCGTCTAACCCCTGACGCCGGGAGGTCTTTGCGACGGCCGCCCGTACGCGACAGCATGCGCCTGTACGACGCACTCGCGGACCTGCCAGTCAGCGTGGACGGCTACCGACTCGACCGGCGGGAACGGGACACGTCGAGCGATTTCACCCGGGTCACCACCACGTTCGAACTGCACGGCGAGGACCACGTCGGTCGCGGCGAGGACGTCTGCTACGACGCCGCGGACCACGATTCCCTCCAGGCTGACCACGACTTCGAGTTCGCCGGACAGTACACGTTCGACGAGTTCTCGACGGCGCTCGCCGACGTCGACCTCTTCCCGGACCCGCCCGAACGGGAGACGTCGAGACACTACCGCCGGTGGGCCGTCGAGAGTGCGGCGCTGGACCTCGCGCTCAGACAGGCGGGCACGAACCTCGGCGACGCTCTCGACCGGACCTACGACCCCGTCCGGTTCGTCGTCAGCACCCGACTCGGCGACCCTCCGACGTTCGACCGCATCGACGCCATCCAGTCGGTCTCGCCGACCGCCGAGTTCAAACTCGACCCCGTCTCGGCGTGGTCGGACACCCTGCTCGCCCGCCTCGCTGCGACGGGTGCCGTCCGCGTCCTCGACCTGAAGGGCCAGTACGAGGGGACCGACGTCGACCAGCCCGCGGACCCGGACCTCTACCGACGCGTGCTCGACGCCCTGCCCGAAGCCGTCGTCGAGGACCCGGCCCTGACCGACGAGACGCGCCCGCTGTTCGACGGGCAGGAGGACCGCGTCAGCTGGGACTACCCCATCACCGGCGTCGAGAGCGTCGAGGCGCTCCCGTTCGAACCGCGGTGGCTGAACGTCAAGCCGTCGCGCTTCGGCACCGTCGAGTCGCTGCTGGACACCATCGAGTACTGCGCCGAACGCGACGTCCGGTGCTACGGCGGTGGCCAGTTCGAACTCGGCGTCGGTCGCGAGCACGTCCAGGCGCTCGCTTCGCTGTTCTACGCCGACGCCCCGAACGACGTCGCGCCCGGCGGCTACAACGACCCCGAACTCGACGACGACCTGCCGGCGAGTCCACTCGACCCG
The DNA here is from genome assembly GCF_051207415.1 of Haloarchaeobius marinus. Classification (NCBI taxonomy): domain Archaea; kingdom Methanobacteriati; phylum Methanobacteriota; class Halobacteria; order Halobacteriales; family Halorubellaceae; genus Haloarchaeobius; species Haloarchaeobius marinus. Next base: position 5,883 of record NZ_JBPKGD010000009.1, on the reverse strand, counting down.
CCGGCGACCCCGGCCGGACTCGGCTGGTCGTGACCTACTCCGTCGAGTCGGTCGACTCCTCCTGGTCCGACTCGTCGGCCGTGGGCAGGTCACTCGCCAGTCGGTCGAAGCGGTCCTGTGCATCGGTCGTCCGTCGGTCGGTCTCCTCGGGTCGGTAGGTGAGTATCCGGAGGGAGTCACCACAGACCCGGACGTCGAACACGGCGTTCTGGCGTCGGCCGGCCTCGGGCAACTCGTGGCGGTCTAGCAACAGTTCGTCGACCTGCACGCCGTCCTCCTCCAGCAAGAGTACGGCCGTGTCCTCCTCGAACCTGTCGAGGACGGCGGTGTATCGTCGTATCATATCAGGGGTACTCCTCGCGGACGACGACCGTTCCCTCGTCGTCGACGAGGATTACTGTGTCGCCGTCGTTGTTCCATACTGCACTTCCTGCTCCCCAGTAAAGGTCAGTATCGGTATCGGTACCCTCGCCGGTGTGGACGGTGACCCGCGCACCCGGCGCGAGGACGAACCCGACGGGGAAGTAGTACTCGCGCCCGGCGGCGTCCTCGAGTCGCCAGCCACTCAGGTCCAGCGTCGACTCGCCGGTGTTCTCGAAGACGACGTACTCGTCGGTGGCGTTCCCGTCACCCTCCGCCTGGACGGTGACGAGCGTCACTTCGCCGCCGCCGTCGGGCGCGACCGTCTGCGTCGTCGTCGACACGGTCACGGACCCGTCGTCCCCGGCCAGGACGTCGATGACCGTGCGCCGTGTCACGGGGTCGGCCGTCCCCGGTTCGACGGGCGCTTCCGTCCGCAGGGCCGTCGGGTCGGTCGTCGCCTCGCGCTGGGTCGACACGGTGACCGCCCTCCCGTCGCTCCGGAGGACGACGTTGCCGTGGGTGGCCGTCCAGTAGGCGGGGATCGACCGGGCGGCGAGCCGGTCGAGCGTCTCCTGGTGCGGGTGGCCGTACTGGGAGTCGTACGCGCTCGAGAGCACCACCAGCCGGGGGTCGACGGCGTCGAGCAACTCGTCGCCGGTGCTCGACCGACTGCCGTGGTGGCCGGCCAGGAGCACGGTCGACTGGAGGGACGACCCGTAGTTCGAGAGGACGAAGCGCTCCTCGTCGTCCTCGGCGTCGCCGGTGAACAGGAAACTCGTCTCGCCGTGGGTGACGCGGAGGACGATGCTGTTCTCGTTCCGGTCGACGTTCTCCAGCGGTTCCCGTGGCGGGCCGAGGACCGACACGTCGACGCCGGTCACGGGCATCTGTGCGCCCGCGCGGGTCCGGAACAGGGGGACGTCGTACGTCTCGACGGCGTCGAGGTACCGGGCGTACGTCTGGGAGGCGGACGGGATGCCCGGGTCGTACACCGCGCCGACGCCCTCGCCCTGCGTCTCGAAGTACTCGATGACGGCGGCGTGGCCGCCGATGTGGTCGGCGTCGGCGTGGGAGGTCACGAGGTGGTCCAGTCGCTCGACGCCGACCCGTTGCAGGTAGTCGATGACCACCGCACCGTCGTCCCGCCAGTCACCCGAGTCGACGAGTATCGTCTCGCCCGTCGGCGTCACCAGGAGCGTGCTGGCCGACTGCCCGACGTTGATGAAGTGGACCTCCAGCGTTCCGTTGGCCGCCACACCGGACCCGTCGGTGGTCCCGGTTCGGCCGGCGGCGACCGAGTCGTCCGCCTGTCCCGTCGTGCGCGTCGCGTCCGTCGACGGGCCGGCGACCCCGGTCCCGCCGGCAGTCGGGGAGGGTTCCGTCGTGCGCGTCGCGTCCGTCGACGGGCCGGCGACCCCGGTCCCGCCGACAGTCGGGGAGGGTTCCGTCGTGTCCGGCGGCCCGCCGCAGCCGGCGAGTGCGACCACGAACACCACGAGTACGACGAGTGCGGGGCGGACGAGTCGCATCGTCGATACGTAGCACCGACGCGTCGAAAAACGTGGTTACCAGCTACCGTCCACGTGGCGACTGACGTCGGAACGGCGGGCCAGTGCGACGCCGGCGAACGTGACGACGGCCAGCTGGACGCCGACCGAGACGCTTGCTCCGAGCGTGCGAATAGCGACGAGGAGTGCGTTCCCCTCGAACGGCGCGTTCACCAGGAACACGACCAGGGTGGCCGTGACGAGATAACAGACCGCTGCGATTCCGCCGGTCGCGAGCACCAGCGGCCCGTCGGTGCTCGCGTCCGCCTGTCGAGTCCCCACCCAGTACGCCAGTCCGAACAGGACCACGTAGACGAGGACGAACGACAGGAATCGGGCCCACGCGATGGAGACCGAGAGCATCGACTGCGACGGTTCGAACACCTCGAACTCGAAGACGAGTGGCACGATGTATCGCGTGAGGCCAACGACTATCGCGACGATTCCGGCGACGATGGGAGGGACGACCTGTCGGGTCATGGAGCGTGCGTGAGCGAGACCACAAAGGACAGCTACATGAGACCTTCGACATCGCCTGCTGGTCGGGTATCGAATCGGGGACTACGGGAGGTGTGGGCTACCGGAGCCGTATTTCAGCGATCTCCGTTCGCCCACAGTTCGGGCACTCGTCGTCCGGGGCGTCCACGGTCGTCCCGCACGCACGGCATTCGTGATAGGTCTCCTCGGATTCGAACAGGAACCCGAACAGGTTCGCTGTCGGCATCGAACTCAGGTACGGTTCGACATCTGTGAGTCGAACGCGTGGATCGTTCGCTGTGGAATCGCTTCGCGGCTGAAAATCGTGACGACGTCCCCCGCCTGGAACACGGTGTCACCTTTCGGGGTCAGCGTGTCGTCGCCCCGTTCGATGCTGACGACGAGCAGGTCCTCCAGCAACTCGGTGTCGCTCGCTTCCGCTATCGTCCGGCCGGCGAACTCGGCGTCCTCGCTGACGGTGAACTCGACGACCTCCGCGCTCCCGGAGAGGCTTCTGAAGTCCGTGAGTGAGACGTTCCGGTGGCCTTTCTCGGGGGCGAACGAGTGGTAGGGCTGGCAGAGGTCGTTGTGAATGGTGTCCACCTCCTCGACGTCGAGTCCGAGTTCGGACAGTTCCTGCCCGATGCGCGTGCTTTCGTCGGAATCCGTGGTGACCACCGTCACGAGGAGGTTGCCACGGCCCGCGAGCAGTTCGCGCACACCGACGACGCCGGAGATGCCCAGGACTTCCTGGGCGAGTCGCTGTCTGTCGCCCGTCGGTGCAGTACAGGTGAACTGCGTCTTCGTTCGGCCGTTCGTTCGTTCGTAGTCGATGGCGGCGTGATAGCCCTCGATTATCCCGTGGTCTTCGAGTTGCCGGATGCGATTTCGAATCGTGGGCGGTGTGACGTCCACTTCTTCGGCGATGAGTGAGGCAGAGGTTTTCCTGGCGTCGGCGGCCAGATGATAGAGGATGCGTTTGTCGATCTCGTCGATGCGATACTCGCCGGGCATACTCGAATCGAAAACAGTGTACCACTTAATTTTTTGCATCGGTAATCTCACCCCCGGTATTTTTGGGGTTGCGGCCTAGACTGGTTCACATGACGTTCCATAGCATAGGCACGACACCGTTCGAACGTCTCGGGACGCACTACGAGGACGTAGACGTCACCTGCCCCGACTGTGGGTACGTCGACGAAGATGCAAGCTGGAAAGCGACGACGAACGGCCGGCGCATCGACTACACGCACCTCTGCCCGAGTTGCGGCAGCATCCGAACGCGCACGGTCACCTGCGACGACTGACCACACTTCCTGGTCGACCGGTACTGTACACGCCACTCCAGTCGAAACACCGCCCCGTACGACGTGTTCTTCGACGCCTGCTCGACCCAGGAAGTGCGCGTCCGGGTCCGTCACCGACCGCCCACCGTCGTCGGTCGCGTCGTTCGTCGTCGTTCGACCTCTCCATCCCGTCGAGGTGATCGCCGTCGACCTGCGCGCCGGTGACCTGCGTCGGCGACCGCGACGACGCCCCAGTCGCTGTCAGTCCACCGCTCACAGATTCGAGACAGCCCACCGTCGTAAGGAGGTCGACCGACCCGAGTACTCGTCGGCGTGAGATGTGCGCGGACATTCGTTAATTTCCTCGAAACGACGGTAAAGGTTTTCTGCCGAGCCTCCCGGTACGTACCCGTCGAACGGCGTGCCCAGGTAGCCGTCCGCTTGTGGTTTCGTCGTTTAAACGAGTGTGAATGTCACGGAAGCCAACATATATTCGTTCCTCGACACTATTATTACCGGGTAACCGTCAATCCGTACCACGGAGGTGAGAAGCAAACATGGTCTCTATTGAGATGTCGATACTCGCCGTCGTGGCGTTTCTGGTCGTGCTTGGAGCAATCGAAGTCTCTGGCGTCTTCCGTCGGCCGCGCAGACACGATGCCGGGTACGATTACAGGCGAACCAAGTGGGTCATCATCACGGCTATCTTAGCTATCGTCGGATTGACCACGGTCAGCATGCAGGCCTATCTGACCGGGCCGTAACTCGAGGACGCTGTCCACCTTTTTCTGCGACACTCCGGGTTCACCCGGTCGAGTTCGCGACGGTCGTCCCGAAGCCAGTCGTGGAACGTGCCCGGAGTGGGGTCGTCGCGAGCGCGTCGGAGGAGCCACGGGCCGTCGACTCGAGACCTGTCTGGCGAGTAAGTGAGTGTTAGGCGGTATACACGACTGGTAACAATGTGGGTGGCAGGAGGAGTGCTGACCGGAAGGGCAGCGGACCGAACCGTCGCGTGTCAACGTCCCCCCGAACCCATCGCCAGTCTGTCATCCGATGCACGCGAGTGCCGGTCACCACGAGGCACTCCGCGGTCGGTTCGTGCGTAGACGAACCACCGTTTCACTGCCTGGGTAAGCAGTGAATGGCCCTTCCACACTTACCCTCGGAACGACCTCCATGGCTCCAGTCGACGCCGTCCGGGGTGGCGTCTCGAACTCGTCGACGAGTCGATAGGCGAGCGTAGCGCGCACCACCCCACCTGGGCTTCGCCGGTGGCGAGTCGACTCGTGACGCCTTCTGCGAGGTAGCGACTGGTATCGGGGCGCTCGTAGCCGCTCCACGGCGCGAACGGCCTCTCGTCGACGTGCCCAGCTACTGCCGGCGCTCGAGAAGTTCAGCGGGCCACGGACTTTGGGGGGATGAGAACCGTGCGTCGGCCCAACCATGGTACCGGTTCTGTATGGGTCTGGAGTCCTGTGGCCCTGAACCGCAGTGGCAATTTCTACCACCATCATTTATATTTTTAGATTCTGTATCGTCCCGTGTACAAATTTCTTCGACAGCGGTGGGATTTGTGCCGAGGGTGCCAGTGAGCTGGGCAGCGCTTGCGTCGGGGTCGCCGCCGAGATAGTGCGCGACCTGCTCGTCGAGCGGGGGTTCACCGCTCGGGCGGACCACCCCGGCCCTCGAGCGACGCCTGGCCGTCTGCGTCCGGATCTGTATCGGGAACGGGGACGTTCTCGGTGAGCCCCCGTCGTCGAGTTCGGCGCGCACTGGAGGCTGGCCCACCGTAGCTTCGCCCGACCACGCCGAACACCGCACGGGCCAGCGACAACTAGAGACGTATCTATCGCGTTTCGATGATTCTTCCGTGCGTCGAGTGTGTACAGTGCAGTGCGGTGTCGCTACGGAATCAGAGTCAGCACGTGAGCAACCTGTGGGAAGCCAAGGGCCGGATTTGAACCGGCGATGGGCGGCTCTGCAGGCCGCTGCGTTAGGCCGGACTCTGCCACCTTGGCGCAGTCGATTCTACTTGTCGACCGAGTTTAAACGTAGCGATACGCTCTCTGGACGTGAACGATCCGCGAGAGCGGGGCGGGACCGACCGAAGCCACCGCTCCCCGATAACTGACTGCCGAAGTATGAATGGAGGCGGCGAATCAGCGCTCCCAGAGGCTCGCGCACTCCAGTACGTGCTGACACGCTGGCGA
>NZ_JBPKGD010000008.1:0-90953 GCF_051207415.1 Haloarchaeobius marinus | reverse complement strand
GAGACGAGCAGCATCGAGCCCAGCCCGGAGTCTTCGAGGCGCGAGAGCGCCTTCTCGTAGCGCTCTTCGCGCAGTCGCTTGACGTCGATGCGCTCCTCCCAGTCCACCGCCTGGGTACCTCTCGTACCCTCCATGAACGAGCGTTCGTACATGGTCGTTCGTTCCGTCAGCATCCATATCAAACTACGGGCGTTCCCCGTCGCCGGCTGTCAGTTATCGAGCGACGATAAAAGCTTATGACACCACCGGCAGTCGGCACGAACATGAAGCGAGTGCTCTCCAGCATCGGCATCGGCTCCGCGACAGTCGACACGGTCCTCCCGAAGACGTCGTTCACGCCCGGCGAGACGGTCGAGGCCACCGTCGAGATAGAGGGTGGCTCCTCGGAGCAGGACATCGAGCAGATAAACTTCGCGATGATGACCCGGTACCGCACCGAGGACGGCTACGAGAAAGCGGTCATCGAGCGGTTCGGGGTCGGCGAGAACTTCACCATCGACGAGGGTGAGCACCGAAGCGTTCCGGTCGAGGTCACGGTCCCCTACGGAACGCCCCTGACGATGGGAAGCGTCAAGGTGTGGCTCAAGACCGGCCTCGACATCGACTGGGCGCTCGACCCCAAGGACACCGACCACGTCGAGGTGACCCCCGACGCACGCATGAGCGCCCTGTTCGACGCCGTCGAGGACCTCGGCTTCGTCTTCCACAGTACCGAGGTCGAACGGGCGTCGTTCGGCCACTCCCACCCGTTCGTCCAGGAGTTCGAGTTCAAACCCCGGTCCGGCCCGTTCACCGGCGCACTCGACGAGCTGGAGGTCATCTGTGCCCCCAGCGAGAACGCCGTCGAGGCGTACCTCGAGATCGACCGCCGCGGCGGGTTGCTCTCGGAGATGACGGACACCGACGAGTCCCGGGCCCGACTCACCGTCGACGGCACCGACACCGACGCCATCCGGTCGGAACTCCGGACGCTCGTCGAGCGCCACGCCTGAACGGTCCCGGACCCCGGACGACCCGGCGACTGTCGCCGGTCCGCCAAGGAATAAGCCACCGGCGGGCGTGGTGTGTCTCGATGACGCACGACACGCCGATTCGCGTCGACCACGTCGGCATCGCGGTCGAGTCCGTCGCCGACGCCGAACCCGTCTTGCTCGCGCTCGGGTGTGAGAAGATGAGCGACGAGACCGTCGAGGACCGGTTCCGGTGGGTGTACTACCGCCTCGGCGACGCCTCCCGCATCGAACTCATCGAACCCATCGAGGCCGACTCGTTCCTGACGACGTTCCTGGAGCGACACGGTCCCGGCCTGCACCACGTGACCCTCGAGGTGGCCGACATCGACTCCGTCGTCGACGGACTGGCGGCCGAGGGCCTCCGGGTCGTCGACCGCGCCGAGTTCGACACCTGGACGGAGGCGTTCGTCTCGCCGTCGAACCCGACCGGGACGCTGTTCCAGTTGATGGAGTACCACGACGACTACCCCGAGGGCCGTCTCCCGCCCGAGGAACTGTTCGTCAACGGGGGGCGCGTCGAGGAGGTGGCCGCCGGTGAGTGACGCCGTCGACGACGTGCCCGACGAGGTGCGCGAACGCATCGAGGACGACCCGTTCTGTGCGACGCTCGGCATCGAACTGGTCGACCTCGGTCCGGGCACCGCGGTCACCGAACTCGAGATAACCGAGGACCTGCTCAACTTCCACGGGACGCCCCACGGCGGCGCGGTGTACTCCCTCGCGGACGCGGCGTTCGCGGCGGCGTCGAACTCGCACGGGACGACGGCCGTGGCGCTGGAGACGAACATGAGCTACCTCGACGCCGTCGAGGTCGGCGACACGCTCCGCGCCGAGGCGACGGAGACGCACATCGCCGGACGCACGGCGGAGTACCAGATTCCGGTCACCGCCGACGGCGAGCGCGTGGCGACGTTCCGCGGTCGGGTCTACCGGTTCGTGGACTGAGCCGACCGCCACCTTCTCGCGGCCTATCCGTCGACGACCGCCTCGGCCTCGACCTCGACCAGCATCGCGTCGTCGACGAATCCCGCCACCTCGACCATCGTCGCCGCCGGTTTCACGTCGGCGAAGAACTCGTGGTGTGCCGACCCGACGGCCTCCCAGTCGTCGGCGTCGCTGACGAACATGCGCGTCCTGACGACGTCGTCGACGCTGGCGTCCGCCTCGGTCAGGGCCGCCCGCACGTTGCGGAACGCCTGCATCGTCTGTTCGTACGGGTCGCCGTGGCCGACGAGGTCGCCGCCGTCGTCGGTGGCCGTCGTCCCGGCGACGACGACGCGGTCGCCGACGCGGACCGCACGCGAGTAGCCGACCGCCGATTCCCACTCGGTGCCCGTGGAGACGCGCGTCCGTGGCATGTGCTCGCCGACGCAGGACCGGGAGAAGAAGGTTCCCTATCGGGTTCGCAGGAACGCTGGACCGGAGGCGCTAGTCCTCTCTGTGGTCGAAGACGCGCTTGACCTTGCCGACCTCGGTCCGTTCGATGACACCGGGACCGACGACCTCGACCTCGTCCGGCTTGACCTCGAGGATGTCGAGCAGTTTCTCCTCGATGTCGGTCTCGAGGTCGGCGTGGCTCCCGTCGTAGTGCTCGTCGTGTTCGACGGTCAGTTCCATCGTGTCGAGGTTCCCCTCGCGGTAGAGGTCGATGCGGTAGTACGGCGCGACGTCCGCCATGTCGACCATGACCTCCTCTATCTGGCTCGGATAGACGTTGACTCCCCTGACGATGAGCAGGTCGTCCGCCCGGCCGGTGACGTTGTCCATGCGGACGCAGGTGCGGCCACACTCGCAGGTGTCGTAGTGGAGGCGGGTCATGTCCCCGGTCCGGTAGCGGATCATCGGGAACGCCTGCTTCGTCAGGGAGGTGATGACGAGTTCGCCCTCCTCACCCTCGTCGAGGACCTCGCCGGTCTTCGGGTCGACGACCTCGGGGTAGAAGTGGTCCTCCCAGATGTGGAGACCCTCCTGGGCCTCGGCGCACTCGATAGAGACGCCCGGCCCGATTATCTCGGAGAGGCCGTACACGTCGACGGCGGTGACGTCGAGCGCCTCCTCGATCTCCTCGCGCATGGGGTCGGTGAACGGTTCGGCACCGATGACGACCCTGGAGAGGGGCAGTTCGCGGGGGTCGATTCCGCGCTCCTCGGCCTCCTCGGCGAGGTAGAGGCAGTACGACGGCGTACAGCAGAGCACGTCGGACTCCATGTCCTGGAGCATCGATATCTGGCGAGCGGTGTTGCCGCCGCCGGTCGGGATGACCGACGCGCCGAGTTCCTCGATGCCGTCGTGGAAGCCGAGACCGCCCGTGAACAGTCCGTAGCCGTAGGCGTTCTGGACCATCATGCCGGGTTCGACGCCGCCCGCGGCGAGCGACCGGGCCATGACCTCTCGCCAGACGCCGAGGTCGTCCTCGGTGTAGGCGACGATCTTCGGCTTGCCGGTCGTCCCGGAGGAGGCGTGGACCCGGCGCAGTTCGGAGTGGTCGACGGCGAACAGTTTGTCCGGGTAGTTGTCGCGGATGTCCTCCTTGGTCGTGAACGGGAGTTCCGAGACGTCGTCGACGCCCTCGACGTCGTCGGGCGTGATGCCGGCCTCTTCGAACGCCTCTCGGTACCAGTCCACGTTCTCGTAGACGTGTTCGACGGTCTCCTGCAGGCGTTCGTCCTGTACGCTGGTCAGTTCGTCGCGTGTCGCGGTTTCGATGTCGTTGTAAATCATACCTAGTGCGTGCACTCGTTCGATATTATAGATTCATGTGCCGATGCTGTGGTTCCTGCCGGGGTCACATGCTGACCCCGAGGTGCCTGTCCCTGACGTCCTCGTCGGCGTCGAGTTCCTCCGGCGTCCCCTCGTAGACGATGTGCCCTTTGTCGAGGATGTACACCCGGTCCGCAAGCGCCGAGGCGACGGCGACGTTCTGCTCGACGAGCAGGACCGTGATGCCCTCCTCGTTGAGTTCACGGACGAGGTCGGCGACGCGTTCGACGATGATGGGTGCCAGTCCCTCCGTCGGTTCGTCCAGCAGGAGCAGGTCGGCGCCGGCGACGAGCGCTCGCGCGATGGCGAGCATCTGCTGTTCGCCGCCGGAGAGGTCGGTACCCCTGCTGTCCTTGCGCTCGCGGAGGTTCTCGAAGGCGTCGATGGCCCAGATGTCCTCCACGTCCCGGCGGTGGGCGGTGTCTGCCCCACCGAAGCGGCCCATCTTCAGGTTCTCGGTGACGGTGAGCCCGGGGAAGACGCGGCGTTCCTCGGGCACGAAGCCGATGCCGTCCCGTGCGACCGCCTCGGAGGACCAGCCGGTGACGTCCTCGCCGTCGAAGTGGACCGTTCCGGCAGTCGGCTGGACCACGCCGACGATGCTCCGGAGCGTCGTCGTCTTGCCGACGCCGTTGCGGCCGACGAGCGTGACGACCTCGCCCTCCTCGACGTCCATCGTGACGCCGGAGAGGACATCAGTCTCGCCGTAGCCCGCGTGGACGTCCGACAGTTCGAGCAGGCTCACAGCGCACCACCGCCGAGGTAGGCCTGCTGGACCTGCTCGTTCTCGGCGACGGCCTCCGGTGGGCCGGTCGCCAGCTCCTCTCCGCGGTTCAACACCGTGATGCGGTCGGACGCGTTCATGACGAGTTCGATGTCGTGTTCGATGAGCAGCACAGTCCGGTCGGCCAGCACGTCGCCGATGAGCTCCATCGTCTCTCTGGTCTCGTCGGCGCTCATGCCCGCGGTCGGCTCGTCGAGCATGACGAGCGTCGGATCGGTCGCGAGCACGAGCCCGATCTCCAGTCGTCGGCGGTCGCCGTAGGCGAGCGTGCTGGCTTGCTCCCCGCCGCGCTCTGCGAGTCCGATACGGTCGAGCACGTCGTTCGTCCGCCCGTTCAGGTCGTCGAACGAGTCCTTGCTCCGGAACGCGTTCTCGACCGGCGAGCGGTCCCGGAGCACCGCCTGTGCGGCGAGTCGGACGTTCTCGCGGACGGTGAGGCCGCCGAAGACGTTCGTGATCTGGAACGAGCGGCCGATTCCCCGGTGCACGCGCTCGTGCGGCCGCAGTCGGGAGACGTCGTCGCCGTCGAAGATGACCGCCCCCTCGCTCGGGAGCAGCGCACCCGAGATGAGGTTGAACAGGGTGGTCTTGCCCGCCCCGTTCGGGCCGATGACGCTCCGGAACTCGCCGCGTTCGACCTCGAGGTCGAGGTCGTCGACGGCGACGAGTTCGCCGAACCGGCGGGTCAGTCCCTTCGTCTCGAGCACCGTCTCGAGCACCGTCTCGCCGCCGTCGACCGTCGCCGTGTCGTCGTCTGTGGCCGCCATCAGTCGGACACCTCCGCTGGTTCGCCCTCCGTCGGTGCCTCCGACGAGGCTTCCATCTGCTGTTTCACCAGCGACGGGATGGAGACGATACCGCGCGGGACGAAGACGACGAACAGGACGAACACGATACCGAGCACGCCCTGCCACTGGTCGATGCCCATGTCGAGCAACTGGTTCTCCAGCAGGATGAAGCCCCCAGCTCCGACCATCGGGCCGTACAGGGTACCCATGCCGCCGAGCAGGGTCATGACGATGACCTCGCCCGACAGCAGCCAGTCGAAGAACCCGGGCGAGGCGCGACCGAGGTTCTGGGTCGCGCGCAGACCACCGGCCAGCCCTGCGAGCGCGCCGCTGACGACGAACGCCCGGCGCTTGTACGCGGTCGTGTCGTAGCCGAGGAACGACGCGCGCTGTTCGGACTCGCGAATCGCCTGCAGCACGCTCCCGAACGGTGCGTCGATGAGCTGTCGGGAGACGAGGTACGAGCCGACGACCAGGGCGAGGATGACGTAGTAGTACAGGTGAATCTCCCCGAGCAGGGAGACGTCACCGAACTCCGGCCCGCCGGTCAACCCGTAGGTGATCGAGTCGGCCCCGATTCCGTCGTTGCTGTTGGTCAGCAGCGGAATCGCAGGGAGGCCGACGCTCGTGAGAAGCGGGTTGACCTGTGCGCGCATTCCGGGCATCTTCACCGCCAGGCTCGCGAACAGCTCCGCGAACGCGAGCGTGATCATCGAGAAGTAGACGCCGGAGACCCGGATGGAGAGGTAGCCGACGACCCAGGCGACGAGCGCGGCGACGAGGATGCCCGCGAGCAGCGCCAGCCAGACCGAGGGCAGCACGTACAGCGCGAACAGCACCATCGCGTACGCGCCGAGCCCGTAGAACAGCACGTGGCCCAGCGAGACGAGGCCGGTGTAGCCCATGACGAGGTCGAGGCTCAGCGCGAACAGCCCCCAGATGAGGATGTCGACGAGGACGGTGTTCACGAAGAACGAGCCGTAGAGGACCCCGATGCCGAGCGGGGCGACGAACAGCAACGCCACCACCCCGGCCCCGATGCGCCGCCGCTGTTTCCCGTCCAGGACGCCGCTCCCGGCGGCGGTGAGCAGTTCACCGCTCTCGCCGGGGTCGTGCCACTCCGGACTGCCGAACAGTCCCTGCGGCCGGACGAGCAGGACGCCGATCATCAGCATGAACACGACGAGACCCTCCAGGAACGGGAGTTGCCAGCGTACGAGCGACTGCACGATGCCGACGAGCAGGCCGCCGGCGACCGCGCCTCTGAAGCTCCCGAGGCCGCCGAGCACGACGACGATGAACGCCGGGATGATGACGGAACCGCCCAGCCCCGGGCCGACCGGCTGGCGCCCAGCGAGGACCACACCGCCGACGGCGGCGAGGAACGCGCCGAACGCGAACACGAGCGTGTAGTAGCGGTCGATGTCGATGCCGAGGTGACGGACCATGTCGCGGTCCATCGACCCGGCACGGACGACCAGCCCGAAGCGGGTCCGTTCGAGGACGAGCCACGCCCCGGTGGCCACCACGGCACCCATGACGATGACGAAGTAGCTGTACAGCGTCTTCTGGAAGCCGAAGATGGTTATCGTCCCCGAGAGGATTCCCGTGTCGAGTGGTCTGAGCGGCTGTGGACCCCAGAGTAGCTCGATGGCGTCGACGAAGATGAGCACCAGCCCGAACGTCAGCAGGATGTGGTACAGCGGGTCCCTGCCGTACAGCGGGCGGATGGTCAGTCGCTCCATCGCGCCGCCGAGGACCGCGACGACCAGCGGCGCGACGAGCAGCGCGACCCAGAAGTTGCCGATTCCGGCGGTCGTGAGTGCGACCGCGAAGTAGGCACCGAGGGCCAGCAGCTCGCCGTGGGCGAAGTTGATGACGTCCATCACGCCGAAGATGATGGACAGTCCCGCCGCGAGGAGGACGTACACCATCCCGACCGTGAGCCCGTTGATGAGCTGGTCGAGGGTGGCACCGGCCGTGACCAGGGGCAGGTCTAACATCTTAGAGTGAGCACTCGGTCTCCTCGCAGGGGATCATCGCGTCGGGGCCCTCGACCTTCGAGAGCAGTTCGACGTCCGCCATCTCGCCGGATTCCGGTTCGACACACTGGCCCATCCACGTCGGGTTGAGCGCCTGGTGGTCACAGTCCCGGAACTGGTTGGTGCCGAGGATGGAGTCCATCTCTAGCCCCTCCAGCGCGTCGATGACGTCGTCGACGTTGGTCGAGCCGGCCTCCTTGATGCCCTCCGCGGTCATCATGATGGACTGGTAGCCGACGCGAGCGAAGTTGTCCGGCGGCGCGCCGGATTCGTTCTCCTCCATGTTCATGTACGCCTCGCGGAACGAGTTGTTCTTCGGGTTGTCGATGTCGGCCACGTACCGGACGCCACCGTACAGCCCGTAGGCCGCCGGACCGAGTGCGCCCCGGACGACCTGGAACGTCATCGTCGGAGCCATGATGTCCGTGTCCTCGGTGAGTCCGGCCTCGACCGCCTGTGCGGTGAAGTTGATGAGGTCACCCCCGGTCATGCCGACGACCACGACGTCGGCGTCGGAGTTGGCTATCTGGCTGATGTAGGTGTCGAAGTTCGAGGAGCCGAGTTGCGAGGACGTGCTCCCGACGATGTTCAGGTTCGAGTTCGCCTCGCGCATCCGGGCCTCGGTGCGGTTCCGGACGGAGTCGCCGTAGGCGTAGTCCGCGATGTGGAACCAGACGTTCGAGCCCAGGTTGTTGACCGTGTACTCGGAGACGGCCTCGGCGATCTGGGCCGTGTTCGTCTCCGTGCGGAAGACGTAATCGTTGCAGTTCGACCCCGTGATCGGGACCGCAGCAGCACCCGGATTGTAGATGACCTGCTGGTCGGCGGCGAACTCGTTCATCGCCAGGGCGACCGAACTCGAGATACAGCCCATGATGAAGTTCGCGCCGTCCTCCTGGACGAGTCGCTCGGCAGCCTGGACGGATGCGGTGTCCTCGGTCTTGCCGTCCCCGTAGACGCCCTCGATGTCGAAGTCGAACTCGTCGTCCTCCTGTAGGGTCCGGATGGCGAGTTTCGCGCCGTTCCGCTGTCCGGGTGCGAGGCTGCTGTACGCCCCGGACATCGGACTGACGACGCCGTAGGTAACCGTATCAGAACTGCCGCCGCCACCACCGATGTTGTCGAGACAGCCAGCGAGTCCGAGTGCACTCGCCCCTGCCGCTGCTTTCAAGAAGTTCCGTCGAGAACCGAACCTGCGCGTTGCCCCATCGTTTTGCGTACGCTTCGACAACTGACTGATACCCCGTGCCATGCATGAACAATAATTAAATAGAGCCTAAATCAGTTCGCCACCACATATGCGGGAGTTATAAGCGCGGAGTGGCAATCGTTCGACGTGAATCCCCGTTCCGTCGGCGAAAAACGCGAAAAATACTGTCGGCAGTTTTGTCCTCTAGATTTATGTCCGAACGTGAGTAGACCCAGACGTATGTTCAAGCACGTAGCGTTGCTCGTCCGGCAGGACGACCTCACGCACGAGGAGTTCGTCGACTACTGGCAGACCACCCACACACCCATCGCGACGGACATCGAAGGCGTCGTCCGCTACCAGACGGTCCTGCCGACCGACCCAGAGCACGCCGAGTTCGACGGGCTGGCGGAGCTGTACTTCGAGACGCTGGAGGACCTCCACGAGGCCCTCGGCAGCGAGGGCTCGCGGGACTACGACCCCAAGAAGGAGGTCGCGGCCAGGGCCCGCGAGGACGTCGACAACTTCCTCGACATCGAGAAGCGACCGCGGTTCATCGGTGAGGAGAAGGTCTGGAAGGACGAGGTCGACGGTGACACGGACGGTCTCTACAAGCACTCGGCGTTCCTCGTCCGCAAGGACGGGATGACTCACGAGGAGTTCCGCGAGTACTGGGAGAGCAACCACTCGCCGCTGGCGAAGGACATCGAGGGCGTCGTCCGCTACCAGACGGTGTATCCGACGGACCCGGCGAACGCCGAGTTCGACGGCGTCGCAGAACTGTACTTCGAGACGCTGGAGGACCTCCACGAAGCTCTCGGCAGCGAGGGGTCCCGGGACTACGACCCCACGAAGGAGATAGCCGCGAAGGCGCGGGCAGACGTCGACAACTTCCTCGCCATCGAGAAGCGACCCCGGTTCATCGGCCGCGAGCGCCTGGTCAAGAACGAGATAGGAGACGTCGAGGGCTACTGAGATGGCCGGACCGGACTACGCGGCACAGGTCCGGGAGGCGTACCCGGAACTGGACCACATCGAGGACGCCGACCTCCGGGAGCAGGTCGTCGAGGCGTGGGTGCTGGGTCTCGAACGCGGCGGGTGGCAGGACATCGAGGACATCCCGTACGCGTGGAACATCCACGAGGTCAGCAACGTCGAACACGTCCGGGGCGTCACCAGGATTGCGGTCGAATCTGCGAGGGTCCAGCGGGAGTTCCACGGTGCGGACCCGGACCTGGACGTCGTCGTGGCGGCCTGTCTGCTCCACGACGTCGGCAAGTGCTACGAGTACGTCGACTTCGTCGACGCCGACGTTCTGTCGGGCACCGACCGCGAGCACTACGCCAGCGAGGAGATACCCCACTCCATCTCGGGGTACGCGCTGGCCCACGAGGTCGGCGCACCGCTGGCGGTCCAGCGCGCCATCCCCCACTTCCTCGGGGAGGTCCCGACGCGAACGCTCGAAGCCGAACTCGTCAAGAGCGCGAACTCGGCGTCCTCGAACGCCATCACCCAGTCCGCGATGGGCATCACCCTGAAAGAGTGGGTCGCGAAGTACAGCCAGACCCAGAGTTAGCCCGTCTCGATTCTCCGCTCCTACTGCCCCGCCCAGAGGACCCCGGCGAACGCGAGTCCGACGACGAGCCCACCGCCACCGACGAGCGTCGGCGAGCCTGCGGTCTGGGCCAGTACGAGCAGTCCGGCGACGACGGCCCCACCGGCGAGGCCGGCGACCAGTCTCTCTCCGACCGCCCCGGTCGCCTCGACGGCGTCTCGAAGGTGCTCGACGTCGTCTCGTACGCCGTCGACGTCGGCGGCGACCTCGTCCACGCGGGCATCGAGGTCGGACCCGTCGTCCCGAGCTGCCGCCTCGCGGACGACCTCGACTCGGGCCTCCAGTTCTGCGACGGTCTCCGCGAGGTCGTCGACTCGCGCCGATGCGTCCGCGACGACGTCGAGTCGCTGGTCGACGGCGTCCACGCGACTATCGACCGACCCGACCCGGTCCGCGACCGTCTCGACGCTCGCCGCCACGTCGTCCACCCTGTTCGACGTCGTCGACGCCGCCTCGGCAACGTCCTCGACAGCGCCGAGGCGGTCGGCGTGTGCGTCCAGTCGGTCGGTCGCGTCGTCCCCCAGTTCGAGAGCCGCATCGGCGCGCTCCTCGAGGTCTCGGACGTCGGCGTCGAGAGCCTGCACCTCGTCGGTCGTCGCCGCCCGGTCGTCGAGGTCGTTCACGTGGTCGCGTAGCGCCCCGAGGTCCTGGGCGGTCGAGGCGAGTGCGTCCGCGTCGGCCGTCGTCGCCGCGAGGTCCTCGACCTGGTCGGTCACGTCGGCCAGTCCCTCGTCCGTCTCGTTCACACGGTCCAAGAGCCGGGTCCGCGTCGCGTCGAGGTCGTCGGACAGGTCCTCGACGGCTCTCTGCACCGAGTCGACCTCGGTCTCGACGGTCGCTATCGTCGCCGTCGCGGCGTCGACGTCGGCCTCCAGGTCCGCGACGCGCGTCGCGAGTTCCTCGTGCGCCGCCACGTCGACCGCCCGGTCGTCGAGCGCAGCCACGTCGTCGGCGAGGTCCGACAGGTCGCCCGTGAGGTCGTCGACCGTCGCCGTCAGGTCCGACAGGTCGGCGGCGACGCCGTCGACCGCCTCCTGCAGGGTCTCGACGTCCGCGTCGTCGGCCGCCCGCGCGTCCAGTTCGCCGAGTGCGTCCTGCAGGTCGCCGAGGCGGTCCGCGAGGGCGGTCACGTCGGCCTGCACCTCGTCGAGTTCGTCGTCGCGCTGGCCGAGCCGTTCGAACATCTGGTCGATGGCCCGGTCCGCCGTGCCACCGTCGGCGGCACCGCCGTGAGTCTCGGCACCCGTGGTCGCCGACATCGCAGTGAGGCTGCTCTGTCGACCGGTGGGTCTCCCTCCGACGTCGTCGACGCCGGTCCTGCCGGCGTCCGTGTCGTCGGTCCCCCCGGTTTCGGACCACGTGACCGCGTCGTAGGCGTCCACGTCGGCCGCCGCCGCAGCGAGTGCGCCCCGGACGGGCGCGTCCGCCGGGTCTCCGGGGCGCGTCACGTCCGAGACCGAGATGGGGATGGCGGCGTCGTCGAGGCGACCCCCGAGCAGGAGGTCCAGTCCCGGAACGGCGCCCGCACCGGCGACGACGACCGGTGCCGAGACGCCCGAGCGAACGTCGCCGTCGTCGGCCTCGCGTTCGAGGTGTGTGAGCACGTCCGAGACGAGTTCGTCGTAGGCCTCGCCGAGTGCACCTTCGACGCCACCGGACGCGGTGTCGAGTCCGAGCGCGAACGACGAGAGCGCGTCGCGCGCCTCTTCAGCCGACGCGCCCGACTCTCGTGCCGCGCGTTCGACCAGGTCGTCGGTACCGGTGGCGAGCGAGAAGGCGACCACCGGCACGCCGTAGTACGCCAGTGCGACGCAGGTCGTCGTCGACCGGACCGCCACGCCGAGGCCGGTGTACGTCCCGGGGTCGAGCGCGTCGTACAGCACGGCCAGGCCGGTGCTGACCGGTGTAGCGTCGAACCCCCCGCCGTCGAGGAGGGCGGCGACGTCCGACCGGTGGGCGTCCGTCGGCAGGGCCGCGTCCCGTACCGTCCCCGGCGTCGTGAAGCACGCCTGTTCGCCTCCGACGTCACCACCGGGCGTCGCCGCGACGAGGGCGGCCAGCGCGTCGGCGTAGTGCTCGCCCGCCCTGAGCACGTCCCGTTCCAGCATCGGTTCGACCGTCGCGCCCGTCACTGCCGCCACCCGTTCGGCATCCGTGCCGACGACGTACGTCGTCCCGGCGCGTTCGAACTGCACCAGGTCGTCGGCGTCGAATCCAGCGTCGGCCAGCGCGTTCCCATCGACCGCGGCCACCACCGCGGGTTCGGACGTCGTCACCGGGTCGTCGTCGTCGCCCCGTGCGACCAGGAGCCGGTCCGTTCCAAAGTCTAATCCTGCTACCATTTCCGTCAGTGCGGCGGTTCTCGGCGGGGGGTATTGGTCGTTATGACCGAATGGATTCGATTCGGGGGAGCCAACGCGATGGGTGACACCACGAGGCTGGGCGGTTCCGGTCCGGGCGTGGTCGAGTACGGGTTCGACGCCGCCGACGCGAACCGTCGCGAGACAGTGAGAGACGCCGCCTCCCCGGTCGGTCCTGTGCCGGAAGCAACGCCGTGGCTCAGAGCGGTTCGAGTCCGGCTTCCTCCCGCAGCACGTCGATGTAGGCTTGGAAGCCGGATTCGAGGTCGTACTGGACCTGGTAGCCGGTGTCGTCCTGAAAGGCGGTCATGTCCAGGCGCTGGGTCCAGGGGAGTTCGCCGTCGTCGCTGACGTCGATGTCGGCGTCGGGGATGATTCGCTGGACGGTGTCGGCGGCTTCGCGGATGGTGGCGAGTTCGCCGCGGACGTTGTAGACGCGCTGGGAGAGGTCCTCCTCTGGTGTGAAGGCGGCGAGGCGGAACGCCTGGGCGATGTCCTCGACGTGTTGCCAGTCGATCTCCTGGTCGCCGTACTCGACGGCGAAGGACTCGCCGACGGCGGGTTTCTCGACGATGTTGGCGAGGAACGCGCTCCCGCCGGTTTCGCGGTAGGGGCCGTAGGCGACCGTCGGCCGGATGGCGACGTGGTCGACGCCGAACTCCTCGTTGTAGACGCGGGCCTGGTGTTCGTTGTACTCCTTGGTCGCGCCGTAGAGCGTGTCGGGGTAGACCAGGTCGTCCTCGGTGACCCACCAGTCGCCGCCGTCGTCGTAGTTCGCAGGTGGGGCGTAGACCGCCGCCGAGGAGGCCCAGGCGACGCGTTCGACCTGGTCGTCGAGGGTTCGGGCCGCCTCGAAGACGTTGTTCGTCCCCTCGACGTTGACCTGCATCGCCGCCCGGGGGTTCGCCTCGGCCGTGGTCGTCAGCAGTGCCGCGAGGTGGACGACGTGGGTCGTCCCGGTCTCCTTGACCGCCCGGACAACGTCTGTGGGGTCGCTCACGTCACCGCGTCGGATCTCGACGTCGTCGGCGATGCCGAGTTTCTCGAGGATTCGCGGGTCCGTCGAGAGGTCGTAGGCGACGACGTCGTGGCCGTGGTCGACGAGGTCCCGGGCCACGTACGACCCGATGAAACCGGTGCCACCTGTGACGAGTACCGTGTTCTGTGCCATCGACCTGACGTTCATCGAGAGTCCCGAAAAAGGTTCTCGTACCGGTACAGCGCCGTCTGGAGGGCGTTCGCACCGGCCCGGTTCGTGACCGCTGCGTTTCGAGCGGTCGACTACGTTTCGGCCCCTGTGGTCGGTCCCCGTACCAACCCGGAGACGAGGAGAAAGCCACCGACGGCGACCGGGCCGAGACCGACGAGTGCCGTCCCGGTCGCGAGCGTCTGGCCCATCCCGCCGAACCCGCAATCGTGACAGAAGCGTCGACCGATGCGGACGGTCGAACCGTCCTCGTGCACGAGCAACTGCGACGGGAGCGCAGGGTCGGACAGCAGCACTCGGTCCTCGGCCCGCTGGACGCGCTCGACGGTCCGTCTGTCGTCGTCGGGGAGTGTGGACGGTGATATCGCGAGAGAAGCCGCCACGCTGGTGAACCTGGTGCGGTCGAAGCGAAGCGTGTCGTTCGACAGTGCCGTCCGGTACCAGTCTCCACCGACGGTCACGACGTCGGTCGCCGCCAGGGACGCCGCCCCGTCCCGGTAGGAATCGTTGATAGCGACGGACCCATCGTCCGCCGCGGTTTCGGCGAGCCATCGCTGGTCGGACCGGACGTCCGCTTCGGACAGGACGGTCGGATGGTCGATTCCCCGTTCGTCGAGCCAGGCGGTGTGTGTCTCGACGAGGTCGGACTGGGTCGACGGGGAATCCAGTGGACCACGCGCTTCGACGGTGCTGGCCTCGTAGTACACGTGCTGGTGGCCAGTGTGGACGTAGGCGTGGTAGGGGTCACCCGTCGAACCGGCCCAGAAGCCGATCCAGAGAATTCCGACGATGACGAGAGTCGAACCGACCAGGGTGCGGACGTTCATCGTCCAATCGAGCAGCTGATAGGTCAAGTGCCTTGTGGACCACGGGAGGTAGGTCGGTGACTCGAAAGCGCCAGTCGTCGAGCAGTCACTCGTGCAGGCCGCCGACCTCGGCGTAGAACGAGGACTGGAGCGTCTCGGCCATGTCCGGTTCGCGGTCGATGCGCACGTCGACGACGGTCGGCACGTCGTTCGCCTTCGCGGCTTCCAGCGTCGGTTCGAGGTCGGCGGGGTCGACGACCCGGTGTCCCTCGCCACCGAACGCCTCGGCGACCGTCGCGAAGTCGGTGTCGTGGAACTCGACGCCCGGGATGGAGTCGTCCATCTGGCGGACCATGCCCAGGGAGGTGTCGTTGAGGACGACGAACGTCGGGGCGACGCCCCGGTCGACGGCCGTCTCGACGGCGGTCATCGTCATCGTGAACCCGCCGTCGCCCGCGACGGCGATGGCGTCCTTGCCGAGCAGTGCGGCGGTGACGGCGGCCGGTGCGGCCCAGCCCATCCCGCCGACGCCGCCGGACCCGTAGTAGGTCCCCGTGTCGGGCGTCTGGAGGTAGTTCAGCAGCCAGAACCGGTTGTTGCCGGAGTCGGCCGTGACGACGGTGTCCTCGTCGACGACGTGCTGGATGGCCTTGCAGGCCCGCTGGGGCAGGATGGGCGCGTCGTCGGACTCGCATTCCGGTGCGTCGAAGTCCGCCCGCGCCTCGGCGGCGCGGTCCAGCGCCCAGTCGTTCGCGCTGCTCCCCTCGACGGCGAGGTCGGCGAGGGATTCGGCGGCGTCGCCGACGAGGCCGACGTCGGCGGGGTAGACCCAGCCGGCGTTCCTGGTGTCGATATCGGCGTGGACGATGGTCTGTTCGTCGGGTCTGATGAACGAGGCGGCCTGCCAGTTGGTGTCCATCGGGTTCATGCGACAACCGACGACGAGCAGGACGTCGGCCTCCGAGACGACCTGGTTCGCACCCTCGTGGCCG
Organism: Haloarchaeobius marinus; assembly: GCF_051207415.1. Classification (NCBI taxonomy): domain Archaea; kingdom Methanobacteriati; phylum Methanobacteriota; class Halobacteria; order Halobacteriales; family Halorubellaceae; genus Haloarchaeobius; species Haloarchaeobius marinus. Next base: position 75,397 of record NZ_JBPKGD010000008.1, on the reverse strand, counting down.
AACGACCCGATGACGCCTGCCGCCCGTTCGTGCGTCTCCGGGAACGTCGACTTCCCGAGGTACGACGTGGCGACGACGGCGTCGTACGCCTCGGCCACCGCCTCCAGTTCGTCGTAGGCGTCGGCAGCGTGGACGCCGTTGCCCGCGACGACGACGGGCCGGTCGGCCGACTGGAGCGCATCGACGGCGTCGGAGACGTCCTCGTCGGTCGGCTGGGCCGTCCAGTTACGAACCTGACGCCGGTCGTCCCACACCGGCGGGATGGAGTCCTCGGGGAACTCCTCGGAGACGGCGTCGCCGTCCAGGATGACGGCGGTCGGACCGGGTCGGCCGGCCGTCGCGTGCTTGAACGCCAGTTGCGTGGACCTGACCGTCTCCGTCGGCGTGCGGGGGAACCACCACTCCTTGGTGACCCCGTCGAGAATCTTCGGGAGCGCCAGTCCGCCGTAGTCGCCGCGAGACTGCTGGTACGGCGCGAGCGTCGAGTACTCGCCGCGTTCGGACGCCTCGGTGATGGCGACCATCGGCGACGAGGCGAGTCGGGCCTCCATCTGGCCCATGTTCCCGAGGCTCCCGACCCACGGGCCCTGCCCCGCGAGGACGCCCGGCGTGCCCGTCATGCGACCGTAGGCCTCGGCCATCACGCTCGCCTCGCGCTCGTCGCGCGGGCGGACGACCTCGACGTCCGAGTCCGCGAGTTCCTCGAACACCTCGATGACGCGGCCGCCCGGGTAGCCGAAGACGTACTCCGTGCCGAGCGCACGAAGCGTCTCGACGACGCGTGCGGCCGTGTTCATACGTCTTCGCCCATCTGGACCGTCTCGTCGAGGTACAGTGTCGGCCCCTCGTCGGGTTTCGCGAAGTTGGCGAGGTCCTCCATCACCTCCTGGCCGACCTCTGAGTCGAACGCCGCCTTCAGGTCCCCCATGTCCTCGAAGTAGAGTTCGACGACGCCGTCGTACTCGCTCCGGTCGGGGTCGACCGGGACGCTCGTCTCGTACTTCGTCGCGTGCGGGAGCTCCTTCGCCAGCGGGACGTGTTCGTCGTACCAGTACTCAACGAACTCCTCGTGGCTCAGGTCGTCCTGTCGGACGAGGAGGTTGACGAGTTTCACCATGACACCCGAGGCAACGCCCGGGTTCGTCTAAGGTGTACCGGTGGCACCCTCGCCGTCTGTCGAAGTCGGGTGGTCGCGGGGGCACTCGGCGTGGGGAATCCTGCCGCGGGCGCGTGTGCTTTTGTACCTCGGCGACCGACGTACTGCCATGACGCGACTGAAGCAACCCACCGCCCGGACGTGCGAGCGGTGCGGGCGACACGAGCGCTGGGACGACGACCTCGATTCGTGGCGCGTCGAGGAGGTCGGCGAACCCCTCTGCATCCACGAGTGGGACATCAACGGGACGTTCAACCCCTTCGAGGACGCCTGAGGGCGGCGTGAACCGGTGGAAAGGCCGTTTCAGTCTGGGGAACGGCTCTGTGACACCCGTGCCCATGGCTGGGTATGCGACGACGCGCCCTCCTGACGACCGGAGCTACCGTCTCGGCGTCTCTGTCGGGGTGTCTCGGCAGACTCGCCGCCGACGGACGCGGGACCGACACCGGAACGGAACGGGACTGGAACGGTGAACACGACCTGGTCCTCGCGAACTACGACGACGAACCCAGGGTCCTCTCGGTCGTCGTGGAACTGGACGGCGAGACGCTGGTCGACGGCACGTACGAACTCCCCGACGGACGCGGTGGCGTCTTCGAGGACATCGGCAGGTGGGAGGAACGGTACGAGATAGACGCCGAACTCGGGTCGGGCGAGTCCGAGACGTTCGTCTGGGAGACGACCGGTTGTGCCGACGTCGACGAGGCCCCCGACGGCTCCCGGGACGGCGGCGTCGGCATCCAGAGCCCCCACGGCGACGGCGAACTCTCGTTCTACCGCGATGGCTGTGACGCGCTGTACGGCGACGTGCCGACGGGGCCTGCCTCCCTCTTCGAGGTCGACGGCAGCGACGGTTGAACCGGCCGCCGACCCCGTCCGCCACCTGCCGGGTCCGCCGACGTTTTTTACCTGCCCAGCCGACGGTCCGACATGGTCACAGTCTACGTCACGGCCCCGCCCGACGCCGCCTCGAACCTGGCCGACACGCTCGTCGAGCGACGCCTCGCGGCCTGCGTCAACCGGGTCCGCTGCCGGTCGACGTACCGCTGGGAGGACGCCGTCGTCGACGACGCCGAGGAGATACTGCTCGCGAAGACGACCGAGGACGCGTACGACGACCTGGTCGCGGCCGTCCGGGACGCCCATCCGTACGACGTCCCCTGCATCGAACGGTTCGACGAGGACGACGTACTGGACGTCTACGCCGAGTGGCGGGCGGACGCGGTGGCACCCAGCGACGGGGACGGGAGCGAGTGACACGCCGGCGACGACCGGGAAAGTACACGGCTCCGAAAAGTAAGGGTTAAAACCGGCGCGAGGGTTCTGTGAGACATGGCTGGAACTATCGAAGTGCTCGTTCCGGGTGGCGAGGCCAATCCTGGCCCGCCGCTCGGTCCGGAGCTCGGACCGACACCCGTCGACGTGCAGGCAGTCGTCAACGAGATCAACGAACAGACCGAGGCGTTCGACGGGATGGAGGTTCCCGTCACCGTCGAGTACGAGGACGACGGGAGCTTCACCATCGAGGTCGGCGTCCCGCCGACGGCGGCGCTCATCAAGGACGAGGCCGGCTTCGACACCGGGAGCGGCGAACCCCAGGAGAACTTCGTCGCCGACCTCACCGTCGAGCAGGTCAAGAAGATCGCCAAGCAGAAGCAGTCCGACCTGCTCTCGTACGACCTGCAGAACGCCGCGAAGGAGGTCGTCGGCACCTGCACCTCGCTGGGCGTCACCATCGAGGGCGAGAACCCCCGCGAGTTCAAAGAGCGGATGGACGCCGGCGAGTACGACGACGAGTTCGCCGAGGAAGCGGCAGCGTAAGCAGGCACCGACGAGGCGACCGCTCGAAAATCGAGACCGAACCGGTTGCTCGCCCGTCTTCACCGGGGCGACCGTCTTCTGCTGACTCCTCTCGACACCTGACGCCGCGGTTCCGCGGCGTGAGTCGACGCGTCGGGCGGGGACGACGAGCAGGGCGGGGCGAGCGGAAGGTGCGTACTTCGACGGCTTTAAGTTTCTACTGGGCCTCCGCCCAATCGAGACAGGCCTCCGCCTGTTTCACTGACCCGTAGGAGCACTACGCGTACTACGGAGGTGAACGATGGCAGACCAGGACATAGTCACAGCAGTCTCTCGCGCACTCGAGGACCGACCGGAGCGGAACTTCCGCGAAACGGTCGACCTCGCGATCAACCTGCGCGACCTCGACCTCAACGAACCGTCGAACCGCGTCGACGAGTCCGTCGTGTTGCCGTCCGGAACCGGTCAGGAGACCCAGATCGTAGTCTTCGCCGAGGGCGAAACCGCCCTTCGCGCCGAAGACGTCGCTGACAACGTATTCAGTGGCGACGAACTGGCAGACCTGGGCGGCGACGACGACACCGCGAAGGACCTCGCCGACGAGACCGACTTCTTCATCGCGCAAGAAGACATGATGCAGGACGTCGCTCGTCACCTCGGGACCATCCTCGGTCCGCGGGGGAAGATGCCGACACCGCTCGGCCTCGACGAGGACGTCGTGGAGACGGTCAACCGCATGAAGAACACAGTCCAGCTCCGGAGCCGTGACCGGCGTACCTTCCACACTCGTGTCGGCGCAGAGGACATGAGTGCGGACGAGATCGCCGACAACATCGACGTCATCATCCGGCGGCTGGAGGCGAACCTCGAGAAGGGTCCGCTGAACATCGACTCCATCTACGTGAAGACGACGATGGGGCCGTCCGTGGAGGTGAGCGCCTGATATGAGCGCAGAAGCCGAACGCAAGACGGAGAACCTGCCGCAGTGGAAAGAAGAGGAGGTCGACGAACTCGTCGAGATGATCGAGTCCTTCGAGAGCGTCGGCATCGTCAACGTGCAGGGAATCCCGAGCCGACAGCTGCAGGCGATGCGTGCTGACCTCTACCCGGAGACGAAGCTCCGGATGAGCCGAAACACGCTGCTCAAGCGTGCGCTCGACGACGTCGACGAGGGCATCGAAGTCCTCTCCGAGCACGTCTCGGGCCAGGTCGGCTTCATCACCACCGACGACAACCCGTTCGCACTGTTCAAGGTGCTCGAGGCGTCGAAGACGCCGGCACCCATCAGCGCGGGCGAGGTCGCGCCGAACGACATCGTCATCCCCGAGGGTGACACCGGCGTCGACCCGGGTCCGTTCGTCGGCGAACTCCAGCAGGTCGGTGCGGCGGCACGCATCCAGGACGGGTCCATCCACGTCACGGAGGACTCGAAGGTACTGAGCGCGGGCGAGGAAGTCTCCGACGCCCTCGCGAACGTGCTGGGCGAACTCGGCATCGAGCCGAAGGAGGTCGGACTCGACCTCCGCGCCGTCTACTCCGAGGGCGTCGTGTTCGACCCCGAGGACCTCGACATCGACGTGGACGCCTACCGGAGCGACGTGGCGACCGCCGCCGCGCGTGGACGGAACCTCTCCGTCAACGCCGTCTACCCGACGACCCAGACCCTGCCGACGCTGGTCGCCAAGGCGACCGGCGAAGCCAAGAGCCTGGGCCTGAACGCCGCCGTCGAGAGCCCGGACCTCGCAGACGACCTCGTCCGCAAGGCCGACGGTCAGGTCCGTGCCCTCGCGGCCCAGTTCGAGGACACCGAGGCGCTCCCGGAGGAACTGCAGGACATCGAAGCGCCTGCGGCCACCGGGAAAGCGGAGACCGAGAGCGAAGACGTATCGACTGACGACCAAGACACTACCGAGACCGAAGCCGCCGACGAAGACGAAGACGAAGGCGACGACGACGAAGAGGAGGGCGCGGCTGGACTCGGCAACATGTTCGGATAATCACCCATGGAGTACGTTTACGCAGCACTCATCCTGAACGAATCGGGCGAAGAGATCAACGAAGAGAACATCACCGCGGTCCTCGAATCCGCAGGCGTCGACGTGGAGGAATCCCGCGTCAAGGCCCTCGTCGCGGCCCTCGAGGACGTCGACATCGACGAGGCCGTCGCCGAGGCGGCCGCCGTCCCCGCCGGTGGCGCCGCCGCCGGTGCCGCCGCTGCCGAGGAGGGTGGCGAGGAAGAGGAAGAGGAAGTCTCCGGCGTGCCGGACACGACGGACGACGACGAAGACGAGGACGAAGAGGAAGTGTCCGAGGAAGGCGCCGAGGGCCTCGGCGGCCTCTTCGGCTGAAGCCTCGCGCGTCACACGCGACACGAACCGACTTTCTTTCGACGAACCGGGACCGGGGAGTCGCATCGCGCACGTGACGTCCGGCCACGCTGGCCAGCGTCGACCGTGGCACCCGACCGTTCAAATCAGAAGCCGCATCCAGAGTGAGCGATGGACGCGCTCATCGCCGCCGCCTCAGCCACGGACCTCCGACTGCTCGGGTACGTGACGGCTGGCGTGGCGCTCGGGACGGCCAGCGGATTGACGCCGGGCCTCCACGCGAACAACTTCGCACTGCTGCTCGCGGCGGTGGCGCCATCGGTGTCGGCACCGCCCGAGTGCATCGTCGGCGCGATGCTGGCCGCCGGCGTGGTACACACGTTCCTCGACGCGGTGCCGGCACTGGCGCTCGGCGTTCCCGACGCGGCGATGGCCGCGTCGGCGCTCCCCGGTCACCGACTGGTCCTCGGCGGCCGGGGGAGGGAGGCGGTTCGCCTGTCCGCGGTAGGGAGTGCCGGCGCGCTCGCCCTGTCGCTCCCGCTCGCCGTCCCGGTGACGGCGGCGATGAGGGCGGCGTATCCGGCGCTACTCGCACACCTCCCGCTCGTCCTCGCCGGCGTCGTCGTGCTCATGCTCTGGGTCGAACCGTCGTGGAGGGCGCGCGTCGCCGGCATCGCGGTCCTCGCGCTGGCGGGCGGACTCGGTGCGGTCGCACTCCCGATGGACCCCGCCGCGCCATTCCCGGCGAGCGTACTCACGCCGCTGTTCGCCGGCCTGTTCGGTGCGCCGGTCCTCATCGACGCGATGGACGGCGGCGGCGTCCCGCCGCAGGGCGACGCACGACTGCTCGTGGCCCGTCGGCGCGTCGGCGTGGCGACCGGAACCGGCGCGCTCGCGGGCGGCGCGGTCGGCTACCTGCCCGGTGTCTCCAGCGCCATCGCAGCGACCGCGGCACTTGCTTGCCTCCCGGGCGGCGCCGGTGACCGCGCCTACGTCGTCGCGACGAGCGGCGTCAACACGGCCAACGCGACGTTCGCCCTGTTCGCGCTGGTCGAACTGGGGTCACCCAGGACGGGCGTCCTGGTCGCCGTCGACCGGGCCGGCGGCGTGCCGTCGCTGTCGGTCGCACTCGCGGTCGTGGTCGTCGCGGGTGCGGCCGGCACCGTTCTCGTCGTCACCATCGGCGACCGCTACCTCGCGACGGTCGGTCGGGCCGACCCACGTCGACTCTCGCTCGTCGCACTGGCGCTCCTGGTCGTCCTCTCCGTCGCGTTCGCCGGACCGGCCGGACTCGTGCTGCTCGGAACTGCGACCCTCGTCGGACTCGTCCCCGTCAGACTCCGGACGCGGCGGGTGTACTGCATGGGCGTGTTGCTGGTCCCGCTCGCGACGTGACCGGGAAAGACAACCGTTAAAACCGGGCGGACGATACGAGTCGGTATGAGCGAATCCAGACAGCGCGCACGACGCCGGTGCGTCTCCTGTGGGATCAACATCTCCGGGACGAACGCTGCTGCGTTCAAGTGCCCGGACTGCGGGACGCAGATATACCGCTGTGCGAAGTGTCGCAAGCAGAGCAACCTGTACAACTGCCCGGACTGCGGGTTCGAGGGGCCGTAATCATGGGGAAGGTAGCCGCCAAGATCAAGGTCATGCCGTCCAGTCCGGACGTCGACCTGGACGAACTCCAGGACCGTCTCGAGAGCTCGCTCCCCGAGGGCGCGAAGATAAACGGCGTCGAGCGTGACGACGTCGCCTTCGGACTCGTCGCACTCTTCCCGACCGTCATCGTCCCCGACGACGCTGGTGGGACGGAAGCTGTCGAGGAGGCGTTCACGGGCGTCGAGGGCGTCGAGTCCGTCGAAGTCGAGAACGTCGGCCGCATCTAGAACGGCGTCGGCCTCCTCTCCTGCCGACCATCGCCTGCCGATGCCGACTGGCGAGACTGCCGGGAGCGTCGTCGAACGACCCTACGCCCGTAGCGAATCGTAGACCGCCGCGACCTCGGCGGTCCCGACCTCGGCGGTCCCGCCGTGGTAGCAGTGTACCGTCTCCACGTCGAGTTCGGCGAGGCGACCGACCGACTCGACGGCCCGGGCCATGTTCGGCGTGTAGGCCGGTTTGGGGCCGCCGAACGTGCCCGCCACGTCGTCGGGGACCGCGCCACCGTCGTTCGTCAGCGCGTCGCCAGCGACGAGGAACTGGTGGTCCGGAAAGTACAGCGAGACGTGTCCCGGCGAGTGACCGGGCGTCTCCACGACCCACATCGGTCCGGCGGCGGTGTGGAACGTCTCCTCGCCCGAGAGTTCGAGGTCGACCGTCACCGGCGGGTAGCGCTCGTCGTCGGGGCCGATCTTCACGGGTCGGCGGCGGCCGTCGACGTACGGCGCCTCGTCGGCGTGGGCGGTGACGATGACGGGCGTCTCGCGTTCTATCTCGGCAAGTCCGGCGACGTGATCGCTGTCGTGGTGAGTCAGCACGACGAGCGAGCAGTCCGAGAGGGAGAACTCGCGTTCGTCGAGTGCGTCGCGGAACCGGTCGAGTGCGCCGGGCAGTCCGACGTCGACCAGGACGAGTCCGTGGTCCGTCTCGACCGCGACCGGGTGAATCGCGAGTTCGCGGTCGCCCAGTTCGAAGGTGAACGAGAACGTGTGAACGCCGTCTGGAATCATGTGGAGACCTGCGACGCCGACGCGGATAGCCGTTGTGCCGACGCGGGGCGGTCGGGGCCGTTACAGACCGGCCGCGTCGAAGGCCTGCTGGAGGTCGGCCGTCAGGTCGTCGACGTGCTCGATGCCGACGCTCGCACGCACGAGGCCGTCGGTGAGGCCTGCTTCCAGGCGTTCTTCCCGTGGGATGGCCGCGTGGGTCATCGCCGCCGGTTGTTCGATGAGGCTCTCGACGCCACCGAGACTCTCCGCGAGCGTGAACACCGCCGTCTCGCTGACGACGGTGCTCGCCTGTTCGAGGGTGCCGTCGACCTCGAAGCTGAGCATCCCGCCGAAGTCGTCCATCTGCTCGGCGGCGACGTCGTGGCCGGGATGTGACGCCAGTCCGGGGTAGTACACCCGACTGACCGACGGGTGGTCCTCCAGCCACTCCGCGATGGCGCTGGCGTTCTCGCAGTGGCGGTCCATGCGTACCGGGAGCGTCTTCGTCCCGCGGAGGACGAGGAAGCAGTCGTGGGGGCCGGGCGTCGCCCCGACGGAGTTCTGGTAGAAGCCGATGCGCTCGTCGAGCGCCTCGTCGTCGGTCACGAGCGCACCGCCGACCACGTCGGAGTGGCCGCCGAGGTACTTCGTCAGCGAGTGGCTCACGATGTCGGCCCCGTGTTCGAGGGGCCGCTGGAGGTACGGGGTCGCGAACGTGTTGTCGATTGCACAGAGCGCGTCGTGGTCGTGTGCGACCGCCGCCGCGCCCTCGATGTCGACGATGGACATGAGGGGGTTCGTCGGCGTCTCAAGCCAGAGGAGTTCGGTGGTCTCACGCATCGCCGCCTCGATGGCGTCGAGGTCGGTCATGTCGACGAAACTGAAATCCAGGTCGTAGTCCTCGTAGACCTGCGTGAAGATGCGGTGGGTGCCACCGTAGACGTCCTCGCCGGTGACGACGTGGTCGCCGGCCGAGAGCAGGTTCAGGACCGTGTTTATCGACCCCATCCCCGAGGAGAAACAGCGACCGTACGACCCGCCTTCGAGGCTGGCGAGGTTCGCCTCGAGGTCGGTCCGCGTCGGGTTCGCGGTCCGGGAGTACTCGTAGCCGCGGTGTTCGCCGGGGGCGTCCTGCTTGTACGTCGAGTTGGCGTAGATGGGCGTCATGAGCGCACCCGTCTCCTCGTCGGGTTCCTGGCCCGCGTGGATGGAACGCGTCTCGATGCGGAAGTCCTCGTCGTCGTCCATGGAGGGGCATCGTCGCCCGCACTGGTTACTCTTGTGTTCGCCGTCTCGCCGTCTCGCCGTCTCGTCGGGGGTTCTTGGTCGACTTCCCGTCGCACGGCCGGCGAGTGACGGGGTCCGTCGTCCGGCCCGACGGTCCGATGGATTCGGCCGTAGTGGGCCAGTTCGAGGGTTCGACCCCCACGAGCGCCGGATTCGGCAATCGAACAACGTGCGATTTATAATGGCGACGAGACAAGAGGGTCGTACGACTATGCCCAACTCGAACGGACCCCTCAAGAAGACACGGCACAAGCTGCAGAACCACCCGCGCGACCGCGGCACCTCGCCGCCGCAGCGAGCGATCCAGGACTACGAGGAGGGCCAGAAGGTCCACCTGAAGATAGACCCCTCGGTCCCCAAGGGTCGCTACCACCCCCGTTTCGACGGGCAGACCGGCGAAGTCGTCGGCAAACAGGGCCGGGCGTTCAAGGTCAAGATCACCGACGGCGGCAAGGAGAAGACGCTCATCGCCGCACCCGCCCACCTGAAGGCACAGCAGTAAGGCATGACGATATTCAAAGAAAAGCTCGAAGAGGAATACCTCACCGTCTCCAAGGCGAAGGAGCTACTCGCCGACATCGAGGAGGAGCGCGCCCTCGACGAGGACCGGGAGATGCGCTACGAGTTGGCCCGCGCCATCGAGCACGTCAACCGCTTCGCGGTGCTCGACGTGGACGAGGCCCAGGACCTCGTCGAGGAACTGCAGGAACTGGAGAAGGTCGACGAACCGACGGCCTACAAGATAGCCAACCTGCTCCCGCAGGACCGGACCGAGCTTCGCGCACTGTACGCACAGGAGCGCTACTCCCTCGACGGGGACGAACTGGACGAGATACTCAACGTCGTCGCGAAGTACGTCTGAGGACTCGACCGACGGGGTCGCCCGACGTTGACGGGGCGTCGCCATCTTTTAAATACGCGCTTCCCCTATCATCCCACTAGCATGAGCGATTCCGAGGTCGACGAGGAGCAGGCGGTGCGCGCCGTCGTTTTGGACATCTTCCCGAACGGCCGTTCGAGCGATGGCCGTCCCGGCTACGACAGGGAACCGCTCGCGTACGCGCTCGGAACCCGCGACTTCGGCCTGTACGAGGTGATATTCGACGACACGCCCGAGGTAGGCATCGACGACGAGGTGAGCGTCGACCCGCCCGGGGAGAACGTCGGTCGCGTGCGCACCGTCGAGTACGAGGACCTCTCCTCGGGTGCCCAGTCGGAACTGGAGTACGTCGTCGCGGACATCGTCGAACGCGACGAAGGCCAGTTCGTCTCGTTCTACAACGATGCGCAACCCATCACGCTCCGACTGCACCAGTTGAACCTCCTGCCGGGTATCGGGAAGAAACTCAGGAACTCCATCCTCGACGAGCGAAAGCGGAAACCGTTCGACGACTTCGAGGACCTGGAGGAGCGCGTGGCCGGCCTGCACGATCCGCAGGGCGTCCTCGTCGAGCGCATCCTCGAGGAACTCCGGGACGAGGACCTGAAGTACAAGGCTTTCGTCGGGCGGACCGACGAGTAGGCGACTTTTTCCCTGCCGAACTCGTACGGCGGGCTAATCGATGAGAGACCCCGACGGACTGCTGTCGCGTGCGGGGGTCCGTGGCGACCCCGACCGTGACCAGCACTTTCTGGTTGACGACCGCGTCCTCGACCGACTCCCGTCGTACCTGCCGGAGACGGCAGACCGCGACCACGTCCTCGAGATCGGAGCCGGCAACGGCGCGCTGACCGACCGGTTGCTCGCTGCGAGCGAACGCGTCACCGCGGTCGAGCGCGACCCGGCCCTCGCGGCGTTCCTCCGCGAGGAGTTCCACGAGGAGATCGAAGACGGGCGGCTGACTGTCGTCGAGGGCGACGCGCTCGACGTCGATTTGCCGGCGTTCACGGCGTCGGTCTCGAACCTGCCCTACGGCGTCTCCAGCCAGATAGCCTTCCGGCTGTTGCCCCTGGAGCGACCGCTGGTGCTCATGTTCCAGCTGGAGTTCGCCGAGCGGATGGTCGGCGAGGCTGGCACGAGCGAGTACGGCCGACTCTCGGTGAGCGCACAGCACTACGCCGACGTGGAGATCGTCGAGACCGTCCCGAAGGAGGCGTTCTCGCCGCCTCCAGCCGTCGATAGCGCGGTCGTCCGGTGCACCCCGCGTGACCCCGACTACGAGGTCGATGACGAGGACTTCTTCCTCGACTTCGTGAAGGCCGTGTTCACCCAGCGCCGCAAGACGATGCGGAACGCCATCCGGAACACGGCCCACATCTCGGGACTGGACGACGCCGACGCGGTAGTCGAGGCTGCCGACGAGGAGCGCATGGGCAAGCGGGCGGGGAACCTGCCACCAGCGGCGTTCGCCGAACTCGCAGCGCTGGCCGCAGCAGTCGGCCGTGATGCGGGCGATGAGTAGTCACAGCGGGTCGGTCCACTCGGCCGTCGACGTCGTCGCCAGCCTACAGACCACGCAGGAGTGGATACCACAGGTCGTCCAGGCGGTGAACGACCTCTCCGGCTTCGTCGAGAGTCCCGTCCTTCGCGTCCTCGTCACCCTCTCGGCGGTGGTCTTGCTCGCGACCATCAGTCTCGTGACGAACCGCGTCCAGGACGAACTCCGGGACCAGTTCGGGAACACCGTCGCGGACCTGCTGACGGTGGTCATCATCGGCACGACCGTCCTGCTCTCGTCCGCCGTCGTCGTCGGCGTCTGGCAGATGGCAGACGAGGTCGCCGTCGCGATGCGGCAGTTACCGCTGCGCGTAGGCGACACGGAGAAGGTGCTCATCGCCGTCGTCATCGTCCTCCTGACCCACATCGCCTCCCGACTCGTCAGCAGGGTCCTGCAGGACTATCTCTCGACGACGGAGGCGTTCTCCGACCACCAGCGCCGACTGACGTTCCGACTCTCGCAGGTGGTGCTCTGGACCGGCGCGGCCATCGTCGTCCTCGGGGTCTGGGAGGTCAGGTTGACCGGCCTGCTCGTCGGCGCGGGGTTCGCCGGTATCGTCGTCGGGATGGCGGCGAGACAGACCCTCGGGGCCGTCCTCGCCGGGTTCGTCCTGATGGTCTCGCGCCCGTTCGAGATCGGCGACTGGATAGAGGTCGGCGACGCGGAGGGCATCGTCACGGACATCTCCGTCTTCAACACGGCCATCCAGACGTTCGACGGCGAGTACGTGATGATTCCCAACGACGTCGTCAGCAGCGAGCGCATCACGAACCGGTCCCGCAAGGGTCGGCTCAGAATCGAGGTCGAGGTCGGGGTCGACTACGACGTCGACCTCGAACGGGCGGTCGAGATAGCCGACGAGGCGGTCGAGGACCTGGACGCGTTACTCGGCGTGCCGACGCCACAGGTCGTCGCCAAGCGCTTCGACGACTCGGCGGTCGTCCTCGGCGTCCGGTTCTGGATCGACAAGCCGAGCGCACGTCGGAAGTGGCGTGCGCGCACGGCCGTCGTCACCGCGCTCAAGGACGCCTTCGAGGACGAGGGCATCGACATCCCGTTCCCCCAGCGCACGCTCTCGAACCGGTCGGCGGATGCGACGCGACGGACGGTGGACCTCGCCGAGGCGCGGGCCAGCGGCGGTCATCACCCGCAGGGTGGTGACGAGTAGATGGTCGAGCACCTCGCCACCCGACGCGACGTCGAGACCGAGGTGTACCAGCCAGCGGAGGATTCCCACCTGCTGGCGACGGCGGCGGCCGAGGACGTCGACGGTGGACTGGTCCTCGAGGTCGGTACGGGTTCGGGCTACGTCGCCGAGACGCTGCAGGCCGAGACCGACGCCCGCGTCGTCGCCAGCGACGTGAACCCCCACGCCTGTGCACAGGCCCGCGAGCGCGGCGTCGAGACGGTCCGGGCGGACCTCCTCACGCCGTTTCGAGACGGGTCGTTCGACGCCGTGGTGTTCAACCCGCCGTACCTGCCGGCCGACGACGACGCCGCCCGCGACGACTGGATGGAGGTCGCACTGACCGGCGGCGAGGACGGACGGGCGGTGGTCGACCCGTTCCTCGACGACGTGGGGCGGGTGCTGGCCCCGGGCGGGGTCGTCTACCTGCTCGTCTCGTCGCTGACCGGCGTCGACGAAGTGGTCGACCGCGCCGCAGCCAACGGGTTCAGCGCCGTCGCACTCCGTGACGAGTCGTTCCCCTTCGAGACGTTGACGGTCCTCAAACTCACCCGGTGAGATTACCACTACGCATTTGTATGGTTCGTAAATATTAAACAGTCGCATAGCCAAGCCAGGGGTACATGACAGAACTCCTCGCGACGACACCCGGACTGTTCCCCCTCCCGGACTGGGCGAAGTCGGAACTCTCCGACCTCAAAGGACACCAGAAGCACGACCTCGTCTCCGGCGACGACGACCCGGAGGTAGCCGAGGCGTACGACAGGGCACGGGCGGAGGTCGTCGAAGCGCAGCAGGACGCCGGACTCGACCGCGTGGTCGAGGGACAGGTCCGGTGGGACGACATGCTCGCCCATCCGCTGGCGGTTCACGACTCGGTCGATACCCGCGGCATCGTCCGGTACTACGACAACAACAACTTCTACCGCGAACCGGTCGTCCAGGACGAACTCGACTTCGACGGCGACGTCGCCGCCGAACTCGAGGCGGCCGCCGACCTGACCGACGACCTGCAGGCCGTCCTCCCGGGGCCGTACTCCCTCGCCGACCTCGCGACCGACGAGTACTACGGCGACGAGACTGCGTTCCTCCACGCGGTCGCCGAGTTCCTCGCGGGCGAGGCCGACGCCTTCCCCGACGTGGAGACGCTGTTCCTCCTCGAACCCTCGCTCGTCGAGAACTCGCCGGCCGACGGCCTGGACGCCGAACTCCCGGAGGCCATCGACACGGTCGCGAGCACCGTCGACGCCGACGTGGTCGTCCAGCCGTACTGGGGCGCACTCGACGAGACGGTTCACGCCTACCTGCTCGACGCGGACGTCGACGCCGTCGGTTACGACTTCGTCTCCGACCACGAGCAGAACATCTACAACCTGCAGGAGTACGGGACGAAAGACGACATCTCGCTCGGTCTGCTCGACGGGCAGAACACGCTCGTCGAGGAACCCGAGGCGGTCCATGACCGCGTCGACTGGGTGTTCGACAACCTGCCGGTCGCGGAGTTCGACACCGCCTACGTGACGACCAACACGGAGACGTTCTACCTGCCGTACGGCAAGTTCGAGGCGAAACTACAGGCGACCGCCGATGCCGTCGCCCTCGCGGACTCGGAGGTGAAAGCATGAGCAACGTGAACAAAGACCAGTTCAGACCCGACGACCACCCGAACGACCACTTCATCCTGACGACCGTCGTCGGGAGCTACCCCAAGCCGAAGTGGCTGAACCGCGCGAAGGACCTGTACGAGGACGAGACGGCCGACTTCGACGAGGAGAACTGGCAGGAGGCCACCGACGACGCCTCCCGCCTCATCACCGACGAGCACGAGCGCGCCGGCCTCGACGTCGTCGTCGACGGCGAGATGCGCCGCAACGAGATGGTCGAGTTCTTCGCCCACCGTATCGAGGGCTACGAGTTCAACGGCCCCGTCAAGGTGTGGGGACACAACTACTTCGACAAGCCGAGCGTCGTCAGCGAGGTGGAGTACGACGAGTCCTGGCTGGTCGACGAGTACGAGTTCACCGCCAGCGTGGCCGAGAAACCGGTCAAGGTCCCGATTACCGGTCCGTACACGCTCGCCAACTGGTCGTTCAACGAGGCCTACGAGGACGAGGAGGCCCTCGCCTACGACCTCGCGGACCTCGTCAACGAGGAGATAGAGAAACTGGTCGACGCCGGCGCCCGGTACATCCAGATCGACGAACCGGCACTGGCGACGACGCCGGACGACCACGCCATCGTCGGCGAGTGTCTCGAACGCATCGCCACGGGCATCCCCGACGACGTCCGCCTCGGCCTGCACGTCTGCTACGGCGACTACTCCCGCATCTACCCCGAGATACTGGAGTACCCCGTCCACGAGTTCGACCTCGAACTCGCCAACGGCGACTACGAGCAGCTCGACGTCTTCATCGAGGACGAGTTCACGAAGGACCTCGCCCTCGGCGTCGTCGACGCCCACGTCGCCGAGGTGGAGTCGGTCGAGGAGATAAAGGAGAACGTCCGGAAGGGGCTCGAGGTCGTCCCGCCGGGGCGCCTCGTCGTCTCGCCCGACTGCGGGCTGAAACTGCTCCCGCGCGAGGTCGCCTTCCAGAAGATGGCGAACCTCGTCGAGGCGACCCGCCAGGTCGAGGCCGAACTCGACGCGGGCGAGATAGAGGTCCCCGCGTCGCCGTCGCGGTCGCCGGCGGACGACTGACGCGACCCCCGCCTACGCCCGTTTCTGCGCCCGCAACGAGACCGTCAGCGGTAGCTCGACCGGGACGTCCTCGGGAAGCCACCATCGTCCGTCGTCGCCTTCCTCCATACCGTCGTACAGTTCGAAGTCCGCCCACGGGAACTCGTGGAGGAACTCGATGTCGAGGTCACGGGACGCGAGCGCCGACACCGCCTCGCCCAGCGTGTGCTGGTACTCGTACTGCTCGGTGTGTTCGAACTCGGCGTCCGGGTCGGCGTAGCTCCCGCCGACGTCGAAGCGCATCGGTTCCTCGCGGAAGTAGGAGAAGCTCCACCCCCCGAAGGACGCGCCGTCGGCGTCGACGTGGGTGAAACAGCCTGCGACCGGGTGGACGTCGGCGAAGTAGAAGGTCCCGCCGGGCCGGAGGTGCCGGGCGACGGTGTCGGCCCACGCCTCGACGTCTTCGAGCCAGCCGAGGACGCCGAACGTGTTGAAGACCACGTCGAACTGCCGGCCGAGGTCAACGTCGAGGACGTTGCCCTCGACGAACTCCGCCCGGTCGTCCAGTCCCGCCGTCTCGGCCAGGTCGGTCGCCTTCTCGACCGCCGCCGGGGAGAAGTCCACGCCGACGACCGACCGGCAGGTCCGCGCCCACGACAGCGTGTCCAGCCCGAAGTGACACATGAGGTGGAGCAACTCTGTCTCCTCGTCGACCACGTCCGCGAGTTCGTCGCGTTCGAGCGCGTAGAGACTCGACGCTCCGTCGAGGAACCCGTCCACGTCGTAGTAGTCGGTCCCGGGGTGGACGGCCACGCGCTCGTCCCAGTTCCGACGGTTCGCCTCGGTCCGGTCGTCGTCCATGTAGACGGCCCCGCCCCGGACGGGCAAGTATCTTCAGGAGGCGTGCGGGCTGGTGGCACGGGGTCGTCCCTTCGACGTCCCGACCCGGCCGGGTGGACTCACACGAGTCCGCGGACCAGGGCGCCGAACGCCGGCAGTGCGAGTCCGATGCCGACCGGGAGTGCCGCGACGACGCCCATCTCGGCGACGGACGAGACTGACCCGGTGAGGGTCAGGGGGACGAGGAAGGCGACGAGGGAGACGAGGACGCCGACGCCGACGCCGGCGGCGAGACCCCGGGCGACCGACCGCTGTGGGAGCGCGACCAGTGCACCCGCGACGAGCAACCCGCTCCAGTGGACCAGCGAGAGGCCGACGCCGGCCAGGACGGCCACGGCGGTGAGGGCCCACCGGTCGCGGTCGTCCGACCGAACGTCGTCGAGGCGGTCGACCGTCATCCGCCTCCCTCCTCGAACCGCAGGTCGACGCCGTCTGGTACCGTCCGCGAGAGCGGTTTGTACTCGCCCGACGCCCACATCCGTAACTGGTCGTCGTAGTGGTCGGAGAAGTAGTCGCCGGAGTTGCCGCCTGGCAGGACCGCACTGGACTCGCCATCGAACGTGGCGACCATCCGCCAGCTCGCGCCGGTCGACGCCTCGGCGTGGAAGTTCCGGACGGTGCCAGGCGACCCCGCCGTCCGCAGGTTCGGGTAGTTCAGGAACGACTGGTCGAAGGGGTGGGTGAACCGGACGGTGTTCCAGTCGCCGTAGTCCTCCCACCCCTCGTCGAGTATCTCCTGCTCGGCCTGGCCCATGGCCGACGTCGCGTGTCCGACGGGAATCCCACCCTCGTCGGTCAGGTCCCCGTTCACCGAGCGCGTGCCGAGGACCCAGTCGTTCGGCTTGGGGAAGTCATCGGGGAGGCCGGCCTCGGAGAATCGCCGGTCGAACACCGACTCGCGGTACGCCCGGAGCCAGCGCTCGAACACGAGGGGCGCGACCGCGTCGGGGTCCATCCGGCCGTCCCAGTCCAGCAACACCTGGTAGGGGTCGTAGTAGAGGTCACCGGTCCGGGTGTCGTCTGCCCCCCGCGCTGTCTCGACCACCGGCCGGAACAGTGGCCACCGCGGGTCGTACGTATCGAGTTGCAGGTCACGCGCGAACGCCGGGTCTATCGGCCGGTCGCTCTCGACGCGGTCGTCCAGCAGGTCGTAGATCCGTGCGCCCCGGAACGGTGGCGCGTACCCCTCCGACAGGTAGTGCTGGGGGTCGTCGGTGAGGCGCTGGTTCGCCGTCGCGAGGTAGTCGGGGTTCTCGACGCCCGGTTTCTCCTCGAACGGGACGAAGCCGTCCCACGAGGAGGCCCCGAAGGGCTCGTACCCGTCGCCCCACTCGCCCTCGCGGGCCGACCCGTCGAAGATTCGCGTCCCGTGGACCGGGTCGCCGTCGGTCGTCCGGACCGGAATCTGACCGGTGACCCGGTAGTAGGTGTTGCCGTCGCGGTCGGCGTAGACGAAGTTCTGCGTCGGTTCGTCGAAGAGCCGTATCGCCTCCTTCACGTCCGCGAGCCCGTCTGCACGGGTGAGTCTGTGGACCGACTCGACGGTCCGGGTCCCCGAGAGGCCGGTCCAGGCGACGCCGAGTTCGTCGGCGGCCTGCAACTCGCCGCCGTCGGGGAACTGCGAGAGGACCGCCCCGTGGACCGACCGCTTGACCTCGACGGCCACGTCCTCGCCGTCGGCGACGGCGACGGTCTCGGTACGGCTGTCGAACCGACGGGTCTCGTCGCCGTAGCGGTAGCCGCCGTCGCCCGTCGTCTCGTAGGTGTAGAAGTCGATGACGTCGGCGCCGGCGTTGGTGAACCCCCACGCTCCGGCGTGGTTCTGCCCGATGATGACGAACGGGACGCCCGGGAAGCAGACGCCACGGACGTCGAGGGCGTCGGCGACGACGTGCTGTTCGTACCAGACCGGCGGGACGGTCAGGTTCAGGTGCGGGTCGTTCGCCACGATGGGGTCGCCGGAGGCCGTGTGCTCGCCGGAGACCACCCAGGAGTTCGACCCGATGCCCGGGCCCGTCTCGAACTCGCCGAGCCACGAGACCATGCGGGGGTCGGGCGCCGGACCGCCGACGTCGGGCGACGACGTCGACGACTCTCCGCCCCTGACGATGGGCGTCTCGTGGTCCATGAGCCGGGGGTACAGCGTCTCGGTTTCGTCCGTGCCCAGTCGCTCGGCGGCGAGCGCGGTCCGGAGCGTCCGGAACGACCCGGTCAGGCCCCAGGATATCTGCTTCGAGATGACGAGCGACGCCTGTGGCGTCCACGCCTCGGGTTCGAACGAGAGCAGTCGGTACTCCAGCGGCGTCTCCTCCCGCTTCCGGGCGTGCTCGACGCCGTCGACGTACGCCTCGACGACGGCTCCCGTCTCTGTGTCCCGGTTCCGCTCCCGCGTCGCGTCGGCGGCACCGGCGAAGTCGAGCTGGCGGTGGAACACGTCCGAGTCGACCGCCACGTCGCCGACGACGGCCGAGAGCCGCCCCTCCATGAGTCGCCGGTAGAGGTCCATCTGGAACAGGCGGTCCGCGCCGTGGCAGTACCCGACCGCGAAGTATGCGGCCAGTTCGTCGTCGGCCACGACGTGGGGAACGTGGTGGTCGTCGTAGCTCACCGTCGCCGGACCGTAGGGGCTGTCGACCGTCCCGCCCACGCCCGGGTCCGCCGCACCCCAGACGGACCCCGACCCGGGTGCGAACCGGTCGAGGTAGCTCCGGGCCTCCGTGAGCGTCATCCCTCCGACGCCCGCGCCGAGGACGGCAGTGAGGACCGCCCGTCTCGTAGTCTCTCTCTTCACGGTTCCTACACGACGACGGAGAGGGGTAAAGTTCGTTCGCCCGGCCCGTACGCCCGAACCGAGCAATCGCTGTGGGGGACTGAACGACGACGAGAAGCGTCGAGGGCGGGACTACTCGTAGATCCAGCCGGCGTCGACCTTCTCGTAGTCGACGAGTTCGTCCTCGTCGAAGAACAGCGATATCTCGCGTTCGTTCGACCCGGGGTCCTCGTGGTCGGAGCCGTGGATGACGTTCCGACCGAGGTCCAGACCGAAGTCGCCCCGGATGGTGCCGGGGTCGGAGTCGGCCGGGTCGGTCTCGCCCATCATGTGGCGGGCCTGGCGGACGGCGTCGTCGCCCTCCCAGACCATCGCCATGACGGGACCGGACGTGATGAAGTCGACGAGGCCATCGAAGAAGGGTTTGCCCTCGTGTTCACCGTAGTGCTCGTGTGCGAGGTCCTGGTCTATCTGCATGAACTTCGCACCGACGAGCTTGAGTCCGCGGTCCTCGAACCGGGAGATAATCTCGCCGATGAGGCCGCGCTGGACGCCGTCGGGCTTGACCATGAGGAAGGTGCGTTCGCGCTCGCTCATTCCTCGTCACCCTCCGCCTCGGCGACCTCGTTGCGGCCGCCCGCTTCGGTCCACTCGAGGTCGCGCGGTTCGCGACCGAGTGCGGCGTTCTTCTCGCACTTCGCGGAACAGTAGTGGACGGTCGTCCCGTCCGTGTGGACGAACATCGTACCCGTCCCGGGTTCTATGTCGTCGCCACAGTACTCACACTCGCGCGTGGTAACCATTATTGTCCTCCGATGGAGTCGGCCTCGCGAGCGGTCTCCCGCAGCTGCAGGATGTCGCCCTCGCGGACCGGACCGAGGCAGTTTCGTGTGATGATTCGACCCTGGTTCTCTCCCTCGCGGATGCGGCACTTGACCTGCATGGCTTCGCCGTGCATGCCGGTCTTGCCGACTATCTCGATGACTTCCGCGGGGGTCGCGCCGTCTTCGGACTCTTCGGCACTCATGGATTACCTCTACAGGTCCTCGAGCTTGCCGGCGATGTCCTCGACCTGGTCCGAGGCCTCTCCGGCGTCGACGATGGACGCGGCGGCGCTGCCGACTTCGAGGCCGGCCGCGTGGCCGACGTCGTCCTGGGTCTCGATGAAGACGACCGGGATACCCTTCTCGTCCGCCAGTTCGGGGAGGTGCATGACGATCTCCTCGGGCGTGACGTCCTCTGCGACGTAGACCAGTTCGGCGTTGCCGCGCTCGACGGACTTCGTCGTCTCGTTCGTTCCTTTCTTTACGCTACCTGTGTCTCGTGCGACCTCGAGGGCCTCGAGGGCGTCCTCTTGGAGGTCGGCTGGGATGTCTTTGGTTACGTAGACTGGCATGGTTGTTCACCTCTCCTACGCGTGGGCTCGCACTCCCCTGCCGTCGCGGGTGGTCCCGCATGACCGTCGGCTGGGTCGAGGACGGTCGGATTCCTGTGGGGCTAGGAGCATCATCAACCCCGCGTAGGGTGTATCACGTTGATAACTCGGCCCACCTTATAAGGGTGTTCAAACCGTCGGCTCCGTGCGAGACCGACTCATAGGCGTTTTCGACCGGGTACGTTCCGTTCGGTTACCAGGAGGAGATACTCGAATCGGCGATGTTGTCGAACGAATCCCGGGACGCGTCCTCGCCGATGGCGGGCGACCCGTCCGGGTTCAGCGTCCACTCGACCCGGGACCGAAACGCCCCTGTCCCTCCGGGACGCACGCCGTGGTATGTACGCAGTCGACGCGGCCCGGGCACTCCTCACCGAGGCGCGGTCGGTGAACGAGCGCCGACTGCTCGTGCTCACCGGCGAGCGCGAGCGCTGTTACGACGCGGTGCGTGCGGTCCTCGACGCGGTCCCGGTGGCGGTCACCGACACGGCGCTGGTGAGCGAGCGCGACCTGCTCTCGTGCCAGCAGGTGCCGCCGAACCGGGCGTCGACGCTGCTCGGGACGACGCAGTCGTGCGTCGTCTACGACGCACACGACACGCTTCGCCCGAACGCGCTGGGGCAGGTGGTCGGCGCAGTCGACGGCGGCGGCCTGCTGGTCCTGCTCGCGCCGTCGCTCTCGGACTGGCCGGACCTGCCCGACGACTTCGACGCCGGACTGGCCGTTCCGCCGTTCGGCGTCGAGGACGTCGGCGGCCGGTTCCGCCGGCGCTTCGTCGAGACGCTCCGGGCGCACCCCGGAGTCGGTATCGTGGACGTGGACGACGACGCGGTCCGTGACGAAGGACTCACGCACCCGGCCCCGCGGGTCGCCCGAGAGGAGGGACTCGCGTTCCCGACCGACCACGCCTTCCCGCGCGCGGCGTACGAGGCGTGCCTGACGACCGACCAGGTCGAGGCGGTCCACGACTTCGAGTTCCTCCGGCGGGACGACGGGACCGCGACCCCCCGTGCCCTCGTCCTGGAGGCCGACCGGGGGCGCGGGAAGTCCAGTGCGGCGGGACTGGCCGCCGGTGCGTTCGCCGCCGACGGGCAGGACGTCCTCGTCACCGCGCCACAGTACCGGAGCGCAGCGGAGGCGTTCGAGCGCGCGCGGGAACTGCTCGCGACGCTGGGCGTGGCCGGCGACCATCCCGACGAGGAGACGGACCTCGTCTCGACGACCGGCGGGTCGGTGCGGTTCGAACCGCCGCGGGAGGCCGCGGCGACGGCCGGCGACCCCGACGTGCTGGTCGTCGACGAGGCGGCAGCCCTGTCGGTGCGCCTGCTCGACGCGACGCTCGACGCCGACCGGGTCGCCTACGCCTCGACAGTCCACGGCTACGAGGGTGCTGGCCGTGGGTTCTCGGTCCGGTTCCGGGACCACCTCGACGAGAGCGACCACGACGTGCGCGAAACCCGACTGGCGGAGCCGATCCGGTACGCGGGCGGCGACCCGGTCGAGGTCTGGTCGTTCCACGCACTCGGACTGGACGCGAACCCGCCGGTGCCCGAACTGGTCGCCGAGGCGACCACCGACTCGGTCTCCTACGAACGGCTCACCCCGGACGACCTCCTCGCGGACCCGACGCTGCTCCGGGAGACCTTCGGCCTGCTCGTGCTCGCACACTACCAGACCCAGCCCGACGACCTCGCGCGCCTGCTCGACGCCCCCAACCTCACCGTCCGGGCGCTGTCCCACGGGGGCCACGTCGTAAGCGTCGCCCTGCTCGCCCGGGAGGGGGACCTGTCGGACGGGACAGCCGCAGAGTTGTACGAGGGTGGCCGCATCCGGGGCAACATGATTCCCGACGTGCTGGTGAGCCAGGTCCGCGACGAGGGGGCCGCCGCCCCGGTCGGCCAGCGCGTCGTCCGCATCGCCACGCATCACGCCGCCCGGTCGCAGGGGCTCGGGTCGCACCTCCTCTCCGAGGTCCGCGATGAGTTCGCCGACGAGATGGACTGGCTCGGCGTCGCCTACGGTGCCACGCCCGACCTGCTTCGGTTCTGGCGACGGAACGACTACGCCGTGGTCCACTACTCGACCACCCGGAACGACGTCAGCGGCGAGTACTCGGTCGTGATGCTCGACCCCTGCTCGCCGGCGGGCGAGGCGCTGGCCGACCGCCACGGCGACTGGTTCGCACGGCGCGTCGGCGGCCAGTTGACCGACTCGCTCGCCGACGCCGACCCCGACGAGATACGGGCCGCGCTGACCGCCTGCGACGGCGACGTCTCGCTCTCGCTCGACGAGCACGAGTGGCGGATGGTCGCCGGGGCGGCCTACGGCACGGGCCTGTTCGACGTGGACCCGACGCCCTTCCGCGACCTGCTGACCAAGCACCTCGTCGACCCGGACCACGACGTGTCCCTGACCGCCCGGGAGGAGCGCCTGCTCGTCGAACGCGTCCTGCAGGGCCGACCGTGGCCGGCCGTCGCCGAGGACTGCAGCTTCCACTCCGCCGGCCAGTGCATGCGCGCCCTCGGCGACGCGTTCGTCCCGCTGGTCGACGCCTACGGCGGGGACGTCGCCGCCGAGGAGCGCGAGCGTCACGGCTGACCGGACGGGGTACCTTCGTTACCCTCCGCCCGAAACGGGGCGTATGGAGTGTGCCGAACCCGACTGCGACCGCGAGGCCGCGGTCCTGCTCGACGTGCCGTGGGACGAGAACCGCGAGGTGTGCACCGCCCACGCTCGTGCGCTGGTCCAGCAGGACGGCGTGGTGGCGATTCCCCTGGAGGGCAGGGAGGACGAGTGGCCGTGACGTTCGTCCTGGCCGCCGACCCGCCGACGTAATACTGCCCCGACACCAGGACCCTCGGTGCGTCCGGGCTGGAGCAGGTACTCGGCGGCATCGAGAAATGCTGGGGTGACTGCGCGTCCCGTTCGCCCGTCCAGTCCTCGACTCAGACCGTCACGGCCATCATCACTTCGTCCACGTACTCGCCGCCGATACGGTAGTGGTCCTTCCGGACCGCCTCGGTCTCCCAGCCGTGTCGTTCGAGGAACTCGATGGCGCCCTCGTTGGTCGCCGGGACGGAGTTGTATATCTTCTCGTAGCCGTTCGAGGCGGCCCAGCTGATGCCGCGCTCCAGCAGGTGCGAGCCGATGTCGTGACGGCGGTACTCCGCGAGGACGCCGACGGTCAACTCGGCGGTGTGGGCCAGTTTCTCGAGTTCGGGAGCGCGGATGTGGACCCAGCCGACCACCTCGTCGCCGATGGTGGCGACGAAGAACATGCGCGACTCCAGTTCGTTGTGCCGGAGCAGTACCTCCTCGTGGTCGAGGACGTCCGCGACCGACTCGGCGACGATGTAGTCCCCGCCGCTGGCGACGGCCCGGATGGCCCCGACCAGTCCGGTCAGGTCCTCCTGCCGGGCCTGCCGGATGACGAAGTCCAGGTCGTCGGAGGAGTGCTCCTCGGCGGCCGCCTCGTCCTCGAACGCCACCTTCAACTCGCCGTCGGTGTCGGTCAGGTAGCCGTCGCGCTTGAGGATGGCGACGTGGTGTCGGACCGCCCGCGGGTCGAGGTTCAGCGTCCGGTGGAGCGACGACCGGTCGACCGTGCCGTGGCTCTCTACGTACTCGTAGATCCGCTCTCGGTCCTCGTGTTCGAAGCTCAGTTTGTCCGTGAGTTTCATGGTGGACGTTATCACGCATCCTGCCGTAATGATTGTTTGGGACCACCGGACCGTCGTGCGAATCCCCTCAGCAGGGTACCGCCGAACTGAGCAACGGTCGAAGCCGCCATCTCCAGCACGTCTCGACAGCATCGACGTGCAGCGATGGCTGGTCACGAATCTCCGGACGGGTCAGACGGCGAAGAAGGTGAGTCCGGCGACGACCGTCAGTGCCGGGGCGGGACCGTCGTCAGCAACTGTGCCACGTCGCGGGCGTTGTGCGTCTCGACCAGCACCTCGGCGGCCGTGTGCAGTGCGAACGAGCACTCCATCTCGACGCCGTAGCACCGCGCGTACAGCTCCAGCCAGTCGTTGAGGACGCCTTCGAGTCGGTCGCGCTCCGCCGACGGCAGGTCCGGGCCGCCGGTCCGGCAGTCCGCGTAGAGGACGACCGCCGGCCCGACGCCCTCCCGGACGTACTCCATCGCGCGTTCGTCCGGGTCCTCGGGGGGGTCGAACGATCGCCGTTCGCGTTCGACCCGTCGTTCGAACTCGTCGATACGGTCACCGACGGGAGCCGTCATCCCTGACGGTACTCGACACCCTTGCCGCCGCGGGGGTGCTCCCACTCGGTGTCGGCGACGATGGCGCAGGTGCCACACTCCACGCAGGGTTGCGTGTCGAGGCTCACCACGCGCTCCTCCCCGCCGTTGGTCTTGACCGTCTCGGAGCGATAGCAGCCGCCGCCGAAGTCCTCGGCACTGACCGGACAGGCCGTGACTGCCGTCCCGCTGGCCGCGTAGGAGTTGTCACGCAGGCGGATGTGCGGGTTACCGATGTCCGTGTCGTAGGTCAGGTCGCCGATGCGGTCCTCCAGGGACGGTGGTTCGACGCTGCTCTCGCCCTCGACCGGGACGCCCTGCTCCTCGGCCAGCAGGGTCGGTATCGTCACGTACGCGGGCCGGATGTCGGGCAGCATCGACAGCATCGTCGGCGAGTTGA
Organism: Haloarchaeobius marinus; assembly: GCF_051207415.1. Classification (NCBI taxonomy): domain Archaea; kingdom Methanobacteriati; phylum Methanobacteriota; class Halobacteria; order Halobacteriales; family Halorubellaceae; genus Haloarchaeobius; species Haloarchaeobius marinus. The sequence continues at coordinate 50,109 of NZ_JBPKGD010000008.1, read as the reverse complement.
ACGCGCGCGAGACCAGCGATTCGCCGACGCCCGTCCGGAGGACCGCCCGTCCGAGGAACGAACTGGCGAGCGTCTCCGTCACGCCGGCGACAGCCGAACTTTCGGTGACCGAACTCGTCACCTCGTAGCTGCTGGGTCGGAGTTTGGCCATCACGCCCTCCTCCTTCAGCAGGGACGCGTAGCGCTGCCCCGCCGTCTTGTCGGAGCGCCCGCGGGACGTGACGTACGCGTCGGCCGCCAGCGCGCCGGCGGTCACCGCGTGGTTCATCCCCTTGATGATGGGACCCTGGGCCTGCATCTGACCGGCGGCGTCGCCGACGAGCAGCAGGCGGTCGCGGTGAGGTTCTTTCAGCGCCACCTTCTTCGAGTCGGGGACGAGTTTCGCCGAGTACTCCAGTTCCTCGTACTCGTCGCCGATCCACTCCGAGAGGTGCGGGTGGGTCAACAGCGCGTTCAGCAGTTCGTGGGGTTCGGCGCGCTCGGCGGCAAGGCTGTCGAGGTGGAACACCGTCCCGATGGAGAGGGTGTCCTGGTTCGTGTACATGAACCCGCCGCCCCGGACGTCCTGGAACAGGTCGCCCGAGAACAGGCGTGCGGCACCCTCGCCCTCGCCGACGTCGAACCGCTCCTGGATGGCCCCGTCGGGCATGTCGACGACGGCCTTGACGCCCTGGAACCACTCCTCGGGGTCCTCCCAGTCCATCAGTCCGGCCGCCCGGGCGAGTTCGGAGTTGACCCCGTCTGCGCCGATGACCACGTCGGCCTCGATGTCGTCGAGTTCGTCGCAGGTGACGCCGATTATCTCGCCGTCCTCGCGGAGCAGGCCGTTGACGCGCACGTCGGTCAGCAAGCCACCGCCGTGCTCCCGGCACTTCTCGTGGACCCGCTCTGCCAGCCACGAGTCCATCTTCCGCCGGAGCACCGCGTCACACCACTTCGTGTCGTTCTCGTGGAGCGGCGTGAGGTCGTACGTCTTCACCGCGTTCCCCGCGATGTTGTCCATCTGGTAGTCGGTGATGGGACGCTCGGTCGCTTCCTCGCGGAAGTCGGGGAACAGGTCGTCGATGCGGTAGGGTGCGGAGTTCTCTGCGTAGATGAGTCCGCCAGAGACGTTCTTCGACCCGGCCTCGACGCCGCGTTCGAGGACGAGCGTCTCGACGCCGTGGTCGGCGAGTCGGGCCGCCGCCGCCGCACCGCCCGGGCCGGCACCGACGACGACCGCCTCGTAGTGCTCGCGGTCAGTCATCGTCACCACCCCCGGCGGTCGCGGCCTCCGCAACGGCGTCCGAGGCGTCGCCGCTCTTGACCGCCTCGATGAGTCTGGGAAGCACCTCGAACAGGTCTCCCTCGATGAAGTAGTCCGAGAAGTCCCTGATGCGTGCGTCCGGGTCGGTGTTTATCGAGACGATGACGTCGGACTCGTCCATGCCGACCTTGTGCTGGACGGCACCGGAGATGCCGGCCGCGATGTACAGTTTCGGCGCGACGACCTGTCCGGTCTCGCCGATCTGGCGTTCCTCGGCCGTGTAGGGTTCGACGTGGCCCTCGAACTGGTACGACCCGGTGACGATGCCACGGGTGACGCCGACGTCGGCGTCCTCGAAGCAGTCGGCGAGGTCCATCCCGAGTTCCATGCCGCGGGTCGGGTCGCCCCCGATGCCCCGGCCCATGGCGACGATGACCTCGTTGTCCGTGAGGTCGACGCCCTCGTCGAGCACGTCGTACTCGGTCACCGAGACGCGGAACCAGTCGCCGGAGATGTTCCCGTCCCACTCGACGAGTTCGCCCTCGCGGTCGGGGTCCGGGTCCGGCACGTCGAAACTCCCGGGGATGACCGACCCACCCTGTGGGTGGAAGTCCCGGTTCGGGTTGTCGATGCAGAGGATGGTCGAGTACTCGAACCCGGAGAAGTCCGGACGTTTCATGTGCAGGATGCGCTCGAACGTCTTCGTCGTGCCCGGTTCGCCGGTCTTGACGGGGTTCGATATCTCGGCGTCCTCGATGTAGAGGCCGGAACAGTCCGACGCCAGCCCCGAGTCGAGTTCGGCCTGGACCTGCGCCGAGAGGTCGCGACCGTTGTTCGTCGCAGGGAACAGGACGTATCGCGGTTCGTCGTAGTCGCGCCAGTCGGCCGGGTCGGGGTTGCCCTCGCCGGGGTCGCCGCCCCACCGGGCCATGTCGCAGAATATCTCCGTGTACGGCTTGTGGCGGAATCGCGACAGCTCCTCGTCCTCGGCGTACACGACGACGTCCGCGCCGAGGGAGATGCACTCGTCGGCGTGGCGCTCCACGTCGTCACCGATGAGGACGGCGACGACCCGCTCCTCGGACCCGTAGTCGTCGGCGTAGTCGTCCATCAGTTCTCGCGCCTTCCCGAGCATCTCCCGGGAGACGTCCAGCAGTTCGCCCTGCTGGGTCTCGCAGTACACCCACGTGTCCTCGTAGGTGCCGTCCTCGATGGCCCGGACGTGGCGCTTGTCCGCCGTCGGGTGGTCGAGTTCGGGGTGGCGCTCCTCCGGCGACAGCGCCTCCTCCTGTTCACCCTCGTCTTCCGCCTCGGACTCGCTGAGGTCGTCGATGCGCTTCTGGATGAGTCGCTTCGCACTGTCGCGGTTCTCGGCGGCCTCCTCGGCTTCGAGCATGGCTTCGAGGTCCTCGACCTCCTCCAGGTCGCGGACCGCGTTGCCGATGTCCGCGACGCTCATGTCGGCGGGGTCGAGTTCGCCCTCCTCGTCGTCCGTCTCGTCCTCGGAGAACTTGTCGATGCGACTCTCGATGAGCGTGACCGCGCCGGTGCGGTCCTCGCCCTCCTTCTCCGCCTGCAGTATCTCCTGCAGTTCGTCGACGTCCTCGATGTCCTTGAGTGCCGGTCCGAGTTCAGCGATCGTGTACTCGCCTGGGTCAATACTCGCCATCTCAGTCACCTGCCGCGAGGGGCGTCATCTCTTCGAGAATCGATTCCATCCCCTGTTCGTCGTCGGGGTCGACCATCGTCGCCTCGCGTTCGGCGGGCGCCTTCGGGATGGGGTCCACCGACGAGACGATGGTGGGGGACCCGTCGAGTCCGACGTAGTCAGGGTCGAGGTTCAGTTCCTCGTGGTTCCACGTCGTGAGGTGGTCCTCGTAGTTCTCCGCGCGTTCGCGCGTCTCCTCCCTGAGGTCCTTGTGCCGGAGGCGGTGTTCCGCCCGCCGGTACGTCGGTTCGAACTCGGGGTCGGTCACGACGAAACACGGGAGTTCCGTCTCGACCGTCTCTATCTCGTTCACGTCGCCCTCTACCAGGCGCTTCGCCCGGACGGTCCCCTCGTCGGGGTCCATGTCGAGCGAGATGACGTGGGTCAGGACCGGCCACTCGAGTCCCCAGCACGTCTGGGGACCCGTGTGACCCGTCTCGCCGTCGGCCGTCTTGAACCCCGCGAACACGAGGTCCGGCGTCCTGTCTCTGTGTTCGAGCGCCGTGGTGAGCGTGATGGCCGTCGCCCAGGTGTCCGCGGCAGCGAACTCGCGGTCGGACACCAGCACGAGGTCGTCGGCGTAGACGTCGCGCATCCCCTCCTCGAGGATGTTGTCGTAGCCGGGCGGCCCCATGCTGCACAGCGTCACGTTGCCGCCGTGGCGCACCTTCGTCTGGAGTGCCGCCTCCAGCGCGAACTTGTCGTTCGGGTTCATCACCGTCGGGGTCTTCCCGCGTTCGAGGTGGCCGTCCTCGTCGAACGACACCTGGCCCTCTCGGAAGTCGGGAACCCCCTTCGTAAGCACTGCGACCTCCATCGCTATCTACGCTCGCCCCTGTCGTCCTGCGTCCACGTCGATGGCGTCGACCGGACAGACGTCGACACAGAGCATGCAGTCGATACACTGGGCCTCGTTCGCGGGGTCGGCCTTGATCTCGGATTCGGGGTGGCCGGGGGTGTCGACCCACTCGAACACGTCGACGGGGCAGTCCTCAAGGCAGGCCCCGTCGGCGAGGCAGATGTCGAAGTCCACCGCGACGTGGGTGCCGTGGATGCCGAGTTGCTCTGGCTCCTCGACTGGACCCCACACGTCGTGTCCGTTGTGTTCGTCGACGACTTCCCGGTTCTCCTCGAAGTTCGGGTCGATGGGCATTGTCAGCTAGGGTCAAAGGCGTCCCGGGTCTTAAATGTACGTTCGTGAACCTCGTTACTGCGGCGGGTTTTGCCGTCGCTTCGTCGGCGTCGTCACCGGATACCGGCCCGCTACTCGCCACATGGTGTGTTCTGGCCGCCCATCGCCGCCCTCTCTGGCGATTGTGCGTCACCGGGTGACACACTCGCTCGGAAAGACACATGCCCGGCAACCGAGTATGGACGGTATGGACATCGCCTCCCTGGTGACGGGCGCCGACGTCGCGTTGCTCGTCGCCGTCGCGTTGCTCGTCGCGGGCGTCGTCGGCAGCGCCATCCCCTCCGTGCCCGGGCCGCTGGTGTCGATGCTCGGCGTCGGCGTCTACTGGTACGCCGGCGACGGACTCGGCACCGTCGCCGCCGTCGCGTTGCTACTCGTCGGCGCGACCGCCGTCGCCGCCGACTTCCTCGCGGACGTCGTCTCGGCGAAAGCCGGCGGTGCGTCGTGGGGGACCACGTTGCTCGCGGGCGTCGTCGGCCTCGTCCTCGCGTTCGTCGCCGGACCGGTCGGCATCATCGTCGGCGTCGCCGGCACGGTCTTCGCCGTCGAACTCTACCAGAAGGAGGACCACGAACACGCCGCCCGCGTGGCCGCGTTCACCACCGTCGGCATCCTCGCGAGCATCGTCGTCCAGGTACTGCTGACCCTGTCGATGCTCGTCGGGTTCGGCCTGGCACTCGCGGTCTGAACCGGCGTCCGGGCCAGCTACTGGTGTGCGAAGTACGCCACCGACCCGTCGTCGGTGTGGGCGTCGACGCGCGCGAAGCCGATGCGCTCGAACTGCACCATCGCGTCGACCGGCTGGTCGACGAAGCCGGGTTCGGCCCGCCCCTCGACGACGCCGTCCATCGTCCAGAGTTCGACCGGTTCGTTGTCGGCCGCCGGCACCCAGTGGACGACGTCGACGCCCTCCTCACGGACCGCCGAGATGTCGTCGCCCGTGTACTGGAGGGCGTCGCGGGTGAACCGGAAGCAGCCGAGTCCCTTCAGCCAGACGCGTTCCTCGCGCTCGGGCAGGTCGCCGGGTTCGACCAGGACCGCGCTTCCGACCGGAATCTCGCGCCGACCCCGCTCCTCGTGGTCCGGGTGGACCGGCGGTTCGCCGAACTCGGGTGCGCCGCCGACGATGCCGAGTTCCGTGCCGTCGCGCACGAGGAACTGCCGGTCAGCCTCGTCGTCGACGAGGTCCCGGTTCTTCGAGTAGACCGTCGACATGGCGAGGTCGACGTCGCTGGTCGACGTGCCGAGTTCGAGCATCGACTCGACGATGGCCTCCCCGCGGATGCCCCGCCGGCGGAGGCTGTCGATGGTCGGCGCGCGCGGGTCGTCCCAGCCGTCGAGTTCGCCGGCCTCGATGAGTTCCTTGATCGTCGAGGTGGACATCTTCACGTCGTAGGCGTCGACCTGCACGTGCCCCCAGTGGACCACCTCCGGGTACGTCCAGTCGAAGTAGTCGTAGACGAACTGCTGGCGCTTCGCGGAGTCCTGCAGGTCGATGCCCCGGATGATGTGGGTGATGCCGACGAGGTGGTCGTCGACGCCGGACTGGAAGTCGAGCATCGGCCAGCAGCGGTAGTCGGCGGCCTCGGGACGCGGGTGTGGCGTGTCGACCATCCGGAACGCCACCCAGTCACGCAGGGCGGGGTTCTTGTGACCGATGTCGGTCTTCACCCGCAGCACCATCTCGCCGGAGTCGTACTCGCCGTCGACCATCGCCTCGAACTCCTCGCGGGTCGTCTCGGGGTCCTTGTCCCGGTGCGGGCACGGTTCGCCGCTGTTCTTCAGGTCGGAGAACTCCTCGCCCGAACACGAGCACGTGTACGCGCCACCGAGGTCGACGAGTTCGCGGGCGTGGTCGTAGTATGTCTCGACCCGGTCGCTGGCCTTGAACACCTCGTCTGCCTCGAAGCCGAGGTACTCGACGTCCTCGAGGATGGCGTCGTAGGCGTCGAGGTCCGGGCGCTTCGTCTCCGGGTCGGTGTCGTCGAACCGGACGCAGAACCAGCCGTCGTATCGGTCCTTGTACGTCCCGATGACGGCGGGCATGCGGGCGTGGCCGATGTGCCACGGGCCGTTCGGGTTCGGCGCACACCGCATCCGGACCTGCTCGTACTCCTCGACGTTCGGCAGGTCGGAGAGCACCTGCTCCTCGGCCGCCTCCTCGCTGTCGAGTTCCGCCAGCATCTCCGGTGCGATCTCGCCCAGTCGCTCGCGTTTCCCCTCGTGGTCGAGGTCGTTCACCCTGGCGCAGACGCCCGCGACGATGCCGGGTATCTCGTCGCCGTGTTCTCGGAACTCGGGGTTCTCGCCCATCATCGGGCCCATCACCGCACCGACGTCGGCGTCGCTCTCGTGCTTGATGGCGTTGAACAGGGCGTGTCGCTCTGCTACCGTCTCCACCCGTTCGCGAAGGGACTCGTCCATTGGTACAGGGTAGTCCCACCGGGGTCAAAACAGTCGTGATGTGTCGCTGGCCCCGGTATCGGTAGACGGTAGACCCGGAGACCGCACCGCGTCTCCGGTCAGTAGCCGCGCTCTATCAGGTAGTCGGCGATGTCACACAGCAGGTCGCGGGCCTCGTTGTCCGGGAGGACCTCCAGGCGCGACTTGCCACGGTCGACGAGGTCTCGCGCGGTCTGGTTGGCGTACTCGATGCTGCCAGCCTCCTGCAGCGTCTGGACGGCTGCTTCGATCTCCGCCTCGGTGACGGCCTCGACGCTGTCGGTGTCGACGAGTCCGTCGACGTCGACGCCCTGGTCGCGGGCGTGGACGGTTATCAGCGTCTGCTTGTTCTCGACGAGGTCGGACCCGCGTTGCTTGCCCAGCTGGTCGGACGGCACGGTCAGGTCGAGGACGTCGTCCTGTATCTGGAACGCGCGCCCGACGTCGAGTCCGTAGCCGTACAGCGCGTCGACGACCTCGTCGTCGGCCGAGAGCAACTCCGCCGCGATGGCGGCCGATGCCGCGTACAGCACCGCGGTCTTCTGTTCTATCATCTCGAGGTACTCGTCCGGGTCCACGTCGGCACGCGACTCGAAGGAGACGTCGAGGCTCTGGCCCTCGCATATCTTCGTACAGGTCGACGCGAGCGTGTCGGTCGCCGCGACCACGCGCTCGGGCGGGGCGTCGGTCTCGACCATTATCTCGAACGCCTTCGAGTAGAGCGTGTCGCCCGCGAGGATCGCTGTCTCGAGGTCGTACTCCTTGTGGACAGCCGGGACGCCGCGACGGAGGTCGTCGTCGTCCATGATGTCGTCGTGGATGAGCGTGAACGACTGGATGACCTCGACGCTGACCGCCGCGGCCATCAGGTCGACGGGTTCGTCAGTGAGCGACGGGAACTCCCTGTAGTCGGCCGAGAGTGGCGGGGTGTCCGTCAGCGCCTCGCCCACCACGAGCAGGACGGTCGGACGCAGGCGCTTCCCGCCCGCGTCCAGCAGGTACCGGGACGCTTCGTAGAGCCGCCGTGGCGGCTTGATGGGAAGCTCCTCCGTGATACCCCGGTTGACCTGCTCGCGTCGCTCGGCCACCGCATCGAGCACCGTCTGTTCTCGCGTCTGCGGATCTGTCATGCTGTCACTCGGTCAGCTGGATGAGGTTGCCGTTTCTGGTGACGTGGAGGTCGCGACCCATAGTGTATCCTTCGTTCTCGGCGAGGTCGACGTAGCCGGAGAAGCCCTTCATGTCCTGGTGGGCCGGGATGACGTGCTGGGGCTGGAGCGCCTGGAGCATCTCGTAGTGGCCCTCCTGGTTCAGGTGGCCGGAGACGTGGATGTCGTCGTAGACGCGAGCGCCCTGCATCCCGAGCAGGCGTTCGGACTGGTAGCGCTGGCCCTCGTTCGTCGGTTCCGGGATGACCCGGGCCGAGAAGATGACCTTGTCGCCGTCGGCTAACTCGTAGGGAGTCTCGCCCCGGCCCATCCGGGTGAGCATCGCGCGCGGTTCACCCTGGTGGCCGGTGACGATGGGCAGGAAGTTGCCCTTGCCCTCCTTCATGATTCGCTTGAACGTCCGGTCGACGGACTTGCGGTGGCCGAACATCCCGAGGTCGCCCGGGAAGTCGACGAAGCCGAGTCGTTCCGCCGTGCCGGAGTACTTCTCCATCGACCGTCCGAGCAGGACCGGTTGCCGCCCGATGTCGCGTGCGAACTCGACGAGGGACTTCACGCGGGCGATGTGGCTGGAGAACGTCGTGGCGACGATGCCGCCCGTGTAGTCCTCCATCGAGTACATCACGTCCTTGAGGTGGCGTCGTGCGACGGCCTCGGAGGGCGTTCGCCCCTTCTTGTTCGCGTTGGTACAGTCCTCGATGTAACAGAGGACGCCGTTGCCTTCGCGGCCGATCTCGCGGAACCGCTTCATGTCGATGGGGTCGCCGATGACCGGCGTGTGGTCCATGCGCTTGTCGAGGCCGTAGACGATGGCCCCCTCGGGCGTGTGGATCACCGGGTTGATGGCGTCGATGATCGAGTGGGTGACGTTGACGAACTCGAGTTCGACCTGCCCGGAGTCGCCGATGGTCATCGTCTCGCCGGCGTCCATCTTCACGAGGTCGTTCTCGACGCCGAACTTCTGTTCGCTCTCGACCTGTTGCTTGACGAGTTCGATGGTGAACGGCGTCGCGACGATGGGTGCGTCGTACCGGTGTGCCAGTTTCGAGATGGCCCCGATGTGGTCGAGGTGGCCGTGCGTCGGCACGATGGCCTGCACGTCACCTTCGAGTTCGCTCATGACCCGGTCGTCCGGGATGGCCCCCATGTCGATGAGGTCCAGACTGTGCATCTTCTCGGTCTCGACGTTGTCGTGGATGAGAACCTGCGAGAGGTTCAGACCCATGTCGAAGACGACGACGTCGTTCCCTGCGCGGACGGCAGTCATCTGCCGCCCGACTTCTTCGTATCCGCCTATGGTTGCGATTTCGATTTCCATGGTCGTTAGCACCGAAAGCCGTGAATCGGTATGGTAAACTCCCCCGTTGGACGGGACGCTACGCCCCGGCGTCTTACAGCACGTCGGCGCATATCCCGCTATGTGACAGCGTCCTCCCCCGACGCAGGTGTCGGGGGTACCGTACTCGCCGTCACACTTACCCGCGGGGTCTGTTGACCGACCATTCTCGGCCCGAGGTTAAAAGCACGTGGGTTACGTGTCGCCCGCGAGTGGGGAACGACTTACGCCGGACCGTCCCCGAGGGTGGTTCCTGGGGTCGAACACCACGTCCTGGAATCGCCCGGGCCACAGGTTTAACTTTCGCCACACCCTGCACGTAGTATGAGTTCGTGTGCGTTCTGTGGCCAGGAGGTCGATGGCCTACCGTACACCTGCAACGAGTGTGGCGAGTCGCACTGCGGGCGCCACAGACTCCCCGAACGCCACGAGTGCGGGGGGCTGGACCGCGTCGCCGACCGCCCCAGCGGGCAGGGGACGTTCATCGGTACGTCGTCAGGCGGCGAGGACGACAGTAACGTCGTCGCCAACGCACTCGACGCGCTCCTGGCACCGTTGCGCAGACTGCGCCGGTGACGGGCGACGCCTCACCCGACGGTCGTGCCCGGTCGACCGCCGTCGAGGAACGACTCCAGGTCGTCGAGTCCGAAGATGGTCGCCGGCGTCGACAGCGCGAGTAGCGTCCGCACCTTTCCTGCCATCCCGCCCGAGACGTCTGTCGCGTCAGCACCGCCGAGGACGTCCGCCACGTCGTCGTACGTCTCGATGCGCGGAATCACCTCGTCGGCGTCGTCGAGGACGCCCGGGACCGTCGAGCAGAGTCCGACCCGGTCGGCGTCGAGCGACGTCGCCAGCGAGGTGACGATCTCGTCGCCGGAGAGTACCGTCACGCCCTCGCCCCGATGTGCGACCACGTCCCCGTGGAGGACGGGGACGAACCCCTCGGCACGGAGCGTCGCGACCTGACCGGACGGGAGCGTCAGCGTCCCGTCCTCGTCCCGGTTCGCGGCCGAGAGGGGATGGACCGGAACCGCCGGGACGTCCCGGTCGTGGAGTCGGCGCAGGACGAGGCCGTTCAGGGCCTTCATCGCGCCGTGTATCTGGGTGACACCGGCGACGTCGTGGGTGCCCTCGGTCGTACTGACGCCGAACGCCTCCGCGTTGTGGTGGCCGAAGCTCCCGCCGCCGTGGACGACGACGAGGTCGTCGTCGTGTGCGGCGACGGCGTCGGCCGCCCGGTCGAGTGCCGCGCCGTCGACCGTCTCGGCGCGGTCCTTCTCGGTGATGACCGACCCGCCCAGTTTGAGGACGGTCGTCACGAGACGACCACCCCCTCGCGGGCGAGTTCCGCCCGGAACGCCTGCTCGCAGGATTTGGAGTACGACAGCGCCGTCTCCGTCTCCGGCGTCTCGTCGAGGGCGACGATACAGCCGGCACCGCCCGCTCCCGTCAGTTTCGCACCGTGTGCGCCGGCCTCTCGCGCAGCCCACACCATCTCGTCCAGGGAGCGCGAGGAGACGCCCAGTGCCTCCAGCAGGCCGTGGTCGAAGTCCATCAGCCGACCGAGTTCGGCCAGCGACGCCTCGTCCCCGTCGCCGCCGAGCACCGACTCCCCGGCCCGGACGACGTCCCCGATGGCGGCGACCGTGTCGGCGGCGAACCCGTACTCCTCGCGCAGGGACCGGACCCGGGCGACGAGTTCGCCCGTGTTCCCCGAGCCGCCGTCGTAGCCGATGACGAACGGGAGGTCCGGCGCGTCGAGCGTCCGACAGTCGTCGCCCTCGACGCGCACCGCACCTCCCATCGCCGAGCAGAAGGTGTCCGCGCGCGATGCCTGCCCGTTCTGGACCTCGAGTTCGACACGGTACGCGCGGTCTGCGACCTCCCGGGGGTCGAGTGTGACGCCGAGTTCGGCCGCCGCCGCCGCGATGGTCGCCACGACCACCGCCGCCGACGACCCGAGCCCCGCCCCGAGCGGGATGTCGCTCTCGACGGCCACGTCGAACCCGGCGCCGGGCGCACCGGCCGCGTCGCGTGCCTGTTCGACCGCGCCGTCGACGTACTCGGTCGCTGCCTCCAGCAGTTCGGTCGGGACCTCTACGCCGGGGTCGCCGTCTACCGTCCCGTACTCGACCGTGAATCCCTCTATCTCGAGGTCCTGTGCGTCCACCCTGAGCCGTCCGTCGGTCCGTTCCTCGACGGTGACCGTCGCCCGGCGCTCGACGGCGCAGGGAATCGCCGGTTCGCCGTAGACGACCGCGTGCTCCCCGAACAGGTACACCTTCCCTGGGGCGCTTGCCGTGACCATACCTCCTCTCTCCCGGCCTGTGCAAAGAGTGTTGTCGAATCCGACATTCCACCCACTCGTCGCCAGTACCGGGTCGGCGCGACCGACGGTGCGGTCGCTCACCGGGGGCGATACCGCGAAAAACGAACCAGAATCCTCTAGATGCCGCTCTCGAAGTCGTCGAGGGAGTACGTCGGTTCGGCACCGCGACGGTCGAGCGTCTCGTTGGCCAGCAGCCAGTAGACGACCGACAGGGCCTTGCGACCCTTGTTGTTCGTCGGGACGACGAGGTCGACGTTGCTGGTCTGGTTGTTCGAGTCACACATCGCGATGACCGGGATGCCCACCGTGATGGCCTCCTTGACGGCCTGACTGTCGCCGATGGGGTCCGTGACGACCACGATGTCCGGTTCGATGTAGCCGTCGTACTTCGGGTTCGTCAGCGTGCCCGGGATGAACCGACCGGTGCGGGCACGGGCGCCGACGGCGTCGGCGAACTTCTCCGCCGGGAACCGACCGTACTGGCGCGAGGACGTGACCAGTATCTGCTCCGGGTCGTAGTTCGCCAGGAAGTCCGCGGCCGTGCGGATGCGGCTGTCCGTCTTGCCGACGTCGAGCACGTACAGGCCGTCGGTCCGGACGCGGTGGATGAACCGCTCCATGTCCTTGGTCTTCTGCTGGGTACCGATGTGAACACCGGCACCGAGGTAGTCCTCGACGGGGATGAGGAGGTCGGCCTCGTCGTCGGACATGACGTCCTCGTCGAGTTCCGGCTCCTCTGCTGTCTCGTCCTCGGCCGCCTCGGCCTCGGAGTCCGTTTCGTCAACGGGCTCTGCGTCCTCGACCTCGGCCGCCGGACCCGCGCCTTCGGCGGGTTCGGGGTCGATGTCGGTCTCTTCCGCGTCGAGCCCTTCCTGTTCTTGGTCCTGGTCTGTCATAGTGCGTCGTCTGCGATTCGGATGAGTTCGTTCAGTTTGGCGGTTCGCTCGCCGCCGACCGCGCCCGTCTTGATGAACGGGGCGTCGGTCGCCACGGCGAGGTGTGCGATGGTCGCGTCCTCGGTCTCGCCCGACCGGTGGGAGATGACCGGGTCGTAGCCGTTCCGGACCGCGAGTTCGACGGCGTCGAACGCGTCGGCCAGCGTCCCGATCTGGTTCGGCTTGATGAGGATGCTGTTCGCGGCGTCGAGGTCGATACCGGTCCGGAGTCGCTCCGTGTTGGTCACGAAGAGGTCGTCGCCGCAGACGAGCGTCTGCTCGCCCACGCGTTCCGTGAGGTCGGCGAAGCCCTCGTAGTCGTCCTCGTCGAGGGGGTCCTCGACGTAGACGAGGTCGTACTCCCGGACCAGGTCGGCGATGTACTCGACCTGCTCGTCGGTCGTCTTCTCGTCGTCGCCGTAGCGGTATACCTCCGCGTCGGCGTCGTACAGTTCGGAGGCGGCCACGTCGAGGCCGAAGCCGACCTCGAAGCCGACGTCGCTGGAGACCACGTCGGTCGCCTCGTCGACTATCTCGAACGCCTCGGCGTCGTCGATGGACGGCGCCCAGGCACCCTCGTCGCCCTTGCCGCAGGACTCGCCGCGTTCGTCGAGGATGTCGGCGACGGCAGCGTGGACGGCCGCGTTCGCGAACACCGCGTCGGTGACGTTCGGTGCGCCGACGGGTGCGGCGAGGAACTCCTGGATGTACGTCGCGTCGGCGGCGTGTTCGCCGCCGCCGACGACGTTCCCGAGCGGCGTCGGGAAGTTCTCCCCGCGGAACGTGCCGCCGAGGTGCTGGAACAGCGGCGCGCCGAGGACGTCGGCACCGGCCTTCGCCGCCGCCATCGAGATGGCGACCGCGCTGTTCGCACCGATACCGGAGAAGTCGTCGGTGCCGTCCGCACCGCGGAGGGCCGCGTCGACCTCCCGCTGGTTGCCGGCGTACACCCGGCCCTCCAGTTGCGGGACGGCGTGTTCGCGCGCGTTCGCGATGGCCTCGCCCGGTGGGAGTTCGATGGCTTCGTACTCGCCCGTGCTCGCGCCGGACGGCGCGGCCGCTCGACCGAATCCGCCGCTCTCGGTCAACACGTCGGCCTCGACGGTCGGGTTGCCCCGGGAGTCGAGGACGCGACGGAGCCTGACGTCCGTGACGAGCGTCATCGGGACCCTCGTTTGACCGTGAAGGGGAGCGCGCCGGCGTCGTACTCCTCGGCCGCGATGAGTATCGGCTCGGTCTGGTCCGTCTCGATGAGCACCGGTGCGCCGTAGGACACCTGCAGCGCTCGTGCGCCGAGGATGCGTGCCTTCTCGTACCGGTTGTAGCGTTGTCGGGGCATTACTGGTAGGGTGAGACGATGTCGACGAGGTCCTTGTGCGAGACGAGCATCCGGCGACAGCAGTAGCGCTCGACGCCGAGTTCGTCGAGGACCTCCTGTGGGTCCTCGTCGCCCTCGCGCGTCCGCGCCTTGAACTCCTCCCAGTGCTCGCCGACGACGTTACCGCACGTGAAACACCGGACTGGTACCATCATGGTCTCTCACCTAGCGGTAGGACTTCTGGTAGCGGGCCCGGGCACCGGGACCGCCCCACTTCTTGGGTTCGGACTGGCGAACGTCGTTGACCAGCAGCGAGCGGTCGAACTCCATGTACGCGTCGCGGAGTTCGGCGTCGCCGGTGTGCTGGACCAGTCCACGTGCGATGGCGGTCCGGACCGCGTCGGCCTGGCCGCTGATGCCGCCGCCGGAGACGTCCACGTCGACGTCCACGTCGTCGCGGATGCCGTCGACGATGCGGAACGGTTCCAGCATCTTCAGGCGGGAGATCTCCGGTTCCACCAGTTCGACCGGCTTGGAGTTGATTCGGACGCGACCCTCGCCTTCCGAGACGGTCGCGCGGGCGATGGCCGTCTTCTTCTTTCCGGACGTGTTAGTTACCATGTGACGTTAGCACCCAGTTTGGCTGAGACGTCGCCCAGCTGGACGAACTTGATGTTCGAGAGTCGGTCGAGAGACGTACCGTCGAGGATTTCGCCGTCCTCGTCGTACGGGTTGCCCACGTAGACGCGGACGTTCTCGAACGCCTCGCGCCCCGCCTTCGACTTGTACGGAAGCATGCCACGGATGGCACGCTTGAAGATCCGGTCCGGCCGCTTCGGGTAGTACGGGCCGCTGTCGGAGCCCACGTCGACGCGCTTCTCGTACGTCGCCATGATGTCGTCCTCCGACCCCGTGATGATGGCCTCCTCGGCGTTGACGACGGCGATTCGCTCGCCGTCCTGTGCGCGCTGGGCGACGGTGGACGCGACGCGTCCGAGGATGCAGTCGCTCGCGTCGACGACGACGTCTGCGTCGTACTCTGCGAAACTCATCGAATCACCCTTACGTTGGACCCTTCGGGATTCTGTTCGATAGCCTGTTCCAGTTCGAGCGATTCGCCGACCTGGTCGATCTTGGTCTCCGCGGACGACGAGAAGTCGACCGCCGCGACGGTGACCGACTTCGAGAGGGCACCGGAACCGAGCACCTTGCCCGGCACGATGACCGTCTCGTCTTCCTGTGCGTATCGCTCTATCCGTCCGAGATTGACCTCCGCGTGTGTGCGGCGGGGTTTCTCGAGACGTTCTGCTACGTCGCTCCAGATGTCAGCGTCCTCTGAACGGGACACCGACTTGAGCTCGGCAATGAGGTTGCTGAGCCGTGGATTGGTCTTACTCATGACTTTCCTCCAGATGGTTTCGATAGAAGTGATGCAGGGAGCAGGATTTGAACCTGCGGACCCCTATGGGACAGCGCCCTGAACGCTGCGCCGTTGGCCAGACTTGGCTATCCCTGCTCGCACCCTTGCGGGTACACATCTCTTCTGTGCCCCCCTTCAAACCACTTTCGATTGCCGACCACGAATCGGGGACGCGAGCGCCATGGCTCGCACTTCGGGACCCGCTGGTCCCGCCGAGATTCGCGGCCGTCAGGGTGTGGTTGGAAGGGGTCATGTTCTTACAACGATACCGCGTCTTCCAGTTCGACCGCACGCTCCTCGATGGAGTCGATAGCACGGGTGACGAGGTCCTCGACGGTCATCGAACCGTCGGTCTCGACGTGGAAG
Organism: Haloarchaeobius marinus; assembly: GCF_051207415.1. Lineage (NCBI taxonomy): Archaea > Methanobacteriati > Methanobacteriota > Halobacteria > Halobacteriales > Halorubellaceae > Haloarchaeobius > Haloarchaeobius marinus. The sequence goes on along the minus strand of NZ_JBPKGD010000008.1, from coordinate 34,648 downwards.
ACGAACGCCTTCTCGACGTCCGTGACCTCGACCTCCTTCCCGGGGAATCGCTGGGTGAGGTCGTGGTCGAACTCCGCAGTGTCGATGAGTTCGCCGTCGATCTCGACGACGCCGCGGATGATGTTGGGTTCGCTCTCCTCGAACTCGGCGGCGTCGCCGACGACCTCCGCGTGCTGGAGGTGACGGTAGCCGACCGAGACGCCGCCCTGGTGTTTGGCGTGTTCCTTGCCGGTGTCGAGGACCGCGTCGGCTTCGAGTTCGAGACGCTGGCCGTCCTTCAGGTCGATGATGGGGACGTTCTTGTCCGCCGGCTCGACCATCTCGTCGGCGCTGACGAGGTCACCGGAGTACGCCGTCGCCGGGCCCGCCACGTCGATGGAGAGCGTGACGACGTCGTCCTCGTCGAACTCGTTCGGCGGGGTCGTCAGCGGGATGAGTCCCAGCCTGAGCGCGATCTGCTCGTCGAACATCACCGACGAGTTCTCGATGACGCGCACCTCGTCTATCGACAGGGTCGGCACGTCGGCGATCATCGTCCGCCGGATGCCGTTCGCGAACGCGGGCGTCACGCCGCGCACGAGGAACAGCGCCTTTCGGTCGTCGCGTTCGATGAACTCGACCTCGTAGTCCTCGTCCATGGCTCAGAACCCGCCTTTTCCTTTCGGTGCCCGGGACCCGTCGTGCGGGATGGGCGTGACGTCCTCGATGCGACCGATCTCGAAGTCGGCACGGGCAAGCGCACGGATGGCCGCCTGTGCGCCCGGGCCGGGGGACTTCTGCAGGTTGCCGCCGGGGCCGCGCACGCGGACGTGCAGGCCCTCGATGCCGGCGGCGCGAATCTCGTCCGCGATGGACTCGACCATCTGCATGGCCGCGTACGGCGACGCCTCGTCGCGGTTCTGCTTGACGGCAGTCCCGCCGGAGGACTTCGTGATGGTCTCTGCACCCGTCAGGTCGGTGACGGTCATGACGGTGTTGTTGAACGATGCGTGTACGTGGGCGATGCCCCACTTGTCGTCGTTGTCTGCCATTTATTGACCCTCCGCGCGTTCGGGGTGAAGCTCGTCTGCGAGCGGACTCGTCTCGTCGAACGCGATGCTGTCTTCCTCGGCGACGTCGACGGTGTACGACGGCACGCGGACGCGTGCGTCGTCGACGGTGACGTGGCCGTGGACGATGAACTGTCGCGCCTGACTGGTCGTGTTGGCCAGTCCCTTGCGGTACGCCACGGTCTGGAGCCGACGCTCCAGGATGTCCGAGACCTCGAGCGACAGGACGGCGTCGAGTCGGTCCTCCTCGTCGAGGACGCCGATGCGCTTCAGTCGCGCGAGGAACTCGCCACCGGCCGTGGCGATGTCGTCCTCGGACTGCGTCTGGCCGAGCAGGTCGCGGGCCTCGCGACGGTAGTCACGAAGCTCGGACTGGGCCCGCCAGAGTTCCTCCTTGTTCTTCAGGCCGTAGCGCTCGACGAGGCTGTGCTCCTCGGCGATGCGCTCGCCCTGGAACGGGTGGTTCGGCGTCTCGTAGCGCTTGGTGTTGCTGCCGAGCGCCATTATTCCTCACCGCCCTCGGCGGCTTCCTCGGCGGCCTGTTCTTCTCGAATCTCCTCGACGTTGACGCCGATGGTCCCCTCGGTACGTCCGGTGGACTTGGTGCGCTGACCGCGTACCTTCTGTCCCTTCTTGTGTCGGACGCCCTTGTAGGAGTCGATCATCTTCATCCGGTTGATGTCGTGACGTCGAGACATCTCGAGGTCGTTGCCGACCTCGTGCGTGGTCTCGCCGGAGTAGAAGTCGCGCTGGCGGTTGGTGAGCCAGGCGGGCACCTCGTCGGCGTAGGTCTCGACCTCTTCGACGACCGAATCGATGTCTTCCTGGTCCAGTCGGCCGAACGTGGCCGTCCGGTCGACGTCTGCCTTGTCGGCGATGATTCGGGCTGTACGTCGGCCGATGCCGTTCATCTCGATGAGCGAACGCTCGACGGTCTTCGTCCCATCGAGGTCTGTCTTCCCGATGCGGACGAAGTACTGAAGGTCTTCGTCGTCTTGTTCGCCCTGTGGTTCTTCTGCACTCATGTGTGGTGTGTATCGAACGTGCTCGCTGCACTTGTGCGGTTGGATGTCACACCGGGCCCAAACTCGGTGTGAAAGTCCGACGTCGTGGCGGGGATTCGAACCCCGGAGGCTTGACGCCACAGAGTTAGCAACCCTGCGCCTTGGGCCAGGCTTGGCTACCACGACAGTGTGTCTATCGTCGCCCGTACGGACTCGGGACCCGGTGCCCCTACATTCGTATTGCGACTGGACGTATTCCCGAACAGTACTTAAGCCCAACGGAACGGTCGCCACGTGCGACGGCGTCGCAACGTGCGCCTGGGCGGCGGTCAGTCGACAGTCTCGACGTAGTCGTCGTTGACCTCCCACTCGCCGTCGCCGTTCCGGACCATGTACTCGCCGTAGAAGGGGACCCGCCTGGCGACGGTCTCGCGGAACGTCTCGCGTATCTCGGGTTTGGTCATCTCACCCATCGGCCGCAGGTCGTCGTTCCGGTTGAGACACCCCTTCAGGTAGCCGTCGTGGGTGACGCGAACCCGGTGACAGTTCGCACAGAACGTCGGGTTCTCGACGGGGTCGACGATCTCGACCATCCCACCCTGCACCCAGTAGCGACGCCGGTCGTGCATCTCGCGGTGTTCGATGCGGTCGGCCTGCTCGGCCAACCAGTCGTGGACGCGGTCGATGTCGATTGCCCACTCCGGCTTGCCGACGAGTTCGGGCATGTACTCGATGAGTTGCAACTGGAGGCCGTCGTTCTCGGCGACGTGGTCGACCATCTGCGGGACGTAGCCGGCGGTCTGCTCGAAGACGACCATGTTCAGCTTCACGGGTTCCAGGCCGGCGTCGAGCGCAGCCTCGACGCCCTCGACGACCCGGTCGTAGGCACCGGACTGCGTGACGGCCGCGAACTGCTCGGGGTCGAGTGCGTCCTGCGAGACGTTCACCCGTTCGAGTCCGGCGTCGACCAGGTCCTCGGCGCGACCCGGCAGGAACGTGCCGTTCGTCGTCAACGAGACCTCCATCGAGTCCGGAGTGCGGCGGATTATCTCCTCGAGGTCCTGCCGGAGCATCGGCTCGCCACCTGTGAACTTCACGCTGTCGACGTCGAACTCCTCGGCGACCTCGAGGAACCGGACCACGTCGTCGGCGCTCATCTCGTGGTCCTGCGCCTCCATCGGCCCGCGCGTGTCGCCGAGCCCCTCGTTGTGGCAGTAGACGCAGTCGAAGTTACACCGGTCGGTCAGCGAGACGCGAACGCCGGTGACCTCGCGTCCGAACTCGTCTGAAAGCACGAGCCAAGTTAGCATCCCGTACCTATTAAGTTCAGTGTGTCGGAGAACGACGCCGGCCGTCGACCCCGCCCACCGAACGTCCAGTCCATCGACGGCGGTGGACGCTCAGGAGTCGAGAGGATTTTGAGTACCCGCACGCTACCACGGCGCATGGTCGACGAGACGGCGAGCGACGCCTTCCAGGCGCTCGGGAACGAGACGCGCATGACCGTCCTGCAGGCCCTCGTGGCCGACGGCCGCCCTGTCACCCGGTCGTTCTCCGCCCTGTTCGAGGCGACCGACGAGGACACCACCGCCGGGTTCGCCTACCACCTCCGCCAGCTGGTCGGTCCGTTCGTCCGCAAGCGGGCGGACGAGGACTACGAACTCACGGATGCCGGCCTCCGCGTCGCGCGGTCGATTGCCGCAGGCGAGTACACCGCGAGCGTGGACCGCGACCCGGTCTCGTTGCCGGAACCGTGCCCACTCTGCGGTGACGCCGAGCTAGCGGCGCGCGTCGCCGACAACGTGACGACCGTCGGCTGTGGGGCTTGCGAGCACGACCTGCTCGAACTACCGTTCCCACCGGCCGGCTACGCGACGCACGACGACGACGACCTGCCCGCCGCCTTCGGCCGGTACCATCGGCATCGCATCGGCTCGTTCGGCGACGGCGTCTGCCCGACCTGCGGCGGCGACGTGCTCGCCCGCATCGAGTGCGTGACCGACAGGGTGGACGAAGCCAAGGACGGAGACGACAGTGACACCGACGCCCCACCCGTCGTCACCGCCCGATTCGACTGCGGGGCCTGTGGCGACCGACTGCGCTGCCCGGTCGCGCTGACTGTTCTCGACCACCCCGGCGTGGTCGCCTTCTACCACGACCACGACGAGGACGTCACGGAGCGACCGGTGTGGAACGTCGGTGCCGAGTGGCGCGAGGCGGTCCTCTCGACGGACCCGCTCGCAGTCCGGGTGACGACGCACCTCGACGACGAGGAACTGGCGCTGTACGTGGGCCGGGACGCGAGCGTCGTCCGGACGACCCGGAACGAGGTCGAAGTCCCGGATGGGGTTCGACGCCGGTCGCCGGGGTGACGCCGCCGGCCACCCTGGTCAGGCCAGCGATTCCAGTTCCGTCGACGAACGTCCGAGGCGTCGCACGGCCGGGAGTGCGAGCAACGCGATGGCGAGTTCCAGTCCGCCGACGACGAGGAACGCCGAGAGGTAGTTCGCGGCGTCGACGACCAGTCCACCGAGGAGGAACCCGGTCAGGAACCCGAAACTCCCGAAGACGTTGAACCCGCCCATGGCGGCCCCACGCTGGGCGGGGTCCGCGAGGTCGGTCACGAGCGCCATCGTCGCCGGAGCCATCAGCGCCCCGCAGACCCCGGCCGCGACCATCGCGGCGACCGCCAGCGGGTAGACCGGCGCGACGCCGACGGCGACGATGGTCAGTCCGTAGACGACGGACCCGCCGACGACGGGGACGACCCGACCGATGCGGTCCGAGAGCACGCCGAAGGGATACTGCAACAGCGCGAACGGGAGGAAGAAACACGCCAGGGTGACCCCGGCCATCGCGGCGTCGAGGTCGAACGCGTCGCGGAAGTAGTAGACGCCGACGAGCGAGAAGAACCCGGCGGTCGACCGGTCGACGAAGCCGAAGACGTACGGGACGCCGAGTGCCGGTCGGTCCCCGAGTCGGTCGACGACCGCACCGAACCCGGGACTGCGCCCGGCCGTGCGGTCCGGAACCGTCGCGGCGAGGCCAGCGACGGCGAGGAGGACGACCGAGGCGCCGTACAGGGGTGCGAGGGGGTCGACCGAAGCCAGTTGTCCGCCGACGACCGACCCCAGGGCGGCCCCGAGACCGATGGCGATTCCGGCCGCGCCCATGTTCCGGCCGTGCCCGCCCGAGAGGTCCATCAGCATCGTGAGGGAGAGCGAGAACGCGCCGATGGTCGCCGCCCCGCCCACGACCCGGACGAGGAGGACGGCCTCGTAGTCCACGCCGACCGACGGGAGGAACGGCAGCACCAGATAGCTCGCGGCACCGCCGACGGCCCCCGCGACGACGAGCGGAACCCGCCTGCCGACGACGTCGCTCACAGCGCCCCAGACGGGCGCGAACACGACGAATGCCGCGAACTCGGCGACGAGGAACCACATCCCGGCACGGATGCTCCCGGGAGCACCGAGTGCGGCGACGAGGTCTTCGAGGCCGGGATAGAGGAACACCTGCGAGACGAGGACACCCCATACCACGAGGGCGAGGCGGCGGCGTTCGGACCCGGGACGCCCGTTCATACTGCTCTCTTGCAATCGAGGATACAAAACCCGTCCGTCATCGCACGGCCGGTCGTCGGGGGGTCCGAACCCTGCCCCGTCGCCTCGTCCGGCGTCACGACGCCCCGCCGAGGTGGCCGGCGACTGCCTCGTCGTCGAGGGGCCGGTAGCCATCCGCGTCCATCACGGCGACGCCCGTCGTCGCGGCGTCGAGGTCGGCGTCCGACCCGACGGCGAGCGCGTCGAGTGCGAGTCCGACGCCGTCGGCGGCGTCGAGGCCGTCGACGTGCTCGGTCTCCAGGTACTCGCGGATGGCGTCGCCCCCGCGGCCGATGGCCGTCGCTCGCCACTCCGAGGGCGTCCCGGACGGGTCCGTCTCGAACAGTCGCGGGCGGGCGTCGGCGTCGCCCCCTTCGTAGCCGCCGACGAGGAGTGCGACTCCGAACGGTCGCGACCCGCCGCTCTGGGTCGCCTCCTGGACGTCGTCGGCGATGGCCCTGGCCGTCGTCTCGACGCCCGGCGCCTCGCCGTACCGGAGTCGTTCCGACTGGGTGAACCGGCGTGCGCCGTCGACGAGGCGGCGGGCGTCGGCCACGTGTCCGGCGGAGGCGACGCCGAGTCGGCCGTCGACGTCGTGTAGCTTCTCCACGCTGTCGGGGTCGAGCAACGGCGACCGGACGCTGGCGTCCGAGGCGAAGACGACGCTTTCGTCCGTCTTCACGCCGACGGTCGCGCTCCCGCGACGCACGGCCTCGCGTGCGTACTCGACCTGGTACAGACGGCCGTCCGGCGAGAAGATGGTGTTCCCCCGGTCGTAGGCGCGCCTGTCGCTGTCGCCCCGCATCTACGCCACCTCCCCGGCGTCGTCGAAGGAGCCGACGTCGACGCCGTCGGCGGTGACCGTCGCCACGGTGATGCCGTTCCCGCTGGCAGTGTCTCGTTCGCTGGCGGCCGAGACTGCGTCTGCGACGAGGTCACGGGCCGCGTCGACGCTGTCGACCGTCTCGGCGCGACCCTCGAGGACGCCGTAGGCGACCTGCATCCCGCTGCCACCGGCGGCGTAGTCGGTGGCCACGACGCCGCCGCCACCGTCGAGTTCGTAGACCGCCGCCCCGTCGCCATCGACCTCGTCGGACTGCGTCCGGCGGGCCGACGTGCCCGCCGCGTCGACGCCGGCGAGCAGGACCTGTGCGGGCAGTCCCCGGACGAGGGACCCGGCGACGCTGGCGAGCGCCGTTATCGACATCGGGTCGCCGCGTCGTGCGTCGTAGAGATTCGCCTCGGCACGGAGCGTGTCCGCGAACGACTGGAGCCCCCCGACAGACCCCGAGAGCGCGACGACGCCGGTCGGGTGGACCCGTTCTAGCTTGTCGACGTCCTTGTTGGCGACGAACCGGCCGCCGAGGCTGGCGCGCTGGTCGGCCCCCACGACGACGGCGTCGTCCGTTGCGACCGCGACGATGGTCGTCCCGGTTTCGAGCACCGGGGCGTCCGTATCCACGGTGGCCACGTCGAACTCGGTCGCAGGTCCTGTTCCGGTCTCTCGTCCCCCCGGTTCGCGGCCGGTCCGGCTTCTGCACCTGGAATCTGGCATAGACGATGGCAGGACCCGACAGGGGAAAAGTGTTAGCTAAAATATATTTTAGCCGGTGCGACGACGGTTCGCGTCTCCGAAGCGCTTACCACGCGCTCGCCCGGAGGGACACCCATGGACGAAGACGCCGTGCTCGACCGGCTGCGCTCGGTCGAGGACCCCGACATGGAAGACGACGTGGTCACCCTCGGACTGGTGAACGACGTTACCGTCGACGACGACACCGTCGCCATCTCGCTCGCGCTCGGGGCGCCGTACTCCCCGACGGAGACCGCCATCGCGAACGAGGTCCGCGAGGCCCTGGCCGACACTGGACTGGAGGTATCGCTCTCCGCAGAGGTCGACACCGGCCTCTCGGGTGACGACCAGGTGTTCCCCAACGTCGAGAACGTCATCGCCGTCGCCTCCGGCAAGGGCGGCGTGGGCAAGTCGACCATGGCCGTGAACATCGCCGCCGGCCTCGCCGACATGGGCGCCAGCGTCGGCCTGTTCGACGCCGACGTGTACGGCCCGAACGTCCCACGGATGGTCGACGCCGACGAACCGCCGGGCGCGACGGCGGACGAGACGCTCGTCCCACCGGAGAAGTTCGGGATGAAGCTGATGTCGATGGCCTTCCTCGTCGGCGAGGAGGACCCGGTCATCTGGCGCGGCCCGATGGTCCACAAGGTGCTGACCCAGCTCTGGGAGGACGTCGAGTGGGGGCACCTCGACTACATGGTCATCGACCTCCCGCCGGGCACCGGCGACACCCAGTTGACCCTGCTCCAGACCGTTCCCGTGACCGGGGCGGTCATCGTCACGACGCCACAGGAGGTCGCGCTCGACGACGCCCGCAAGGGCCTGGAGATGTTCGGCAAGCACGAGACCGTCGTCCTCGGCATCGCAGAGAACATGGGCTCGTTCGTCTGTCCCGACTGCGGTGGCGAGCACGCCATCTTCGGCGAGGGTGGCGGCGAACGCTTCGCCGACGTCCACGACATGCCGTTCCTCGGGTCGGTCCCGCTGGACCCCGCCGTCAGGACCGGGGGCGACGAGGGCGAACCGGTCGTCCTCGACGAGGACAGCGACACCGGCGCGGCGTTCCGGACGATAACCGAGAACGTGGCGAACAACGTCGGCCTCGTTCGCCGGCGGGAGCACACCCAGGGCCGATGAGCGACGACGCCCCCGACCGCGCAGCCGACGCCAGATTCGAGCCGGACCCCGAGCGCGTCCGACTGCTCCGTGAGGTGGCCGACGACGTCAGGGGCGAGAGTTCGGAGTCAGAGCAACTCGCGAACGTCCTCTACCGGACCAGCGACATCTTCGACCCCGACGAGGAGACGACGCCCGAGGACGTGATCCGCAACGTCAAGTTCATCCTCGAGGTCAAGGAGCGCGGCGGCCTCGGTCGCTGACGCCGGTCGAGCACCGGCGACCCACGCCACGCTCCGAAGGGCTTACGCCCGGACCCGCCCTGTCCGTAGACGTGGACGCTACCCAGGACGAGTTCGCGAACCCGTTCGGCATGGACGACGCCTGCGAGAACTGCACCCTCTGCGAGCGTCGCGAGCGCGTCGTCCACGGCTACGGCGACGTGGGTGCGGACTTCGTGTTCGTCGGCGAGGGACCGTCAGGCGACGCCGAGCGGGCTGGCGTCCCCTTCGCCCACGACGAGCGGTTCGGGCGCATCCTCCAGCGCCTCGGACTCCGCCGGGTCGACGACGACCCTGCCGAACCGTCGGTCGCGAACGTCTTCTGTACCTACCTGACGCGCTGTCGCCACCCGGACCGCGACCCGACCGACGGGGAGGTCGCGACCTGCGAACCCTACCTGAACGCAGAGATACGGATGATAAACCCCGAGATACTCGTCCCCGTCGGCCAGCGCGCCCTGACCGAACTCGGGACGGAGTACACGACCACCTCGGCGGCCGACCTCGACGTCGAGACGCACCACGCCGAACCGATACGCGGGCGGGGGTTCGAACTCGTCCCGATGCGCGCCCCCGAAGACATGACCGACGAGCACGCACAGACGTTCGTCGAGAACTTCGCATCGCTGATGGCGTCGGACTACCGCCAGACGAAGGGCCGCCAGGAACGGTGAGCCTACCAGTACGGCGTCGAGAGCCACCCGCCACCGCGGGTACCCACGACGCCGAGGCCGACGAGCACGAGAACGACGAACGCGATCGTCGCCACGGCCGCGACGACGCCGATAGCCGACAGTCCGGTCCCCAGTCCGACCAGCGCGCCGAGGGCCGCGACGGCGATACACAGCGGGACGAGCACACCGAGTGCCTGCAGCCAGTCCATGTCAGAGGAACCGGGCGCACCCGTCTTAATTCCCCACGATACCGGCCGAGAACGGCGGCTTGAAGGTCCCGGGCGCGACAGGTTCGGACATGACACTCGTGGTCGTCCTCGCCGACCCGCCCCGCGACGGACTGGTCTTGTCCCGACTCTCCGAGACGTCGTCGCTCTCACCCCCCGAGGCCACCGACTGTTACGAGGCGATGCTCGCCGACGCCATGCTCGCCGCCGAGCGCTCAGGGGGTGACCTTCTCGTCAACTACCGCTCCGACGACGACCTCCCCGACGAGTTCGTCACCGACGAACCAGCCGAGGAGTCAGTCAGGGCCGTCGCCGAGGAGGCCCTCACGAGCACGGCCGACGTACGCTTCGAGGTGCAGGTCGGGTCGACGTGGGACGGCCGCGTCGGAAACACCGTCTCGCACCTCCTGAGGGAGGAGGGCGAGAGCTCCGTCCTCGTCCTCGACGGGCGGACGCCGCTCCTCGGCCGCAAGGACATCGACAGCGCCGCCATGAAACTCCGGAGTTCCGAAGTGGTCGTCGGTCCGGCTACCGACGGGCGCGTCTGGACCACGGCCTTCACCGACCCCATCGACTTCGACGGCGCGTTCGCCCAACCGGCCGTCGAGACGCTGGTCGACCGGGCCGTCGACGCCGGCCTCGACGTGGACTTCCTCCCGACGTACCGCACAGTCGAGACCGGTGCCGACCTCGCCGACGTGGTCGCCCACCTCAACGCCCGCCGGCGCGCCGGCCGCATCGTCCCCGAGCACACGACGGCGTTCGTCGACGACCTCGGCCTGCACGCGGTCGAGGATGGCGACGGCCTGTCCCTGGTCCGGGGAAAGACCGACAGGTCTTAGAAGACCAGTCGAGAATCACCGTACGTGGTGAGGTGGCGGAGCGGCCTATCGCGCCTGCCTTGAAAGCAGGTGGCGTCATGCCTCCTGGGTTCGAATCCCAGCCTCACCGTGTCTGCGAGTCACGGACGTGACGAGCGACGGGTCCACGCTGGATTCGAACCCTGTCAGTCGCAGCGGCCGAGCGTAACGAGGCCGACCGTCTGACTCCGGTTCGAATCCCAGCCTCACCGTCCTGCGACGAACGAACGTGAGGAGTGGACGGTATCCGACGGGATTCGCATCAGGGAGTGGAGCGAACGACGTGAGCGAAACGACCGTGGTTCGAATCCTAGCCTCACCGTCCTGCGACGAACGAACGTGACGAGCGACGAGGATATGCGAAACAGACGGCTCAACCGGACCGCGGGTTGCCACTGAAAGGCGAGTTCCCCGGGCGGACGTGTTCGACCCACGACCTTATGCGCTCTCGTCTCCAACCAGACTACCCACCGATGCCAGTACGAGAACCCAGCCATCCGGCGGTCAGACGGACAGAGCAGGTTTCGTGGCTGCTGGACGAAGCCATCAGAATCCCCGGGACGAAGCGCCGAATCGGTCTGGACACGATGGTCGGCCTCCTCCCGGTGGCCGGCGACGTCGTCACGGCCATCGTCTCGCTCTACATCGTCGTCGAGGCGTGGATCGCGGGAGCGAGAAAGCGCGTCCTCGGCCGGATGCTGGTGAACGTTCTGGTCGACGTCACGGTCGGTTCCGCCCCGGTCGTCGGCGACGTGTTCGACGCAGTGTGGAAGGCCAACGTGCGGAACCAGGAGTTGCTCGAACGGGAACTGTCCGAGACAGAGTAGGCCGGTCAGTCCCAGGACGTGTCGACGGTCAACGCGCGCTCCAGTAGCGTCTCGTCGTACATCTCGTCGGTCTGGTCCGGGTGCGCGTCGTCGATAGCCCGGACCGTCTCGACGGTGTTGACGAAGTTCTTGAAGGTCGCCTCGTCGACCATCTGTCCCTCCACGGTGACCGCTCCGGTTCCACCCGACTTGGCCTCCTGGAACGCCTCTATCTTCCGGACGTCCCGGTCGAGTTCCTCGCTCGTCGGCATGTGGATGCGGTTGGCCTGCACGGTCTGTTTCGGGTAGAGCGACCACGACCCGTCGAGGCCGACGGCGGCCTCGCGCTCGACGTGGTCCGCGTAGCCGTCGCCGTTGTAGAAGGTGACGCCGGCGCGCTCTGTGAACAGGCGGTCGTACGGGCCGCCGATCGCGACCAGGTCGCCGGCGCTGGCCTCGTTCGAGAGGTCTTCGAGAAGGCCGTCCCAGGTGGGACGCTCGCCGCCGAGTTCCCGGCCGCCGAGTTCCGCGGTGTAGTCGACCGGACCGAACACCAGCGCGTCGAGTCGGGAGTCGGACCCGAACATGGCGATCTCCCTGAGGTCCGACTTCGCCTGCGCGGTCTCGACGATGACGGCGAGGCCGACCGAGCCGTCCTCAAAGCCGAACTCGCGCTCCGCATCGGCGACGACCGAGGCCGCGTTCACGACGTCGTCGAGTCGACCCACCTTGGGGACGACCACGCCGTCGACGTACTCGCCGACCTCGTCGACGATGGTCCGTATCTCCTCCCGGCCCTGCTCACGGGTGGCCTCGTCGTCGTAGGCCCACTGGACGCGGGGCCATATCTGGCCGGGAAACTCGTCGGCGGTCCCGGGGAGTCGGTCGACGACGTTCGCCAGCCCCTCGGCCTTCATGTCCGGCGCGGTGCCGTCCTCGAGGTCGGGGACGAGCCAGTCGGGGCACTCGAACCCCTCGCTGTCGAGGGCGCTGTCGAGGTACTTCGCCGTGTTGTCCCGGGGAACGGCGGCCGGTGCGGTCTGGAAGGTTCGTGCGAGGTCTGTCATCTCTGGATGAGTGTGCGACGGGTGCCCGAGTAGACGGGTTCGTCGTGCTGGTTGAACGCGACGTGTTCGAACGTGACGGTGCCGGCGTCGTCGTGGGTGCCCTCGGCGTCGACGACCCGTGTGAAGCCGTAGATGGTGTCTCCGGGGGTGACGAACGTGTGGAAGCGCTCGTCGTCGCAGCCGAGTTCGCGGTAGGTGGCCTCGTCCGAGCGGGCGTGCCCGAGCGCGACCGACCGCGTGACGTCGCCGTAGGCCACGATGTCGCCCGACGGCGAGTCGGCCATCACGTCGACGTTGTGGTGCTGTTTCGCCGTGTTGAGCGTGACGAGCGGGAGCGTGGCGACCATGACGTCGTCCATCGTCCGCCCGCGTTCGTGCCGGTAGGCGACGGCGGCGTCCCGGTCGTCGGCCTCGTCGAGGGCCGACCGGAAGTCGGAGAACCGGTCGCCGTCGGGGGTGACGAACGCCCCGGGCACGTCGGGGCCGTCGTCGCCATCGGGTTCGACGGACTCGCCGCCGTCGGTGGCGACGGGGTCACGTCGGGGAATCATGTTCGTCCGCTCGTAGCTGACCAGCGTCTCGCCGGTCTCGGCGTCGCGCCCCTCCGTCGCCCAGGTGACGATGCCGTACTCTGGGCGCGAGGAGGAGGTGCCCGTCGACTCCACGGTCGATTCGACCCGGAGTTCGGTGCCCGGGTACACCTCTTGGTCGTGATACCGGACGTTCGTCCGGCCGAGGAAGTAGCCGCCCTTCTCGGAGAGGTCCTCGACGGTCGGGCCCATCACTGCCGCGAGCAGGTAGTCCGGGTGGACCGGTGGGCGCTCGAAGCCCCGGTCGCGTGCCGCGTCGGTCCGCCAGTACGCCGGGTCGTGGTTGAGCGTCTGGCTTGCCCACAGTTCGTTCGCGTGCGTCGAGAGGACGAGTCCGGGGTCGTGCTCGATGGTCTCGCCCTCGGCGAAGTCCTCGAAGCAGTTACCCTTCTCGCGCGTTTCGACGCGGTTCAGTACGGTCTCGAACGTGTTCTCGTCTGTGTAGTCCATGTGTCGTCTATCGTGTTCGGAAGTCGCCGTCTGCCCTGAACTCGACTAGTCGTCGGCCGCTGCCTCCGGTGTGGTCCGGAGTCGGGCGAGCGCCCGGCGCATCTCGTTGGTTACGACCATGAAGCCCTCGTCGAAGCCCATCCCGGGCTTGGCGAGCGTCTGGGCCGCGTCCGTCGCGAGCGCGACGTGCGCACAGGCCCGGGCCGAGGTGACCGTCTCGTTGCAGGTGCCCCCGAGGTACGCGCGGGTGTCCGTCCCCTCGCAGTACCGGACGGCCTCGGCCGAGCGCTGGACGCCGCCGAGGTCGGGCGTCTTCACCTGCACGAGGTCGGCCGCGCCCTCGTCGACGAAGGCGCGAACGTCCTCGAAGGTGTTGCACCACTCGTCGGCGACGACGTCGACGTCGACGCCGGCGTCGGCGAGGCCGTCGCGGAGTTCGGCCATGGCGTGAATCTGTTCCTCGCGGCCGCCGGCGTCCATCGGGCCCTCGACCTGCACGTCGAACGGACCGGCCGCGGCCTCGAGGGTCGAGAAGTAGTCCGTCACCTCGGCGCGGTCGTACGGCGGTCCGAAGACGTCGCCGAGAACGCCGTAGACGTCGACGTGGATGGTCGGGTCGTAGCCGTCGGGCCCGAGTTCGGGTGCGCGGGTCGCCAGCCACGCCACGTACTCCCGGAGCCCCTCGCCTTCTGCACCGACCTTCTCGACGCTGTTGAACAGGCCGTGTGGGAGGACGGGGACGCCCTTGATCATCATCTTCTCGGCGTTGACCCGGCGGTCGTCGCCGGACTGGCCGAAGACGGGAACCGGGTCGGTCGCCGGCGTCGTCCCCATCGCGTCCGCGAGCACCTCGGTCATGGTCGTCCCCGAAGCCCGCGCCGCCGCGGCGAGCAGGGCCTGCGAGACGCCGTACCTGACCGCGGTGTGGAGCTGTCCGTCCCGGTCCGGGTCGTCGGTACCGGACCGCTCCGCCGGGAGCGACTCGACGAGGGCCGCGTTCTCGGCGAACTCGGTGACGTCTCGACCGCGAAGTTCGCTCGCGACGGTCCCCTCGACGACCGGCCGATACGTCTCGGCCCGGAACAGCGGGTCGCGCCCGCCGGCACCGGAGTACTGGACGGCACAGCAGTCGCCGGTGACGACGCTCCCGTCCTGGAGTTCCAGTTCGACCACGAGGGCCTCGCCGGCCTCTCGGATGGAGTCGAATCCGGGGGTCGTCGGGTCCCCGTCGTAGGCGAAGCCGTCGTGTTCGGCCCCGTCCTTGATGGCGCGCTGGTCGTCGAAGAAGAACCCGGAGACGGCCGGTATCGCCCGGACCCGTTCAATCTGCACGCGTCTCACCTCCCTCCCGTCCGGCACCGTCGCCGCCTGTCGGTCGGCCGATGAGTTTCCCGTCGCTGATGGCGTCGACGTCGTCGGCGACCATCCGGAACGACTGGCTCCGGCCCTCGGTCTCGGCGCGGTCGGCCAGTCGGGCAGCGTGAATCTCCTTGATGTCGTCGTCCATCGCGAGTTCGCCCCACTCGAAGATGCGGACCCTGCCGTCGTCGTCCCGGGCCGGGAGGACGGCGCTGTGAGCCGCGTCGCTCGGCGCGAACGGCACGTCCAGCGCCCCGGAGGCGAACGCCTCGATGGTCCCCCGGGCGACGTCGCCGTCGCCGTGGGACTCGATGGCCTCCATGAGACAGCGGGTCTCGCGCTCGATGAGGTCCTGTTCCTCGTCGACCCCGTCTAGGGAGATGTCCTGCTCGACGACCATGTCGATGAGCTGGCGAGTCGTCCGCAGGCCGGCCGCGTTGGCCTCCTTCGTCGGGACGCCCTGGAACTCCTGTGGCGACTTGGTGATGACCTTGTCGGGTCGCGCGATGGCCGCCGTCGTCCCGCCGAGGCCGATGACGCCGTTGGCGCGAGCCTCGTCCGGCGGGAAGCCGCCCATCCACTCGTGGAAGACGGTGGTGACCGTCACCTCGTCGGGGAGGTACTCGTTGCCGAGCGCCCGGAGCGCCCGGAGCGCGGCCACGTCCTGAACGACGTTGCCGACCTGGCCGTAGCCGAGGGTGACGCTCCGGACGCCCTGCGTGGCCGCCAGTTTGCCCTCGACCAGCATGATGGCGATGGCGATCGAGGGCGGGACGAGCGTCCCGGTCAGCGGTCCGAACGGTTCGCGGTTGATGGTGACCCCGCGCTCGGTGTACGCGCCGGCGAGCCGGTCGACGTACTGCCAGTGTTCGATGGTCTCGGCGAGGTCGCGCTCCTTCGTGTACGGGATGTTGTACGAGATGGGACCGCCCTCGAAGCTCTGGAACCCGCCCGCGAACGTGACGGCCGCGAGCAGGCGCGCGTCGGGCGTGCCGTGTCGAACCTCGATGGGTGCGTCGACGGACTCGACGAGCGTCCGACAGCCCTCGACGCCGTGGTTGACGGCGGGGAAGCCGTTGAGGGTGTCCTCGTCGGTCTCTCTGGCCTTCTCCAGACCCTCCTCCGCCTTCTCGTACTCGTTGTCGCGCGTGTAGGAGTCGATGGTCGTCGGGAGGAGGTCGGCCCCGCCCGACTCGTGGAGGTGGGTCAGCAGGCGCGACTGGTCGTCGAGCCGTGGGACGCCGGCGCGTGGCTGTAGCAGCGGCCTGTCCGCGGATTCGAGCACGTCGGCGAAGCGCTTGTGCGCCGGCAGTGACTCGTGGTAGGCGATGGCCTCCTCGAAGTCGACAGCCGCACCGGTCGGCCAGTCGTCACGGATCCGGTCGTCGATGCGTTGCAACTCGTCGGCCGTGAGGCGTTCGTCGCGTGTCATCAGGCCTGGACTCGGTCGTACTCGGCTTCGCGAGTGGAGATACCCAGGTCGCGTTCGAGCGACCTGATGACCTCCTCCGGTGTCGTCTCCGAGTCGAAGACGCGGTCGAATCCGAGCGCCCGGAACGTCTCGCGGGTCCGCTCGAAGTCGTCCTGCCCGACGGCGAGGTTACCACCGATGTAGGTGGTCGCGTCGACGTCTTCCCGTGCCAGAAGCTCGGAGAAGCCCTGACAGTCCTGCTCGGCGTGCCCGTACAGCGACGAAACGAGTACAGCCTCTGCGTCTTTCTCCTTCGCTGCCGCCGCGAACTCTTCCTGAGAGGTCTGGACGCCGAGGTTCTCGACCTCGAACCCGGCGGCGGAGAGCGCCTGGTCGAGGATGGTGATTCCGACGACGTGTGCGTCGGAGCCGATGACACCGAGGATGACTGTCGTGGGCATGCAGTGTTCAACAAGTTGCATGAACAATCCTTAAAGATAATGGTTTTTCATGATAATACTCCTTATACACCTTAGGCACCCCCAGTGAGAAGGAACCACACTATCATGATTTATCCGGAAGGTTTTAGCGCCGCGACGGGGTCGTTCTGACTATAATGGGTGCGCTCGAAGACGTCACGGTCGTCGACCTCACACAGGTCCTCGCCGGTCCGTACTGTACGATGCTGCTCGCGGACATGGGTGCGGACGTCGTGAAGGTCGAGCGACCTGGCGGCGACCTCATCCGACCGAACCCACCGTTCGCCGAGGACGCGGACGAGGAACCGTACGGGGGCTACTTCCAGTCGGTGAACCGTGGCAAGCGGTCCGTCGAACTCGACCTCGGGGACAAACGCGACCGCGAAGACCTCCTCACACTGGTCGAGACCGCCGACGTGCTCGTCGAGAACTACCGCGCCGGGACGATGGAGAAGTTCGACCTCGGGTACGAGACGCTGAAGGAGCGGAATCCGGAACTGGTCTACTCCTCCATCCGTGGCTTCGGCGACCCGCGGACCGGTGCGACCGACCGGCAGGGCCAGCCGAGTTTCGACCTCATCGCACAGGCGCTGGGCGGCGTGATGGAGATCACCGGCCAGGAAGACGGCCCGCCGACCAAGGTCGGTCCGGGCATCGGCGACCTGTTCACCGCCGTGCTCAACGCCGTCGGCATCCTCGGGGCACTCCACCACCGCGAACGGACGGGCGAGGGGCAGTACGTCGATACCGCGATGTACGACGCGATGGTCTCGATGTGCGAACGGACCGTCTACTACTACTCCTACACGGACGAGGTGCTGACCAGGCAGGGCAACTCGCACCCGACCCTGTTCCCGTACAACTCGTTCGAGACGGCGGACGGGCACGTCGTCGTCGCCGCCTTCTCCGACGGCCACTGGCGCGTCCTCTGCGAGACGATGGACCGCCCGGACCTCGTGGCGGACTACCCCGACGCGGCGTCGCGCTTGCGCGACCGCGACCACCTTCGGGAGGAGATAGCGACCTGGACCCGGGAGTACACCGAGGCGGAGGTCGTCGACGCCCTGGAAGGCGACGTTCCCGTCGCGCCCGTCCAGGACACCGCCGACATATTCGACGACCCGCACGTCCACGCGCGAGAGATGCTCGCCGACGTCGAACAACCCGGGGCCGGCCGGGACGTGACCGTCGCGGGGTGTCCAATCAAGCTTTCCGAGACGCCGACCGGTCCGCAGGGGCGGGCCCCGCTACTCGACGAGCACCGCGACGAACTGCTCGGGTCGGCGGCGGACGACGACGAACGCGGTCGGGCCACCGGCGACGACTGACGGCACGACCGGCCGTTTCGGAAACCCTTTTGCGGGTACCGTCCACACGGGCAGGTATGAGCAACGAGTGGCCCCACGACCCCGACGGCGAGGAGGGGAGCGAGGGCATGCGCAAGTACGGCATGGCCATCCTGGCGAAGAAACTCGACGAGGACGAGGACTTCCCGCTGCAGGCGGCCGACTTCGTCGAGGAACACGGCGACGAACCCGTCCGCCTCAACTCGAAGCGCGTCGTCAGCGTGGCCGACATCTTCGAACACGTCGCCGAGGACGAGTTCGAGGACATGGTCTCGTTCCACAAGGCGGTCGGCAAGGCCATGCGGTCCGGCGGGTTCTGGGAGTTCCACCCGAGGGCAGGCGAGTCCAACGTCAAGCACGCCTGAGACGAGCGCCCGCCCGCCCGGACGGTCGTCCGGCGACGCGACCGGAACGTGAGATGCGGCCACGACAGCGTTTCTCACCCGTCGTTTCCCGGCATCCGGGTTAGTTCGACTTATATCGCTGGACCCGTAACCCTCGCCTACCAGTGACGAACACGCAGGTCACCCTCATCCAGATCGACAACTACGGGCCGTGGACCGTCACACCCGAGCCTCGACGCGAGGTCGACCTCCAGACGCTCCAGTCCCGTCTGTACGCCGACCTCTCGCAACTCGTCGGCAACCGTGACGGCTACGTTTTCTTCACCCGGTTCGACAACATGGTCGCCGTGACTAACGGACTCGACGTCGACGACCACCGGCTCATCCAGGAGTCGGTCCGGAACCGGTACCCCGTGACCGTCAGCTTCGGCATCGCCACCGGGACGACGCCCGTGCAGGCCCTCTCCGACGCGACCGACCTCCTGCAGGAGGCCGGGAGCGCCCAGGACAAGTCCCGCCGAGAGATACTCGACGGCCGGGTCGTCGAGGAGGAGTTCCGGACGGACGACGACGTCCACGTCGCCCACTTCGACGTCAACGACGCCACCGGCAAGTACACCGACGAACTCGACGCCTTCGGTGCGTTCATCCACATCGAGCAGGCGTACGCGTCGCTGATGCGGTACATGTACGAGGCGAACGACGCGCTCTCGTTCTTCGTCGGCGGCGACAACGTCATCGCCGTCTGCCCGGACCTCGACGAGCGCGACTACGCCGACGCCATCGAGTACGTCCGCGAGGAGACGGGCATCCCCCTGAAGGTGGGCGTCGGCGAGGGGCGCAACGCCCACCGGGCCGGCATCGCCGCGAAGCACGCCCTGGAGGTGTGCCGGGCGGACGGCACGCTCGTCGAATTCGACTGAAGACGGCAGGTTTCCGTAACTTGGATTGTTCGCACGACGAACGCATAAAGGTAGTGCAGGTAGCTTTTAATCCGGCCATGCCAAATCTTCCCACATGGAACGCGACGTATCGATTCGTGACGTGACTCCACGGGAGTTCGTGGGCGTCAGCGAGGCAGACTCCGTCCGTAGCACGGTCGAACTCATGCACGAGGAGGACGTAGGCAGCGTCCTCGTCATGCGAGGGAGTTCCCCGGTCGGTATCATGACCGAACGGGACGTACTCGAGATGGTCGCGACGGACCGGGACCCCGAATCGACGACGGTCGACGAGGTGATGTCGAACCCGGTGGTCTCAGTCGACGCCGACCGGTCGCTCGCCGACGCGGCCGACGTGATGTCCCGGGAGGAGATACGGAACCTCCTGGTCACCGAGGACGCCGACGGCACCATCGTCGGCGTCCTCACCGAGCGAGACGTCATCGACGCCGCCGGCACCCTGCAGGCGTCACGCTCGCTCCCTGACGACGCGAACCCTGCAGGGGTCGCGTCCACGTCCTCGTCCGTCGACTCCGAGGCGACCGCGAGCACCGACGGTTACGGGACCCAGGGCGTCTGCGAACTGTGTGGCGCGCTCTCGGAGTCCCTGTACGACGCGAACGGTCAACTCGTCTGTTCTAACTGCCGGCAGGTCTGACGGCCACGTCACCCGCGTCTGGGTGTTCTCCCGTCACCGCAAAATTCGCCGACGGCCCGGAGCCTTCCTGCCGACACGTGCGCACGAACGGAGGCAAATTTATAACTGAGGGGCCAGTACGACGCTATCATGGCACGTGAAATTCAGCGGCGCGATGTGCTAAAGGGTGCAGGTGCGGCAGGTATCGTCGGTCTCTCGGGCTGTCTCGACAGCCTCGGTGGTGGCGGGGGCGGTGGCTCCCGCTCCATCCAGTACGGTGTACTGGCAGCCGAAACGGGCGACCTCTCCTCCGTGGGCATCCCGATCCGCGACGCGGCGACGCTCCCGGGGAAGCAACTGAACAACAACTCGGACTTCGGTACCGAGATCGACTTCCAGGTCGAGGACACCGCGACCACCCCCCAGACCGGTATCAACGCGGCGAACACGCTCGCAAACGCGGGCTATCCCGCCATCTCCGGTCCGCTGTCCTCGGGTGTGAACGTCCCGGTCTGCAACCAGGTGCTTGTTCCGAACGAGGTCGTGGGGTGCTCGCCGTCGAGCACGACGCCGACCCTGACGGACCTCGAGGACGACGACTTCATCTACCGGACGTGTCCGAGTGACGCGCTGCAGGGCCAGGTGCTCGCGCAGGTGGGTGCCGAGGACCTCGGCGGGAGCACCGCCGCGACGCTGTACATCAACAACGACTACGGGCAGTTGCTCTCGCAGTCGTTCGCCAGTTCGTTCGAGAACAACGGCGGAACCGTCCAGACGCAGGTGTCCATGGAGAGCGAGCAGTCCTCGTACACGTCGCCGCTCCGGCAAGCGCTGTCGGACAACCCGGACGTCCTCGTCGTCATCGGCTACCCGGCGTCCGGCATCCAGCTGTTCACCGACTACTACGCGGACTTCTACAACGACGGCAACTCGGAGCAGGTCCTCGTCACGGACGGACTGAAGGACCCCGACATGCAGGAGCAGGTCGGCAACCCGATGGAGAACGTCACCGGGACCGCTCCCAGCGCCGCCGGTCCGGCCCGCGACGAGTTCAACAGCCTCTACCAGGACGAGTACGGGGAATCCCCGGGCATCTTCACCGCCCAGTCGTACGACTCGGGTGCGGTACTCATCCTCGCGAACGCCGCGGCGGGCGAGAACTCCGGCGCGGCCGTCAAGGCAGAGATGCGCAACGTCGCCAACCCCGGCGGCATGGAAGTGACGCCGAACAACCTCGCGGAGGGCGTCCAGGCCGCGATGGACGGCGAGGAGGTCCAGTACCTCGGCGCCTCCAGTTCGGTCAACTTCGACGACAACGGTGACATGGGTGCCGTCGCCTACGACGTCTGGGAGTTCGCACCCGGCACCGAGTCGGGCGTCGAAGTCACCGACACCGTCAACTTCGAAGCGTAGAACCTCGAAAAAATTTTTTCGGCGCGCGCTATCCGCCCAGGAACTGCTGTCGCACTTCCTCGTCGTTCAACAGCACGTCACCCTGGTCCATGTAGCGGTTCTGTCCGTGGACGAGGACGTACCCCCGGTCGCAGCGCCGGAGCGCCTCCTTGGCGTTCTGCTCGACCATCAGGATGGACGTGCCGGCGTCGTTGATCGCGTCGATGCGGTCGAACATCTCGTCGACGAGGTCGGGCGCGAGGCCGGCCGACGGTTCGTCGAGCAACAGCAGGTCGGGGTCGAGCATCAGCGCACGACCCATCGCCAGCATCTGCTGCTGGCCGCCCGACATCGTCCCTGCCTTCTGCTTCCTGCGCTCCTCCAGGATGGGGAACCGGTCGAACACCGCCTCGAGCGCCGAATCCGGCACCTCGTCGAGGATGTACGCACCCATCTCCAGGTTCTCCTGGACCGTGAGGTTCGCGAACACGTTGTCGTTCTGGGGGACGTAGCCGAGGCCGTGGTGGATGATATCCTCGGGCTTCTTGCCGGCGATGTCGTCCCCGTTGAAGACGATGGAGCCGCCCATGTACGTCGTCAGGCCGAAGACCGACTTCATCACGGTCGACTTGCCGGCCCCGTTCGGGCCGACGATGGTCACGTACTCGCCGTCGTGGACGTTCAGGTCCACGTCGGTCAGAATCTGGAGGTCTCCGTAGCCCGCGTCGAGGTTCGCGACGTCGAGCAGCGACACTACAGTTCACCTCCGAGGTAGGCGTCGATGACCTTCTCGTTCTGCCGTATCGCCTCGGGGTCGTCGTCGGCCAGCACCTTGCCCTGGTGCATCACGATGACGCGTTCACAGTTCTCCATGATGAGGTCGATGTCGTGTTCGACGAGCAGGAACGTGTAGCCCTGCTCGCGGAGTTCGTGGATGTGGGTGAGCAGTCGGTTCTCGAGCGAGGGGTTGACACCAGCGAACGGTTCGTCCAGCAGGAGCATGTCGGGGTCCGTCATCAGCGCCCGTGCCATCTCCAGCAGTTTCCGCTGGCCGCCGGAGAGGTTGCCGGCGTACTCGTCCGACAGGTGGTCGATCTCGAAGAACTCGAGCATCTCCCACGCGCGGTCGAGGACCTCTGACTCGTCCTCCTTGACGTTTCCACGCGTAAGGATGGAGCGCCAGATGGACTCCCCGTACTGGTCTTGCGGACCCAGCATCATGTTCTCGAGGACGGTCATCTCCGAGAGTTCGCGGGCAATCTGGAACGTGCGGACGAGCCCGCGGTCGGCGAGCCTGTGTGGCTGCATCCCGGTCACGTCTTCGCCGTTGAAGTAGACCGACCCGGCGTCGGGCTGGATGAAGCCGGTGATGAGGTTGAACGTCGTGGACTTGCCGGCCCCGTTCGGGCCGATGAGACCGGTGAGCGTCCCCCGTTCGACGTCGAGGTCGAGCCCGTTGACGGCGTTGATGCCGCCGAAGGACTTCCGGAGACCCTCCACGCGGAGCGGGTAATCACCGTACTTCGACTCGGGCGTCCCCTCGGCGGTCACCTCCTGTGCGCCGCTCATCCGTCCTCACCTCCGTCGGTCGCCGCCGCGGCACTGGTCTGGCGGTCCACGCGGTCACGGTCGAGTGACGTCGCGAGTTCCTTCCGGTGACCGAGCAGCCCCTCGGGTCGATTCTGCATCAGCCAGACGAGCACCGCACCCATCAGGACGAGCCTGAGCGACTGGATGTTGGCCAGGAAGTACGCGAACAGCGGCATCGGGTCGAGCGAGAGCAACGCCGCGGCCCCGTCGACGATGGTCGCCGGCGCAGCACCACTCCCGATGTCGAGCGTCTGGCGGACCAGCCCGACGATGCGGATGGGGCCCTGGAAGAGCAGTCCGATGAACAGGATGCCGCCCATGAGGCTCCCGGTGGTCGACCCGGCACCGCCGATGATGAGCGCGATCCAGACGAAGAACGTCGTCTGGGGTTTGAACGGTTGCGTGTTGATGAACCCGGCGCTCGCCCACCAGAAGACGCCGACCAGGCCCATGAGCATGCACCCGACGACGAACGATTGCATCTTGAAGCTACGCGTGTTCTTGCCGAGCGCGTTGGCCACGTCCTCGTCCTCGCGGATGGCCTTCAGCACCCGTCCGAACGGGGAGAACCCGATGCGCCAGACGAGCACGTAGAACGCGAGGGTCAGGAAGATGAGGAAGATGGTGTATATCCACGAGCGCATCGCGGGGGTGGCGACGCCGATGGCCTCGCCGAACCCGACGAACAGGTCGTAGCCGATGCTGAACCCGGGCGTCTCCGAGAGGAACGTCAGCAGGAGGTCCTGCGGCGGTTTGTCGACCGTGATACCGCTGGCGCCACCGGTCCCCATCTCGACGGGGCCCATCAACTGCACGCCGAAGAGTTCGTACGGACCGACGGTGAACCGCTGCAGGCTCCGGGACTTGAACGCGAACCGGATGATCTCGGAGAGCGCGATGGTGACGATGGCGAGGTAGTCGGCCCTGAGTCGGAGCGTCGGCAGCGCCGCGAGGAAGCCGACGAACCCGGAGGCGAGCAGTGCCAGCAGGAGGCCGACGACGAACGGAAGTCCGAGACCGGGAGTCCCGGCGGCCGACGTGGGGTCCGGTGAGGCAGTCGCGATGGCGAAGGTGTACGCGCCGACCGCCATGAACCCGGTGATGCCGATGTTGAACAGGCCGGTGTACCCCCAGTGGATGTTCAGGGCGAGCGACAGCATCGCGTACACGGCCATCAACAGCGTCAGTTGCTGGAGTGCGGCAATCTGCCCGCTGAACGGCGTGCCGAGCAGTGCCCCGATGACGAAGAAACCCACGTACATGACGAGCAGGGTGACGAGGACCATCCGGACGTCGCTCTCGAAGTACCAGTCACGGACGTCGTCGACGAACGAACCGGAGCGGTTCGCGGTGACGTCTTCCCCACTCATGCAGTGGTCCTCCCGGAGAACAGACCCTCCGGACGATAGAGCAGTATGAGCACCATCAGACCGAACGCGACGGCCGTCGCGAGGTCGCTCAGGTCACCACCCAGCCAGATGAGCGACAGTTTCTCGGTCAGACCGATGATGACCCCGCCGGCGATGGCCCCGTAGATGGAGCCGATACCGCCGAGGATGACGGCTGCGAAGATGAACAGGAGGAGCCGCCAGCCCCGGGTGTAGATGAGGTTCCCGGACTCCAGCGTGAGCAGGAAGCCCGCCATCCCGGCCAGGGCCGCGCCGATGATCCACGTGAACAGGACGACCCGTTCGGTCGGGATGCCGGTCACGCGGGCGAGGTCCTTGTTGTCCGCCATCGCCCGCATCGCCTTGCCGAGGCGCGTGTACTGGAGCACGAAGTGCACGGCAAGCATCAGGACGATGGCCGAGACGACCAGCACGGCCTGGTGATAGCTGACGTTGACCACTTCTGCCCCGATGGGAATCTGGAGCTTCCCGGGCTGGGCGGCGACGGTGAGCACGGACTCGCCGAAGACGAACTGGAGCAGGTTCCGGAGCGCGAAGGCGACACCGACGCTCGCGATGAGCAGTGCGATACCGTCCTGGTTCCGCATCGGCTTGTAGACGATGCGGTCGAGAACGAGCGCCAGGACCACCGTCACGAGCGCCGAGACGACCAGACCGACGAAGATGGAGAAGGGCGCACTCGTGATGGTTATCGCGAGGTTACCCGGACTCGCACTCCCGAACACGCGCCCTGCACCCACCAGTATCAGGTTCCCGAGTTCGTACGAACCGAACCCTGCCACCACGAACGTCGCTGCCCACCCACCGAAGGCACCGGTCGTGATGTAGTCACCGTGAGCGAAGTTCGCGAAGTTCAGGATGCTGTACGTCATCGACAGGCCTATTCCGGCGAGCCCGTAGACGAGTCCGATGACCAGTCCCTGCCAGACGAAGGTCAGGACCAGTCCGGCGCTCACACCGGAGGTCGGTGATAGAAGCTTTACTACGAGGTCGTACGACAACCAGAGCAACACGGCGAGTGCCAACAGTGCCGCGACGTGATTGGTAACGAACTGCCACCCGCGTTGCACCTGTGATTCAGATTGGGTCATTGATACCCCTCAACGTGCTAGGAAAGCACCCCCACGCACTATTAAACTTTCCTCCCGCCGTCTCCCGATTACACGGTCAGGAGAGCTGACACTCGTCGGGTGACGGCGCGGCGATAGCCCCCGTCGAATGCCCGACGATAACATACTTCATACAGGGCGGCCTGCTGGACAAAGAAAGGCCTTTCACCGGGCCCGACGCATTCGAATACATGCCGGTAGGGACCCTCGACGACCTCACCGTCGCTGGACGCCGAGTCGGGGTGCGCGTCGACATCAACAGCCCCCTCGACGACGACGGCGGCCTGGCCGACGACGCCCGGCTGCGAGCGCACCGGGAGACGCTCTCGGAACTGCTCGACCGGGACGGGCGCGTCGCGATACTCGCCCACCAGGGTCGACCCGGTGGCGACGACTTCTCTACGCTCGCTGCACACGCGGACCGCCTCGACGAGTTGCTCGACTGGCCGGTCGGCTACGTCGACGCGAACTACGGGACGGCGGCCCGCGAGGCGGTCGAATCCCTCGAACCGGGGTCGGCCGTCGTCCTCGAGAACACCCGCTTCTACGCCGAGGAGTACATGGAGTTCGACCCCGTCGAGGCCGGCGAGACCCACCTCGTCAGGAGCCTCGTTCCCGTCCTCGACGCCTACGTCAACGACGCCTTCGCCGCTGCCCACCGCTCCCAGCCCTCGCTCGTCGGTTTCCCCCAGTACCTTCCGAGTTACGCCGGGCGGGTCATGGAGCTCGAACTCGACGTGCTGGGCGACGTCGAGTCGACCGAGCGCCCCCGCGTGTACGTCCTCGGGGGTGCGAAGGTCGCCGATTCCATCGACGTCGCCTGGAACGTCCTCGAATCCGGACTGGCCGACCAGGTGCTCACCGCTGGCGTCGTCGGGAACGTCTTCCTGCTCGCCGACGGCGTCGACATCGGCGACGCCAGCGCCGACTTCATCTACGACAGGGGCTACTGGGACGAGATCGACCGCGCCGCCGACCTGCTGGACGCCTACGGCGACCGCATCCGCTTCCCGCAGGACGTCGCCGTCGAGCGAGACGGCGAGCGGCGAGAGATCGGTCTGAACGCGCTCCCCGGACGGGAGGGCGAGGCCGCGATGGACGTCGGCTCCGAGACCCTGCGGATGTACAAGTCCGTCCTCGAGGGCGCACACACGGTGATACTCAACGGTCCGGCCGGGGTCTTCGAGGACCCCCTGTTCGACACCGGGACCCGGGAACTCTACGCCGCGGCAGCGGCGGTCGACCGTAGCATCGTCGGTGGCGGCGACACCGCCGCCGCGATACGCAGACTCGGCATCGACGGGTTCAGCCACATCTCGACCGGCGGCGGCGCGTGCCTCAGGCTTCTCACCGGCCGGCCCCTCCCCGCCGTCGAAGCGCTCGACGGCGATGCCGATTGAACCCGCCACCCTCGACGACGTCGACACCGTCGTCGACCTCTGGGTCGACCTCGCGACCGAACAGCGACCCTACGGGAGTCACTTCGTCCCCGAATCGAACCGCACCGCTATCCGCGAGCAACTCGCCCGCCACGCCGTCACCGGAACGCTCCTCCTCGACCGGACTGACGACGACGAGGTCGTCGGGTTCGTCTCGTTCCAGCCCCAGCGAAGCGACCTGGACGTCGACGCCGACCGCGGCCTCGTCGAGAACATCTACGTCCTGCCCGAGTACCGCGGCACGGGCCGGGGCGCCGCTCTGCTCTCCGCCGCGGAGGTCGAACTCCGAGAGCAGGGCGTCGACGTCGTCCAGCTAGAGGTCATGGCCGACAACCGTCGCGCCCGGTCCTTCTACGCCGACCACGGCTACGAGGACCACCGACTCGTCCTCGAGAAACGGGTCGGAGTCGAAAGTGATACTAAGGGCAACGACCACGACTGAACTACGAACCGCGCCAGGGGAGCATGGGCGGTTCATGCACTCGACTTGTAATCGAGACTTCGTGGGTTCGAATCCCACCCCTGGCTTCGGCTAAAACCTTGCACATCCAGGGGGCTTAAACCTCAGCGCCCCGGTTCTCATGCACCACATCTCGCGATAGCGAGTCCTCACGCCGCCCCCTCGAACGGAGGTGCCCCGGCGCGACCCAGCGCTCGTACGACGGGCCAGCGCTGGATGGCACGTACCAGTACATCACCGAGCGCCCCGAACTCGACGACGACGGGGACGACGGTGAGACCGTCTACTGCACGCCCGCGGAACCCGACGGCACCGAAACCACCGAGAACGTTCCCGTTCCCGATCTCGACTCGGATGCGGACGGCCAGACGACGTTCGCGGACTGGGGGTGGTCGGTGTGAGTGGCGAGCTCCCGCTCGCCGAGCAGGTCGCGCGCTACCTCGAGGACCACCCCGACGCCACCGTTGCCCAGATTGCTGGCGCACTCGATGCAAATCCAGCCGCCATCACAGAAATTTGTACACGGGACGATACAGAATCTAAAAATATAAATAAAGGTGTCAGAAATTGCCACTGCGGTTCCGGGCCACAGAAACCGAGACCCATACGGGACCCGTGGCATGGTCTGGCCGACGCAAGGTTCTCATCCCCCCAAAGTCTGTGGCCCTCTGAACTTCTCGAGCGCCGACAGTGGATGGGCCACGTCGACAAGAAACCGTTCGCGCCCTGGAGCGACCGCGACCACCCGGACGCCAGTGGAGACGAAGACGCCCGCTGGAAATGAAGTATCACCGACAACTACGTCGACGGCGACACCATCGCGATCGCCGAAGACGACCACCGCCTCGAC
The DNA here is from genome assembly GCF_051207415.1 of Haloarchaeobius marinus. Taxonomy (NCBI): domain Archaea; kingdom Methanobacteriati; phylum Methanobacteriota; class Halobacteria; order Halobacteriales; family Halorubellaceae; genus Haloarchaeobius; species Haloarchaeobius marinus. Next base: position 6,580 of record NZ_JBPKGD010000008.1, on the reverse strand, counting down.
GGCCGTGCGTTCATCCAACGCGACGACGACCCGTACGCGTACGGCGACGGCGACGACGTCCGCTGCCCCGGCACCGGCGAGGTCCACCCTGCGTTCATCGCCATCCTCGAACATCTCGGCTCGACGTACGTCGACATCTCTCAGTCCGGTACCGGCGTTCACGCCATCTACAAGGGCGACCTCCCCGACGGCGTGAAGCAGGCCAGCTGGCAGCTCGACGAGGACCCGTGGGGCGGGAACGACGACCTGCCCAGTATCGAGATCTACCCTGGCAAGCGCGTCTGCGTCATGACCGGCGACCACGTCCCCGGAACACCCGAGGACGTCCACGAGTGGAACGACGACGTCATCGAACCCCTCCTGGAGGCCAACGACGAAGTCGCCATTAGAAATCGTAATCGCGCACGCGAGGACATCCCGACGGCTCGCGACGACTACAATCTCGACGAGTACGAACCCCAGGCGACCGAGGCCGGTGAGACCACCACGGACATCCGGGATATCTTCGCGGCGCTCGACCGCATCGACGCCCGTCACGTCGCCGACCGCACCATCGTCCACCGCTGGAACGACAGTGCGTCGACGAGCGACGGCGAACGCGCGTTCGCCCCCACCTGGGGGCCCGGCTCGAATGGCACGGCGAACATCGTCAACCGGGACCGCTGGCTCGACACCGGCGACCACGGCGGCTACGGCGGCCCCGTCGTCATGGCCGCCATCGACCGCGGCGACATCCGCCCCGACCAGGCCGCCGGCGGCGTCACCGGCCACACGTGGTGGCGCGGCGTCGACCACCTCCGCGACCTCGGATTCCCCATCCCCGAACTCGAAGACAACGGGTCGAGCAGCGACGAGAACCACGACGCGGACAACGATGGTCCCGGCCTCCTCGAGGCCGCCATCGAGTCCAACCAGGACGTCGACGCCAGCCCGGTCAGTGCACTCCCGCTCGCCCAGCTCGACGCTCTCGCTCCCAGCGAACGTCGACGGTTCGCGAAGAAGCGTGGGCTGGAGTGGCCGACCACGCGGGAGGCTCGTGACCAGCTCTTCGAGACGATCACCCAGGTGATGGCCGAAGGCGACGACCGCGTCGTCGACGCACCAACGAGCCTGGGCAAGAGCTACACCATCGCGACGACGGCCTGGGACGACCCCCAGTACGACGCCGTCACCGGCGGCCAGCCCGTCGTCCACCTCTCGAAAACCCGGGACGCCCGCGACGAAGCTATCGAGGCCGCCCACAACGCTGGCCTCGACCCGTTCGTGCTGCGCTCGCGTGACGAAGCCTGCCCGGTCGCCGCCGGTGACCACGACCCCAGTGAGTGCCGGGAAAGCGACCGCAAGCCCGTCACCATCAACGGCACGCCGGCGTCCGAGTGGATCAGCGAGATGTGCGAGGGCAAAGGCCTCGCGTTCAGCGCGGTGCATCGCCACCTCGAAGACCACAACGACCAGGACACCACGCTGCCCTGCTGTCAGGGCTCGTTGACCACGTACGACGAAGACGAAGGTGACTTCGTCGAAGGTGAGAGCCCGGTCTGTCCGGCCATCGAGCAGTGGGATACCTTCCGGACGCTGCGCGACTCCGAGACCAGCAGTCGTCTCGGCACGGTCATCGCGACGCACAACTTCGCACACGTCCCCGGGCTCCGCATGCGCTCGAACGTCATCATCGACGAAGAACCCAGCTTCACCGCCGACCTCTCGAAAGAGCGCATCGAGCGCGCCGTCGCCGCCTACCTCCAGGACGCCAACGCACCCGTCTCGACCTGGGAAGCCTTCATCAGTCTCTCCCGGAACGGCGACTGGGGGACCGACGCCGCCCTCGAGGCCGACGCCCTCCAGAACAGTCTCGACCACGAGCCCGACCGCGACTGGTACTTCAACAACCCCCACGCCCACACGCTCGCCCCCGCGCTCGCACGGGCGATCTTCCACGCCGAAGACCGCGGCAACGGTCGTCGGGTCGGGAAGACGCCACACGAGCCCCCGCGGCTCGACGCCGGCGTTCGCGACGACGACGGCTGGAACCGCGAATGGGTCACCGTCGTCCTCGACGACACCAACACACCCGTCACCGTCCGCACCAGCCCCGACTTCAGTCAAGCGAGAAGTCTGGTTGGGCTGGATGCTCACCCCAGCCAGCCCGTCTGGGCTGTGAATACCGTCCCGCACATGCAGACCCGGCCGGTGCTCGACCCCGAGCAGCGCCAGCTCTGGCGGCGGTACGAACGCGGGCTTCGCGTCGTTCAGGTCGGCGACGCAACCCGCCCACTCGCCAGCGGCGAATACTTCAATGAAACCCAGGCCCGCACCCTCACCGAACACCTCGTCGACGAATACGGCCCCACCGGATTCCGCACCGCCATCACCACCAGCGCTGTCGAACCCCAACTCGGCCAGATCATGACCGATGCCGGCTGCCACCAACCCAAACTCATGCACTACGGCGAAGAGAAAAGCCGGAACGACTTCGCCCACGAAGACGTCGGGCTCGTCGAGGGCTGCATCGACCCCGGCGACGACTACGTCCTCGACCTGCTCGCCGAACTCGACCTCGACGCCGAACCCAAAACCCGAGAAGTCGACGGCACTCTCGAGCGCGTCCACGGCCGCGGGTTCGTCGGCGACGACGCCGACACCGCCACGGAGATCCTCGCCAGCGTTCGCGAGAACCACACCGCCCAGGCCGCCGGCCGCTACGCCCGCAACCCCGACGACCCCTCGTCGACGGCCACCGTGTTCGTTAGAACGGACGCCATGCCCCCAGGGTTCGCCGACATCCACGTCCCTGGCATCCAGTGGGTGTTCAGCGACCTCCAGCGCGACATCGTCCAGGCGCTCCGCGACCAGCTTGGCACCGCCACCGCTCGCGAACTCGCCGACGAAGTCGAGTGCTCAAAAGAACACGTCCGCAAGACGCTTCGACGGCTCGCCGACGAGGGCACCGTCAGTGCGTTCGACCAGGCTGGACCCCACGGAGCAACCCTGTACTCGGACAACGACGTCCCACAGCAGGGCCTCGTCGACATCCAGCCGACCACCAACGACCACGTATTGGACTCCTATACGTGGGCGTTGGCGATTTCGACCCCCACGGTCGAGGACACACCTGCTTCGGCACCCACAAACGGGGGTGACACCACCTCGACCACGACGTGGAACTGGCAACGCGCCGGTGATCCAGGTGGCGGACCCCCCTGAGCGGCCGCTGCTCGCCCCGGTCGCGAGCCGGTCGAATAGCCACCGGTACGGACGACCCCACGACAACCCTGAAATCCACGACGACTCCATGACATCATGACCGAACTCATCCCGCCTCTCCTGGCTGACGTATCGTCGACGGCGAAGCTCCTCTACGTGGTACTCGAGGAAACGGGTCCGTGTTCGATGTCGGATCTCCGCCAGCAGACTGCAGGCTGTTCGGACCAGTCGCTGCGGCGCGCACTCGAGGAGCTCCGGGACATCGGCGCCGTCGAGACGCGGCCGCACCCCCGGGACGGACGCAAGTCGAGGTACGATCTCGCAACTACCCTCCAGAATCGTGGGTGAAACCCGGGGGTGACTCTGGTGGCTACGAACAGGCCTTTTGTCCTGAGCGACCTGGAACGATTCGACGACAAGCTTGCACTCGGTCGCCTGACCCGTGGGGATGACGGGGACCGCACAGCCAGCCGTCTCTTCTCCCCCATCACGATGAAAGCCCCGCACGCGTTCAGTCCGTCGACCGGCGCACCGCTCTCGGACGACCAGCACTACCCGGCCCCGCTGAACGCGCCGACGCGCGCGTCCATCGACGGCACTGGCGAGCTCACCAACGGCGAACGAAAGAGCTCGCGGGTAGCGCTCCAGCAGTACTTCGAACGCTGCTACCGACGCGCCCACAACGGCCGCGACCCCCCGGACGACATCGTCCGCGCGGCTGGGACCGCGCTCTACCAACTGAAACGCGAGGACCCACTGGACGTCTGGGCGTGGTACGCGCTCGCCGAACGCCTCGCCCGAACAGGCTACTGGAGTACGTGGCTGCTATCGTTCGTCGACCTCCAGTGCCCCCGCTGCGGCAGCCGCGTCCAAATCGAACCCTCGCTCGCTGGCTACGAGTACATCCGATGTGCGAGCCGATGCGGCGCCGACTCAAGCTCGGAGCGCTCCCCCGAGATCGCCGGCCGCATCCTCGACCTCTACGCCAGCGCCTTCACCCCAATCGACCGACTCACCGTCTGCTAACCCCACAACACCGTCCAAGACGGACGACTGACCCTGTTGAAACCCTCAGAACCTGTCAGAAGCGGTGTGCTGAATATAGAGGGTGTATGCATCACTACATACATCAACGAAGATATTGGATAGAACCGTATTCTGCTACTTTTTATCAGTCCTTAGGTTCGGTTTTGCCGGCGAAGGTCTGGAAATCAATCGTCTCCTCGGGGATGTAGAACGTATCGGTACAGAACTCGTAGACGTTGTCCGGCGTTTCGGCGTGCCACAGGAGGTAGGCGAAATCCCCTTCGAAGATGGTGTCATCCACTTCAATGGTCGTCCCTTCCTGGGAAAATTCGTCGAGCAGTTCCGCGAACAGTTCCTTGATCTCGTCAAGGCCACGGTAGACGCCAAGGTTCGTGACGACGACTGAATCCTCGACGTAGTCGACCATGATCTCCTCTAAGTCCTGATTGGCGAACGCGTCCAAGTGATGGTCAAGCACGGCGTCGGTATCGGTCATGGTTTGTTTGTTACCTCCACCCCACTACTTATCCCTCTCCGCCATATCGTGACCTCGCTGGGGGCAACGTTGATATCTGTGGCCCAGGGGCATAACATTACTCGGTGACATCTGTTCATGGAGTAAACAGGAACGAAGCGTGCTACGGGTTGGTCAGTGAGGAATACGCGCCCTGTATTCAGCACGGCCACAGAAACCTACTCAGGTGCTGTCAGAAGCGGCGTGCTGCATACAGAGGATCGGCCCTGTTTAGACGCTCCTGACCAACCGGGAGCGATCGTCACTAGTAACTTCTAGTGTCCTAGCAATACTCGCTACTTGTCGAATCTACTATGAAGTGAAGCGGGACGGGTTCGGTGTGCAAACCAAGACCGCCCGCTTCGCGAAGACAGTCGTAACGTTCGCCCAAAAAGCCGTCGCTGGCGAGCCCGCTCCGGCATACCGCCCCGGTCAAGAGGGGTATGCCGATTGGGTGATTCTGGCGATTCAGGGGTTCAAAGAGTATCTCGGCCACGATTACCGGAAGCTGATGGACGTGCTGCGAGAGATGCCGCGGGTCGCGAACTCACTTGATTTGACGGTGGAGACGCTGCCGCACTTCTCGACCGTGTGTGCGCGGAAGCAAGCGATTCCGATGACGCGGTGGCGAGCGATCCTCGACGCATCGGTCGAACTGTACGAACTCGGCGATGTTCAGGCAATCGACGCAACCGGTGTGGATCGTGTCCAGGCGAGTCAGCACTACGCGAAACGGACGGATTACACGTTCGAGGCGGTGAAGACCACGCTTCTCATCGATTGTGAAACGAGTGTGATCCTAGATATACACTGTTCGATGAAACAACCGCACGATACACAGGTCGGCTGGCAGGTGCTGGTACGGAATCTTGACGCGTTGACGGCTGTGGCGGCGGATAAAGGCTACGACTGGGAGCAGCTCCGCACGAAGTTACGTTCTGAAAATGTCACACCGCTGATTCCGAAGCGTGACCCAGGATTCCGAGGGTGGGCGAGGAATCTACTCATTCACGATCGGGGCTACAATCAGCGCTCGAACGCTGAATCGGTGTTTTTCGGCTTGCGCCAGCGATACGGTGAGACGCTGTGGGCGAGAACGTGGTTCGGTCAGTTCCGTGAACTTGTCATGAAATCGGCGGTCCGAAACATCGAACGCGCGTTAGAGGGGTCAACCCGCTGAATTCAGGCGTCTAAACAACGCCCAGAGGGTGAGTTCAGCACGCAATCCCATCATGCGCCTACGATGCGAGCAGCAGCCCGATCCCGATGATTGCTGTGGTTCCACCAACGATTCGAGTCATAAGTATGTCAGTGTCCGATGGCTTCACGTCCGTTGGTTCAACACCCTCTGGAAGGTTCTGAGAGGTCACAAATGATTGTGCCCGAGTACGACCGATTGGCTCCGCCATAACAACGAACGACACCCCCATCGCGAGTAGCATGAGTCCTAGCCACGAAACCATACAGAAGGTGCTTGGACACTCACATTAACTGTTTTCACCGGTTCCATATAGGCGAACTCTATCTCATCTCGTTTCTCGACATACAGAGATGAACTAGTGAGAGATACGCGCGCTCTATTCAGCACACCCTCAGCAATCTATCCTCGATTGGGGATTTCAGCAGAGCCAGCAAACCGTAGTTGCATCCCGATGACAGCCGTCCGGACCACCTCTGGTGGAAGGCTCGAGGGCCCGCGGTGACCGACCGACGCAACCCGTGTCCGAGGTGGCGGTGCGTCGAACCACTACACCCACCGATTGCATCACTGGCACGGTGACATCTCGTCGACCAGGACGACTGCAACCTCGACTGCAACAGCCTGACCGAACGGGT
>NZ_JBPKGD010000007.1:0-135103 GCF_051207415.1 Haloarchaeobius marinus | reverse complement strand
CCCGCGTCCAGGCCGGCGAACGCCTGTTCACCGCCTACTGCGACGTCGACCAGGCCGACGAGGTCAAAGAAGCCTTCCGCCGCGCCTACAACAAGATCTCACCACCCTGCCGCATCGTCATCGAACGCGGCCAGGAACAACTCATCGCGTAGGCCGGTTCGCTTCGGTCCCGGACCGGTTCGTCTCGACCGGGTGCAGAGACCCGTCCACCGTCGCCCGATGGACGGTCGTCGACTGACCCGCCTCACTCGGACTCGGTCTCCAGCGGACCGACCGCTCGTCGGTCGCCGCCCCCGGGCCGTCGCTCCCACTGCCTGTGAAGTCCGGCCGTTGCTGCGAGCGTACCGACCAGCACGGCACCGTATACCACCGGCGGGACGAACTGAAACGGCACGATGCCGAGCCACGAACCGGTCAGTAACGCGCCGAAGACCGCCGCGAGGCCGAGGTACCGGGTACTCCACGGCGACGGCCGGGGCGACGTCGCGTCGCCCCCGTCGAGGTAGGGCCAGAACGTGTCGAGCGTCAGCGTCGCCTCGACGGTCCCCCGGGACTTGTCGTAGTCCACGAGACCGTTCTTGTGCATCGTCGGCAGGTGCGTCTGGACGAGCGAGGTGTAGACCCGCTTTCGCTGCCTGTACTCCAGTTCGGCCACCGGTACGTCGCACTCCCTCGCGGCGACGAACGCCGTCAGTTTGCGAACCGTCATGCTGTCGCTCTGCAGGAGTGCCTGCAGGACGAATCGCCGACGGCCGTTGCTCAACGTCTGGAAGAGGACGTCCTTCGAGACCGAATCGGGACCGTCGCCCCCGGCCCCCTCGAGGTCGGTCGTTGCGCGCGCCCCGACTGCGCCGTCGCTGTGCTTCCCCCCTGATTGCTCTGCTGATAGTCTCATGCCTTCCCCCATTTATTACAGCGCGTCTAGATGTATTAACTGTATCGGGGGCGGAACGCCGGTTCCTGGGGAGCGAGAATCGAACGACCGGGACTCCGTGATGCCGTGGTTCGGGCCTCCCAGCTGCCGGATTTGCCGCGAACCAGTCACCCGGGCTTACCACAGGTAACGCTGTCATACCTACGTCCGAACAGAGTGTAACGTATCAGAGGAGTGGTCGCATCGAGCGACTGTTCTGGAGAAGATTTCGATGCAACAGACGACAGTGATGCAGGGAGTGGGTTCGACGCTGAACCGGGTTCGCCGACCGGAGTACACCGGCGAGAACCGATGTGTACCGTGTACAGTGACGAACGTGGTGATAGCGGGGGTGCTCACCGCCGCCACGTTCGTTCTCTCGCCGTGGCTGGCCGCCGCCGTCGCGGTGACGTCCGCGGCCGCCATCTACCTGCGGGGGTACCTCGTCCCGGGGACGCCCGAACTGACGAAGCGATATCTCCCCGCTCGGATGCACCACCTGTTCGACCGGGCGTCGCCGGAGTTCGTCCCGGAGGCGTTCCAGGCCGAGCAGTCGCTCGTCGAAGCCGGCACGGTCGTGCCGGTGTCGGACGACCTGGCACTCGACCCGGCGTTCGGTCGCGAGTGGTACGCCAGGATGGACACGCTGACGAACGACGAGGCCCAGCGCCGCGCCCTTGCAGGCATCGTCGGCCTCGACGCGGAGCACCTCCGACTGGACGAGCGACCCGGGCGGTTCGTCGCCTGGTACGACGGCGAGTGGCTCGGCCAGTGGGAGTCCCGCGCCGCGTTCGTCGCGGACGCCGGCGGCGGCGAGGTGCTTGCGACGCGAATCGACTCGTGGGACTCGATGCCGGTGGCGTACCGGAGCGAACTGCTCGCCGGACTCAGACTGTTCCTCGACGCCTGTCCGACCTGCGGCGGCGCGGTCGTGTTCGGTACCGACGTCGTGGAGTCGTGCTGTCGGTCGTACGACGTCGTCGCGGCGACCTGCGAGGCCGGCCGGTGACGGTGACGACGCCGATGCCAGCGTCGACTCACCCACCGTCGGGAACGGAACCGGGGAGGACGGTACCGCCGGCGACGGTGACGGGAACGTCTCTACCGACGACGCCACCGTCACGGGTGACGACAACGTCACCGTCGACGGGAACGTGACGGACGCCGGCGACGAGAACGTCACCACGGCCGAGACCGACGAGTCCCTCTCCACCGACGGTACCGGCGACGACAGTTCGAGCACGGACGGTTCGAGCACGGACGATTCGACAGATTCGGGCGCTGGCGACTCGACCGACGGAGTCACCCCGGACGGTTCCAGTAACTCGACCGAACCCGTGACCGACGATTCGACCGGGACCGGGACCACCGACGCCGAGACCGAAGGTTCGACGTCGGGGTAGGTCGGCTCACCTGCCCGGTCGCGAACTCGAACCCCCTCCTTCCGCGTCGCGAACGTCACCGACTCCCGAGTCAACGCCGGAGACACTCGCCCAGGCCGGCAAGTATGAGCGGGAATCGAGAGGATTTAAGCGGCCACGCCGCGCGAATCCGAACGCATGAAACTACACGAGTACCAGGCGAAGCAGGTCTTCGCCGACGCCGGGATTCCGACACCGGAGTCGACGCTCGCGGACACCGTCGACGACGTCGTCGCGGCGGCCGACGACATCGGGTATCCGGTGGCGGTCAAGGCGCAGGTACAGGTTGGGGGACGTGGAAAGGCAGGCGGCATCAAACTCGTCGACGACGCAGACGAGGCACGCGAGGCGGCCGAGTCCATCCTCGGGATGGACCTCAAGGGCATCCACGTCGACCGCGTCCTCGTCGAGGAGGCCGTCGACTTCGTCAACGAACTGTACGTCGGCGTTACGATGGACCGGGGCGAGGGCAAGCCGGTCGCCATGGTCTCGACCAAGGGTGGCGTCGACATCGAGCAGGTCGCCGAGGAGACGCCCGACGCCATCGTCCGGGAACACGTCGACCCCTCGTTCGGGATGCACCCGTACCAGGCACGGCGGGCCGTCTACGAGGCCGGCGTCGAGCGCGACGTCGCCCGTGACGTCGCCGGCGTCCTCCAGACGCTCTACCGACTCTGGGACGACCGCGACGGCTCCGACGCCGAGATCAACCCGCTCATGGTCACGTCGGACCGCGAGGTCATCGCGGCCGACGCCGTCATGAACGTCGACGAGGACGCGCTGTTCCGCCAGCCCGAACTCGCCGAGATGGAGGAGGAGGCCGCAGCGGGCGGCGACGAACTCGAACGCAAGGCCGACGAGTACGGCTTCGACTACGTCCGTCTCGACGGCAACGTCGGCATCATCGGCAACGGTGCCGGACTCGTCATGACGACGCTCGACCTCGTCGACTACTACGGCGGCGAACCCGCCAACTTCCTCGACATCGGTGGTGGCGCGAAGGCAGAGCGCGTCAGCAACGCGCTCGACATGGTCTTCTCCGACGAGAACGTCGACTCGGTCGTCTTCAACATCTTCGGCGGCATCACGCGCGGCGACGAGGTCGCACGCGGCATCAACGAGGCCCTCGACGGCTTCGACGAGATTCCCAAGCCGGTCGTCGTCCGTCTCGCCGGCACGAACTGGGAGGAGGGCATGGAGATTCTGAACAAGGACCTCGTACAGGTCGAGGAGACGCTGGAAGACGCCGTCCAGCGTGCGGTCGCGAACGCTGCGGAGGTGAGCGAAGAATGAGTGTGTTAGTCGACGACGACTCCAGGGTCATCGTGCAGGGTATCACCGGCGGCGAGGGCAAGTTCCACGCCGGGCAGATGATAGAGTACGGCACCAACGTCGTCGCCGGCGCGGTGCCGGGCAAGGGCGGGCAGGAGGTCCACGGCGTGCCAGTCTACGACACGGTCCAGCGCGCCGCCGAGGAACACGACGCCGACGCGTCCGTCGTGTTCGTCCCGCCGGCGTTCGCCGCGGACGCCATCTTCGAGGCGCTCGACTCGCCCCTCGACCTCGCGGTCGCCATCACCGAGGGCGTCCCGACGCAGGACATGGCCCGGGTCTACAAGCGCCTCTCCGAGGTCGACACGCGACTCATCGGCCCGAACTGTCCGGGCATCATCACGCCGGGCGAGGCGAAACTCGGTATCCTGCCGGGCAACATCTTCGAGGCCGGGAACGTCGGCCTCGTGTCGCGGTCCGGGACGCTGACCTACCAGGTCGTCTCGAACCTGACCGACCGCGGCATCGGCCAGACGACCGCCATCGGCATCGGCGGCGACCCCATCATCGGCACCGACTTCGTCGACGCGCTCCGACTCTTCGAGGACGACCCCGAGACCGAGGCCATCGTCATGTGCGGCGAGATCGGCGGCGAGGACGAGGAGGAGGCCGCCGCGTTCATCGACGACTACGTCGAGACGCCCGTCGCCGGCTTCATCGCCGGGCGGACCGCACCGCCGGGCAAGCGCATGGGCCACGCGGGTGCCATCGTCTCCGGGTCCGGCACCGGCACCGCCCAGTCCAAGATCGACGCGCTCAACGACGCTGGCGTCCCCGTCGGCGACACGCCCGAGGAGGTCGCCGACCACATCGAGAGCTTCCTGTAAGCTCCCCCCGTTCTTCTCGTCTCAGAACAGTCCGCGAAGCCACGCGACGAACCGGCCGATTGGGCCGGAGTCTCCCTCGTCGAGACGGCCGACCACGACGTCGGGGTACTCCTCGTCCGTCGAGGTCTCCGCGGTCGCGTCAGCCGTCCCGGTCGGTCCAGTCGACGCGTCGTGGAGGGACCCGGCCAGCGGCCCGTCCGTCCCGGTCGGTTCGTCGTCCTCGTCGTCGTTGTCGAACGCGGGCACGTCCCCGTCGTCGACGTCGATTTCTATCTCGTCGATGGACGGCGTCGCCGACGGGTCGGCGTCCTCGTCCGCCCCCGTCTCGTCGGGGACGCCGACGTCCATCCCGTCGGGCGGGTCACCCCCGACAGGGGCGTCGTCCGCCAGGTCGTCGTCGACGAGTCGGGCCGATTCCTCGCCGAACAGGTCCGGACCCTCGTCGTCGCCCTCGCCGGTCTCGATAGCCCCGCCGGCCCCGTCGAGTGGCACCCCCGCATCGTCGTCGGCGCCGGCCGGGACGTCCTCGTCCTCGTCGGTTCCTTCGTCGGGGAACGCCACCGTCCCGTGACCGTCGTCGGAGTGGGCCGTCGTCACGTCGCCAGCGTCGGACGGTTCTCCCGGTCCGTCGTCCGGGACCGCCGTCTCGGCGGGTTCGACGCCAGTGCTCGTCTCGGTCACGCCCTCGACCGAATCGCCCTCGGAACCGGACCACTCGTCGAAGTTGAAGGACTCTTCCGACAGGTCCGGCACCTGCTCTGGCGGGTCGGCCCGGTCGGCTTCGACTCGTCTCTCCCCGCCGTCGTCCGCCGCCCCCGTTTCTGCGTCACCGCCGGCCGCGGGCGGTTCATCGACCGAGGAGAGCAGTTCGTCGGTGGTGACGTGGTCCGCTTCTGCGGCCTCGGCCGGCGGGTTCGTCCCCTCTATCGAGGCGAACACGTCGTCCAGGTCGTCCTCGACGACCGTCGTCTTCGGGCCGCCACCGACCAGTCCGAACCCGGCCGACGCGTCGTCGTCGGCCTCGACCGTCTCGGACACGTGCGTCCGGGTCACCTCCGTCGACTCCACGGTGGTCTCTTCGGACCCCGGGTCACCGTCGTCCGCTGCCTGCCGTTCGGGCCGGTCGAGGTCCGACAGGAGCGTCTCGACCTGGGTGTCGACCACCTCGTCCGACTCCTTCGCGGGGTCGGTCTCGGCCAGCGTCTCGAAGACGGGTTCGATGCTCTCGCCGACGATGCGTTCCGGTTCCGGGGTCGTCTCCAGTTCCGTCTCGAGTGGGCGCGACGAGCGATGGACGCGCGGGCCGGTGCCGACCGACTCCGCGAACGCGTCGCCGGCGATGCCCGCCAGGTTCGACTCGCGGTCGGACTCTGCCGTCGCGTCCGAGGCGAAGTCGGCTGGTTGCTCGGCCCGCAACAGCGGTCGGCGGAACACGCGGACGCGCTCACCGTATCGGTCGCGCAGGTCTGCGAGCAGGTCGGGTTCGACCACGACGAACCGCCAGCGCCCGTCGACGTCGGAGAGGAGCGCGAGCGTCAGTCCGTCCAGTAACGACTCGACTGCGGCCGCGAGCGCCGGGTAGTTGTGTTCGCCGAGCGACGACTCGGGGTACTCGAACGTTGCCCGGCGCGTCTCGCCGTCCGGCGTCGTGACCGAGACCGTGAGCGGGTCGTCGCCCGTCAGGTCGACCTGCCAGCCGTGGGTCCCGCAGGCCTCGTCGAGTTGTGCGGCCGGTGCGTGCGACCAGTACTCCCGGTCCGCGTCGATGCCGCGGACCGACCCGGCGAGTGCCTCGTGGAGTCGACGGTACAGCGCGCGCTCGTCACCCAGGTCGAACTCGTGGGCCAGGTACTCGGCCAGGTCGAACCCGTCGGGCACCAGTTCCAGGTCGTGAGCCCCGAGTATCTCGTCGTCGGTGAGTCCGAACCCGCGGAGCACGGCGACGTACTCGGTCAGTCGGTCGCGTCGGTCGCGGTCGGTCATCAGTTAGATTGCAGTATCGCTAGTCTCAAATATTAAGGTTCGGTGCGATACGGCGACGCGTGCGACCGCCAGCACCGGGCCGTCGGCCAGAACGAGCCCACGTCGCGACGGATTTTCAGAGAAGTCCCGGGACCGTTCACGCCGAGCGAGCGTCGTCGCCGTCGGTCGTCCTCCCGTCGTCCGGGTCCGTCCCGTCGGCGCTGGGCGACGAGACCGAACCAGGGGCGACGATGGGGGCCTCGTCGACGGTCCCGCGGGCGACGATCGGCTCTTCCTCGACCCTGCCCGACGCCGCGATGGGTGGTTCGTTCAGTGCCGGTCCTGCGGGTTCCGATGGGGGTTCGTCCAGCGCCGGGCGTCGTTCCGGTTCGGCCAGTGCCGACGGCGACCGCCCGTCGCCGGTGTTCGTCCCCAGGCCGACGTGTCCAGGTGCGACGATGGGGTCCTCGTCGACGGTCCCGCCGGCGACGATGGGCTCTTCGGCCACCTCGCCGGGGGCCTCTATCGGGGGTTCGTCGAGCGCCGGTCCCGCCGGTTCCGACGGAGGCGCTTCGAGCGCCCGGTCGACCGTCCCGCCTTCGAGTGCGGGCGGTTCGGATTCGGTGGTGCCATCGCCACGGTCGTCCCCACGGACCGAGTGGAGGACGTCGTCGACGCCGACGTCGCTCACGATGCGCTTCGGCCCGCCACCGGGCGAATCGCGGTACGGCTCGAACCTGTGAGCCCGGTCCGGGAGCAGTTCGGACGGGTCGACAGACCGGTCGGCGGGTTGGTCGTCGTGGAGGACGGACCGCCCGTCGATGCTCACGGCCGGCCCGAACTGCTCCCGGACGCCAGCGAGACGGTGCGGTTCCACGACGAGGAACCGCCAGCCACGACCCCGTTCGCCGTCGGCGAGCCGGACGACCCGGTAGTCGTCCGCGAGGAGTCCCTGTTCGACGGCCGCCAGTCTGTCGAGGACGTCGGGGCTGCCGTCACCGAGTGCCTCCGCCGCGTCCTCCCGTCCGGCCGCCGCGAGTGCGACCCGTAACTCGGTCGCGAGCGTCTCGTCGTCCGTACCGGCAGACAGGTCGACGCCCGTGGTCGACCCGGCTAGTCGGTCGAGCAACCGTTCGTATCGCTTCCCGGACGGCCCTGGGTCGAACACCTCCTCTACGGGGCCGTCCGACGTCACCGCTCCCCGGATGTCGTGCTCGTCCAGCCCGAATCCCCGACAGACCGCGACGTACGTGGATGCGTAACCCGTCATTGAGACGTGGTAGCATACGAACACCACCGAGAAAAAGGTAGCCCCGACGTAGCGCCAGTCAGCCGGAGAGGATGGACCGAATCGTGCTCGCGATACCGCCGCCCGAGTCGTCGTCCTCGTCGTCGCCGTCGGCCGCGCTCTCGTCGGCCGCCTCGGTCGACGCCGCCGCCCCGTCGGCGGTGCTGAAGGAGTCCTCACCGTCCTCGAACGTCGCCGACAGCGCCGACCCCTGGTCGAGTTCCGGGTTCTCGACCGCGTCGTCCGTCGACGATGAACCGGTGTCGTCGGCACCGTCGTCCACAGTCGAATCGTCGCCGAACCCCGACCAGGACGAGTCGGACGATTCGGACGCCGACTCGTCGTCCTCCGTCTGCACCCAGAGGAACCCGTCCTCCTTCTTCCGGCCGGAGAGCAGCAGGTCGTCGAGGGCGTCGTCGTCGGCCGCGATAGAGTCGTCGACGACGTCCGCCGGTTCGGTCTCCTCGTCGACGCTCGCGATGATCTCCTCGGGCGTCTGGTCGCTGAGTTCGTCGTACGTGCCGCCGTCGGCCGGGTCGTCGACGGCCTCGTCGCTCAACTGCTGGAACAACTCGCCCGCAGTCGTGTCCTCGATGCCGTCGTCGTCTGTCGATTCCTCCTCGGTCCACTTCGGGTCGTCTCCGGCCGGGTCGTCGTCGTCGGGGCCGGCGAAGAGCTCGTCGATGTCGAGGGTGGACTCGTCACCACCGAGGCGAGACGAACCCGATTCCAGGGTACTGTCGGTCATCGGGGTATTGTAGGTAGGGTCGCGCCCCATACAATTAAATTTTTGCTATCCAGGTAGACCAACTTGAAAACCAAATCGTCATGCGATTTGGGCTTTGGAAACGTAATGCCGACAGGTGTTTTATGCCAGAGAGTGAGGAGATACGTATGCGATTTGGCGTACTTTCGACGGCGAACATCGGACAGAAGGCCGTGATTCCCGGCATCCGCGGGGCCGGTCACGAGGTCGTCGCCATCGCGTCCCGCGACGACGACCGGGCCGAGGCGGTGGCCGCCGATCTCGACGTCGACCGGGCGTACGACTCCTACGAACGACTCCTCGACGCCGCGTCCGTCGACGCGGTCTACGTCCCGCTCCCGAACGCCCTCCACGCGGAGTGGACGAAGCGCGCGGCCGACGCCGGACTGCACGTCCTCTGTGAGAAGCCACTCGCCGTCGACGCCGACGAGGCGCGCGAACTGGGCGACTACTGCGACGACGCCGGCGTCACGCTGATGGAGGCGTTCATGTACCGGTACCATCCCAGGACGGAGCGGGCGGTCGAGGTCGTCGACGGACAACTCGACCGGGTCCGGGGTGCCTTCGCCACGTTCCAGTTCCCGCTCCGGGGCGGACCCGACGACATCCGTCTCGACCCCGACCTCGCCGGCGGGTCGCTGATGGACGTCGGCTGTTACGCCGTCAGCGCACTCCGTACGCTGCTCGGTGAACCCGACCGGGTCCGCGCCAGGGTACTCGATACCCGTGGCTGCGGCGTCGACACGCACCTGACCGGGACGTTCGAGTACGACGGTGCGACCGCGCAACTGTCGAGCAGTTTCGACACGCCGCCGGCGCAGCGGTACCGCGTCGAGGCCGAGAACGGGTGGCTGGAGGTCGACGGCGCGTTCAACCCGGGCGACGCCGACGAACCGCAGTCGCTATCCTACGCCGTCGACGGTCGGACGGTGACGGAGACCTTCGACCCGGTCGACCAGTACGCCGAACAGGTTCGCCACTTCGTCGAGTGCGTCCGGACCGGCCGACGGCCCCGGACCGACGCCGACGAGGCCGTCGCCAACATGCGCGTCATCGACGCGCTGTACGAGAGCGCAGAGACCGGTGCGGCCGTCCCGGTCGAGGCACCTCGATAGCGGACAGGTCGATGACAGACCAAGACCCTCCGGACGTGGACGCAGTCGTCCTCGACGTCGACGGGACCGTCCTCCGCGGCGAGCAGGCGATTCCGGGTGCACCGGCGGCGGTCCGGTGGTTCCGCGACGCCGGACTCGACTGCCTCTTCGTGACCAACAACCCGACGCGTCCCCCGACGGCGTTCGCCGAGCGACTGTCGGCCGCCGGCGTCCCCGCGACGCCCGACGACGTACTGACCTCTGGCGAGATGACGGCCGAGTACCTCGCCCGCGACCATCCCGACCGTCCGACGTTCGTCGTCGGCGAGGACGGACTCCGCGAGCAGTTGCGCGCACACGACGTCGTCCTGACGGGCCGGTGGGACGCGGCCGAGGTGGTCGTCGCGTCCGTCGACCGCGAGTTCACCTACGACGACCTCACCGAGGCGTTCTGGGCGCTCGAAGACGACGACGTCGCCTTCGTGGCGACCGACCCGGACCTCGTCGTCCCTGGGGGTGAGCGCGACGTACCCGGGTCGGGAGCCATCGTCGGTGCGGTGGCGAACGTCGCCGGGCGCGACCCCGAGGCGGTCCTCGGAAAGCCCTCCCCGGGGGCCAGGGCGGTGATCCTCGACCGGATCGGTGTCCCACCGGAGCGCTGTCTGGTCGTGGGCGACCGACTCGACACCGACGTCGCGCTGGGCGCGGACGCCGGGATGACGACCGCACTGGTGCTCTCGGGCGTCACCGGACGGCAAGACGTGGCGGCGAGCGACCACCGGCCCGACTTCGTGGCCGATTCGCTGGCGGCCATCCCGGAGATTCTCGGACTAGGTGACGCGTGAGGACGCCACGGCCCGCAGACCGGGCGTACCACCGGGTAGTACACAGCAAGTTCCAAATAGCTGGCAGGTGAATATTCGAGACTCCCTATGACCGGAATCGAGTACGACGACTTCCTCGACCTCGACTACGAACCGACCGACACCGACCTCGTCTGTGAGTTCACCATCGACCCCGCCACGGACATGTCGATGGAGGCCGCCGCCTCCCGCGTCGCCAGCGAATCCTCGAACGGGACGTGGGCCGCCCTGCACGTCGACGACCCCGAGTTGACCGACCTCTCGGCGGTCGCCTGCGACATCCGGGAGGGTGTCGGCCCGGGTGGCAACGTCACCGTCGCCTACCCCGCCGACCTGTTCGAGGACGGGTCCATGGCGCAGATACTCTCCTGTATCGCCGGCAACATCATGGGGATGAAGGCGGTGGACAGCATCCGGCTACAGGACTGCAAGTGGCCGGAGGCCATCGTCTCGACGTTCCCCGGCCCGCAGTTCGGGTCCAGCGTCGCCAGCGAGAAACTCGACGCCGGCGACCGGCCCGTCCTCGCGACGGTGCCCAAGCCGAAGGTCGGCCTCTCCACGACGGCACACGTCGACATCGCCGAGCAGGCCTGGCGCGGGGGCGTCGACCTCCTGAAGGACGACGAGAACCTCACCGACCAGGACTTCAACCCCTTCGAGGAACGCGTCGAGCGCAGCCTCGACGTCGCACGCGAACTCACTGCGGAGACGGGCGAGAAGAAGGACTACCTCGTCAACGTCACCGCCGAAACGGACGAGATGATCCGACGCGCCGAGTTCGTCCACGACCAGGGCGGCGGGTTCGTCATGGTCGACGTCGTCACCGCCGGGTGGGCCGCCGTCCAGACCGTCCGCGACCACTGCGAGGACATGGACCTCGCCATCCACGCCCACCGGGCGATGCACGCTGCCTTCGACCGGATGGACCATCACGGCGTCTCGATGCGCGTCCTCGCACAGGTCGCCCGCCTCTGTGGCGTCGACCACATCCACACCGGGACCGCCGGCCTCGGCAAACTGGAGAACGAGGACACGCCCGGCATCAACGCCTGGCTCAGGTCCGACCTCTACGGGAAGCGGGACGTCCTGCCGGTCGCCTCCGGCGGACTGCACCCCGGCGTCGTCGACTCGCTCATCGACGCACTCGGGACGGACATCGCCATCCAGGCCGGCGGTGGCATCCACGGACACCCGGACGGCACGGAGGCCGGCGCCCGGGCGCTCCGCCAGTCCGTCGAGGCGTCGATGCAGGGCGTCTCGCTCCGGGAGTACGCCGACGACGGCCACCCCGAACTCGCCGCCGCACTCGACAAGTGGGGCGCAGAGACGCCACGCTGAGGGTCCTCTGTCCGGTCAGTCCGTGAGTCGTGCGAACAGGAATAGCTTCTCCGCCTCCCCGGAGTCTGGGTCCACGAGACGACTCTTCTCCCGGTCGACGTCGTCGCCGACGGCGTCGACCACGCCGACCGTCTCGTACACCTCGAAGCCGGCCGCGTTCAACAGGTCGGTGCTCTTCTCGGGACCGAGGATGTCCCACTCCATCGGCGCGCCGCCGTCGAGCCAGTCGTCGCTACGGCCGACCCAGTCCTCCGTGCCGGTGGTGACGAGGACCACGCCCGCCGGGCGCAGAACGCGCGCGAACTCCTCGTACACGTCGGCGTGTTGCTCGCCGGGCACGTGGATGATGGAGTAGAACGCCGTGACGGCCGCGAAGGAGTCCGCTGCGAACGGGAGTGCGGTCATGTCCCCCTGGGCGACCATGCCCGGAACGACCCGGTTCGCGCGGGTCGCCTGTTCGCGGGAGAAGTCCAGTCCGGTGACCGTCCGGTCGTCGGCGAGGTACTCGAGGACCGTCTCGCCGTCGCCACAGCCGGCGTCGAGGAGCGGGCCGTCGGGCGCGTCCGCCTGGAGTCGGTCGACGAGGACGTCGTTCTCGTTCGGTCCGGTCTCGGCGGCGTACACGTCGGCGAGTTCGTCGTAGCTACGCCTGACGAGGTTTCTCTGGTCGAGCGCTTCGGCAGCCTCGGAGTCGTCTGCTTGCACGTCCGTCCGACGGTGCGGCCGGGTGAAGAACGTTCCTCCCGCCTCGTGCGACGACGGGGATACGTCCGTGGTGGCCGCGGGAGTCACCGGCGTTCGGTAGCGCTCACCGATGCTCGCACAGCACGAACGTCACCTGCTCCCCGAGGCCGTCGGTGACCGTCCGCTCCCAGACGATGTCGAAGCCTGCGTCGTCGAGGACGTCGAGGGTCGACTCGCGACCTGGAGCACTCCAGTACATGTCGACGCCGTCGCGAAGCCAGTCCGAGCGCATGCCGTCCATCGCTCGCCGTGGGACGTTCGTCAGCAGGCGACCGCCCGGCCGACAGACCCGGGCGAACTCGCGGTACACCTCGCCGTGTCGCCGTCGGTCGACGTGGAACACCGAGTAGTAGGCGACGACGCCAGCGACGCTGTCGTCGGTGAGGGGGAGCGCCGTCATGTCACCCTGTACGAGGTCCATCCCGGGAACGGCCTCGGCGGCGAGTCGAAGCTGTACGGCGGAGACGTCCAGGCCGACGACCCGACGTCTGTCGACGAGGTGGTACGCGGTTCGACGCCCGTCGCCACAGCCGACGTCGAGGATGGGTCCCGGGACCGCGAGGCCGTCGAGCAGGTCCGCAAAGAGCGCCGTCTCGGGTCCGTCGACGCGCCGGAACTGGCCGTACGTCTCACCGAGGGCGTCGTACGCCCGCCTGACCGCGTCGCTGTCCATACGGTACCTTGGCGTCCGAACGTCAAAACCGGCGTGCCCGCACGGAGTCGCCACTGGTCGGTCGTGGCGTCGAAAGAATGAATCGCGTGTTAGTCGCGAATTACGAAGTTACGAGCGGACGACGTTCTTGGCCCGGGGGCCCTTCGGTGCGTCTTCGATGTCGAATTCGATCTCCTGTCCCTCTTCGAGGTCCGGTCCGCCAACGTCCTCCATGTGGAAGAAAACGTCCTCGTCCGCGTCCTCAGTCTCGATGAAACCGTAGCCGCCAGTGTCGTTGAAGAAATCAACGGTGCCGTTTGCCATTGCGTCTATCCGAACTGCCCGCGACCGTATAAGGGTTCTGGATTGGATATTAGGGGTGTAGCTACGATATTAAGAGAGGAGCGCGCCGGTGACGACCCGGTTCAGTCGTCGGCGGTGGCGGCGTCGACCAGCGACGCCGGGTCGACCGGGGCGTAGCGGACGACTGCGTCGAAGTGGTCGAGGACGAACCGGTCGCCGTCGGCGATGCCTCGGTCACCGTCGTCCGGCCGCAGGTACCGGTCGACGAAGCGCTCTGCGACGAGTGCAGTGCGTGCGTCGTCCTCGGTGGTTATCTCGTCCTGGCCCTCGGCGAGCAACAGCGCGCCGACGTACACGTCGAAGACGAGGTCCGCGAGTTCCTTGGCCTGCAACTGGGCGTAGTCGGTGTCCTCGGTCGCGAGCGTCGCCATGGCCGACCCGAGGTCGGCGTAGGCGGACTCGACGGCCGCCTTCGACTCGGCGAGGGCCGCGTGGTCGACGCCGTCGAGGTTGGCCTGAATCTCCGCGAGCAGCGGTTCGTGGGCGTCCTCGGAGTCGAGCGCCCTGAGCAGGTCGAGCGAGAGGATGTTCGAGGTGCCCTCCCAGATGGGGAGCACCTGCGCGTCCCTGAGCAGTCGGTGGGTCACGAAGTCGTCGACGTAGCCGTTCCCACCGAGGACCTCCATCGCGTAGGACGCCGTGTCCACCGCCATCCGGGCGGTGCGGTACTTCGCGACCGGGACGAGCGCACGCATCAACCGGTAAGCCTCGTCGTCGCCCGCCTCCCGTTCCGCGAGGACGCGCCCGGCGTCGAACGTGTAGGCCAGCGCCGCCTCGTGGTCGACGGCCATGTCGACGAGGTCGGCCTTCATCAACGGGTACTCCTGGATGGGCGACCCGAACGCCTCGCGGTTGGCCGCGTGGACCTTCGCCTCCAGCAGACACCGACCCATGATGGCACACGAGGCGCTGGCGTTCGAGAGGCGTTCGAGGTTCAGCATGTCGGTCATGTACCTGAACCCGCGCTCCTCCCCACCGACGAGGTAGCCGGTGGCACCCCGGAGTTCGACCTCGCCCGTCGGCACCGAGATGGTCCCGAGTTTGTCCTTCAGCCGTCGGTACAACTGGTCGTTCAACTCGTCGGTCTCGTGGGCGTCACCGACCGTATGGGGGACGAGGAACAGGGACAGTCCCTTCGTCCCCTCCGGGGCGCCGGGCGTGCGGGCGAGCGCGAGCGTCCCCTCGGCGTCGATGTTCGAGCAGAACCACTTCTCGCCCGTGAGTTCGTACTCGTTCCCCTGGACGTGTTCGGCCAGCGTCTCGTTCGCCCCCACGTCGCTCCCGCCCTGTTCCTCGGTGAGGAACATCGCGCCCTCGACGTTCTCGTCGCCGTCGCGTGCCACGAGTCGGTCGTAGTAGGACGACAGTACCTCGTCGTCCCCGTACTTGTCCAGGACGAGTGCGACGCCGCCGGTCATCGACACCGGACAGGTGAACCCCGGGTCGGCGTAGGAGAGCAGGTACTCCATCGCGAGGTGGTGCGTGAGTGGCATCGGTTCGTCCCGGCCGGGGGGTGCCTCGAACGAGTCGGCGACGATGCCGGCGCCGTACGAGATGCGTTCGTTCTCGTACTGTTTCGGATGGTACTCGACGACGTTCTGGACGTCGCCGTACTCGTCGTAGGTGTGTAGCACCGGCCCGTGGTCGTCGACCACGTCCGCGTTGTCCGCGACTTCGTGGCCGACGCGCTCGCCGAACTCCCGGAGGTGGGGTTCGGCCCACTCGTACGCATCGGGGGCGAGTACCCGTTCGACCTCGCGCCGGAAGGCGACGTCCACGTCGAAGTAGTTGACGTGTCGGCCAGCATCGAACCGACCGTAGTCGATGGCGTCCATACGTGGTCGTCTCGCTCGACGACCGAAAAATCATGGTATACATGAACTGAGAGGAACGGATTCGTCGTTTTCGGCGGTCGCCAGCCCCGGTCAGGCGACGCGCCCGCCCGCGACCGCGACCGCGACGGTGACGGCCACCCCGAGCAGGAGCAGGGTCCAGTTCGCCAGCAGGCTCTCGGCCGTCGTCACGTGCAACGAGTAGTTGCGGGACGAGACCGGCCAGAACGGTTCGATACCGGTCGGCGTCAGCACGTCGCCGACGAGGTGGGCGACGATGCCGTACGTTCCGACGCCGAACCCGACGAGGCCGGCGAGCAGTGGGTCGAGTCCCAGTTCCGGTGCGGCGAGGTACCCGGCCCAGCACAGCACGACGCCGACGAGGACGGCGAACGCGAACGTGTGCGTCGGTCCGCGGTGACGGACGAACGGAACCCGGTGGTCGTAGTCCGGGACGCGAGCGAGTCCGAGCATGGCCGCGCCGCCGAGCAGCGCCAGCCCCGGTGCGCCCAGGACGAGCAGCAGCAAGCCGACAGGTGCGTAGAGGAGCAGCGAGACGCCGTAGTGTCCGGTACGGTACATCTACCGGGAGTACGCCGTCTCGCCCCTCGAACGTTTCGGCGGTCGACGAGGCCGACGACCGGGTCGGAACGTAGAAGCGTCACCCCATCGTAGACGGGCCATGTTCGCAGGGCTTACCGACTTTCTCTCGGCGTTCCCGCTCTGGCAGCGAACCGCGCTCGTCCTGGGCATCTCGCTCGTGGCGGCGGTGGTCATCGAGACCGTCGTGCTCAGGGTGGCGCGACGGTTCGTCAGGGGGACCGAGAGCCTGGTCGACAACATCGTCGTCGACGAGTTGCGCGTCCCACTCGTCGTGACCGCGGCGCTCGCTGGCGTGTGGGTCCTCACGGACCCCGCACAGACGGGGTCCACCGGTACCGACGTCTTCGGACAGGACGAACTCAGGATGTTCTTCGGCCAGCCCTCGGCGTCGGTCATCGTCCTCGTCTGGGCCCGGTCGCTCAACAACATCGTGAACCGGGTCGTCGAGGAGGTCCAGGACGGCGGCCGATACGACTTCGCGCCGGTGTTCTCGAACGTCTGGACGCTCGTGGTCCTCGTCGGCGCCACGTTCTTCCTGCTCGACGTCTGGAACCTCGAGGTAACGCCCCTGCTCGGCGCCGCCGGGGTCGCCGGTATCGCGGTCGGGTTCGCGGCGAAGGACACCGTGGCCAACTTCTTCGGTGGCCTCGCACTCTATTTCGACGACACGTACAAGATCGGCGACTACGTCGTCCTCGACACCGGCGACGCCGGGACCGTCGTCCGGGTCGGCATCCGGTCGACGACGCTGCTCACCCGCGACGAGGTGATGGTAACGGTGCCCAACTCGGTGCTCAACTCCGCCCGCATCATCAACGAGTCGGCACCCAAACGACGGAAGCGAATCAGGGTGCCCCTCAGCGTCGGGTACGGCACCGACCTCGACGAGTTCGAGTCGGCGGTCCTCGACGTGACCGGGGACGAGTCGCTGGTGAAGGACTCCCCCAGACCACGGATGCGGTTCCGTCGGTTCGGGGACTCGGGACTGGAGTACGAACTGCTGTGCTGGGTGACGAGTCCGAACCGCGAGCAGAAGGCCCGCCACAGCCTGAACCGGGGCATCTACCGGGCGCTGCTCGACGCGGGCATCGAGATGCCGTTCCCGAAGCGGGACGTCCGGGTTGCCGTCGACGCGGCGGACCGGGACGTCGACGAGACCGTGACAGACCCGCCGGAACTGTCGACCGGCGAGGGCGACTGACGGGAACCGCTCGACGGAAGGGACAACTCGAAGTGGATTCGGACCGTCGGTCGGGGTATGGCGAGCATCGTCGGCGTCCTCTACGAAACCTTCGGCTCCTTCCTCATCCCCGCGACGCTGTTCGCCGTCGGCGTCGTCGGGTACGCCATCCTGGTCTGGCTGAATCGCATCGAACTGTAGCCTACTCCTCGACGATTATCTCGCCCTGCATGCCCTGCGCCCGGTGTGGGGAGCAGTAGTACGTGTAGGTACCCGGTACCTCGAACGTGTAGCTGTAGACGTAGCCCTCGTCGAAGGTCTGGCTCTCCCCGCCTTCGGTCCCCGGCCAGTCCGCGCCGTCCGGTTGGCTCTCGACGACGACGTTGTGAGTGTTGCTGTCCCACTCCCAGGTGACCTCCGTCCCGGGCGAGACGGTCAGGCTGTCGGGTTCGAAGACGAACGTGTTGTCCGGACCGACGATGACCGTGTTCTCCGGCACCTCGTCGTCGTCACCGCCGCCACCGCCCAGGCATCCGGCGAGGGCCGCGGGGAGGGCTGTCGCTCCGATACCGAGCAATCGTCGTCGCGAGAGTCTCTCATCAGCCATCTGTGTTTCGCCCTCGTCACCCAGAAACGAAAAAGACTGTCATCGTGGTCGGGGCCGCGTGTGGGACCACTGGTCACTACCGGCTGACCGCGTTCGTCGGGTCGGTGACGGCGACACGCCGGCTACACCGGTTCGGCCTCGTAGCCGGCCATGCGAATCTTCTCGATCACCTCGTCAACCGAGACGTCACCGTCGATGGTGACCTCCTGCTCTTCGATGTCGGTCTCGACGGACTCGACGCCGTCAGCCATACGAACGGCCTTCTCGACGACCTCCCCGTGGGTTTCGTACGTCATCCCACTGACGCGGATGCGCGTCGTCATAGCCACCCATGCGTCGTGCCCACATAGAACAGTTTTGGTCGCGGCCCGGGACGGGGTGGCCGACGGGGACCGGTTCTGACGCCCCGCGCAGCACACGACTACTGTGTGACCTGGCGTTCGAGTTCGTCCGGGTCGGGGCCGGCGACGTTCGGGTGCCACTCCTCTTCGACCAGCAGGCTGACGTCGTACCCCTTCACGAGGGTGAGGTCGACGCCGGACGCGAGGAGGTCGCGCACGTCGCCCTGCTGGACGTTCGCCTTGAGGATGGCCCGCGAGTCGGCCGTCACGAACACGTGTTCGACGTCGTCGAGGTCGGCGAACCGGTCGACGAGCGAACCGTCGACGGTCGGGGAGAGTTCGACATCGACGAGGACCGACACCCCGTCGGATATCTTGGAACTGTCCACGTCGACGGTGAACCGCCGGATGATGCCGACGCTCCGGAGTCGGTCGATGCGGTCGGAGACGGTCGGCGGCGACACGTCGACGCTCTCGGCGATGTCGCTGTACGTCCTGCTCGCGTCTTCGAGGAGGAGCCGGAGGATGTCCAGGTCGGTCTCGTCCAGGTCGCGCATGTCAGTCTATGGTGTGTTGTCCACCATACACCTTTCGACATAGTTTGGTCCTGATTGGTCGATAAATTAACGTGAGGCTGTAGTTGTGTATCGGTGCGGCCACGGCAGGAGGTCGTGCTCGGACGCAGACAGGAACGCCTCTCGACTGCAACTCGGATAGCCACCTGCTGTCACCGTCCCATCGTGTGGAACTCGTGATTCGGGCGCATGTCGGCGAGGTGGGCCATCCTGTTCGACAGGTTGAAGAACGCTGCGACGCTCCCGACGTCCCAGATGGCCTCCTCGGAGAAGCCGTGGTCCCGGAGGCGCTGGAAGTCGTCCTCGTCGACCGTCTCCGGATGTTCCGTGAGGTCGACGGCGAAGTCGAGCATCGCGAGGTGTGCGTCGTTCAGGTCGGCGGTGCGGTGGTTGGCGACCAGCTGGTCGGCGAGGTAGGGGTCGTCGGCGTAGATTCGGACCAGTGCCCCGTGGGCGACGTTGCAGTAGTAGCAGTCGTTCGCGCCGCTGACGGCGACGACGATCATCTCTATCTCCTCTCGTTCGAGGTCGGTGTCCTCGACCAGCGCGTCGTAGTACTGGAAGAACGCCCGGAAGTGCGACGGCTTGTAGCCGTACGCGAGGAACACGTTCGGGACGAATCCTGCACGGTCTGTCTCTTCCTCGATACGTTCGCGGAGGTCCTGAGGGAGGCTTTCGACGTCCGGAACTGGGAATCTCGTCATCGCTGGAGCGTCGTCGCTCATAGGTCGAGCGACGGCCCGACGCGGTATCAATCGTTGGGGCCGGACGGTCGCGGGTCGGGGTCCAGTCACTCGAAGTCGAGAAGATTAAACGGGCCTCTGTCAAATCCAGTTGCGTGGAGAACGTTACCGACAGGGTGTCGAATCCGTTCGGGATGCGACCGCCCGAGGAGTATCCGCCCGTCGACGATGGACCCGACGCGGTCTACGGGTACGGCGACGCGAACGCGGACTTCTACGTCGTCGGTGCCAACCCGACCGTCCACGGCGGCGAGACGACCGGCGTCCCCTTCACCGAGACAGTGGGTGCGCGACGGCTACAGCGCGTCCTGCACGACGTCGGATTCCTCGCCGAACCGTACAGCGACCGGCCCGACGCCGACAACCTGTTCGTGAGTTATCTGTTCATGCCGCGACTCCCGAACGGACGGTCCCCCGACGAAGGCGACTACGAGACGATGGAGCGCTTCTTCGACGCGGAGTTCCGGGCCATCAACCCCCACGTCGTCCTGCCGGTCGGTGCGACGGCCATCGACCGGGTCCTCGAATCGTACACGACGCTCCGGCGGAAGTTCACGGTCCCCATCGACGAGGACGATGTCCACGCGACGGAGGCCAGGGGTCGGGGCTTCCTCGTCGTCCCGGTGAAGGAGCCAGCGAACTGGACGGTGGAAGACGAGGCGGCACTCCGCGACCGTCTCACGGCGATCTTGAACTCGGACTACCGACAGACGAAGGGCGTCTCGACGATCGTCGGCTAGCCCGGAACGGCG
Source organism: Haloarchaeobius marinus (assembly GCF_051207415.1). Lineage (NCBI taxonomy): Archaea > Methanobacteriati > Methanobacteriota > Halobacteria > Halobacteriales > Halorubellaceae > Haloarchaeobius > Haloarchaeobius marinus. The sequence continues at coordinate 114,907 of NZ_JBPKGD010000007.1, read as the reverse complement.
GCGTCGGTTTACAGCTTCGCGGTTATCTTCGGACGAACGAACGCGCTCAGCAGCAGGACGACGACCGAGAGGACGGGGAGGGCGAGCGTCACCAGGTCGACGTACAACTGCGGGGCGACGCCGGCCAGGTCGAGGACCAGACCGAGTACCGGTGCCGAGACGCCGACGACGTAGAGGTAGGTGGGCTGGAAGTGGAAGGCGACCCGTGTGTGCCGGATGATGACCAGGTAGACCAGGGGCATCACCACGATGCCCGCGAGGAGGAACCCGCCGAACGCGACTGCGCTGACGGTCGCCGCGAGTGCGACGCCCACCGTCTCGTTGATGCTCACCCACTTGTAGGGGTATCTCGCCCGGACGGCACGGTTCAGGCCGAACGCGAGGACCGTGACCACGACCACTCCGGCGAGCGCCGCGTACCACTGGCCCCTGGGTAGCGGTGGCTCCGCCACCAGTGCGCCCTCCTCGGCGATGAACGCCGCGGGCTGGGCGAGTCCGTAGCGCCCCTCCCCGACCGCGGCCTGCAGGGCGGCCGTGTCGGTACCCGCCGCCACGAGTCGGTCCAGCAACCGGGAGAAGGCCGTGCCGTAGGCCACCACGAACTGGAGCAGGCCGACAACGTACAGCAGTGCAGCCGACAGCATGAGGGGCCACCCGAGGGCGAGGCCGTTCCACCAGTCGAACAGCGCGTTGTCCGTCCACCCCGACGTCGACGGACTCGACGCCGACCGGGTGGTGCCGTCTATCCAGCGCGAGATGCGTTCCCAGCCGGTGGACGCGCCCGCCGAACCGGTCGAGGACGTCCCGGACGAGGACCCGGCGGTCGAGGAGGACGCGCCCCTCGTGGACGACGAGGTCGTACTCGACGTAGAGCGCGAGCGCGAGTGCGAGGACGTCGCGTGGGAGCGAGACCCGGACGAGCTGTCGCGGGTCTGTCGTGACTGCGTCGACCGACCGTCGTCGCCCGTGCGAGCCCAGATGTCGCCGGAGGGGAAGCCCCCGATGCGCTTTGCGACGTAGTCTCTGTGGCCGAGTCGGTCGTAGGCGTTCCGCTCGGACGAGTCCTCGAGGGTCTCGTAGGCCTTCTTCAGCGCGTTGAACTGGGCGGGGGCGTCGGGGTCGTCGTTGAGGTCCGGATGGTACTCGCGGACCTTCGTCCTGAAGGCTTGCTTTACCTCCTCCTGGGACGCGTCCTCGTCTATCTCCAGAAGGTCGTAGAAGTCGATATCGTCGTCGGACATTGGTGGGCGGTGTACGTCTGTCCGGGATTCAGGTGCCGGAGCATATAAGTTCCATTGGCCGACGCCGACGCGTCCTCAAAAATCGGAGAGCGACGACTGCCCGCCTTCGGTCGACTCGTCGTCCGACCCGGTCCGGTGACGAGTCCGGACGTCGGTCTCGCCGGCCGCCCCGTCAGCGACGTCCTCGCGCCCCTCGTACGAGTCGAGACTGGCCTGCTGGCGCTCCGTAAACGAGAGGTTCGACACGCGGACGCCCACCTTCCTGACGGGTGCGTCCTCGAACTCCTCGAACAGTTCGAGGGCGGTGTCGACGACGAGGGACGGGTCGGCCACCGGGCCCGGAAGCGAGCGTTCGCGCGTGTTCACGTCGAACGGCGGTTCGACCGCCTTGATACCTATCGTCCTGTAAAGTGCGCCCTCGCGGTCGGCCCGGTCAGCTACCGCCTCGGCCAGCGTGCGCACCTGGTCGTACTTCGGTTCCGGGTCCGTGACGGCGTCGCCGAACGCCGACTCGCGGGAGAAACTCTTCGGCAGTCCCCGGGGCGTCACCGCCCTGTCGTCCCGGCCCCGCGACCGGTCCTGCAACTCGCGGCCGCGCTCGCCGAACCGGTCCACCAGTTCGGCCCGGTCGGCGACGGCGAGGGCCCCCGCCGTCTCGACGCCCATGTCCCGGAGCGTTCGAGCGGTCACCGGGCCGACGCCGTGTATCTCCTCGACCGGAAGCGGGTCGAGGAACGACTGGAGGTCCCCTGGCGGCACGACGACGAGGCCGTCCGGTTTGTCGTGGTCGCTCGCGACCTTCGCCGCACTCATGTTCGGCGCGACGCCGACGCTGGCGACGACGCCGACCTCGCGCTCGATTCGCTGTTTGACGTGTCGTGCGAACCCCTCGGCGACGCTCCACCCGGTGCGGTCGGTCACGTCGAGGTACGCCTCGTCGATGCTGACCTCGCGCACGGTGTCGGCGCAGTCGTGGAGTATCGCCTTCACGTCGGCGGCGACCGACTCGTAGAAGTCGAGGTCGACCGGTCGGTAGAACGCCGTGCCGTCCCCGTCGGCCTCGTCGGCGTCGGCCCGGCGGGGGAGTCGGTCGAGCGCCGTCGTGATTGCCTGGGCGCTCTCGACGCCGTACTCGCGGGCCTCGTAGCTCGCGGTGGCGACGGCACCCGTGTCGTCACCCGGTTCGTAGCCCATGCCGACGACGAGCGGTTCGCCGCGGAGTTCCGGTTCGCGGAGGCGTTCGCAGGCGGCGTAGAAGCAGTCCATGTCGACGTGGAGGACGATCCGGTCGCGCTCGCCGCCTGGCTCGACGCCCGGGAGGCGCGCCTCGGTCGGTCGGGGGTCGTCGCCGGGGTCCGGCATCGATCGTCTCTGGGTAGGGGTGTGGTCGGGTTGAACGTTCCGGGCCGCCCGTCGTCCTACAGGCCGAGCGTCGCCTTCGCGAACGCCAGTCCGTTCCTGATGGGACTGGGCCGGGCGATGCGGTCGAGTTCGTCCCGGGTCAGTTTGAAGTCGAAGATGTCGACGTTCTGCTCGATGTGTGCTCTACTGCTCGACTGCGGTATCGCGACCACGCGCTCGTGCTGCGTCGCCCACCGGAGCGCGACCTGGGCCGGCGTCTTGTCGTACTTCCGCCCGATGACCCGGAGCACGTCGTCGTCGAGGATGCCGCCGGTCGCCAGGGGGGAGTACGCCGTCAGGAGCACGTCGGAGTCCTGGCAGTACCGGAGGAGTTCCCGCTGGGGTTTGAACGGGTGGAACTTCACCTGGTCCGTGAATATCGGTTCCGGAGAGACGCGCTGGGCTTTCATCAGGCGCTTCTTGGAGAAGTTCGAGACGCCGACGCGATGCACGTCGCCGCGTTCGACGAGGTCCGCCATCGCCTCCATCGTATCCCGGAGGTCGACGAGCGGGTTCGGCCAGTGGAGCAACAGCAGGTCGAGGTAGTCGGTGTCGAGGCGGTGGAGGCTGTCCGCCACCGAGCGCTTCAGATTCGACGGCGAGAACCGGTCCGGTCGGACCTTGGTCGTGAGGAACACGTCCTCGCGGTCGACGTCGGAGTCGTGGATTGCGTTGCCGACGTAGCGCTCGTTGCCGTAGGCCTGGGCGGTGTCGACGTGCCGGTAGCCGGCGGAGAGGGCCATCTTGACGGCGGCGTAGCACTCCTGTCCCGGTAGTTGCCAGGTCCCGAAGCCGATCTTTGGGACCGACGTACCCTGGAGGGTCTCGTACTCCATGGATGCGCGTTCGGCGGCCGCGTGCATAGGCCTTCACACTCCCCCGCCGGGAGCGTGTGTGTGCCGTAGCCGCCCGAGACCGTCGCCGCTCTCCGTGACCCACCCCTCGATTCGCCCCGGCGGCGTTCTGGGGACGCGGGTAACCGCGAGGCAGATATAAGGCCCTTATATGGTACTGATTCTTATAGGTATGTGCAAGAAACCTTCTTATACGGGTCGCGTGGTACAGGCTATCACGATGAAGGACGACAAGCGAACGATGAAAGACGTCAGTCACACGCCACCGAACGGAGATACCGTCACGAACGTCTGGGAACGCGGCGACGAGATACCCGAGGAAGACGAGGAGTAACCCGCAGGTTCTACCGTTCTCCCCGGCCAACAGCGGTGCCACCGCCGGTCGGGTGGTTACCAGATATATAGATTGTCGATGCGAGATACGTTTGTGCAAAACATTACCAACCGTAGTAACGTTTTAGCTTCGAAACGTGGCCCCAATCCACGACGACCCCGACAGGGAACGGACAGCAGAGCTGTGGGTCCGGTCGCACGCGCCGTTCGGCGTCTAATCCAGGCGGACGACCGTACTGGACTCGCTCGAAACGCTCGCGTCCGACGACTACTTCGACGACGTCCGAGCGCGCCTCTGGGGCAAGCGCGTCGGACGGTCGACGATGGCCGCCCAGACCGAAGAGGGTGCCGAGATACTCGACCGCGTCGCCTCGTTCCGGGAGTGGGCGCAGGAACGCGACGCCAGCCTCGGCGGCTTCTTCCCGACCCGGGAGCTCCGGTCCCAGGTCGTCGACGAATCGTACCGGGTTCAGGAGCTACCCGTCCTCGCACTCGCCGAGTACGAGGGTGGGGACGTCGCCTTCGTCACGCCCTCGGTCGTCGACGGGAGCGTCGTCACCGTCGAGGACCGCGTGGCGACGCTCGCCTCGGTGGAGGACAAGCGGGCCGACGGACGGGGTCGCCAGCACCTCGCGACCGAGGTGCTCTGATGGCGGTGTACGTCGCCTCGAACGGCCAGTACTACACCGCCTCGGAGGTCGTCGAACGCTTCGAGTCCGGTCGGTGGACACCGTGCATGTGGGCCGAAGAGACCGGGCGGCAACTCGTAGAGACGCCCCCCCAGGAACTCCTTCTGCTCGTCCCGACGGAGAACGTCGACTTCAGCGACGCGTTCCGGTCCGAACCGGTGACGTGACCACGCGAGGGTCGGAGTCGACGGCACCGTCGGCGCGAGCGTCGTCCGACTGCGACCCGTGGGGTACGCCGACCGAGAGATAGAGTTGCCGGGACTGGAACGAGAATTTCCGACAGACGAAGTCCCTAAGGCCGTCCCCTCCTGAGTCGTTCGTATGCAAGCGCTGGTCATCGTGGCCCACGGGTCACATCTCAACCCCGAATCCAGCACGCCGACCTACGCCCACGCGGACACGATACGCGAGGCCGACGCGTTCGACGAGGTTCGCGAGGCGTTCTGGAAGGAGGAACCGAGTTTCCGCGACGCCCTCCGGACCGTCGAGTCCGACGAGGTGTACGTCGTCCCGCTGTTCATCAGTGAGGGCTACTTCACCGAGGAGGTCATCCCCCGTGAACTGCGACTCGACGGGTGGGAGACCGACCTCTGGGAGTCCGACGGCACGAGCGCGACACAGGCGACGCTCGGGGCGGGCGACGTCGACAAGACGGTCCACTACTGCGGCCCCGTCGGGACCCACGACTCGATGTCCGACGTCATCGTCAAGCGGGCCGAGACGGTCACCGGCGACGAGTCGGTGGGCGACGGGTTCGGCCTGGCAGTCGTCGGTCACGGGACCGAGCGCAACGAGAACTCCGCGAAGGCCATCGAGTACCACGCCGACCGCATCCGGGACCGCGGCCGGTTCGACGAGGTGAAGGCGCTCTACATGGACGAGGAACCCGAGGTGGACGACGTGACGGACTACTTCGAGAGCGAGGACGTCGTCGTCGTCCCGCTGTTCGTCGCCGACGGGTACCACACCCAGGAGGACATCCCCGAGGACGTGGGGCTGACCGACGACTACCGCGAGGGCTGGGAGACGCCGGCGGCGGTCGACGGTCACCGCATCTGGTACGCCGGCGCGGTCGGCACCGAGTCGTTCATGGCCGACGTGGTCCTGGAACGGGCCCAGGAGGCGGGCGCAGACGTGGCCACGGCGCTGGAACGGGTCCGCGAGGCGACCGGCGGCGTGCCGACTGCGGGGGACTGACGATGGCGGTGACCGACGACGCCGTCGAGGTCGACCAGTTCGACGACCTCGTCTCGGCGGTCTCGAACGCCCCCGTCGACTTCGACGGCCTCGAGGTGCGCTACGAGGACGACGGCTACGTGTTCGAGGTTCCGGACCTCCACCGCGAGCACCTCTCGACCGAGGAACTCGAACAGGTGTGTCGCGCCAACGCCGACTGGGTTACCAACTGGCACTTCTGGAACCGGGTCGTCGGCGGCGAGGGGACGGCCCGGCGCGACTTCCTCCGGTGGCTGGAGGCCGCCGACGAACTATCCGTCCCGGCACGCTACGACGCGATGCGCGACGGCGGCATCCACCACGAGTGGGGCGAGGTGCTCGTCACAGTCGACCTCGGCGAGGTCGGCTACCGGCGCTTCGAACTCCGACACGTCGACGACGCCGACGCCGACCGGGCGGCCCTCGTCACCCACGACGAACCGCGCGACGCCCGCGACCTGGCGAAGTTCGACGACCGGGGGCGCTACAGACCCCTGAAGACCGCCCCCTCCCTGGTCGACGGCTGGGTCCTCCCCGACCTGACCAGCCGCGAACTCGTCGATGCGCTCGGGTTCGTCTACCCGGCGACCGTCGAGAACTGGCACCGCGAACGCAGGGGGAACCTCGACGTGACCCACTGGCGCGAGACTGCAGCACGCCAGACCGGTATCTACGACGTTGTCGACGAACTCCCGCGCGAGGCCGTCGAGTGGGTCACGGAGGCGGCCTGCGTCGACTCCCAGTGCCTCAAGCGCCGGGAGTGGCAGTACGACGAGGACGACCACCTCGACACGCCCGGCGGTGACGGCGCGTTCCCCTGTCGGGAACCCTGTTCGCTCGTCGTCGCCGCGGCCCGCAAGTGGACGACACTGGAGGAGGAACCCGAACGGACCTACGAGTTCGACCTCACGCCGAGCGAGAAAGCACAGCTAGAGGACATAGTCGACGCCGTCGCCGACGGCCGCGTCGACGAGATTCGCGAAGCCGACGTCTACGAGGGCGCGAACCGGTACCGGGCACGCTACCTGCGTGCGAAGCGCTTCGACGACGACGGGAACCTCTGCGGCGTCGAGACGGACGACTAGCCGCTCGTCCGCCGCGACCGCCCGAGGCGCTCGACGACCAGCTCGCAGTGTGACCCACCTTCCTCGCGACACCGCCGCCGACTGAGTCGGTACTCCTCACCGAACGCGTCGCCGACGCCGTCGACGAGTCCCCGGACGACCGAACAGAGCGGGTACTCCGAGTGGTACGCCAGGACGACCCTGTCCTGGTCGAGACGCGCCGTACTGACCCACCTCCACTGGACCTCCCCCACGTGGCCCGGAAGTGCGGTCGCCAGGTGGTCGTCGACGCTGGTCAACAGGTCGAGACCGGTGCGCTCGTGCCGACAGTAGGCGTCGTACGTCTCGAGTAGCGTCGATGCGAACTGCCGCCCGAACCGTCGCTTCAGCGTCGCAGGGTCGGCCCCCGTCTCGCGCGCGAGTGCCGAGACGATGGCGTACGCCTCCGTGTCGGGGTACTCCTCGAGCGGGATGTACAACCCGCGACTCGTGTTCGCCCGTTCGTTCACCGCACCCCACGTGTCCGTGCCGTAGCGTTCCTTGATGTGGTCTTTCAGCCCTTTGAGTACGATTCCGTGCATCGTTTGGGGGGTCGTGCGGCCGGTTGGTTCCGTCAGAGCCGCGCCTACATGGAAGTCGCGACCCGACTTGAAACTGTAGCACACACCTTAGCGAATAAGCACGACCATCGCGACGACGACGCCGACGAGTACCGACGCGACGCCGAGGGTGACGACGGTGCTGTCCGCGACCACCGTGGCAGCCAGGGCGACGAGGAGCGCGACGCCAGCGAGCCCCAGCACGGGCGCGTCGTTCCGGTCCGGGAACAGGTCGGTGACCCGCCCGGCGCTGAACCTGTCGACGTCGACCCCGCCGATGCCGAATCGGCCGTCGTCGTCGTCGTCCGTTGCAGGGGGAGACGCCGCACCGTCCCGCTGCTGGGCCACGGCGGGCGAGTTCGCGGGGTCCCGAACGGTCATCGGCAACTCGGCTTCCTCTGCACCGTAGGCGGTCACGAACTTGAGCCGGCCCGAAACCGGCCGTGGACCGTCGGTCACGTCGACGCGGAACCGGGTTGTCGACTCCGTCTCGACGTAGTGATTCGTCTCGGAGAGCCTGGCGACCCGGGACAACGCGTCGTCGACGTTGCAGTGGACGTGGGCGGCGCGCCCGTGGTTCCGCAGTTCGACGTGGAACGGGCCGACGGTGTCGAACGCTTCGACCGCTGGCTCGACGCTGTGCAGGCCCTTACGGCTGACGTCGACGACGAGTGTGTTGGGTGCCATTCGAGTTCCGGAAACGGCGGTTACGCCGGGACGTCGTCGCGCATGTCCGGCGGCAGCATGTTCGGAACGCCCTCTTCGATGGGGTAGGTCTCGCCACACTCGGTGCAGGTGAGCGTGCCCGAGACGATCTCCGTCTCGTCCTCCGTCTCGACGGTGAGTTCGAGTTCTCCTTTGTCCATCGGACAGCACAGGATGTCCATCATGGATTCTTTCATACCCGCACCCTCGTCCACGGAGAGCAAAAGGCTTCGGGAACGTCAGACGCACGTCTGATACGTCGACCTGGTACCCGCGTCGGGTCCTCAGAAGGGGTCGTCTAGGACCAGCGTGTCCTCGCGGTCCGGTCCCATCCCGACAGCGAAGATGTCCGCGTCGAGTTCGTCGGAGACGTAGTCGAGGTAGTCCCGGCAGTGCTTCGGGAGGTCGTCCCACGCGTCGACGGCGCTCCAGTCGACCGGGTCCCACCCGTCGAACGTGCGGAGGTTCGCCTCGCACTCGCCCCACTGCTCGGTGGTCGAGGGCATCGTGAACGTCTCCTCGCCACGGAAGGTGTAGGAGTGTCCGACCTTCACCTCGTCGAGACTCGCGAGCACGTCGACGTGGTTGACGGCGATGCCGGTGAACCCGTTGGCCCGGGCAGCGTGCCGGAGCATCGGCATGTCCAGCCACCCGACGCGCCGGGCACGGCCGGTCACGGTCCCGTACTCGCCGCCCTCCTCGCGGATGTAGGTCGCCAGGTCCTCCTCGTCGGAGTCGTCGCCGCCCTCGTAGCCCGGCGTGTGGCCCTCCACGCCACCGAGTTCCGTCGGGAGCGGCCCGGTGCCGACGCGGGAGAGGTAGGCCTTCACGATACCGATGACCTCGCCCTGGCCGACGACGGTCGGGGCGAGTCCGGTCCCGGTACAGGCCCCGCCAGTCGTCGGGTTCGAGGACGTGACGTAGGGGTAGATGCCGTGGTCGATGTCGATGCTGGTGCCCTGGGCACCCTCGAGCATCACCTCGTTGCCGTCGTCGACCTGTCCGGCGAGGAACTCGCCGCAGTTGACGGGCATCCCCTCCTCGGCGAGTCGCTCCCCGTAGACGAGGTACTGCTCGTACAGTGCGTCGACGTCGAACTCCTCGCCCGTCTCCACGCCGAAGACGTCCTCGGCGAGGGCTCGCTTCTGCGGGACGACGTACTCCAGTCGGTCGCGGAGGACGTCGGGGTCGAGCAGGTCGCCGACGCGGACGCCGCGTCGGCCGGCCTTGTCCTCGTAGGTGGGGCCGATGCCCCGTCCGGTGGTCGCCGCGTCCAGGTCACCCTTCGACTTGGCGTCCTCCTCGATGCCGTCGAGGACGCGGTGGTACGGGAGGATGACGTGTGCGCGTTCTGCGACCCGGACGTCCGGGTCGAGTCCCTTGTCTCTGAGTTCGTCTATCTCGTCGAACAGCGTCGCCGGGTTCACGACGCAGCCGTTACCGAGGACGCCGACCTTGCCGCGGACGACGCCGCTCGGGACGAGCGAGAGCTTGTACTCCGTGCCGCCCTCCACGACGGTGTGCCCGGCGTTGTCGCCGCCCTGGTATCGGACGACGACGTCGGCGCCGTCACCGTAGAGGTCGACGACGCGACCCTTGCCCTCGTCGCCCAGCTGCGACCCGACTATGGTTACGGTCATTCCACGGGTCGATTCAGTAGCTGCCGGTAAACCGGTTTCGATACGGGTAGTGCGCCGGGGACGGGCCGGTCACGTGTATCGTTCCCACTGAACAGAAGACCTATACGTGTCAGTTGCTAACCGTCAGAAACCAGCCCTTTTCGCGTGCCAACACGACAACAAGGTTTAAAACCTCGAAAGACAAGTTAACAAATGCCATGATAGACCGACTGGAGAAGGAAGTCGATATGCTGGAACGACATCTGCAGGTGTTGAAGATGGTCATCGAGAACGAACCCATCGGTATCGTGAAGATGTCCAACGAGACGGGCTACCCGCACCACAAGGTCCGCTACTCCCTCCGCGTCCTCGAAGAAGAGAACCTCATCGAACCGTCCAGCCAGGGCGCGATCACGACCGACCGGACGATGGAGTTCGTCGACGAACTCGACGAGAAGATAGACGAGATCGTCCAGAAGATGGACGGCATGAAGATAGACGAGACGGCCGAGATAGAAAGCTAGAGCGTCTGCAATACGTTTCTCCCTAGAGTTCCGGGACGTTGATGTGGAACTCTCCACCTCGGGTCTCGACCAGACAGAGGTGATACCCGGACTTCCGGGAGAGTTTCACGAAGCTCTTCTTCGAGTCGCGACTGAGGAGGCTCCCGCTCGTCGCCTCCCCCGCCGTCTCCAGCGCGCCGGGGTCGAAGAACGACGAGGTGACGACGAACGCACCGGACAGGCTCTCGCTCGTCTGTTTCACGCGTGCGGCGCGCTCCTGGAAGTCGACCATCATGTCCTCGGTGGCCGGGTCGCGCGAGTCGTTGAGGTTCGCGACGACGAGGGGATTGCCCATCCGGTCGCGGACGACGACGTCGAAGGTGGTCTGTTCCCGGTGTTCCTCGCCGTCCTCCGAGTAACGCAGCGAAACCGAACCGTTGAGTTCGGCGCGGTCCGCCTCGGGGAGGGCGTCGTAGAGGTCACGCATCGGTCCGGCGTTCCCGGTCTCGCGTATCTCGTACAGGAGGTCTCGCACGAACCACTCGACGAACTGGAACTCGATGGTGTCGTGGAGGAACTCCACGTACGGTCGTCCGTCGACGGCCGCGTCGTCTGCGTCGAACTGCGTGTGGTGTTCGATGCGGAGGTTCTCGTTCACCGCGTCGGCGGCGGCCTCGCCGGCGTGGGCGGTCTCCAGCGTCGGTTGGCCCTTCGAGCCGTACCGGACGAACAGGTTGGTTCCCTCTAGCGCGTCGCCGGGGGTGAGTTGCGTGCCGGCGCTGGCGACAGCCTCTCCCTGTGCGTCGAGGTTCGACCTGATGTTCGCCAGTTTGGTCTCCAGTCTGTCTTTCTCGGCCTCCAGTTCGTCGATTCGCCGGTGCAGGTCACCGTTCTCCTCGCGCAGTTCGTCGCGCTCGTTCTCGACGTTCGAAAGCCGTTGCTGGAGTCGGTCGACCGCGTCCTCGCCCTGGGTCGTCGCCTGCCCCGGGGAGTCGTCGGCCGGACCGGGCTCCTGCTGGCGGTTCGGCTGCTGCGTGCCGGCGGGCTGGGCCTGACCGGTCGGGTCGGCCCCCTGCGACGAGGCGGCCCCCTGGTCTCGCTGCCCGCCCCGCTCACCCCGCTGGCCCCCGGTCGTCGGGGGCTGGTTCGCCGCCGACGCGGGCGCCTCGCTCCCCGACTCCGAGCGGTCCGGGTTGATGGACGGGATGGACCGGGTCTCGCGCCACTGTGCCTCCTCCTCGAACACCGGGTCGGTCTCCTGCTCGGCCTCGCGTTCGACCTCCTTGAAGACGTCGTCCGGAACCTCGAGTGGGTCCTCGCCCCTCTCGGACGACGGGTCGCCGGTCGAATCGCCAGGCGGCGGTGACGTATCGGTCGGCGAAGCGTGGCCGCCGGGCTGGCGGTCAGCGGCCGTCGACGCCTCCTGCTCGGTCACCGGGTCCGTCCCCCTGTCGACGCCGGGTTCGGCCCCCTGGCCGTGGAACCCGTCGTCAGCGTGCCCGCCCGTTCGTGGCTCGCCGGACCCGCCGCCGGTGTCGGTCGGGTCGATGGTGACGTCGGCCGATTCGGCGGCGACGTCGACCCCGCCACGCCCATTCGACACGGCGTCGTCCGTCCCGTCGGCTCCCGACTTCGGTTCGGTGGTCGGTTCCTCGACGCCGCCCGGCGAGGGAATCTCGACCACGTCGATGTCGACGTTCATCACCGTGTAGATGCCGACTTCGTCGTCGGCACGCTGGAACGCTTCGTCGCCGGTGTGGAGACGTTCGCTGTTACCGATGAAGGCACAGCTCATCGACCTGCCGCCGTAGTAGACGACGTAGTAGTCCCCACTGAGGACGTTCTCCGACAGTTCGATGTAGCCGGTGAAGTTCCCCGACTGGAGCGTCCTGTCTGCCTCCGAGACGGGCGTGTCGTTCGTGTAGTACCTCGCCTGTTCCTCGCCGCCGGTCTCCTGCATGGCGTACAACAGCGGCACGGAGGGGTGTGGCGCTTCGTACACTGTACCCGAGGAGACGTCGAAGTCGTCGATAGTGCCGTCGAAGACCCCTACGATGCGGCCGTTGAGCATGAACAGCCACGTCGAACCGGTCGTGATGGCCCCGGTGAACTCGGAGTCCGCGTACCCACGAAGTTCCTCGAAGCCGCCCGAGAACTGCCGGGAATCCCAGCCTTCGACGCGCTCTACCCTGCGCGAATCCATATAGGCTAACAACCGGATGCGTAACAAATAGTTTCCGCTGATTTCTCGTCGAAGTACCAGATGTGTGTAACGTAGTTACCAGCGGACGAACCGTCGAGGACAGTCGCTCAGATCTTCGACTCGGCGTCGTCGGCGAGTTCCTCCATCCGCTTGCGGATACGGCCGGCGCTCGAGAACTCGTCTTCGCTCATGACGCTCGCCAGTGCGTTCCCGAGCACGAACACCGCGTGCTTGTGCTCGCTCTTCGACTTGTGTACGTCCGACGGGTCAACGTCTAGCTGGTGGTACTGCTCGAAAATCTCGTCCCGGGCGTCGGTCTCTGCCTCGAAGAACTCCATGATGGTGACCATCTGCTCGTGCAGTTCCAGAAGCTCGTCTTTGTGCATGGGTAGCTGTAGGATTGTGCCCGATTTAAGGGTTATTGTGAGTCTCGGCCCCGTGGACCACGGTTCCGGCTGGCGTTCGCTCATGGCATGCTTTTTATAACCGTTCACCGTAGCCATGAACAAATGCCGACAGTCCACCTCGACATCCCCGAGCAGACCGTCAAGAAACTCGAGATGGAGACGAGCCTGCTCGGATTCGAGGACGTCGAGACGTACCTCGACTGGATAATCGGCAACCGGGCGGCCATCGAGCAGGGGACCGAACGGGACCAGCTTCTCACGGAGTACGCGGCACGCGTCGAGGAACTGGAGGCGAAACTCGACACCGGCGAAGCCGCCGGAACCGGCGGCCAGGGCGAGGTCGAGGCCGGTACCAGCGCGGACGGCGGCGGCGGGGACGAGGAGTCGGCCGAATCCGGTCCCACCGGTGGCGGTCTCGTGTCCACGTCAGGGTCGTCGGGCGACGTCGACACCACCGAACTCGGGGGGAACTTCCGGCCGGAACGGGTCGAACGGTTCACCGACGAGAGCCTCTCGGAGGAGGCCGACGTGCTCGCCGGCGTCGAGGGCGAGCGACTCGACGAGTTCGCCCGGCGCGCCGTCGCACAGACCCGTCGGCGACTCGGACGCGACCCGACGACGGGACTCAACTACCAGTCGAATACGAACATCAGCGTCAGGACCGACGACGTCGCTCCGGGCGAGGACATCGCCGACCTCGACGCCATCGAGGTGCCGGGACGCTCGCCCGAGAAGACCGACCCGCGTCGAACGGCCGTGGGGGCCGCGCTGGCGTACCTGCGTGACGCCGGCCGTGCACGCCGGTCCGACTTCGTCGACGAACTCTACGACGAGTTCCCGGCGGGTTACGGGTCCGAATCCGGGTGGTGGAACTGCATCAAGACCGGTCTGAAACAGGTCGACGTCGTCGACGGCGGCGACGGCGCGCGCGTCTGGACGTTCCGGCGGACGGAGATATCGAACGAGGCCGGGACGCTCCGCGGCCGTGGCCCGAAGCGCGTCGTCGACTCGGGGTAGGCCGACCGACTCAACAGAGCAGTTCCGTGAACCGGTTCGTCCCGTCGTCGGTTCCCGCGACGATGAGTTCGTCGCCGGCCTCGATTCGGAACTCCGGTCCGAGGTCGGTGATGACGGTCCCGTCGCGTTCGACGCCGACGACCGTACACCCGGTCCGGTCGCGGACGTCGGCCTCCGCGAGCGTCTGTCCGACCAGCGCAGGGGCCATCGTCCGGATGACGTCGACCTGGTGGTCGAGCGAGAGCACGTCCTCCCCCTCGAGTACCGTCGAGGCTATCATCCGGCCACTCACCACCGCGAGCGAGAGCACGTAGTCCGCGCCGGCGCGATACAGCTTCGGGATGCTCTCCGTCTCCGTGACCCGGGCGATGAGTTCCGTCTCGGGGCTCTCGTCGCGCACGACGAGCGACGTGAACTCGGTCGTCGTGTCGTCGGGGAGCGTGAGCACGACGGAACTCGCGTCGTCGACGCCGGCCGCCCGGAGCGTGTCGGGGTCGATAGCGTCACCGACCACGTCGACGCCCTCCTTGTCCTGGACGTCGACGACGGTGTGTGGCACGTCCGCCTCGTCGAGTCGCTCCACGACGGTTCGACCGACCTGGCCGTAGCCGACGACGATGGTCTGGCCGCGCTCGAACTGGCGGATTCGCGAGAGGGCGAAGTTCTTCAGGGTCTCTAGCTGGTCCTCGCGTCCGGTCACGAGCAACACCGTCCCGCTCGTGAGCGTCGCGTCCGGGTCGAGTGGACTCTGGAACTCGCCGTCGAACCACGCGCCGATGACGTTGACGCCGGCCCGTTCGCGGATGCCACTCTCGGAGAGGGTCCGGCCGACGAGGCGACTCTTGCGGTGAATCGGGAGTTCGGCGACCTCGAAGTCGTGTCCGATCTCGATGGTGTCGCCGAGTTCCGTCGTCAGCCTCGTCGTCACCTTCGAGGCGAGGCTCTGCCCCAGCAACGGGCGAGGAGAGAGTACCTCGTCCGCACCGGCGAGTCGGTGGTACGGCGCCGTCTCGGGGTCCTCGACGACGCTGACGACCTGGACCGTCTCCTCGACCTCGCGCGCGGTCAGGACGATGCTCGCGTCGACCTCGTCTGAGACGTCCGCGACGAGGGCGCTCGCGCGTTCGAGTCCTGCGTCTTCGAGTCCTTCGACGCTCTCGGGGTCGGCGTGGATGACCGGGTAGTCGTCCTCGTACAGGTCGACCGCCCGTTCGCGGTCGGGTTCGACGATGACGGCGTCGACGTCCCAGGCGTCGAGTTCGGAGATGAGCGTGTCTGCCCGTGCCGTGAAGGTGCAGATGACGACGTGGTCCGAGACGTCGGATTCGACGGCGGTCGGGACGGTGGTCGAGAGGATGTCCTCCATCAGCGGGAAGACGAGGACGGGAAGGGCCATGAAGATGAGTAACACGCCCGTCAGGTCCATCAGGATGACGAACAGGTTCATCTCCGGGGTCTCCCACGGGGCGTCGGAGCCGAACCCGGTCGTCGTGAACGCCTCGACGACCACCTGCAAGGAGTGCAGGAAAGTCTTGTCCTCGCCCTCGAAGACGAGCATCCCGTAGTCGTAGAGGATGGCGTAGCCGATCATCACGACCCAGAGGATGACGAGGTAGGAGACGGTCCGGCGCTGCCACTTGTCCATGTGTCCGGATTTCGCTCGACAGGGTTAACTGTTGTACGTCACGGCCGTCGTCGCCGACGGACGAGTCGGGTCAGTTCGAAGCGGACGGGACTTCGAGGTGGACCCGTGCCATCAAGAGCACCCACCCGCCGAAGAGGACGGCTCCGACGGCCTCGGGAACGGCGAAGTACGTCGGGACGTCGTCGCCGGTCCACACTGTCGCCTCCAGCAGGACCCAGACGGCCCACTGGAGCAGGTGGGCGACGCCGAGCGCCAGCACGGCGAGGCCCAGTCCCGTCTCGCGGGCCAGCACGACCCCCGTCCCGTACGACAGCAGTGCGACCGTCGCGAGCAGGTAGAACCCGGCGGCGAACGGGAAGTGCAGGGACGCGACCGGTCCGTCGAGGTACGCGACGCCGACGCCGGCCATCGAGAGGAGTGCGAGCGCGAAGGCGACGACGCCGGCACGCTCGATCCCGTTCTCCGCGTCCAGCCAGAGCAGGACCGCGAACGGCAGTCCGAGGAGTCCGCCCACGACCAGTCCGCCGTTGAACAGCAGGAACGCGACCTGGTCGGCGTTCGTCACGGTCAGCAGCGCCTCGCCGGTCGCCTCGCCCATGCTGGACAGCGACCGGGACCGCCACGAGAACAGGGGGTCGACCAGCGTCGAGAGGAGCAGCGTCGCGAGCGCCAGTCCGGGCGCGAGGAGGCTGAAGGACGCCAGCGTCCGTCGTCGGTCTGTCATCTCGACGTACGTTCGGCCGGCCGGTCATATATCTGTGTGTCGCCGAGCGGGGTGGCAACCGTTTTGTCCCGGTCGACCCCAGACTCGGGCATGTCCGGAATCGTGTTCTTCGGTAGCGAGGACTACCAGGCGTCGGCGTCGTTCTACACCGACGAGGTCGGTGCGAGCGTGTGGCTGGAGCAGTCCGCCTGTACCATCTGCAGATACGACAACCTGCTCTTTGGCTTCTGTGACGCCGAGGAGACGGAGACGGAGGGAGTGCTCACGTTCGTGACCGAGGACCGCACCGGCGTCGACGAGTTCTACGAGCGTTTCGCGGCCCGTGCAGAGTCGGAACCGTCGGTCACCGAGGCGTTCGACATCTACAACTTCTTCGCGACTGACCCCGACGGCCGGACGATGGAGTTCCAGACGTTCCTGCACGAGACGGATCCCGTCTGAAGATTTTGGCAAGCCTAAAGTAGTCGCGTCCGATACGGAGAGCCAATGAGCGCGGAGTCTACGGATTCGACGAGAGACGACGAGACGACCGAGTTGCCGACGGGCGACACGACAGAGACTGGAGCCACCGACCGCGAGTTCACGTTCGACGACGTGGCCGTCGTGATGGGCACGTACAACGAGGCCGAGGCCATCGAACACGTGCTGACCGACGTCGAGGAGGTCACCGATGGACGTGCCGAGGTCGTCTGCGTCGACGGGTCCGACGACGCGACCCCGGACATCGCGCGCGAGCACGGAGCCACGGTCGTCGAACAGGAACCCCAGGGGTACGGCGTCGCCGTACGCGAGGCCGTCCTCACGCCGGACCGACCCGTCGTCGTGACGACCGACTGCGACGATACCTACCCGATGGAGGCGCTCCCGCGCTTCCTCGACCTGATTAACGAGGGCTACGACGTGGTCTCCGGCGACCGCCTCCACTACGGCGCGGACGCGATGCCGGCGGTCAACCGACTGGGCAACCACGCATTCGCGCTGGCGGCCTCGGTCCTCATGGGCGAGCGCGTCCACGACACGACGACCGGGATGCGTGCCTATCGGCGCGAGGTCGTACAGGACCTCCACTGGACGGAGAACACGGGCCTCTCTGCCGAACTCCTCATCCGGCCCACGATGCGTGGGTACGACGTTGTCGAGACGCCCATCGAGTACAACGAGCGCAAGGGCGAGACGAAACTCGACCCCCTCGGCGGCGGCGCGGCCATCGGGACGTCCATCCTCCGGGTCTGTCTCGAAGAGCGGTTCCGCTGACTAGGTCTCCCGCGTGACGCGCCCGACCGTCCCGTTCATCCAGACGCCGTCGACGTGTTCGTCCGGGTGCTCCGGCAGGTAGGTCCCGTCGAGTCCGCAGTCCGTGACGAGGCGACAGACCGACTGCTCGGGGGGCCAGACGACCTCGACGCCCGACTCCTCGCCGGTCCCATCGACCACCCGGGCGTCGAACTCCTGGCGGTAGGTGAGCGTGGCCCCGCCGTCGTAGGTGAGGACGACCGCGACGGCGAGTTCGTCCGACCCGTTCAGCGGGACGCCACCGCCCTCGCCGATGGGTCGGAGTGAACCGTCGTCGACGCGCAGTCCGTCGGGCGAGAGCGTCCAGTTCACCGCGAGTCGGTCGCTGCCCGTCCCGTCCACGGCGAACTCCTGGACCTCGCCGCCGCCTTCGAGCCGGACGATGGCGCTGTTCGCGCCGGCCGGCACCGCGACGCGAGTCGTGCCCCGGAGGGTATCGCCCGACCGCACGTCGAGTCGTTCTAGCTTCGGCGTCGGACGCTCCCCGGGGTCGGGCGTCCACGACCCGCGGTAGGACCACCGGTAGTAGGTTCGGTTCGGGTAGGCGTCGACGACGGCGAAGTCGCTGCTCGCTCCGCGGTCGAGGGCGTAGACGGCGGACCCGTCGAAGCCGGGCCCGTTCCGGAGGTGCTGGAACGGGTGGGCGAGCCAGTCGCCGTAGGGCGTCGGGACGAACACCACCGCGTCGTCGAACGACCGGGCTTCGAGGGGGTCGTAGACCCGGTCGTACTTCGCCGTCGTCGCGGCGTGGGCGTCGACCGGGTCGTCGAGCGCACGCTTTTCGGCGACGCCGACGAACGGAACCGAGACGAGGAGGACGACCGCGAGCACGACCCGCGCCGCAGACCGGGACCGCAGCGCGGCGACGGCTGCGTGCAGGCGCTCGAGTGCGGTCACGACACCGAAGGCTCCGAAGACCGAGAGCGGGAGGAAGACGTCGAAGTGGTAGAACGGGCCGAACAGCGCCACGAGTCCGTCGCCGGGGCTGGCGGGACCGGCCGTCGCGTTGTAGGTCCCCCAGAACGCGACGTTCCCGACGACGACGGTGCCGACCACGGCGAGCACGAGGAGCGCGACGGCGTCGTCCGAGCAGTGTGGTCGGTCGAACGTCGGCGAGGAACCGCGCTTCCGGGCGACCCACGCGCCGACGCCGCCGAGGAACGCGGCGGTCCCGAGCCACCCCCCGACGGTCCAGCGGGTCGCCGCCTCGACCACCAGCGCGAGGTTCGTCCGGAGGGCGAGTTCGGGCGTGTACACCAGTTCGTGGCCGAGGATGCGGCGCTGGCCGAAGCCGAGACCGTCGAGCGGTGCGAACGCCGCGTACGGGAACACGAACTGGTCGCCCGTCAGGGCCCAGTTGTACCCCAGGGCGGCGGCGACGCCGACGAGTCCGAGGGTTGCGACGACCCCGTTCAACCGGAGGTACCGGCCGAGGTGGCGGCCAGTGGAGGCGGTCCACAGCGTCCAGCAGGCGTGTGCGACGAACGGCAGGGCGAACAGGACGGCGGTGTACGGTCGGGCGAAGAACGCCAGCGCGACGGCCGCCCCGGCGACGGCGGCGTACCGGACCGACCCGCGCCGGTGCGCCCGGACGTACGCGAGTGCGAACGTCAGGTTCAACAGCGTCGTCGGGACGTACGGGAGGAACACGGACGACGAGAGCAGGAACGTCGGCGTGAGCAGGAGCACGACGCCAGCGAGCAGTCCGACCCGCCGGTCGAACGCTTCCGTCCCGAGCGCGACGGTCAGCGCGACGACGCCCGCCGCGATGGCAGCGAGGGCGAGTCGAGGTTCGCCGAACAGCATCCCGACGGCGAACATTGCTGACGGCACCGGTGCGTACTTCGGGTACAGCGCCCCCCCGTCGACGACGAAGAACCACGGCCGGAAGGGGTCGACCAGGCCGGACGGCGGGTGGAGGCGGACCTGCCCGTCGAGGAGCATCGCCGCCTGCTGGAGATAGACGCCCTCGTCGTGGTTGCTGGAGTGGTACGGGAAGAGGTCGGTCGCGATGGAGAAGACGACGACGGCCGTCAGGGCGGCGAGCAGGAGCGTGGGGACTCGTCGTCGTCGGAGCAGGTCGCGCGTCGGTCCGAGTCGGGTCGCAGTCTGGGGGGTGACTGCCGAACGGTCGCTGCCGCCGGCGAGTCCTACGCCGTCGGCCTCCGTCTCATCGTCGTCGTCGCCCGTGGCGTGCGACGGGTCGGACCGGTCCATCGACTCAGGATTCGCCGTACTCCCCTTCCTCGTTCAGCGTGGGGAACCAGGCCAGTTCGTGGTCGGCCGTCAGTTCGACCCTGACGGACTCGTCGAGGTCGACCTGGTCGGTGTGGTTGTGCATGCACTCCAGTACGTCGCCGTTTTCGAGTTCGACCCGGTACAGGATGGTCGGGCCGAGGTAGCGCCGGTAGACCACCCGGCCGTTGGCCGCCTCCCCGTCTGCGGGTTGGGCCTCGATGTCGTCGGGGCGGACGAGCACGTCGATGCGCGTGCCGTCGTACTCGCCGGCGAGGCCGTGGATGAACTCGCGGTCGACGGGACCGACGCCCGTCTCCACCTCGTCCCCGTGGACGTAGCCCGAGAGGAACGAGGCGTGGCCGAGGAAGCCGGCGACGAAACGCGACTCGGGGTGCTGGAACACCTGCTCCGGGCGGCCGACCTGCTCGACGTCGCCGTCGGTCATCACGGCGACGCGGTCGGAGATGCTCATGGCCTCCTCCTGGTCGTGGGTGACCGAGACGGCAGTCACGCCGGACTCCTTCAGGATGCGCCGGACCTCCTCGCGCATCTCGACGCGGAGGTCGACGTCGAGGTTCGAGAACGGTTCGTCCAGCAGGAGCATCTCGGGTTCCGGCGCGAGCGACCGGGCCAGCGCGATGCGCTGTTGCTGCCCCCCCGAGAGTTCGTCGGGGTAGGCGTCTCGGTGGGAGTGGAGGTTGACCAGGTCAAGCATCTCGTCGACCCGTTCGGCCGCCGCCTCGTCGTCCATGTCGGTGAGGCCGAAGCCGACGTTCTCCGCCGCGGTCATGTGCGGGAACAGCGCGAACTCCTGGAAGACGACGCCGACGCCCCGCCGTTCCGGTGCGACGTAGGAATCCCGTCCGGCGACGACGTCGCCGTTGAGCCTGACGGACCCGGCGTTTGGCTGTTCCAGGCCGGCGATGAGTCGAAGCGTCGTCGTCTTGCCGCACCCGGAGGGGCCGAGAAGCGTCAGTATCTCGCCGTCACGGACCGACAGCGAGAGGTCGTCGATGACGGGTTCGGAACCGTAGGACTTGTACACTCCGTCGAGTTCCAGCACCGTCTCGCTGTCGTCGACCGACGGACGACTGTACACCGTTTCCACGTCTGCAGTTGTGCTTGCATCACTTGACATCGTATCCCTCCTGTGAGAGGATGACGAAGATCGAGACCGCCGAGACGCCCAGCAGGATGAGCGCCGGGATGGCGGCGTCGTAGAACGCCAGGTTCCGGTGGGCCTGCCAGATGTGCGTCACGAGCGTCTGGTAGTTCGTCGGGTGGAGCAGGAGCGTCACCGGGAGTTCCTTCATCGTCGTGAGGAACACGAGCGCCGCCCCGCCCAGGAGTCCGGGTGCGGCCAGTGGGAGCGTGACCGCACGGAAGGCCCCGATGGACGACCGCCCGAGCGTCCGGGCCGCCTCCGGAAGCGACGGGTTGACCTGGAGGAACGACGCCCGGGTCGACCCGACCGACTGCGGGAGGAACCGGACGACGTACGCGAACACCAGCAACGGGAGCGTGTGGTAGAGGCCGGGGAACGACCGGGTCGACAGGTACACCAGCGCGAACGCGACGACGATGCCGGGCGCGGCGTAGCCGACGTAGCTGAGTCGCTCGGTGAGGTGGCCGACCCGCGTGTCGTGACGTGCCGACAGGTAGGCGATGGGGAGGCCGGCGAGCGTCGCCACGAACGCTGCGGCCACCGAGAGCGAGAGCGAGTTCGTCAGGTAGGCGAGTTCGAAGTGGACCCGCCAGCCGGCGTCCGGTCCGGCGAGCAACCAGCCGACGAGGACGGCGACCGGGACGGCCAGTGCGACGAAGACGACGAGGCCACAGAGCACGAGCGCCGGCCACTTCCACGCGCCGAGGCGGACCAGCGACGCCCGTCCGCCCTGCCGTCCCGTCGTGAACTTCTCGTTCGAGCGCGTTCGGCTCTCGACGGCGAGGATGAACACGGTCACGACGAGCAACTGCATCGAGAGCAGGGCCGCAAAGCCCAGCGACCCGCGCTGGGTCTCGGACTCGATGACCGTCGTGAAGACGTTGTACCGCATGATGGCCGGCGTCCCGAAGTCCGAGAGCGCGTAGAGTGCGGTCAGGAGCGACCCGGCAGCGATGGCCGGTCGAAGCTGTGGGAGGACGACGCGACGGACCGCCTCCAGACGCGTGTGTCGCAGGGTGCGCGCCGCGTCGACCAGCGTGGTGTCGACCGTCTTCAGCCCCGCGCGCGTGGTGATGTAGACGTACGGGTACGTGTACAGAGTGACGACGAGGACGGTTCCCTGCAGCCCCGTGATGGCCGGAAGCGACTCGATGCCGATGGGTTCGAGCAGGGACTGGAACTCGCCACGCGGCCCGAACGCCGAGGTGAAGACGAACGCGCCGATGTAGCTGGGAACGACCAGCGGGAGCGTCACGAGGACGGTCCAGACACGGCGACCCGGCAGGTCGGTCCGGACGGTGAGGTACGCGAGGGGGACGCCGAGGAGGATGGAGGCGGCCGTCACGCCCGTCACCATCACGGCGCTGTTGACGAACACCGCGACGGTGGTGTCTGCGGTGAGCAACGAGAGCGCACGGTCGACCGGGACGTTGTAGGCCGCGAGCAGGATCCAGACGAACGGCGTGGCGACGACGGCGGCGACGGCCGCACTGGCGAGCGAGAGACCGAGTGGATAGGCTCCACTCTCGCCCCCCTCGTCACGCGTCCCTGTGGTCGCCTGCTCAGTCTCCATCGATCAAACCTGGATTCCCACCTCGCGCATCAGGTCGATGGTCGGCCCGATGTCCGACAACTGTGCCAGGTCGAACTCCGGCGTCTCCAGTTCGTCGACGGGTGGGAGGTCGCCGACGGGGTTCACGCCGGGGATGAGTGGATACTCGAAGGTACGTGTTGCGAAATACTCCTGTGCCTCTGACGAGAGCAGGTGGCGGACGAAGTTCGTCGACAGTTCCTCGTCGCTCGTGCTGTCGACGACGCACGCAC
Source organism: Haloarchaeobius marinus (assembly GCF_051207415.1). Classification (NCBI taxonomy): domain Archaea; kingdom Methanobacteriati; phylum Methanobacteriota; class Halobacteria; order Halobacteriales; family Halorubellaceae; genus Haloarchaeobius; species Haloarchaeobius marinus. Next base: position 92,168 of record NZ_JBPKGD010000007.1, on the reverse strand, counting down.
CGGCCACGTTGAAGATGGCACCGGCGTCGTTCTCGGTGAACGCCGTCCCGATCGGTGCGTTCGGGGTCGAGGCGAGGATGCGCTGGATGTAGTAGTGGTTCGCGAACCCGGCTTTCAGGTCGCCGTTGGCCACCGCCCTGGAGACGATGTACTCGTCGTCGTAGCGCTGGACGCCGGCGTCGAGCATCCCGCGGAGCCACGCCCTGGTCTCCTCGGGGCCGTTCATCACCCGCATCGCGGTGACGAAGCCCTGGAACGAGCCGTACCCCGGCGCCCAGCCCATCTCGCCGGCGAAGTCGGCGTCGGGGAACGCGAAGATGTCGGTCGGGACGTCGGACTCCGAGAGCGCGTTCGTGTTGTACGGAATCGTCCGGGCGCGACCGGACGTACCGATCCACGCCCCGTCGTTGGCCCGGTACTGGGTGGGGACCATCTCCTGGACGTCCTGTGGGGGCGCCACGGTCCGGTCGGCGTCGGCGAGCAGTCCGAGCGCGCCGGCGTTGACGGAGAAGAACACGTCGGCGTCGCTCGCATCGCCAGCGGTCCGGATCTCGTTGGCGAGCGTCGTCGACGACTCGTATCGCGGTTCTATCTCGAAGTCGTCGTACATCGATTCGATGTACTCGAGGAGGGTGTTCACGAGCGGTTCTCCCCGGCCGGAGTAGAGCGTGATCGACCCGGAGAGGGCGGGCATCTCGGCCATCGGGGTGCCGCCGGGTTCGGGGCGCCCCTCCATGCCAGAGCCGATGAGTCCGACCGCACCATCGGTGCCGTCGTCGCCGTCGAAGACACCGAGACAGCCGGCTGTGGCACCGAGTCCGAAGGTCGCTGCCGCCGCGACGAAGCGTCGTCGACTCGACGTCCGTCCGGTCGAATCGTCGTCGTGTGATGGGTTCATATTTGATTTAGGCCTGCCTAAAACATTTATACTTGCCGGTTCACCTCAATCGTCGGCCGTCGCGGGCACGCAGTCGTGACCCGGCACCGGGGCCAGTTCGTCGAGGCAGTCCAGCCAGTCCCGGCAGTACTCCCCCACGTGGTTGAGGAACGCGCCGTTCTGGTAGGACTCGAAGTCGCCCTCGGCCAGCGCGTCGGCCATCGCCGACATGACGCCGGCGTAGGTGTCCGCGTCGTCGCCGACGTCGTCGACGACCTCCCAGAAGTGCTCGTTGCACTCCAGTCCGGCCACCTCGTTCGCCAGGTCGTCGAACGTCGACCGGGGGGCCTTGTTGTGTTCACAGAGCGGCTGGCCGTTGAGCACCTGCCCGCCGAGGACGTCCGCTGCGCGCTTGAGGAACACGCCCGACCAGATGTCGTCGAACCGACCGACGCTCCAGGGGTTGTCGTCCATCGGGCACTGGTAGAACGCCGGGACGACCTCCCGGCGGAACGCGAGGTTCATCGAACAGACCGTGAGGTAGTTCCCCTCGCGGGCGACGAACTGCCCGTCGAAGTCCGCAGCAGTCGTCCGCGTCTGGGCCTGTCCCTCCAGGTCGCCGTCCATCAGGATTCGGACGGCGTCGAGGTCCGGGACGTTCGTCCAGAGGCCCTGCGATGCGACGACGTGGTCGACCGTGCCGGTGTCCGTCTCGACCGTTTCGTCCATCGCCGAGTAGGGGTAGCCACGTGGGTAGAGGCCGTGTTCGTCGGCGTTCTGGTAGAGCACGTTCACCCACCGTTCGTCCGAGGCGACGGACTCCACCTCGCCCTCGAACGCCAGGTTCTCGAGGTGGCGACCGAAGAAGTCGTCCTCGTCGTGGGGGAGGGTGTCGTCGTCGATGAAGACGCCATATTCGAAGTCGCCAGCCCACAGGTACAGCAGGCCGAAGGAGGTCTGTGCGTGACTCGCCGCGGGGACGAGGTGTGTGTACTCGGTCACGTTCTGTCCGTCGTACCAGTCGGCCCGGTCGGACTCGTCGAAGACGCGCCCGGCGACGTCGAGGTCCGACAGCATCGCCCGCATCTCGTCGGCGTCACAGAAGTCCTCGGTGACGAGGACGAAGTGCAGGCGGTCGGTGTCGAAGCCGTGGTCCCGGGCGTTCGCGACGTACGAGCGGACGCACTCGTACTCGCGGATGGTCGGGACGACGACGCAGATGTCCTGCTCGGTCATTCTCTCTACGTCGACTGTGTTTAGGGCAGCCTAAAAGCTTGTCTATGTTCATCCCGATTCGGGGCTGACGGCCCGAGTTGCTGGGCGGTGAGAACCGGAGTGTCGTTGCGAGGGTCCTTCGGGTGTCCTGTCGCGGCCTGTCGTTCCCTCGTGCATACCCGCTTCGAGGCGCACGGGTTCCTCGTCGGGGCGGGCTGTTCGGCCGCGCCAGCAACGTTACGTCGCGCTCACTGGACCGATCCGACGTCGAAAGAACCGACGGTCAGGGCCGACCTGACCCCGGCGTTACCATTCGGAGACCACTTCTGGGATACAGCCCTCGTCGGGCTGATAGTACGAGAAGTGGTCCGGGACGTAGTCCACGTTGTGGTCCTGGTAGTTCCAGGGCGGCGTGCCCTCACAGCCCTCCTCGCCGACGGCGGAGTCGAACTCGGCCGTGGTGTAGGCCCAGTGGAGCACGTCGTCCCCGTCCTTCCAGTAGTTGTCGACCTGTCCGACGGCGCTCGCCAGGTCCGGGCCGTAGCGCCCGCCAGTGGAGACGGCGTCGTTGTCGGCCGCCCCGCCGAGGAGCGCGACCGAGTCCAGCGCGTCCGTGATGCCGTTCACGTTCAGCACCTCGACGCAACGCAGGGTGACCCGGGCACCGAGCGAGTGGCAGACGAGCCGTATCGTCGTGTCCGGGTTCGCCAGCCGGTACTGGTTGACGAAGTTCGCCAGTTTCTTGCCGTTCTCCTCGGCGATCTCGGTCGAGTCCCACCAGCCGAACAGGCTGGAGTCCGAGTCCCAGCTGAACCCGATGACCGCCCCGTCGTAGTCGTTGTTCCGGTAGGCCGTCTCCGCCTCGATGAACCCTTCGACGGCCTCGTTCGGCTCGTTTTGCCAGCCGTGGACGTGGATCAGGAGTTCGTCCGGTGCGGCGGTGTGAACGCCGGGTATCGTCCCGACCGTGTCGTAGTCCCACTCCGTGTGACCGTCGGTCAGGTAGACCGACCCGTACCACGTGATGTCGTAGTGACCACGCGTGGTGACCCTGGGGAACTGGTCGCTGGCTGCCGCGGTGCCGGTCGCACCGGCCGCGAGTCCGGTTCCGAGCGCGGCCGTGGCCGCGCCGCCGACGAACCGGCGTCGACTGACGTACTGTGCCTCGTGCTCACTGTTGCCATGCCCGTGAGACATCGTATCCCAATGCAACGCGCACAAATTTAAAACCAGGCAGTGGCTGATTTTATAAAATTTAACTCGGTTTCCAGTTTCAGACCTGTCGATACTTCAGCCGACGGGTGCGTACGCGTCGGTCCTCACTGCAACCGTCTCCCTCTGCCGCCGACCCGTCGTCGCTGTGCCGTTACTCCGGGAGTTCGTCGATGAGGACGACCGCTTCGCCGTCGATGACGATGCGCTCGGAGTGCTCGTTCTCGATGACCGTCGAGAGCCTGTACTGTCCGTTACCGAGGTCCTCGAGCACCTCGACGGTGGCGGTGACGCGGCTGCCGATCTCGACCGGAGCCTGGAACTCCAGGTCCTGGGAGAGGTATATCGTCAGGCCGGGGAGACGCGCGAGCGCGGCGCTGATGAGACCCGACACCAGCGTCCCGTGTGCGATGCGGCCGTTGAACCGCGTCTCTGCGGCGAAATCGTCGTCCAGGTGGAGGCGATTCGTGTCACCGCTCGCCGCGGCGAACCGCGTTACGTCCTCTTCGGAGAGCGTCTTCGAGAAGTGTACCGTGTCCCCGACCGTGATGTCCCGGGAGTGCTCGACGGTTCGCTCGAACGTCCAGTCCGCGTGTTCGTACGCGAGGGACGGTATCGTACTCTCGACGACCTCCGGCCCGTCGTCGGGTTCGTCGCTCCGGACTCCCTGGTTCGGGGTCAGGGCGGCGAACGCCGCACGGTTGGCCGCAGTGGCCCCCTTGACTGCGTTCTCTGCGAAACTGGTCCACGCAGTCGCCATCGCGGTGAAGGGTGCTGCGGCGTGGTCGTGACGTTCACTCATTCTACTCACCGTTGGCAGGCGAAGGGCAAGACTTCTTTGGCTTGCTGGTTCCGCTGTGGTCCGTTCTCGACCGTCTCGCTATCAGGCCCTGTTGCGACAGCTGTCGACATACAGCCACTCATTGGTTCTCGATGGTAATGAAAGGTATTGAACGGAACGTTTATGTTTCTGGCTGTCATATCGTAGGACGATGACGGACGATTCGCCATCGATGCCGTGGCCCCCGCTAGTCATGCAGCAGATGCAAGAGCAGATGCAGGACGCGAGCGAGCAGATGATGGGCTCACAGGCAGAGATGTGGAAACAGTTCCTCTCGGGCGGCGCAGGTGGGTCGGACACGATGTCCGACCTCACGGCGATGAGTCGTGGCGCAGCGATGTTCAAGACCCGCGTCCAGAGCGGTGGCCGTATCAGCATCCCCGACGCCGAGCGCGAGGCGCTCGACATCGGTGAGGGCGACATCGTCCAGACCATCGTCATCCCCATCAAGCGAAACGGTGATTCCAATGAGTAAGCACGCACCCCAGAACCCGATGAAGCCCGTCTTCCAGATGCAGCGCACGATGCTCGAACAGAGCCAGCAGGCGACCCACGAGGTCCTCGACGCCCAGAAGGAGGCCGTCGAGCAGCTGACGGAGGCGGCCCAGAACTACCAGTCCCTGACCGAGCAGAACGCCGACATCTCGAAGAAGGCGCTCCACGCCTACTTCGAAGCGGTCGAGTCGATGTTCCCCGAGGGGTCCGTCGACTTCGCGGACTTCGAGGCGGCCCTCGACGAACAGTACGACGTCCTCACCGACAGCCAGGCGCAGATGATGGAGGCCGCCATCGAATCCCTGGAGGAGGGCACCGACGCCTTCGACGAGTACGCAGCGAGCTACGCCGACGTCGTCGACAGCACCTTCGACTCGTTCCTCGAGACGCACGAGCGCATCGAGGCCAACTTCGACGACGCTGCGGCGCAGTTCGAGGAGGCGACGGACGAACTCTCGGCCTGAGACGACGAGTTCTTTTATAACCACACACACCCATCGTTAGACAATGACAGACTCTTATTCCCAAACGTCGGTTCCGGCAGACTGGAGCGAATTCGTCTCGCGGATGAACGAGCAGTTCTTCGAGGCGATGGAGAAGAACATGGAGGCACAGGCCGAGTTCGTCGAGCAGTGGTCCCAGACCGTCGAATCCGGCGACGGGGCGGCCGTGAACGTGGAGGACAGCGTTCAGGGCTACCGTCGCGCGTACGAGGCCTGGATGGACGCCGCCGACCAGATGGTCGAACGCGCGAACGACTCGATGCAGGGTGAGGACGTCGAGTTCGAGGAGTTCCGCGACATATGGCTCAACACGGCCAACAAGGCGTTCAAGGAAGCCATGTCCACCACGGCGTTCGCCGCCTGGACCGGGTCCAGCGTCGGCCAGATGCTCGAGATGCAACAGCAGGCCGACGAGGCTGCGGAGGAGACACTCCACACGCTCGGCTTCGCCACCGAGGGCGACGCGGCCGAGATCGGCGACCGCCTCGTCGAACTCGAACGCCGTCAGCACGCGGTCGAACAGAAACTCGACCGCGTCATCGAACACCTGGAGGAGTAAGATGCAGAACCCGTTCGCAACGACACTCGATCTCCAGCGTCGGGCGTGGGAGGACGCCGCGAACTTCGTCGAACGAGCCAGCGTCGCGCCCCACCGCGCGGAGACCGTTCAGGCGGTCGACGTCGGCGAGACCCCGAGCGAGGTCGTCTACGAGGAGAACAAGCTACGGTTGCTCCACTACGAGTCCCGGACCGAGGAACAACACGACGTCCCCATCCTCGTCGTGTACGCCCTCATCAACCGACCGTACATCCTGGACCTCCAGCCGGACCGGTCGGTCGTCAGGACCCTGCTCGACAACGGGTTCGACGTGTACATGATCGACTGGGGCGAACCGTCGAACCTCGACACCAACCTCACACTCGACGACTACGTCAACCGGTACGTCGACAACTGCGTCGACGTGGTGCGCGAGCGCTCGGACCGTGACGCCATCAACGTGCTCGGGTACTGCATGGGTGGCACGATGTCGGCGATGTACACCGCCCTCGAGCCCGAGAAGGTCAACACGCTCGCACTGATGGCTGCCGGCCTCTGCTTCGCCGAGAGCGGCGGCGTCCTCGAACTCTGGGGCGGCGAGGAGTTCTACGACCCGGAGAAGGTAACGGACACGTTCGGCAACGTGCCGGCGGAGTTCCTCGACATCGGCTTCGCGCTGATGGACCCCGTCCAGAACTACGTTACCAAGTACGTCCGCTTCTACGACAACATGGAGGACGAGGACTTCGTCGAGAACTTCGCCCGCATGGAGTCGTGGCTGGGTGACGGAATCGACGTCGCGGGCGAGACCTACAACCAGTTCATCCGCGACATCTACCAGGAGAACAAACTCTACGAGAACGAACTCTACCTGGACGGGGAACACGTCGACATCACCAACATCGACGTGCCCGTGCTCCAGATCGTCGCCGAGTACGACCACCTCATCCCGCCGGAGGCGTCCAAGCCGTTCAACGACGCCATCCCGAGCGACGACAAGACCATCATGGAGTTCCCGACCGGTCACATCGGGATGTCGGTCTCCTCGCGGAGTCACGCCGAACTCTGGCCACAGGTCTGTGAGTGGTTCGAGGAGCGCATGGACACCGAAGATATCGGCGAGAGCGTCGAGATCGAGGTCGAGGACGTCGAATCCTCGGACCTCGAGGACATCGACGGCATCGGACCGACCTACGCCGACCGCCTGCGCGATGCCGGCGTCACGAGCATCGCCGACCTCGCCGCGGCTTCGGCGACGGACCTGGCCGCAGAGACCGACCTGCCCGTCGGGCGCGTCGAGAAGTGGGTCGACGAGGCGACCGGGTACACCTCGTAATTCGTCCTGGCGTATCTCGCCACATACTCCGTCCTGGCGTATCTCGCCCAGCACCGCATCCTGTTGCACCTCTCCCGGCGAGGACGGACTCGACCTCCCGGCGGGGACGGACTCGACCTCCCGGCGAGGACGAACTCGACGGCGGGTCCGATTTCGGGTCAACAGTTAAGTTCCTTTTCGGTGAGTATTACGTACGGACGGGCGGCGAGCTACTGCGGCGGACGTCGACCGGACACCGGCTCGTCCGCACGGGACCCTCATATGCAAATGGATGGACGAACCTGCGTCATCACCGGCGCAGGACGTGGCATCGGACGTGGTATCGCAGAGCACTTCGGCCGAGAAGGCGCGAACGTCGTCGTCAACTATCGCTCGTCGGCCGAGTCAGCGCAGGCGGCCGTCGACGAGATACGGCGACTCGAGGGCGACGCCATCGCCTCGCAGGCAGACGTGACGAAGATGGCGGAGGTCGAGGCGATGCGTGAGCAGGCACACGACGCCTTCGGCCAGATAGACGTGCTCGTGAACAACGCGGGCATCACCAAGGACACGCGGTTCGCCAACATGTCCCGCGACGCGTGGGACCAGGTGATGGACGTCAACCTCGGCGGGATGTTCAACTGTACGAAGGCCTTCTACGACGACATCTGGGAGGCCAACGAGGGACGGCTCATCAACATCTCCTCCATCGTCGGGAAGCAGGGGAACTTCGGCCAGGCGAACTACGCGGCAGCGAAGGCCGGGATGTTCGGCTTCACGAGGACCATCGCCATCGAACTCGCCTCCGGTGGGTCGACGGCGAACTGCGTCGCCCCCGGGTTCACCAGAACCGACATGCTGGAGAGCGTCCCCGAGAAGGTCAAAGACCGCATAGTGTCCCAGATACCTCTCGGCCGGTTCGCCGAGATCGAGGACATCGCTTCGATGGTCCAGTTCCTCGCCAGCGAGGAGTCCTCGTACATCACCGGCGAGGTCATCGACGTCAACGGCGGGATGGACCTCTGAGGGCCGTCGGGTCCGCACCGCCGGCCGCACTCCGTCTCTGCAACGGCCTCTTCCTGCGTCCACCTCTGGGATTCCATCACCGCGACAGTCCCGCCCGTCACCGGACCTCGTTCATCGTCGCGATGGTCCGCAGGTCCGAGAACCGCTGTTGCATGTCGAGTTCGTCCTCCAGCGCGGTCAGTGCCGATTCCAGTGGGACGTCGAGTTCGTAGGAGTAGAAGTTCCCCCGCGACCCGGACCGGTTCTCCCGGGCGGTGAGGATGCCGAGCATGCGCAAGTCCGAGAGGTGGTTGTGGACCGACCGCTGGGAGAGGCTGTCGACGCCGTATCCGTCGCAGATGTCCAGGTACCGGTTGTAGATGGCGCGACTCCGACTCGGTGTGTCGCCCTCGGCGGCGATGGAGACGACGGCGAGCAGCGTCAGGTGTCCGTGCTGGGTGAGCTGGCGGATACCCTCCTCGACGCGTTCGCGTTCGAGTTCGTGCCGTGCCGCCTCGACGTGCCGTTCGGAGACGTAGTCGTCCTCCCGATTCTCGGCCTGTTCGGCCGCGAGCAGGAGCAGGTCGAGCGCCTGTCGTGCAGACCCGCGGTCCTTCGCGGCCAGTGCGGCACAGAGTCGGATGACCGCGTCGTCGTAGGTGTCCTCGTGCAGTGCGATCTCCGCGCGCGAGGAGAGGATGTTCGTCAGTTCCTGTGCGTTGTACGGCGGGAACTGGAGTTCACGTTCACAGAGCGTGTCCTGCACCCGTGGGTCCAGCTGGTCGCGGAACTTGAAGTCGTTCGAGATGCCGATGATGCCGACTTTCGCCTCGGACAGGTCGCCCTTCGACCGGGCACGCGGGAGTTCGTAGAGGAGTTCGTCCCGTTCGCCGATGGAGTCGATCTCGTCGAAGACGAGCAGTATCGTCCCACCGACCTCGTCGAGTTCGTCGTAGAGTTTGTTGAAGACGGTCTGCTGGGGATAGCCGGTCGTCGATATCTCGGCACCGTCCGGCCGCAGTTCGTTGACCAGTTCGACGGCCACCTGGTACGACGACGAGAGGGGTTTGCAGTTCAGCGAGATGACCGAGAGGTCGACGTCGTCGTACTCCTCGACGTCCTCCTGGAGGAGCGTGGTCAGGTATTCGGTGACTGCCGTCTTCCCGACTCCCGTGTTCCCGTAGAGGAAGATGTTGTTCGGTTCCCAGCCGTCGATGACCGGTTGGAGCGCGTCCATGTACGAATCGATCTCCTCGTCCCGCTCTTCGATTCGGTCCGGCTGGTAACTCTCCCGAAGAGCGTCCTTGTTTGCGAAGACGGCACGCTTCCGCTCGAACCGGCGCATATCCTCCCGGTGACACTCCGGGTATAAAAGAACCTCCTTTGCAAGTGGTTCAAGTGTTTCATGTGAACTGTCGCAGTCGGTAACGAATGCGGGCGAAACCCAACCACGTTCTCGGGTCGAACTCGTCGAACCCCCGTCCCGTAGATGGGTCGTCTCTCGAATCTGTTACTATCCTCACAGACACCACTGTTTCGAGTGAAGCTAGGTAGTAGTGGCTAGCTAGTAGGAGGGCACACCGTCGTTTCTGGTGAAGCGTTGGCAGGTCGCTTCGAGGGGTGGAAGGTTTGCATCCGTCGTCATGGTTCGGTCGTCGTGCTTCTGTCGCCGAACTTCTGTCGCCGCGGTGGTGATTTCAGCTCCGCGAGTGGTACTTGCTGGACGGTGGTGTGCCGGACGGTGGTGTGCCGGACGGTGTCGTCCACCCGGCAGGAGTGAGTAACTCACCGCGAATAGGGACTCGACAGTATATGGAGACCCTCGTTCCTGGTGGAATGGACGGTGGTCGAATCCGGTGCGAGCGTCGGATGGTTACGACCCACCCGCGTCGGATCGTCTCGACACACCCACACCACTGTTTCAAGTGAATAACGGCAGTAGAACGTCGTTCGAACCGATAGAGCGTGTCTGCTCATTCGAAACGGACGAACCCATCCGTGGCCCGAACACCCATCCGTGGCCCGAACACCCATCCGTGGCCCGAACACCCATCCGTGGCCCGAACACCCATCCGTGGCCCGAACGTTCGACAATGTTCGGCCGACTCGTCGACCGATTTCGACTGCCCGAACGCTCGAATGACCCAGCGACTCGTTGACCGACTGGTCGACTGACCCTGCATCGGTCACCACGCTCCAGCCACCCCGACCCAACCCATCCCGACCCAACCACCCACCCACCCCTCTACCCGGCTTCACGTGAAACAGTGGTGTCTGTGTGTCTGCACAGTTCCAGGACCAGGGGGTCGTTACTCGGAACTGAAACGAATCATCACAGGTCGACAGGGGGCCAGGTCACTACAACTCGTTGCAGTCAGCGTGTCGTTCACTTGCAAGAGCGGTGTCTCGGAGGACCGGGCACCACACGAACCGCCACCTTCGACAGCGTCGCTCCCGAACGATTCACTTGCAACAGTGGTGTCTCGACCTCCCCGGACGTCGTTCGACGACGTCCGACGACGTCACTCCAGTCGCTGGTCACGTGTTCACTCGAAACGGTGGGGTGTGGGTGGGCCGGTCGGAGTGAGAGGGGTAGTCGGGTGGAAATGGCCGTCTGAGTGGAAAGGGTAGTCGGAGTAGAAATGGCCGTCTGAGTGGGGGGACTCACCGAATCGTGGACCGCCTGTCGTGGGGATGGGGCACCGAGACGTGTTCACTTGCAACGGTGGAGGGGGCCTCCTGCTCGACCAGTCACCCGTGAATCGACCTCGTCCAGAAACGCCGAACGAGGATGGCACTGGACAATAACTAAACGGGTTCCCCGAGAGTGACAACGCATGGAACGCGTAGCAATCATCGGCGCGTCGATGACGCAGTTCGGAAAGCGGGACTCGTGGATACAGTCGTTGCTGAGCGAGGCCGGCGAGGAGTGTCTCGACGACGCCGGCGTCGCGCCGGACGACGTGGACCACCTGTACGTCTCGAACATGGCGAGCGGCGAGTTCGAGGGACAGACCGGCATCATGAACGCACTGGCACACGACCTCGACCTCCTGCCGGCGTACAGCCAGCGAGTCGACCAGACCTCGTCGTCGGGAGGAGCGGGAATCTACGCCGCCTGGCAATCCATCGCCTCGGGCGCTTCCGAGATGACGTTGCTCGTCGGCGGCGAGAAGATGACTCACAGGACCACCGGGGAGTCGACGGACATCATCGCGTCCATCACGCATCCGGTGGAGTACAAACACGGCGTGACCCTCCCGAGTTTCGCGGGACTGACCGCGCGGAACTACCTCGAACGCTACGACGCCCCGCGGGAGTCCCTGGCCAAGGTGGCGGTCAAGAACCACCACAACGGGATGGCCAACCCGCACGCCCAGTTCCGAAAGGAGGTCGACGTCGAGACGGTGATGGGTTCGCCCATCGTCGCAGACCCGCTTCGGCTGTACGACTTCTGTCCCATCACCGACGGGAGCGCCGCACTCATGTTCTGCCCCGAGTCGGTCGCCGAGCAGTACACCGACGACTACGCAGTAGTCACGGGCGTCGCCGGCGCGACGGACACGCACGTGGTCCACGAGCGCGAGGACCCCACCGTGATGGGCGGCGTCGTCGAGTCCGGCAGACAGGCCTACGAGATGGCCGACCTGTCGCCGGAGGACGTCGACGTGGCGGAACTCCACGACATGTTCACCATCCTCGAGTTCCTCCAGATGGAGGGCCTCGGCTTCGCCGACCCCGGGACGGCGTGGGAGCGCGTCGAGGCCGGCGAGACAGAGATGGACGGCGACCTGCCGGTCAACACCTCCGGCGGGTTGAAGTCCAAGGGCCACCCACTCGGTGCCAGTGGCGTCGCACAGGGCTACGAGATATACAAGCAGGTCGTCGGCGATGCCGGCGACAGGCAGGTCGACGCCGACGTCGGCCTCGCGTGTAACGTCGGCGGCTTCGGGAACTGCGTAATCACCACCATCGTGGAGGCTGCACAATGACCATGGAAGCATACCGGTACCAGGACGGCACGATCACCTACCCCGGGCACCCGGTCGGCCCGGACGGACAGGAACCGGTCGACACGGTCGACCTGAGCGAGTACGAGGCGGCGGTCGTCACGTGGACTGTCTCGACGGCGACTCCCCCGGGCGTCCGAGAACCCAACCCCATCGCCATCGTCGAGTTCGACGTCGACGGTGAGTCCGTCCGCGCCATCGGTCAGTTGACCACCGACGACGTCGAGACGGGCGACCGCGTCAGTCCGGTCTACGTCGACGAACTGCGCGAACCCGGTGCCGGAATCAAACTCCCCGAAAGCCAGGAGTGGGACGGTTACCGGTTCGACCCCGTCTGACGGCGTCGAGGAACGGTCTCTGTTCCGGGTGCGTCACTACCGGATACCCGTTCACGTCCCATCGTCCCCGCCATCGTCACCCTCGTCGCCACCGGTTGCTGCATCGCTTCCGTTCTCGCCGTCACTGCCGTTCGTCCTGCCGTCCGGCCCCTCGTCTGTGTCGTCGTCATCGCCCCTGTAGCGCCGTTTGAGCGTCTCCAGTTCGGCGTCCACGTCGATGGAGACGGGTTCCTCCTCCGGTTCGTCGGCAAGTCCCCCGGGGGTACGGTCCCCGGTTCGCGAGGTCGCTTCGTCGCCGTGTTCGTCCTCCGTCTCCGTCGCTCCCGTGAACTCGTCGAGGGTCCGGTCCCGGGACCGGGTCGCGGACAGTTCCTGCCGGATCTCCTCGCGGAGTTGCTGGGCCTCCACAAGGATGCTCCGGGCGGCGTCGTTCTCCGGTAACTCGGTCCCCTCGAGCACCCTCTGCAGGTCGCCGAGCGCTTCGGAGGCCCGCGAGAGGGTCTCGCGACTGACCGACTCGGCCCGGGAGCGTGCTCCCTCCGTCACGTCTCGCCCACGTTCGCTCGCACGACGACCCCCTTCGGCGAGTCGAATCGCCCGCTGAAGGGCCTCGAGCAGTTTGATGTTCGTCTCCAGGATGGCGATGGTCGCCGGAATCGCCACCTCGTCCGCGAACTCCATGAACTCCCGTGGCGTCGGCGGTCGAGGGAGACCGAGCGGTCCCCGGGGCGGCCGGGGGCCCTCCCGTTCCAGTTGCGTGCGGAGTTCTCTGAGTTCCCTGGCCAGTGCGGCGGCGTTCTCGGCCAGTTCCTCGTCGTCCCGTGAGTCGCTCATACAGTACCGTTCTCGCGTAGCCGACAAAAACGATGTGCCGACAGCCGACGCCTGCCGTCGCCCCTTCCACCGACACTCACTGACGAACCGTAGAACAAACACAAATCGGGGTAACACGCCAGAATAGCGACCGGAGGCCGCAATACTTATTGTATGCTGTCCGCAAGACACTGAAAGAATGGGCACCGACCACGGTGGGGGCGTCCCGAAGAGTACGGTGTTCGCGCGAACCCTCTCGACGCTCAAACGTGAGGGGAGCAACGTCCTCGTGGTCGGGGAGTGCAGCGGGACGGCACACCACGCTGCCTGCGCTCGTCTCGTTGGGGAGGGGGACCAGTCCAGACAGCGACTGTACGTCTACACGAGTGGGACCGAGAACTGTAGCGACGGGCCGTCGTCGACCCACGGTGGCGAGACGCGCGTTCTCAGCCAGGAGTGCGATGACGGCGAGAGTGCTAGTCCGGCCGCCGTCGCAGGCGACGTCGAAGAGGTGCTGGTCGGCGGTGAACTCCTCGGTACCCTCGGCGCCCGGTTGCTCGGGACCATCGACCGGTTCGAGTTCGACCACGACCCGGGGCCCGGCGAGTTCCGACTCTGCTTCGACTCGGTCACCCCGCTGTTGCGCGAGCACCAGTCACGGACCGTGTTCCGGTTGCTGCACATGGTGACCTCTCGGACGAGACAGGCCGACGGAATCGGCCACTTCCACCTCCCGCTGGACAGGGACAGCGACTACGTCAGATTGCTGGAACCGCTGTTCGACGCCGTCGTCGAGGTGCGCCGGGGTGACGGCGACGTCCTGGAACAGCGCTGGCACCTGCGCGACCTGGACGCCGACAGCGGTTGGGTAGCGATAGGATAGACGGGTCGACGTCGACGGGCGAATCGACGTCGGCGTCGGTCGATTCTCAGGCGTGTGCTTCGACCTTGTTCACGAGGGCCGACTTCTCCTGGACGCCGACCATCCGGTCGGCGAGTTCGCCGTCGGCGTAGAGCAACAGCGTCGGGACGCCCCGGATGCCCTGCTGCTGTGCGAGCATCTGGAGTTCGTCGATGTCGACCTTCGCGACGGCGGCGGACGTCTCGGTGGCGACCTGTTCCACCACGGGTTCGAGCATCTGGCAGGGACCGCACCAGTCCGCGTAGAAGTCGACGAGTACGACGTCGTGGTCGGCGACCAACTCGTCGAGGTGGGTCTCGCTCTCGACGTGGACCGGGTCGCTCGGGACCGATTCCGACCCTTCGTCGCCCGACTGGGCTTCGAGCAGTTCCTCGCGCTTTCGCTCACGAATCTCGGCTAACTCGTCTGAGTCGCTCATGCGTCCCGCTACGGGAGGGTCGACTTTAATACTTCGTCGGGTTGTCGTGTGATTCGCACGACCGCTGGGCGTCCCTGGCGACCGTGCGGGTACCTACCGAGCGACCGGGTACCTGCCAAGCGACGGTCGGCGCGCGAGCACGGCCCGGTCCCGGTTCGCGGACGGACTCGTAGTGGCTCGACCGCTACCGCAAGACGAAGGTACGTCGACGAGAGACGACCTCGTATGCGAGACGAGCCGTTTACCGTAGACATCGACGTTCGCTACAACGACGTAGACCTGCTCGGCCACGTGAACAACGCCCTCTACTCGACCTATCTCGAAGCCGCCCGCGTCGAGTACCTGCCCGAGGTACTCCGCACGACGGAGGCGCTCGACAGCGTGCTGGCACATCTCGAGATAGACTTCGAGCGCCCGATAACGCTGGAGGACGACGTCGAGGTGGCCATCTGGGTGACCGACGTCGGCAACTCGACGATCCGGTTCGCCTACGAGGTCCGCGCCTCGGGGGAGGTGGCGGCCACCGCCGAAACAGTCCAGGTGGTCTACGATACCGAGACCCAGGAGCCCCGTCCAGTTCCGGACGAGTGGCGCGAGCGAATCGAGGCGTTCGAGGGTCTCTGAGGAACGACAGGTTTTCTTTCTCGCCGGACGACGCTCAGGTGTGCGCATCGAGAATAGTTTCATCCCGGTACAGGGCGTCGGTGAACGGACCGAGCGAAAGCTCTGGCGGGCGGGTGTCACACACTGGGACGAGTTCGACGGTTCGGTCGTGGGTTCGACGACGGCCGACCGCATCGAGTCCTTCATCGACACTGCCTACGACCACCTGGAGGCCGGCGACTCGCGGTACTTCGGACGGTCGCTCCCGTCGAGCGAACGCTGGCGGCTCTACGAGAACTTCCGGGACCGGACCTGCTTCTTCGACATCGAGACGACCGGCCTCTCGCAGGAACGCGACCACGTGACGACGGTCTCCTTCCACCTGGGCGGAGAGACGACGACCCTCGTCCGTGGCGACGACCTCACCGCCGACGCCATCACCGAGCAGTTCGACGACGCCGCACTCGTCGCGACGTTCAACGGTGCCAGGTTCGACGTCCCGTTCCTCGAGACGTCGTTCGACGTGTCGGTCGACGTTCCCCACGTCGACCTCATGTACCCCTGCAAGCGACTGGGGCTGTCCGGTGGGCTGAAGGCCATCGAGCAGGAGGTCGGCATCGCCCGTGACGAACCGGATATCTCCGGACGGGACGCCGTCCGACTCTGGCGAGCGTACGAACGCGGCGACGACGCGGCGCTCGACACGCTGGTCCGGTACAACCGGGACGACGCGCGAAACCTGCAGACGCTCCTCGACGTCGTCGCAGACGGGTTACACCAGCGCGTCTTCGAGGGCGTGCGCTGAACGGCGGTGGTGAGGTGATGAAACCGTCGGCAGGCTACACGTGGGCGTGTCGGACATCGTGCACTGGCCGTGATAGCTCAGGGTGGGCGGGTGCCGTGCCGACGCGTCCCGTTCGGGCCGACTGTCGAAAACGATACGAAGTAAGACGACTGTGCTGGTCTCCTATCGGAGTCACCGCGTCGACTCGACGTACTCGACGGCCTCCTTCGGCGTCTCTACCTGTCTGACGTCGAGTACGTCGTGGGAGCCGAGGCTCGCGACGGGTTTCCCGTACACGCCTGCCAGTCCGAGCTCCGAGAGCGTCCCCGCCTCGCCGTCGATGGCGATGACGGCCTCGCCGTTCAGCACGACGAGCGCGTTCCGGGCGTGACCGAGTCCCGTGGCGATTGGGATGTCGACGTACGCGTTCGCGGCGTCGTGGTTCTCTCCGGGGAGTATCCCGATGGACCGCCCGCCCGCGTCGTTCGCACCCTCACAGACCCCCCGCATCACACCGGTGAGGCCACCACAGAGTATCGTGTGGCCGTGTTCGGCGAGCAACCGCCCGACTTCGACGGCCTGGTCGTACGTCTCGTCCGACACCGAACTGCCACCGATGACGCTGACACGCATAGGTCATCGAGGCGAGGCCACCGAGACAATGGTTCCGGTCTGTCCGTGCCGGCCCACGGCTGGCACGTCGGCACGGGTGTAACCACGCTGCTCTGGATACACGTCGGATACCGGTGGTTCGGCCAGCGGTAACTACTCCGGTACCGTACGACCGCAGGAACGTGCTCGGTAGGGGATTTGAACCCCTGTCCTCGGCTCGAAAGGCCAAGATGATTGGCCGGACTACACCAACCGAGCGTACTCTGGGATTCCGGGGCTGCGATTTTAAAGGTTCCGTTCCCGTCGGGTCCTGACAGGCCGACCCACACCCGAGCAGTCGCCCGTTCTCGGGAGTCGCCAGGTCTCAGGAGTCGCCGGCTTCTCAAGGCTTAACGGCCCGCCCATCCATCCGGGAAGCATGAAACGCGTACGATTCCGAGACCAGGCCGATGCGGTCCGGTACGGGACGTGGACCGACGACGGCATCGAGTTCGGCGGTCGCACCTACGACCCCTCCGACGTCGACGTTCTGGCCCCCTGCGAACCGTCGAAGGTGGTCTGCGTCGGGCGCAACTACGCCGACCACGCGGCCGAGATGGACAGCGACGTGCCGGACCGGCCGTTGCTGTTCCTGAAGCCGCCGAATACGGTGGCGAGTCACGGGAGCACCGTGACGCTTCCGGCAGGGAAGGACCGGCTCGACTTCGAGGCCGAACTCGGCGTCGTCGTCGGCGAGCAGTGCCGCAACGTCGAGGCCGACGAGGCGATGGACCACGTCGCCGGGTTCACCTGCGTGAACGACCTCTCGAACCGCGACGACCAGCGCGAGGAGACCAACTGGGTCCGCGGGAAGGCGTTCGACGGTGCGGCACCCATCGGGCCGGTGCTGGCGACGCCCGACGAGGTGCCTGCCGACGCGTCTGTCCGGTCGTTCTGCAACGGGGAGTTGCGCCAGGACGGGTCGCGCGACCGGATGATATTCTCCGTCCCGGAACTCGTCGAGGAGATCACGACCTACGTGACCCTCGAACCGGGCGACGTCGTCGCCACCGGGACGCCGGAGGGCGTCGGTCGACTCGAGGACGGCGACGAGGTCGTCGTCGAGGTGGAGGGCGTCGGTCGCCTGGAGCACACGGTCGAGATTCCGAGCGCTTAAGTTTTAGGTGGGCCTAATCTGGCCACGATGGAGCTTACTCGACGGGACGCACTGGCCGCGCTGACGTCGACGGGGGTGGTCGTCGGCGCGGGTGCGGCGGCGCTCTCCCGAACGCGACTCGACGACGAGCGGGCCGACCCGTCCGTCGACGTCGAGACCCTCGTCGCGGTCGCGGAGGTGGTCTACCCGAGCGACGTCGACGGCGTCGAGGAGTTCGTGCGGACGTACGTCGCGGGCCGGACCGTCGACCGGCCTGACTACAGGGAGGGGATGGTCGAGGCGCTCGCCGCCGTCGACGAACGGGCGAACTGGTGGTTCGACGACGCTTTCGTGGACCTCGACCTGGACGACCGCGACGCGACCCTGCGACAGCTCGGGGCCGCCGGGGTCGACCCAGACCCCGGAGGGAGCACCGCCGCACAGGTCCGGTACTACGTGGTGAACGAACTGCTGTACGCCCTCTACACCTCGCCGACGGGAGGGTCGCTGGTGGGCACCGAGAACCCCGTCGGCCACCCGGGTGGGACGGACAGCTATCGACGGGGGCCGGACGCGTGACCGGGGACTCGACCGCCACCCTGGACGACCCCGACCGGACGCCGTCCCCCCGTGCCGACGTGTGCATCGTCGGTGCCGGCCCGGCCGGGGCGCTGGTCGCCCACCGACTCGCCAGCGCTGGTCACGACGTGGTCGTGCTCGAAGCGGGACCACGGTTCGACGACGCCGACCGACTCGAACGCATGGAACGGCACGTCCGTCCCGCCCACGGCCCCCAGGACGTGTGGGACATGGGCGGGCCACGCGACGCGTACGCGAGCGCGGGAGAGGAACACTACCCACTGAACGCCTCGCGGGTGAAGGGCGTCGGCGGAACGACGCTCCACTGGCAGGGGATGGTGTTCCGTCTGCACGAGGCGGACTTCGAGCGTCGGAGTCGCCACGGCGTCGAGGCGGACTGGCCCATCGGCTATGCCGACCTGGAACCGTACTACGCGGCGGCCGAGAGGGAACTGGGCGTCGCCGGGGCGGACGACAACCCGTTCGCACCGCCCCGCGACGAACCGTTCCCGATGCCGGGGTTCCGGCCGTCGTACTCGGACTCGCTGTTCGCCGACGCCTGCGAGGACCTGGGCATCGTGATGCACTCGGCCCCGAACGCCCGGAACTCGGAGGCCTACGACGGCCGGAGTTCCTGCCAGGGCTACGGGACGTGCAAACCCGTGTGTCCGTCGGGTGCGAAGTACGACGCGACGGTCCACGCCGCGAAGGCCGAGGCGGAGGGCGCACGCATCGTCGACCGGGCACCCGTTCAGCGGCTCGAACACGACCGGACGGGAGACACCGTCGAGGCGGCAGTGTACGCGACGCGGGACGGCGAGGAGCACAGGCAGGAGGCCCGGCAGTTCGTCCTCGCGGCCGGCGGGGTCGAGATTCCCCGTCTCCTCCTGCTCTCCCGGTCCGAGGAGTACCCCGATGGGCTTGCGAACTCCTCCGGTGCGGTCGGCAGGTACTTCATGGACCACCTGTTCGCCGGCATGGGCGGGTCGCTGGACGAACCGACCCGGCAGAACCACGTCGGGTTCATCACGAGCGAGTGTCACCAGTTCTACGACGACGTCGACGAGTCCGTCGGCCCGTACAAACTCGAGTTCCTCAACTACACCGGGCCGACACCGGTGAGTCTGGCGCTCTCGGCCGACACCGACGCCGCCTGGGGTGACGCACTCGCCGACGAACTCCGCGACGCGTACGGGAATCGCATCGCGATGGGGGGCATCTGCGGACAACCACCCCGTGCCGAGAACCGTGTCACGTTGAACACGGCCGTCACCGACGACTTCGGGAACCCCGTCCCCGAGATCCGGTGGTCCGTCGGCCCCCGTGCCCGGCGGACGGTCCAGGCCGCGAACGAGAAGCAGGCGCGAATCCTCGACGCCCTCGGCGTCGACGTGGACTGGAGGGTCGGGCCGTCGAACACAGGGCCGGCGTTCCACCACATGGGGACCACCCGGATGGGGACGGACCCGGCCGAGAGCGTCGTCACCCCGGAGTGTCGTACCCACGACCTGGAGAACCTATGGGTCTCGTCGTCGTCTACGTTCGTCACGGGGGGCGCACTCAACCCGACGCTGACCATCGCCGCGTTGGCGCTCAGGGTCGCAGACAGCCTCGACCGGGCCCTGTGACCGACCCACAAACCTGTGTCATAATACGAATATTAATTCCTGGCACTCCTTTCTCACCATTCAGGAATCTGGGTCTCTTTATACGTACCGGTCGGTCGCATCTGGAGATATGACCGAGAAACGAATCGGCGCACCCGGTACCGGCATCTCACGACGACGCTTCCTCGAAGCGACCGGCACGAGTGGCCTCGTCGCGGCGATGGCCGGCTGTACGACGACGACTCGGCCGTCGTTCAGCCAGGTCGACCCCGGCGCGGCTTCCCAGTCAAGTGCGATGCCCAACCTCCCGACGACCGGGAAACCCGAGGTCGTCGACCTCGACGAACGCGGCCACGAGGTCACGCTCCGACCCGTCCAGGCGCGTCACGAGATGCACCCTCTCGAGACCATGGGCGGTCCGGTCTCGCTGCCCGTGACCTGGGCGTTCGCCGCCGACGACGGTGAACCGAGCGTTCCGGGTCCCATCCTCCGGTGTACGGAGGGGGCCGAACTCGAGATAACGCTGGACAACTCCGATTCGCCCCACCCCCACACGCTTCACTTCCACGGCGTCCGGAAGTCGTGGGCGAACGACGGCGTCCCGACGACGACGGGCATCACGGTCATGCCGGGCGAGACGCACACGTACACCATCCCCGCCAACGTCGCGGGGACGCATCTCTACCACTGCCACTACCAGACGCCGATGCACATGGAGATGGGCATGTTCGGCATCCTCCGGGTCGACCCCGAGGGGTACGAGGAGGCCGACAAGGAGTACTTCTCCACCGTCCGCGAGTGGGACACCAGGCTCTCCCGGCAGAACGCCGGCGAGAACGTCCAGTTCGACCTGACGAACCGCCGTCCCGACGCGTTCACGGTCAACGGGAAGTGTGCACCGCGGACGCTCCACCCCGAGGAGGGGTCGCCCATGATCGTCGACCCTGGCGACACGGTCCGGGTTCACTGGGTCAACGCGGGGTTCATGAGCCACCCGCTGCACATCCACAACCACCGGTTCAGGGTCGTCGAGAAGGACGGCGGCCAGTACCCCGAGGAGATGCAGGTGCCCCAGGACGTGGTCAACGTCGCGCCGGCGGAACGCTACACTGTCGAGTTCGAAGCAGACGCCGACCCGGGCATCTACCTGATGCACTGCCACAAGGTCGACCACGTCCGCAACGGGAGCAGTTACCCCGGCGGGATGCTCTCGGCTATCGTCTACACCGACGTCATGGACACCCAGATATTCGCCGACCTGATGGACTACGCGGGCTACGAGGGGTGAACCATGTACGATAGACGCGAGTTCCTCACCGCTGCCGGTGGCGTCGCCCTCGGCGTCGGGGCGGCAGGCGTGGCCAGCGGTCAGGAGTCGGACGGAGAATCGCTCGTGGACTGGTTCGGGAACACCGACGGTGTGACCAGCGTGGTCGACTGGACCGGTGAAGACCGGGTCACGATAACCGTCGGCGCACGGGGCAACGGCGGCGCGTTCGCGTTCGACCCGCCCGTGGTCCGTGTCGACCCCGGGACGACCGTCGTCTGGCGGTGGAGCGGTGATGGCGGCGTTCACAACGTCGTCGCCGCCGACGGGAGCTTCGGGTCGGATACGATGGGCGAGGCCGGGACGACGTTCGAACACGTCCCCGAATCCACAGGGGTCGTCCGGTACTCCTGTACGCCCCACGAGTCCCTCGGGATGAAGGGTGCGCTGGTCGTCGGCGACGCCGCGGTGACCCTGTCCCGGGGCGACGCCGGCGAGTCCACGGGACCGACCGGCCCGACGTTCGACGGCTGGCTGGACGGCGTCGAGAACTACGACGAGGTGGTCGACGCACGCGGTCAGGACCGGGTCGACGTCGCCGTCGGTGCTGCGGGCAACGGCGGTGCGTTCGCGTTCGACCCGCCCGCGGTCCGGGTCGACCCCGGGACCACCGTCGTCTGGGAGTGGGTCGGCGACCAGGGACCTTACAGCGTCATGGACGACGACCTCGGTTTCGCCAGCGAGACGGTCGATTCGACCGACCACCGGTACGCCCTCAGGTTCGACGGGTCGGGGCTCAGCAAGTACTACTGCGAGTCCTACGCCGACCAGGGCATGCGTGGCGTCGTCCTCGTCGGCGACGGCCCGAAGACGGCGTTCACCGGCGAGTCACTGGCGGCCGGTGGTGGCCTGCTCGCACTCGTCTCCGCGCCGATGGTGTACGGCCTGTTCCGTCACGTCGAGGACACCACTCGGCCAGCGCCACGGTGACCGACGACAGCTGACCGCGGTCCAGTCCCTCGATTTCACCCTTCGATTCCCCGGTTCTCGATGTACCCGTTCTCCTTCGGAGAGCCGTTGCCATCGGTCCAGTGACTTCGCACATCGGCCGGATTTGATATAGCGACATTTAGTTTATCAGTCGTCGTTCGAACCGCCACGGTCGGGAAAAATAGATAGATTTCCAACAGGTAGCTGCCGAAAACGGCCGTTCTGGACGGGCTCGTCGAGGTCGATCCACTTCGGCGGGGCTGCGACCGCCCGGCGCGACTGCCCGGCGCGAGCGCCGACAAAGGAAGAATTAAATAAC
This sequence comes from Haloarchaeobius marinus, assembly GCF_051207415.1. Taxonomy (NCBI): domain Archaea; kingdom Methanobacteriati; phylum Methanobacteriota; class Halobacteria; order Halobacteriales; family Halorubellaceae; genus Haloarchaeobius; species Haloarchaeobius marinus. The sequence continues at coordinate 69,770 of NZ_JBPKGD010000007.1, read as the reverse complement.
GGAAGGACAACTGACCTGATAGGTCGAACATGGAGACCCTATCCACTTTCTGACGAGGACCGTTCACAGACCGTCGCTACCTGTCGAACGTCGGCGAGCCGGTCGTGTGCGTTGCCTCGTCAACCTTCGACGCCCGTAGCGCCGCCTCTATCGCTCCTACGCAGCGTTTCAGGCTCCGGTAGCGGACGCTGTGTCGAAGTAGTCGCAACCTCGATACGTTCGGGGCGGCCCGCATCGCAGAACGAACGCCAGACGCGAACGACACCATGTCACGACAGACAGTACTCGCAGCACGAACCGAACACGAACGCCCCGACACGACCGAGATTCGCGCCCTCGCGGAGGCCGCCGGCCACGACGTCGTCGCCGAACTGACGCAGGTACGACCGGAGGACCCGACGTACGACCTGGGTCCCGGGAAGGTGGAGGAAGTGGCGGAGGCGGTGAACGACCGCGGTGCAGACGCGGTGGTCGTCGACAACCGCCTCTCGCCCGCGCAGTTGTTCGAACTGACCGACCGACTGCCCGACGGCGTCGAGGTCCGCGACCGATACCGGCTCATCCTCGACATCTTCGAGGCGGGTGCACGGACACCCCGGGCGAAACTGCAGGTCGAACTCGCACGCCTGCGTCACGAACTCCACCGAAGGCGGGAGATACAGCGCCGGAACGACGAGTATCAGGGGCTCCAGACGATTCGAGACCCTGAGGGAGAGTGGGTCCGCGAGGTGAAACAGCGCATCGACCGGGTCCAGAACGAACTGAACGACCTGCCCGACGAGGGGGACGCGAGTCGGGACCGGAAACGGGAGGCTGGCTTCGACTTCGTCGCCCTCGCCGGCTACACCAACGCCGGCAAGTCGACGCTGTTGCACCGGTTGGCCGACGACCTGTCGCTCCCGACGGCCGGTGCCGGCCACGACGACCTGTCCGAGACAGCGGCGGTAGAGGACCGACTGTTCGAGACGCTCGATACGACGACGCGCCGAGCGACCATCGACGGCCGGCGTGTCCTCGTCTCCGACACCGTCGGGTTCGTACGGGACCTCCCACACGACCTCGTCGAGGCCTTCAGGTCGACGCTGACGGGCGTCCGCGAGGCCGACGTGGTCGTCCTCGTCGTCGACGCCAGTCAACCCGTGGACGCGCTCGAACCCCGGGTCGAGACGTGTCTCGAACAGGTCGGCGACAGCGTGGTCGTGCCGGCGTTCAACAAGGCGGACCGCCTCGGCGACGCCGAACTCGACCGCCGCCGCGAGGCCCTGCCGGACCTGATCGACGACCCCGTACCGGTCAGTGCCACCGAGGGTACCGGACTCGACGAACTCGGGGACCGCGTCGTCGCCCACCTGCCGACCGAACGCGTGACGTTCCGCCTCCCGCACGGCGACGAGACGATGCAGTTCGTCGGCTGGTGTCACGACCACGCCGTCGTCGAAGAGGTCGAGTACACCGACCGGGTGCGAATCGCCCTCCAGGGACGACCGACCGTCGTCGAACAGGCACGCGCCCGGGCCGCCCGACTCGACTGAGAGTCGGTGAGACCGGGCGGGCGGAAGACCGGGAGGTAGGAACGCCGGACTCGGCCCGTCCGGGACGAGCAGGTCGATACGGCTTCCGAATCGGTGGCCGGAACGCCTTCGTCCGGCGTCCGTGCTTGACTACGCTTAAGACCCCACAGGCCGGTCTCTCGCACATGCAACCACGCGACCTCTCGGCCCACGTCGCCTACGAGGCCGGACGTGGCATCGAGGAGGTCGCCAGGGACCTCGGCATGGACCCGGCTGACCTCACGAAGCTCGCGTCGAACGAGAACCCCCACGGGCCGTCCCCGAAGGCCATCGCGGCCATCCAGGAGGCGGCGCCCGGGATGTCCTCCTACCCGAAGGCGGCCCACGCCGACCTCACCGGGGCCATCGCCGACCGCTGGGACGTCGACCCGTCACAGGTCTGGTTGGCCAACGGTGGGGACGGGGCGCTCGATTACCTCGCACGCGCGATGCTCGACCCCGGCGACACCGTGCTCGTCCCGGACCCCGGCTTCGCCTACTACGGCATGAGCGCGCGGTTCCACCACGGCGAGGTGAACGAGTACACCCTCGACGCGCCCGACCTGGCGCTCACCGCCGAGGCCGTGCTCTCGGACTACGACGGGGAACGCGTCGTCTACCTCACCAGCCCGCACAACCCGACCGGCGGCACGTTCACGCTGGAGGCGGTCGAGACCGTCGCCGACGAGACCGACGAGGAGACGCTCGTCGTCGTCGACGAGGCCTACGGCGAGTACGCCGACGTCGACAGCGCCCGTGGTCTGCTGGCCGACCGCGACGACGTGGCCGTCCTGCGGACGTTCTCGAAGGCGTACGGACTCGCCGGCGTCCGACTCGGTTACGCGCTGGTTCCACTGGACTGGGCGGACGCCTACGCCCGGGTGAACACGCCGTTCGCCGCCAGCGAACTCGCCTGTCGCGCCGGAATCGCGGCGCTCTCGGACGACGAACACGTCGAACGCTCCGTGGAGATGGCGCGCTGGGCACGCAGGTACATGCGGGACGAGATAGCGGCGCCTGTCCTGCCGTCCGAAGGCAACTTCGTCCTCGTGGACGTCTCGGAGGCACGCGGTCCCGACGGCGCGTCGGCCGTCGCCGACGAGATGCAACGTGCGGGCGTCATCGTCCGGGACTGCACGAGTTTCGGGTTGCCGAACTGCGTCCGGGTGACCTGCGGGACCGAGGCCCAGACCCGCGAAGCGGTCGCGACGCTGAACGAGGTGCTCGCTGCGTGAGGGTCGCCGTGACCGGCACGCCCGGGACCGGCAAGTCGACCGCCACGGACCTGCTCGCCGCCGACTCCGGCGTCGACGTGGTCCACCTCAACCGGGTCGTCGAGACCGAGGGACTGTACGACTCGGTCGACGAGGAACGCGACAGTGTCGTCGCGGACCTCGACGCCGTCGCCGAGTGGGTCGACGAGTACGAGGCGGCTCTGGACGACGAAGAAGCCGTACTCGTCCTCGACTCACACCTCTCGCACCACCTCGACGTGGACCGCGTCGTCGTCCTGCGGTGTGCGCCACAGACGCTCGAAAGCCGCCTCCGCGACCGCGGCGAGTCCGCCGCGAAGGCTGCCGAGAACGCCGAGAGCGAGGCGCTCGACGTGATCCTCTCGGAGGCCGTCGACGCTCACGGACTGGCGGCCGTCTACGAGGTCGAGACGACCGACCGCACGCCGGAGGCGGTGGCGACCGAGATACGGGCCGTCGTCGCCGGTGACCGCGAACCGAGTGCCGGTGACGTGAACTACCTCGACTACCTATGACACTCGACCAACTCCGCCCCCGAATCCAGTCGTTGCTCGACCCATGGGTCCGACTCGCCGACGCCGCCGGCCTCTCCCCGAACGGCGTCAGCCTCGTCGCCTTCCTGCTGGCTGTCGCGGCCGGCGGTGCGTTCGCACTCGGTGGCCCGGCGATAGACCCACCGGTCGGTGGCCAGGCGCTCTGGTACGTCCTGGGAGCGGTCTGCGTGGGTCTGAACGGCTGGCTGGACGTCGTCGACGGCGCGCTCGCACGCGCACAGGACGTCGCCAGCGAGGCCGGTGACGTGCTGGACCACGTCCTCGACCGGTACGCGGACCTCGTCATCATCGCCGGGTTCGCCGCCGGGGTCGGCCGCTACGACCTCGGACTGGCGGCGGTCACCGGCGTCCTGATGACGTCCTACCTCGGCACGCAGGCACAGGCCGTGGGCGTCGGCCGAGTCTACGCGGGGATGCTGGGCCGTGCGGACCGACTCGCACTCTCGGGACTCGTCGGCCTCCTGGCCGCTGTCGTCTCTGGGACGCTGTTCGGCCTGACCGTCGTCGGCTGGCTCCTCGTCTTCTTCGCCGTCGTCGGACACGTCACGGCGCTCCAGCGGTTCCTGGAGATCTGGGAGGCCCTCGACTGACGAGGCGGCTATCGATTTCGCCCCGCTCGACCGTCGTACCTTTTATCAACGCTCGCGGCGAAGGGTCGTGCATGGTTCAGTGTGAGATGTGTGGTGCCGAGACGGGGTCGCCGAAGACCATCAAAGTCGAGGGCGCGGAACTCGACGTCTGCGACAACTGCGCCGACTTCGGGACCGAGGTGAAGACCCAGCAGAGTTCCAGCACCTCCACGAAGTACTCGACGAGCAGTTCGGGTTCTTCGGCGTCCAGCGGTCAGTCCGGTGGGTCCAGCGGGTCGGGCGGGTCGAGTTCCACCCGGCGTCGCTCCGACATGTTCGACGACATGGACGAACTGGCACAGGACTACGACCAGCGCATCCGACGCGCTCGGGAGGAACGCGGGCTGAGCCAGTCCGACCTCGCGAACGAACTCAACGAGAAGGCGAGTCTCATCCGCAAACTCGAACGTGGCGAGACGCTTCCGAGCGACCGCGTCCAGTCAAAACTCGAGAAGTTCCTCGGAATCAACCTCGACATGGGAAGTGCAAGCGAGGAGGACGGAGACTGGAGTTCGGGTTCGTCCACGGAGACGACGCTCGGGGACGTCGTCAAGCGGAAGGACTGAGTCCATCGCGTCAGCCGCTTTTTTCTGGTTTGATGCGGGTCAACCAAACAGTCATGTGAGATGACGCTGTATGGGGCGTCAATGCCAGACGAGGAAACACAGGATTCGGCGGAGGGTGAGGCACCGCCGGACAATCCACTGTACAACCTGTATCAACGATACATCGGCGAACCGGAAGAAGAGACGGACGTCTACCTCGGCTTCGGTCTGTTCTTCAGCGGTATCGTCGTCGGCGTCGTCGCGCTCCTGTTGACGTACGTCAGCTTCACCAGTTTCGAGACGGGGAGCGACCCGTTCTGGAACTGGACCCGCATCGCCTACGCGCTCGGGATGCTCTCGCTCCCGTCGACCATCACCGGCATCGTCGTCCTGCTACCGGTCGAACGCCGGGCCGTCTACGCGTCCATGATGGGTGCAGGCGTCGACGTGCTCGCCGTCGTCTGGTTCGTCTCGGTCTATCCCGACCAGTGGAACGAGTACGGCGTCGGCGCCACGCTCGGCGTCATCAGCCTCTACGCGCTCGGTCTCGTCCTCGTCGTCGGGTCCACGGGCGCTGCACTGGTCGCGGACCAGCTGGAACGCTACCGCAAACCCGGCCCGGCCGACATCCAGCCGGTGACGGAGGACGACTCCGAGGAGACGGAGTCCTACAGCGAGGCGGAGATACAGGCCGACATCGACAGCGCGATGGCGGACGTCGACCTGTCATGGGGCGGCGTCGAGAAGAGCGAGAACCGCCGACTGCAGTTCGACGTCGACGAGGAGATGGACACGTCCGCGTTCAGCCAGCAGACCGCGAACGTCACCCGGTCGAAGGGCGTCGACTCCCAGATTCAGAACCTCAAGGCGATGAAGGGCGGCGAGGCGAAGACCGCCACCTCGAACACCACCGTCGACGACCAGACGCAGAAACTGAAGGAGCTTCGGGAACGTCGCGAGCGAGAGGAGCAGCGCAAGGCCGAGGAGTCGTCGAGCATCGCTTCGGCCGCCGGTGGCGGGTTCTTCGCCCGGGTCAAGAGCGCCCTGGGCCTCAGCTGAGTCGATTCTACTATTGTCGTGAACCGATTCTAGTCCTGTTGTAGTTTACTATTTATTTATAATTATTTACTGATGAAATAATTTCACGTAGTTTTATTATTCGTTGGGCCCTTTTGGGCAAATATGGCTAAAGGCCTGGACGTTGGGACGATGAACATACTGTCGGCCCAACAGGATGGGAACGACACAGTGTTCGTACAGCAGCGGAACTCCTTCGTGGAGATAGAGTACTCCGACATGGCCGAGCAGATGCTGTCTCGCTCGGAAGTGCTCCACATCCGGAAGGACGACAAGGTCTACGTCGTCGGCGACGACGCCCTGAACTTCGCGAACATCTTCAACAAGGAGACGCGACGGCCGATGAAGCACGGCATCCTCTCCTCCTCGGAGAAGTCCGCGATTCCGATGATGAAGCTCATCATCGAACAGGTCGTCGGCGAACCGAACTACCCGGGCGAGAAGCTCTACTTCTCGGTCCCGGCCGACCCCATCGACTCCGAACTGTCGACGCTCTACCACCAGAAGACCATCGAGAGCTTCCTGGGTAACATGGGCTACGACGCGGAACCGATCAACGAGGGGATGTCCGTCATCTACTCCGAACTGGCGGACAACAACTTCACGGGCCTGGGTATCAGTTTCGGTGCGGGTATGACCAACGTCTGTCTCGCGTACTACGCCGTCCCCGTCATGAAGTTCTCCGTCGCCCGCGGTGGCGACTGGGTGGACGAGCAGGCCGCGCAGGCGACCGGCACCCCGGTCGACAAGGTCACGTCCATCAAGGAGAACGACTTCGAACTCGACTTCACGACCGACGTCGGCGGCGTCGAGGGTGCGCTCTCGATCTACTACGAGAACCTGCTCGACTACGTCATCGAGAACGTCGTCCGCGAGGTCGACGAGGAAGACGTCGAAGAAGGCCTGGACGTCCCGGTCGTCGTCACCGGCGGCACCTCCAGTCCGAGCGGCTTCGAGGCGCTGTTCCGCGACCACCTCGAGGACGCCAACATCCCGTTCTCCATCAGTGGCGTCAGCCACGCCAGCGAACCCCTCTACAGCGTCGCACGCGGTTCGCTCGTCGCCGCACGCTCCGACGAGGACGTCGACGAGACCCAGCAGGAAGCAGAGGCCGAAGCGCCGACCGCAGACGAGTAAGTCGTCGACTCGACTCAGTTCTTTCGCGCGTCGCCCGTATCGCACGAACGATGGTCCCGACGGCCAGTCGTGCGACACGGGACTGCACCGGTGCCCGCGGTGACAGAATCAGGCTACAGTCGCTTACCCGTCGGTGCCTCTCGTCGCGACCTCGACCTCGGACGCGTCGGCGTCGTCGCCGTCGCGGTCGGTGACGTCTGGTGCGTCGACTTCATCGACTTCGGTTGCGTCGGCGTCTTCGACCTCGGTTGCGTCGGCGTCTTCGACCTCGGTTGCGTCGGCGTCTTCGACCTCGGGTGCGTCGACGTCTTCGACCTCGGGTGCGTCGACGTCTTCGACCTCGGGTGCATCGGCGTCTTCGGATGCGTCTTCGGTGTCGGAACCGTCAGTGTCGGTCTCACCGGAATCCGCATCGGCGTCGTCGGCGCAGTCCTCCCCGTCGGCGTCGGGCGTGGTGTCTTCGGCCACTTCCGTGGACGGGTCGTCGTCCCCGGTCTCGGCCTCAGATTCGACGTCGTCGTCGGTCCCCGGCACGTCGGTGTGGCCGGGGTCCGCGTCGGTGCCGTCCAGCGCCGTCGCGAGCTGGGCTGCGTGTTCGTCGAGTTCGTCCCTCGAGAACTTCTCCTCGAACCGGCTGATGGCATCCTGCCAGGACTCGAGTTGCTCGGGTTCGCTCTGGTGGTCGACCGGAACGCCGACCCACCCGCACGAGTCACACCCGTACGCTTCCACGTCGCCCAGACCGTACTCGCTGAGCGAGGATTCACACCGTGGGCACTCTTTCATACAGGCAAGTCTACGTACGGAATAATAAGCGTGTTCCATCGTATCATGGCAAGTACCGATGAATGCTAGCGCTGTCGGTCTGCAACGAGCGTGAAATTACTACTGAGCATTTACAAAGTTTTTTGGATGCGCTTCATGTATGGGCCAGTATGAGCGCGACCCCGTCACCGAACGTCGAACGGACGATCAGCCACTGTCGACCAGAGGACGTCCAGCCGGTGGGCCTCGACGCCGAGGCGCTCGACTCGACGGCGCCCGGGTACCTGCGCGACCTCAAGCGAGAACTGACCGAAGCGGGCTACATCCCGTCGGTGCTGGCGGTTCAGGCCCGTTTCGAGGCGGACTGCTCGCTCGCGACCCAGCGGGAGGTCGACCGAATCCGGGACTACGTCCGCGCCGCAGCGTTCCTCGGTGTCGGGACGGTGTCGGTCACCTGTGACGCCGTCGCGAACGAGTCCAAGGTCGAACCGGCACTCTCTGCCTGTGCCGAGCGCGCCAGTCGGGAGGGCGTCGCCTTCGAACTCGACGGACCCATTAGCCTCGACGACTGATTCGTCTTCGATGAGTACACGGCGCGCGCTGGCACAGCAACTCGGTGTCGTCGCCGGTTTCGACTCTCCGAGCGTCCAGCTAGAGCAGTACTCGACACCACCGGAGATAGCGGCCTCCATCGTCCACGTCGCCGACACGCAGGGCGACGTGGCCGACCGGACCGTCGTCGACCTCGGGACTGGAACGGGGATGCTCGCACTCGGGGCGGCGCTCAGGGGCGCACGCCGCGTCGTGGGCGTCGACGTCGACCGGACGGCCCTGGAGACGGCTCGCGCGAACGAACGGCGCGTCGCGGCGCACACGACCATCGACTGGTGCTGTGGCGACGCGACGCGCCCGCCCCTGTGCCCGACCGGGCCGACGACCGTCCTGATGAACCCACCGTTCGGGGCTCAGGACGGTAACGTCCACGCCGACCGCGCCTTCCTCGACGCGGCCGCGACGATCGCGGACGTTTCCTATTCGGTTCACAACGAGGGAAGCCGGGAGTTCGTCGAGTCGTTCGTCGCGGACAACGGTGGCGAGGTCACCCACGCGTTCGCCGCGGAACTCGACCTCGACCGTCAGTTCCCCTTCCACGACGAGGAGACGAAGACGGTCGACGCCGAGGTGTTCAGGGTCGCGTGGGACGGGACTACTGGTACGTCTCCCTGACGAACACTCGAACGCGCGTCTCGCCGAAGACGGCGTAGATGCGGTCGCCGGAGTCGGCGCGTTGCTCCCTGACGAACTCGATGCCGCCGATGCTGACCGACCCGTTCCCCTGCGGGACCGGCCCGCGCGCAGTTCTGTCGCCGTTCTCGGTGACGACCAGCTGGTACGGGCCACGGCCGTCCGACTGGACGGTGACGCTCTTGCCCGCGATGAGAGGTTCGGCCGTCGCACCGTGGCTCTCGTGGGCGAGCGTCCACGCGCCGTCGGGGGGCCTGAGGAACACCCGGTAGGCCGTCCCGCCGCCGACGGCCGACCAGCCGTCGCGTGCCACCCCGACGGACTCACGCCAGCCGATGCCACCGACGCGAACCGTCGAGTGGCCACTGTAGGCGAGTCGGCCCTTCGAGACCACCTCGTACCAGATGCTCCGGTCCTGGTTGACGACGATGACGCCCGACGAACTCACGTCGGTACTCTGTCCGAAGGCGTCGACGCCGACGACGGGGATGAGTTCGTTCCGGACGTTCTCGGCGTAGGTGACCTGGTACCCGGCGACCTCGACGGTCTCGTCTCCGGGGACCGACGCGTCGGAGACCGTCGTGAGGTTGGCGTAGACAGCCGGGCCCGTCGTCACCGCGGCGACGAAGACGAGTATCGCCACGGCGGCCGTCCTGACGGTGAACGACTCGAAGTCCCGCTCTCGGACGTCGAGGGCGAGCGCGACGACCACGGCGAGCGAGACCACCAATACGACGCCGAACCCGCGAAAGAGGACGAACTCGTCGTTCCCGGCGTACCAGTAGACCGCCCATAGGTTCTTCGCGACGGCGAAGAAGAGGACGGCGAGCCAGACCCTGAGCGCGCTCGGACGGTCGTCCCGCCGGTAGAACACCGCGACCCCCAGCAGGAAGCCGAGGAACAGACCGAGTGCGTGGCCCTGGATGGCGATGCCGGCCCACCAGGGCGGGGACGGCGGACTCGGCGTGGCACTCGCCTCGAGGATGGGTTGCTGGAGCGCGTTGTACAGCAGGCTGAGAAAGCGCTGTCCGCCGAGGACTGCGACGACCGTCGTCATCGGGTACCGGACGAGCGCGAACCCGGCGAAGGCGAAGACGACGCCGGAGAATCCGATGACCGCCCCGATGGAGAACGCAGCCGTCACGAACCCGAGGAGTACGACCGCCGCCGGATAGATGACGAGCGCGCGGACCCACGGGTTCGTCCGCCACGAGGAGAACGAGGCCGACCCGCGCTTCCGGGGGAAGTGTCCCCACGCGTACTCCGCGATGGGGCTGAGAACCAGCGTTCCGATGAGGTTCCCCGTCAGATGTCGCGGTCCGGCGTGTGAGAACCCCGCCGTCAGGATACCGGTCGGGTAGAGGTACGACCAGGCACGGAATGGGAGCGTCGTGGGGCGGTCCCAGTGCTGCCACCCGCCCTGTACGAAGAGGTAGACCGCGAGGACGAACCCCACGACGACGAACGTCCCCAGCGGGAGTCCCATCACCAGCCGTGACCGGAGGCGCTCCCCCCACGCACCACCGGGTCGGTCGATCCACGCGACCACCCCGAGCGACCCGGCCAGAACCGCGAGAACGAAGACCGCGATGCTGGTCGACAGCAGATCCATACACGGCCGGAAGGACGGCTGGTACAAATGCGTTCGTACTCCCCGAACGGAAGTAGACGTGGCCCTACACGTCGACCCGGTCGCCGATCTCGACGATCTCCAGTCGGCGGGGGAACTCGAAGCTCCGTGCGTGGTCGTGCAGCGCAGTCGGGTCGCCGGTCAACCCCTTCCACATGTCCCAGTGACTCGGGAGCAGGCGGTCTAACTGGAGGTCGTTCGCTGCCTCTATCACCTGGTTCTCGTCGTTGTACCACTTCGTCCGGACCGGTTCGCGCGTCTCCTTGTCCGGGATGGTCCCGACGGTCCCGAACGCGAGGATACCCAGGTCGACGTCGTACCGGTCGCCGAGGGCTGCGAACGTGTCGCTGGGCTTAGTGTCGCCGCCGTGGAAGACGGTCCTGCCGTCGTGTTCGAACACGTAGCTGACCGGGTGGGTCGCGTCGGGGTCGTGAGCGGCCTCGACGTGGACGGTGAACCCGCCGACCGAGACCGTGGCGCCCTCACTCACCTCGTGGAACTGGTCGTCGCTCACGTCGTAGTTCGCCGGCCAGTTCTCGTCGTCGCGTGCGACCGAGAGGCTGTCGTCAGGGGCGTAGAGCGACGCGCCAGTCTTCGCGAGGATGGGTGCCTGACTCGGCCCGTGGACGTGGTCGGTGTGCTCGTGCGTGGCGAACACGGCGTCTGCCTCGGTCACGTCGGCCGGGTCGAACGGGACGGGTATCATCCGGACGGTCCGCGGGGGGTCGCCGAGGCCGACGTACGGGTCGACGAACAGCGTCGTTCCGTCGCTGGCCTTCAGTACGAAGCCGTTACAGCCGAGGTACCAGAGGGCGATGCCGTCGGGGGTCGCGTCTTCGACCGCACGGGGCAACCAGTCTCCCCAGTCGCTCACTGTCATGTCCGGTCGTGCGGGGGCAGTCATCCTAAGCGTTTATGCATCGACGACACCCGGCCAGCAGATGCGGGTCGGCCAGCCGAATCGGCGGCGGGCCACGCGACAGCAGCTCCAGTATTCATATATTTACCGACACGGGTTGGTGGCGGCTGGCGGTAAGCGCCCGTTTCCTTTATGGTCCCAGTGGGGGTACGTAACGGTATGAGTACCGAGGTCGACCAGGACACTACAATCGCAGTCGCCGACGACGGCATCTCGGTGGAGAAGTCGTTCGAGGCCGACGAGTTCCCGGTTCCCGCGATCCAGTTCGTCGTCAGTTCGGACCACGACGAACCGGTCACGGTCCGACTCCGCGAGGACATCCCCGAGGAGTTCCCGATGGACGGCGTCGGGTTCCATCCGGACTTCGACAGCGACAACTGGACCGCCTTCCAGGACCATCACGTCGAGTACGAACGGACCCTCGAACCCGGTGAAACAGTGACGACGGTGTACGGCATCCGCATCGACGACGAGAGCGAGGCCACCGCGTTCCTGTCCGAACCCCAGGTCACGGAGGTCGGGGACGACGACGAGGCCGGCGACGCGGACCGGTCCGAAGTCGAGGACGACAACACCATCGACGACATCGTCGTCAACGACTCCAACCAGGTCGTCAAGGACATGCTCTCCGGCGAGGGCGACATGCCGGGCCTCGACGAGGAAGAAGAGGAGGACGAGACTGACTCCGACGACGTCGGGTCCATCGACCTCGACCTCGGCATCGACGGCGATTCGGACGCCGAGGACGCCGCCGCCGACGAAGACGACGAAGACGACGATGCGGAGGAACCCGAGATCGAACTCGACCTCGATGCGGCGGAGGAGCAGGTCGAGGCCGAGGACGCCGCCGCCGACGAAGACGACGAGGCAGAGGAACCCGAGATCGAACTCGACCTCGAAAGCGCCATCGAGGACGAGGCGGAGGCCGACGACGGCGCCGCCTCGAAACCCGATGACGACGAGGAGACCACGGACGCCGAATCCGATTCTGGCGCAGCGACGGACGACGACGACGCGTCGGCCGACGAGGCGATGGCGGCCCCCGTCGAGAGCGTCGCGGCCGCTCTCGCCGAGGAACTCCGCGAGGGGACCGCCGACGAGGACGACCTGGCGGCGCTCCGTGCGGAACTCGACCTGGAACCGTCCGGCGTGGAGGTGGCGAAGGTCGAGCACCTCCAGTCCCGCGTCGAGGAGGTCGCCGCCTACTCTGAGGCCCTCACGGAGTTCCTCGACGACAAGGGCACCGCCCAGCAACTCATCGAGGACTACGAGGCGGAGGTCGACAACCTCCGCGACGAACTTACCGACCTGTCGGAGACCGTCGACGACCACGACGACGACCTCACGGACCTGAACGAGAGCCTCGACGAGACGCAGGACGACGTCGACGAACTGGAGTCCCGCGTCGACGACATCGACGAGGAGGTCACGGAGATCCAGTCGTGGCGCGACCAGCTGGGCTCGATGTTCAACTGAGAACGAACCTGTTTTCTCCCCGGACCCCGTTCGTCATCGAAATGGCCGACACAATCGCCGTCGCCGTCCCACGGAAGGGACGTCCGCTGGAGGCAGTCCTCCAGCGCGTGGCAGAGCGTGCCGGCGCGACCGACGTCGCCGAGTCCATCATCTCGACGCTCCGCTACGAGAAGTCGATCACGAAGGGTGCGACCGACGACCCGCGGGACGTCTACGAGCGACTCGCGGACTACAGCGACCTCTCACGGCCCCATCGTCCGGAGTTCACCCTGCTGCGCGACGACCGCGACGGCGTTCCGCGTCGAATCGTCTTCGACAGCGTGACCATCGACGCGGGGGACCACAGGCTCCAGCTCGTCGGGCGAGAGGAACCGTTCCGGGCGCTCCGGACGCACTCGTTCGCACTCGGGTTCGACAGCGCCGACCTCGTGCTCGAGGAGGTCGTCGCCCTCCGCCCGGACCCCCTCGACACCATCGCGGACGTGAACGCCCGCATCGACCCCCACGATACGGACGTCCGGGTCGTCACGGGCCTCGGAGACACCGTCTACCACACGCTGATGGCGACGCCCCAGGTCCTCGACTCCTACCGTGCCGACGGTGCGACGCGGTCGTTCCTCGCGGCGTACGAGGGCGACCTCTGCATCTCCCCGCGGTACGAACGCCTCGTCGAGGCCGTCCTCGGCACCGACGTGACCGAGGGTATCGAGTTCGCGTACCCGGACGAGGGCCGCGAGGAGGAGGCTGCCATCGCCGACACGGGCGTCGGCGTCTACCTCACCATGACGGGGTCGACGGCCCGCGACCACGGCCTCGAACTCGGGACGAGGCTGTTCCCCAGCGAGACGGTCCTCATGGAGAACGTCGCGGAATCGACCGACAGTTCCGAGGCGGCCAAGGGGCTGTTCGCCGATGCGGACCTCGAAACGGAACTCGCCGTCCGGTGAATCCCGATGGGCTGAACGGGTCGGGTTGAAACCCGATGGGCTGAACGGGTCGGGTTGAAACGTCGGCTTACCTTCGAAACAAGCGTCTGCCCCGTCGCCGGTTGCTGGATAACAATGTGCTCCGCCCACCACGTCACGTACGTGGTAGGGTTGCTCGGTGGCAAGGGCACCGTCGCATCCGCAGCGCGCTCCTGCTGTAGCGGCGGGGACCTCCGTTCGGAGGTCTCGTGCGGTTCGAATCCCACCCCTACCGTCTCCAACCCCTGAAGGGGGCAAGAACGGTGACCTGACCGGACGTGTGTCGGACTCGTCGACCGGTCGAGTCCCCTCGACTCGACTGCCGGCGGCTCAGCTACAAACTGGTGCAGTAACTAAGGATTCTCGCTGGTTCCAGAGGGCATGCCCAGTCCTCCGCCCCGGGGGAAACTCGAAGTTGTAGCCACGTTCTCCAGCGAGGACGCCATCGAGACGTACTGGGAGCACGCGGCGACCGACGGGCTGTTCGAACCCGAGCGCGACATCTTCGACCGGTACTTCACGCGCTTCGGTGCACGCGTCCTCGACGTCGGCTGTGGGGCTGGCCGGACCACCGTCGAACTCGCAGAACACAGTGAACCGGTTCTCCTGGGGCATCGACGAAGTCCCTCCCGGCGAGTCCACCGAGTGATTGGCGACGGGAAGCCGGGACCGTACGCGTCGGTCTCGTACCCGATTCAGCCACCCTGTCTCCTGTTCCCCACCGTATTCGCCACTCCTGGTCGCCGACGAGTCCTCCCCGTGACGCTCACCCGTCGTCCCGTGTGTCACGACAGCTCTGCATCGACGAATCGCGCCTTCGTAGAAACGCACTTCTCGACAAAGTTGCAGGTAACAATGTGCGGTCCGTCCGAGACTACGGACGCGGTAGGGATGCCACAGTCCACCACCACCACCACCACCACCACCACTACAACGTACCCCTCGCTGGGTTCGCTGACTACGCTGTGAAAGGCACCCCACTCCCTACCGCCTTCTGGCCGGGAGACCGCCCCGACAGTCTCCGATACGAATCGACACGCGTTCCGGACCCGACTCTAGCCGACCGAACGGCGGAAGGACGGCCAGTGCGGCCGCTGATTCCTGTCGATATCTCCACAGAAGGGATGGCGCGTCTATTCAGCGAGGTCGATCTGTCGGTCGCCCTTCACGGTCACCGTGTATCCTTCGTACTCGAAGGTCAGTTGCAATCCCCGGTTCGGACTCTCGAAGATTCGGTCGAGGGCATCCGGATCGACCGAATCGATGATGGGGTCGAGGGAGAGCGGGTCTACCCCTCTCGCCTGGGCCACTTCTTCGATGACCTGCGTGGATAGCTCCACTGACTCCGTCCCCTGTTCGTTCCCTGTCTGCATCGTACCAGTTACCGTCCCGATATCCCTTCGCATGTTCCACGGGTCGTGGAGTGGATATAAAAAGGCAGATTATCGTTCACATGAGTTCATAACTGGTGGTAATGTGCGGTCGGATGGCGGCTCAGTTAGAGACTCGGTTCCGCTACCGGGAGTCTGCGGTCCGTCTGACGTCGAATTCGCCGTTCGGGCAGACTCGTTTTCCTTACTATTTTACGGCAAACATAACCGAACCTCCATCGAACACCCCGGCCTACACAGTTCTCGCTCGTCCGCGACCGGCACGGTCGTCGACTCGGGCCGGTCGAACTGGAACGGGTCGGTCGAACCAGAGCCAGTGGGGTCCGGAGTGTTCGTCACTGCGTCGTCGGCAACGACCTCGCTGATTTCGGCGTCGTCGTGACCGACGGTGGCCACTGAGTCCGACGCCGGTAGCAGACGAACGTCCCGGCCACGGGCCACCTCTCGCTGTGGACCGCGAGCACGCACCGGACGCTCGTCGAACGCCCAACCAGTACCCTCCGGGGGTCGGCAGTGACCGACCGGTAGTTTGACGAATGTGAACGTCGTGGTCGAAATCAGAACGTCGTGGTCCACCGTCCCGGTGGTCACCTCGACGATGGTGAGGTCACGTTCACGCACCACGACCATCCCGTCCGCGAACTCGGCGAGTGCGAGAACCGGACCGCCGACACCCCTGGTGCGGACCACACCCCCGGAGTTCACACGGGTGGAGTCCGTTCGCCCCGACCCGTTCCGTCCGACGGTTCGTTCCCCTGGTGGTCCCCGGGACGAACCGGGCGAACGATATAGCGACATACGATTTACGGCCGCACGGGTCAGACGACCGAACTGTACATAACCGGCGGGTAGAGGGGCCAGAGGCGCTAGAACCTCTTCATTGCCTCCGCTCCGAGCACAGAGGTTAGTCGCTCGACCGGTGCTCGGTCACGAGTCCGTCCGCGAATACGTCCTCGTCGAACGAGAGGCCGACTCGTCGGTCCGCATCGATCGGTCCGAACGTACCACGTTCAGAGAGCCAGGAGTCGGCCGAACCGGCACGCCGACCCGTCACAATCTAATCCATGAATCTATACCCACGATTCGGACAAGGGTTATCCGTGATTGTATCCCCACATATGACTATTCGATGAATATGGGGCCACTCAAGCAGCCATCTGTGGCTCTACTGCGTGAGATAAGAGTCCTTATCCCTGCTCATGGGGATAGATTGATTAGTGACCCGTGAGACGGTCGACGTACGACCCGATGTCACGTAATCGAATCTTACCTGGTGGAGATCGCTCACGACCTGTCATCCCGAGGGACCGAACGACCCTGGAGCACGGTTCGGGCCGGAATGGGCAACCCTTGCCTCTATCAGGAAGGGTCGACGAACCCCTTTCTGGAGCCGTAACCCCGGGGGTACGACCGGGGAAGATGGCCCTGCAGAATCGGGGTCCTCGCCATCGACGACCGGGTGGTCACCGTGAGTGAACGAGACACGAGTCGGTCAGTTGTCAGGACCTACGTCCCGGCCTACCAGAAGGAGGATTGGGTCGAGGAGGCCGAGGAACTGGACATGAGCCAGAGCGAGTTCGTCCGGACGATGGTCCAGGCCGGTCGCCGGTCGTTCGACCTCGCAGCGTCGTCCGATTCTGACACCGAATCGACTCTCTCGGAGTCGAAGTCGGCCGAGTCGACCGACGACCTGACCGATACCGTCGTCGCCATCCTCGACGAGAACGACGGACCGATGACGTGGGACGACGTGCTCGCGGCCGTGACCGACGACGTGGAAGCCCGCCTCGACGAGGCCCTGAGTACCTTGCAGACCGACGGCATCCTCAGGTACAGCGGCCGAGACGGCGGGTACGTACTCGTCGAGGAGCCCTGAGATGCCGGACTCTATCGGATACTTCCTGGAGGACCAGGAGTACCACGGGAAGGCTGAACGCACACGAGAGGCCTACGAACGGGTCCTGAGACGGTTCGAGGCGTTCCTCGACGACGAGGAACGGGGCCCGACCGGTCGGTCCGTCACGCCCCCTGACGCCGGTCGCAGGGAGTGCATGGCCTGGGTTCACTCGTTACGAGGCGAGCACGCCCCCAGCACCGTCGCCTCGTACGCATCCTACGTCCACCGATTCTACGCCTACATGACCCAGGTCGGCGAGTTCGACGCCAACCCGATGGCGCTGGTCGTCGAGGAGATGGACGAGACCATCGACAAGGACCCGACGCGACGGGAGATCGGCGTCGACGCGATGCGCTCGTTCGTCGAGTCCGTAACGCATCCACTCGAACGCGCACTGCTGGTAACGCTGCTGAAGACTGGGGTTCGGGTGGGGGAACTGTGTAACCTCGACCTCAGGGACCTCGCACTCCAGGACCCGGAACTGGCGGAGACGTACGAACTCGGTGGTCGCGTACAGCTAGATGGCCGCCCGGATTCGCTGTACGTGGCGGCCGACCCGGCCCGTGGAGACGCGTACAACGGCGAGGAACGGAAGGCGTCGAACAAGCGAAAGCGAGCGACGGTCGTACCGGTCGACGACGAGCTGGGTCGGGTACTCAAGCGCTGGCTGGCGATTCGACCGGACGTTCGGTCTCCCGCAGAACCGCTCTTCGTCACGACGAGCGGGGACTGGGGCAGTCGAATCACGACGCAGGCGGTCAGGTCGATAGTCGAGCGCCACGCACGCGCCCACGGGTGGTACCGGACAGGGGGCGGCGCAACGGAGAACGTCACTCCCCACTACTTCCGGCACTTCTTCACGACGCACCTCCGGGACCGGACGGGTGACCGTGGCGTCGTCAAGTACCTCAGGGGCGACGTCGCCAGCGACATCATCGACACCTACACGCACAACTGGGGCGACCAGGTCCGCGAGGTGTACGAAGCGAACGTCTATCGCCTCCTCTGAGCCGCTGTAACGCGATCCTGCGCGCGGAAGTGTAATATATCTAATTAGATGTGGTGGCCGATTCGCGACTCGTAAACTGCATATCGCTATATCAAATTGGGGCCTCTCGACCACGCCTCACCGACCACGTGATTACCGAATCTGAACGCTCTGGGAGCTACCTCGGGGGACGCTTGCTGCCGGTCGACACTGCCGGCGCCGCGACGTCCGTGGCGTCGCTCCGCCTGGTCGGACACCGCGGCCGGTGAACTCGACGTCACCGGACTCCACGCCTGGTCGATGAACTCGATGGCAGGGGTCACGCGTGCGCGTCGTGAAAACAGCGGGGTCACGAAGAGGGCTATCCCTGGCACGAAGGCGGAAGTCTGGCCAACGGCGGGGCCCGGGACTCGTCGTCCGCTACGGCCGATGAGTTCAGCTAGCCGTCAGGGACGCCGACGCGTTCGCACCAATCCAGTCGGGGGTCGAGACGGTCGCCGTGCCGACGTCGTGGTACCCGAGGCGCTGGGTCACGACCACCGTCTCTCCCTCGTCGGTCTGGATCACTGCCCGGAGTGTGAACTCGAGGACGAACCCGGTTCGGGAGACGATGGCGTCGAGGGATGCGGTCTCTACGGTCGCGTTCCCCTGGTTCGACGGCTGTACAAAGGCCTCGGTGAGCAGGTCGGCGTCGTCGACACTGTCCCCCTGGAACCGGAACAGTTGCTCGTCGAACCCAGCCACGGGCCGGTCCAGTTCCTCGACGCTCGTGACGTTCATGGCCGAGAAGGCGGTGTAGAGGAAGTCCGACCGTTGCCCGCGAAACACCGGTATCTCCGCGGGTGTGACGGACGTCCCGTCTCCACTTCGGACGACGTCGACGCTGACGTTCTCGGTTGCGGTCTGGTTCGGTGGGGTCATCCCACGGAAGAGGTGCGTCCCGTTTCCGTAGTACAGAATCGTCCGGTTCGAGTAGCTCAGTTCGCCGGTCACCGTCTGGCGGGCGACGAACCTGCTCTCGTTCCGTGCGTACGTTCCGGACGTGACGATGTGACGAATGATTCTCCCGTTGGCGGTGCGCAGTTCGTACTCGTAGTCGACGTGGTAACTCGTGTTCGAGAGGCGCTCACCCTGTGAGTTCAGGAAGACGACCGCGTCACCGTATCGGTTCGTCTCGGGGTTCGGGGAGAAGTCGACGGTCGCTACCTCGCGTGTCACCGGTTCGGTGGTGGGTTCGACCGTGAACGGGTCGCGAGTCGTTCCGACGTCGGCCACGTCGCCACAACCTGCGAGGACCAGCGAGAGCACCAGCGCGAAGGCGAGGAGCGGGCGGCCATGCATCGTCTTCGATTCACACGGTCGGCCCTTGAACGTTTGCCAGCCTAGTCGTCAGCCGCCTCGACGCGTCGTCGTACCCGGGCGACCGCCTCGACGACCTCGCCGGGGTCCGCGCGCACACCGTGTCGCCGGAGGTCGGCCGCACGGTCGGTGGACGCTGGCGGCACGTGGTCGTCCCACCGGTCTTCGTCGTCGACGACCACCAGCGGGTCGCAATCCATCAGCGCGTCGAACAGTCCCGAGTCGCCCACCGCGAGCGCCGGGGCGGCGACGATGACGACGTCTGCACGGTCCATACGGGCCCGAGCATCGGTCAGTGACGCCGCGTCGGCCGGTTCCTGTGGGGCCCTGTGCTCGACGGGTACGTCCAGGAGACGAGCCGCCTCGGCCAGGGCGTCACCCGGTGCGACCGGTCCGACGGTCACCCTCGCATCGGTACCGACGAGGCGTTCGAGCGTCCGGGCGGCCGTCGGGCCGGACCCCACGAGGTGGACCCGTCTGTCGACGGTCTCCTGCTGTCGCGCGACCGCAGTGACGGTCAGACTGTCGGTCACGGGGTTCCGTGTGAGTGCAGTCTGTGCGTCGAAGGAGGCTGCCAGTCGGTCGCGCGTCAGGACGTCTTCCGGGGGTCCGACCGAGACGAGGCCGCCGTCGCCCAGTAGCGCCAGTTCGTCGCAGTACCGGGCGGCGAGCGAGAGGTCGTGGATGGCCGCGACGACGGTCTTCCCGTCGGCCACGAGGTCGGTGACGAGTTCGAGGGTCTCGACCTGGTGGTTCACGTCGAGGCTCGCGGTCGGTTCGTCCAGGAGGAGTACCGGCGTCTCCTGTGCCAGCGCGCGGGCGACGACGACCTTCTGGCGTTCGCCGCCGCTGAGTTCGTCGATGCGCCGGCGGGCCAGGTGGGTCGCACCGACCCGGCCGAGCGCGTCGTCGACGACGTCGCCGTCCTCCCTCGTGGACGGTTCGAACCGGCCGCGGTGGGGCGTCCGACCCATCGCGACGACCTCGCGCACGGCGAAGGAGAACGAGACCGTCGTGTCCTGCGGGACGACAGCGACCCGACGGCTGGCCGCCTTCGACCCGAGCCGATGTATCGGGTCGCCGGCGACGGTGACCGCCCCCGAATCCGGCGTCAGGGCGGCGCTGACGGTGCGAAGGAGCGTCGTCTTCCCGGCGCCGTTCGGGCCGACCAGTCCGACGAACGTGCCGTCGTCCACCGACAGCGAGACCCCGTCGAGCACCGTCGCGTCGCCGAACGAGACGGTCACGTCGTCGAGGCGAATCACAGCGCGTGCACCTCCCGGCGGGTGAGCAGGAACAGGAAGAACGGCGCACCGAACGCTGCGGTGACGATGCCGACAGGGAGAACCTCGGCGGTCGACCGGGCGATGGTGTCCGTGGCGACGAGGAACGACGCCCCGGCGAGTGCACTGGCCGGGAGCAGCACCCTGTGGTCAGGGCCGACGACGAGACGGGCGATGTGGGGGACGACGAGTCCGACGAAGCCGATGACGCCGGCGACCGCCACTCCGGCCGCGGTAACCACGCTCGACAGCACGAGCAGGACCCGTTTGGTACGTTCCACCTCTATGCCGAGGTGGTGGGCGTCCTCCTCGCCGAGCATGAGTACGTTCAGGTCGCGGGTGAACGGCACGAGCAGCAGGAACCCGACGCCGACGACGAGCGAAGCGCCGGCGACCTCGCCCCAGGTGGGCGCGTTGAGGTTGCCCATGAGCCAGTAGAGCGCGCGTCGGAGGCTCTCCCCGCTGGTGACCAGCAGGAACGAGACGACGGCGCCGAGGAACGTCTGTATCGCGACGCCCGCGAGCAGGAGCGTCGCCACGGGGGTCCGACCTCCCTCGGTCGCGATCGCGTACACGAGGAATGCCGCCAGTATCGCCCCGGCGAACGCCGCCCCGTGGACGCCGAAGGGAATCGACAGGGGAAGGACGATGGCGGCGACGGCCCCGACGGCCGCACCCGAGGAGACGCCGACGATGGACGGGTCAGCCATCGGGTTCCGGAAGAACCCCTGCATCACGGTGCCGGCCGTCGCCAGGCCGAACCCGACGACGGCGGCGAGCGCGATGCGGGGCAACCGGACCGAGACGACGATGATGCGCACCGTCTCGGAGACGTCGAAGGCGAACGGGGAGGTGGTCTGGACGCCCAGCTGGACCGGCAGGACGGGGACGCCCGCGACGGTGGTAGTCCCAGCCATCACCCACAGGCCAGTCGGCACGGCCAGCTCGTTGAGCATCGCCGCGACGACGGCCGTCGGCGCGACGGCGACCGGCCCGACCGCTGCACACACCGCGACGGTCGCGACGAGGAGGGCAGACAGCGCCAGGGACCAGAGTCCCGCCCGGACGTCAGTTCGCATGAGTCACGTCGTTATCGCAAATGAGCTTGCTTTAGTTAAATATTTATTGCATACGCCGCGACGTGGAGGTGATGACACGAATCCCAACGACGGTCCTCGTGGCGCTGTTGCTCGTCGGCTCGGTGGCGACGGCTGCCACACCGGTGGCAGGTTCCCAGTCAGCGTCGACGAACAACGCGACCCTCCAGCAGGACGGGTGCTCGTTCCCCTTCTCCGCGACCGACGCGACGGACACCGAAGTGACGGTCGAGACCGAGCCCGAGTCCGTTGTCACGCTCGGCCCCGCCTCAGCACAGACGATGTGGGAGATCGGCGCGAGGTCGAAGGTCGTCGGGACGACGCAGTACGCGTCCTACCTCGACGGTGCCGACTCGACGGCGAACGTCTCCGGGTCCGGACGGGCGTTCGTCAGCGTCGAACGCGTCGTCGCGCAGGAACCCGACCTCGTGCTCGCCGCGAACATCGTCAGCGACGAGACGGTCCAGTCGCTCCGCAACGCGGGCATCACCGTCTACAAGTTCCGCGCCGCGTCGAGCCTCGAGTTCGTCACCGAGAAGACGACGCTGACCGGCCAGCTGGTCGGTGCGTGCGACGGCGCGAACGAGACGGTGGACTGGATGGAGACCGAAATCCAGGTGGTCCAGCGGGCCGCCGAGGGCCAGGACTCCCCGAAGGCCCTCTACGTCTTCTACGGGACGACCCCCGGTCCTGACACGTACATCGACGACCTGGTGACCACGGCCGGGGCGGAGAACCTCGCGGCGACCGCCGACCTGGAGTACACCGCGACCGGCTACGCCCAGATCAACCCCGAGGTCGTCGCAGACATGCGAGTCGAGTGGTTGCTGCTGAACGACGCCCAGCCGGAACCACGGATTCCCGAGTCCCCGGCGTACCGGAACACTGTCGCCGTCCAGCAGAACCAGACGATACTGATGCAGGACGAACTCGTCAACCAGCCCGCACCCCGGAGCATCGAGGTGATGCGGAACCTCTCGCAGACGTGGTTCCCCGACGCGTACGCCGAGGCGAACGCGAGCATCCGCGGTGATGCGTCGACCGGTGCCGGGACGACGGCCGACGCCGACTCGCCGACGGCCACCGACCCGCTGACCGACACCACCACTGGCGCCGCCACGACCGGTGGAACGCCCGGTTTCACCCTCGTCGGTGCCGTCGCCGCACTGCTCGCCGTCGCCGCGTTCGCGCGCCGACCGTAACTACCTCGTTCTCTCGACGGGACTCCGAAAGGCCGATACGGCCCCCCGTCCTCGGACGCAACATGGTCGAGAACGTCATCTACCCCGCCTACTTCGACGCGGCGCTCTCGCGTTCGAACGGCCGACGGGTCCCGAAGGAACTCGCGGTCGAGGACCCGGAGGTGGACGAGATCGCGAAGGCCGTCCAGCAGGTCGGCTACGACGCCGTCGTCGAACGCGACGTCTCATACGCTCGCGAGAGCCACCGCGTCCGCGGGCGCGTGCTCGTGAAGAACCCGGAGGACGACTCCAAGAACGACATCGTCCAGGCCGTCGCAGCCTACGTCAACGCACTCCGGGAATGAAACGCGTCGGCGAAGTGGTCCGCGTCGCGCAGGGACTCGCCATCGTCCGGTCGGACAGCGACGACCACGCCGACATCGGGACGACGGTCGTCGACGAGTCCCTCTCGGAGGTCGGGCGCGTCGTCGACGTGTTCGGCCCCGTATCGAGACCGTTCGTCGCCGTCTCGGCCGACGACGACCCGACGACGCTGCTCGGGGGGACGCTGTACGCGCGGTAACGGTAACGCAAGAACGATACGCCGGCGGTTAGAACGACCGACCATGAACGACCGAACGCGCGTCGTCGCCGCCGTCGGCCTCGTCGTCACCATCTTTCTACTGGTGCAACTCGGGGCGCTCTCGCTGGTCGAACCCTTCGAGTCGCAGGGGAGGCAGGTCGTCGAGAACCCGCAGGACCCGACGAACAGTCTCGTGTACGTCGCCGCCATCCTCGTCGCCACGGGGCTGATGCTCCTCGCGTTCCGGTACGACCTCCAGTGGATAATCCGCGGGTTCATCGTCCTCACGAGCGGGATGCTATCGTGGTACGTCTTCGCGTCGTTCCTCTCGCCGCTGGTCGCACTCCTGCCCGCCGCGCTCATCGCGGTCGGCCTGCTCGTCTACCCCGAGTGGTACGTCATAGACGCCGCCGGCGTCGTGATGGGGGCCGCCGCGGCGGGTCTGTTCGGCATCTCGTTCGGCCTCTTCCCCGCCATCCTGTTGCTGACCGTCCTCGCCGTGTACGACGCCATCTCGGTGTACGGTACCGAGCACATGCTCACCCTGGCCGAGGGGGTGATGGACATGAAGGTACCCGTCGTCCTCGTCGTTCCGACGACGCTCTCGTTCTCGTTCCTCGACATGGGCGAGGAGACGGCGGGAGACGGCGGTGCGGTTCCCGAGGAGGCGGCCGACGACGAGGACGACGGGACTGGACCGACGGACGACGAACGGAGCGTCACCGACTCCGGTCCCCTCGAACGCGACGCCTTCTTCATCGGCCTGGGCGACGCGGTGATGCCGACGATAATCGTCGCCTCCGCCGCCCACTTCCACACGGCCGTACCCGGCGGGACGGTGCCGCCCATCGTGCGCGACCCGTTCCTGCTCAACCTGCCGGCGCTGACCGCGATGGTCGGCACCATCGCCGGTCTGCTCGTGCTGATGTGGATGGTGCTGAAGGGACGCGCCCACGCCGGACTGCCGCTGCTCAACGGCGGTGCCATCCTCGGCTACCTCGTCGGGGCGCTGGCGAGTGGCGTCCCGCTCGTCGCCGCGCTCGGACTCTGAGTCGAATTCGGTCCGGCCTGCCGAGACCCGAACACCAATCCCGCACCCGTGCCTCGTCGGCGTATGACCGAACGGATAGCCGTGGTGACGGCGGCGGGACGAGGTATCGGGGCAGCCTGTGCACGACGCCTCGCTGACGACGGGTACACGCCCGTCCTCCTCTCGAAGTCGGGGGCGGCGAAGGACGTGGCGGTGGACCTCGGTGGGGTCGGGTTCGAGGGGTCTGTGACGGACCCCGCGGACCTCGAGGCGCTCGTCGACGCGGCCGTCGACCGGTACGGGCGCATCGACGTCGTGGTGAACAACACCGGTCATCCGGCGACGGGCGACCTGCTGGACATCGACGACGGGGACTGGCACGGCGGCCTCGACCTGGTCCTGCTCAACGTCGTCCGGATGGCACGACTCCTCACACCGGTGTTCCAGGAGCAGGGCGGCGGCAGCGTCGTCAACGTCTCGACGTTCTCCGCGTACGAACCATCGCTGGACTTCCCGGTCTCCTCGGTGCTCCGGGCCGGTCTCGGCGCGTTCACCAAACTCTACGCCGACCGGTACGCCGAGGACGGCATCCGGATGAACTGCGTCCTCCCGGGCTACGCCGACAGCTACGAGGTGGACGAGGAGACGCGCGCCGAGATTCCGATGGGTCGGCCCGCGAGGACGGGCGAGATAGCCGACGCCGTGGCCTACCTCGCCTCGGACGACGCGAGCTACGTGACCGGGCAGAACCTTCGGGTCGACGGCGGCCTGACCGACTCGGTCTGAGACGGCAGGGAGCGCGCCGGGGCGGACAACAGACCCCGCGAGAGTAACGCGACAACGGGCGACCGGCCGGTTCAGCCCTGGAGCGCCTCGCTCGCCGGCGCGAACTCGACTTCGCTTCCTAGGTCCGCCTCGACGGCCTTCTCGTACAGCAGGTACGCGCCGGCCGTCGTCTCGATGCCCGTGCCGCCGGAGTCGAAGACGGTCAGTTCGTCGTCGTACTGACGGCCCGGTGCGGACCCGGCGACCACCTCCCCCAGTTCGGCGTGGACGTGGTCCTCGCCGACGACGCCGGCCTCGAGCGCGTGGATGAACGACCCGGCGTCCTGGGTGACCCGTTCGCGCAGGTCGGGGACGTACGTCGCGCGCTCGATGGTCGTGTGGTCGAGTTCGCGCTTGTCGGGGTGGTACTGGCCCATCGCCGTGACGTGTGCGTCCGGTTCGAGCAGGTCGCCGTCGAACACCGGACTCGACGCCGTCGTCGCGGTGATGACGACGTCCGCGCCCTCGACGGCGGCAGCCGAGGAGGCGACCGCACCGACCGCCGCGTCGTGCGTTTCGTGCATCTCGGCGGCGAACGACTCCCGGTGCTCCTTCGTCGGCGAGTAGACGTTCACGGTCTCGAAGTCACGGACCGTCATCGTCGCCTTGAACTGACCGCGAGCCTGCGGACCGGACCCGACGATGGCCAGTTTCGAGGCGTCCTCGCGTGCGAGTTCGTCGACCGCGACCGCGCCGGCAGCGCCCGTCTTGAACGGGTTCATGTGGGCACCGTCGACGAGTGCGAGCGGCGCACCGCTCTCTGCGTCGAACAGGGGCGTCACGAACCAGGCGTCGGCGTCGCCGAAGCCGGCGGAGTACATGTACCCGCCCATCGCGCCCGTGTCTGGGAGGATGGCTGCGTAACTGAACAGCATCCCCGGCGGGTCGTCGTTCCGGAGCGACGTCCGTGGCTTCGCCGACGCGCCCTCACCGCGCTGTCGGTAGCCTTCGCGAACCGCGTCGACGTACTCGGCGGGTGTGGCGAGGTCTGCGACGTCGCTGCTCGTCAGGAATCGAGCGGTCGTCATACGCGTAGGGTCTACTGCCAGTCGAAAAAGGGTGCTGGGTCTGGCTCAGTCGGCCTGCGGCGGCGCGGCACTGGGCGACGACGAAGACGACCGGGTACTAGGCGTCGCTTCGTCGACGGGTGCGTTGACGAACATGGCGTGTCCGATGAGCAGCACCGAGAGCACGGCCGCGACCGGGACGGCCGACGTCAGGCTCATGTCGGCGATGGTGGTGAGTGCGCCGGTTCCTCCGATGAACGAGACGGGGATCAGCCCCAGAACAATGTCGTAGTACCCAGTCATAATACAGTAACAATTACGATAGACTACGGTATAAAACTTCCGCTGATAGCTGCGACGTACTTCACCGGTTGGGAACCAGTATTTGCTCCAGTACATCCCCATAACTTATGCGTGAGTTATTATCCCGTAATCGTACAGCACTCGTGCGTTTTTCACCCGCTAACCTCTCGTTTTCAATGTCACATATATATCTTCTGGCGAGCTACATGTCACCTACCGACACGACGGTCGAGGGGCGTCCGACTGCCGGAACCGATGCGTTCAACCGGCAGACTGTCGACAGTACAGCCGTGAACCGGAACGACCGTGCCATCGTCGCGCTCGTCACGCTGGGTCACGCGATGGTCCACACGTACGAACTCTCGATTCCCATCTTCGTCAGCGTCTGGCTCACCGGTGGGGAGTTCACTGCCGACGCGGCGACGCTCGGAGTCGTCACGGCCGTCGGCTACGGACTGTTCGGCGTCGGTGCGCTTCCCGGCGGGGTCCTCGCCGACACCGTCGGGTCGAAGCGGCTCATCGTCGCGTGTCTGCTCGGGATGGCCGGTTCGTTCGCCCTGCTCTCGGTCGCCCCCTCGATACCGGTCGTCGCGGTGGCGCTGTGTGCCTGGGGGGCGGCCGCGAGCGTCTACCACCCGTCGGGACTGTCGCTCATCAGTCGCGGCGTGGAGGCCCGGGGGTCCGCCTTCGCCTACCACGGGATGGCCGGGAACCTCGGCATCGCACTCGGTCCGTTGACCACGGCGCTGCTACTGCTGGCGATGGACTGGCGGACCGTCGCGCTCGTTCTCACCGTCCCCGCGATATTGGGTGCGGCACTCGCGGTCCGTTTCGACGTCGACGAACGCGCCGCGGTGGCGGACGGCGGCGCCGCCGACGCCGGCGGGTCGAAGGCCGACGCGGTCACCTCCTGGCCGGAGTTCGTCACCGGGACGAGACGGCTGTTCGCGAGCGGGTTCGTCGTCATCTTCGCCATCGTCATCTGCTCGGGGCTGTACTACCGCGGCGTCCTCACGTTCCTGCCCGACATCCTCGGCGGGTTCTCGACGCTCGCACCGGTCGAGTTCGCCGGCCGGGAACTCGAACCCGGCCGGTACGTCTACGCGGGCCTGCTGATGGTGGGCATGGTCGGTCAGTACGTCGGCGGCCGGTTGACGAACACCGTCCCGCCGGCCCGGGCGCTCGTCGTCGGCTTCGCCCTGCTCGCGGTCATCGCACTGGCGTTCCTCCCGGTCGCAGGGTTCGGACTGGTCCCGTTCCTCGCGCTCTGTGCAGTCCTCGGTGTCGGCCTGTTCGCCGTCCAGCCACTGTACCAGGCGGCCGTCGCCGAGCACACCCCTGCCGGTACGCGAGGCCTCTCTTACGGCTACACCTACCTCGGCGTCTTCGGCGTCGGCGCACTCGGTGGCGTCCTCGCCGGCGGCATGCTGACATACGCCAGCGTCTCCGTGCTGTTCCTCGCGCTCGCAGGCATCGCGCTCACGGGGTCGCTGGCGAGCGTCGTACTCGCCCGACGGTGACGCCGCCAGCGTCGCCCGACTGGTCCTAGTCCGCGAGGAACGTGACGAAGGCGGTCCGGGCGACGGCCAGCGTCACCGTCCCGAAGGCTGCCATCACGGCCAGGAACGTCCACGGAATCCCGCCCGCGAAGTAGGGCGACCCACGGAGGATGGCACCGATGGCGACCGCACCGAACCAGCCGCCGACCGCCAGTCGGACGGACCAGACGCGGTTCCCGAGCGCCCGGTCGCTGTAGGCGCCGACCAGTGTGGCGACGACGAACCAGCCGAACAGGAAGGGCACCGCCGTCTCGACCACTGCCAGCGGTTCCGTCACCGGGTTCACGTCGTGTCGGAGTTCGCCAGCGACGAGGAGCAACGAGATGACGAGCAGGTCCGTCCCGACTAGTCGCCACCGGCCGCCGGCCGGGCTGTGCGTTCGGTCGACCAGCCGCTGTAGCGCGTGCATGCCCGGGAGTCGGGCCGCCGGCACCTTCGCTCTCCCGGTTCGCGCTGGCGAACGTTTTTGCTCCGTCCGGAACAGCAACGAGCATGAACCGCACGTTCGTCTCCGGGCTGGTGCTGACCGTGGCCGGACTGGCCGGCTACGTCGCCGGCGTGGTCGTCGCCTACCCGGGGCGGGAACTCTCGCTGGTGAGCGTCATGCTCGGGCTGACGACCATGGCCGTCGGCGCGGGAGGTGTGGGACGGTGACCGTCCAGGCCCAGGTGTTCGATGCGGAGGGCGTCGAGGGATACGACGACCCGTCCCGCGCGAAGTCCGCCCCCGGGACGACGTGGGTCCGCGTCTCCGAACCGACCCGCGACGAGGTCGTCGACGTCGCCGAGACGTTCGGCCTCCACGAACTCGAACTCGAGGACATCCGCAGCGACGTCCGTCCGAAGGTCGAGGTGTTCGAGGACCACCTGTTCGTCCTGCTCAAGAGTGCCACCCTCCGGGACGGCGACATCACCTTCGAAGAGGAGGTCAAGTCGGACGTGGTCGGGTTGTTCGTCGGACCGGACTGGCTGGTGACCATCTCGATGACCTCCCTGCACGCCGTCGGCCTCGTCTGGGACGCGGTCGCCCGCGGGGAGCGCCGATTGCTCGGGCGCGGCCCGGACTTCACCGCCTATCGCATCGTCGACGCGGTCGTCGACGACTACTTCATCGTCCTCGACGAAATCGAGACCGACATCGAAGCCGTGGAAGACGAGGTCGTCGGCGCCACCGACATCGACGTGCTCTCGAAGATCAACGACCTCAGGCGCGACCTGCTCTCGGTCCGCCGACTGCTCTGGCCCACCCGGGACGCCGTCAGCGTCCTCGCGCGTGGCGACCTCGAGTTCGTCGAGGAACGCCACGAGAAGTACTTCCGAGACGTGTACGACCACCTCGTCCAGCTCGTCGAACTCGTCGAGACGTACCGCGACCTCGTCACCGGCGCGCGGGACATCTACCTCAACTCGCTGTCGATGTCCACGAACGAGGTGATGAAGACGCTGACCGTCGTCGCCACCATCGTCCTCCCGCTCACCCTCGTCGCCGGCATCTACGGGATGAACTTCGAACGGATGCCCGAACTCGGGTGGTCGTACGCCTACCACGCCGTCGTGCTCGGCATGGGCGCCATCGCCGGCGTGATGATCGTCTACTTCCGCCGTGAGGGGTGGCTATAGAGGCGTCGCCGGAGTCACTCGGCGGTCTCGCGCTTCAGCGACAGCACGGTCCGGTCGAACTCGCAGACGAGCGTCTCCCGTTCCTCGTCGTGCGCCGGCAGTTTGAACGCCTCCACGTGCATGGTGACGACGCCACGGTCCCCGTCGCTGGTCTCGCGTTTGTCGGTCACGGTCGACTGGACGCGGATGGTGTCGCCGTGGAACACCGGGTTCGGGTGTTCGACGTCGTCGTACGAGAGGTTGGCGACGATGGTGCCGTCCGTGGTCTCCGGGATGGAGACGCCCACCGCGAGCGCCATCGTGTAGATGCCGTTGACGAGACGCTCGCCGAACTGGGTGTCCGCGGCGAAGTCCTCGTCGAGGTGGAGCGGTTGCTGGTTCATAGTCATGTCACAGAAGCGCTGGTTGTCGCTCTCGGAGATGGTGCGTCGACGCTCGTGTTCGATGGTCTCCCCGACCTCGAACTCCTCGTAGTAGCGTCCGGCCATGGGCGAATCGACACGGGCGGGCGTATTAGTCGATGTGCTTTCGCCACCTCCGTCCCGAACCACGACGACGCGCCCGGCCGGTCGTCGGACGCGACCCGGACGCTCCGTAACTTCTGCGCCAACCCAAATCGTTTTATTTAACTTCTCGACCGGGAAACGGGGGGTAGATGCCCCGGCAGCCCGCCGTCGCGTGGGATTTCTCGCTGCCGGTCGCGTTTCGCCAGGTGCCATGCCAACGTCTCGCACAGCCACGGGACCGCCGGGTCCCGTGGCCGGTGGACCCGACGTTCGACGCACGCACCGGCGGGAGTCGCCAGTCATGGGAACTGCAAAACCGACACACGACGACGAGGGAGCACAGCACGAGGAGAGCGCACTCGAGACGGCCCGCCGCCAGCTAGAACGGGCCGCGTCCATCGTCGACGTCGACGACGGGACCATAGAGCGACTGAACCACCCCGAGCGCGTCCAGCGCGTCTCCATCCCGCTGAAGCGTGACGACGGGACCATCGAGGTGTTCACGGGCTATCGCGCCCAGCACGACAGCGTCCGGGGGCCGTTCAAGGGCGGCCTGCGCTTTCACCCCGGCGTGACGGAGGAGGAGTGCATCGGCCTGTCGATGTGGATGACCTGGAAGTGTGCGGTCATGGACCTCCCGTTCGGTGGCGGCAAGGGCGGCATCGTCGTCGACCCGAAGGAACTCAGCACCGACGAGAAGGAACGGCTGACGCGGCGGTTCGCCGAGGAACTGCGCGACGTCATCGGTCCCAAACACGACATCCCCGCGCCGGACATGGGCACCGGCCCACAGGAGATGGCGTGGTTCATGGACGCCTACTCGATGCAGGAGGGCGAGACGACGCCCGGCGTCGTCACCGGCAAGCCGCCGGTCATCGGCGGATCGTACGGCCGCGAGGAGTCCCCCGGCCGGTCGGTCGGCATCATCGCCGAGCAGGCCATCGACTACTACGACTGGGACGTGAACGAGACCACCGTCGCCGTGCAGGGCTTCGGGTCCGTCGGTGCGTACGCCGCCCGGTACCTCGACGACCTCGGCGCGACGGTCGTCGCCGTCTCGGACGTCGACGGCGCTATCTTCGACCCGACGGGACTCGACACGCAGGACGTCGAGGACCACGACGCGCGCCCCGGCATGGTGTCAGGCTACGACGCGCCCCACAGCATCACCAACGAGGAACTGCTCGAACTCGACGTGGACGTGCTCATCCCCGCCGCCGTCGGCAACGTCCTGACCGCCGACAACGCCGACGACGTGCAGGCGAGCATGGTCGTCGAGGGTGCGAACGGCCCGACGACGTCCGCCGCCGACGAGATATTCCAGGAGCGCGACGTCCCGGTCGTGCCGGACATCCTCGCCAACGCCGGCGGCGTCACCGTCTCGTACTTCGAGTGGTTGCAGGACATCAACCGCCGCCAGTGGTCGCTCGAACGGGTCCACGAGGAACTCCGGACGGAGATGCTGAAGGCGTGGGACGCCGTCCGCGAGCAGGTCGACGAACGCGACCTGGCGTGGCGCGACGCCACCTACGCGGTCGCGCTCTCGCGGGTCGCCGACGCCCACGATTCCCGCGGCCTCTGGCCGTAGGTCCGGCCGTCCGACGCGACCGGCCACCAGAAGCTAAGTCGACGCTGCGCCAACCCCCGCCGTGACCACCGCCTCGGACTTCCACGACTTCGCCCGCTGGTGCGACGACACGTCGCCCCTGTACGCCCGCCTGTCCCGTGGGGTCGCCGGCGACGACGACCTCCTCGCCGTCGCGGACGCCGTCGCCGACGACCAGCCAGCCCCGAACAACCTGTTCGCGGCGGTCCACGCGCTCTTGCTCGACGGTTCGTCCCACGAACTGCGTGAGTTCTACCCGAGCGTCGTCGGCGTCGATGGCGACGACGGCGTGGCCGCCGACGCGCCGTACGACCCGGCGGAACGAGACCCCGTGCCGGCGTTCCGGGACTTCGTCCTCGCACACGAGGCGCGAATCCGGAACCTCGTCGCAACCCGACGCACCCAGACGAACGCGGTCGGTCGCTGTTCCGTGCTCTATCCCGCGTTCGCCCGCGTCACCGGGTCGGTCGACGGGCCAGTCTCGTTCGTCGAGGTGGGGGCGAGTGCCGGTCTCAACCTGCTGTTCGACCGGTACCGCTACAGCTACGGGACGCCGGACGGCGTCGTGGACGTCGGTGCCGCGGACTCGCCGGTCCACCTCGAGTGTCGCCTCCGGGGTGGTGACCCGCCGCACCCGGCAGACCCGCCCGCCGTCGGGTCGCGCGTCGGAATCGACGTGAACCCGCTCGACGTGACCGACGCGTCGGACGTGAACTGGCTCCGGGCCCTCGTCTGGCCGGAACACACGGCCCGCCACGACAGACTGGAGGCCGCCCTGACCGTCGCCCGGTCGGACCCGCCACGACTCGTCGCCGGGGACGCGCTGGACGTGCTCCCGACCGTCGTCGACGCCCTGCCGGCCGACCACGCCGTCTGCGTCTACGACACGCAGGTGCGCTACCAGTTGACCGAGACGGAACGGACCCGGTATCGGGAGTTGCTCGCCGACCTGTCGACCGACCGGGACCTGCACTGGGTGTCCGGGAACGACGCCGTCGAGGACGAGGGCGACCCCGCCCTCTCGCTCGACCACGCCCACGTGAGCAGCGACGGGCCGACCCCGACCACCGTCGCCCGGTACGAATCGCACGGTCGGTGGCTCCGCTGGGTCGCCTGAGACGGCAGGATTCAACACCCCGACGGCCGTCTCCACGAACATGCTCAGACGAAGCGTGCTGTTCTCCCCGGGTGACCGGCCGGAACTCATGCGCAAGGCCCCGGGGACGGGGGCGGACACCGTGGTCTTCGACCTGGAGGACGCCGTCGCACCGGCCCGGAAGGGCGAGGCCCGGAAGGCGGTTCGGACCGTCCTCTCGGACCCGGAGTTCGACCCCGACTGCGAGGTGTGCATCCGCGTGAACCCAATCGGTAGCGGGGCCGAGACGGACGTCGAGGCGCTTTTCGGGGACGCCGAGTCTCGCCCCGACGCGCTCATGCTCCCGAAGTGTGCCCGTGGCGACGACGTGGACGCCCTCGACGGCCTGGTACCCGACGAGACACCCCCCGTGCTCGCGCTGGTCGAGAGCGCTGCCGGCGTCCTGCACGCCGAGTCCGTCGCCGCCGCGGACGCGACGGACGCGCTGGTCTTCGGCGCCGAGGACCTCTCGGCGGACGTCGGTGCCACACGGACGAGCGAGGGAACCGAAGTGCTCTACGCGCGCGAACACGTCGTCCTCGCCGCGGCCGCCGCCGACGTCGACGCCGTCGACACCGTCTTCACCGACTTCTCCGATTCCGATGGCCTGGCTGACGAGACCGAGTTCGCCATCCAGCTGGGCTACGACGGCAAGATGGCCATCCACCCGTCGCAGGTCCCGGTCATCAACGACGCGTTCACACCGGGCCCCGAGCAGGTCGAGTGGGCCGAGGCGGTCCTCGACGCGAAACGGGAGGCAGACGCCGAGGGTCGGGGCGTGTTCCAGGTCGACGGAGAGATGATAGACGCGCCCCTCGTCGCACAGGCCGAACTGGTCCTCGAACGCGCACGCGCGGCCGACGAGGTATAAGGACCTTAGTTCGGATTGTATCGTACGGTTGTCTTATAACACCGCCACGCTTAACCTCCATCTCTGTGATTTTGGACTGATGACAGACGAGGCAAACCCGTTCGAGAGTCTCCAGGAGCAGATCGACGACGCGGCCGCGTACCTCGACGTCGGCGACGACGTGCTCGACCGACTCAAACACCCCGAGCGCGTCCTCGAGACGAACCTCACCATCGACATGGACGACGGGAGCATCGGCCGATTCAAGGCCTTCCGGTCGCAGTTCAACGGCGACCGCGGCCCGTACAAGGGGGGCATCCGGTACCACCCGGGCGTGACCCGCGACGAGGTGAAGGCACTCTCCGGCTGGATGGTCTACAAGTGCGCCACCGTCGGCATCCCCTACGGCGGCGGGAAGGGTGGCATCGTCGTCGACCCGTCCGAACACTCGGAGGGCGAACTCGAACGCCTCACCCGCTCGTTCGCGAAGGAACTCCGCCCGTTCGTCGGCGAGGACAGGGACATCCCCGCGCCCGACGTGAACACCGGCCAGCGCGAGATGAACTGGATCAAGGACACCTACGAGACGCTGGAGAACAAGACCGAACCCGGCGTCGTCACGGGCAAGGCCATCGAGTCCGGCGGGAGCGAGGGACGCGTCGAGGCGACCGGTCGCTCCACGATGCTCGCCGCACGCGAGGTGTTCGACTACCTCGGGCGCGACATCTCCGGTGCCACCGTCGCCGTCCAGGGCTACGGGAACGCCGGGTGGGTCGCGGCGAGACTCATCGACGAACTCGGTGCAGACGTCGTCGCCGTCTCCGACTCCTCCGGCGCCATCCACCGGGCCGACGGGTTCGACCCGGTTGCGGTCAAGGACTTCAAGCGCGAGACGGGGTCCGTGACCGGGTACGAGGACGCTGACGAGGAGTTCTCGAACCGGGACCTCCTGACGATGGACGTCGACCTCCTCGTCCCGGCGGCACTGGAGAACGCCATCGACGGGGACATCGCCGGGGACGTCCAGGCGGACGTCATCGTCGAGGCCGCCAACGGACCGCTCACGCCCGACGCGGACGACGTACTCACCGAGTCGGACGTGACCGTCGTACCGGACATCCTCGCCAACGCCGGCGGCGTCACCGTCTCGTACTTCGAGTGGGTCCAGAACCGACAGCGGTTCTACTGGTCCGAGGAGCGCGTCAACGACGAACTGGAGACCATCGTTGTCGACGCCTTCGACCGCATGACCGACGCTCACGAGTCCTACGACACCCCGAACCTGCGGACGGCCTGCTACGTCAACGCCATCCAGCGGGTCGTCGGTGCCTTCGAGGACGCCGGCAACTGGCCCTGAGGCTCGGCCGACCCCGCGTCAGGTAACCTGTTTTCCGTACCAGCGTTCGTCGTCAGTCTCCGCCAGTGCTGCGTAGCCGCGGCGCTCGTAGAACCGACACGCCTGGACCATCGACGTGTCGGTCCGGAGCACGGCGTAGTCGAACCCACGTTCGGCGGCGCGGGCCTCCAGCCGGCCCAGCAGCCCGGTGCCGACCCCCTCGCCCTGCAGGTCGGGCACGACCGCGACGCTCCGGATGCGACACGTCTCGTCCACGGTCGCGGGGAGCCACGACGGCGGGTCCGCTGACTCCTCGTGCACGTACGCGAACGGCTGGAACCCTCCGATGCCGACGACCGCCGGTTCGTCAACGTGGTCGCGCGTGGTCGTCGTCACGTCGGCGGCCCCTGCCTCGACGACGGTGAACCAGCCGCCCGGCTCGAAGAACTCGCGTTCGACGTGGCGGAGGTACCGGTTGTACTCGGGGTCGTAGTCCATCGCGGACGCGCGGAGCGCCCGGTCGTGGACGCGCCAGACGGGGTCGGTGTCGGGGGCGGCGAACCGCCTGACGACGAGGTCGTCCATGGTGGACGGTCCTCGGGCTGGCACGGAGAACTTTGTGGCGGCCGGGGCGTCGGTGTCGCGACGACCTGTCGCTCGGACTCGTCAGGCCCGTGGTCGTCTCCTCCAGTTCGCGTACCTCGTCGACCGCGTCGTCGGCCGAGTTGGCTCCGGAGGATTCTTGCCTCACGACCGGATACTGTCAACGGATGCCAGACTCCGACCGGTCGTTCACGGACTCGCTCACTGGGTTCTTCAAGGAGTACAACAACGTCTACGTCGTCGTCCTGTTCGGCTACGGGCTGATGGTGTTCCCGTGGCTGCGCGCGGAGGGGTTCTACGAGCTCGGCGTCGCGATCGGCGTCGTGCTGCTGGTCGGGATGGTGTTCGCGCTCCGGGCGAACGTCGAACGGGCGAAAGAACGGCTCGGTGGCGGTGACGAGCACGAACGGCGCGGGTTCTGACTACAGGCCGAGTTCGCGGCCGATGACGAGGTGCTGAATCTCGGACGTCCCCTCGCCGATCTCCATCAGCTTCGCGTCGCGGTAGAAGCGCTGTGGCGAGAAGTCCTCCGTGTACCCGTAGCCGCCGAGCACCTGCACCGCGTCCTCCGCGACCTTGCGGGCCGCCTCGGAGGCGTCGAGTTTCGCCAGCGAGGAGGACTTGGTGACGCTCTGGCCCTGGTCGTACTGCCACGCGGACTTGTGGGTGAGCAGGCGGGCGCGTTCGACCTGGCGCTCCATGTCGACGACCTTGTCGCGGATGGCGTCGAACTTCGAGATGGGCTGGCCGAACTGCTCGCGCTCCTTGCTGTACTCCCTCGCGGCCTCGTACGCGCCCTGGGCCAGTCCGGTCGAGATTGCGGCGATGGAGATGCGACCGCCGTCGAGGGTCTTCTTCGTCTGGTCCCAGCCGTCGCCCTCGTCGCCGAGGAGTCGGTCCTCGGGGACGCGGACGTCGTCCAGTTTTATCTCACAGGTCGGCGACGCGTTGAGGCCCATCTTGTCCCAGAGGGTCGTGACCTCGAACCCGTCGTCCGCCTCGGGGTCGACGATGAACGTCGAGATGCCGTCGTAGCCCTCGCCAGGACTCGTGACCGCCTTGACGAGGACGCTGCCCGCCTCGCTCGCGTTCGTGATGAACTGCTTGGTGCCGTCGATGACCCACTCGTCGCCGTCCTTCTCGGCGACGGTGTCCATGTCCGAGGCGTCGGAGCCGCTGCCCGGTTCGGTCAGCGCCCAGCCGCCGAGGTACTCGCCTGAGGCGAGGGGGGTGAGCCACCGTTCCTTCTGTTCGTCCGTCCCGAACAGCTCGATGGGTTTCGACGCCAGCGAGGTGTGTGCGACGTACGAGAGTGCGATAGACCCGGATACTCGGCCGAGTTCCTCCGCGACGACGGCGTACATGAGCGTGTCGCCGCCCAGACCGCCGTACTCCTCGGAGATGGGGACGCCCATCACGTCCAGCTCGGCGAGCTGGTCGAATATCTCCTCGGGGAAGCGGTGCTCGTTCTCTATCTCCTGTGCGATGGGTTCTATCTCCTCGTCGCAGAACCGACGCACCTCCTCCTGTATCATCCGGTGCTCGTCGGGCAGCGTGAAGTCCATACGCAAACCTTGCCGAGGGCGACAATAAAATTCTCGAAGAGCGCGCTGGTGCCGGGCCGAACGGCGACCCTCCGTACCGGGTGGCCACGGGCGTCGGGTTGTCCCCGACAAGAGTTTTGCCGGTCCGTCTCGTCTGGGGCCGTGTGCCTGTCCGGAACTGGGTCCGCGGGACGGTACCGTGGCCACGACTCGAACGCGTCGGTCGTGAGCTGGCGCGACGGACCGGGACGGACGCCGTCCGGATAGAGTTCCTAGACGCCGACAACTGGCTCTCGACGCCGTGCGTCGTCGACGAGCGCTGGTTCGTGAAGGTCGTCTCGCCCCAGAACGCGTTCGTCCACGCCGTGTTCACGGCGGGCCGGAACGTCGGGGCGGTCTCGTCAGGCAAGGCCGGCTTCTTCGACCCCATCGGGAGCCCCGGGGACATGGTCGCACACGAACTCGAAGCCACCCGACGGATGCGCGAGATCGGCGTGAACGCGCCGGAACCCGTCGAGGCGTTCGAGGTGGACGGCCTCGGCGTGCTCGTCGTGGAGTACCTGCCGGAGTTCCGGACGCTCTCCGAACTCGACGTCGACGAGACGACGGCGCTCGCACCGACGCTGTTCGAGATGCTGTTCACCCTCCACGAGAACGGACTCGCCCACGGCGACCTCCGGGAGGAGAACGTCCTCGTCGTCGACGGGGACCCGTACTTCATCGACGCGACCGCGGTCCGACCGGGGAGGCTGGCGGCCGCCCGCGCGTACGACCTCGCCTGTGCACTGGCGGTGCTCGAACCGGTCGTCGGTGCCCGGACGGCGGTCGAGGCCGCGTCCGGGGTCTACCCGGCGGCCGACCTGCTGGGGGCGCTCTCGTTCCTCGACTTCGTGAACATCCGCCCCGACCACGACTTCGACACGGTGCAGGTCCGGGGCGAACTGGAGAAAGCTACCGGCTGAACGACCCCTCGTACAGACAGCTCTGCGGGTCGACGGGGCCGGAGGACGGGGTACCCTGTGTCGGGAACACGGAACGACCGGTACCGCCGTTCCCCGACAGCGTAGACCGACACATAGCAGGCTTTTTGACCGGTGCTTGCGAAATTTTTGCCTGAACTAGCATGAGTCAGCAGGCCACCGATACCTACCAGCACTACATCGCAGGCGAGTGGACCGACGGGCACGGAGACGAGACGTTCGACAGCGAGAACCCGGCGACGGGCGAGACGCTCGGGACGTTCCAGCGTGGCACACCGGCGGACGTACGCGACGCACTCGAAGCCGCCGACGAGGCGGCCGAGATGTGGCAGGACATGTCCCACATCGACCGCGCGGAGTACCTCTGGGACATCTACCACGAACTCCGCGAGCGCACCGACGAACTCGGCGAGGTCGTCACGAAGGAGTGCGGCAAGGAGATAAGCGAGGGCAAGGCCGACGTGGTCGAGGCCGCACACATGGTCGAGTGGGCCGCCGGCGACGCACGGCACCCGAAGGGCGACGTGGTCCCCTCCGAGATTCCGAGCAAGGACGCCTACATGCGCCGCAAGCCCCGCGGTGTCGTTGGTTGCATCACCCCGTGGAACTTCCCGGTCGCCATCCCGTTCTGGCACATGGCCGTCGCGCTCGTCGAGGGCAACACCGTCGTCTTCAAGCCGGCCGAGCAGACGCCGTGGTGTGCCCAGATCATCGCCGAGATGTTCGTCGACGCCGGCATCCCGGACGGCGTGTTCAACCTGGTGCAGGGCTTCGGCGACGCCGGCGCGGAACTCGTCGAGGACGACCGCACCGACACCGTGCTGTTCACCGGGAGCGCCGAGGTCGGCCACGAGGTCGCGAGCAAGGTCGGCGGTACGCCCGGCAAACTCGCCGCCTGCGAGATGGGTGGGAAGAACGGCATCGTCATCACCGAGGAGGCGGACCTCGACGTCGCCGTCCACTCCGCCGTGATGTCGAGCTTCAAGACGACCGGCCAGCGCTGTGTCTCCTCCGAGCGCCTCATCGTCCACGAGGACGTCTACGACGAGTTCAAGGAGCGCTTCGTCGACGTGGTCGAGGACATCTCCGTCGGCGACCCCCTCGACGAGAACACCTTCATGGGCCCGGCCATCGAGCCCGACCACGTCGAGAAGATTCGTCGCCACAACGAACTCGCCCGCGACGAGGGCGCGACCGTCCTCGTCGACCGGTTCGAACTCGACGACGACGAGATTCCGGCGGGCCACGAGGACGGCCACTGGGTCGGCCCCTTCGTCTACGAGATCGACTACGACACCGAACTGCGCTGCATCAAGGAGGAGTGCTTCGGCCCCCACGTCGCCCTGCTGAAGTACTCGGGCGACATCGAGGAGGCCGTCGACATCCACAACGACACGCCGTACGGCCTCGCCGGCGCCATCATCTCCGAGAACTACCGGCAGATAAACTACTACCGGGACAACGCCGAGGTCGGCCTCGCCTACGGTAACCTGCCCTGTATCGGTGCCGAGGTCCAGTTGCCCTTCGGCGGCATCAAGAAGTCCGGGAACGGTTACCCGTCGGCACGCGAGGTCATCGAGGCCGTCACCGAGCGCACGGCGTGGACCCTCAACAACTCGAAGGAGATCGAGATGGCCCAGGGCCTGAGCGCCGACATCAAGACGTCCGGCGACGACTGAGGAGCGAACCGCACGGTCGACGCTATCGTCTTTCTTCGGATACCGTCTCGAGTACGGGTAGTGCCCTCGTAGAACCGTGAGCGACCGCCGCGAGGCGGCCCGCGAGGGACAGGAGTGCGGGCCGGTCGCGAACGAGCGTTCCGGTGTGAAGCGACGGTTGCGCCGCTTCGGGCAAGGTAGAGGCGAGATGTCCGTTCCGTGCTAGGCTCCTAGGTAGCCCCACGGAACGGAGTTGTGGGCGCGGGCGTAGGTGCGACGGGCGCTATGCCGGAGTCGACGTGAAAAGCGTCTTACCGGCATTACCCGGTTAGTCGTGCTCACTGATAAAGGCCGCGGCTTCGGAAAGGTACGCTTACCGCCGGTCTCTCAGCGCGGGGAACTCCTCCCTGACGCGCTCTACCTCCGCTGGGTCGACGTCGGCGAACACGAGGTCCGGTCGGTCGTCGGTCGTCGCCACGGGCGTCCCCCACGGGTCGAAGACGGTGGACCGGCCGAGCAACGTCGTCCCCTCGAACTCGCCGCTCCCGTTGATGGTCGCCACGTAGGAGAGGTTCTCGATGGCCCGCGCACGCGGGAGCGTCTTCCAGTGTTCGACGCGGGGGTACGGCCACGCGCTGGGGACGAGGACCATCGTCGCGCCCGCCTCCTGGAACGTCCGGTAGAGTTCGGGGAAGCGCAGGTCGTAACACGTCGTTACGGCGACGGTGAAGCCGCCGAGTTCGACGACCGGGAGTCGCTCACCGGGCACGAGCAGTTCCGATTCGGCGGAGTCGTAGCCGAACAGGTGGTGTTTCCGGTAGACCAGTCGACGCTCGCCGTCGGCGTCGAAGAGGACGGCCGTGTTCGCCAGTCCTTCGCCGGCGGGCGCCGGCAGGTCACCCGCCTCCCGGGTCACCGCGAGGTCCTCGACGATGGTCCCAGCGAGGACGGCGACGTCGTTCTCGGCGGCGGCCCCGGAGAGTCTGGTGAGCGTCTCGCCGCCGAGTCCCTCCGAGGCACGCTGGTACACCTCGAACGCGAAGTACCCGACGTTGAACAGTTCGGGGAGTGCGACCAGGTCGGCACCCCGGTCCGCGGCCGTCTCGACGGCTTCGACGGCACGGTCGACGTTGTGGTCGACCGCACCCTCCTCGACGTGTATCTGGGCCAGTGCGAGTCTCATGCCGGTAGTTCGAGGTACTCCCGAAGCGCTCGTTCGATGTTGTCGAGTTCGTCGTCGAGGTGGCGCCTGAAGAAGCGTTCGACGCCTGGTAGTTTCCCGTCGACCACGAACCGGTTCGTGAGTTCGCAGCCGTCGTCGGTCTCCGTTATCTCGTGTTCGCCGGTGACCGTCATCACCTTCGACCGGCCGACGAAGCGGACGTACTCGGGTTCGCGCCGTTCGACGTCGCGGGTTCGGACGGCGATGGTCCGTCGGATCACCGGAATCGGGAGTTCGACGTGCCACGTCGCGGTTCTGCCCTCCTCGTCGGCGAGTTCGAACCGGTCCACCACGCTTATCGGCCGGGCGCGGAGTTCTGGGTCCGCGATGAACGTCCAGACGCGCTCGGGGGGGACTGGGAACTCGAACGTTCGTTCGACCCGGACTGTCATTGGGATACCTGGGTGCTATGCTCGTAAAAACGCAGTGGAATGAGGTTAGCTGAACGTCACTCGCCACGTCGTCGAGCGGGACCGTCCCCACTTCTCGATGTCGACCTCTTCGGATTTCTCGGAGAGTTCGGGGAGACGCGACCCGACCTGCTTCGACGAGAGGTCGATCGCGTCGGCGATGTTCTTCGCTCGGAAGTACTGCTGGCCCTTCGAGACGCTGTCTCGGAGGTAGGCGAGTATCCGTTGCTCCTCGTCGGAGTAGTCGCTCATCGTCTACCCTACAGTACGGGTCTCACGCTAATAACGATTGTCGCTCCGGCGGACGACTCCGGTCTATCGACGGCGCGTCGGTAGGAGGAGCCTTACCGGTCGAACCACTGCAGCGAGAAGACGGCGAGCATGGCGAAGACGACGGCACCGGCGAACGCGAAGCTTCCTGCGGCCTGTGCGCCCGAGTTCCCACCGAGGTACTGCAGGCCGAACGCCGCCAGCGCGACTGCGCTCAGGACCGTTGCGATGGCGAAGATGGCCGCGAGTCCGATGGCCTTGTCCGACGACCCACTGGTTGTTTCGGTCATGTGCGCGACTATCCGGGGCAGGGTCTTAATTCTTTCAAGCCTCCGTCGACGGCGGTTCCCCGCGTCGACGAGCGGTCGGGTGGCGTCGGCGCACCCACGCACTTGGCTCGTGGACTTATTACCCCTCGTCCGCTCCGTTACACCGACATGGCTGACGGTACAGACCGGTCCCTGGACGAGTGGTTCGAGACGGCGAAGACGGTGCTGTTCGGGAGCAACCTGCGGATCACCGGCGTCGCGGCGGTCTCGATGGCCGGCCTCGTCGCCTCGGCGTATCTCCTCGGCGTCGTCGGCGTCCCCGCCGTGACAGACACGACGAACCGGTTCGGGCCGACCAACCAGTCGACCACCGTCATCGAGACGGAACTCGACGT
This sequence comes from Haloarchaeobius marinus, assembly GCF_051207415.1. Taxonomy (NCBI): domain Archaea; kingdom Methanobacteriati; phylum Methanobacteriota; class Halobacteria; order Halobacteriales; family Halorubellaceae; genus Haloarchaeobius; species Haloarchaeobius marinus. The sequence continues at coordinate 27,119 of NZ_JBPKGD010000007.1, read as the reverse complement.
TCGCAACCCGAACCCGGTCGACACCGGGTTCCTCGACGCCTCCGCGGAGTACGAGGTGTCGCTGAACGACATCACCATGGCGAGCGGTGAGACGGGGTCGCTGACGCTGCGGCCGGGCGTGTCGACGGTGAACGCACGGAGCGACCTCGACAACGAGAAGATACCCCTGTGGTGGGCGAGCCACGTCCGGAACGACGAACGGACCCGGATGCAGATAGACGCGAGCATCGAGTCGGGACTCCTCGGGCGGTCGGTCTCGGTCCCCCAGGAGCGTACCATCTCGACGGACATCCTCTCCTCGTTCAACTCGACCGAGACCCGGCCGGTGAACGCGAGTCGCCCACTCGTGTCGGACCCCGTGCTGTACGTCAACGAGACGGCCGCCCAGTGGGGCGAGGTGACGAACGAGTCGACACCCATCGTGCTCGACTTCTACGTCTACAACCCGAAGTCCTACGACATCCCGGTCTCGCAACTGGACTACCAGGTGTTCATGAACGACGTCACCGTCGGGGAGGGGACGAACGACAGGGGGTACCTCCTCGAGGCGGGGGAACTGACCCACGTCCGGACGGTGACGACCATCGACAACTCGAACCTCGACGAGTGGTGGGTGAGCCACCTCCAGAACGACCAGGTGACCGACTTGCGCATCGAGTTCGGCGCGACGGTCGAGCTCGCCGGGACGAGCCTCCAGATTCCCCTCGACCAGTTCACCTACACCGAAACCATCGAGACGGACATCTTCGGCACGAAGAACGGAACCGCCGGTGACGGCGACGCCGGAACTGCCGACGGGTCGGACGCCGGAACCGACGCCCCGACCACCGACGACGCAGCGACGACCACCGACGACGCAGCGACGACCACCGGCGACGACGGAATCCTCGGGGGCGACGACGGCGGAGTACTGGCGATTCGTGACGCCGGCGACACGTTTATTGTATCGGCCGCCCCACCTTCGGTCACATGACACGGAGTACCCAGTCTCCTGGTCGAGTTCTCCGACGGTAACGAGATTTCCGTCGAATCAGACTGCGAATCGATCGTCGTTTCTATCGGTGAATCCGAACGGACCCTGACGCGCCGCGAAGCGGTCGCGCTGCAGTCCGAGATCGGAGACGCACTGGTCGAACGTCGTGACTTCTTCCGGACGGCCGGCGTCCACCGCGAGGACGGGTCGTACGAGGTGACGCGGCGCGGCGCCGACTCGACGGGCAACGCGAAGGTCTTCGACAGCTTCACCGAGGTCAGGCGGCTGTACGACAGACTGCCCCCCGAGTTCGGTGCCGAAGCCGTCGGTCGAACCGGTATCACCGGGTCGCGCCGACACATGCTCGTGCGTCACTTCGCCGAACACCCAGCGTTCGACTGTGACATCGTCAGTCGGAGTCCGTTGTCGGTCGAGAAGACGGACGCGGACCCGACACCCGGCGACTGCTCGGCGGAGGCGACCGCGGACTGAGTCGCACCCGTCCATCGTCACCCGACCGCGAGTGGCATCGCTACCGGGCGTGAACGCGGCGAGAACGAGAGGAGAGACCGGCCGTCGCGGCCGCGGCGTCAGTTTATCGTCGTGTGCTCGGACTCCTCGTTGAGCGCCAGGTTGACCGCTATCTCGGCGTTCCGCATCGCGTACTGGGCGGTCTGTTGCAGGCTGACGAGGACCTCACGGACCTGCAGGAGGTCCTGGTTCTCCATCTCGGGCAGGTCGTCGAGTATCTCGCGCTCCCGGTCGCTTATCTCGTGGAACAGGCGACGGACCTCGATGGTCATGTCGTAGTTCCGCTCGACAGCGGCCTCGACGGCCAGTGCGGTTATCTCGTCGACCTTCTCGGTGAACTCGCGGATGCGACGCATCGTCCCCTGGTCGACGTTGAGCGTGTGGTTCTCGGATTCGAGGACGATGTCGGCGATGTCCTCCGCGTTGTCGGCGGTGAGTTCGAGGTTCTTCGCGATGGACCGGTAGCCGACGAGGGGGAAGCCCTCCTCCAGTCCGACCGCACGGGCGAGGTTGGGGTTCTGGTAGGCGGTGAAGATGAGTCGGAGCATGAGGACGAATATCTTGTTCGCCTGCCGTTCCCGGTTGAGCGCACGCTGTGCCAGGTCGGGGTTGCCGTGTGCGAGCGCCTTGATGGCCTCGCCGCGCATGGTCGACCCGGTCGACTCCAGCCGTTCGAGCAGGTTGTCGAGCGTGAAGTCCTCGGGGTCGACCGAACAGCGGATGGCGATGCTCTCCGGCGTCTCCTCGATGACGCCGAGACCCATCAGTTGAGTCTCGGCCTTGTAGACGGCGTTGATGTGCTCGGAGGGGAGCGTCCCGCCCTCGTGGACGACGCGGATGACCCGTCGACCGAGGACGTACTGGGCGACGATGGCGCGTTCGACGGCGTCGGCGTCCAGGTTGTCCGCGTGGATGATGGCCTCGGACTCCTCGGTGTTCGCTGACTCGGGGAGGACCGTCAGCGTTCCCTTGCCGCCCATGCGCAGCGACACTTCGTCCCCCTTCTCCACGTTCTGCTCTTTCGCCCACTCCGCCGGCAACGTCATCGCGAGCGTGGACGGACCCAGCCGTTGCACCTTGCGCGTTTCCATGCACCTCAGTAACCATGGGGATACCTTATATTTGTCTGTATTGGGGTTATATCTGGTAGTACTGAATAATATCTCCCTGTACTGGGGCGGTTTCGGCTGTGTACCCGGTCAGACGACCTTCAGCAGGCGGTGTTCGTACTTCCCGACCCGGACCTTCTGCCAGCCACGGAGGGATTCGTCGACCGACTCGTCGTCGGTGTCGACCCGGAGGACGCCGATGTCGTCGAGTTTCCGCTTCGAGGCGACGACCGCCACCTCGGAACGGCGGATTACCTCGGGGGATATCTGGTGGTTCCCCCGACCGAAGATGAAGCCCTGTCCACCGATGGGCGAGACGACGATGACGTTCCGGTCGCCGAGCGCGTCGAGTATCTCCGCCTCGGAGGCGTCCGCGACGACGACCTCCCCGTCGCGCCAGACGTCGACCCCGAGAGGAGACGGTTCGAACCCGAGTGCGCGCTTTATCGCGCCGACGGTACTGCCGGGGGCGAGGACGTACGTCGTCCCCGGTTCGACCTCCTCGGCGAACCCCTCGGCGAGCGACTCGACGGTGCCGCCACCGACCTGCTTCGAGGACTGGACGGTCGGGGCGACCGGGACGGAGACGACGGCGTGCAACTCGGTCCTGACCTCGCCCGCCCGGTAGGCCGCCTCGTCGATGTCGTTGACCTCGCGGTCCTCGACGTGGTCGAAGGTGGCGGCGACGTGACCGGCGTCGACCGGCGTCACGCCGAAGACGGACGAGTAAATCTTCACGCCCGCCGGGACGCCGAGAATCGGCACGTCCGGGTCGAGCGACTGGACGGTCTCCGCGACGTCGACTGCGGTTCCGTCGCCGCCGACGAACAGGACGAGGTCGACGCCGCGCTCGACGAACTCGGTGACGGCCTCCCGGGTGTCGGCGGCGGCCGTCTCCGGTCCTGGAGTGGTGACGACCACCGGGTCGAACCCGGCCTCGCGGGCTTCGTCGGCCCCCATCACGCCACCGGCGGCGAGCAGTTCGACGTCCTCGACGGCGTCCGAAGCGAGGACTCGAAGCGCCTCGGCCGCCCGGTCCGGGGCCCGTGGCTCGGCCCCCCGTTCGCGTGCCTCGTCGACCATCCCGTCGGTCCCTTTGAGTCCGACCCGACCACCCATACCGGCGATGGGATTGACGACGACCCCGATTCGCATACCCGCTCTTGGACTGTCCCGAGGAAAAAGGACCCGTTTCCGTGACCGCGACGGGTCGCCCCCGACAGCGAGAGTGCGGTCGGGCGGCAGGTCGCCCGGAGGATGTCAACGTTTAAGCTACCGGGGGCGCAAGCGCGGGACATGAGTCTCGTCCTTCAGAGCGGCAACGCGCTTCCGTTTCCGGGAACCGGCTGGGTCGTCCTCGTCGCCAGCCTCCTGTTGACCGCAGGCTGGTTGCTCCACATCTACACGAGATAGGTCGACCCGACTCGCGGGGTCACGGGCCGGACGGTCGGTCCAGGTGGGTGGCGGAACCGGCCGTTCCGTCATGGCTACTTTTGGTGCTCTCCGTGAAACTAGTAGCCATGCGAAAGTTCACGGTCGCGAGCATCTGGGGGATTCCGATACGCATCAGCGTCTCGCTCGTCGTGTTCCTTCCCCTACTCGCGTGGCTCATCGGGAGCGGACAGCAGATTCCCCTCTACGCCGACCTGATCCAGCAACTCAGCGGCGTCGACCTCGACAGGGCCGTACTCCGTGCCGGTCTGACCCCGTGGGTCATCGGCGTCCTGGCCGCGGTCGGCCTGTTCGTCAGCGTCACGATTCACGAACTCGGCCACTCGTGGGTCGCACGTCGCTACGGACTGGAGATAGAGTCGATTACGCTCTGGATACTCGGGGGCATCGCCGCGTTCACCTCGCTCCCCCGCGAGTGGAACCGCGAGTTCTGGATCGCTATCGCGGGTCCGACCACGAGCATCCTCGTCGGTGGCGTCTGCTGGGCCGCGTTGCTGGTCCTGCCGGGGACGCTCACCGTCGTCCAGTTCGTCCTCGGGTGGCTGGCGATAGTGAACGTGATACTCGCCCTGTTCAACCTCCTGCCCGCGTTCCCGATGGACGGCGGGCGCGTCCTCCGGGCACTGCTCGCCCGGCGGCGCCCGTACGCCAGCGCCACTCGCATCGCGGCACGGATCGGCGTCGTCTTCGCGCTCGTCTTCGCCATACTGGGGGTCATCGGGTTCAACGTCATCCTGCTCTTGCTGGCCGTGTTCATCTACGGTGCGGCCACGACGGAATCGAAGACCGTCCTCATGGACGAACTCCTCGAGGGCATCACCGTCGGCGACATCATGACCACCGACCCACACACCGTCTCGACGGACACGACGGTGGCCGAGTTCGGCGACCGGATGCTCCGGGAGCGACAGACCGTCTATCCGGTGACCGACAGGATAGGTGAGATAGTCGGTATCGTCACACTGAACGACCTCAAGCAGACGAAACGCGAGGAGCGCGAGACGAAGACGGTCGGGACACTGCTACGGGACGTTCCCCGGGTCGACGCGAGTGCCGACGCCTTCGACACGCTGGTCCACCTCGGGCAGGCGAAGTCGCCCACCGCGCTCGTCGTCGACGGAGATAGCGTCGTCGGCGTCGTCTCGGAGGCCGACTACGCACGTGCGTTCACCATCCAGCGCGGGTTCGAGGCGACGCCGATGTGAGCAGCCGTCGACCTAGCGCTCGCGGGGGGACTCGACGCGGTCTGCCAGCCACCGTGCCGCCTCCTCGACCGTCTCCTCGTCGGGTCCCGATATCTTCACCGAGACCGTCTCCCCGGGATAGCTCCCGACGGTCACGTCGTAGCGCTCCCGGAGGTCCGCGAACCGACCGACCAGCGACGACTCGGGTTCGGCCACCTCGACGACCCGGACGTGGCGGACCGTCCCGGTGAACTCGGGTGCGACCTGTTCGAACATGGCCTTCATCTCCTCCGGGACGCCCGGGAGGACGTAGACCGACTCGACGACGCACCCCGGCGCGACGCCCACCTCGTTGTGCAGGACGCGACACCCGGCAGGCAGGTGGGTCGTGCCAGGTGCGAGGTCCGTCTCCGAGTAGCCGCCGCGGTCGGTCAACCACGCCTCTGCTTCGGGGTTTGCCTCGACGGCCCGACCGACGGCCGCGGCGACCCCTTCCATCGTCAGGTCGTCGTGCGTGGGGCCCAGTCCGCCGGTGACGACGACGGCGTCGTAGGCCGCCCGGGCCTCGTTGACCTCCTGTGCGATGTCTCCCACCCGGTCGGGGACGGTCAGGACCCGTTCGACCGTCGCACCGCGGTCCGTGAGTCGACGGCAGAGCCACGTCGCGTTCGTGTTCTCGGTGTCGCCACTCAGGAGTTCGTCACCCACGGTCACGACGGCTACGCGCATGTGTCGAGCATGGGTCGGCGTGGACAAAAAACGAGCGCCTAGCCCTCGCCCGGCGGTCCGTTCCCGCCGTCGGGGCCGGTTCCGAGTTCCTCGCGTAACTCGGTCAACTCGCGGATGCGGGACCAGTAGTAGGCCGTCCCGCCGATGGCGACGAGCGAGAACAGCGCGAACGCGCCGGTGAAGATGTAGTAATCGCGTTCGAGGTAGTACTTCACCGTGATGGTCGAGGTGACCTCGTCCCACTGCAGGTGGACGCGATTGTCGTCGTCGACGTACTTCTCGTCGGGCGCGGGGACGACCTGCCCGAACAGGAAGAACTCCGTCCGGAACCCGGCGGGGAGGACGACCTCGTAGGACCCCTCCATGTGGTTCCAGAGGCGGAACGTCTTCGGTTCGGTCGGACCGGTGAACGCGAGCGTCCCGTTGACGGTCTCGCCGTCGCCGACGTCCGGGAAGACGATGTGGGTCCTGAAGTTGGTCTTGTAGACCTGCAGTTCCGACCCGTTCACGGTCGTCCCGTTGGGGTATCGCCACCGGAGCGCCGAGATGTCGACGGGGTTGTCGTTGCTGATGCCACGCGTCCACACCTCGAACTCGTCCCTGGAGGAGTTGTTGATGTGGTAGACGGCGTGGTACGACGACCCGGTGACGTTGACGAACACGTCGGTCGTCTCGTTCGTCTCGACGGGCGTCGGCGTGCCGTTCTCGACGGTCCAGTTCGGCACCTCGTCCCAGCCGTACGTGGCCTCCTCGTCGAGGGCCTCGTCCGAGATGCTGTCGTCGAAGAAGCCGAGACAGCCGGCGCTGGCGACGAGGAGGACGAGCAGACCGAAGCCGAGTGCCAGTCGCCGATTCATGTCACGGGACGACGCATTTCAGTTCGGACGGGAGGTGCCCGCCCACGCTCGCGAGCAATCCAGGCGGGTCGGTCCCCTCGCGACAGACGACGGACTGTTCGAGCAGGCCGAGTCGTTCGACGGTGACGATGTCCTGGGCGTGGCCGGCGCGGTTGACGGTCGCCCGCACCTCGCCCCGGGTGGCGCTGTTGACGTTCACCCGGCCGGTGCCACGGGTCCACTCGTACAGGCGGTCGCGTTCCTCGTCCGCCAGCCGGGAGGGCTCGTCGTCGCCGCCGTAGACGAACCGCATCGGGAGGTGCTGGACCAGCCCGAACCGGTCGCGTATCTGGCCGGGCGTCCCCGGGCCGAGGCCGATGTGGTCGGCTGGAATCCGAACCGGCTGGCCGGCGTCGAGGACGAAGCCCTCGTCGTCCCACGAGTCGAGCGTGCCGACGTAGGCCTCGCCTGCCTCCAGTTGTGGCAGTACCTCGCCGAAGGTCTCGGCGAGCACGTTGCGGGCGGCGACCTCGTCGGGTCCCTCGACGGTCACCGTCGGAAAGTCGTCGTGTCGGACCCCGATGTCGTACTCGACGTCGAGTTCGCCGATCTCGTTGTCGACCAGCGCACGGAGGGCGTCGAGCGCGCGTTCGCGGGCGTCGCCCTCCACGTAGAGCTTTGTTGCGAGTACGACCATTATGCTCCGACGTCGGCGTCGACGTTGAGTTCGTCGCGGAGTTCCGATATCCGCTTCTCCATCGCGGTGACCAGCATCTCGTTGTCCATCGACTCCAGCGGGGAGCCACACTCGGGACACTCGAAGCCGAAGTCCATCGCCTCGCCGAACTCGAAGCGGATGGAACAGACCTCACAGAGGTAGAACTCGTGGTTGCGTTCGTACTCGTTGCGGTCACCGAGCGCGTCGAGCAGTCGATACATCTCCTCCTCCAGGTTCTCCGGGATGTTCTCGTACTTGAACGTCCAGAGGTAGGTGAGCCACCCCGAGTCCTCGTCGCGGAGCCGTCGGTACGACGCCAGGTCGTTCTCGTACAGGATGAACAGGGCCCGGCGCACGTCGTTGAGCTCCAGGTCCAGTTCCTCGGAGAGTTCCTCGTCGGTCACTTCGCCGTCCGGGGGCGCCGCGGCGACCGGCATCCCCTTCGGACCGACCAGCTCGTGGAGGTACTTTTGGATGACGGGGTCTTCCAGGAGCTCCTCAAAAGCCATTGGTGTAAACGGGGGCGTTCATGCGTTTAAAAGTACCGCTCCGCACTCGTGTGGGGGGTCGAGAACGGGACGAGTGGAACGCAACGCGGGTCGGCACTCCCTCGTCGTCAGGGGTCGGGGTCGAAGATGGTCGGTTCCGGGGAGCCGTTCACCTGGAGGACGCCCATCGTGCCTTTGCGGGCGACCCTGGTGATGGCGTGGTCGACCAGTTTGACGGGACCGGGGACCGGCGTGTCTATCTCGGCGCAGGCGACAGTGCCGGGTGCGACGGGCGCGGTCTCGACGTACTGCTCGGGGTCGTTCGCGAGCGCCCCGTCCCTGTAGAAGTCGGCCCAGACGTTGCCGATGGCGTGCCAGGAACTCGTCAGGTTCGGGCCACCGTTGGCCATGAAGATGCGGACGCGTTCCCCTTTCTCGACCTCGACCGGGCCGTAGCCGTTGCCCGTGAACGCGTACGCCTCGCCGTTGTAGACGACGTAGGTCGGTTCCTCGTTCCGCATCGCCTCGAAGTCGAATCCGTGGTGGCCCTCCTCGCCCGCGTCACCGTCGGTGTATATCTCGTGCTGGCCGAAGAACAGTTCCCGGTCGACGGGCGGGAGGCCGTCTTCGGGTTCGACGAGGATGGCACCGAACATCCCGGCGCTGATGTGCTGGTCCAGGTTCGGAACTGCACAGTGGTAGATGTGGACGCCGGGGTAGAGCAGTTTGAACTCGATGGTGGCGCTCTCGCCCGGGGCGATGGTCGTGTCCTCTGCCCCGCCACCCGGGCCGTAGACGGCGTGGAAGTCGACGTTGTGTGGCATCGCGTTGTCGTCCGGACTCGTCAGCGTGAGGGCGACCGTGTCGCCCCGACGGACCCGGATCATGGGACCGGGCACCCGTCCGTCGAACGTCATGAAGTCGAACGTCACCCCGGGTTCTATCTCTGCGGTCTCCTCCGTGACCGTCAGTTCGACCTCGTGCCGTCGCGGTTCGTCCCAGTCGACCGGGTCGGGGACGTCCGTCGGGTCGGCCGCGATGCGGTCGACGGTCGTCCGGACCTGGTTGGTCGCCGTCGGACTCGCGGTCGTCCCGGGCGAGTCGTCGCCCATGGTGCAGCCAGCGAGCGATGCCGCACCACCGAGTCCGAGTGCCTGTACGACGCGCCGACGCGTGGTTTCTAACATCGTTGGTCACCCACAGGTACACCTCGCCGTGGTACCCACATCAACCAATCAGTCGGTTTTCACGTCCCTGCAACCGCACCGAATACGTTCGGCCGGAACAGGTCCCCACAGACGTCGTGCAGGAGACGGGGGAGTCGAACTGTCGACGGGAGAAGTCGATACCGCGACCGAGAACGACGACCGGACCTCAGTCGTCGTCCTCGGCGAGCACCCTGTTCGGAACGGAGTAGGGGCGGTCGTCGTCGCTGATGGACACGTCCCGCAGCGAGAACCGCTTTCGAAGCACGTCGTAGGTGAACACGACGGTCCCGAGGATGAGCAAGGTGTCGCCCGGCAGTCGCGCCCAGAACAGCAACTGGACGACGTCGCTCTCGTAGAATGCCAGGCTCCGGGCGAACGCGTAGCCCTCGGTGAACGCCGCGTCCAGCTGGAGGAAGCCGACGGGCAGGACGGAGACGAACACCATCACCGCCAGCCCGACGTTCCACAGCCAGAACGCCCACCGCAGGCGTCGTCCGACCCACTCGCCGGGCGCAGTCGATAGCCGGAGCATGTAGGTCGCCATGCCGAGCGCGAGGAAGCCGAACGCGCCGAACATCGCGGCGTGGGCGTGACCCACCGTCAGGTAGGTCCCGTGCTCGTAGTAGTTGATGAGCGGGAGGTTGATGAAGAACCCGAGCACGCCGGCGCCGACGAAGTTCCAGACGCCGCTGGCCACGATGAACATGAACGGGAGGGTGTACGGGAAGTCCTCGCCGGCCGTCGCGAGCGCGCGGTACTCGTTGATGGCCTCGAAGAGGATGAGCACCAGCGGGATGAGTTCGAGCGTCGAGAAGACCGTCCCGAGAGGCACCCAGACGTCCGGTTGGCCGACCCACCAGTAGTGGTGCGAGACGCCGATGACGCCGGTCCCCATGACGAACAGGGCCTCGAACACGACCGCTTTCTCGGCCGACCGCTTCCGGAGCAGGCCCATCGAGACGAGCGTGAGGGCGACCACGGCGACGATGAAGAACTCGAACGCGCCCTCGACCCACATGTGGACGACCCACCAGCGCCAGAACTCGGTCATCACGATGTTCGTCTGGGGCGTGTAGAGCATCCCGGAGACGAACAGCAGGCCGATGGAACCGCCGGCGTAGAGTATCATGTGCGCGAGGCCGTAGCGCGGTTCGCGGTCGAGCATCGGTCTGAAGCCACGGGCGACCAGCACCGTCCAGATGGCGAAGCCGGCGAGCAGGCCGAACTGCCAGAGTCGGCCGACCTCCAGGTACTCCAGCCCCTCGTTGCCGATGATCCACCAGAGGCCGCCGTCGATGTAGCCCTGTGCGCCCAGCCAGACGCCGCCGAGGCCGCCGACCGCGGCGACGACGAGCGCGCCGAGCAGGACGTGGATGTACGTCCGCTGCCGGTCGGGTTCGTGCCCGGTCAGGAGCGCCGGGAGGAACAGGCCGGCGCCGAGCCACAGCGTGGCGATCCAGAGGATACCGAGGTCGAGGTGGAAGGTCTTGGCCATCGAGAACGGGAGCAGACTCACGATGTCCACGCCGAGCAGTTCGCCCAGGCCGAAGAAGCCGTCCCGCTCGACGTAGTAGTGCGCCAGCAGCCCCCCGAGCAAGACCTGCGCGAGGAACAGTAGTGCGGCGACCGGGATGAATCGCGTCGCCGCCCGCTGGCTCGGGTGCAGGTCGACCTCTGCGGGGTCGGGTATCTCGATGTCGCTCACCCGCGGTTCGGGGAGTTCGACCGACTTGTAGAGCAGGACGCCGACGCCGGCACCGGCGACGAGCAACACCATGCTGATGCTGCTCCATATCATCGCGCCGCCGGTGGGCGTGTTACCGGACCCCGGGGCGTAGGGCCACTCGTTGGTGAACGACGCCTCGCCGCCGGGCCGGTCGGTGTGGGAGATCCACGCCGTCCAGAGAGCGAAGTCGGCGAAGCGACGCGCCTCGGCTTCGGAGTCGATGGTATCGGCCGGCACGCCGCGTTCGGCGCTCCCCTCGTGGTAGCGCTCGACGTACACGTCGCGTACCTGCTGGTGTGCGTACAGTTCGGCGTCGGAGTACCGGATGCGGTCGTCGACCTCGCCGTCGTCGAGGTCGGCCCGCACGCGACTGTCGACGGCGGCCTGCTCCTCCGCGGAGAGGCTCTCGTACCCGTCGCCGTACCGTTCCTCGGCGTAGTACTCGCGCATGAACTCGGTCTTCAGCGCGAGGGCGTCGGCGGTGAAGTCGACGCCGTAGTACGCGCCGTTACCCAGTATCGAACCGTGGTTCATCAGGCCGTTCTGCTGGAACACCGTCTTCCCCTCGCGGACCTGCTCGTCGGTCACGACGGACTCGCCGTCCGGTCCGACGACGTCCCTCGGAATCGGCGGGGTGTGCTCGTACGAGTAGAGCGCACCCGCACCCATCACGAGGAGGTTGAACACGAACACGACCACGAGCAACTTCGCGAGCGTCTGTCTTCGTACCTCCATACGTGCGGTGGTCGGACCGTGGACCACTTGTATCGACGACGCGGTTCTCTCTCGCCGGGACGCTGGTCGAACATGTTCCCACGACGAAGGAGGCGACGGGCGGGCCAGGCCTCACGACGAGACTGTCGTACGGCGGACGAACACGTTCGGGCGGGTTCCCGGTCGACTGGAATCTGAGAGACGTATATCCCGGCCTCGTGGCAATCTCAGCCTGTGATGCCACGAGATACGAAACTCGACCGGCGAACGTTCCTCACGACCACCGCGGCCGCGGCGGCACTGTCGACCGTCGCCGGGTGCCTCGGGGAGAGCAGTGTCGGTGAGAACACCAACGACGCGGACGACGCGTCGAACCCGGCCACCACTGGTGACGACCAGAGTGATGCCGATGCCGGCGACGACGAGAGCGCCCCCGACTTCGGCGGCTGGTTCGACAACGTCGGCAACTTCGACGGGGTGGTGGACCACACCGGCGAGTCGGAGGTGACCGTCGAAGTAGGCGCACAGGGCAACGGCGGCGCGTTCGCGTTCGGTCCGGCCGCCGTCCGGGTCGACGCGGGGACCACCGTCGTCTGGGAGTGGACGGGTGACGGCGGGAGCCACAACGTCTCCGCCAGCGACGGCGGGTTCGAGAGCGACCTCGTCGGCGACTCCGGCTACACGTTCGAGCAGACGTTCGACAGCGCGGGGACGGTCAAGTACGTCTGCACGCCCCACGAGGGTCTCGGGATGAAGGGTGCCGTCGTCGTCGAGTAACGCCCTCTCTGCCGCGGTTCTCCGACCAGAACTCACTCCCGGACAAGCACGTCCTCGTCGACTCCCTCGACGAACTCCTTGACGACGGCCTCCTCCGCACGGTGGAGGGTCTCCGAGGCGGTCGACTTCGCCATGTCCAGCGTCTCGGCGAGTTCTGTCAGCGAGCAGTCTCTCGGGGTGTCGTAGTAGCCGTGGTCGACGGCGGCGACGACCAGGCGCAACTGGCTGTCGGTCAGGAGTCGCTCCGGTTCGACGCGCTGGCGCACCTGCTCTACGGTGTACGGGATTCCGAAGGCGTCGAACTGGTCCGCGAGCGCCGAGAGTCGGTGCTGTGGCGCGGTCACCTCCCACTCCGACTGCCCGTCGTTGATGGTGAAGGGCATCTCGAGCGGGACGCCCGACCCCTGGACGGGGAGCAACAGCAGGGGCGTCGTCGTCTCGAACTGTATCAGCGCCCGCCCCTCGTCGGCCTGGAGTATCTCCAGTTCGGTGACGTCGTCGTCGGTCTCGATGTCGGCCAGCACCGGCGGGAGGTCCGTCGCGATGACCTCGGCGAGACCGACGCCCGACCCGTCGTCGGTGAGCGCCGCCAGGATGCGGAACCGGGCGTCCGTGTGCGTCCGCGAGACCTCCCCGATCCAGACCCCGTCCGGGATGGTGAGGGTGAGTTCTGCTCGTGGCATCGTGTCTACCTGTGAGTCTAGGCGCTCGGTCCCAATCAGTGTTCCCGAACATGTTCGGACGGCGTCGAACATCATCGGCGGAACGACCACACCGCCGCGCACCGAACGGACGTCCATGAACTCGGACCACGAGAGACGCGTCCTGGACGTTCGAGAGGTCGAGGGCGAGCCGTTCGGTCACATCGTCGACGCGCTGTCGGCCCTGGGCGACGGGGAGCGACTGGTGCTCGTCAACAGTTTCGAACCGGTGCCCCTCTACTCGGTACTCGACCGTCGCGGGTTCGACCACGAGACGACCCGGGTCGACGAGGACGAGTGGCACGTCGAGATAGTGCCGGTCTGACGCGGCTGTCGTCGAACCGACGAGTCGGGCCACCGTCGCGTCCGGCGACCGGACGACGAGAGTGGCACCTGCGAGTATCTCGTCCGCGTCCGCGTCCGCGTCCGCGTCCGCGTCGAGTAGACGCGGGTCAGCACCGCCCATGGAGGCGGGCGAACGTGTTCGGGCCAAGGTCCACGCTCCCGACGCGGGTACCTTCACCCGATGCCAGAGAACCAGCTAGACGTGCGGGAGATTCCGCCACGGGAACGACACCCGAAGATACACGACGCCTTCGAGGAACTGGACCCCGGCGAGGCACTGACGCTCGTCAACGACCACGACCCGAAACCGCTGTTCTACGAGTTCGAGGCCGAGGTGGACGCGTTCGACGCCGACGGGTACACCGTCGACCAGGTGTCGGCCGACGAGTTCGTCGCGACGCTCCCGAAGAAGTAGGTCGCTGGCGTCTCACCGCCAGACCGCGGTGACCACGCCCGCGTCGGTCTCCGTGGTGTCGTACTCGACTCCCCTGTCGTCGAGTCTCGGGTAGAGGTGCTGGGGCGCACGGTCGTTCACCTGCACCAGCACCGTCGCTCCGAGGTCGGGCACCCGTTCGAGCGTCCGCCGCAGGGGTTCGGGCGGCGGGAGGTCGCGCGCGTCGAGCAGTTCGCAGGGTCGGTCCGACGGGGCGTCGGTCGCGTCTCGAAGGGATTCGGCGTCCATACGTTACGAAGGACGTGCGTCGACAGGGGGATGACGCCGAACACGTTCGCCCGGCGCGTCGCGTGAACATGTTCGGGAGTCCCACTTCGGGCCTGTAGACCCGAGGTTCGGACATGACGAGCGTCTCGCACGACGACGCGGAACCGGTCGCCGATGGGAAACACGACGCCTCCTGGTCCGTCAACCTGGAGACGCCGGCGTACGCCGACGACCCGGGCCGGGTCGTCGATGACGCGCTGACGGCCGTCGCCGAGACCAGGGTGGGCTACCACGTGAACCTCGTCACCCATGGCGACTGCGGCCATCCGGAGACGTACCTGTTCGACGCCTTGGACGAGGCCCTGGGCGACGGGGTCCGGTACGAGTACGTCGAGCAGTGCGGATGCGGCGGGCACGTCACCCGCGTCCACGTCGAGTCGGAACGGGCGGACGAGCGGGCAGGCGACGAGGTGTGACGATGCACGTCGACACCGACGAGCGCCCGTTCGTGCTCGTCTGGGAACTGACACAGGCGTGCGAACTCGCGTGCGAGCACTGCCGTGCCGACGCGAGACCGCACCGGCACCCCGACGAACTGACGACGGAGGAGGGCAGACGACTGCTCGACGACGTCGCCCGGTTCGCCGACGGACAGATCGTCGTCCTCTCCGGCGGGGACCCGCTGGCCCGCGACGACGCCGTCGACCTGGTCGAGTACGGCACCGGGACCGGCCTCCGGATGACGATGACCCCGAGTGGCACCTCGTCGCTCACCCGTGAGCGACTGGAGTCGCTGGCCGACGCCGGGCTTCGACGCCTCGCGCTGAGCATCGACGGCGGGTCGCCGGCCAGCCACGACTCGTTCCGGGGCGAGTCGGGAAGCTTCGAATCGACTCTCCGGGCGGCGCGCGAGGCACGGGACGTCGGGCTCCCGGTACAGGTCAACACGACCGTCTGTGCGTCGACCGTAGACGGCCTCCCGGCCGTCCGGGACCTGGTCGACGACCTCGGGGCCGTACTCTGGTCGGTGTTCTTCCTCGTCCCCGTCGGTCGTGGCAGCGTCCTCGACCCGGTGTCGCCCGAGCGCGCAGACCGGGTGATGTCGTGGCTCCACGACGTACGCGAGACCGCCGACTTCGGCGTCAAGACCACCGAGGCACCCCAGTACCGTCGCGTCGGCCTCCAGGACCGCCGGAGCGACGGGACCGGACGCGACGGCGACGGTCCGCCAGGGAGCATCGGCCGTCGTGCCGGTATCACCGCCGGCGACGGGTTCGCGTTCGTCAGCCACGTCGGCGAGGTGTACCCGTCGGGCTTCCTGCCCGAGTCGGCGGGCAACGTCCGCGAGCGGAGCGTCGTCGACCTCTACCGCGACGCACCCCTGTTCGAGCGACTGCGAGACCCCGACCTGCTCCGCGGGAAGTGCGGCGCGTGCGAGTTCCGGACCGTCTGCGGCGGGAGCCGGTCGCGTGCCTACGCCCACACCGGTGACCCGCTGGAGAGCGACCCGCTCTGTCCGTACGTCCCCGACGGCTACGACGGTCCGCTGACGGAACCGACCCGGGGATGACAGGGTCGACGGACGCCCCGGACCCAGACGGCGAATCCGGACCGGACGCGCTCGACCGCGTCGAGGCGCGGGCACGCCGGGTCGAACGCGAGGCGGTCGAACGGGCCTGTTCCCGACTGGCGGCCCGCGGCGAGGTGACGCCGAAACGTCGACGGACGGTCGCGGCCCTCGCGGCCCGCCTGCGGGCACGACTGGTCGACGACGTCGTCGCCCGGGCCGCCGTCGACGGGTCGGACGAGTCGGCGGTCGACCCGGAGGTGGTCGCAGCCCTGTTCGACGTCGAGCGGGACTAGTCCGCCGACGAGTCGGCGCCGAGGGAACCGGCGGGGGCGCGCTCCGCGTCAGTGAGGTAGCACTGCGGGTCGGGCGCGAACGGGTCGTCGTGTGCCGCGAGCGCCCGGAGACGCGACGCCCCCCGACAGACCGACTGGTACCGGCAGGTGGCACACCGCCCCGAGAGGTGGACCTCGCGCTCGCGGAGTCTGGCCAGCAGTGGGTTCGACTCGTCCTCCCAGACGTCACCGAACGGCCGGTCGCGGACGTTCCCGAGGGAGTACCCCTGCCAGAACTGGGTGAGGTGGACGTTGCCCTGGTAGTCCACGTCGGCCACGCGCTCGCCGGCGGGGTCACCGCCGTTGCGTTCGAGGAGTCGGTGCACGCGACGGGCGTGGTCCTCGCCGAGGTGCGTCCGGGCGTACTCGACGAGGTAGGCGGCGTCGGCGTAGTTGCCGACGAGCAGCGTCTCTATCTCCTGGCCCCGGTCGTGGTACGCCCGGGTCAAATCACAGAGTTCGCTGACGGCGGCGCGCCTCTCCTCCGGCGTGAGGTCGGCGTCGCTGATGTCGGCACCGCGACCGCCGTAATCGAGGTGGTAGAAGCAGAACCTGTCGACCCCGACGTCGTGCAACAGGGAGACCACCCCGGTCAGGTCGTCGGCGTTGTGCCGCGTGATGGTGTACCGGAGGCCGGTCTTCAGGCCGACGTCGAGGAACGCCTCGATGCCCCGGACGGCAGCGTCGAACGCGCCCTCCTCGCCCCGGAAGGCGTCGTTGCGCTCGGGCAGGCCGTCGACCGAGACGCCAGCGTAGGCGAGACCGGCGTCGCGCAGGGCCGCGGCACGACCGGGCGTCGCGAGCGTCCCGTTCGTCGAGAGCACGGGCCGGAGGCCCCTGTCGGCGGCGTGACCGACGAGTTCCACCAGGTCGTCGCGGACCAGCGGTTCGCCCCCGGAGAACAGGACGACTGGGACGCCGTAGTCCGCCAGGTCGTCGAGCAATCGCTTCCCCTCGGTCGTACTCAGTTCGCCCGGTGCGAGGTCGGTGTCGGCGCTCGCGTAGCAGTGTCGACACCTGAGGTTGCACTGCTTCGTGCAGTTCCAGACGACGACGGGCCGGCGCTGCTTCCGGTCGGTTATCTGGGGCCTGGACGACCCGCCGGCGTCGTCGTACCGGAGGCCGTCGCTCTCCGCGTCGACGTCGCAGAGGAGTTTGCTAATCGAGATCATTGGCGGTCGGTCGGCCCTCCGTCCGTGGACGCGTCGCCGGTTTCGACGGTGGTCGCGGGTGCGGGAACACGCTGGTCGTCCAGCGTCTCGCCGGCGTAGCGGACCACCTCGCCGGCCGGACAGAGCCAGATGTCGGACACGGCCGGGTCGAACAACCGGGCCGCGTGCTCGTGGGCGGCGTCGGCGTCCCCCGCCGTGACGCTGCCGACGTGTCTGAGTGCCCCGTCGCGGTCGGGCCGGACGAACACCTCCCACTCGCGGCCGGTCGCCGACCGCGGTCCGTCGCTCACCCTCGCTCGTCGTTCTGTCATGGGCGATGCTTGCCGTCCCCGGGATAAGGTCGCTCCGGGGATTCCAGGGGGCGGAGAACGACTCCGAACACGTTCGGGACAGGAGGAAGGCGAAAGGAGGTCGTACGAGCTGTCATGAACGGATTCACCTCGCCGTTCGGCGAGTCGGCGGACACCTTCGACGACGCCGGGACTTTCGTCCCCGAACACCTCCCCGACCCCGGGCCGTTCCTCGCAGACCACCGGGTCCTCGACGGCGACGAGCACTGTGCGGTCCACGAGACGGCTGCCGACCTGTTCGAGGAGCGTGGCGTCTACGACATGACCTTCGGCTACAACCTCGCACGGCTCAACCGGGACCAGCGCCACCCCGATGCCGGCTACCGGTACGCCGTCGAGGAACCGGCCGGGGACCGCAGCGATGCCGTCCTGCGCGCCGAGTTCACCCCGACGACGCCGTTCTGCCCCCAGAGCCACACGCTCGCCATCGGGTCCTTCCGGGCGTGGAACGACCTGCGCGAGCGCCACGAGTTCGACCGCGTCCGGATACGGGTCCACCCGATGCACCACCGGAGCAGTGACATCAACGACACGCTGGCGACGCTCGGCGAGCGGTTCGCCGAGACCGGGTCGGTGCCCGACCCCGCGGACGTCGAGGGCGTCGTCGGGTCCGCCGACGGGTCGGCCGGTACCGGTGGTCGGCGACCCGACCTGGACGCACCCTTCTGAGGGCGGTCGTCGCTAGACGAACGTCACCAGCGCCGTACTCGCCTCCCTCGCGTGCGGTGCGATGTCGACGTCGCCGTCGAACCGGGCCAGGTCGCCCGCCGCCAGTTCGAGCACGTCGTCGTCGAGTGCGAGGTCTATCCGGCCGTCGAGGACGTGGAACACCACTGTGGCGTCGGGGTGGCGGTGCTCGGGGAGGCGCTGGTCGGCGGTCAGTTCCAGGCGCACGACCCATGGGTCGGAGTCGAACACGGTCGCGTGGGGCGTCGCTGCCAGCTCGTCGAGGGAGACGACGTCGGTCATAGGTCCCGCTTCTCGTCCCGGTCGAATCCTGCTTCTCCCGAATATGTTCGGGTGTCCTGTGGACGGTCGTCAGTCGTCGACGGTCGACCCGACCAGCGTCACGACGACTCCGTCGCCGTGGTGCCGGACGACCCCGGCGAGGTTGCCCGCGAAGACGACGACGCCGAGGAGCAAGGTCGTCCCGCCCGCGACCGTCACCCAGTCGGGGACGGTGGCGACGTCGGCGACGACGAGCGAGGCGGCGCCGAGGAGGACCAGCGCGAAGTCGGCGGCGGCGAGGCGGCCGTCGTAGAGGTCGTCGACCATCGGCACCGGTTCGTATCCGAGGCGGTCGGCGTATCGATGGACCCAGACGACGAACGGGACCACGTGGTACAGCGTCCCGAGGACGACGAAGCCGACGACGAACAGGGCGAGCAGGGCCAACCCGGTGCCGAATCGTGCGTCCGTGGCGAGGGGGTCACGGAGCCAGGCCCACCCGGCGAGGACGGCCCAGACGACCATCGCGACGGCAGCGACGGCGTACCGGGTCAGCATCGGCGTCCGGGGAACCCGGGCGGCCCGTAGCCGACGGGCGAGGACGACGCCGACGGCGGCGACGCTCGCCGCCACGAGGACCCCGCCGACACGGGCCAGGAGCACGTCGGCGAGCAGGCGACCGGCGGCGAGTGCGAGGACGCCGACGGGGTAGGCGGCGCTCTCTCCGGTCACGAGGGCGTCGTCGAGTCGGTCCAGTTCGGTCTGCGTGAACATCGTCGCAAGCTGGTACAGCGCCCCGAAGACGGTGGTCAGCACCGCCCCGAATACCGCGAGCGTCGCGTGGGTCGCGACGACCCGCGTCCGGGGAACCGTCGTCGCGTCGAAGAGCGGTCGGGTGAAGTCGGCCGCGAGCAGGACCCCGAGGAGCGTCACGAGGACGAAGAACCCGAGCGCGAGCGCGAAGTGTCGCTCCGTCACGTCGAGGGGTCGGGCGCTCCAGAGGGTCCGCCCGACGTTGTAGACGAACGTCCAGAAGCCGAGTGCGAGGGCCGTCCCCGCGACCGGGAGCACCGCGAGTCGGGTCGTGAGCATCGCCGCGACGAGTCCGGTGACGCCGCCGGCGACGAGCCACAACTGGGCCGTCGCGAGGCGCCGGGAGTGCAGGGTCACGCCGGCCCAGACCGGAACGAACTGGGTCATCGCGCCGACGATGGTGAGACAGACCCACCCCACCAGCAGCAGGTGGACCTGCGCTAGCGAGGCGAGTCCCACCGGGTCACCGACGGCGACGACAGCGCGGAGCGCCGCCGCCGCGACGAGGAAGCCGAGTGCCACGAGGAAGTGCCGGAGCGGAATCGCCATCGGCGGCTGACTGTCGGTATCCACGTCGCCCGGAATCGCGCTCATGTGCGACGGTACGGCCCGCCTCGTCGTGGGCGGTGTCACGAACGTGTTCGGGAGCACGGAGTGGGGCCGTGAACCGGCCCGCCCTGTGGCAGGGGCGAGTCACCCTACGGAGCGGACCATCGAATGTGTCCGGCCGAACCCGTTCGGGCACGGCTGGTCGGCCCATCGTATCGGCGTTCAGTCGGTCGAACCGTCCGGCACGTCCCCGGCCTCGTCGGTCGGGACGACGCGCTTGCCCGTCTCGGTGGGGACGACGGTCCGGTCGGCGTCGGTCCACTCGCGGTCGAGTTCCCGGCCCTCGAACAGTCGGTCGAGGAAGACGGCGAGGCCGGCCACCTCGGAGTGGGGCTGGTTCGTCACCGCGACGTTGTAGTCGGCGCGTTCGTACACGTCGAAGGGCACCTTCTCGGAACCGACGACGACGAGGAGCGGTTCCCCGTCGTGGGCATCGCGGATGTCGGCTTCTACGTCCTGGACGCGCTCGCCGTACATCGTCAGGTGGACGACGACGCCGTCCCAGTTCCGGACGACGCCGGCCGGGGAGTCGGTGAGTTCGACCGTGAAGGGGCCGCCGAAGCGACCGGTGATGTCCTCGACGGTCCGGCGCGACTGGTCGGCGTTGTCCGGGTATATCACCCGGTCCGCCCCCAGCGCGCGCGCCGTCAGCCCGACGTGCGTCGTCATCCGGTCGTCCCGGCCCGGTCGGTGGGCGAGGCGCAGGACGGCCACCTCGGGTTCTCCGTGCATACGCCCGGGTACGCCCGTCGTTCGTTAGGGGGTTTCGCTTCGGTGGCGCTCCAGGCGTCGGTCGCGGGGGTCGCTGTGCAGGGACAGGGGTAAGACGGGGTTACCGGGGACCGTCGCTCCGCAGTGCGTACTAGCACCTTCCTAGCTAAATGCCTCCCCGACGCACGTTCACTGCCATGACGGCAGTCAAGATAATCAAAGTGCTCGGAACGTCGTCGGAATCGTGGGAGGACGCGGCCCACGAGGCGGTCGCACAGGCGAGCGAGACGGTCCACGACATCCACGGCGTCGAGGTGGAGGACTGGACGGCCAACGTCGAGAACGGGCAGATAACGGAGTACAAGACCACGGTCGAGATCGCGTTCCCGGTCCAGCACGGGGGAGAGTGAAGCCTCGCGTGCGTCTCGTCCCGGACGACTAGTTACCAGGAACCGACCGCGGTGGGACCGGCCGCGACGCCCGGACCGACCACGCTTATTCGGTGGGCGGCCCAACCGCCGTCCATGACCAGACCGGAAGTCCTCGCAGGCGTCGACGACGTGGCCCTCGACGGGCGGACCGTCCTCGTGACCGGCGCGACCAGTGGCGTCGGCCGCGAGACGGCCCTCGCCCTCGGACGCCTCGGTGCCCGCGTGCTCGCCCACGGGCGGAACCGCGAGGCGGGCCAGGCGCTGGCCGACGACCTCCGTGCCCTCGACGCGGACCCCGTGTTCCTACGCGCCGACTTCTCCGACCCGGAGGCACCGACCGCGCTCGCCGGGGCGGTCGCGGAACGCGTCGACGCCCTGGACGTCCTCGTGAACAACGCGGGTGCGTACTTCGGGGAGGGGCGACTCGTCGACGGCGTCGAACTGACCTTCAGGGTGAACCACCTCGCGCCGTTCGAGCTCACCCGTGCCCTGTCGGACACCCTCGCCGACGACGGCCGGGTCGTCACGGTCGCGAGCGCCGTCCACCCGCGGGCGGACGCCAGCGACCTCACGCTGGACGCCGTCACGTCGGTCGAAGACTACGACGGGTTCCAGGCGTATGCACGGTCGAAACTCGCGAACGTGCTGTTCACCCGGGAACTCTCCCGGCGCGACCCGGGCCGACTCGTGAACTGCTGTCACCCCGGGCTGGTTCCCGGGAGCGGCCTCTGGCGAGACGCCCCGTTCCGGGTCAGCGTCGCCGTGCGCCTGCTCGCGGCCCTGCCGAACCCCCTCCTCGAACGGGTCGCCGACAGCCCGCGGTCCGCGGCGGCGACCAGCGTCTTCCTCGCGGCCGGAGACTACGACGTGACCGGCGACTACTTCAGCGACTGCGAACCGACCGAGCCGTCGCCGACCGCCCGGGACGACGAACTGGCCCGCGACCTCTGGACCCTGAGCGAGCGACTGCTCGGTGGCCCCGACGGTGAGTGACCGGGGAGACGGTCCTGCGAGGAGACCAGAACACACTTGCCGGGTGGTCACACACCCGAGGACATGGACCTCACCGACAGGCACGTCGTCATCACCGGCGCGGCCGGACTCGTCGGGTCGCACCTCGCCGAGGTACTCCGCGACGACAACCACGTCGTCGCCGTCGACGACCTCTCGAAGGGGAGTCGCGAGCGCGTCCCCGAGGGTGTCGAGTTCCGGAAGCGAGACGTGACCGACCCCGACGACGTCGCCGACGTCGTCACCGAGGACATAGACGTCGTCTTTCACTTCGCCGCCTACACCGACACGAACTACGAGGACGACCGCCAGCTGTTCGAGGAGAACACCGAGATGACGTACAACGTCCTCGAACGCATGGACGAGGTCGGCGTCGACAAACTGGCCTTCACCTCCTCCTCGACGGTGTACGGCGAAGCCCCCATGCCGACGCCCGAAGACTACGCCCCGCTGGAGCCCATCAGCATCTACGGGGCGTCCAAACTGGCCGACGAGGGTCTGCTCTCGACGTACGCCCACTCCTACGGGATGCAGGTCTGGTGCTACCGGTTCGCCAACATCGTCGGCCCGAACCAGCGCGGGAACGTCGTCCCCGACTTCATCGAGAAGTTGCTCGACGACCCCGAGACACTGACCATCCTCGGCGACGGTCGCCAGGAGAAGTCGTACCTCCACGTCGAGGACTGCGTCGAGGCGATGTGCCACGTCGTCGAACACGCCGACGCCGACTTCAACGTCTACAACCTCGGGACGCGGACGACCACGTCGGTCACGACCATCGCGGACATCGTCGCGGACGAGATGGGACTCGACCCCGACTACGAGTTCACCGGTGGCGACCGCGGCTGGACCGGCGACGTGCCGAAGATGCGCCTGTCCATCGAGAAGCTCTCGGCGCTCGGCTGGGAACCAGACCGGTCCAGCGACGAATCCGTCCGCGAGGCGACGCGCCAGCTGGTCGACGAACTGCGGGCGGAACGCCACGCCTGACTCCCCGAACTATTTACTCTGCCTGGGCGAACGCCGGGCCATGCCCGGTGCACGCTTCCTCCAGGGCGACCGAGTCACCCTCCGGACCATCGAGGACGAGGACCGCGACCACCTCCAGCGAGCACGGAACGACCCCGACGCCCGCCTGTTCTCGGGCGGCCCGCCCGAACCGTTCGACGAACACGACACCGACGGCTACCTCGACTGGCTCAGGAGCGACGACACTCACGCACTGGCAATCTGCGTCGACGGCGAGTACGTCGGCACGGTGACGCTGAAGAACGTCCGTCGACCCCACGACGTCGCGACCGCCGGCGTCACCGTCGTCCCGGAGGCCTAGGGCAACGGCTACGCGACCGAGGCCTGTACGCTCCTGTTCGACTACGGCTTCGACCAGCTCGGGTTGCACAAGATAGCGGCGAACGTCTTCGCGTTCAACGAACCGTCGCAGGCGCTCGTCGAGTCGCTCGGGTTCACCCACGAGGGGACGAACCGGGAAGAACGGTTCGCCGACGGCGAGTACCACGACGTCTACCGGTACGGCGTGCTCGCCAGGGAGTGGCGCACGCGGAAGTAGTACGGTTCCGGTTCGAGAACGGCGTTCGCGTACGGGGACCGGTCGCGTTCAGTTGTCCGAGGAGTCGAGACCCAGCGCAGCGGCGGCGTCGAGCAGCCCCGCACCCTGGTCGTTCGAAGCGAGGCCGAGGTCCTCGGCGGTCGACGTGAGCTGGTCGCGGGCCTCGGTGTTGGTGTAGCCGTTGGCCATCAACTGCCCACCGGCACCGGAGACGTGCGGGCACGCCATCGAGGTGCCGGAGAACGTGTCGTAGCCGCCGGGAATCGTCGAGTAGATGTCCGACCCGGGCGCGGCGATCTCGACCTCCGGCCCCGTCGAGGAGAAACTCGACAGGCCGTCGCTGCTGTTGGTCGAGGAGACGGCGATGAACTCGTCGTAGGCGGCGGGGTAGCCGACGCAGTCGGTACACGGACCGCTGTTACCTGCAGCGGCTACCAGCAGCACGCCCTTGCCGTAGGCGTACACGCCGGCGTCCTTGACCGCCTGCGAACCGGAACTCGCGCCGAGGCTCAGGCTGGCGACGTCCCAGCCCTGGTCGGCGACGTACTCGATGCCGGCGGCGACGTCGGAGAACGACCCGCTGCCGCGCTTGTCGAGGACCTTGACGGCGTGCAGCGTCGCCTCCGTGGAGACGCCGACGACGCCCTGGTTGTTGTTGACGGCGTCGGCGATGCCGGCGCAGTGGGTGCCGTGGTCGTTGTCGTCGTCCCAGTCGTACCGGCACGACTTCGGGCCGCCTCTGCAGGAGACGAACGAGGTGCCCGACCCCAGGTTGGCCTGCAGGTCGGGGTGGTCGGAGTCGATGCCCGTGTCGACGATGGCGATGTCGGCACCGGCGCCCGTCTCGCCGTTGGCGTGGGCGACGTCGGCGTCCACCCGGTCGATGCCCCATGGCTGTGTCTGAGCCAGGGCGTACATCGTGCCGTTCTCCTCGACGTACCGCACGTTCGGGTTGTTCGCGAGTCCCTCGGCCGCCTGCGCCGTGGCCCGGATGGTGACGGCGTCGAACGCGAACTCGCGGACGACGCTGTCCGCCGCAGACAGCGCCGCGCTCCGTCCCGCCTGTCCGTCGAACCCGACGTTCAACTCGACGATGTCGCCCGGCTTCGCACTGCTGAGGCCGGCGATGCCGGTCATCGCGAGTGCGCCGCTGGTCGCTTTCAGTACCTTCCGCCGCGTCGGATGTGTGTCTTTACCAGACATACTTTGCAATGGTGATTGCCAATAGCTATTAAGCGTGTGGGTTGCGGAAATGTAGCTCGAACGTCCTATTCCGTTAATATTATTAAGCATTTCCGGTATCGGTTACCAGAAATTTTTTGAAATCTGTAACGAAGTACCCGTGAGTCGATGGCCCCCACCAGCGTCGAGCGGTCCGGGTTCGGGGTCGGACGACCGGAACGGTCAGTCGTCGGACGAGTCGAGACCCAGTGCGGCAGCCACGTCGAGCAGGCCGTTTCCGGATTCGTTCGCCGAGAGGCCGATGTCTTCGGCCGTCGACCCGAGCGTGTCCCGTGCCTGACTGGCGCTCTCGCCGTCGGCCATCAACTGCCCACCGGCGCCGGCGACGTGGGGACACGCCATCGAGGTCCCCGAGAACGAGTCAGTCCCACCGGGGACCGTCGAGGTGATGTCCGACCCGGGGGCCGCGATCTCGACCTCCGGTCCCTGGCTGGAGAAGCTCGATAGCTGGTCGTCCTGATTCGTCGAGGAGACGGCCATCACGGTGTCGTAGGCGGCGGGGTAGCCGACGCAGTCGGTACACTCCCCGGAGTTCCCCGCGGCGGCGACGAGGAGGACGCCGTTGTCGACCGCGTACTGGCAGGCGTCCTCGACGGTCTGCGAACTCGACCCGCCGAGGCTCATGCTGCCGACGTCCCAGCCCTGGTCGGCGACGTACTCGATGCCGGCGGCGATGTCCGAGTACGACCCCGACCCCTGGCAGTCGAGGACCTTGACGGCGTGCAGCGTCGCCTCCGTGGAGACGCCGACGACGTCCTCCGAGTTGTTCACCGCGTTGGCGATGCCGGCGCAGTGGGTGCCGTGGTCGTTGTCGTCGTCCCAGGACTCGTTACACGCGTTGCCGTTGCCGGCGAACCAGCAGATGAACCCGCCGCCGCCGCAGGACGCGACCGCGTGGCCTTCGCCGAGGTTGGCCTGCAGGTCGAGGTGGTCGGAGTCGATGCCCGTGTCGACGATGGCGATGTCGGCACCGGCGCCCGTCTCGCCGTTGGCGTGGGCGACGTCCGCGTCCACACGGTCGATGCCCCACGGTTCCGTCTGTGCGAGGGCCTCCATCGTGCCGTTCTCCTCGACGTACCGCACGTTCGGGTCGTCGGACAGTCGCTCGGCGGCCTGTCGGGGCGCCCGTATCGTCACCGCGTCGAAGGCGAACTCCCGGACCACGTCGTCCGCCACGTCCAGGGCCGTGGCACGGCCCGACCGGGACGTGAACCCGACGTTGAGTTCGAGTTGCTCAGCGGGTGCTCCCGCGCTGACGCCGGCGATGCCACTCATCGCGAGTGCGCCGCTGGTCGCTTTCAGCACCTTCCGTCGACTCGCACACCGGTCATTACCAGACATTGCAATTAAAGGCAATTACCGATAGAGATTTAGCTATTGTGTTTAACTAGTTATGATTATTGCACGAACGGATGTCGTGTGGTTGCCAACCGACGGTGAACGTCTCTACGTGGTCAGTATGGGTGACCAACCGGTTCACTGCACTCCTGGTGGACGGCCGCCGGGGTTCGGTGGCTCCCGAGCCGGTCGGCTGGTCCGTCCTGACAGGTCAGGTAACTGGAGTCGCACGTGCGTGCGCGTAATCAAGAAATCATCTCGGTTGCGGTCGCAGGTCGATGCCTGCGGGCGATGGGAACCCGTAGCAGGCGGCGTCCGATTCGCAGGTCTTTTATATTCAACCGGTATTCGTAACTAATGCGAAGGACGCCCCGGAGGGCGACTCCCCCGGGACGTCACGGTCGTACCGGTCACACGGTGCGACCAGAGTCATGAGGATTCCACCCCTGCGGTCCGCCGTACACGATGGAATCTGATGTGAGCCTTGGTGGTTCGGCGACATCCGGTCGGACGTCGTCGACCACACCTCGAAAGCAATTTCCGCCAACCCCCGTGCTTCGCACGGGACATTCCGGTTGATCCTGCCGGAGGTCATTGCTATCGGGATTCGATTTAGCCATGCTAGTCGCACGGGTTCAGACCCGTGGCAGATAGCTCAGTAACACGTGGCCAAACTGCCCTGTGGACTGGAATAACCTCGGGAAACTGAGGCTAATGCCAGATACAGCTCGTCACCTGGAGTGGTACGAGCACCAAAGACTACGGTGCCACAGGATGTGGCTGCGGCCGATTAGGTAGACGGTGGGGTAACGGCCCACCGTGCCGATAATCGGTATAGGTTGTGAGAGCAAGAGCCTAGAGACGGAATCTGAG
>NZ_JBPKGD010000006.1:0-182900 GCF_051207415.1 Haloarchaeobius marinus | reverse complement strand
CTCCCCCGTCAGGTGCGAACGCCGATACTGAGCGGAACCCTGTTCCGCGAGGTCAGCGGGACCTTCGGTCCCGCCCGATTTCGGCACGAACACTATGTGGTAGTAGAGTTCGTATTTCGCGTGACGGGTGCTCTTTACCATCTATGCATACTATCACAGTCGGATGGCTTAAAGACTACGTTGGAACCCCGTCCGTGCCATCGTCGGCGGTTGAATACTGTTGGTCGGCTTCATCCCCGCCCTGAAGGGCGAGACTTTCGCCTCGAATTTTCCTGTAATCTGTCCCCGATTTCAATCATCCCGGTGTGACATTTTGAGATTGCACACACGGCTCTGTTGAAACCCTCACCGACTGATAGAACTGGCGTGCAAGATATAGAGGTTGTACGCTGTACGAACGAAATGCGTTGTACCGACAACCGGTGGAATTATCGGTGGTACGGTGAACTGACCAATTATGACAGATTGCGTATTTTGCTCTATCGTCGCTGAGGATTCGACTGCATATCGACTGTACGAGGACGAGCATTCGCTTGCCTTCCTTGATATTGAGCCTGCGACTCGTGGACATACGCTCGTTATTCCCAAGACCCACTACGTAACCACAACCGACATGCCGGAATCTCTCGCCGGAACGGTATTCAAAACTGTTCACCACGTTACAGATGCGCTCGAATCGGCTTACCAACTCGATGGCTTTGCGCTCGTACAGGAGAACGGCGTCACGGCGAATCAAGACGTACCCGTACCCCATGCCCACATTCACATCATTCCTCGATATGGAGCCGATGATGCTCTTGACATAGGATGGAGTGGCGAACGGGTTGACGAGACGGCCCAACAGGAGGTTGCCGCCACGGTTCGGGATGAATTGGCTTCGGACGCGTGACCGACTCGCGCTCTCTATTCAGCACAGGTCCAGAAACGGTTCACTGGCTGAGGGTTTCAACAGAGCCGGTTTCAGCAAAGCCAGGCGAGCCTACTCCGCAAGCAGGGTGTCACGAACGTACGTGAGGGGGTAGATGGCGTTGAGTCCGGGGGTGTCGATGCTGAACCGCACGCGGAGGTGATGCGCACCCGTGTCAGAACCGCATGGCGTCGTTCATCGCAACAGTTGCGTCGTCGACACGTCCGTCGCCGAACGCGCGGTACATGATGGTCTGGGCGGCGACCGACACCGACCCGACGACGACCGTGACGAACACGAACCCGACGAGCGTGATGGGAGTTGCGAGTAGGGAGACACCCTGAGCGGCGCTCTCGCCGGCCACACCCGACGATCCGAGGAGCAGGACGGGAACCATGAGCACCACGCCGACGACGAAGAAGAGGACTGAGACGCCGGCTATCGTAAGTAGGTGACCACTCGTGCTCTCCCAGCTGTCCGAGATGGCCTCTATCGGGCCGCGGTCACCGATCCAGATCGAGGGGAACGCGAGCTGTAACCGCAGCGCGAGGAAGACCCCCGGGAAGACGAAGAAGAGCATTCCGATGGAGACCGCGATCACGACGATCAGGGAGGTGACGAGCGAGTACACGAACCGGACGCCGAACGAATTCCTGGGGTCGGGGTTCCCGAGGGTGTCGTCGGCGAACTGCATCGCAAGCCCGGACGCCGCCTCCCCGAGCAGTGGTCCGAGAATCGGAATCACGTAGAGCAATCCAGCCAGGAACTGGATGCCGGGAATCCGGCGGTCCGTCTTCGCGACGTCGAACGCCGTCGATACGATGTCCAGCGCACCCATGTCCCGACCATTCGATTGAGTGAATTTTCCCATGCACTGACCACTCTCGGCGGTTATTTCAACGTGTCGGTTATCGTCCAAAAAGACTATCACCGATGCTGCATCCGTCCGGGCCGACGCTGGATTCGACATCCTCGACGTCAGGGATGGCCCACTTACCGATCGTCATCCCACAGCGTCGGCGATACCTGCACCCACCATCGATAGTTCTACTTTCAGTTTCACCTTGGACGGCTCAGGCTTACCTCACCACGGCACAGACGTGGTGGTATGGAGTCCGAGCCCAACCCAGTTCTCAACATCGGTTTCCTCGAGGATACAGAGATTCACGATTACGCGGAGGACGTCAAGCGTGTGCGGTTCATCGGCACGAATGGCGCGTTCGAGGTCCAGATGACTGATGACTCGATGCAAGCGTTCACCGAAACCGCCGAAGCCGTGTCCGGCCAGATTCACGCCGACATGGGCGACATGCAGGGACTGTTCGACCCGCTCGACACTGGCCTCCACTGAGAATGAGCGTCCCCGAAGGCGTCGAGACCGTCACGGAGGTCGAGTCTCACGGCCAGCGCTGGGGGCACCAGTGGACTGCGACCGCGACGATCTACGCCGAACACGACCCGGAGAGTGAGCCGGCGGCTGTGACGCTGGTTGCTCGCACGCCCTGCCCGTTGCGGGCGCCTCCACGTGGGAAGATGAGTGTGTAGAGTTGGAGTGTCATCGTACCATGTCTGAAAATTCGGTCTGTTCGAACTACTCACGCGGTGACAGATTTCAGCGGCCGTGCTGCATGGAGAGAATGGATTCAGTACGGCCAGTGACGTTCGGCACGGGTCGGAATCGGTATTCACCCCGCCATGGTCCCCGGTTGAGTCGGTTCCCCTCGTGATGGTCACGGTCCAAAACAATCCAGTTAATTTAAATAAATTGGGTGAGGATTGCGACCGATGGCTGTCGATCGGCGGACGATGTTGCGGCTGACGGGCGCTGGAATCGTCGGAAGGACCAGCCTCCCAAATACGGTGGTCGGGGCTGAGCTAACTGGCGGTGACGAACTGTGGCGCTTCGAAATCGGTAACCGTATCTACTCGTCGCCAGCGGTGGCCGACGGCACCGTCTTCGTGGGGAGTCTTGATACGAACCTGTACGCAGTGGACGCCGAGACGGGCGAGGAACAGTGGCGCTTCGAAACCGATACCCAAATCGATTCGTCGCCGACGGTGGTCGACGGCACCGTCTTCGTCGGGGGTGTAGATACCAACCTGTACGCAGTGGACGCCGGGACGGGCGACGTACAGTGGCGCTTCGTAACCGATGACCGAATCGAGTCAACGCCGACGGTGGCTGACGGAACTGTCTTCGTCGGGAGTTTCAACGGTAACCTGTACGCATTAGATGTAGATGGCGACGGTTCTCCGCGTTCTGACGACGGGATACTGGACTTCGGAGTTCCTGGCATACTCGCCGGAGTCGGTGCGGTAGGCGGCCTCTCGATTGCAGCAAGGTACCTCTTGGATCGTCGACGCTGAGTCGGAAGGAACATCCTGAGTCGGCCGAAGCAGGGCTCTGACTGGCCCCCACCACGCGAGTGCGATCCGGTGCTGCGAGTTTCAACAGGGCGGGCGTTATCAGGTTTCGGTCTGGTTCTGTACAGGTGAACGGCCTCTGTCTCGACGGGCATGCGCGTTCGGCGCGTCGAGCCCCACCCTACCTGGTTCGACGCCGTTCTTGACCGAACAAAAGAACTTTCGCCCTCGCCTCACGATTCTATGCGATGCCCTCTCGACGACGGTTCCTTTCGACCCTGGGGACGACCGGCACTGCTGTCCTCGCTGGCTGTACCGACTCCGGCGAGTCGGTGTACTCACCTGGGACCGACAGCGACACCGAGTGGCCGATGCCCGCCTACGACCGGGGGTTCTCGGCGTACAACCCAGACGCTGCGGCCCCGCGCGACGGAGTGACCGAACGCTGGTCGACCGAGATTCCGCCCCTGCCTCGCCACCCCGTGGTCGCGGCGGGAACGGTGCTGGTGCCGACCATTTCTGGCGTGGTGGCACTGGACGTCGGCACCGGCGAGGAGCGATGGCGTCACGGCTCCGAGCACAGCAGGGCGCGCGCAGCAGTCGTCGACGGCGGTACTGCGTACGTCAGCTTCGGTGACCCGCGTGGTCTGGTCGCGCTGGACGTCGAGACCGGCGACCAGCAGTGGCACGTCCAGACCACTGGCTACGTCGATGCCGCGCCCACGTTCGACCGCGAACACGATTCCCTCTACGTGGGCGACGACACCGGCCGACTCTACGAGATCGACTCGACGAGCGGCGAGGTCACGGACCGCACCGAGGTGTTCGGCCCCGTGACTGCCCTCGCACACAACGGCTTGCTTCTCGTCGGCACCGGAGGCGGCGAGGTGTACAACTTCCGAGTCGGTGGCCGCCCGTTCACCGGCCAGTGGCGACGACGGGTCGTCGGGGCAGTGACAGCGCTCGTCTCGTCCTATGGCAACACCTACGTGGCGACGTGGGGTGGCCCGGTCTATCGTCTCCAGGGCGGTCCCGACGCGGGGTCGAACCGCTGGGAGGCCGACCGTGGTGCCGTCGGTGGGCTCGCTGCCGCCCACCGAGACGTGGTCGGGTGGGACCTGAGCGGCCTCCGGACGTTCGACGCCCGCACCGGCAACGTCAGGTGGGACATGGAGGGGAGGTTCACGGGCACTCCCGCCATCGCCGGCGACACGGTCTACGTCGGTCGCAGGACGAGGGGCGAGGACGGAACCGGCTTCGTCGCGGCCTACGCGCTCTCGGGAGGTGGCGGCATCCTGTCGCTGGGGTCCGAGGACAAGCGATGGCAGTACGACGTCGAGAGTGACCGTTCCGTCGGCGGCATCGCCGTCGCCGACGGCGCCGTCTTCGCCTCCACGAAGGGGCTGCTGCGAGACGATTCCGGGCCACGGATGTACGCACTGGACCCCGCCTGAGGTCGTGGGGACCGGTTCGCCGCATCCGGGTCTACTCCCCCGCTTCGAAAGATGCGCTCTCGATGCAGCAAGGTCGCTTCAACCCTGCTCGGTCACTGTCAGAAGCGGCGTGCTGCAGACAGAACGTATGTTCAGCAGGCAGTTCCCGAACCACCGCTTCCAGCAACTGAGGAGACGTGACCGTCGTATGCTACACCTGCATTTCGACGGGGGATCGATGTACGTTCGCCGGTCGACGTGTCTCACCCGAACTCACACCCCCCAGAACGCCCAGATTCCGACCGTCGTGACCACAGCCAGGATGAGTTGCAGTGGTGCCCCGACCCGGAAATAATCGGTGAACTCGTATCCTCCCGGACCGTACACCATGAGGTTCGTCTGGTACCCGATCGGCGTCAGAAACGACGTGCTCGCTGCGAATGTTACAGCGAGCACGAAGGCGAATGGGTTCGCATCCAGTTGAAACGCGACGTCGACGGCCACGGGTATCAGGAGGACGACGGTCGCGTTATTGCTGATCACGTTCGTCACGACCGCTGTCACGAGGTAGAAGAGGCCGACGACGGCGAGAAGCGGAATCGCACCAGCGAACACGACGACGAGTTCTGCGATGAATCTCGACCCTCCGGAGTTCTCGAGGGCGATTCCCAGCGGAATCATCCCAGCGAGCAAGAATATCACGTCCCAGGACACAGCGTCGTACGCCTCCTGGGGTTCGAGGATCCCGGTCACGATCATCGCGACCACGCCAGCGAGTGCCGAGATGGCGATCGAGACGAACCCGAGCGCTGCCACCGAGACGACGCCGGCCACGACGAGGATGGCCAGCCACGCTCGGTCTTCCCGGTCCGCCCCTTGCGAGCTCGCGGGCCTATCGACCAGGCCTTCTCCAACGACTGCAGTTACCACGAGATTCTGCGTATCGCGAAGGACGTCGATGTTATCACCCGCGGTCCGGACCAGGACTGTGTCGTCGGCCTCCAACACGACGTCCTCGAACGCGTCTCTGACGACCGTCTCCCCTCGCTGCACAGCCAGGATCGTCGCTGCGTACCGTTGCCGAAAGCGGGTCTCTCCGATCCGCTTCCCGCTCAGATCCGAGTTCGGAGGTACCCGGAGTTCGACGAGCGTCCCGATCCCGGCGGGAACGGTCATGTCGAGGTCGGCGATTCGAACCCACGGAAGCAGCCAGAGGTCGAGCTCCGATGCGAGTTCACGAACGGTACTCCTGTCGGCCCGGGTCGTCAGGATATCGCGTGCCTCGATGGTGAAGTCGGGCCCGGGAGCAGCGTGTCGCTCTCCACCACGAACGACCTCGAGGACGTCGACGTCGGAGCGAAGTGGCAGCTCCGCCAGCGTCCGGTCGAGCCTGTGACCGACGAGCGGTGAGTCGTCCCGGACGTACAGACGTGTCATGTGCTGTTGTAATCCGAAGGCGCCGATCAGGTCGATGGATGGCTCGACCCGAGCGGGGATGAGCCGCTGGCCGACGGTCACGAGATAGACGATACCGACGACCAATCCCAGGAACCCGAGGTGGGTGAACTCGAACATCGAGAACGGATGGTCGATCAGCCGGGCCGAAAACGTACTGGCGAGGAGGTTGGTCGAGGTTCCGACCAGCGTCAACGTCCCACCCAGCATCGCTGCAAACGAGAGCGGCAACAAGAGCTTGGACGGAGAGATCCGGTGTTCGTCGGCCAGTTCCGTCGCCATGGGAATGAACACCGCTACAACGGGCGTGTTGTTGACGATGCCTGCCATCCCACTCGTAAGGACGAGCATCGTGCTCAGGAGCCGGGAATCGCTTCCACGGGCGACCTGTGAGATCGTCGCGCTGAGTCGATTGATGATCCCCGTCCGGTGGATCCCTTCACTCAACATGTACATCGCGGCGACCGTGATCGTTGCTGTATTGGCGAAGCCGACGAAGGCCATGTCAGTTCCGACCCCGGTCCACGGTTCGAGGACGACGACGGCAACGACGATCGTGATGGCCGTGACGTCCGGCGAGACGAATTCCGTCGCGAACAAGACGACGGCAGCGATGATGAGGGCGAAGACGACGAGGAGATCGACCGTCACTGCCGGCAGGGCCATACCGATGAAATTCGCCCGGTGAACGTTTCACGTTTGTCCTCATCTCCGGGGTTCAGTTTCGCTCGGAATCGACCTCCTCCCCGCCCTGAAGCGCGAGTATTTCCACGGCGCTACACCGTACCGCTGAGTTGGGATGTCGAGAGACCCATGGAGGTTAACCCCGAGTGGAAGAAATTACATAGCATGACGGTCGCGACTGAATTCCTCATCATCTTCTTCGAAGAAGACGGCCAGAGCAAGCGCCCAGTCGTCTGGTTCGACGAACTCGTCATCAACCTCCCGTTCGATCCCGAAGCTGGAGACACAGCGACTGCAGCACCGTAGGATTTCCTCGAGGAGGCAACGGCCGATAGCGACCCGTTTCGCTACCCCGGGACCAGAGTACTAAGTGCCAGCGTGCCACAGATTAACACGATGGCTAACGCTTCCGAGGGATCCGACAGGGGACCGAGTTCAGAGACGTCCGAACGGGACGAACTCCGCACGATCGCGTTCCGGATGCGAGAGATACAGCGGCTTCTCAGCGCCCGGGTCGAACAGGAGAATCGCAGACTCGAAGCCGAAGGCATCGAGCCCGTGCATACCGCTCGTTTCCAGGAACAACACGTCCCCGAGGAGACTCCAGAGAAGTAGGCGTCGAGGTCGAACCTGCCGCGACGGGCCCGGTACTCACTGGGGTCGGGTGCTGGAGCGTTCGAGGCGGAGCCCTGCCCTGCAGAGCCAGGAAGCCGTGATCCATCCCGCGCCTACGGGCGCGGGTGTTCTCCCCGTTCTTTATAACCCAGTCCGCGTAACTGCAGGTACCATGCCCCTCGACTGGAACGGTATCGCACACGTCACGAAGGTCGACCCGGCGGAGGACCTCCCGGGCGACCTGGACGTCCTCGCCGGGACCGACCTCGTCATCGTCGGTGGGTCCGACGGCGTCACCGAGCAGAACTCACTCGACGCCATCGAGCGCATCCAGACGCGGTTCCCCGACCTGCCGGTGCTCCAGGAACCGTACAGTTCGAGTCACGTCTCCTCGGAGACCATCGAGGCGGTCGACTACCTCGCCGTCCCGGCGGTGTACAACGGTGACCGGGAGAACTTCGTCGCGAAGCACGTCGACTTCTTCACGCAGGTCGGGAGCAAACCGGAGGAGGTGATGGGGGCTGGCCTCCCCATCGTCGGCGACCTGATCGCCTCGCGAGGGCGCGAGGCCATCGCCGAGATCTCGGACAAGATTCTGGGCGAGGGGTACGTGATACAGAACCTGGACTCGAAGGCGGCGACCGTCTCGGGCGTGGACTCGCTGTACGAATCGGACGAGGTCGCGGGTGCGGCGCTGGCGACCGAGTCGTTCTACGGCTTCCCCATCTTCTACGTCGAGTACTCGGGGACCTACGGCGGCCCGGAGGACGTCGCGGCGGCGGCGAGGTACCTCGACGAGACCGTGTTGCTCTACGGCGGGGGAATCAGGACCCGGGAACAGACCCAGGAGATACTCGACGCCGGTGCCGACGCCGTCGTCGTGGGTGACTGCTTCCACGACGACCCCGAGCGATACCGGCAGACGATTCCCTGAGACGCGACGGGCGGTCGCTCGGACTCACGAATCGACTCGGGGCTCGTTCAGGACGCACTCGAATCTCGGACTCTCGGCGGTCTGTAGACGGCAGACTGCTGGGAGTTCAGCGTAATTCAAGGTGGAGCCTCCGGCCTCAAGGAGCGACCGAAGCGTAGCGAAGGGCGCGAGTAGGCCGGAGAGCAAACCGACACGGTGCGACGCAACCGGCATACTACGACCGGTCGACTCCCGAATAAATAAGTACCGTTGGAACTCCTCTGAAGTATGGGCGTGCGTCGAACCGCCGTCGTGAAACTCGCCGTTTCCGACGAGCAACGCGACGCACTCCGCCGAACCGCCGAGCAATACCTGTACTGCGCGAACCGCACCGCTGACTACTGTTGGTCCGACACCTCCTATACCGAGTGCAAGACCAACAAGCGGCAGGTTCGTGACGCGCTCTACGCCGAACTTCGAGAGGAGACAGACCTCCAGGCACAACTCGTCCAAGCCGCCATCCGGCGAGCCGTCGAAGCCGTCAAAGGCGTTGTCGAACGATGGAAGAAGGGACGGCGCGTCTCTTGCCCGACGTTCACCGCCGAGACGATGGACTACGACACGCGGAGCGCGACCTTCTACCGCAACAAGGTGTCGCTGGCAACTGTCGAGGGCCGGGTCGAACCGTCGTTCGTTCTCCCGGCAGACAGCCCGACACCCTACGAGCAGTACGTACTCTCCGAAGATTACGAGTTCCGTGAGAGTACGCTTCGGTACGATGCGGTAACCGACGAGTTCTACCTCCATATCTCGACTCGGCGGGTTGACGGCGACGACCCCGAGGTTTCGGTAGATACCGGGCACCCCGACCAAACGGTCCTCGGTATCGACCTCGGCGTCACCAGTCTCGCCGTCGCCTCAACAGGACGCTTCTGGCAGGGAGACGACTACGACCACTGGTGCCGCGAGTTCGAAAAGCGACGTAGTGAGATGCAACAGCGCGGCACCCAGGCCGCCCACAACGCCCTGCTTCGCCTCGGGAAACGCGAAGACGCGTGGCGCAAACAGTACATCCACACGATTGCGAACGAACTCGTCGCGGA
Source organism: Haloarchaeobius marinus (assembly GCF_051207415.1). Lineage (NCBI taxonomy): Archaea > Methanobacteriati > Methanobacteriota > Halobacteria > Halobacteriales > Halorubellaceae > Haloarchaeobius > Haloarchaeobius marinus. The sequence continues at coordinate 173,426 of NZ_JBPKGD010000006.1, read as the reverse complement.
AGCCGTCGAGCACGATTGTGACGTGATCGCGTTCGAGGACTTGACCGACATCCGCGAGCGGCTTCCACACGCAACGTGGCACCACGTCTGGGCGTTCCGACGCCTCTACGAGTACGTCGAGTACAAAGCGCCCGAGCAGGGCGTCTCCGTGGAGCAGGTCGAGCCGAACCACACGTCCCAGCGCTGTTCTCGGACGGACTGTGGGTTCACGCACGAGGACAACCGTCACGGGGAACACTTCGAGTGCCAGAAGTGCGGCTACGAGGTGAACGCGGATTACAACGGCGCGAAGAACATCGGGCTCCGGTACGCCCGGAAGCGAACACACAGACTCCGGTCCTCGCCCACGTCGGGGAGCGGAGACGCAGAAGTAGACCTGCGTATAACTGGTGGGACGGTGAACGGTGAGAGTCACCGGCCGATTGCCGGAGACTGATCGCCGGGAGTCCACGTCAAAGCCCCACCCTCACGGACCGAGGCGCGTCGCGCCGAAGGAGTAGGGTGGGGTAGTTTACAAGACGCTCACGGCCACCCGTCCGGGAGTTCGTCCTGGTGCTCGTGCAGCAGGTGAAGTAACGGCGCGATTTCATCGAAGTTCCAGCCCCGACGAACGGTGCGTGCGTCTGCGTCCCACTCGATATACCCTTCTTCGGCCAACTTCGGGAGGTGAGCGTGGTACAGTTCGCTGGTGAACAGTTCGAGGTCGTCCTCTTCCGTGGCGATGTCCTCGAACGAGAACTCGACTTCGTCGCGGGGATTGCGCTCGCTGAGCAGCATCAGGATACGACGCTGGGTGGGGTGGCTGAGCGCGTCGAACGCCCGGTCCAGCGAGCGGTCGGTGCCACCGTCAGTCAGTACAGTCGAGGAGTTCAGAACGTCGGATTCCCGCGAGCCAGCAGCCGTCCCGCGACGAAGCTGCCTGGACACATCGACGTCCGGCACCTCGAGTTCGTCGGCGATTTCGACGAGCGTCGTCGCCCTCGGGGCTTCGAAATACCCTCTCCCGAGGACGACACGGAGCGTCTCCCGCTCGTCTGCAGTCAGAATCCCCAGGAGTGGAACCGCATCGAATCGATCGTCTCCTCTCATCTCTCAGTGCACCTCGTTGACTGATTTGCCCTGGGGAGAGCTCTCGGGACTCACTGATGCCCGCCTCCGAATCATCGTAGATAGCGTCTCGATGGAGGAATGAAAGCGGCATCCCTAACATTTCAAACTCTCCCCCCGATGCCGTTTGATTAGTAAGGTGGTGGCCGTGCCGTGTCACGGACGCTACTCGTTCTCGAAGAGGAGTTCACACAGCGTGCGTTCGGCTGCACGGAGATGTTCGGAGAACGTCGGCTGTGAGACGCCGAGCAGTTCAGTGACCTCCTGTCCGTTACTCACCCGTGGCATCTCGAAGAATCCGCTCAGGTAGGCCGTCTGCAGGACCTCCCGCTGTCGGTCAGTCAGTCGATCTTCGAGCGCAGCAGCGAAGGTTTGGCGCGTCTTCAGCGGCCGCTCGCGCGACTGGCGAGCGCGCAGTTCGACGTCCTGGTTCCACTGACGGAGTCGGTCCAGGAACTCACGGACCGCTGCCGAATGGGGGACGCCGAGAACAACAGTCGCGACACCGGCATCGATGGTGATGGAGCGCACGACGCTCCCCTCGTCAGTGACCCGTGCGGCAAGCGTCGGGTCGGACACCCGCGCCCTGACCAGTGACCCATCAGCCTCCTCGGTGAGATAGTCCAGGTCGTCGAACGCAAGCAAGCGCTCTGCTGTGGCCTGAAGATCCTCTGGCGAGATTCCACGGGCGATGAAGAAGACGTCGGCCTGGCCATTCGATCGAGGGACGAACCCCTGATGCTCGATGGCGCACCCCGTCTCACGGGCGAGACGATACAGCGGAGTGTCGGCGTCCCGGAACCGGAGCGTGAGTTCGACGACGCTGTCGGTCTGCAACGTCGCTCTCGTCTCCCTCGCGTTCAGCGTGTGGGCAATCGTGTTGCCGAGTTCCGATAGTACGTCCTGATTCCGCTCGTCCTCGTCCGACTGGGGGTGGTCGGCGTAGACGGCCAACACGCCGTAGGCTGCGTCGTCGTAGACGAGCGGGATACAGACCAGCGACCAGGCACCGCGTTCGAGGGTTGCCTCCCGCCAAGGGGCGGAGTCGCTATCCGTGGCGATGTCCGCGACCAATTGCAGTTCCCCGGTGCGTACTGCACGGGCGATCGGGTCCTGATTGGTCGGTGTGTCCTCGACGGTGATCGCGAGATCATCAAGGTAGCCGCTGTCGACGCCGGCCCACGCCCGCGGTTCTATCCGGTCGGTCCCCGGATCGTGCTCCCCGATCCAGGCAAACTCGTAGAGGTCGGAGCTGGCCAGGCGTTCGCAAACTGCCTCGTCGACCTCCTCACGGGTGTTGGCAGCCACGAGTGCCTGGTCGATCTCCCGGATGAGCGTGTTGAGACGGTCGAGACGCTGCAGTTCCTCGTTCTTCGCCTGCAGTCGTCGTTCGCTGTCGGCACGGTCCCACGCCGTTTCGAGCGTCGCCCCGAGGGTTTCGGCGAGGTCGACGATTCGCTCGTCGAAGGCGTTCGACTGCAGGGACCCGATACAGACGACGCCGTGTCTGCCCAGTGGAATGAGCAGCCGACTCCGAAGGGTCGCTGCGTCCGACGCTGTCTCGTCGACGGGGAGGTCGTCGGTGACGGTGATCTCGTCGCCGATGAACGCCTGCCAGACGTGCTCGGAGGCATCGTCCGGGTGTCGGACGGCATCGGTATCGATCCCCGCGTCGAGCGCGCTGGTGGCTTCGGTCAACTCACCGCTCGCTTCGTCATACCGCCAGAGTGCGGCGTACTCGACGTCGAGCACATCTACCGTGAGTTCAGCCACACGGTCGTGGACCGTCTCCGGATCTGCCTCAATCAGTTCCTGGGTCGCTACGGTGAGCCGTTCGAGGGACTGTTGCGTGTCTTTCAGTTCGGAGACGTCGTTGAGCAGCATGGCGACCTTGCGCTCCTCCGGGTCACCGATGCGGAACGCGTAGACGTCGTACCATCGATCACCGAGGTACTTCGCCTCGTTCTGGAATCGCTCGGCCGCACCCGTCTGGGCGATGCGACCGTACATCTCGAACCAGTGTTCTTCGTGGTTCGATTCCAGGTCTCGCATCCGTTCGCCCTCCGCATCGGTCAAGCCGGTCCGGTCCTCGAATGCTGGATTCGTCTCCAGGAAGCGGTAATCGACGGGGGCGTCGTCCTCGTCGAACAGCACCTCGACGATGCAGAAGCCCTCGTCGATGGATTCGAACAGCGTCCGATAGCGCTCCTCGCTCTTGCGGCGTTCCCGCTGTGCCTGCGCTCGCTCGACGGCCGCCCAGGTCCGCTCGGCCGTCTCTTCGACCATCGCGACTTCGGTGTCTGTCCATTCCCGGGGCGTCGCCTGGGTGACACCGCAGTACGCGGTGAGGTGGCCCTCCTTGACCAGCGGCACGCTCGTGTACGCGGCGATGTCCATCTGTCGGTGGGCTGCTCGTTCCTCGTCGCTCAGTTCCGGGGTCGTCGAGCAGTCGTCCAGTACCAGGGTTTCACCAGCCTGGAACGTGTCGGCTATGAACTCCCCGTAATCTTCGAAGTGATGTTCGCCAACCATCGAGTCGATGCCCTCACGGCAGAAGTCGGCGTGGATGCGATTCGTGTTTCCGTCCTCCAGGACTTCGCCGTAGTGGGCGCGGTCGACGTCCAGTTCCTCGCCGAGGACACGTACGGCCTCCCGCTGGATATCGGTGGGATCAGAGAGTGGGCGAATCGCGTCGGTGAGGTCGACTCGGAACGCGTCCAGTTCAGCTTGTTGCTGGAGTTTTTGCTCGGCGGCTTTGCGCTCGGTGATGTCGTCGACGAGAACTGCGACCATCCTGCTGTCTGGCTCACCGTACGGAACCACGCTGATGTCGTACCACCCGTCCGTGATCGGCTCCCCACGTGCCTCGAACCGTGCCGGTTCGCCGGTCTCGAGAACCGCACCGTAGACGTCGGAAAACCGTGGCTCGAAGTCCTGTATCACGTCTCGCAGGCGTTTTCCGACCACGTCCTGTAGTCCAGTTATTTCCTCGTACGCCGGGTTGGTCTCCACGTAGCGGTACCCCTCGTCGTCGCCGTCCTGGTCGAACAGAACTTCGAGGACACAGAAGCCTTCGTTGATGGACTCGTTGATGGCGTCGAAGAGTCTGTGATACCGTTCCTCAGACTCGCGAAGTTCCTGTTCGGTACGGGCGCGTTCGACCGCTGCCCAGGTGCGCTGTGCCGTCTCTTCGACCATCCTGATCTCTGCCTCGGTCCATTCGCGAGGCGTCGATTGGGTGACGGTGAAGTACCCGACGAGTTTGCCCTCCTTGACGAGGGGGGCGCTCAGCCACGCCCGGACTTCGTGGTCGATGTACCCAGCGCGTTCGTCGTCACTTAGCCCCGGCATGGTCGCAACGTCGTCGATGGCCATCGTCTCACCGGCTCGGAGTTTCTCGGGGAGTACGTCGCCAAAATCGGAGAGTTGGTACTCGCCGACCACGGATGGCACGTCGTTACGGTAGTAGTCCGCGTGGACGACGTTCGTGATACCGTCGGCGAGGACCTCGCCGTAGTGGGCGCGGTCGACGTCGAGGTGCTCACCGACGACGCGAGCGGCCTCGTGCTGGATATCGACCGGATCCGTCAACGGCCGAACCGCGTCGGTCAGTTCGATTCGGAACGCATCCAGTTTCGCCTGCTTCTGGCGCTCCCGTTCGCGTTCTTTGCGGTCGGTGATATCCTCGTACAGCACGGCGACAAGGTCCCCACCACGGGGGAACATGCGCACGTCGTACCAGCGGTCGTTCGCGGGGACGTAGTTCTCGACCTGTTCTGACTCGCCCGTCTCCGCGACACGTTCGTACGTCTCGAAGAACGAGTCTTCCTGCCCCGGGAACACGTCGCCCGCCAGCCGTCCCTCCGCGTCGGCGCGACTGACTCCGGTCAGATCCTCGAAGGCCTCGTTCAATTCGACGTATCTGATATCGTAGACCTGCCCGTCGGCGTCACGGACGAGTTCACAGAGGGCGAACCCTTCATCCATCTCCTCGAACAGCGAGTGGTACTTCTCTTTGCTCTCCCGCAACGCGTCCATCGCCTGATTGCGCTCGAGCTCGACCTGTTTGCGCTCGGTGACGTCGTAACTGACGCCACGGAGTACTGAAGGGTCATCCTCGGACGCCCGCCCACGCCAGGAGATCCAGCGATTCGTATCGGCGTGTTCTAGTCGAAATTCGTTCTGAATTTCTTCCCCAGGTTCGAACGGGGTGTCCATCGCGTCCTCGGCCTGCGCTACTCCCGCTGTCGACTCCTTCTCCAGGAATCGCTCGACCGGGACGGCCTCGTCGGTCGGCGGGAGCTCGAACAGCGATAGCATGATGTCGTCGCCGCGTACCGTCCGGGCGTCGAGATCCCATTCCCACGTCCCCATTCCCGCGGCGTTGAGCGCGACCTGTAACCGCTCGTTCGTCTCTCGGAGGTCCTGCTCGGCCCGCACCCGATCAGTGACGTCGATTGCGATGTTGAACACGCCGCCGATCGAGCCGTCTGCGAGTGGTATCGGACTGTAACTGGATTCCCACCAGATGTCCTCGATCTCGTCTGTCCGTTCGAGCGGGAGCAGGAACTCGTTGGATCGGACCGCACCGTCTCCGGCCATCACCTGCTCGGAGACCGGACCGAGCGTGTCCCACGCTTCCGCGAACACTTCCCGAGCGGGCTGGCCGAGTGCGTCTGGGTGCTTCTCACCGATAACGTCCCGTGCAGGGTCATTGTACAGCAGCGTCAGATCCTCGCCCCAGTAGATCCCGACGGGCTTCCTCGCTCCGAGCATGACCTCAACTGCAACCTGCAATTCGATTGGCCATTCGTCCATCGGGCCGATCGGGGTCTCCGCCCACTCGAATTCGCGGATGCGCTCGGCCATGTCGCTGTCTGCGGGAACCGATGGTGCCTGTCCATCCCGGAGTAGGACCGGGTCACGTCGGTCAGACGCGCCACCGTTTCGTCGGTCGTCACCGTCGACGGGGCGCCACCACACGCGGCTGTTGGCCCCGACCTTCTTCGTCCTCACGTCGGTGTCGTCGACGAGCGAATCCAGTCTGTTGTAGATCGTCCGCTGGGTACAGTCGAATCCTTCAGCAACTTCAGGGGTCGTCACGGGTGTTCCGGGTGGGCCGAGTGCGTCGACCCTCTCCAGCACGTCTTCCGGCGTGGGAGTGGCCGTCGTCATAGAACTTCATCGTCGAGAGGAGTCAAAAGGGTTCTGTCGATGGAACCCCCGTCGGCACGAATCGGTGGACACGAACCGGAGCGTCGGACCGGGTCCTCCCGGTGGCGCACAGCTGTACCCCTTCTGACAACCTGCCGGTAGTCCTATTGCCGAGAAATGCTTCGTTCGAAGCGACGAGCCGTGGACACTGACCCGGTGTATCGAGAAGTGCAGCGGTTCCGCCAGCGGTGGCTCTGGGTGCTTCTCGGCGGCGTTGCGCTGCTCATGCTCGTGTCCGGGCCGGTCTCGTGGCCCGGACTCGGCATCCTCGGTGCCGTCGCCGCATTCCTCTACGGGCTTCGCCTCGAGACAGAGGTCAGAGTCGATGGAATCTACCTGAAGATGTGGCCGCTTCACCGGTCGTTCCGTCGGATACCCTGGGGAGAGATCGAGCGCTACGAGCCGACGACGTACAGCCCACTCCGCGAGTTCGGCGGCTGGGGCATCCGCTGGGCACCGGGGAGACTCGCCTACAACGTGAGTGGCGATCGGGGCGTCAGGATCCACCGGACGGACGGTCGCTCCGTCCTCGTGGGGTCACAGCACGTCGAGGACTTCGTCGACGCCCTCGACGAGGTCCACACGGGCTGAGCCGGGCGAGTGTGACGACTGACGCTCCACTCGTGTATCGAGACCCCCGGGCTCGACTTCCAGCCGGCCCTGCAGAAAACTTATCTCTCGGTCGACAGTCTTCCGTGACATGTCCTCCACCGACCCGACGGACGACGACGGAGCCGCGAGTCGCCGTCGCGTGCTGCAGCTGTCGACGAGCGCGCTCCTCGCCGGCATCGCCGGCTGTAGCACCGTCCTCGAAGAGCCCGTCACGGAAGAGCCCGTGACGACCGGTACTCGCGAGACCGACGTGACGAGCACGACGTCGTTCGAGGGAGACCCGACGGCGCTGAACGGTCCCTGGCCCACCGCCAACGCCGACGCGGCGAACACGCGGACGGTCACGTCCCCGGGTCCCCGGGGAAGCGGGTCCGTTCGATGGGAGGAGCACGTCAGCCTCAGGACGGCGACCGTGGCGACCCCCGGACCGGACGGGCCCGTCGCGACGCAACGGAACGGAACCGTCCTGGCGTACGACCACGATGGACGCCTACGGTGGCGACGGCACCACGGGGCGGGGTTCGCCGCGTCGCCGGTCGTCGCCCCGGACGGGACCGTCGTCGTCGGGAGTCGCGACGGCCGCGTGGTGGCCTACGACTCCACCGGAGCGCGACTCTGGGAGCAGTCGACGCCACGTGGCCTGTTCGCCCCGCACGCCAACGACGCGACGCCCTTCCGCATCGTCGGCGACACGGTCCTCCTCGCACACCCCCGGATGCGGTTGTTCGCCTTCGACCTCGCCGACGGCACGGAGCGGTTCGCCGTCGAGATTCCGCCCCGGAGCCACCGGCCAGCGGTCGACGACGGTCGCGTGTTCCTCACCAGCGGGCGCACCCGTGAAAGGCGGGGCGGCGTCGTGGTCGCCCGGTCGCTCGCCGACGGCTCCGAACACTGGCGCGCACAGACGGACCGACCGATACACATCGGGGCGGGCGTCCACGACGGCGTCGTCTACTCGGCCGACATCGACGGTGGATTCGTGGCGTGGGACGCCAGCGACGGGAGCGAACGGTGGCGCGTGCGAATCGAGGGCGAGCCCTGGCTGAGTACGATTCCGGTCGTCTTCGGCGGCAGGGTCTGGGTCGGGACGCTCTCGGAGGGGCTGTACGGGCTCACCGACGCGGGCGTCCAGGTGCACGTCGACGTGGACACGGCCACGACGCCCGCCGTCGGCGACGGACGGCTGTACGTCGGGAGCTCCGACTTCGGAACGCAGTCCGAGAACGAGTCCGGGAGCGTCGTCGCACTCGCCCCCGACGGCTCCGAACTGTGGCGGGCGACGACCCGGGGCTGGCCGGACGCGCAGGTGCACTACCGCGACGGCACCGTCACCCTCGGGACCGACACCGGCGTCGTCGAGCGCTTCGACGCCAGCACCGGGGCACGGCAGTGGCGTGCGTTCGCACGACCCGACCGCCTCCCCGAACCCTCCGTCGGCCCGGGGACCGTCTACTGCGGGAGCCTCGGCGACAACGTCGGCGGCTACAGGGTGACCGACGGGACGAGCCACCTCTGGAACGTCGGCTTCGAGGGCACTTCCCGGGGGACGCCGACCGTCGTCGGACAGACGGTGATCGCCGGGAGTCGAAGCGGCGAGGTCGCCGGCACGCCACTGCTCGAGTACACCGAGGCACCGGGCGGGCGGCTGACCCGGACGCCGACGCCCGACGACGACAGGCCGACGTCTCACATCGACGCCCCCGTCCCCGACCCGCGATGGCGGACGTTGCTGGGTGGGCCGGTCGGCGACGTCGGATACGGCACCGAGGCCGCGTACCTCGGCAGTGGCAGGCGCGTCGTCTCGATAACGTCCGGGGGCGACGTCCGGTGGGAGACCGACGTCGGCGGTCGGGTTCGGGGCGCTCCCGCCGTCGTCGACGGCCGCGTCTACGCGTCGACGGCCGGTGGCACTGTCGTCGCGCTGACCGCCGACGATGGCACCGAGGAGTGGCGACGGTCGGTCGGCGACGTGGCGACGGCACCCGCAGTGACGCGGGCGAGTGAGGCGTCTCTGGCCGTCGTCGGCACCGGGTCGGCCGTCGTCGCGCTCGCCACGACGGACGGCAGCGAGCAGTGGCGGGCCAGTACGGGGTTCGTCCGGGGGACGCCCGCGGTGACGGACGGCCTGGCCATCGCCGGCGACGGGTCGGGCGCCCTCCGTGGGCTCTCGCTCTCGGACGGGACCGAGCGGTGGCGCGTCGAGACCGACGGCCCGATCCACGGCGCGCCCGCCGTCGCGGACCGGACGGCCTACGTCGGGAGCCGGGACCGCCACCTCTACGCGGTGTCGACCCGGGACGGCGCCGTCGAGTGGCGCCTCGAACTCACGGACTGGGTCGACGGGTCGCCCGCCGTCGCCTACGGCGTCGTCTTCGTCGTCGACCAGTCGGGGACGCTGTCCGCGGTCGTCGGGGAGTGAGCCGGGAATCGATTCTTCACTCCCGTTCGACGTCGGCTGCGCTCGCCGACAGACGGTACCTATTTTTACCGACCGCTGGAACGGTGTGACGACGATGGCACTGCGTCGACTCACCGACCCAGCACCGTTCCACGACAGGCGACTCGTGGGCGGTGCCGAAGGCCGGAGGTGACTCCTCGGTGCGCCGGGGTCGCTTCCTGCTGGTCGTCCTGCTGACCGTCGCCGTCGGCGTGGTGCTCCGGACGGCCACCCTGTCCGTCTCGCCCCTGCCGTTCAACCCGGACGGACTCGTGTACGCGGGCCACGTGCGAGACACGCGCGCGGCCGACCGACTCCTGCTGGACACCCTCGCGACCGACGAGTTGCACTTCACCGCGTTCCTGACCGTCGTCTCCGAGGTGACGGGCGTGAACGCGCTGTACCACTCGCAGTGGGTCATCGCGCTGGTCGGGACGCTCCCCGCGCTGTTCCTGGTCGGCGTCATCCGTCGGCTCGGGGGGTCTCTCGGGCTCGATGCTGGACGGGCGCGACTCGCGGGTGGCCTCGCCGGGCTCACGCTGGCCGTCGAGGGGTTCTACCTCCACCGGTCGATGCCCGTCGACGAGCAGACGCTCGGGCTGTTCCTCGTCCCGCTGGCCGTGGTCGGCGTGGTCCGGGCCCACCGCGACTCGCGGTGGTGGCTCCCGGTCGCCGCCGTGTTCGTGGTCCTGCCGTCCATCCACAACCTCGACGCGATGGTGCTCGCGCTGACGCTGAGCGTCCTGGCGGGGCTCGCCATCGGGACGACCGGCCGGTTGCGTGGCAGGACTGTCGCCGTGGTCGCCCTGGCCTTCTGGGGCTGGTTCGCCGCATACAACTACGGCGTCGAGGCGTTCACCGGCGCCCGCATCATCCAGCAGGCACGGATCACCGCGGTGCCCGGACTCCTGCTCGCGTGGGCACTCCTCGTCGCCATCGTGCTGGTGTGGTTCGTCGGCCGCGGCGAGCGCTTCCAGCGCGGCCTCGTCGCGACGACGTTCGCGTCGTGGTTCGTGCTGCTGGCGGCGAACACGGTGACGCCCCTCTTCCCGGGCCTGTTCGCCACGCACACGCTGGTGCTGGTCGGCGTGTTCCCGCTCGCGATTCCCCTCGGACTGGCGGCGCTCGGGATGGGCGACTCCGTCGCGGACGACCTCGGACTGGGACTCCTCTGCCTCGGCGGGGGCGTCCTCGTCCTCGCCGGCGTGTCGCTGAGTGCCGCGCTCACCGCGGACTACTACAACATGCTCTACCGGGTGCAGACCTTCCTGCACCTCCCCGTGATGGGCCTGGCCGCGTACGTGCTGGTCCGCAAGCTCGACTGGTCCGTCGGGCGGGGAACCGTCGGTAGCCTCGCCGTGGTCGTGTTGCTGGTCTCTGTGAGCGTGAGCGTCCCCATCGCCTACAGCGGCCTCTCCGTGCTCTCGTACAAGGGCGTGACGACCCCTGCGGAGTTCGAGTCTGCAGGGTTCGCCGTCGAGCACTCGGGCGGGGAGTGGACGAGCGACGACCACCTGTCGCGGGTGTCGTGGTACTATTCGTCGGATGGTCGTGAGGACCGTGTTGCTGGTGTGGCGCCGACCTACGAGTGGCTTGCGAGCGAGCGACCACCTGGGTGTCTCACGTTGAGTCAGCACTCGTGGACGACCGTCGGTGCGCAGTTGTACCCGAAGCAACAGCGCGTCGTTGGCGACAGTCGGTACTCACGGTTGGTGGAGAGCCGGAACCAGGTGTACGCGGTGTCGGGCAAGGACCCGATTCTTGGGAGCGTGCCCGTTCTGGGACGGTCGAGTGGCTGTTAGGTTCGTTCGTCCGCTTGGGGTTGGCTCGTCGCTGTCGCCCTGTTGAGGTCCTCGGCGACTGATACGGCTGATATGCAAGATATGGAGGATGCAGTCAGCAAGCCGGAGGATGTCAGGCGTCGGGGTTGGGAAGTGTGCAGTTTGGGTACGCGTCCCAGTTCACTCATGCCTCGCGTTGCAAGAGGAGACTCACCGTCTCGCCGGTCTTATCAGTGATCGGAGCGATGACATCCCAGCCATCTGCCCCGAGTTCGTTCAGTCGCTCGATCGGCGGCTCAACGTCGCCACCGAGTCCGGCCACCATGACGCTGCTGTCGACTTCGACAGTCCGATATTCGTAAGAGGGCATGCGCGTACTCCGACGAAAACCAGTGGCAAACCTCTTGTGATATTCACAGTGGTGGAGAGCGAGGGCAACGTTCTTGTGGCGAAGAATGTGTCTGTCTGCGCTACACCCTCACCACTGCACTACATCTCCGTTGCATACGTCTCCTATTCCCGAAGTGGGGTGCTCGCCCCGCGAGAACAGGTTGTGTCGTAGACCGGCAAATACCCCAACTGCGGTACGGGAAGCCCCGTCGTTTACGACGGGGAGGATGTCACCATCGTTCATAATGAAGACTTATGGCCGATCCATTGGAACGTCGGGCCGATGCGATCGACCCACGAGGAATCACGCACCACCGCCGCGACCGGAGCCAGTGCACTGGTCCCCTCGCCAGCATCGGCCGAGGGGGGGACGACCCGACGGCGTGTGCTGCTGACCGCCGGTGCCGGCATCGCGTCGATCGCCGGCGTCCCCTCGACGGAGGCGACACAGATCATCGGGTGCGAGGAACTGTGGCGCTTCGAGACCGACAGCTATGTCACATCGTCGCCGACGGTGGCTGACAGCACTGTTTTCGTCGCGAGTTATCATGGCAAATTGTACGCGGTGGACGCCGAGACGGGTGACGAACAGTGGCACTTCGACACCGACAGCTATGTCACATCGTCGCCGACGGTGGCTGACAGCACTGTCTTCGTCGGGAGTTATGACGATAACCTGTACGCAGTGGACGCCGAGACGGGGGCCGAGCAGTGGCACTTCGAAACCGGCGACAAGGTTCGCTCGTCACCGACAGTCGTCGACGGGACCGTCTTCGTCGGGAGTTATGACGATAACCTGTACGCAGTGGATTCGGCGACGGGCGACGAACAGTGGCGCTTCGAAACCGGCGACAGGGTTCGCTCGTCGCCGACAGTCGTCGATAGCACCGTCTACGTCGGGAGTGCCGACGCGAACCTCTACGCAGTAGATGCCGTGACGGGCGACGAGCAGTGGCACTTCGAAACTGATCACGATGTCGCGTCGGCACCGACAGTGGCCAACGGGATCGTCTACGTCGGGAGTGCCGACGCGAACCTCTACGCAGTAGATGCCGAGACGGGTGACGAACAGTGGCGCTTCGAAACCGGGGATCATGTGGTCTCGTCGCCAACGGTGGTCGACGGAACTGTCTTCGTTGGGAGCCACGACTCGAACCTCTACGCAGTAGATGCCGAGACGGGCGACGAACAGTGGCGCTTCGATACCGGTGAGGGAGCTGCCTCGTCACCGACAGTGGCCGACGAAACCGTCTTCGTCGGGAGTCGGGATGACGACCACCTGTACGCGGTGGACGCCACAACGGGCGACGAACAGTGGCGCTTCGAAACCGGGGACCATGTCACCGCCTCGCCGACCGTGGTCGACGGGACCGTATTTTTCGGGAGTGCTGACTCGAACCTCTATGCAGTAGAGACAGAGGTTGCCGGGTCGCGTGTTTGCCGTAGGAAGTACACCAGTCCGGGCCCTGTCGCCAGTGCGATGAGTTTCACCGATGGACTACCGGGCTCCGGTATTCTGGGTGCACTGACCGCCCTCGGCGGTGCGGGGTACCTGCTGACCCGGTGGCGGACCGACGAGTGACCGCACACACGGCGCTTCGCAATCCAGAGCGTGCAGCGAGAAGGTGGGCTGATCTGTTCGACACCTGTTGAGTCTCCTCCTCCTGAGTGGGCGACGATCAGTGCTGCATTCGCGCCCTGTCTGCAGCACGACAACTGGAACCCGCTCGGATCCTGGGCAGAACCGGCGTGCCGCATCCAGAGGGTCTATCGAGCACCATCCAACGTGCGATAGAAGGCAACAGAGAGCGTGGTGTAGACTCCGCCAGAGAGCGTCCCGAAGCCAACGACAGCGGCTACGAGGGCAGTACTGCTCGTCGGTGATGTGAGGTCCCCTGTTGCATTCGACGTGACCACGACAGAAAGACCGAACAGGAAACTCAGCAGAACTCCCAGACTACCGACAACGACCGAATAACTGCCCACACTCGCGAGGTTCGCCCGGACGAGTGCTACGCTTCGCTTGATGCTGTCGAACGCCCGCAGATCGTCGATGACGATGGCCTGTGAGTAAAATTGAGTGAACAGGACCAGAAGGAGGAATACCAGCGCAGGCACGACGAGCATGCCCAGGAGAATGACCAGGAGAGCGGGGGTGAGAGCACTCGAGCCAGCAGCGCCGCCCGGGTAATTCGCGACGAGGGCGATGAGGACGACAAAGAGCACGAAAAGGCCCACAGTGACGTTGACGGTGACGACCCCGAGGAAGACGGCGAAGAGCGACACGTAATTGCGTTTGCCTTCTTCGAAGAAGGTAGTCAGAGACGTGTCAGCGTCCAATGCCTCGTTCGCCATCCCGGTAAGACCACCTTGAACGAACGGCAGGAGAAAGACAAACGCCAGCGAAACTACCAGCGCGAACAGGTTTGCGAGACCCGGACTCGTCGGTCGTAACGCGAGTTGCGGAACCAGAAGCAGCACGACGAACACGACCGGAACGAACAGGACCGGGTTCCGTCGGAGGGTGTCACCGGTCTTTTCGATGGCCGCCAGGAGGGACATATGTGCGTATCGACTAGCCCTGTAAAATGGCTATCGTTTCGAGTGTGTCGGCTCCGTTGAAACCCTCAACGACTGATAGAACTGATTTGCATAATATAGAGGGTGTATCGGTCAAAGCCGCTCCCGCGCCATCCACCCCTTTCAGGCGTTGATTCACATCCCATTAGAGTCATGGGCAGGCTCTCTGGGCGGTCTCCGTCCTCGGACGAGTTGTACCCCTCTCCGAGTTGTCCAAACAAGAGCGACGGCGAACAGATAGGTGAAGATGAAGAATCCTGCTGTCCCGAGTGACTGGTTAACCGGGGCGATTGCATTGAGGAGTGTCGAGTAGAGAACCATCACAGGGAGAGCGAACAAGAACAATCCTCCGAGGAAAGTCCGAACGATCCCAGTCGGCTCACCGAACAGGAATTGGGAGAGAAACCCAAGATAACCGAGTGCGGGCAAGGCAAACACGACGAGGACTGCACGATTCCACAAGTGGGTTCGGAGGGCACGTTCCATACAGCCGTATACGTGATGATGAATTATAAGTAGCACTGGTGGACTTGCGGCATGTATGCGGCACGGTTGCTGGAACGCACTCACCCTCTGTCAACAGCGGCGTGCTGCATACACAGGGTAACTTCAGCAATTGGTCCCACGAACTATCGTTGTCGTCATGGACGAACCAGGTCCCGTCGTGGCCACGATGCGTGTAACGGTGAGGGAAAGACTATCTCGGATTGTGATGTACGCCAATGTATAGCATGGGGTTTGCGTGGCAATCCTTCGTCGAACCGGACCCGGAATCCGAACTCCAGGGGGTCGTCGGGTACCTGCATCCCTCGCGGTACCGGACAGTGCCGAGGGTCCTCTGGCATACCCGGGAGATAGAGGCACAGCTTTCAGAGTCGGGTGGGCTGGTCGGCTATGCCATGCGAGCCAAATTGTCCCAGAAGAAGTTCTGGGCAGTTGCTGCCTGGGAAAGTGACGAGTCGCTCCGAAGTTTCGTGGAGAGCGATCCGCACGCCGAGATTAGAATGGCGCTCAAACGGGAGATGGAGGAGAGTTGGTTCCAGCGGTTCGATGTGAGTGGCGAGGAGGTTCCGCTACGCATCGATGAGGCTCTCGAGCGAGTCTGATTCGCAGAAGACATTCTCCTCGGCCAGCTGTAACAAGACTGATAGAACTGCTGACTACGCGCTGTGTATTCAGCACGACCGCTGGAACGCACCCACCCGCTGTCAACAGTGGCGTGCTGCAGACAGAGGGTGGCTGAAGCACCTGTGTTCTTCGGGACAGGGAGTAGCAGAATGCCGGGCGCTCGGGCGGTACCACGGCATCAGTGGCGTCATCGAGGCAACGAGGGTGGAATTCTACCGTGGTCGGGACGAACACCCTGACTCGACAGCACCCCTGCATTTACGCCGCGAGCAGGCCAACGAACAGACAGGATGGACAGAACGGATTCGAGCGAGACGAAAGCCCGGCCACAACAGAGCGAACGTTCGAAGCAGCACCCTGTGACAGTCGGGCTGATGATCGTCCACTCTCCCCAGACGGACGTCGAGCAACTTCGGGGGGTTGCCCAGCGGATGGTTGCGGACGTCCAGACAGAACTCGAGTCTGCCACTGATTTCGACTGGTCGTTCTTCGTCGAGGGACAAAAGCGTCTGCCCGACGCCGAGGACAGACGACCATCGGACTTCCTCGACGAGGCCGTTCGTCAGCTGGCGAAAGGGCCATACGACCTGGTCTTCGTACTGACGGACGTCCCACTCCTCGCGCGGTCCGATCGTATCGTGCCAGGTCTCGCCTCTCCCGTGACCCGAATCGGGATTCTCTCGACCCGGACGCTCCGCACGACGCCCCGGGGCGAGCCATCCCGGTCGTACGATGCAGCATCGCTCAGGTGGAACCTGGCGACCCTGTTCCTCCACCTCCTGGGTCATATCCTCGGGCTCAAACACGGGTCAGGAGGCACCGTGATGGAACCCTACCGATTCGACCCGGATCGAACGAGTCTACCGACGTTCGACCCCGGTGTCCGCGAGACGCTCGCCCGCAACGCAGCCCGGATGGTCGGGGAACCCAGTACGGAAAAGGGGCCGATTCGACAACTTCTCTTTCACGTTCAAAGTACGGCCACCTACTCGTCACAGGTGTTCGACACGCTCGTACGCAGCCGGGCGATTCTCCTCCCGCTCTCGCTCCCGCAACTCTCTACCGCCGCGATAACGCCGACGCTGATCCTGATGTTCAGCGCGGAGTCGTGGGACGTCGGGGTCCACTTGCCCGACTTCGAGGCCGCCCTGTTCGCGTCTCTGAGTATCGTCGCCGCGACCTTCTACCTCACCTTCGTTCAGCGACTGTTCTTTCCACGCCGGGAGAGCGAATCCGTGACCGAGCACGAGGCGGTGATGAACACCACCGTGTTCCTCTCCGTCCTCTCGATGATGACGGGGCTCTTCCTGCTGGTTTGTCTCGTAATGCTGGCCATCGAGTTCCTCATCTTCCCCAACGACCTCATCACCAACTGGCCGACGCTCGAGGACCCACAGGTCGACACCGTCGACCTGATTCGAACGGCGGTATTCATCAGTACTCTCGGGGTGCTCACCGGGTCACTGGCCGGCGGGCTCGAGAGCCGAGCGTTCATCCGTCATCTGGCACTCTTTCTCGATCGGCCCTGACGCGTACCACCACAGTTCGTGATCTGGGAGCGTCGGTACACAGTGGGCAGTGGTGGGTGCATACGATGAGAACGACGAAGAAAGCTCGGTATCGAATCGGACTGTGGAGAGATCCGGGAGCGAATCGGTGAAGAACTCGTCGGACGAATCATCGGGGCTCGCCGTGAGGAGGGCACCGATATTGACATCGACTGTTCCAAGGGTGTCTGTCCTGGCGATCCTCTCGACGATACAGGTATACGACACAGCCATCGATGACCCCGACGGAAGCGCAGCCTTTTCACCTCGTTCTCGAATTAAGATGGTCAGCGCTCTTGTGTACCCACTGTGAACACTTCGTGGCCAATCTCGACGAGTTCTGCGTATCGATCTGCCACCTCTTCGAGAAAGCGCGCGTCGTCCAAATCGCTTGAATCTACATCCTCCCAGTAGTCGTGAACGACACCGAACGTCGAGTTACCAGTATATTCGAATCCGTCACGTTCGAATCGAGCCGCATTCGAGTGGAGTGCTTCCGCCTTGCCCGACAGGTCAGCATCGCCCTCGATGTCCATCCGTATCTCGACGTCGCCCGGTGTGATCGTACGCTGGTCCTGTTCCAGCTGGATTTTGAACTGGTATCTGATCGCGTCGGGATGAGCCTCGGCCCGTGATTGCAGCCACGGACTTCGGGTGTCGATTTCGTAGTCTGGCCTGGAAGCGGTCTCATCACAGACGAGGTGGCGTATCCTGGGGAGCGCGCGATCCATGATGCGCCCATTGATTTCCGAATACAGTGGGTAGGAGCTCTGCTGCCGTTGTTTACGTTTCTCGATCGCTGATTCGAGGACCGTCTGGAAGTACGGGACGCCGTCGTGGTCGCTCGAATCGAGATACGAGAGGACGTCTTCGTAGGTCACAACGCTATCGAACGCCGTTCGTTCTGCGGTGCCCACGTATCGTTCTGGGGCGAGCAATCCGACGGTGAAATGCTCGCAGTCGCCGTTCGACTCGTACCGCTCCCCACGTTCGTAGTACCGCTCTATCTGCTGGTCCTGAAACGACGCACTGATCTTGTTTTCGACGAGGACGAGATGGCGGTCGCCACGGTCTGTTTCGAAGCCGAGTTCGATGTCCGTCTCGCCGTTGGGGGTCGAGACGGAATGACTGACGCCAAGGAACCGTGACAGGTCCGTGTCTGCTGCGAGTTGCGTGCTGAACCACTCCCGGAAGGGTGTAGATGTCTGCACGAGCTGGACGACGACCAGGTCGATGTCTCGTTCCCGGACGGACGATGAGAGCAGCGGCCGTTCCTCGATAGTCATGGTCATGGCCAGTGTCTCTGCATTGACTAATCAAGGTTGGGTCGCCCCGGCCGACTGTCGCGATTGCGACGGAGACGAACGAGACCACCGGTTCTGGAGCTTTCGATGGGCAGGGTGCCAGTCTGAACACTGGGCTGTCCAGGGTACGATCTCGACGAAGTTGCGCTCCGTATCATCGCCTGCGGTACGCGGAGGATGTCACGCAGGCTCGATTGCGTCGATTTCATCGACAATCTGCATGGGAGTCTCGGTGTGTTCGATGAAAGAGAGGACGTTCTCCGACCAGCCGGAGATGTTGTAGACGTTCTCGTAGCCGTCCGGCGTCACCAGATCGCCGTAGGACGCGAGATCGACGAGGTACAACTTCGTGTCCGACGAGACTTCGTCCCGATAGGCATCGAACGCCGTCTCGACCGTCTGGTCATCTCTAGCCGTGAACGGCGTGCTATCCCAGATCTGCATGTCGGTGAAGACGACGATGCGCTCAACGGGGTCGCCCCGGTCGCGGAGGTATTCCAGCGCCTTCCAGCCGTTCGTCGAGTTCCCGACGTCCTCGTCGATGGCCAGCACCGCATCCTGTCGCTGCAGTACGGGGGTGTCGACGTGCATCTGAACGGTCTGGAAGTCGTCACCGAACCCGCCGACCTCGGCACCTTGGCCAGCCAGTATCGCACCGAACAACGTCCCGATCTCCTTCAATCGGAGCGTGCTGTTTCGAGAGAGCGCCATGTCCATCGATCCCGACAGGTCCACCGCGACGAAGGTGTCTCCGAGCCCGTCCGGTACCGTCTCGACCGCGACGTCGATTGCGTCTTCCAGCCACCGCTCGACCGCTGGTGCACGCACGCCCGCGTTTTGAAGCGCGGTGTACGCCTGGTAGTACCGGAACGGGTACAGCGGCGCGTGCCGTACCGCTTCCAGGTCGAGGTGATCTGCAATCGTATCCTCGTCGACGCCTGCTTCGAGCATGTTCCGGAGGTTCCGGATCGACGCGAAAATCGGCAGCGTGTACGCGTCGTCCTCGATGAGCGTCTCCCAGGCCTCCCGAGTGTTGCCGCGCTCGGAGATGACCGTCTCCCACGTGTTCGGCGACGGCAGTGGTTCGACGTCGGGATAGTCGTCGAGGTCCCCGCGCACGAACCGCTCGAACAGCACCTCCTGGTCGGCGTCGACCGGCTTCGGGTGGACGCGATTGAACACGTCGTGCAACGTCACCTCGCGCCGCGACAGTTCGTACTTGCCCAGCGTGTAGGCGTCGGCCATCGCCACGAGCGCGTCCTCGATGCCACGTCGAAGCGGCCACGGTGCCGTACCGCCGAACAGCTGGTCGTGAATCGCGAGGGCGGTCGCCGTCTCGTCCATCCGCTGGACGATCGCCGGTGCCCACTCGCGGACGAGTGACTCGTCGGAATCGTCCTTGAACCGGTCGTCGTTGGCTGCCAGCACGAGCAGAACCTGCGGAACGTCCCGCAGGTAGAGTTCCTGCCGCGCGTACGCGGCGAGCTTCAGGACGAACTCCGGGTACTCATCTGCCGCGGCGTCGAACCGTCGGACGACAGCTGCGAGTTGCTCGTCATCGGTCTCGTAGAACGAGTCCTCCAGCAACTGGTTGATCGTGCGCTTGTACAGTGCGAGTCGAGGGTCGGCAGGCTCGAACGCTTCCCCACCCTCGTAGTTGGTGGTTCGCGTCGCCTCCGCGACCGTTTGCTTTGGCTCGTTGAATTCCATACTATCACCCGGAGCCGCAACGGGCGACTCCGATACCAGTGCTGCTCACACGCGGTGCGAGCAGCGAACGCCGGGAGAGGACATCTCCCGAGCCCAGCCTCACTTCGTTCGGCTGGACGTCCCCGGCACGATTCGAACGTGCGACACCCGGCTCCGAAGGCCGGTGTCCTCGTAAGGGTCGAAGACCCGAACGAGGGCTCGTCAGAGCGACGCTCTGACGGCGCTCTGTCCGGGCTGAGCTACGGAGACAGGGACGTGGCCGGAAAACTGCTGGAGCCTATCTTTCTGCGAGGAGAGAATCCCACCCTTCAGGGTGGGAGTGAATCCAACAGATCTCATTCTCCTGTGGATGGGTGGATACCTGGATATTCCACGTTTACTTTCACTCTGCTTGGCGACTAGTTAAGTGGCCCCAGTCCCGTGATTCGGTATGGTGAGTCAGGTCACTCGCACCTACGTTGGGTCCATTCAGAATCAGAAACAGGTTTGTGATGGCCTCGACTCGCTCGGTGAGTCCGCCTCGAAAATCTGGAATGTCGCCCGCTGGACAGCAGACCGAATCTGGGACGCAACCGGCGAAATCCCCGGTGAAGGCCCGCTGAAATCGTACATGAAGAACCAGTCGTGCTGGAAAGACCTGAACGCACAATCCAGTCAGAAAGTCATCGAAGAACTTTCCGACGCTTTCCAGTCCTGGTTCGACCTGCGGCACACAGACGACGAGGCGAACCCGCCCGGCTACCGCAAACACGGCACCGAACGCCCTCGCAGCACGGTCACGTTCAAAGCAGACGGGTTCAAACACGACCCCGAGAACAACCGTGTTCGACTTAGCAAGGGGACAAACCTGAAAGAACATCGCTCGGACTTCCTTCTCTGCGAGTACCAGACTCGCCCTGACGTAAACCTCTCAGAAGTCGAGCGAGTGCAGAACGTCCGCGCCGTGTGGACTGGTGATGAGTGGGAGCTACACTTCGTCTGTAAAGTCGAACTCGAAACCACCGACTCGGCAGGTGAAGGCGTCGCAGGCATCGACCTCGGAATCACAAATATCGCCACGGTCGCGTTCCCCGACGAATACGTCCTGTATCCCGGTAATACGGTGAAACAGGATAAGCACTACTTCACCAGAGCCGACTACGAGACGGAGGGGAAGAGTGGCCCATCCGAGAGGTCAAAGTGGGCACGCCGGAAGCTCGCAGAGCGTGAAACGCACTTCTACCACGCCCTCACTGACGCCATCATCACGGAGTGTGTCGAACGCGGTGTTGGCACGCTCGCGGTGAGTTGGCCTGAGGACGTGCGAGCATCCGACTGGGGCAAGACCGGGAACAAGAAGTTGCATACCTGGGCGTTCGACCGCATCTCCCAGTACCTCGACTACAAAGGCAAAGAACGCGGCGTCAAGGTGCTCAAAGAAAACGAGTGGAACACCTCGAAAACGTGTTCACGGTGTGGTGACGACACGAAGTCGAACCGGACGCATCGTGGCCTGTACGTCTGCTCGTCGTGTGAGTTGGTAGCCAACGCGGATTGTAACGGGGCGGAGAATATGCGCCAGAAGATAACTCCGAGTCCTCACGGTGAGGATAGGAGTAACGGCTGTGTGGCACAGCCATCGGTACACCTGTTCGACCGCGAGAGCGGGA
This sequence comes from Haloarchaeobius marinus, assembly GCF_051207415.1. Classification (NCBI taxonomy): domain Archaea; kingdom Methanobacteriati; phylum Methanobacteriota; class Halobacteria; order Halobacteriales; family Halorubellaceae; genus Haloarchaeobius; species Haloarchaeobius marinus. The sequence continues at coordinate 151,967 of NZ_JBPKGD010000006.1, read as the reverse complement.
CGTTCACCACGAGAGACCAGGTCGTCTCGTAAACCAGCAAATATCCCATCTGCGGAACGGGAAGCCCAGGCGTTTACGCCGGGGAGGATGTCACGACTCCCGTTGGTGTGCTTTGCGGGCGAAGGAACGCACCACCTCGACGACCACACGCTGGAGGGAACTGACGGTGACAGCGCCACGAATCCGTGGCTGCCCGCGATGTCAGACACGGGAAAGCGCTGTCAGGGCCAGCCCCCCGAGTGCTCCCGAGGGGAATCGAACCCCTCTGTCAACTCAACCTTGAGCGGAAGCAATCTCCAAATCTCCCACTTCGACTTTTCGATGACATCTCCGACAAAGACAGACCACGTTGTCCAGCCTGTGTGCTCGCTCGGATTCGTCATGCTCTCTAACAGGAACGATGTGGTGGACGTCTGGTTCCTGTCCGAGTTCGTCGCGAGTTGCACCGCACGACTGGCACGTATGATTGTCACGTTCGAGGGCTTGCCGTCTTACTTTGGCCCAGGAGCCATTGTACTCGGCTTCGACTCCACCACTCCACATGGGGTTCCCATCGTTCCGCGTCCTCTCCGACCACCAAATCCTGAAGCAGTCCCGGGAACAGAACCGGTTGTCACGATACGTGCGATACGTCTCGCCGCAGTAATCGCACGATTTCTTGGGTTTCCCGCCTTTCCAGTTCGGGTTGTCTTGTCCGGATGGTGTCGTTGGCGGGTCACATTCGTCGCAGTACGTTCGCTTAGATTCATCGTCGTAGAACTGCTTGCCACATGACCGGCAGGTGCGGTTAGGGAGCCGTTCATCGTGAGCACCGTAGTGGTGAATTCGCATCCCGTGTGTAGTATCGAACTCGTCTCCACACGTTGGACATTCTGCCGTCATTTATTCTCTCAATGAGATTTGGTCCCGTATTTCGGGATAAAATTTCGTGCTGACCCTTACTCTGTTTCGGGAGCGCTGTAGGGAAGAAATCGAGCACCGAGTTACGGCGGGCACGAACGGGTCAACGCAGCCGTTCGAAGCCCTCGAACTGCCCGTGCGTGAACGTCACCTGGTACGTGACTAGTGCATCGAGCTCTTCGAAGGAGTGTTTGATTTTGAAACGACCGTGGTAGTCGTCTCGTTCGATCCAGCCGTCGTGGACTCGGTTACGACAGCCGGCCATGTAGAGGCGATCATCCTCGTCGACGTCATCACGGCTCGCGTATGGTCGGTTCTCGGGTGGGACCGTTTCGGTGTGCCACTCCTCTTCGAGGAGCCGACCGTCCGCCGTAATCCGAAATGTCGTCGTGCTTGGTCGATCGATACCTTTCGTCTGCCAGTCGACGTCCTCGGCAGGAGCCACTGCACCGGGATACTCCGGCAGATGGACACCGTCATAGAGTTCAACTGTGTCGAAGAGACCCATTGTCATCACCTCGAGCGGGACGGGCAGGATTCGAACCTGCGTGTTCTCGTTACAATTGAGATGAAGGAACTCTCACCGTCGCACCGGTTCTCCGGTGAAAACTCGACGAGAGTGTGAATGCAAGGCTCTTCCACCGTCCCGCAGACTCCCCGGCACGACTCGAACGTGCGTCTCCTCCTCTACAGGGAGGCGTCGTGACCGCTAGACCACGGGGAGAAGTGTCGCCGCGAGGATTCGAACCTCGGAAGGACCTACGCCAGCGGGTCTGAGCCGCTTCCCGTTGATCACTTGGGTACGGCGACGCCACATGGAATCGGTACCGGCACTGTGGCCGGATGCCGCCACCAGGATACGAACCTGAGAAGGACCAACCACACGGCCCTCGACCGTGTCCGTTTGACCACTCTGGCATGGCGGCACTGTCAGTTCCGCGATCAGGATTCACTCTCGCGAATCCCGTCGGTGCGGGTCGTACGCCCGCCGCCGTCGGCTACGTGGCTACCGCCGAGTGGGGACGGACTGATTCGAACGGCCATCTCCTGCTCTGGAGGCAGGTGTCGTGCCGTTTGACCACGTCCCCCTACCACGGCGGGAGAGTGATTTGAACACTCGTGACCTTGCGGACGCCGCGCTTCCAACGCGGTCCCTTGGCCAGGCTAGGGAAATCCCGCCAGCGGTGAGACGGAGAGTCGAACTCCGAAGCCTCTCGGCTCTCGGTTTCAAACCGAGCGCGGTCGCCTATCCGCATGTCTCACCACGCCGTGTCCCGGAGTCGAACCGGGAACCCGTCGTCGGGGCTGGCGTAGCAGGCCAGTGGGGTCACCATTCCCCAGACACGGCACACTGAGCCGACGAGGATTCGAACCTCGGTCCTGTGCGCCCAAGGCACAGATCGTCGTCCGCTGGACTATCGGCTCACGTGGACTGCCGAGATCTCGGCAGTTAGTCATCTATCTGTACGACTGGTTCCGACTGCGCAACCGCGACCAGGAAGCCCCGGTTGCGCGTCTCGTCACGGGGGCGTACTTCGGGGAATCCCGGGAATACCACACCGGACCATGGAGGTTGCAGACCCTGCTGGGCCCATCACCGCCAGAACGATTCAGAGTATCGAACTGGCGGAGTGTACCTCCCTCGCTGGGTATCCCCACGTGGCCACGCCACGCGTCCACACCGTCGGAATGTGTCCCGACGGGCACCCGGTCGGCTTCGCCTCCCGGGGACGCCGACGCCGGGATTTGAACCCGGGTCACGGCCGTGACAGGACCGTATGCTCGCCGGATTACACCACGTCGGCATGCAGTCGCCCCGGCCGGAATCGAACCGGCGACCTCCGGATTCAAAGTCCGGCGTCCCTCGCCAGCGGAGACTCCGGGGCTCGACGTAGCCGCAGCTATCGCTACGGGGGTGCGTACCAGCGGTTCCCAGTGCGCTCAGCGCGATCGGAACCGCCCGTTCGTTCCACTGTCAGGAACGAACGCAGACCAGACTGTCGCGAGCCTCATCCAGTGTACTTGCTCGACGCTGTGAAACGGATGAGCTACTGGATGAAGACAGGCGACAATCCCGTGTTCCCCAGCCCGGGACGGGTAGTCCGTGTGGGGGCCGGGTTATGCGGGTGAGAGTGTCCGGAGCTCGCCGGAGTGCGTCGCACTCGAGTATACGATGTCGACGCAGCCCCAGCGATTGTCGGCCAGTCTCTCCGCACGCTGGTCTTGGAGTGACTCGCCGAACACCCGACCCGCGGCTACGCGAGAACGAGCACGCCGCGGTTCGAGACGAGTATCGACCATGCTGGGGAATTCTCCGTTTACGAGGTTTGTTTCGGACGTCACAACGATGTATCGTGGCGATCGTATTAAAACTATTCAGAGTATGTCAATCACGGTCACAGATGAGGGGGTGCTCACACGTCTCGGACCGAATGGTCATCGTGTCCATACGGCCATCGACGCGATGAACTCTGTAGCATAGCACAGGCTGATCCCATTCTCAACGATATGAACCGAGGTATTTTTCATAATCGCATACACGGCCGTAGAACAGACGAACGGGTGTTTAGGACGATCAGGTGCAGCAACCGAGGGTTCATAATCGGCCGAAATCCCCGCAAGGAGAGCTGTGGCCGAGGTGGGATGGGTGATCTAGGAAACTGCGAGCGGGGGACCGTCGAATGGGGAAACCGATGGGTAGAATCCCCAGGACTGAGGAACCGAGGCAGACTGGGAAGCCAGGAGGCGACGAACGAGGCCCAAATTCCGGGGGTGAAATCTTCATAATCGGTTCCAGTCGTGCGGTTTCGGTGTTCAGGAACACGGACTAGTGGGAGCGACCCATCACTGGATTCGGGCAGTAGGGGCCCCAGCGCGTCAGTCCCCCGATATCGGGCATCGAGCGAACGTGGAGGTCCCCCGTCGGATCTTCATAATCACACCCCAGAATCCACGATAGCCGCCTTCTTGCGGAGGTTCAGGCCGATTATGAACATCACTTCGCGGACTCTGGGCGGCCTAGATTCGATATCGGCCGTTCTGTGGGCCGAACGCCGATTATGACTGTTCGAGCCGGTCGCGGACCCATTCGACGGGGTATATGGCGGTGATCCTTGGTGTGTCGATGCGGAACTGATGGGTGGAGACTCACAGGGATACTGGTACGGAATCGATTTTTGACTTGCACACCGAGATTCGTCCATTGCGCAGCCCGTTCACGACGATTTCTCTGATCCGAGTTCCACAATCGGTTCGAAGCGGTGTACGTTCCGGAGAGTGCTCTAACGACTGGCTTAGCTACTAGTGGTTGTTCCACAATCGGCCTGAACACCCGCAAGTAGGGCTGTAAGCCGGTTTGTGAACTGATTGTGGAGGGAGGTTCCAGCGCGGGCTCGATGAGTGAGGAAATGCCCAATGTCGTCGAAATCAGAAGGCAGGGCACTCGATGGGCGCGTTCGTGTGTCGTTCGACGTGCGCAACCTGTGGTGTCGAGCGGTCAATCTTGGAGACTTGCGTTTCCACAATCGGTTGCAGTCGTGCGATTTTGTCTGTGAGGGGGTTCGTTGGACGGGACTGCGGGCTTCCAACCAGAGAGTGTCGCTCGTATTCCGGTCGAATTCGGACGTCTCAGGGTCCGATACCGACATCGGGGTTTCCAGAACAGCCCAGCCGTCTGGCTCCGCTCCCGTTCCACAATCACCTCCATCACAGCGGTAGCGTCTCTCTTGCGGGTGTTGAGGCCGATTGTGGAACGACGCAGACCGACCGAGGGAGGCTATCGGGGGTCGTCAGCGAGTTACAGGGCGCTACTCCGATTGTGGAAGAAAATTCCACTTCGACGACACGTTGTGTCGGGCTGCTCGAGGCTCGATCGAGCATCAGAGCACCAGCGACCCCCGAGTGTGTGTCACCCGCTTCTCGCCGTGAGTGTGGACATTGTACAATAGATGTGCCGTCTGCAATCGTGAGCGCCTGGCCCAGAGCCCCGGCGAGCGGCTGTGTTGAAATTCTCGACAGCTACCGTATTCTCGTATGGGTTGGTACGTGGCGAGGGTACCTGTCGGAGCGTCGGCTGGGCAGAGGAGAGCTACTCGTCGAGGGCGGCGGCAATTGCCTGGAGTTCCCCCTTCCGGAATGCTCGGTCGATGCCGTCCGTCTCGTCGTCGCCACGGTCACCGATCATCTCGAGGATTCCGGCTCGCATCTGTGGTTTCGGGGGCAGTGAACTGGTATCGATCTCGTAGTCGACGGCTTCGCAGATGGCGGCGAGGTCCTCTTTCGTGAACGTCGCTGAAAGCTCACGCTCGAATCGCCCCGTGTCTACCCTGATAGAGCCACGAGCGCATACCCCCGTCTTCAGGCGCGGGAGGAGGTCAATTCGTTCCTGAGGTCGTCGACGGTCTTTGCCATGCCTGTGCGTGGGGCGAGAGCGTCGTGTAGATTCTGGTTCCGCTTCGGTGTCCAGAGTGAACGGCTTTGCCAAGCTATTCCCGTCGTCGTCGTCGGGAAGTCGGTATTCCAACCGGGTGCTATCTTCGCATCGACCTGTATTCTCACAGGTCAAGCGATCGGTAGAGGCATTCTGTCTGGCGCTGCCCCGCAATCGTTATGCGGTCGAGCGAGTGACGTTCGGTCACGTACAGTGTCTTCGATTCGCTATCGACGGAAACGGACTCAGTTGGATAGTACGGAGGTACTTCGTCAGTGGCTACGTCGCAATTCTCACCGGACGCTCACGGGCCACAGAGGATATCGATGTGATCATCGAATCCCTCACCGCAGTAGTTGAGACTGGTCGTCTCAGTGCATATGGCAGTCTGGCACAGTTCATAAATAGTATGAAGGCGTAGCCTCAGATAGACAAATGGCTCGAATTACCGGTTCCTATCCAGACGACCTCGATCTCCTTATCGAAGGTGCTGTCGAAGCTGGTGTGTTTGGTGGCAAGAGCGATGCGTTACGGGAGTTCGTGCGTGAATACTTCAAGGACCACGAAAACGAGCGCATCGCAGCCGCAGTTGCCCTCTACGAACGCGAGCGAATCACGCTCGGTGATGCTGCGAGACTCGCCGATGTCGACCGTTGGACAATGCGTGATATTCTCCGTGAACACGGCGTTGAACTTCGTCTCGGACTTGTTGACGAGGACGACACCGCCTACGGGGTAGAGGCAGCGAGTGAACTCGAATTCGATGATGAGCACTCGGACGACGAGGACGCGCATGCGAAATGACAGGTGACGGAATTCCGACGAATTGAAGCGGTCGTTTGAAAAAGTGGAGGTACTACTCTGCGAACTCTACGTCAGTATCTTCGACTTCTTCCATCGCTCTACGAAGCAATGACTCGGAGAGGTCGATAGTGTACTCCACCTGCTCACTATTTTCTTCAACTGAAGATTTGATTCGGACCAGATATTCACCATCAGCCTCTCCGACGACCCCTTGAACTTCGGCCTCCTCATCGGGAACAAGGTGGTCAACCGTTTCCTCGTCGAAATCCGGGTCCGCCTGCTCAATCAACCACCGAGTAATATCAACCGTTCCGTCGCTCATTCACCGGAAAATTCTTCCGCCGGGTCTTAGGTCCAGCGAATGGGCTGTCCGAGGAAGAAGTAGCAGTCACACAGTTTGAACGGCAAAATTGATGTATGGTCGACACTCCGGCTTGCCCAGGCAGCCGGGACGACGACCGGGAAGGACTTCGAAGATGCCCTTCACCTGTATCTGACCTTCGAGGAACGATTTAACACGGAGAAGCTCGTAGAGTACGTCGAACGACTCGGCGTCGAGGACTACTATGCTGAACTCAAAGGAGTTTGAAGAAAGCCAGTGCCGGAACGCTGAGCAACGGCGTGCCATGATCAAGCAGTGGGCGGAGTACGTCCGCACCCACGATGATGCCGAGTGGTCACGCCAACAGAACAAACTCATCAACTCCCAGCTACAGTCAGCCAAGGAGATGGCCGCCGAAGGAGAAACCGATCCCGTCAGGTTTGCGAAGGCCCGCGACGAGCTGAAGAATCGGTGAATCAGTCCTGGAGGATACAGAGAGACTCGCAACAGTGGGAACTGAATTCCAGAGTATCGACCACTAGACGTCCAGGCAGGAATCCACGACGATGGCTGCGTTGCACACCCAGGGTACGATCTCGCAGGAAGACGCATACGTTATCCCCCACTTCGCCGGCATGGCGTTCGCGTACACGGAGATCGATGCCGCGTACGTCTGGACGCACGGTGGGTACCAGATCGCCCGTAGTCACGACGACTATCCCGTCTTCATCCAGGTCCACGACCGGGATATCGAGCGCTGGATTGCGTTCTTCGAACAGTATGGAATCGAGACGACGATCGACGAACGTCCGGACGCCAGTGACATCGACGGAACCGTGCACTACGTGTTGTTCCCGCAAACTGATGGTATCGACGTCGAGTGGGTGGACGGGAATCCGGTCGTCCCCTTAGAGAGCGCAATCGATCGGATGCTGCAGAACCGGCCAGCGTACGAACCCGCGTTGGAGATCATCGCCAACGAATACGACGTCGACATCGATGCCTCGCACCACAGTGCGATGGGTGCGAACTGAACACTACTACAGAATGGCGTGTTCGCTGAGAATACGCCGATACATCTAATACATCTGCAGACAAAAGAATACATATGCCCATCGACATCGAGACGTTCGAATCTTCTCCCGAGGACCGCCTCCAGAACCGTGGAGCGACGAACGCCGACCGCGTGATGGGGTTCCTCGCCGCGCATCCCGACCAGGCGTTCACCCAGAGCGAAATCCGCGACGCCACCGAGGTGAAAGCCGGGAGCATCAGCGTCGTCCTCTCGCGTCTCGAAGATCGCGGGCTCGTCCGTCACAAAGGCACCTACTGGGCGCTCGGCGAGGCCGACGACGTCGCTGCCTTCACAGGCATGGTCGAGAGTACGCGAGCAGCTAACGATCGCTTCGGTGAGGAGGACATGGATGAATGGCTGGAGCACGCCGTCGACGACGAGGATACTGAATGAGTTCAGTCACGTACGTGGACGGCTTCCGCTTCGTCGACGATCTACTCGAGTAGTCCGTTTCTCGGCTAGTCCGCCCACCGGTCACTGTGGATCAGAATTCGAGGCCGGCCTGCCAGCGATGGTTGTCACTGTCTCGAAAGCCCTCGGCCGCTCGGCATCCCGCGACCACGCGAGACTCCGTCAAAGAATCCCGCGAACGAGTAGTCGCTGTCCTAGATCTGGACAACCTCACCGACAACGAAGCAATTCGGTTCCTGAAATTGGCAAGTGAGAGCGTGTACGACACCGATGACATGCCCGAGCGGTTGTACGGCGTCTTCGACGAGATGGAGAATAATCTCCACCCGTGATGCTTCCAGCCAATTAGAGATTGGAAGAATGCGTGTATAAATCATTCACTGGAGCGCCAGCGAGTACCACCCATTCGGCACCTGTCAGTATCTTTAGATGCGGCTGTCGAAAAGTGGTGAAACCCAAGACAATGTCGTCTTGGGCTTTAGGGCAACGTACTAGAGCCGAGGCCGGGATTTGAACCCGGGCTCTCGTCCTAATCGATAAAGCTAGGTCTCTCTCTGCGTGTTCTTTCTGAGAGTGCTACTGGAATAGTCGTGTGGTGACATCCTCCCCGTCGTAACCGACGGGGCTTCCCGTACCGCAGTTGGGATATTTGCCGGTCTACGACACAATCTGTTCTCGCGGGGCGAACACCCCACTTCGGGAATCGAACAAGTATGTCGATGGCTGTGCCACACAGCCGTTACTCCTATCCTCACCGTGAAGACTTGGAGTTATCTTCTGTCGCATGTTCTCCGCGCCGTTGCAATCCGCGTTGGCTACCAACTCACACGACGAACAGACGTACAACCCGCGTTCGACACGGTTCGACTTCGTGTCGTCACCACACCGTGAGCAGGTCTTCGACGTCTCCCACTCGTTCTCTTTCAGCACATCGACGCCACGTACCTCGCCTTTGTATGCGAGGTACTGGTAGATACGATCGAACGCCCACGAGTGCAACTTCTTGTTCCCGGTCGTGCCCCAGTCCGACTTACGCACGTCCTCGGGCCAACTCACCGCAAGCGTTCCGACACCGCGTTCGACACACTCGGTGATGATGGCGTCCGTGAGAACGTGGTAGAAGTGTGTCTCACGTTCGGAGCGTTTCCGACGCGCCCACATCGACTTCTCGGACGGCCCGTTCTTTCCCTCGGTGTCGTACTCTGCACGCGTGAAGTAGTGCCTGTCTTGCTTGAGCGAGTTGCCGGGGTACAGGACGTATTCGTCGGGGAACGCGACCGTGGCGATGTTCGTGATGCCGAGGTCGATTCCAGCAACACCGTCGCCTGCTGAGTCGTTCGTTTCGAGTTCGACCTTGCAGACGAAGTGTACTTCCCATTCGTCACCGTTCCAGACGGCGCGAACGGTCTGCACGCTGTTGACTTCCGAGAGGTCAACGTCCGGGCGCGTCTGGTACTCGCAGAGCAGGAAGTCCGACCAGTACTCCTTGCGGTTCGAGCCTTTACTGAGTCGGACGCGGTTGGTCTCGGGGTCGTGTTCGAACCCGTCTGCTTTGAACGTGACCGTACTACGTGGTCGGGTTTCGCCGTGTTTGCGGTAGCCGGGCGGATTCGCCTCATCAACCGTGTGTCGCAGTTCGAACCATGACTGGAAAGCGTCGGAAAGTTCTTCGATGACTTTCTGACTGGATTGTGCGTTCAGGTCTTTCCAGCACGACTGGTTCTTCATATACGCCTTCAGCACACTCCCATCTGGGATTTCGCCGGTTGCGTCCCAGATTCGGTCGGCTGTCCAGCGTGCGACGTTCCAGATTTTCGAGGCGGAATCACCGAGCGAGTCGAGGCCATCGCAGACCTGTCGGTGGTTCTGGATGGAACCAACGTAGGTGCGCGTGACCTCACTCGCCATACATAGCTTATGTAGACAAACCTACTTAATAGGTCGGATTAGCGTGGAATATCCGGCCAGAGTGTCGTCGGTGGACTGTCGAGGAGTTGTCGGATTCACGCCCGCCGTAAACGGCGGGATTCTCTCCTCGCAGAAAGATAGATGCCTGGATGGTGTTGGGGTCGATCTGGAGGAGCGTTCCGGCGTCTTCGAATACCGAACTGTTGTCCCCGGTGACAGCGTTTTCTACCGCTTGAATATCGTCGGACGAGACGTATTCCTGTCTCTGTTCGCGGATCTCGTCGTAGGGTTTGGTGTACCAGAGTAGTGCGTGGAGATCTGCGACGTCCTTCACTCGTTTGTGGCTCTTGTCCCGGTCGGGAAGTGACCGGATCTTCATCGCAGCCAAGAGTTCGGGCGGAACGATCTGTACCGTCTCAGGCACGGACCAGGAAACGAACTCTCGGAGAGGTATCCCAGCATCGTTTTCGAAGACAGGTTTGAGAAGTGGTTCTGTTGGCGGTGTGAATCCGAATGCGTCGTGGAACTCAGCCAGTTCTGTGGTGTCGGGGATGAGGTCGATGTAGACTTCGAAGAGCTGGTGCTGGGGTAGTTCCCGGGCTTCTTCCTCGGTGAGTCGGCGGTTGTCGTCTCGGTGAAAGGCTTGTACGAAGCCGAATCTGCTTCGGCTGTACCCGAGTTCCTCGATTGCTTCCAGTGTTTCCCAACAACGCTTTCTCGTATTTCTTCGCTGGTCTGGTCGGGTTGGATGTGTATTCCGAGGTCGATGTCTCGTGAGCCGATGTACTCTCGTCCGTACTCCGTTTGGAAGCCTTCGTTGACATGGAGGTGTACGGCCCAGCCACCGAGAAGGCAGACAGGTGGTTTGGCAGCTCTGAATATGGACTGTAACTCTTGCTCGGAGATCTCCGTTATCTGGGGGACGTAGTATTGGCGCACCATTTTACCGGCTGTCACCGTGGAAGGAGTCGATGAGTTTGTCCGCGGCTTCCTCACAGGGACCGCCTTCATCCAAGAGGTCGAGGATGAGCTGTGGGGTCGAAACTAGAGTATATCCGTCTCGTTGTTGTGCGTTGTAGAAGACATGGCTGTCTAGGACTCTGAGGCGTGTGTTCCCGCCGCCCAGCAATCCTCTTTCTTTGACGATGGCGAGCCAGTCTTCGATTTCGTCAGGTGAGATGTAGAAGTCGGTTGTAGAGGTGAACAGGAGTCCTTGGCTCAGGTTTTCCGCTTGGTATGTGGTCAGGGCGTATTCTAGTTCAGTGTCTTCGAGAAGCTGCATCGGTTGCTGGAGTGATATCGTTAGTTGGTTGGGTTTGATTCTGATCTCTTTCCAGACTTGGTAGAGCTCTCGGGGTTTGAGCACCTGAGTATCTTGCAGCAATCCTTTCTCTTCGAGCTGGTCGGTGTATTCTCGTGTCCATGCTTCGGAGGTCTCTGCCAGCTTTGCTACTCGATATTTCGTAATCTCGTCGCCGTTGTGGTTGAGTAGAACTCTGAGGATTCGTTCTTTGCTGTATCCTCGTACGCGATCCGGTTTCTCCAGCAGCATACTACATAGGTTAATTCGGATGCTTAAATATTTAGCCGATGCATCGGCTAATCTGGTGGTTTAAATACACAACCAACCCATCACCCCCATCTCCTACCAGATAAACCGTTGAAGAAGCAGACATTAGAAAACCGACTTGAGTGTCTCACTCGTGACCTCGGACTTACCTCTTCGATCCACCGTTCTACCCGCTCTACGCAATGTCTCTAGTGCTTCTCGGCAGTCTCCGCTGTTCTCCGCCACCTGCTCCGCGATTTTTCGATGACTTCATCAGGTACTGTTCCGGGTTTGAAGGCCTGCTCCACCCGTTTAGATAGTATGTCCTGTAGCTGCGGGGCGTTGTAGGAGTTGAACCGGAGTTTTTGACAGTTCAAGCGTGATTGGCTGCGTGGATCAAGGCTGATCTGACGTGGATGCTTGTTCGACACCATCACGATTCCCAGTTGGTTCTCTGCCTCCTGATTCAGCATCTGTTAGTCAGAGATAATCTCGGTCTTGTCCTGCAACTGGTCGAACTCGTCGATTGCTACGGCCACTCCCCGATCCTTATAGAAAATCAGGGACAGGTACCACACCTCCGATTTACTATACGACATCAAGGAGAATACCCGCGTCTTCAGGCGCGGGAGGATGTCAATGCTTCAGTTCGAACGGAGTCCTGACCCACGACACAACGGGATGACTGACACTAGCAGACGCCACGGCTGGTGACGAAGCTCGGTCTCAGGATAGTCGCAGCTCGTACTCAGCCGCCAGCTCCTGGAACTCGTCCGCGACGACACCCGCGAAGCCGGGGACGAACGCGGTCCCGTCGTGTATCGCCGGTGGATACTCGGTCCCTCCGATGTTCAGGTCCGTGTTCCATGTCTCCGTTCCGTCGGCAGGGTCGATTCGCGTGAGCGTGGACTGTATGGAGCGAGCGAAATACAGTGCTTCACCGTCGCTTGCGGGTGTAAATGCGGAATCCTTCTTCTCCCAGAGTATTCTGGTCGGTGCGTCGGTAGCATTCGCTCCGAGCGATTGGCGACTGTTCCAGAGGGCTGGTCCACCGCCCACCATCGGCCAGCCGTCTAGTTCCGACGATTCGGTAGGTCCGGTCGGTTCGCTGGACCCAAGCGTGGTGAGACAGCCGGCAGATACAGTGGGGATGGTTGCCGCGACAGTTTGGAGGAGGCGGCGTCTTCGCATCGCTCCTCCTTCGACCGGACGGGAAATGAATGTCGGGAGCCGACCGGTAGTGGTCTGCGACGGCTGACGAACCAGCCGGGTGGCGCGTGGCTGTCTCGGAATCGCTTGCGATTCCGATGGCCAGTGAGAGCTTGCTCTCACCCTGACGAGAGGTAGAGGGGCAGGACCGCAGGAACGAGCACCGGTCACGAGACGCGGGAGCGTAGCCCACCGGGGGTTTCTGGCTGGTAATGGCACCGGCGAGTCCCAGAACTGCCGGGACTTTCTGGTTGTGACAGTCTGTTAGCAGTTTCACTGAACGAGAGCAAACAGTCCGTCTATTATACTCTCAGGCCCTGTGTACGGTAATCGTCCGCTCCCTATCGATGGCATCCTCCAGCTCTCCGCAATCACAGACCCACACGAAACCAGCACCTCGCGCCAGCATCATTTCGCTGGCGTCGGCAACTTCGGTACGTTCGTCATTCCGACGGCACCGCGGTCGACCCATAGATATCACCGCCGAAGCTCGCAACGAACGTGTCCCGTCCGTCGTGGAGTATCGTTCTAGCTCTGGAGTAGATGAGATCACCGCTCCGAACCGTCCGAACCTGCAAGTTCCAGACTGTCGTTCCGTCACGTTCGAGCAGTGAAACCCGACCGTCACTCGTTCCGACGATGAATCTGTTAGCAGTCGAGACCAGTGGACCGCCCTCGGTCTGGGGGAGATCGATTTCCATCGTGACGTTTCCATCGTCGATGTCAAGGCCCGTGATTCCTCCCGAGTGGTGTACGAACACCTCGCCATCGTCAACGGCGACCTGTACGCCCGATTCACGCTCCACAGCGGCGTTCCAGCGGACCGCCCCGGTTTCGATGTCGAGACAGACGACAGTGCCGGTCGCGCGGACGCCGACTGCCCGTTGATCGCTGACCGAAAGCGGCGTCACGAACCGCGGACCTGCGCCGGACTCCCAGGACTTCTCTCCCGTTTCGGCGTCGATACCGACCGCAGTTCCGTCGGTCGTCACGACAACGACAATTCCGGAAGCGACGGATGCAGCCCCCTCGAACTCTCCGGGGTGTACCCACACAAGCCCTCCGTCATCCTTCGAAATTCGGTACAATCCCGCCTCACTCTCGTAGTAGCCCCCGGAGACGGCGTAGACTGAGTCTCCCTTGACGGTCGGCGGTTTGGGGTTGCCTTGAACCTCGGATGCGCGCCAGACGAGATCGCCTGTGTTTTTCCCCACAGCGAGTATGCCACCATACGCTGTCCCGTAGACATATTCGTCGTCTACGGCGAGGGGTGAAGCAATGCCCCCGTGTTCGAAAGGGGTCTCCCACACGCTAGCCGCGTCGGTTCTATCTGCCTTCGTTATACCCATACCTCCAGTGTGGTTGTAAGTGAAGTATAACGCCGTACCATCACTCACTATTGCATTCGAGGACTCCTCACGCAACAGCCTCGGCGGTCTCTCGACTGCTTCATCGCCGACGGAAGGCCGACTATTCCGTAGCTTCGGCCCGCCGTGTATCATCCGCCACGCCTGTCGTTGTGGATGGGCGTCCGAGCCTCCACGTTCTGAACTGAAGGAGGATAGACACCCTGCCACGCCGGAGGTGGCTCCTGCTGCGGAGAGTTTCAGTAGGTCCCGTCGGTTCATGTATTGAGAATCACCGGAAGATGCTATTAATAATCCGCTATTTATTCCACTATTATTATATAGTAATAAATACGGCCTAATTAAAAATACTATTAAAGATACCCGACATATTATCTATGGCCACATATGATGTTGCGATATACCAGACCTATCATTCCGAACAGAATCATGGGGCAGAACCCCTTGATAGGCTAAAAGAATATATCGAGGGTGCATTTACGATTTCTGATGACAGCGTTAACCTTTCCTACCAAACGCAAACTCCCGATCCACCAACTGAAGACCCGACTTCAGGCTTCACAGGACGGAAACCATGTGGCATCGCAGACGAATATTTTAGTTCTTTATCTGCTTGGTTCGGTGAGTGGCTACAGTGTTCTGGAAACTTCGAAGCAACAAACGCTAATCTCCTATTATCAAATTATTGTTGTGGCGAAGGTTTGGCAAGTAGCTCGAACCATGCCGCAACTGGTGGTGCCGGAAAAATCATCAATGCTCCGAGCAATTACACTTCCAAAATCGGAACTACGAGTAGAAATGGAGGGCCTGCTATGTCAACTGCGCTACATGAACTCGGGCATTGCTTATTGGATTGGAGCATCCCCAACGGAGGCCATCATAACACTGGACAAAGATATACGAATTCTAGCGGGAATTCAAAAACACCAATGGGCACAAATGGCTCTGAAAACTACTGCGATAAGTCTGTTCCGAACGTCTCATATGATGATCTCTGTATGTTTTGGTCACTCTGTTGTGACGACAATTGGGATCCTACTTCATAGGTGAAATTACAATGCAAAATCACACTCGACGGTCGTTACTTCGACTGACCGCAGGGACAATATTGTTAAGTGCCGTAAGCACAGGCGCGGTAGCAAAAAGTGAGAAGGACCAAGTTTCGTCCGAAGAAGACCTAATAGTATCAAATAGTGGACAACACCAATTCGAGATTACCATCTCAATCACGTCAATCGATTCTGAAGACGTGGATTATCAGGAAACGGCTACTCTGAGAGGCCTTAACGAATCCGAGCAAATCTCAATTGATCAAATTCGGAACGTACGAAGTTTACCGATTGGGGGAGGTTCGGAATATGTGGTGCGGGCTTCACTCGAAAATGGGTCTGACGATAGTCTTAGGTGGCCACTTTCTGAAAATGGCATAACAGAAAAAGAAAGGATTCACGTTAAGATAGATTCGGAAGATACGATAAAGATATACCGCGAAATGGTCTAAAACAAGACTGTCCGAAATTCTTGGCTAAAGTATCATTACTGATATTTTTCAGCCGGTGTGTACGTCGTCGGGGTCGACTCGTCGTCACCGAGATCGAGAATCGAATAGAGCGCTTCGACGATATCGTATGCAGTTCCAGGAGATAGAGCTGTGAGGTTCGCGATTTGCCGGATTGTGACACCCCCCTCACTGTGTGCGTTCACGAGATCGTATGCGAGCGCGAACGTGACGATGCCGTGGTCTTCGAGCACCCGCGTGATCGCTGGGTACTCGTTCTTCTGTGCGACCACTTCGATAAGTTCGGGGGTGATCGAGACTTCCGTCTCGCGGACCGTCAACGTCAGTTCGAACTCTTCAGCGGTGTACACGGCGGTCCCGGCATCGTCACCGATCTTGCGGATCAGCCCCGCCTGCTCCAGCTTATGGAGATAGTCGTATACTGTCTTCTTCGAGACGGTCGTCGTTTCGACGAGTTCGGGGCCCGTTGCAGTTCCTGAGTGCCTGATCGATGTATAGAGGCCAGCGAGGGAAGGGTTTTCGAGTAATTCTGCGAACGTGGGGATTCCGGTGATCAGCCCCGGAGTGTCCCCCGCGTTTCGCACGTGTTCTGTATCGTAGCTCATCTTGTATAGAGTTACGAAACTGGAAACCATAAACGTTTGCCGTGGAGATGGGGCGCTATAGTGTTCACGGAAAGTCGAGGCGAATGCAACGGGGCTCGGCCCGTGGCAGTTTACCCGTCAGCTGTGAGCAGGGCGACCCGTCGAGACAGCACTGGACGACGTCGTGGTGTCGTGGTGCGCCTCGGGAACTTCGAACCGAGCGGTCATCCCCTGAACTGATATCGGGTTTCGACAGCGTCGACGAAGTCGAACGCTCTGACGAGTTGGACACGGTCGTCGTAGCCGTGTTCGGTCATCGCCCGCTCGACTCCTCGGAAGGCGGGTAAATCGTGTGTGTAGACGGCGACCGAGTCGGCGTCTCCACGTTCGAGTAGCATCGCTGTCGACCCGCCGACCTCGGCATCGGCCTGCTCGATGTCGTGTTCAGCACGGTCGTCAGCGGCGGCGATGTACCGACGGACCATGTCCATCGTCGCCGAAACCACGGTGTTCGTGTAGTCGACCTCGTCGAGGACCTCCACCCATCCAGCCGCGAGTGCCTCCTCGACCGGAGGTGTCCCATACGGGTAGTTCTCGGGCGTCAACTCCTCGTAGACCCGCGACGGGAGGAGGAGTACGATACCGTGTTGTCTGACAGCTCGTTCGAGCAATTCGACGGTGTCGTGTCGCTCGAAGGTGACGAACAGGTTCGTATCGATGACGTGTGCCTCGACGTCGGGGAACGAAGAGGGAGACACATCGAGTCACTCCTGGCTACGTTCGTCGACTGCCTTGTCGAGCTCGTCGATGTCGGGACTCGCTTCGAGTTCGGGATCGACCTCGATGAGTACGTCGCGCAGTTCCTGGAGGACCGTCTCGGCTTCGAGTACAGGGAGCTCTTGCTCGCGAGCCATGAGCCGAGCGTTCATCCGCACCTGAACGTAGTCACGGGCATACTCGAGCGCGGTGGCGAGGCCACTCGTCCCGTGCCGGTCGAGATACAGCTGGAGGGTTTCGTTCGTCTCACTTCGGGCGAGCGCGACGAACAGTGCTGGTGTGATTCGATAGGTGTCGTCGCCAGCCTCCACACGCAGGTCGATCTGTTGAGCCTGGTAGCGATGCGGCTGGGTATCGGTGACGCGTGCGAGGATACCGCTTTCGACCAGGTGGTTCACGTCCTCGTAGACGGTGGTGGTCGAACTGTCGAGTCCCTCGGACAGTTCTTCGACCGTTGGCGTATCTAGTGTGAGTACCCTGGCGTAGATCCGGACATACCGCTGGTTCGTCACGACATCGGAGATCGCGAGCATCGCATCGAGTGGATGTGCGCGTCGGACAGCGGTATCGGACATGTATTTTACTTTCCGCGGATTCTATAAAACGTTGTCGCCGGACTCTCGGCTGAGCACCCACCAGACCGACACGATTCGGACTGGGTTGGCGTCTGCGTTCGGGCCTGTACTCGTCGCAACTGATACCCAGACGCGATGAGTACGTTCCAGACAGAGATGGCGTCCAGCACCGACTCCTCGGCGTCGGTCGACGAAGCAGTCCGCCGACTATACGAGCGGTATCAGTCGGCCGAGAGCGACGAGGAACGCCACGCGATCGCCCTCGAGATCGGGAAGCTCGATGGACGTCGCCACGCCGACATCTACGCGGCGCTCGAGAACGAGTGAGTCCTCTCGCACGTCCGTAGCGCGTGGCGCGGACAAGGTCCAGTGAACCCCGCGGCTCCACACCGACCCGTCGAGGTCGAACCGGTACCCTGACTCGACAGTACTCGTCGTCATACCGGGCGAGTGTCTCCCCAAGCATCGAGCCCTCGGTTGGATTGCTCTCAGGTCGAGGACCGGGGGCAGCTCTTGGCCGTTTCCTCGCATTGCCTCTTGCCGACCTGCGCTCTGCGACGCCAGCCGATCTCGACCGGACCGCTTCATGTCGTCCCAGAAAGCCCCTGCTCGCTCGACGGCTGCGCAGCGCGAGAGCGGAGCTCTCGCTGGCCTCCGCTCGCTACGCTCGCGGAGCACTCGCTGCGCTCCTCGCTCCGCTGCGGTGCTTGGCTGGCGAGACGCCACGGCGTCTCGCCGCCTCCCGTTCGCTCCCTGCGGTCGCTCACGGGAGCGTCGTCTCGCTCGTCGACCGAGCAGCCCCTTTCAGTCCCACCCGGGAACGGCTGGTCGACAGTCGGTCGCTGCAGTGTCTGTCTGGTGTGTTCTCTCGGCGCGCACCGCCCGGCGCTGCCGCCCTCCGCTTGCTCGCGGTTCACTCTGTTCACCGCTCGCATCGAGGCGCTCCTTCGTCGCGCCTCGCTTCGCTCGCGACCGACCAGTCCGGGCGTGCGGGCGCTCTCCGCACCGCGAGCGCCCGTTCCGGGCCAGGTTCGCTCGCGTTCGCTCGCTCATCTGGTCTCGACGCCAGCACCAAGCGCGCTTTCGGTTGCGTCTCGCAGGCTCGACGGACCGAAACCGGCTTGTGTGCTGGCCGCTCGCTCCGGGCGGGTCCCCGCGCGGTGCTGGTTGTGTCCTCCTCGTCGGGCGCGCTCTCGCTCGCGCCCCACAGGGGGGCGCGAAGGCGCGAGCGAGAGCGCGCAGAGACGTGTCTGTCGGGTCGGTGTCGACGGAAAACCGCGAGTGATGATCGCGGTTGTGGACGCTCAGTGAGCGCCTTCGGAATCGGTGTGATTCCAATGTCTAGTGAAAACGTACTCGGTGAAGAAGATTCGGATGCCGAACAGACGACTGAACAACTGACGCTCGAGGAGGCCATCGCGGACGAAGGCGGGCTGCTGGCGGAGGCGGCCTGTGGGGAACACACGCCGGAGTTGCGACCCACGGTCGAACTCGAACGCCAGGGTCGGATCGACGACGACTGGACGCGGCAGGCGAACCTCGACCACCCGTACGGGACGACGCTCGAAGCGGAGGAACGGCGGCTGGCCGAAGAACAGGAGCTGGCACGACAGAGAGAGCGCGCGCTGGCGGCGCACGAGGCGGGCATCGACCGGGAGCGGTCGTGCAGGGTGCAGACGGAGCGGGCATCCAGTGAGCGCGTTCGTGAGTTCCGGGAGCGGGGCGTGCTCGGGGCCGGAGGTGACCCGGACGTCGACCCGCGTGAACAACTCGGCGCAGACACCCTGGGACGGGTGAATCGATGTGGGATGCAGTTAGCGGAGCGCTTCCGTGGGCCGTCGCGGTCGGCGTTCGCGAAACAACTGGCCGAGAAGGTTGCGTGCCAGGACATGGGGGTGACGGCGGCGGTCCTCGAGACGACGGAGGAGGTGGCGAAGGGGACGGACGCGATCCAGCCGATCGCGACCATCGAGGAGTGGATGGGCCAGCCGAAGTACGCCATCCAGGCGAACGTCGAGGCCGAAGTCCGGACGCTCTACCAGCCGGCGGCGGTCAACCAGCAACAGGTCGGCGTCATCGCGGACGGCTCGGGGACGGCCAAACTCACCATCTGGAAGCGCTCGCGGGTCGGGACGGCGCTCGGCGAGGGCGACCGGGTCAGACTCCTCAACCTCGAGGTGGGCTGGTACGGTGGCCGGCCGTCGCTGGCGGCGACGTCGCGCTCGGACGTGACCGTGCTCGACCGGGGTGACGGTCCGAGTCCGCGGAACTGACCCCGGGTGTGGCGGTGGTCGGACGGCCATCGTCACTCTCTTTTTTGTCTTTCGACGTGCTCTCGCTCTCCACCGCAGGAGGAGGACCCACGCGCGTTCCTCGCACGCGGGGATGTCGTATTGGGCCTGGCTGCCGCGACCCCGCCGCCCCACCCACCGCTCCGTGCTCGCTCGGGCTCGTTCGCAGGCTCACGAGCCCGCCGCTGCGCGCGCAGCCACGACCTTCGTCTGGGTCGTTGCGGCCGCCTACGATTACACGACTGGAAGGAGGATGCCCACCCGTTTACGGGTGGGAGGAATCCGACACCTGCTCCCTCCACAAGTATACTATCCACGCTCGTTGTTACACGAGGGTCCTTACACAGCTCTTCCGTATACCCGATATAAAAACAACTATATTAGTTTAGGGTGATGGTGGTACTACCGAAATGCCCGTCAAAGAGCTTCCTGATAGCGCACCCGGAAAATACATCCCCTATCATCCACACCCGTACTATTCACCGGAGCCACTCCCGGTAGAGCCGAAGCTCGAACTCTCCGAACAGACGTACAATCTGGTAGCCGACGCTGCGTATCAGATCGGTCGTGTCGACGGCATCAGTTCGACGGTGGATTTCTCCGCAGTTCTCTACACCTCGCTCATTCGTCTCGAGGCCGTCGAATCCGCCCGTATAGAAGGTGCAAACGTCGCGTATCAAGACGTCGAGGCGTATCACACGAAGCACCCCTCAGGTGAGGCCGACACGACAATCGAGAAAGATCTGAAGGAGGCTCTCAATTACGAGACTGCACTTACGTATGGGATCGACAGAATCGAGACCGGCGAGTCGATATCGCTCTCGCTCATCAAAGATCTCCACTCGATGCTGCTCGAAGACGTTCGAAACGAGGGTGACGTCGTCGGTGACTTCCGCGACCACATGGTTCATCTCACGAGTCCACAGTCCGGACAACGTCCGTTCGTCCCACCGACTCCAGAGGGGCTCACTGGGCTGATGCAGTCGCTCGAATCGTACATCCAGATTGGCGGACAGTACCATCCGCTCGTCGACGCTGCCATCATCCACTACTTCTTCGAGACAGTTCACCCCTTCTCAGACGGAAACGGTCGACTCGGTCGACTGCTCATCATTCTGTATTTGACGAGCGAAGGTTACCTCGAAAGCCCATACATCTATCCGAGCGCGTACTTCAACCGTCACAAGGTCGAATATGTCGAGCGGATGCGTGCGGTGAGTGAAGAAGGCGCGTGGGAGGAGTGGCTCACGTTCTTCCTCGAAGGGCTCCGAAGTCAGGCTGAGACGTCGTGCGACCGGACTCACCAGCTCCGAGAACTCCAGGAGCGCTACGAGAAGGAGTACCCCGGCAGCACGAACACGGACACGTTCGCTCGGCAGTTGCTCCAGTATCCGTATTTCACGGCGCCAGATCTCGTGGAGTATCTCGATGTATCACGCCGGACCGCCTACAAGGTCGTCGACGATCTCGAAGCGGATGGCCTCATCGAGGAAGTGACCGGTAAGGAACGTGGAAAAGAATACAAGGCAGTCGACGTGTTCGACATCCTCGAATGACGGTGGAACGAGGTGATATTCCCGGTCTCTGCACCGACGCCGTATTCGAACGGGGAGAGAACTGCTACGCAGAGGGAAGAATCCGGGACCGTACACGCGGCGGAGACACGATAATGGCGACAGTTCGGGGCTCGCAGTTGTACGACCTGACGCTCTCACTCTCAGCTCCCGATTTCGATCCCAGGTGTAGCTGTCCGTACGATGGACCCGGTGCCTGCAAGCACGTCGTCGCTGTCTTGCTCTCACTCGCTGACGAGATGCCACCTGACACAGGAGACCAGGTCGATGCCCTCCTCACGGACATCGACGAGGATGACCTCCACACGTTCGTTCGCGACGAGCTATCTCGCGATAGCGGAATGCTCGACCGATTTCTCGCCCGGTTTGGTACTGGTCCGGGGAAGTCCCACACGGAGTATAAGAAGGACATCGACGACTTGTTCGAAAAACACACCGATCAGTACCCAGTTATCGTTGATGCGATCGACTTCAGCCAGTTCACAGACATCGGTGAACACTACCACGAGCGAGGTCGCCACCGACAGGCCGCAGCCGTCTATCGTGGCCTCGTTGCGGGTATCGATGACAACATCCACCTCGTCGACGCCGCATACGACCACTACGCGAAGGTCTTTCGAGAGGGACTAGAGGCCTTCGTCGAGTGTGTGACCGCAGCCGAACTTGACCCGCACGAACGCGAGGAATACGAAGCGTTCCTCACAGAACGCTCGAAAACAGGAGCGGGTCCGCACCAAGCACAGTTCGAGCGAGCGCTGTCGATGTTCCAATCGGCAGCAGGTGATGAACCGACGTGAGCTGTCCGGGATACCGATGCCAATTTGGGTGTGCAACGCTCAACGCAGAGTAATTAACTCTCCCCGGAGAAGTTGATGCCAATGAGCGAGGATTCAGGCTCTCTCAGCTATTTATCGGCGGATGATATCCTTGCAATTCATGAGTTGATCGTCGAGTCGAACGAAGACACTGAAGCTGGAGTCGCGTCGCCAGGAGACGTTGACTTTACAGTCGCCTCGATTCAGGAGGGACACTTTGGGCAGACACCGAAATCGATACACGAAAAAGCGTTCCAGCTGCTCCGGCTTCTCACTTTGACATCCTCCCCGCTCTGACGGGCGAGGATTCCCGACCGTGTTTGGGATATTGTGGTTTACGACGTTACGTGTTCTTGAGGTGCGAACGCACCAGTTTCCTTGTCAAACACGAACGTCGAAGTGGCGGTTCGGTCGGAGGCGTGGACGTCGCAGACGTGTCCGAACTGCGGGGCGACCGACCGGACGACACGCCGCCAGGACACGCTGACGTGCGAGTGTGGCTTCGAGGGCCACGCAGACCTCGTCGCGTCCGAGACGTTCCTGAGACGTCATCAGAACGCAGGGAGTTCCGATTGGCGAACGAGACACGGAGTGTCTCGTCAACGCCAGACCGACGTAGCAAGGTCGATGGCACGGCCTGTATGCCTCAAGTGGGACGACCACGAATGGTCGGAGTCACCACGCTCTCACCGTCCCAACGAGGAGCATACGAACCCGCAAGTTGCCTCCGTGGGCCGGTAGTCGATACCCCCAGCGCGAGGAAACCCCGGCGTTCACGCCGGGGAGGATGTCATTGTGAATCCTCGATCGACAGGGTCTGCAATGCCGCTCACACCACCGAACCCCGTACCGAGGGTCATCTACGACTGGACATTCAAGGAGCCGCAGCAGCTCCGTCCTCAGAATCGTGCGCAAGCGGTGTCACGACCAGATCGTCGTATGGGAACACCGGCTTCTTCGCACGCCCAACAGCCTCGAACCTGACGACTCCGAGGGCTTCCAGTGTCGTCAACTCTTGATGGACGTTCTTCTTATCCCGGCCGACCAATCGGGCGGTCTCTCGGATACTTTCTGGTTCTTCGTCTCGTATGACGCGCAGCAACGTGTAGGTGCGTTCGTTGAAGACCTCGGTCAGTTTGGACTCGTTCGGGAAGCGGACGATCGCGGGCTGGTCGACGGATTCGCCGTCCTTGAACTGCTGGATCGCTTCGAGTCCCTCTTCGTACGGGTTTGCGTCGACATCGACCGTAACCAGGAGTACATTCGTGTTTTCAGTCATGGGTATCACCGGCATCGGTGGATGGACCAAATCGCGGCTTCGGTATCTCGTCCCAGAACCGTTCGTAGAGTTGCTCGATTCCAGGAAACTCGATGATCTCTGGCTCGGGGTCGGGAGCGACGTGGAGCTCGTGGCCTTTTGTATCCTCGTGAGCGTTGTCGTAGCGACGAATTGTACCGTCCTCGAGTGTTTCGGGGCCAGGAACTAGCGCTCCATAGTGGAACGTGTATCGCCATCCCGACGGATAGGTATCGTCGTCGGTACTCCGAATCGACATCCGGACTACTGTATCGTCCTCGTACACAGCGGCATTGGTGTACGCGTCGAGGTCGTCGGCCGTTGGTTCCATCCGTTACATCGTTGGTTCTGTAGCCAACGATAAATAGGTGTTGGACATTGCTGGGAACCGGTTCGTCACATCTGGGTCTACTCCCCCGCTCCGAGATTCGGGCCCTGTATCCAGTGGGCTAGGCCTGTGAGGTGTGACTGGTTTCAACAGAGCCGGTGATCTCGGGTTTCGGTCTGGTTCTGGCCGTCCAGGACGGCGTCGAGGGTGAGCGTCTCGACGCACGTGACTTCGACCGGTGTGAACACCATCCCCGTGGAATAACGCTATCCATCTACGTCGTCTCCCAGCACTTCGGGCTCGACGCCTCGAACAGCGCGTTCTACGTCGCGGCGTGGGACGAGGACCCTGCAGACGCGATCCGGGACCGACTCCAGCGGGTCGTGAGTACTGCACAGGAACTGATCGACGTCGTCGAGGTCGCTCAGGAGTAAGGGGGACCACGCCCAACCACGGTCGCCGAGCGTGGAGGCGAGCTACGGGTTCTGTTCACAGGTCGAGCCGCGCCCGGATTCCGGCGAGTCAGATGCCTGCGACGGCAGTAGTGTGCACTCGTCGTCGACACGCTCGCCGCACCCACTCGCGTTCGTGTCGAACTCCGACACCCCGAAGGCTCGCTGCAACTGTGTGTACGATGTAGTTAAGGTGGGCCAACAGCGTACCGGACTCGGGAGGTAGAGAAGCATCTCGTCGAGTGAAAAGTGCTGTGACGCCCGTCCGTCTTCCGACGAACTGAGCCTGCTGTTTAAATAGATGTAGTACGATGGTACTACCATGAAATACGCGAGTGTCAGCGTCAAGTTCCCGGTCGAACTCGACACCGAGATCGAACGGTTCCTCGAAGAAACGGGGGTCTACACCAACAAGAGTGAATTCATCAAGGAAGCCTGCCGCGCTCATCTCCGCGAACTCAACGACGACACGGCAATCACTGCGCTGCGGCTCGAGCAGCTATTGGCACAGGCGGAACAGAGCCGCGAGTCCGATAGCGATATCGACGCCAAGCTCGCGGCACTCGGGGAGAAAGTCGATTCGGATGACCTCGAACGGGCCGTCGAAGAGGCGCGTGAGGAGACGTCCGAGCAGGTGTACGGGTCCGACTCGTGAAGATCCTCGATACGAATCTGTGGGTATTCGGGACGTTGCGAACCAGCGAGCAGGCAGCCGACTTGC
Source organism: Haloarchaeobius marinus (assembly GCF_051207415.1). NCBI lineage: Archaea > Methanobacteriati > Methanobacteriota > Halobacteria > Halobacteriales > Halorubellaceae > Haloarchaeobius > Haloarchaeobius marinus. Next base: position 127,060 of record NZ_JBPKGD010000006.1, on the reverse strand, counting down.
GTGCCGCAATCGACCGTGGTGAGACGACCTCTGCCATCAGCGCATACATGGTCCAGGAAGCGCTGGCCGCGTTCGACCGCACACAGAGCCTCTCCTCGGCGGACCGTGATACCGTCAAAACGAGTTTTCTGACGCGGCTCACGCGAATGACGGGGCTCATCGAGGCGCCGTCGAGTCGCGATGTGAGCGACGAACTCTTGCGAGAGCAGCGATCAGCGCCCGCGGTGCAGACGCTCGCCCGCGTCTGTGGGATCCAACCCAAGGACGTTCCAATCCTGGTGCTGGCGTTTGAACACCGTGACCGCGAGCCGACCATTCTCACGAACGACGAATCGTTCGCTGGATTCCAGCCAGCCGCACACTCACTCCCTGAAATCTCCATCGAACACGTCCCGTGACTGCGTCTCCCTCGATCTTTCGGGCGTCTGGCGGGGAGGTCCCGGACGACTGGCGGAAGGCGTCGAGCCACGATCTGCGCCGCTACTACGCCCAGGACCTGCTCGTCCGCGAGCGGATGAATCCGCGAATCGTCATGCAGGTCGGTGGGTGGAACTCCTTCAGCGCCATCGATCCCTACCTCAACACGCCGACGTCCGAAGTCGTGAACGCAGCGTTCGAACCATCCAGCCGCGCCTGACTCTCGGGTGCGGCGAACCGACGGGAGTGTCGTCCGAAAGAACCGCTACGCAGATTGACGGGAGGCACAAAAGTAATATAAATCCAACACGATTTCTGGAATGGAATTGAAAGAGGGGGTTCGAGAGGGATAGATGAATATACTATGCGTACATTTGTGAAATCGAAATCAGTGTGGTCGTCACATCATGACACACCCAGATACTGACTATCGGCTCGACGATATCGACCGACGTATCCTGTACGCTCTCATGCAGGATGCACGGAACACGGCGGCGTCGATCGCCGAGGAGGTGAACGTTTCGGGGGCCACAGTCCGGAACAGGATTCAGAAACTCGAGGCCAACGGCATCATCCGAGGGTATCCAGTGCACCTCGACTTCGAGCGGGCCGGTGGGAACCTGACGAACCTCTACCTGTGCAACGTACCCGTCCCGGAACGGGAAGCGCTTGCGCACAAGGCGCGGACGATACCGGGCGTCATCAACGTCCGAACACTGATGACCGGGCGAAGGAACCTGCACGTACTGGCTGTCGGCGAGACGACCAGTGAATTGCAACGTGTCGCACGCAACCTCTCGCAACTCGGAATCGAAATCGAGGACGAAGACCTCGTCGAAGACGAATTTTTCAGCCCGTACGCGCCGTTCAACCCGGACGTCCAGCACGCAGCCGGACGACCGAACGACTTCATCAGCCTCACCGGCGAAGCCCACATCGTCGAAGTCACGATCCAGGCCGACGCCCCGATCGCCGGTCAATCCGTCGAAGCTGCGGTCGAGCAGGGGACCCTCGACGAAGACACACTCATCATCGGTATCGAGCGAGACGACCAGGAGCTGACGCCACACGGCGATACCGTCGTCAGGCCCGACGACGTCCTCACCGTTCTCTCACGGAACTCTCCCGACAGTGACGGGCTCGACCCGTTCTGTGGGCAGACGTCGGAGCCGACGCAGCGATAACGCCCCAGCCATGTCCCGACTCCCGACACTGTTGAAGCGCCTGCTCGCCCGCGACGAGACAGTCACGGAGTGTCGGCACTGCGGCACGACGGTCGAACCGGACACCGAAACCTGCCCCAGCTGTGGGGCAGACGAATTCTCCCAGTACCAGATACGGTGATTCGATGACTCTCACACTCACGGACACGATAATCGTACCAATCGCCGACCGAGACGATGCAAGAGCGACGGCAAACGCGCTGGAATCGCACAGTACTGGACGAATCATCGTCGTCCACGTCGTCGAGAAGGGCGAAGGTGTTCCGGACAAGACACCGGTCGAACAGTCGGAGACGGTCGCCGACAAGGCATTCGCCACGTTCCGAAACACGTTCCCGGACGCCGAAACGCGAATGCTCTACCAGCGAGACGTCGTCGGGGGCATCATCGACGTTGCCGACGAGGTCGCCGCCAGTGCAGTCGTATACAGGCCTCGTGGTGGCTCTCGAATCGTCCAGTTCCTGGCGGGCGACCGGTCGCTCAGATTGATAACGGAGGCCGACTGCCCCGTCGTCGCACTGCCCGAGGTGGAAGACGGATGACGGCCAACGACGAGGAACTGGCCAAGGACCTGGGGTTGCTCTCGGCACTGACGATCGGCGTCGGGACGATGATCGGTGCGGGCATCTTCGTCCTTCCCGGACAGGCCGCTGCGGCCGCAGGGCCCGCAGTCGCGCTCTCGTTCGTCATCGGTGGCGTCATCTCCCTGTTCACGGCGCTCTCGGCGTCGGAACTCGGCACGGCGATGCCGAAAGCGGGTGGCAGTTACTACTACGTGAATCACGCACTCGGTCCCATCTTCGGGTCGATCGCAGGCTGGGGGAACTGGATGGGATTGGCGTTCGCGAGCGCCTTCTACACCCTCGGATTCGGTGAGTACCTCGCGACCTTCCTGCCCTTGCCGGCACTGACGCTCGGGCCGCTCGTTCTGACGGAGTTCCAGTTCGGGGCGCTCCTCGCCGGGGTGGCGTTCGTCGCCATCAACTACGTCGGCGCCAAGGAGACCGGCAAGATGCAGATCGTCATCGTGACCTTACTGGTCGGTATCCTCACGGTCTTCTCTCTCCTCGGCATCCTCCAGGCTGACCTCTCGACGCTTCGGCCGTTCTTCCCGGCCGAGACCGGCGGTGCGACCGCGATACTGCCTGCAACCGGGCTGGTCTTCGTCTCCTTCCTCGGATTCGCGAAGATCACGACGGTCGCAGAAGAGCTGAAGGATCCCGGTCGGAACCTGCCGCTCGCAGTCGTCGGCAGTGTGGTCATCGTGACGGTGATGTACGCCATCATCATGGTCGTCCTGATGGGCGTCATCAACTGGCGACAACTGGGCCCGGACTTCACGACGACGCCAGTACTCGACGTGGCCGAAATCGCGTTCGGGACCATCGGTCTCGCGGGCATCGGCGTCGGGCTGTTGACCTTCGCCGGGCTTCTCGCGACTGCATCGAGCGCGAACGCCTCCATCCTGGCGTCGTCACGAATCAACTTCGCGATGGGCCGTGACAAGCTCATCAGCGAGAAGTTGAACGCTATCCACCCGAACTTCGCGACGCCGTACCGGAGCATCGCCGTCACGGGCGGCCTCATCCTGGTGTTCATCGCTGTCGGGAACGTGAAGATTCTCGCGAAAGCCGGGAGTGTGCTTCATCTCGTCGTTTACGGGCTCCTCAACGTCGCCCTCATCGTGATGCGTGAGGCTGACGTCGAAGCGTATCAGCCAGAGTTCGAGGCGCCTCTGTATCCCATCGTCCCGGTTCTCGGGGCTGTGTCGTCGTTCGGCCTCATCGCGTTCATGGACCCGGTCGAGATCGGTCTCTCGCTGGTGTTCGTCGCCGGTGGACTCGTCTGGTATTTCGTCTACGCGAAGAACCAGGCGGAGAAGAAGGGGATTCTGAGCCAGTATATCCTCGAACAGTCCGAACAGATGCCGCAAGCAGCCGTCTCGGCAGCAGACACCGTCCAGCCCGACGGTGGAACGTATCGCGTCATGGTCCCGCTGGCGAACCCCGAGCACGAGAAGGACCTCATCACGCTCTCCAGTGCCATCGCCAAGCAGCACGGTGGGACCGTCGATGCCGTGCACATCGTCACGGCTCCGGACCAGACCGCTCTCGGGTACGCCGCCGAGCACGCCGACAAACTCGAGCAGGACTATCACGCGGTGCTGGACGCGGCAGAACGGGACGCTGAGACGTTCGGGGTCGACGTCGAGACGCACACTATCTTCTCGCACGAGTCGTTCGGGGAGATATTCGACGCTGCCCGGACCCACGAGGCCGACATGGTCGTGATGGGCTGGGGGAAGCGGACGCTCGGGTCGCCCGGACGCGTCGAGAGCACGGTCGGCGATCTGGCCGCAGACCTGCCCTGTGACTTCCTCGTCCTGAAAGACCGTGGCTTCGACCCTGAGCGCATCCTCGTCCCGACGGCCGGGGGTCCGGACTCGGACCTCTCGGCGGAGGTCGCGAAACTGCTCCAGTCGGAGTACGATTCCGACATCACGCTGTTGCACGTCGCTGACTCCCTGGAAGAGGGGAGCGCGTTCCTCGAGGAGTGGGCGGACAGTCACGGACTCGAGGACGCGACGATTCACGTCGAGACCGGTGACGTCGAATCCGCCATCGAACGGGCAGCGGCGGACAGTACGATGGTGATACTCGGTGCGACCGAGAAAGGCCTGCTCACTCGGCTCGTCAGAGGGTCGCTCGTCATGGACGTCGTCGAAGACGTCGAGTGTTCCGTGCTACTGGCCGAGCGTGCCCGAAAACGGACTCTCGCCGACCGACTCCTGGGCAAGTGAACCGGCCTGGACTCGAACGTCGGGCCGGTCGGTAATCGACCACGGTCGCTGGCCTGTACTACACTAATCGTCTATAGACTCGCTTCTCTCGAGACGGTCCGAATTGGGGGCAGTGGACTATCCGGCCATGCTATCGCCGGGAGACTGTGTGATGGGTTGTCGGATTCAGCCCGCCCCTGAACGGCGGGGCTTTCTCCTCGACTTTTTGTAATGAAATCAGCTGTACCGGATGACAGCGATCCCGCCCTCGACCTCGACGTGCTTCGAGCGGTCCTTCGGGAGCATCCGGTCCGACTTGCGATTCTCTTCGGTTCCCTCGAGGTTGGAAGCGTCTCGACGGCTCAGCTGTTCGTCGACCGTTGATTGGCACCGAAGATCTTTCCCAGATCCTCGTCGTCGTAGTTGACGAGGAGTCGGTCTTCGTCCTTGAACGTCCGGAGGACGATGTTCGTCGTCGAGTTCTCGACTCCTTCAGTCTGGATGATATCCTCCATCAGTTTCTGCAAATGTTCGTGGTCGCGGACCCGTGAGAGGACGTAAAAGGACATCTCACCGAGCATGAAGAAGACGCGCTGGACACCGGAAAGTCCAGCAATCTTCTCGGCGACCTCTTCGTACCCGGGACCATCGTAGTCCGCGTTGATCTCTGTAATCGTCGTTAGCTCCAGACCCAGCTTCTGCGGGTCGAGCTTTGTGATTTTCCCCTGTACGATATTCTTCTCACGGTAGTTCTCCATTCGATAGTAAATCGTAGACGTGCTGACGTCGAGTTCCTCGCTCAGTTCGTGGGCGTCGATGTCGCCGTTCTCGTCCAACCGGCGGAGAATCTTGAAGTCTATCTCATCGAGTGTTACCTTGGCCATTGGCTGGGGTTTGGTCTTCACGTCGTTAATAACTTTATTCGTTCCAAACCATGGGGACGATGGTTGGAAGGATTCCTAACCAGGCCGTCTCCACAGGCGGAGCAGGCCGAGTGCCTCGGGGTCGTTCGGAAGATCTTCGATCTTCCGTGATGACGAGAGACCTACGGTCTCTCGAACCACTCGACCACGAGGCGGTTCACAATCACTCGAGTCTTGCGTCGGCGTCGTCTTCTGGGCGGTCCACGCGCATCGGGTTTCTCGCGTGTTCGGCAGCGACCACACCGGGGTCGAGCGTAGCGCTGACCTGACCGGGGGCGTCGCCCATCTCCACGACTGTCGTGCCGTCGGGTTCGATGACCGTACTGTGTCCACAGAACGAGTCTCCTGCTTCCTTGCCAGCGCGGTTGCAACCGATGACGTAGGCCCCCTGTTCAACTGCACGGGCCGGCAACAGGGTGTGCCAGTCTCGTTCCATCTTGACCGTCCAGGCAGAGATGTTGATCACTACGTCGCACTCTTGCCGTGCGAGCGAGAGACTCGCCGCTGGGAAGTTCAGGTCGTAACAGATCTGGACTCCGATTCGACCGAACGGTGCTTCTACTGCCGCGTACGCGTCACCGACAGAGAAGACGTCGGCCTCGTCACCCCACAGGTGGCGCTTGTTGTAGCTGGCTCGAATCTCGCCGGAACTGTCGAGCCAGACCGCAGCGTTGTAGATGTCATCGCCGTCCTGAACGGGCATTCCAAACAGCACTTCGGAATCGCTGTTTGCTGCCGCTTCACCCAGAACGTCCGTCGTCAGTCCGGGCAGGGGTTCGGCTACTTCCTCGAGGTTCTCGAAGACGTGATACCCAGTCGTGGCGAGTTCTGGGAACACGACAAGGTCCGCATCGGCGTCCGCAATCGCATCCGTCATCCGGTCGAGCGTCCCGTCGTCGGCTGGGCCGAGCGTGCTATCGAACTGGACGACGTTGGTGGTGAATCGCTTCATCGACCTTCGAACTCCGGTTTACGGTCCTCGCGAAACGCTGCGACTGCTTCCTCGTGGTCGTGGGTCTGCGAGCAGATTCGTTGGGCACGCGTTGCGGCGTCGAGTGCTCGGTCGAGGTCGACCTGGAAACTTTCGTTGACGAGGCGTTTGCTCTGGGCAACAGCGATGGGTGGTCGGTCGGCCAGTCGAGAGGCGAATTCGACGGTGGCGTCGAGAAGCTCGTCGGCGGGGACCTGCTCGCGTGCGAGTCCCCACTCGACTATCTCCTCGCCGGCGAGTTTCCGGCCAGTGAAGATAAGCTCCTTCGCACGTGCCTCGCCGACCAGTCGGGGCAGAAGGAACGCTCCGCCGTCTCCGGGAACGAACCCGACGTCGATGAACGTCTCGCCCATGACGGCTTCGTCGCTGACGACGCGGAAGTCACAGGCCAGTGCCGTATCACATCCGGCTCCAAGGGCATAGCCGTTGACTGCCGCGACGACAGGAGTTTGGATGCCGCGAATCGTCTTGACCACGTTCTGGAACAGTCCGAGTCCCGTCTCGTACTCCGCGAAGTCCATCTCCGGGGTCAACGGCATGTCTTTCAGGTCCACGCCGGCACAAAACGCGTCGCTCGTGCCGGTGAGGATTATCACACGGACGTCGTCCCGTTCGTCCAGTCGTTCGAAGGCCTCGACTGTCCCGCGCAAGAGCGGTTCGTTGTATGCGTTCATCGCCTCCGGACGGTCGTAGGTGACACGGGCGACGTGTGGTTCGGCTCGGTCGACCTGTAATGGTGCGTCGATTTCAATCATCTGTGTTTCTTTCAGAGAGTGGGGCTTCACCGTCGGTTCTCTCGGTATCGTCGTTGTCGAGCGTGATCGCAGCATCGACGATCTCGACGCCGTCCTCGGTGGCGAACACGGGGTTCAGATCCAGTTCAGACACTGAGGGGTTGGCCTCGACGAACGAAGAGATGGCGAGGAGCAGGTTCACGACTTCGTCCCGGTCGACCGGTGGATTCCCGCGTGCACCAGTGAGCATCTCCTGGGCGTCGATGTCGTCGAGGAGTGCACGAGCGTCTGCCTCCGTGAGTGGCAGTGCCCGGAACCCCACGTCTTCGAGGACCTCCACGAACACGCCACCGAGACCGCACATGACCACGGGACCGAACTGCTGGTCGTCGACCACGCCTACGATGAGTTCGACGCCAGGTTCGGCCATCGGTGAGACGAGCACGCCGTCTACCTGGGCAGCTGGTTTGTACTCGGTGGCTGTCGCGATCAGGTCGTCGTAGACGCTCCTGACTTCTTCCACTGGAACCTCCAGGGCGACGCCACCCGCGTCCGATTTGTGGACGATGTCCGGGGAGACGACCTTCATCGCGACCGGTCCCTCGAAGCCCTCTGCAACCTCCTGTGCCTCGGCTGGGCTGGTCGCGAGTTCGAATGGGACCACCGGGAAGTCGGCCTCGGACAGCGCGAGTTTGGACTCGAATTCCGAGAGCTGTGTCCGGTCGCTGGCGAGCGATTCCGTGACCGTCTCGGCTGCGTCGGTCGAACTCGTGAGCCTGAAGTCGCTGCTCTGGTCGATGGCCGCAATGCGGCTGCCGTAGGTGGCCAGCGCGTCCAGGCTCGCGGTCGCAACGTCGATCGATTCGACGACCGGGATTCCGTGCTCACGGAGGACAGTGTGGGGTTTCGTGTCGAAGCCCTCGTAGGCACTCTGAACGACGAGCGGCTTGCCGTGCGCAGTTGCCAGGTCTGCGAGTTCTCCTGCTGCCTCGATCTCCACCTCGGTATACTGTTCGGAAAAACGGATGCCGTACCCACCGAACAGGCCCGACAACATGACCGCGTCCACGTTCGGGTCTGCGATGATAGCTTTCGCACAGTCGACGAACACGGATTGGTCCTCGTCGGTTCCGCCCGCAACGTCCACGGGGTTGACGACGCTGGCCGCGTCCGGAAGAACGTCCTGCAGTCGCTCCTGTGTTTCGTCGGTGAGTCGTGGGAGCGAAAGCCCACGCTTCGAGAGGGCGTCTGCGGCCAGTGTCGCGTGCCCCCCACCATCTGCGAGGATAGCGACGTCCCTTCCATCGGCGGTGGGCAACGACGAGAGCGAACTCGCGACCGACAACAGCTCGTCCGATCGGTCGACACTGACCACACCCGCCTGTTCGAGGACAGCGTCGGTCACCGCAGCATCACCAGCGAGAGAGCCCGTATGAGACGACGCCGAACGTTTCCCCGCGTCTGACCGTCCGCTCTTCAAAACGACGATGGGTGTGTCGTCCGTCACGTCACGGGCTCGTTCGAGGAACGCCCGCCCGTCGCTCATTCCCTCTACGTAACAGACGACCGCGTCGGTTTTGGGGTCGGCGTCGAAGAAGGACAGGTACTCGTGGAACTGCAGGTCGGCCTCGTTGCCGACGCCGACGTAATGACTGAAGCCGACGCCCTCCCGGGTGGCGGCCTCGGTGAACAGTGAGATCGCCATGTTCCCGCTCTGGCAGAGCAGTGCGAGGTTTCCTTCGGGGACCGTATCGGCGCCGACGAGATTCAGCCCCTGATGGACGTTGATCATCCCCGACGTGTTCGGTCCGATGAGCCTGACGCCGTGTTCTCGTGCGAGGCTCACGATGTCGTCTTCGAGTTGTTCACCATCTTCGCCGGCTTCGCCGAACCCGACAGCGACGACCACGGCGCCAGCAATATCTGTGTCTCCACAGTCTTCGATGATCTGGGGCACGATTTTTGCGGGAGTGACGACGAGAGCGAGGTCGACCCGGTCCGGAATCGCAGACACGGTCGGATACACCTCCAGGCCGCGGATCGAATCGGCCGAGGGATTGACTGGATAGATTTCGCCTCCGTAGCCCCCCTCTTGGAGAGCCTTGATAGCTTGATGACCACGTTTCGTTTCGTCCGTCGAAGCACCGACGATCGCTACCGAGTCGGGGTCCATGATGCGGTCGATTTCGGAGGACTGTCCCGACACGGTTAGATTCCCTCGAACGATGGCTCACGGTCTTCGGCGAACGCATCGACACCTTCCTGCCAGTCCTCGGTCGCCATACAGGCGAGCAGCGCTTCGGCCTCGGCAGTCAGCATATCTTTACGCGAGGCACGTCGTACGCGTCCGAACTGTTCCTTGGCGAACGTCATCGGAATCGGTGCGTTCCCTGCGAGGTCGGCGGCTAACTCGTCGACAGAGTCGTCGAGTTCTGGTTCAGGGTGGGCGGTCGTCACGACTCCCTCGGCAGCCGCCTCCTCGCCGGTCAGCGAGGCCGCCGAGAGGACGAGTTCCTTCGCGCGAGCTTGCCCGACACGCGCGGCGAGCGTGTAACTGACGCCACCGCCTACGTACGTCCCGATGGAGACTTCTGGAAACCGTATCTCGGCCTCCTCTGCCATGAGTACGAAGTCAGCACTGAGCGCCAGTTCCGCTCCGGCCCCGATAGCGTAGCCCTGGACCTTCGCGATCACCGGTTGCGGATGCGTCTGGACAGCCTCGGCAGCCTCCTGTGCTTGCCAGACGTACTCCCGACGTTCCTTCTGGGTCCGTTCCGTCTCGTCGTGTTTCTGCATATCCGCACCTACGCAGAAGGCTCGTCCTTCCCCTTCGAGGACGACGACGCGCGCGTCTTCTTCGGCTGCCCGGTCGAGACCGTCGCGGATTCCTTCGTACAACGCGGGGGTCACTGCGTTGAGGCTGTCCGGTCTGTTCAGGCGGACGCGCGCGACGGCCCCATCCCGCTCATAACGGGTGGGGTTCTCCGCCGCTGTGTCTGTGGTAGTCATAATCAAGCCTCTATGTAGACCCAATCCAGTCAGCCATATAAACTTATGCCAGAACCTAATTCTCGGTTCGAAATCAAGAATTTTCCCAAATATTGGTCCGTTTTCTACGAAAGATTATTGTAACATTGTGCTGTAGACACGCACGGCAATGTCAAACAAGGACATGCGCAAACGACGGGACGTGCTGGCAGCAGCGAGTGCAGGGGCACTGACTACGGTAGCGGGCTGTACGTCGGTCTTCGGTGGCGGCAGTTCGGGCGGTAAACTCCGGTTCCTCGGCTTCGGAGGCAACACGCAGGAGTCGCAGATGTCCGTCTTCGACAGCTGGGATTCAGAAACGGCAGTGGAGGGCACGTCGGCAGGTGGGACGACGGAGATGATCTCGCTGATAAAGCAGAACCCAGGGTCGTTCGACCTCGTCGCGCTCAACGACACTGGTATGGCCCGCGCACAGCAGGAGGACGTCATCGAGCCGATCGACCTCTCGAAGGTCCCGAACTACGAGAAGAACATCAAGGAGAGCGCCCGCACCCTCTCGTTCAACATGAACGGCGACGATACGATGGGCCTCATCCGTGAGAACGGCGCAACCGGCTACGCGTACAATACGGACAAGATCGATGCCGAGCTGAATTCCTGGGACGCCATCCTCGACCCTGCGTACGAGGGGAAAGTGTCCCTCATCGACCGTACCATCGACCGTCTCTCGAACAGTGCAGCAGCAGTGGGACTCAACATCAACGACGTCCCCGGGGACGAAGCCAAGACGGACGAGATGTTCAATCGAGCCCAAGAGGAAGACCAGAACGTCTTCTCGTACTGGGGTGACGGTGCGACCTCGATTCAATACCTCCGTCAAGAGAACGCCTGGATCTGTGAAGCCTGGGGCGGTCGTGTGCTCGCACTCCAGAACGAGGGGTACGATAATATAAAGTACGTCATCCCGAATGAAGGTGCGATGGGGTGGGCCGACAACCTCGCGGTGGTCAAAGGGTCGGAGAGTCGGGAGAAGGCACACGAGTTGCTGAACCACACCTACAAACGCGAGAACCTCCTGACCCTCTCTGACGAGATGAACTACACAGTCCAGGTCAAGAACCCGCCAGAGAACATGACGCAGCTGCCAGACTACGCGCCAGCTGAAGACCTGGCATTCCGGGACTGGAACACAGTGCTGCCCAAGCAGGAGGCCTGGACGCAGCGGCTCGATCAAATCAAACAGTCGTAACTCAAATGCTCGAAGTCGAGAATTTCACGAAGTACTATGGAGACCTCTGTGCCGTCGAGGACTTCTCTTTTCACGTCGAAGAAGGGGAGTTAGTGACCTTGCTCGGTCCGTCCGGCTGTGGGAAGTCGACCACGTTGCACGCCATCGCCGGACTGGTCGAGCCGACCGACGGTCGAATCTTCCTCCGTGGGGAGGACGTGACAGAGCTGCCACCCGAGAAGCGGAACATCGGGATGGCGTTCCAGTCCACGGCGCTCTTCCCCCACATGACCGTCCGAGAGAACATCGCCTACGGGTTGAAGATGCACGGCTACTCTTCGGGCGACATCGAGGACCGCGTCGAGGAATCACTCCAACTGGTCGACATACCCGACCACGGCGACCACAAGCCGGGCGAACTTTCAGGGGGCCAGCAACAGCGTGTCGCCCTGGCCCGAGCGCTCGCCTACGAACCCGACATCCTGTTACTCGACGAGCCACTGACGGGACTGGACCGCGTTCTCCGTGAGGAGATGCGCAGCTGGCTCAACCGCATCCAGCGTGAGGTCGGTGTGACAACTCTCTACGTCACCCACGACCAGGAGGACGCACTCTCGATGTCGGACAGAGTCGTCGTCCTCGACGACGGTCGGGCCCAGCAGATCGCCAGCCCCGAGCACATCTACGAGGCTCCGGCCAACCCGTTCGTGGCGGAGTTCGTTGGAAAATCCACACAGTTCGACGGCACTGTCACCCACGAAGATGGTCGAACCGTCGTCTACGACGGCGACGATACCGAAATTACGCTGTCGACACCTGACCTCGACGAGGGCCAATCGATCTCGCTGTACGTCCGCCCGGAGGATATCGAAGTCGCTCCTGAGGCGACCGGGGCAGAGAACGAGTTCCTCGGGACCGTCACCGATATCGCGAACCTCGGCAACCGTGCGGAGGTGTCGGTCCAACTCGAAGGAGCGACGACGGCGCTCGCCCACACAACGCGCTTCCCGGACATCGCTGTCGGTGACGACGTCTATCTCCGGTTCCAGCCTGAGCGGGTGATCGTCCTATGAGCGCCGAGTGGGGTGGTTTGAATCGCATCATGCACACCGTGGGCGACGGTCTCGAAGGACGGATCTCCAATCGTCACCTGGCGCTGTTCGGTATCGGGTTCGTCGGTCTGTTCTTCATCGTCCCGATACTGTTACTGATTCCGGAGAGCCTGAACCTGGAATCGTCGACACCGCTCGAGTCCTACCGGCGCGCTATGGACGGAATCTACGTGGACGCGTTCGTCCGGTCGTTCCTCTACGGGGTCGTCACGACCGCCGTCACGCTCGGGCTCGCGTACCTGCTGTCGTACTTCCTCGCCTTCAGCACCGAACGCGTCCGCATCGCGCTGACGCTCATCATCGTCCCGCTGTGGATCGCGTACATCGTTCGATACTTCGGCATCCTGTTGTTCCTGTCACCGGCCGGCCCACTGGCAGGCCTTACTGGAATCGAGACTGGATTGCTATTCACCACTCCCGCAGTCATCATCGGTCTGGCGAACGTCTACCTGCCATTCGCCGTGCTTCCCATCTACAACTCGTTGAACGCCATCGACGAGGAACTGATCGACGCATCACACGTACTCGGTGCCGGGAAGTGGCGAACTATCGCGAAGATCATCTTTCCGATGAGCCTGCCCGGGTTGGTCGCGGCAGGCCTGATCGTATTCATCCTCGCAGCAGGGTCCTTTCTCGGCCCGGCAGTGCTGGGTGGTCCAAAGCAGACGATGATCGCGAACGTCATCGCGCAGGCGTTCCTCGGGAACTTCAACATCCAGTTCGCATCGGCGCTCGCGATCGTCTACACGGTGTTGCTCGTCGGCTTCCTGCTGGTGTTCAATACTCTGTTCGACATCCAGGAGGTGCTCGGGAACATATGAGCTCGAGTACGGCAGAACGGCTGGAGTGGGTCACGCTCCGGACGCTCATCACAGTCGTGTTCGCCTTCCTGTTGTTGCCCGTCCTCATCGTCATCTTGACGTCGTTCACGACTCAAAATTTCCCTGCGATTCCCCAGGACGGGTTCTCTCTGAAGTGGTACGGCCAGCTTCTGGCCGACCAGCAACTCATCGACGCACTGATGGTGAGTTTGGTCGTCGCAACGGCATCGGCGGTACTCTCGGCGATCATCGGAACGATCGCTGCAATCGGTTTCGTTCGGGGGGAGTTCCCATACAAGGAGCAGATTTCGACGATCATGCTGCTTCCGATGATCATCTCTCCGGTAATCACAGGGATCGCACTGGTTCGTTACTTCAGCACCATCGAACTCCCCTCGGGGTTCCCGGCGCTCGTCGTCGGTCACACCGTGCTTTCGCTCCCGTACGTATTTCTCCTGGTACGCTCCGAGCTGGTGACGTTCGACCAGGACCTCGAACGCGCCTCGCGCGTCCTCGGTGCCGACCCCGTGACGACGTTCCGCTACGTTACTGGACCGATTATCTCGCCGGCCATCCTCGCTGGCTCGTTCATCGCATTCGTCGTCTCGTTCGGGGAGTTCACCGCGACGCAGTTCCTGATCTCCCCCGGTACCAGCACCGTCCCGGTCGTCATCTACACCATGCTCCGGACGGGCTTGACGCCGACGATCAATGCTCTATCGGTCGTGCTAATCGTCGTGATGCTCGTCGTCGCACTGAGCAGCCAGAAACTCTCTTCTTCCTGAGTCGGCCCTTTTCAATAGCTACGGTTGCCTGTGGGAACAGTAGTGGGATTGTGAACCGATAGGACCAAGAAACAGCAATTCTGGCTGTGATGAGCGTCCTCGACGGTGGGTTTTCTCGTGGTCAATCCTCCAAACGCCGATTCAGCAGATAACGTGCACTGCCACCCCTGCCCAGGACATCCGGCGTCTGTAGAACGGGCAATCGGACGGCGTGTGAAGCCCCCAGTTCTATTCCATCGGCACGACGTTCGAGCGGGTTCTTTCTCGAGGGGAAGACGTCGCGGAGACAGGTGAGGTCGCTCGGTTCCATCGCCAGATTCGGTAGCGAGGGATTCAACATCGCTTCTCGACTTCTGCGAGCCGTTGTCCTTCGCTACCCTGTGAGCTCCCCGTCCCTCACTTCAGGCATTTATCGACCCCCTGTGGGGTGAGGGGTTCGTCGAGCCGGCGAGCGCCTCGGAGCACTCTGAGACAGATGCCAATCAGTGACATCTATCCGACGACGTTCGACGAAGACGTCCCGGTCGACCGGCGCACGAACACCTGCCCCGAATGCGACGGCCGAATCACGCGCAACGGTGGTGAGTCCGTCTGTACAGCCTGCGGGCTCATCGTCGACGAGGACCGACTCGACCGCGGGCCGGAGTGGCGGTCGCACGACCGGGCGGAGCGCAAGCGAACGGGCGCACCGTTGACGGCAGCCAGACACGACCGTGGGCTCTCGACGGAGATCGGGTACGGGCGGGACGCTAACGGGACCAATATCTCGACGCGGAAGCGTCGCCAGCTCAGTCGCATCCGGCGTGAGCACTCCCGCGGGCGGTGTGGGTCGAAGGCCGAGCGCAACCTGATGCACGGGTTCACTGAGGTGCGCCGCATCACGGGTGCGCTCGGGTTCGCCGACTCGATGCGCGACCAGGGCTGTGCGCTGTTCCGGAGCGCCCAGTCCGAGAACCTGCTCCTTGGCCGGTCCATCGAAGGCGTGGCTGCGGCGTGTGTGTACGCGACGGCTCGGTGTAACGGCCTTCCACGCACCCTGGATGACGTCGCTGGGCCAGCGAAGGTCGCCCGGTCGCGGATCGAACGGTCCTACCGGGTGCTGAACGTGGAACTCGGGCTGCCCGCGAAGCCGGTCACGCCCAGCGAGTTCGTGCCGCGACTCGCATCGGACCTGGGCGTGCCCGACCACTTTCGACGGCGTGCTCGCGACCTCGCACGGGAGGCCGAGGCGGCGGGCGTGACCAACGGCGTCCAGCCGTCCGGGTTCGCCGCGGCCTGCCTCTACAAGGCGGGAGCGCCGGCGAACTGGGTCACGCAACAGGAGGTCGCGGCGGCGGCCAACACGTCAGCGGCGACCGTCCGCGCGCATCGCGACAGGCTGGACGAACTCGTGGACTGAGAATTTATCCTCACCTGAGGGGTGAGGTGAGTCAGAATCTCCACAACCGACCAGCGGCATCCACTGTCGCGACTGACGTTCACGGACCGGGTTCGCAAACGAGCGGAGTACGAGGCGTTCGAGTTCGCACTCGCTGACGATGGCGTCCGCGTGCGGAACTGCAGTCACGCCGACCCAGCCGCCCACGAGTACCTCGTTCGCGTCGTCGACGGCATCCCGTCGTCGTGTACCTGTCCCGCGGACGACCGCTTCGCGGGTGCCTGCAAGCACAGAGTCGCGGTTGCAATCCGACGACCTGTTCTCGGGGCTGCGCTCGCGAAGTCGGTCGCGACCGACGGGGGCGTTGCACCGACCGACCCCGTCGAAACAGAGGCGGACGACTCGTCGGACTGTGACTGCGACGACCTCCCCGAAGGCGTCCCCTGTTGGCCGTGTTACCGTCGTGGAGCGAAGGAGTTCGACCTCCCGGTCGAGACAGCTTCAAGGGATGACTGATCAATCTTCGGTCCCCTGTTCGAGGGCGCTTTTGAGGTGAATACCAGCGCGAGTCACTGGCGTTCCAGACCTCGAGCGTCGAGGTCACCAGCGAGGTACTGCTCGCCCTCGTGAGTGGTGCCGTAGACACCGTTCCCCAGGTGAACGACGAGACCGTAGTCGACGAGCGTTTTGCATCGCTGGTTGATGTGCTGGCGGGAGAAGCGGACGCGGTCGCTGTCGGCCATTCCTTTGGGCGTGTCCGGACCGTCTGCAGAGAGATATTCGAGGATACGGTCGTCGGCACGCGACATCCAGTCGGCGTCGAAGCGCATACTCGTCTCTGGTTGCGCCGACGCTATCCCAACCGCGCTACGATAGCTATAGTTGCTGTACGAAACCGTGGTTTACTCAACGCTTAAAACGTCAGCAATCATACGCACAGAGCGTTCCGATGCAACGCTCACCAGCACACGGACCGGACCCCGCTGCCGACCTCCTCGTCGACATCGTCGAGACGCTGGAGGCGTGTGGACTCGGCCGCGACGAGTACCAGTTGTACGACTCCATCGACGTCGCGGCCCTCGAACGACTCCTCGCCTCGTCGAGTGAGGCGGTCGAAGTTCGATTCACTGTCCAGGGAATCCATCTCGTAGTGACGTCTGAGAGCGTGGACGTCCTCGTCGACCATCCCAGTTCTGCAGGCCAGTAGCAGATTCTGTTCGGCTTCGAGTGCAGACACCGAACGCTCTCGACAGCTCGGCGTCCCTCGACTGGCGCTGTGGTCCACCACGACTGTGGTGCGTCCGGGGCTGGTAATGACTGAGGCCTTCCCGGGGGATTCTCTATCGGTACTGTCTAGGAGCGCAGGAGTTCGACCGCGAGGGCGAGCAGGTGGCGCAAGACGACTGACCGCGCTGTGTTCCCTCGTTTGTGAGCGCCGGCAGCGAGTGCCGGCGCAGGACACGATGCACTGCAGGTCGTGCTTCGCTGCGTCGGCGAGGTTCGTCAGATGCACCAGTTGATCTACGCACTCGTCGAAGCACAGTCCAGAGACGACGCCCTCGCCGAGGGCAAGGCGACGTTCGACCGACTCGTCGGCGCGACGCCACAGGAGTCTGCCGTGTTCGACTACTACGTGACGTTCGACATGGACAGCAAGTCGGTCGCGGGGCGGTCCCGGTGGGGCAACCTCCCCGTGGCGGCGCGTGTCGACTCCACGCGGGGGGCGGGACTCCTCGCACGCGGGTGGGACGCGACCGTCGAGGAGTTCGAGCGCAACCTCGAGAAAGTCCGAGAGAGTATCGACGACTGCACCACCGAGGATGTGATGCACGACAAGAACCTGGTTCGTCACGCCTGCTACAACCTCGGCGCGTTCCGCGGGCCGTCGCTGTTCCTCTACGACGGACACGGCGACGGGATTCGCAATCGCGCCCACCTCGACCGCGTCCTCGACTCCCCGGGTGAGATCTGGATCGTCCCGGCCGACGTCCACTACTGACTCTCAGGGGGACTGTTCAGATCTGGTGGCGGGTCTTTCAGAGCGTCTCATTGTGGGGCCATCCACCCACCAGCCACCTCCCCACCCTCCGCTCCGTGCTCGCTCGGTGAGACTCGCTCCGCTCGTCTCACACGTTCTCGTTCGCGATGCTCACGAGAACGTCGCTGCGCGCGCAGCCACAACCTCGAACGAGAGCCTCGGGAATCGTACGGAGTTCGATTTGAATTACGGAGGTTGCTTTGGGAGGTGCAGACGGAACGAAAAGCACCACTCTCGAACGATAGTCCCGATTCCTCAATTTTCTATTAAGCGAAGTTACAAGTATGCTGGATTACTTTTCGAATTATGTCCATCTACCGGTGCGAGGAGTGTGAAAAGGCGGTTCCACAGGCGCGGTACTGCCCGGGATGTGATGCATCAGCCACGTCGCGGTTGGTGTCTCGGCAGGACGATGTAGACCAGAACATGAGCGAGCGATTCTCCGAATACGCGCTTGGGGCTGGTCACGAAAGCGTCACGTTCGACGAACTTCGCTCAAGACACGATTCCTATCCGCGCCCCCTGGGTAGCTACGTACTGCCAACCGAACAGCCAGAGGCGATCTGCGGTATCAAGAAGTGCAAGATCGAAGCGGTTGATGGGTCATCTTGGAAGATATCTGCAGGAGTCCTCGATTCGGGACATCTCGTCGTCACTGATTGCCGAGTTCTTGCTCTCTTTCCACGGAAGGAAGCGCCACAGGCAATCGCCGTTCAATTTGCCGATATCGTGAATGTGGAGAAGTCTTCAAATTGGCGGACGAGCAAACTTATCCTCAATGATATGGAGGAATACAAGTACGAATTCATACTGGACACAGATCGAGAGACGTTCGAGGCAGTCGTTGAGATTGGTCGCAATCTCAACGAAACGGTAGACTCTGACGAATCTAATGCGGTCAAATTCCTCAACGAGATTGATGCTGAGATTGCGTCAGCAGAAGACGCAGAATCTGTCCTGCACGCTATCGCCGAATTATTCGAAGGTCGGTCGGAGATAACGTATTTCGACCAGGCTGTTGCCGAGGCAAACTCCATCGAAGAGTTAGCGGATAGAATGGCTACAATGCCAGGTTTCGACAACTCACAGGATGGGAAATCGCAGTCTGAATCTACATCTTCGCTGACCAGGCCGACGGTTGGAGTGGGAGGTCTCAGGCGACGGCTATCCAGGACGGCTCGAACTGCAGACCCGAAGGATGTTGGAAAGTACTCTCTGAGTGCTGTTCTTGGATTTGGTGCCGCCGCAGCAACAGCGCCGGTCTCTACGCCACTCGGAATCGCTGCGCTTCTGGCTGGCGGCGCAGCGACTGGCGCCTACGCAAGTGCTAACCCAGACTCTGTCGCAGCGAGAATCGACCCCCTGCAATTGGCAATGAGTGCTAACACTCGGGGCTCACAGATTCGTTCTAGTCCAGGCGCTGGCGGCCATGGGACCGGTGCTGCGTTGGGTGCGGTGGAGTACCTCAGCCAACTGGAGTACGACGATGTCGATGAAGCCTATGCAAAGTGGCTGGCAGAAGTTGATATCGAGTCGGTGATGGACGGCCACCAGATAGCAGCAAGACACGCCCGCCGGTCAGATGTATTTGAGAACCCTCGACAGGCGAGTATCGTTGGCGGGGCAGCAGGGTTAGCATATGGGTATGCAGACATGGACAGGGACATCGACCAGGTCGTAAATGGCGATGGCGTAGAAGAGATTGGAGGAGATACCGAAGGCTGAGATCGAGCATCGAGAACGTTCAGTAGATATCGGATCCCTCTTCGAGGCCGCTGGGAAACACCATCTCTCAGAGGCTGTGTTCCTGGTAGGCTAGTTCGGCTATCAGACAGGTGTCGCTCGGTTAGGATTGAACGGTTCTGTCGACTACACCGGCCGAACCCACACCGGAATCGCGTGATCGACTCTCCGGGGGAGATGTGGATCGTCCCGGCCGACGTCCACTACTGACTGTACTGGAACCGTGACGTTCGGTCTCCGCCTGAGTACCCAACGTTGATTCCGATCCGCACGACGACACGAGTGCCGGCCACGAACAGTTCGATACCGAACTCCTCGCTCAGGACCGCGACACCACGAGCGTCGCGACTGCGGGCATCGACGACGCGACGGCCCGCACCTTGGTCGACGACCTCATCGACGCGGACGCGTCAGACCTCGATATTCCAGCGGACATCCGACAGCGAGCTCGGAAGTTAGATGAACAGTTAGACTCGTCAGGAGCCGCGTCGGGTGTCAAACCATCAGGATTCGCAGCTGCCCGTCTGTACAAGGCGGGTCGCGGAGAGGGACGATGGTTGACGCAGGCGGAAGTTGTGGAGGTGGCGAGCGTCACTGCAACAACCACCCGGACGCATCGAGACACGTTGGAGGAGCAGGTAGCCTGACATTGCTCCTGTGCAAGCACTGTTTGGAGGAATAATTTTCTCAAGAAATTATTTGTTCATAGAGCGCATAGCACCCAGTATGACCGAGACGTGGGATGACGTCAACGAACACGTCAAAGCGGAATGGAAAGACGACACCACGCCATTCGAGCGGGTGTACGAAATCATCGAACAAACCCACGACGGGCAGTCAGCAGCCGAGATCGCCGATCGGGCACTCGTGAGCGAGCCGACGGCACGTCGACACTGCAAGGCGCTCGTGAACACCGGGTTCGCAGAAACGGAACAGGACGGGCAAACAACGCTGTATCGGCGCAACAGCGACCGGGTTCTGATGTCCCGAATCCGCGAGCTGCGTGACGAGGCGACTCGGACGGAGTTGCTCGACGGCATCAAGGAAATGAAAGCCGATATCCGGCGCTATGAAGACCGCTACGACGTGGTGTCGCCGGAGGAACTCTCCCAGCAACTCGATGCCGACGAGACAGAGGGCTGGGACGACCTCACCGCTTGGCGAACCACTCGGCAGAATCTCGCGGTCGCGCAAGCAGCACTCGCCTACGACGAGGCCAGCCACCAGCTCGCCGTATGAGCGACCACGACCGAGCCGGTGAGTTCGGGCCGATCTATCTCCCGGCGCTCCAGCGGATTCGTGACCTCTGGCTCGAACTCGAACCGATCGTCGACACAACTGCGTACGACGACATCGTCGCACCCACGGAACTGCAGATCAGTCTCAGTGACGGACTCGGAGCCGCCGACGCTGCGCGAATCGATATCCAGTGGAGCGAGCTAGGGATGTACTCGTTTCATTACGTCGATGCCGTGGACGTCAACTGGCGATTCGACCGCCACCCAAATACACACTCACCCGAGAGCCACTTTCATCCCCCACCAGACGCAGCCACGACGGCAGCCGAACCGTCCTGTATCGACGTGACCGAGGTGTCACTCGTGACCCGTGCTGTCCATGCAATGTGGCGAGCAGCATACGAGGAGGAAGATCGGAGTCGGCTCAATAGCACATCAAACCCACCGTAACGGAAGCATTAGCCCATGGCGCGGTCGGCCACGTCGGTCATCTGTTCGCGAGCGGCTTCGACATCCGAGTAGAGTTCTAGCGCGTGTTTGATGAGTCGGCGAGAAATCAGCAGATGGGGCAAAGAAACAACGATGGTTCGACTGCCCTGATTGTGGCTACGAAGCTCGCTCGAAGGTAGTCTATGGCGCTGAACGCTGAGGTCATAGAACGTACAGCGAGGGCGTTTTTCTGTGGCAGGAAGGGGTGGCCCGAGTCAAACGGGCCAGATTCATAGATGAGTCTTGACGCCATCAACCGCCACAAGGGAGCACTGTTAGAGTTCCTCTGGTGTCCAGTCTGTGGGCACGAGGTGTTCACCCGTATCCTCTTCGAGGGCGATTCTGCAAGTACTGCAACACAGGTCGAATTCCAAGAATCGCAAGAGGATCGTGGCTACGAGGACGCTGTCCTTGCCTGCTTCTATACCGACACGACCTGGAATCTCCAAGTCGACGAAAACATCGTCGTGACTTGCCTGACGGGTCAGCGAGGATGAAGATTCTCGACGCGCCAGGTGCCTACGAGGTAGGTTCTACGAGGTAGATTGGTGGAGTCCGGACCCCAGCGATGACCGGGGGCCGGTCGAGCACGGTGAGTTCGACGACACCGAATGTCCTGAAGAGGTGTCTCATTTGGCCTGAGTGGAGATGTTTCTTTGGAGACCCTCAGAGCTTGATAGATGTGGTGTGCTGAAAATAGAGAGTGAGTTCAGTAGACATTGTCCAATGGTAACATCCATCGTGATAGGGCCCCTTAGTACGGAAGTGAACGGTCTCTCCGTGAGGGACCGAGTGAGACGAAGTGTCGAGATGAGCGCGCAAGATAGTGGTTATAATGACACAAACAGCAACAGAGATCGACGAAACAGCCGTCGAAGACTTCCGAAACACGCTTCTGGGCACCCTGCTCCGTCCCGACGACGAGGGCTACGACGAGGCCCGGTCGGTCTGGAACGGCATGATCGACCGGCGGCCACGGCTGATCGCCCGGTGTGCCGGTGCCGCTGACGTCGCGAGTTCGGTCCACTTCGCACGGACGCACGACCTCGAGATCGCGGTGCGTGGTGGCGGCCACAACGTCGCTGGCACCGCCGTCTGTGATGGTGGGCTCGTCATCGACCTCTCGGAGATGCGTGCCGTGTGGGTCGACCCCGATACGCGCACTGCCCGCGTACAGGGCGGTGCTCTCTGGGGTGACGTCGACCACGAAACCCAGGCCCACGGGTTAGCGACCACGGGCGGTATCGTCAGCCACACCGGCGTCGCCGGGCTCACGCTCGGCGGTGGCATCGGTTGGCTGATGCGCAAGCACGGTCTCACCGTCGACAATCTGCGCTCGGCTGATGTGGTGACCGCCGACGGCGAGTTCATCCGAGCGTCGGAACACGAGCACCCGGAGCTATTCTGGGCGGTGCGGGGCGGTGGGGGAAACTTCGGCATCGTGACCTCCTTCGAGTTCGCTCTCCACCCTGTCGGTCCCACGGTGCTCGCCGGTCCCGTGTACTGGGCGGCCGACGACACCGCCGACGTGCTGCGCTTCTACCGCGACTTCGTGCGGGATGCGCCCGACGAGCTGGGCACCGTCGTCAAGTTCGGGACCGTCCCGCCCAACCCGGTCATTCCCGAGGAACTCCACTGGCGACCCGCCGTGTCCGTCGCTGTCTGCTACGCGGGCCCGACCGAGGAGGGCGAACGCGTCGTCCGGCCGCTGCGCGAGTACGGCACGCCGCTTCTCGACCTCGTCTCCCACAAGCCCTACGTAGCCCACCAGAACGGGTTCGACAGCACCGTCCCCCACGGCTGGCACTACTACTGGAAGTCGACCGACCTGCCAGAACTGTCCGACCATCTGATCGACGTTCTCGTCGACCACGCCTTCGCCGCGGAGTCACCCCGCTCGTACGCGGTGATGTTCCACCTCGGTGGCGCGGTGAGTCGCGTCCCCGAGGACGCCACTGCCTACGCCGGTCGAAACGCGGCGCACAATATCAACATCAACGGCGTGTGGCGGCCCGACGAGGACTTCGCCGAGTCAGACACGGAGTGGACCCATGAGTTCTTCGCGGCCCTCGAACCCCATCGAGAGGGCGTCTACGTGAACTTCCTCGATGTCGACGACGGCACTCAGCGGGTCCGCGAGGCCTACGGCGAGCGCACCTACCGGCGGCTCGCCGAGATCAAGGCCGAGTACGACCCCGACAACGTATTCCACCTCAACCAGAACATCGAACCATCGGTCTGAGAACTATCACGACGGGGTGGTCGCAGTGGCGGAGTACACGAAACCGAGGTCGTGAGTCGACTGGAGTCTGCCGGTCCGAACGAGCGTTGGCGACTCACCGGTAGCGAAATCGAAGCGGTAGTTGGAGCGGAACCGAGTGAAATCACCGCCCCACAGTATGATTGTGAGGCCCCGTCATCATCTGAGTGACTGTTGGGAGCATTCCCAACACACTTATCGTGTTGGGCAACAACCCAACAGGTGAGGGATGGGCCAGGAACTCACGCACCGCTACACCACGTGGAAGCCGGACTCGTCGAGAACGTCGTCATGCGACGGACGACCGACACAACTGCCTACCCGTCCGGCTGGAAGTACAGTACACACTGCACCTGGGAACGCTGCAAGACCTGACGCTCATCCGCTACGACAACGCCCACGAAGGCACCAAAGGCCACGAACTCCACACCGCTGCCGGTGACGCAGACGTCGAGTTCCCAGGTATGGAAGAACTCGTCGTCGAGTTCTGGGCCAGTGCTGACGAATACTGAAACACCATCGGTGGCAACCCGCCACGTCCCTATTGACAGCAGACACAACACACATCCAACACACCCGAACATGACCACGCTTCACATCACCGTCGGCGACCGAGCACAGCTCCGAGAGGATACGCTCCAGTTCATTCAGACTGCTGAGGCTGACGAACTGGACGAAAGCGATGAGCGTGCAGTACTCCAGTTCGGGACCTATGACGATCTCGTCGACAGCCTCACACCACTGCGCCTCGATCTCGTCCAAGCGATCGCCAGAGAGCGCCCATCAAGTATGCGTGAGGCTGCACGACTCGTCGACCGCGACGTCTCCGATGTCCATGCAGACCTGAAACAGCTGGAGGTGCTGGGTATCCTCAAACTCGAGGAGGGAGGCCCTGGCGGAGCGATTCAGCCAGTTGTCCCGTTCGATAAAATCGAGATGCACATCGACTACCCTCTTCTTGACGACGTCGACGTAGACAGTACTCCCGCTAGCGCAGACTAGCCCCTTGTTTTTCACCCGCTGAACGGGTGCGAGAGCTGTCAAAGGGCTCTCGTGGAGAACGCATATCAGACTCAACGCAACAACCAGGTCGAGCAGTTGATCGCCGTCCAGTGGAGAACGCACGAACTGAACCGAGTACGTCGAACGAAGCGATGGGCTCGTTGTTCACGACACTGAGGAATTCGACATCCTCCAGCGAATGATCTCCCATGGTGATCTCGCTGAGTGAGCAATCTGGCTCGCAAACGATCAGGCGTTCGCTTGACGCAGCTATTGCCGTGCTCAACGAAGAAGGATATGGCGTTCTCACGCCCAGTCAGGAAGGTGAGGAAATCGGAAGAAGGTTGCCACTCTCCAGGATCGAATTGCTATGGGTGCTATCTTTCTTCAAGGAGAGAATCCCGCCGTTTACGACGGGAGTGAATCCGACAACTCCTCCACAATCCACCGACGACACTCTGACTGGATATGCAACGCCACTCCGTAGTACTAAGTAAATCTATCAACATAAGCTATGTATGGCGATTCAGGTCACGCGCACCTACGTTGGTTCCATCAAGAACCACCGGCAGGTCTGCGATGGCCTCGACTCGCTCGGAGATTCTGCCTCGAAAATCTGGAACGTCGCACGATGGACAGCAGACCGCGTATGGGACGCAATCGGTGTAATTCCAGACGAAGGCTCGCTCAAATCGTATATGAAGCACCAGTCGTGCTGGAAATACCTGAACGCACAGTCCAGTCAGAAAGTCATCGAAGAACTTTCCGACGCTTTCCAGTCCTGGTTCGACCTACGACACAAAGACCCGGAGGCGAATCCGCCCGGCTACCGAAAACACGGTGATAAACGACCGCGTTCCACGGTGACGTTCAAAGCGGACGGGTTCAAACACGACTCCGAGAACAATCGGGTTCGACTCTCGAAAGGCTCGAACCTCAAAGAACACTTTTCGGACTTCCTCCTCTGTGAGTATCAGACGTGTCCCGACGTTTACCTCTCGGAAGCCAAAGAGGTACAGACTGTTCGAGCCGTCTGGAACGGTGATGAGTGGGAACTGCATTTCGTCTGCAAGGTCGCCGTCGAAACGAACGACTCCGCAGGCGATGGTGTGGCAGGCATCGATCTCGGCATCACGAACATCGCCACGGTCGTGTTCCCCGACGAATACGTTCTCTACCCCGGTAACGCGCTCAAGCAAGACAAGCACTACTTCACGCGTGCTGAGTACGACACCGAGGGTGAGAACGGCCCGTCTGAGAAGTCGATGTGGGCACGTCAGAAACTCGCTCATCGCGAGACGCATTTCTACCACGCTCTCACGGACACAATCATCACTGAGTGTGTCGAACGCGGCGTTGGAACGCTCGCGGTGAGTTGGCCTGCAGACGTGCGTGAGTCCGACTGGGGCAAGACCGGCAACAAGAAGTTGCACTCGTGGGCGTTCGACCGCATCTACCAGTATCTCAACTACAAGGGCGAAGAGCGCGGTGTTGAGGTGCTGAAAGAGAACGAGTGGGAGACGTCGAAGACCTGCTCGAAGTGTGGGGACGACACGAAAGCGAACCGGGTCGAGCGTGGCCTGTACGTGTGTTCGTCGTGTGAGTTGGTCGGGAACGCGGACTGCAACGGGGCGGAGAATATGCGACAGAAGATAACTCCGAGTCCTCATGGTGAGGATAGGAGTAACGGCTGTGTGGCACAGCCATCGACATACTTGTTCGACCGCGAGAGCGGGGTGTTTCACACGAGAGATCAAGCCATGTCGTAGACCGGCAAATATCCCACCTGCGGTACGGGAAGCCTCGTCGTTCACGGCGAGGAGGATGTCACAGCGGCGAATTGTGGGTGGATGATACTCTTCTGGAGCCATGCAAGCGCATATACAGAGTCAAGATTAAATCGACTAATGAGTCTTGACCAGGTGGTTGACGAAGCGCTCGCGACGTACAACATGTCGCGCAGCCGGGAGGCAGAGGAAACGGGCCGAACAGTCGCTACGCTCCAAGACTAACGGCACCACTTAGTCGAGGTTCCGAATTTTTCAGCAAACACTGCTTTCGGTAGCCCTGGCGTTTCCTTCAGCTCTGGATATCCTGCCCGTTCGACGGCCTCCTATACGAACTCGACGCTGTTATTGCGCGTGACCTGTTGGACGGTCGCGCTTCCTCGGCGTCACGCTCGTCGGTCGATATCGGTTTTCAACTGGGGAATCCTCATACCCGTCGACACTGTAGATTGACGTATGGCCACCTCAAACCCGTTCGGGGCAATCCGCGAGTTCGAGCACGCCGGGGAGACCTACAAGATGGCAGACCTCACAGCACTCGAGGAGGAGGGACTCTGTGAGCTCTCACGTCTTCCGGTGAGCATCAGGATACTACTCGAGTCGGTGCTCCGGAACGCCGACGGCGACGCCATCGACGAGACGGACGTCGAGAACGTGGCGTCCTGGCAGCCCGACGTCCCGGACGTCGAACTGCCGTTTTCGCCGTCCCGCGTCGTACTGCAGGATCTCACCGGCGTCCCGGCGGTAGTCGACCTGGCGGCATTGCGTTCGGCCGCCGACCGCAACGGGGAGGACCCGACACTCGTCGAGCCAGAGATCCCTATCGATCTGGTCATCGACCACAGCGTCCAGGTCGATTACTTCGGGACCGAAGACGCCTACGAGAAGAACGTCGAACTCGAGTACGAGCGAAACGCCGAACGGTACCGGGCGCTGAAGTGGGCCCAGAACGCCTTCGAGAACTTCCAGGTCGTCCCGCCGGGAACGGGCATCGTCCACCAGGTCAACCTGGAATATCTCGGGCAGGTCGTCCACGTCCGCGAGCGCGAGGGGGAGAACTGGCTCCTGCCGGACACGCTCGTCGGCACGGACAGTCACACGCCGATGATTGGCGGCATCGGCGTCGTCGGCTGGGGCGTCGGTGGTATCGAGGCGGAGGCCGCGATGCTCGGCCAGCCGATCACGATGAAGCTCCCCGAGGTCGTCGGCGTCCAACTTACCGGTGAGCTACCCGAGGGTGCGACCGCGACCGATCTCGTCCTCCACGTCACCCAGAAGCTCCGCGAGGTCGGCGTGGTCGATCGCTTCGTCGAGTTCTTCGGGCCGGGCGTCGCGAACCTCACCGTGCCCGACCGGGCGACGCTCTCGAACATGGCGCCGGAACAGGGGTCGACCATCAGCGTCTTCCCGGTGGACGAGTCGACCCTCGACTATCTCGAACTCACCGGCAGAGACCCGGACCACATCGAACTCGTGCGCGAGTACCTCGAAGCCCAGGGCCTCTTCGGAGAGCAAGAGCCCGAGTACACCGAGGTCGTCGAGATGGACCTCTCGACGGTCGAGCCGAGTCTCGCCGGCCCGAAGCGGCCCCAGGACCGCATCCCGATGGGCGACATGAAGACCCACTTCCGGAGACTCATCTACGGCGAGTTCGATGAAGTCGCCGACGACCTCGACGAGGACGCCATCGTCCGCTGGCTCGGAGAGGGGGGCCGAGACCCCGAACTCGCGGGCGACGGCGGCTCGCTCACCGAGACGCCGGAGGAAGCGCCCGAGGAGCCAGATCTCGGCAAGTTGACGAAGCGCGTCGAGGTCGACCTCGGTGACGCCGAGACGACAGAGATCGGCCACGGGAGCGTCGTGGTGAGCGCCATCACGAGCTGTACGAACACGTCGAACCCGTCGGTGATGATCGCGGCGGGGCTGCTCGCGAAAAACGCAGTCGAGCACGGCCTGGACGTCCCGGAGTACGTGAAGACGAGTCTCGCACCCGGAAGTCGAGTCGTCACCGAGTATCTGGAGACCGCCGGGCTGCTCACGTATCTCGAGGATCTCGGCTACAACGTCGTCGGCTACGGCTGTACGACCTGCATCGGGAACGCAGGACCGCTCCCCGAAGCCATCGAGACGGCGATCGACGAACACGACCTCTGGACGACGAGCGTGCTCAGCGGCAACCGGAACTTCGAGGCCCGCATCCACCCGAAGATTCGCGCGAACTACCTGGCGAGCCCACCGCTCGTGGTCGCGTACGGACTGGCCGGCCGGATGGATATCGACCTCCAGGACGAGCCCCTCGGGACCGACGACGACGGGAAGCCGGTCTATCTCGCAGACCTGTGGCCGGACGCCGACGAGGTCCGGGACGCCATCCACGACAACGTCTCCTCGGAGGTGTTCGAGGAGAAGTACGCCGAGGTGTTCGAGGGCGACGAACGCTGGGAGGCCCTCGAGGCCCCGACCGGGGACGTCTACGAGTGGGACGACGAATCGACCTACATCCGCGAACCACCGTTCTTCGAGGACTTCCCGCTCGAAGAACCCGGTGTCGGCGACATCGACGACGCTCGCTCGTTGATGCTGCTCGGTGACACGGTGACCACCGACCACATCAGTCCCGCCGGTCCCTTCGGTCCCGACCTCCCGGCCGGGCAGTGGCTGCTCGACCACGGCGTTGAGCCCCACGAGTTCAACACGTACGGGTCTCGCCGGGGCAACCACGAGGTGATGATGCGCGGGACGTTCGCGAACGTCCGCATCGAGAACGAGATGCTCGACGACGTCGAGGGCGGGTACACCATTCACCAGCCGACGGGCGAGGAGACGACCGTCTTCGAGGCCAGTCGGCGGTATCGCGAGGACGACACGCCGCTCGTGGTGCTGGCGGGCGAGGAGTTCGGGACCGGCTCCAGCCGTGACTGGGCAGCAAAAGGGACCGACCTGCTCGGCGTGCGGGCGACCATCGCTGAGAGCTACGAGCGCATCTTCCGGGACAACCTCGTCGGGATGGGCGTGCTCCCGCTCCAGTTCGACGAGGGAGACTCCTGGGAGTCGCTCGGACTCGACGGTTCGGAGCACTACTACATTCGCGGCCTCGACGACGGCATCGACGTCATGGACGAACTGACCGTCGTCGCAGAGCGCGACGACGGATCGACGGTCGAGTTCCCGGTGACCGCGCAGGTCGGGACCCCTGCGGCGGTCCGGTACGTCGAGAACGGAGGCATCTTGCACTACGTCCTGCGCGGCCTGCTCACCGAAGCATAAGCGGGTTCTCGACCGCTTCAGGATTCGGGCTCTGCGGCGAATCGGTTGTACAACCGTGCTACGATGTACGCATCGACAATCCCGCCGAGAATGGCGAAGGCACCGCCCTGAAGGGCGAGGCTTTCGCCTCGAATTTTCCCGTAATATCCCGTTCGAGTGCGTACGTCCGCTCTGGTGAGCCCTGGGAGGGCCACATGAAGAACGTCGGGTAACAGCTGCCCCGGTGGGCCAATAACGAAGTCCGTTCGCCGCGAAGCCGACAGGGAGCACGAAAGAATCCCCCGCGCTTCGACACCAGTCCGATGAATCCAATCGAGAGAGGAAAGATCACGCTCGACATCTGGCGGGCCAGAGGAGCGACCCGTGCAGAGATAGCGGCTCGGCAGCGACGACGGCTCGCTGACCTGCTCTCGTTCGTCCGGCGACAGTCACGGTTCTACAAGCGACACTACGCCGATATCCCCCAGGGCAGTACCGACCTCACACAGTACCCGCCGGTGACGAAACCGGTGCTCATGGAGCACTTCGACGACGTCGTCACGGACACGGCGATCACCAGAGCCGAGGTCGACGCGTTCGTCGCCGACGAGACGAAGATCGGCCACCGATTCCTCGACCGCTACCCAGTCTGGACGACATCGGGAACGACAGGAGAACCGGGCATCTTCGTCCAGGACGACACCAGTCTGGCGCTGCTCGGAGCGCTTCCAGACCGCTGGATACTGGATGCGGTACTCGACATCGACACGGTCAGGCGACTCGTCAAGCACAATCTTCGAGAGGCCGTCATCGCGATCGCCGGCGGTCACTTCCTCGGTGCCTCCGCGTTCGCCCTGCTCCAGCGCGAATCCAAATTCCTCGAAACCCGGATTCAGCTGTTCTCACCGACGCAACCCCTCGACGATATCATCGAGGCACTGAATCGCTACCAGCCTGCACTCCTCATGGGCTATGCGAGTGTCATCGTCGAACTGGCCCGCGCCCAACGAGACGGTCGCCTGCACATCAGCCCGGCATTCGTCTCCCCAGCGTCAGAACCGGTTTCTGAAGCCCAGAAGCGCGACATCGAGCGTGCATTCGACTGTGAGGTGCGCGAGGCGTACGCTGCGACCGAGTTCGACCCGATCGCGATCGAGTGCGGACACGGAAACCTCCACGTCAACGCCGACTGGGTCGTCCTCGAACCCGTCGACGAGGAGTATCGGCCGGTCGATCCCGGGGAACCCTCGGAGACGGTACTGCTCACGAACCTCGGGAATCGCATTCAGCCGATCATCCGGTACGACCTCGGAGACAGCATCACGATGTACGACGAACACTGTTCGTGTGGCAGTGCATTCCCCGTCATCGACGTCGAAGGGCGCCAGGGCGACGTCCTGCACTTCGAGACAGCGGACGGACGCGACCGTCCGATCTTCCCGCTCGCCCTCTCTGGCGTGGTCGAGGAAGTGGCCGGAGTACGTCGGACACAACTCATTCGAACGGCGCCAGCCACCCTTCGCGTTCGTCTCGACGTCACCCCTGACCGAGATGAAGCAGACGTGTGGGAAGAAGTGAGTACGGCTCTCCAGTCATTCCTGGAAGACCAGGGTGTTATTGGGGTTGCGTTCGAGCAGGCCACAGAGTCACCGCAACGCGATCCTGCCAGTGGGAAGTTCCGGCACGTCTGGGCCGAGTAGAATGTGAACCGACCGGCACCGAACCAGATGCTACGTAGCGGCGCAATCTCGGTAATCCATCGCCATTCCCCTCCTATTTGTGTCGCCTCGCAACCAGTGGTCCTGATACGGTCTGTCTCTGCTGTCGGGGAGTGGTAGTGTCGGGCGCGGTTGAGTAACGAGGAGTACCGTCGATAAGCGGTTGCTACTTTTGTCCCCTCATTCCGTGTGTTATAGACTGGATTCACCCATGCCTGGCTACGTCACGAACATCGAACGTGAGACGCAGGACAACGACGATTTTCGGCATGTCCTGTTCACTGCTGACCACGTCCAGTTAGTCCTCATGACCCTCCGTCCGGGTGAGGACATCGGACTCGAAACCCACTCCGACATCGACCAGTTCATCCGCGTCGAATCGGGGACGGCGACGGCCGTGCTCGACGGCGAGGAATCGAGTCTCGGCGACGGTGACGCCATTGTGATTCCTGCTGGTACTGAACACAACGTTACGAACACGGCTGATACCGACCCGCTTCGACTGTATACGTTATACAGTCCACCCGCCCACCCAGACGGTACCGTCCAAGCGACGAAACCAGAGGATGACTCGCACTGATACGGCGAACACACACGACCGCCCAGCTGAGACGTGAGCCGTGTTGCTCGCCGGCCACTCGTCTTCTGTCGAAGAACGCACAGATTGATACAGGTTTGGTGACCCAGCGCAGTCAGTTGGCCCGGTCGAGACGTACTCCGACCAGCCCCTCCGGCGAACCGTTATTGTGACTCCGAAACACCATTCTATAATGAACGGTCCCTCCGACTCTCACCGCCCTTCCTCGTCCAATCCATCGGCTCCGGGCGGTGAGTCTGCCGATCGCGCGAGGGGCGACGAGACAGTCGCGGCGGACACGAAGTACGGGCGTTTCGTTCTCGACTACGATTCGGGACAGCTCTCAGCTCCCGATGCGGAGAAGGTGGCCCGACAAATGGCCGGGATCACTACGAGGTCCCTGTCCACTGCAACACTCGAAATCGAACCGACTGGTGGACGCAGTCGGGAGTCGACCGCGCTCTCGCTCGAACGCCGTCTCCGGGCCATCGCGGGAGTTCACGAGGCAGACGTCTCGTTTCGAGCGGGGGTCATCCATCTCAGCTACGACGAGTCGGTTACCACGCTGGACGAAATCAAGCGAGCCATCCGCGAGTTCGGTGTGACAATCCAGGAAGGAGAGGAGGGACTCGTCGATAGCGAAGCGTTCGAGCGAGGACTGCGAATCGAGGCGGCGTTCGTCGGAATCACGTTTGTCGGGATGGTCGCCGGGTTGGTGACGAGTTGGCTCAGTGGACCTGCAATCGTGGCGTCGGTGAGCTACGGGCTGGCGTACGTCTTCGGCGGCTGGTACGGGCTCAAAGGCGCGATTCAGACACTCCGTCACTGGGCGGTCGACATCGACCTGTTGATGATTCTGGCCGCGGTCGGTGCGCTGTCGATCGGAGCCCCGTTCGAGGGAGCGATGCTGCTCTTTCTGTTCTCGCTCTCGAACGTCCTGCAAGACTACGCGATTGGACGCTCGCGACGTGCAATTCACGCGTTGATGGAACTGCGGCCGGAATCAGCGCAGGTGCTCCGTGACGGGCAGGAGGTATCGGTTCCCGTCGAAGAAGTCGAGGTCGACGAGCACTTCGTGATTCGACCCGGCGACCGCATCCCGCTGGACGGCGTCGTCACGTCGGGACAGAGCACGGTCGACCAGTCGAGTCTCACCGGCGAGTCCGTTCCGGTTCCGAAGGAGCCCGGGGACGAGGTGTTCGGTGGGACGATCAACGAGCAGGGGAGTCTCGAAGTTCGCGTGACACATCGAGCGTCGGAGTCGGCCATCGCCCGGCTCATCCACATGGTCGAGGATGCACAGAGCGAGCGCGCGCCGACGCAGCGGCTCATCGACCGACTCGAACAGCCGTACGTCCTGGGCGTGCTCGCGATGACTGCGTTGGCGGTAATCGTCCCACTGGCGTTCAACAGGCCGTTCGACCCCACGTTCTATCGGGCGATGACGCTCATGGTCGCCGCCTCGCCGTGTGCGGTCATCATCTCGACCCCGGCAGCAGTTCTGTCGGCCATCGCGGCGGCGGCTCGACAGGGCGTCCTGTTCAAAGGAGGCGAACACGTCGAATCGGCCGCGACGATCGATGCCGTCGCGTTCGACAAGACGGGGACGCTGACCGAAGGGGATACGAAATTGACGGACGTCCACGTTCGCGACGACGTCGAGATCGGCGGGGTGGAGATGACGCCCGAGCAGTTGCTCACGTGGGCCGCAGCCGTCCAGGAACGCTCCGAGCACCACCTGGCACGGGCGACAGTCGATGGCGCGCGTGAGCGCGGTCTCGACGTTCCGGATGCAGTCGACTTTCAGGCGACCGTCGGCAAAGGCGTCAAGGGCGTGGTCGAGGGGTACACCGTCCACATCGGGAACACGCGGTACTTCGACACCATCCCGACCGACAACTCCGTCGAGGGGCTCGAAGCGGGCGTCGAGACGCTCGAAACGCTCCAGGCCGAAGGGAAGACGAGCGTGCTCGTCGCGGTGGAGACCGACGAGCACGTCCGCATCGTCGGCTGGTTGGCCTTCACCGACACCATCCGACCGGGAGCGGCCGAGATGGTTGCAGCGCTCCGGAACATCGGTGTCGAACACATCGTCATGCTGACCGGGGACAACGAAGCCGTCGCCCACGATATCGCCGAGGAGGTCGGTATCGACGAGGTGCGTGCAGAGCTCCTGCCCGAGCAGAAAGTCGAGATCGTCGAGGAACTCGTCCGCAGGTACGGCAAGGTCGCGATGGTCGGCGACGGGGTCAACGACGCGCCCGCCCTCGCGACCGCGACGCTCGGCGTGGCGATGGGCGCTGCGGGGACCGACGTCGCACTCGAAACAGCCGACGTCGTGTTGATGGCTGACGCCCTCGAGAAGATCCCGTACGCGTTCGGACTGGGCCGAGCGACACGGCGAACGCTCCTGACGAACTTCGTCATCGCCTTCGGCGCTATCGTGCTCATGATCACGACGATCCTCACGTCTGGTCTTCCCCTTCCACTGGCCGTCGTCGGCCACGAGGGTTCGACCGTCGTCGTCTCGCTCAACGGACTCCGCCTCCTCGGCTTCCGAACGTGAACCCACCTATGTTGCCAACCAGATTCCAGTACGGGAACGATCGGACGTGCTCTCCATTTCTTCGCAGATATCGGAGGTTGACAGCGACTGTCCCCTGGGCCAGGAGGCTGCGATCTTTCGGTGTGGCTAGTCATCGGTCGGTTGGGACCGCCTTCTCAGAGAGCGTGGTCGGTCGGAGGGACCGAGGATAGCGACCGACAATGGCCCAGGAGTTGCTCTACGTGTACGGCAGTGTTGCAGTCGTCAGTCTCCTCGCGCTCGTTGGAATCGTGACCGTCGCGATGGGTCGTCAGAAACTCGATCGCGTCCTCCCGTACCTCGTGAGCTTTTCAGCAGGAACGCTGCTCGGAGACGCGTTCTTACACCTGATCCCAGAAGTCGTCGCGACGCATGGCTTCGATGCAGGGACTGGGCTCGTCGTCCTCTCTGGAATCGTTCTCGCGTTCGTCCTCGAGAAGTACATCTCGTGGCACCACAATCACTATCCAAACGCAGATCAGGCCCAGCCGCTGTCGTACATGATTCTCTTCGGAGACAGCATCCACAATGCGCTGGACGGGGTCATCATCGCAGCGAGCTACCTCGCGTCGATTCCGCTCGGTCTTGCGACGACTGCCGCCATTGCAACGCACGAGATTCCACAGGAGATCGGTGATTTCGGCGTTCTCGTCTACGGTGGAATGCCACACGGTCGGGCGGTGGCGTACAACTTTCTCACGGCACTGACTGCCTTCGTCGGGGCGACTGCTGTTCTCCTGTTAGCGGAGTATTCCGGCGCGCTCACCCACTATCTGCTTCCAGTCGCGGCTGGAAACTTCGTCTACATCGCAGCGTCGGACCTCCTCCCCGAACTCGTGGACGAGACTGACGTCTACCGATCCACCGTACAACTCGTGACCTTTCTCGGTGGAATCGCCGTTCTCGGGATGGTAGCACTGTGACGAGCTACTCGTTCGTTCGGCCTTTCCAAGCCGTCGGTGCTTGAGTGGCGACGAATCATCCATCCTTGTCCGTTATGTACTACGGGTATCCACCGGTGAACTGTTTTCTCGCATCAAAGCGAACCAGAACCGGACATGCGCCAGGACACCACGAAAACGACAATATCGTTCGAATCTGGGGGGATACGGTGTTCTGCTGACCTGTACTTGCCGCTTCAGATACGCGGGAGACTCCCGTGTATCGTTATGGGGCACGGCTTCAGCGGCACGAAGGACCTGGGACTGCCTGCGTTCGCGGAGCGATTTGCTGCCGAGGGGTATGCCGTCCTGACGTTCGACTATCGACACTTCGGGGAGAGCGGTGGGGAACCGCGCCAGATAGTCGACGTCGAACGACAGCGTGACGACTATCGTGCGGCAATTCGTCGCGCTCGAAGTCTCGGCATGGTCGATCCCGACCGCGTCGCCGTCTGGGGAACGTCCTTCGCCGGGGGACACGTCATCGCCGTTGCTGCCGACGATCCGAAGCTTGCCGCCGTCATCACACAGGTCCCGATGCTCGACGCATTCCAGGGCCGAGGATCCGAACGAGCCCCTCTCGGGGTCTTCGTTCGGATGCTCCTCGCCGCCGTGTACGACGCGGTGCGAGGCAGACTCGGGCTCTCACCGTCTCTGGTTCCCGTCATCGGTGAACCAGGTGGCTTCGCAGTCATCACCGAACCCGATGCGAAGCCGATTATGGAGCGACTCGCTACCGACGCAACAACGTGGCGCAACGAGTTCGCTCCGCGTGTCGTGTTCGACCTTCCACGATACGAGGTGGGGACCGTCGAACGCATTACCGCCCCGATTCTCCTCTGTGTCGCAGATGAAGACCAACAGGCAGCACCGGAATTTGCCGTACGGGTCGTCGAACACGCCCGAAATTCCGAGATTATTCGATATCCGGTCGGGCACTTTCAGGTCTATGTTGGGGAGATGCGAGAGCAGGTGATCGAAGACCAGCTAGCGTTTCTACAACGGCATCTCAGAAACACGCACCAGACGGCCTGAATCTCGTCGTGGAGCGTGAACAGCCTGTCCACAGACAGTATGATGAATCGTGGGTGGCCGCTTTCGAAGTCGTCACCCACCGTCGCTAGGATGAGGCCTGTTAACTATACTCCTCGCTCTCGAATGCACAACGTACTGGAGGATGGCATGAGACAGAGTCCGATAACCAAGGGGAAGCTCGTACTCGACACCTGGCGGCTGAAGCGAGCGGATGCTGCGACGATTGCATCTCGTCAACGACAGCGACTCCAATCCCATCTCGCGTTCGTACGACGTCAGTCCCGATTCTACAAGCAACGGTACGCGGATATCCCCCAGGGGACGACAGATCTTCAGCGCTTTCCGCCAGTGACGAAGGCGATGCTCATGGAGCACTTCGACGACGTCGTCACGGACACGGCGATCACCAGAGCCGAGATCGACGCGTTCGTCGCCGACGAGACGAAGATCGGCGAGCGCTTCCTCGGGAAGTATCCGGTCTGGACCACGTCTGGGACGACCGGGGAACCAGGGATGTTCGTGCAGGACGAGACCGCTTGGACCGTTTCAGACGTGGTGGGCGATCGGTGGATTGTACCAGCGATGGTCGGAGTTTCGCCCCTCTCAAGGCTCTTCACACAGAATCTCCGCATCGCACTGGTCGCTGTCTCGGGCGGTCACTTCGCCGGTGCTGCCGGCCTCGAGATGATGCGTCGAGAATCCGTCTATGGAGAGCGTCGCCTTCGGCTCTTCTCCCCGACGAGCCCGATCGCCGACCTGGTCTCCGATCTGAACCAGTACCAGCCGGCCATCCTCGAAGGCTACTCGACCGTCCTCGTCGAACTGGCGCGAGCCCAGCAAGCCGGTCGTCTCGACATCAGCCCGGCACTCGTTCTCCCCACAGCAGAACCCATCTCCGAGACACAGAAGCGAATGCTCCGGGACACCTTCGATTGTGTGGTCCGAGAGCTCTACGGGGCGACGGAATTCGTCCCCATCGCCGTCGAGTGCGCACACGGGAGTCTCCACGTCAACACCGACTGGGTCGTGGTCGAACCGGTCGACGAGGACTATCAGCCGGTCGAACCTGGAACGCCGTCGGACACCGTCCTCATCACGAGCCTCTCGAATCGGGTGCAACCGCTCGTTCGGTACGATCTCGGGGATAGCATCACGCTGTACGAAGAACGGTGTCCATGCGGAAGCGCATTCCCCATCATGGAGGTCGGCGGACGGCAAGGAGACGTCCTCCAGTTCGAAACCGACGAGGGAGAGGAGGTCCCGATCTTCCCACTCGCACTCTCGAGCGTCGTCGAAGAAGTTCCGGGTGTGCATCGAACCCAGATCATCCGCACAGCCCCCACAACACTTCAGGTCCGCTTCGACGTCACCCCTGGTGCAACCGAGGAGGACGTCTGGAAGCATATCGAACAGGAGCTTCAGTCGTTCCTTCGTACGCACGGGATTAGCCGCATGACCGTCGAAGCGGCATCCGAGCCTCCACGACGGGATTCACGGAGCGGGAAGTTCCGGCACGTCTGGTCCGAACTGGAAGACCAGTCCACCTGATTCTATGCTCAATCGACTCGTGTCTGGGTCTGGGAGATAATCCGCTGAGTTTTACTTTCACGATGGTACGATGACGCGTATATGTAAGCGCTGAGACTACTCGATGGCAGTGGTGACAACCGAAATGAAGCTTGAGGTGCGTTAGCTTACCGAACCGCCTTGCTCGTGAAGCGGGATATCTTCGACATAGGCATCGACGGTTTCCCGCTTCATTTCCCTAGTTCTACCGGTTGAAGTCGGCGCTGTCTATCGATTCACCAGAGCCGTTCGTTTCATTATGCTCGTCTCTAGTGTTTCGGCAGGGTCCACGGCTACCTTTGAGACGAATGGAAAGATTGTAGCTTCATGACCAAACGAGTAATTCTTTTAACTGTTACCGGATTATTAGTAACTATCAGATGTACGAGGTTCTCGACGACACGGCGGCGCAAATAATCCTTGCCATCGAGAGTGGTGACTCCATCCGAGGTGTCGCCCAACATCTCCACACGCCGTACGAGACGGTGAGACAGGCCGTCAATCGGCTCGAAGACGCAGGCTACGTCCACTATGACGACGGTCTCTCAGTCGGCGACGAGCGCGTGAGAGACGCTGCCCGCGAGCTCGTCGCTTCCAGCGCCGGCGTCAGTCCACCCTCCATCGAAGAGGCGTACGTCATCCCACAGTTCGGTGATTGGCCATTCGCTTTCACACGGATTGACGGCGTCTACGTGTGGACACAGGGCGGCTATCAAGTCGGTCGCGAGCCTGACGACTATCCACTGTTCCTTGCCGTCCGTGAGCAGGACGTCGACGCCTGGCAGGCGTTTTTCGAGTCGTTCGACTTCCCAACCGCATTCGAGCGACAACCCCGAGACGACCTGGACGGACCACTGCAGATCGTTCTCGAACCTCGCTCGTCACTCGACATCGAACACGTCGAGGGGTACCCGGTGATCCCGAGAGCCGAGACGATCGAGTATATGCGCGAGAACTACGCCCAATTCCAGTCGGCACTCGACATGCTCGGTCGTATGTACGACGACGTCGACACTGACGCGAACTACCGCCCAAACTAACCTGGTCGCCAACAGAGTATCCATGGACGTTTAAGTCATCGCAGAGCGATTGTGGAGGTATGGCTACGGATCTCACCGAACGGGTGCAAGAGATCGCGGAAGCGCGAGGCATCCCCGAGTCGGAGATCCTCGAACAGGCGCTGGAACGCGGTGTCGAAGACCTCTGGATAGACCTCGTCCTCTCTCGGTATGTGAACGACGAAATCGATCGAGAAACAGCGATCGAACTCGTTGGACGTGACCGCGTCAAGCGTGCAGAACGCGAACTGCAGGCAGTTGAAGACGATGTTCGGTGGGGTCTAAGTGCGTGATTGTTGCGGTCGCTGATACAGGCCCACTTATCCATCTCGACGAAATTGACGCGCTTCAGTTGCTCTCAGCAGTCGATGGGTTATTCATTCCACAGACAGTATACGAAGAACTTGAGGCAGGCACGGTTCCATCTGCGCTCAATAATATCGAGTATGAACTCGTCGAGGCAGAGGAAACCGAACCCACCGTTGATTTAGACCCAGGAGAGACCGCTGCTCTTGCGGTCGCATCTGAGCGCTCAGCTGTCCTTTTGACTGACGACCTTGCAGCCAGAGACGCTGCTGAGGATATCAATGTCGAGGTGCATGGCTCAATCGGTGTCATTGTTCTCGCATACACTCGTGGGGAACTCACCAAATCAAAAGCAGCCGAGCTGATGCGAGCACTCCAAACAGAGACAAGCCTGTTCATTACGGACGCTGTAGTTGAACGAGGAATCACACTGCTCGATGAGTCAACCAGATAATTCTGATGCTACACTCGCCTCTCTGTTGAAAATCCGCTACAACTAGAGCTGTTTCTCCTCGCCACAAGAGCGTGAGGCGAACACCATTGAGTGAGTCACACCAAAACAGCGACTCGAACCGCCAAACACGCGGCTCATCAACGCGGTGATCGTGAGGATTCACGATATGGAGACGCTGCGAGCGTGTGTCGCCTACGAGAACGCGAATCAACAGCGTGTTCGGACCCTTCGCCAACTCGAGCAGCAGTCCGACTCATGCTGGTGAATACGTCATTGCGAACGCCGAGCAGTCCCTCTTCAGAGAAATCATCGGATTTGACCGAGAACTGCGTGCCGCTTCCGAGTTGCTCACGCGGGAGTTCGAAAACGAAGAAAAACTGGAGTACGCAGTCGCGGAAGCAGGCTGGGACGCGGGTATGTCCTGTCCAAATATATTCCTCCATATAGGTGCCCGCACATATGATAAAATAGTGCCTCGCTAGGTAGATTTAATAGAGACAAAGCTGAATACAACACCAGGAACGCACGACGCCTAGTGGCCAGCTCAGACCAGACGCCCCTGGCAACGTGCGTATCGAACCAAATCATGTCCGCAACCGACACACGGGTACTGACAAGTCTCGCTCGAACGACAACCGGCCTCAAGTGGGCCATCCTCGGCGGACTCGCGCTGAGTGTCTTCACGACGCCTGCGCTCGCGCAGGAGACGGGGACGCAGTTCTGTGCCACCGACATGGCACAGACCATCCGGAACGTGTTCTCCGTGATCCAGTTCGGTGGACCACTCATCGGTGGCGTTCTCGCACTGGGGGCGACCGTCTCGATGCCGATGATTCGGCGGTCAGACCTGAAGATGGAGCTCAAAGAGATCCGGAACCAGGGCGTCCTCTGGGGGATCATCGTCG
Source organism: Haloarchaeobius marinus (assembly GCF_051207415.1). Lineage (NCBI taxonomy): Archaea > Methanobacteriati > Methanobacteriota > Halobacteria > Halobacteriales > Halorubellaceae > Haloarchaeobius > Haloarchaeobius marinus. The sequence continues at coordinate 86,734 of NZ_JBPKGD010000006.1, read as the reverse complement.
CGCCGCTCGCGACGGTCATCATCCAGTTCATCCTGAACAACGTCGTCGCCGGAGGGACGAGTTGCGCCTTCTAGTGCGCTCCTCGTCGGCGTTCGCGGTGACGCTGGTCGTCCTCGCCGGCGTCGCGAGTGGGGTCGCCCCGACGCTCTCGAACCCACCGAGCAAGCCAGACCACGACGTCGACGAGAGCACGTTCCACACGCTCTGGTCGGGCGACGTCGACGAGGGTGAGGTCCAGAACGACAGCATCGCGATGGCCGAACTGGCGGCGTACGTCGACATCCCGTTCGACGCGCCACCAGCGGCGGTCGCACAGTGGAACGCGGGCGACCACCGCGAGTTCCCGGCGACCGACTGGAACACGTCGGTCGCGCCGGCGACCGCCTCGGTGACGGATGGCGAGTACGTCAGGGACGCCTACGTCTCGGCGTTCGCCGTGAGTCCATCGACCAGGGCACACCTGTCGCCCACGGAGACGCCGCTCTACGTCGGCCCGGACGGGACCGTTCGCGCGGCGCTCGACTATCGGGTCCACGTTCCCACGTCGGAGAACACGAGTACGGGCCGCGTCTCGTGGACGGTTCGCGACCACGAGGTCTCGGCGGTTCGGCTGCTCGTCGACGGGCAACTCGAAGACGACACTTCGGGGACACACGCCCCCGTCCTCTCGTACGACCGACTCGACAAGTATCCGGGGACCGACCACGACCTCACCGTCGAGGCCGACGTCACCGTCTCGCTCGAACGGACCGTCGAGACGCGCGTCCGTCGCTGTGAGGACGAGGACGCAGGACCCAACACGACCTGTTCGGCGTGGAGAGTCGAGTCGACGAGTGTCTACACGGAGACGGTGACCGTCGAGGATACGGTCGCGGTCGAGGCGTACGAACTGGTCGCGTCGGTCCGTGCGGTCGAGTACCCCGACGGCGACAGCGGCATCGCCGTGAACTCGCCACAGCCGTGGCGTGGGTTCGACCTCGACACGGGGTCGGTCACCGGTCGGTGGTCGTTCTACTCCGCCCGCGACCGCGCGTGGGACACGCTCACCAGACGGACCAGCAACCGGTCGGTCGCCGTCGAGTCGCCAGCGCAACCGTTGCAGGTGCACGCCTATCCGTCACCCGAGCGGATCGGCCAGTCGGCGACCAGCGAGGGCGACGTGAGGGTCCTCGCCAGCAACGGCATCGCACGGGAGGCGCCGTCGCTCCCCGAGCGCATCGAACTCGGCGTCGCGAACGGGAGCTACACGCCGAGCGACCGTGTCGCGGTTCGGACCGACCCGCTCGATGCAGGAACGACAGTCCAGGTACACGGGCTGGTCCGTGGCGTGAGCGTCGAGCGGCCGCTCTCGACGGTCCAATCGACGCGGCTCGCCGGGACGACCCTCGCGGTCGAGGTGCTCGAGACGACCCCAGATAACGTGACCCTGGAGGTGACGCTCCGGGACGCGGAGACAGGTGCTCCGATCAACACGGACTACCGGACTGGCGTGATCCACATCGGCGAGTCCACCGTTCGGACGGGCGACGACGGGACGGGGACGGTGACGGTTCCCCGGCGGAGCGTCTACAACGCCCGGTACGAGCCCCGGACGTGGTGGGACCACGGTGCGACCGACCTCGGGTCGGGAGACCACGTCTACGTCGCCGGGTCGGTCGGCAATCTCGTCGACGCGGCGTTCCGCGCTGGAGTTCCACTCGGCGTCGTCCTGTTCGCTGTCTTCCTCGTCGACCGAATCACCGGCTGGCGAATCTGGCCGCCGTGGAGGCGGGTACGATGAGACGACCACGGCTGTCCCGGCGGACGTTCCTCGCTGGTGGGACGGGCCTCGCGTCGACGGCTATCGCGGGGTGTCTCGGACTCGGTGAGTCACCCGACGGCGAGCAGACAGCCACGCCCTCCCGGGGGGAACACCAGTTCGACGACGCCTCGCCTATCTCGTCGGTCGAGACGACCGCGACCGAGCTGGTCGTCTCGCTCCGCGACGACGCCGACGTCTCGGAGGTGAACCTGATCGCTCCCGACGGGACTGCGTTCGCACGGAACTCGGTCGTGACCGGGGAGACGGCGGTTCGGATTCCAATCGTCGATCCAGGTGCTCGGAGATTCGACGAGAACCACTACACACCCGGTGAGTATACGGTCGTCAGCGTCACCGAGGAGAGGTCGTATCGTACTCCGATTCAGCTGTCGCCCAAGCTACGCATCGTAGATGTACGCCCTACTTACGATGACGAGCGATCGGTGGCGACCGGGAATCTGGCCGTAGATGTAGAAAACATCGGTTCAGCCCCGACGTGGGTATTCCAGGTCGTCTACGACGGTGCCCCATATCCAGAGGCGAATTCGGGTCTTGCTGACTACACGCACATCCCAGAATTATCGTCGCCAGATGACACAGTGGACACGATAATCGCACCTGGAGAGACAAGCACGTTCGTCGGATTCAGACGACCACTCCAGTTCCTGAATGAGGGTGAATCGGAGTGCACGTACGACCCAGTAGCGTTCCAGATGACCATCGGTACTGGACTTGGAAGTAACCCGGTCGCGAACGTCAGGGCCACTGTCTCGGGAGACGTCCGGTCACGGTGGAACTATAACATCTGTAGTGACGTCTCGGTCGAGTTCGAGGAGGTGCGCTAGACTCGTGGGCCTGAAAGAGGTCATCATTGACGCGCTCACGGAACTCATCGATACTCTGTTCGAACCGCTCGAAGCAGTGGTCGAGGAGTACTCGGATGACGTTCTGAATTTCGTGGTCGGAACGGATGCGCCGAACGCGGTGTTCAGTCGGCCGACGAACGGGGTGTGGCCGAACCTCTACGATTACTACTGGGAGACGATCTTCCCGCTGGCGTTGACCCTGTGGGCGCTCTCGATCGGGTTGGTCATCTTCCTCGAATCGACGAGCAACCTCTTCGGCGGCTACCAGCGAGCGAAGCTGAAACGACGGGCCTTCTCGGGTCTCCTCGGAGTGCTCTCCTGGTGGTGGATGGCCGCGTTCTCGATGCAGTTCGTGGACTCGCTCACCGGGTATATCCTGCCCAATCTTTCGGACATCACGCTGTTTCACTCGGCCTCGTTTACCGCCATGGGCGTCCTCGGCTACGCGATGTCGATGGCAGTCAGCAACTCGTTGCTGGTGTCGATCGCGGTCATCTATCTGGCGAGACGGCTCGCGATCTACATGTTCGTCCTGCTGATGCCGGTGCTCATCGTCATGTGGATTCCGTGCCTCGGGCCGTTCGCCGGTGTCGCGCGCCTCATGAAGCGGCTGGCGGGCTTCTACGTCCCGTTCCTGTTCATGACGCTCCCGACGGCTGTCCTGTTCCAGCTGGGCCACCTCCTCGGCAACGACTTCGGCCTGTCAGTCTCCGGGTTCACGGCCTGGCTCGTCGCCCTCGTGATTCCAGTGCTCGCGCTGGTCGCGCCGTTCATCCTGTTCTGGCAGGCCGGGGCGATGTTCCTGGCGAGTGAACGGATCAGCCGCCAGGTTTCGGTCAAGCAGGCGAGACAGCGGATGGGGAAGACGAGGGCGGCGGGGTCGGCGACCGTTCACGGTGGACGCAACCTCTCGCGTGGCCTCCGAGGGGAGAGTGCGGTCCGTCGCGACGGCCAGACCGTCTTCGGGTCTGGCGAGTCGCGGGCGCACGCCGCAGGGTCGCGACTCCGCGGCGGCGCACGGCACTTCTCGAGCGCCGTCTCGACGGGTGGTGGCGACCAGGGCGGTGGGGGCGGACGCACATTCGACCGAGGCGCGGAGCGAACGTCGCGCAACGAGTCGTTCGATGCGCTTCGCCCCCTGCCGAGAACAGACTCACGAATACCCGAACTTCCCGATCCGACGAGCGACACGGAGCGTGATTCAGAGTGACGACTGACCCCGCGAAACGAGTTCCGAAGTCGATCGGCACAGATGCGAAACTGTTCGGCACGTACACCCTGACCGACCTCGCGGTCGGCCTGTTCCCTGGCGTCATCGTCGTGCTGGTGACGCAACTGGTCCTGCCGCCGACGGCGACGGTGGCGGGCTATCGCGTCCAGTCGGTCGCCATGCCGGTGGCAGCGGTGGCGGTCGCCGTCGGCGTGCTGTTCGTCTACCTGACGCCATCGTACACGTCCAGTCTCGACTGGGTGGGGGCGATGCTCGGCTACCACCGTCGGCCGACGCGACGCGACCACGAGGCGGCGAAGGAGTTCACGCAGGTCGAGCGCGTCTACCCGGAGGCGAACGCCATCGAGCGCACCGACGGGACGTTCGTCGGCCTCGTACAGGTCGACCCACCGATGCTGGCACTCGCGACCGACGAGGAGTGGAACCGCACGACGACGGCGTTCCAGGAGTTCCTCAACACCACCGTCGAGTTCCCCGTGCAGTTCTACTCGACGACCCGTGCGTTTCCGGTGGAGGAGTACCTCGCACACTACGAGGCACGACTCGGGGACCCGGACGTCGAGGCGAACCCGCGGCTGGCGTCGCTCATCGAGGAGTACGTGGCGTGGTACGAGGACGACCTCGCCGCGCGACGGATGACGATTCGGGACCACTACGTCGTCGTGCCGGTGCGGCCGGACGAGGTCCAGTTCGAGCGCGAGAGCATCGTCCAGCAACTGGCGGCCGTCCCCCTCCTGGGGTTGTTCGTCCGGGCGCTGGCCGCGCCGCCGAAGGCGACACAGCGCGCCGCGTTGAGCGAGACGCTCGACGAGCGCGTCACGAGAATCACGGGTGGCCTGCGCGAGATCGACGGCTGTGCCGCCAGCGAGGTGCCCGTCGAGGACGCGACCACGGTCGTCGCCGACTTCTGGGCCGGCCAGGACCAGCCCCAGGGTGACCTGCGGCGTCGGCTTCGGACCACGCCCATCGTCGGAGGGCCGCGATGATTCGGCGCTTCCTCGGCAAGATCAGAAGCACCACCGACGACAGTGAAGACGCTGACGTGGAGTCCGAGGCGACCAGCGAGTATCCCGGAAGCGAGAGCCCGCTCGATTCGATCCCCGACATCCACCGGACGCTCGTCAGCCCGGACTGCATCGAGGAGGAACCCAACGCCGTCCGAACGGGAGAGCAGTGGGCGCGCACGCAGTGGGTGGCGGAGTTCCCCGATGCGCCGACGGACGGGCTCTTCGAGACGCTGTATGCGACGAGCGAAACGCGCGAGACGGACGTCTCCATCCACGTCGACCCGCGCGACACCGAGCGCACGCTGAACGTGCTGGAGAACAAGCTCGAAACGCTCGAAGCCGACTACGAGTACCTCAGCGAGCGCCACCGCGCCGGTGCCCGTGGCATCCGCAAGGACCTCGAGGACTACCGGGACCTCTACGACGTGCTCCGGAACACGCCGATGACGGCGTTCGACGTCTCGATGTACCTGACGACGCGGAGCGAGGCACCCGGGGACGGCCGGGTCGACGTCGACGGCGTGTCGAACGCGGCACGGCGCGCGCCGGCGAACCTGACGCCGGTCACGCCGCGCTGGCAGCAACTCGACAGCCTCGTCTCGGCGAGTCCGATCGGCGTGAACCGGCTGGACGACTCCCTGGACGCGTCGACGCCGATGCTCGGCGGGGCCGTCGGTGCGATGTTCCCGTTCGTCGCGGGTGCGTTCGCGGAACCGGGCATCGAGTACGGCACCTACGCGCGCAACGAGAGCCCGCTTATCCTCGACCGGTTCGCCCGGGAGACGGGCTACTGTGCGATGGTCATCGGGAAACTCGGCGCCGGGAAGTCCTTCTCGACGAAGCTGCAGTTGCTGCGGCGGGCGATGTACGACGGCGACACCGTCGTCGTGATGCTGGACCCGCTGGAGGGGTTCGCGGGCGTGAACGAGGCGCTCGGCGGCGAGCGTGTCACGGTCGGAGGGACGCGAGGGGTCAACCCGCTCGAACTCCGGGAGACGCCGAAGGACGTCCTGGAATCCACGCCGGACCTGGACCCGTGGGCCGAGCAGATCGCGTGGGTGCTCAGCTTCTTCGAGACGTTCTTCACGCACGTCGCGGCGAACCCGCTCGGCGACCGGACGCAGACGCTCCGTCGTGCCGTTCAGGAGACGTACGAACGGGCGGGCATCACGCGCGACCCGTCGACCCACGGCAGGGACTCGCCGACCATCACCGACCTCGTCGAGATCCTGGAGTCGATGCTGGCGGACCCCGCGGCCTACGGCTATCCGACCGTGGGCGAGCAGGAGCGCATCAGGACGGATGCGGAATCGCTCCTGACGGACCTGCGGCCGTCGTTCCGTCCGGACGGGGACTTCGCGAACCTCGCACAGCAGAGCGAGTTCGACCTCGACGCGCCGGTCGTCTACCTGGACCTCCACCAGGAGGAGGGTGTGCGTGGGAACGCAGAGACGAGTCTGATGATGCAGGTGCTGTTCAACGCGGTGTACGAGCGAGCGAAGGGGACGGCCAAGCGCGTCGTGTTCGTCGTCGACGAGGCTCACTACCTGCTCCACGACGCGACGTCGCTGGGGTTCCTGGAGACGGCGGTCAGACACAGCAGGCACTACGACCTGTCGCTGCAGTTCATCACGCAGACCGGTGGCGAGTTCGCGCTGACGCCGGAGGCGCGGACCATCGCCAGTCTGTGTTCGATGACGCTCATCCACCGCGTCGATGAGGAGGCCGAGAAGCTGGCGGAGTGGTTCGGCCTGAGCGAGCGCGAGGTGAACTGGGTCCGGACCGCGAAGGCGGGCAACGACGAGGACGGCTACTCGGAGGCGCTGCTCGGCGTCGACGAGGAGGGCTGGTTCCCGCTCCGGGTTCGTGCGAGTCCGTACGAACGAACGGTGCTCGACGGAGTACCGGACGAGGTCGAAGGGAGAGGGGGCGACCAGCAGCAGGAGCTGGAGGTCGATGCCGGACTGCGGCCGGACGGGGGTGATGAACGTGCGTAGGCGAGCCGTCGATGGAACGCCGATGGGACTCCGGAGGGAGCGATGACGGTCAACTCGGAGTCGATTCCAGCGGTCCTGCGGGAGTACCCGCAGTGGGTCTGCTGGCGCGCGAAGGAGCGCGACGGGAAGGCGACGAAGGTCCCAATCGACCCGACGACGGGGTCGTTCGCGTCGGTGTCGGACCCGGAGACGTGGACGCACTACGAGGTGGCACTCGGTGCGTCCGCTGCGGAAGACGGCCTCGGGTTCGTGTTCACCGACGAGGACCCGTTCGTCGGCGTGGACCTCGACGACTGCCGGAGCGACGGCGAACTCACGGAGTGGGCGGCCGACATCGTCGACCGTCTCGACTCATACACCGAGGTCAGCCCGTCGGGTGAGGGCGTTCACGTCCTCGTCGAGGGAACGATTCCGGGGTCGAAGTCGCGCTCCGGGTCGGTCGAGTGCTACGAGTCGGCGCGCTTCTTCACCATGACCGGCGAGCGAGTCGACGGGACTGTGGCCGATATCGAGCAGCGCCAGGAGTCGCTGGCCAGGGTCTACGACGAGTACGTCTACGGGGACGATGACCAACAGGAGCCGTCTGGGATGGGGAGGAAGTCGGAATCGTCGAGTGCAACGAGTCTCTCGGACGCGGCGCTGGTGGAGAAGGCCCAGAACGCGAAGAACGGGGAGAAGTTCACACGACTCTGGAACGGTCGCACGACTGGCTACGAGAGCCAGTCCGAGGCGGACATGGCCCTGTGCTGTCTGCTCGCGTTCTGGACTGGCGGGGACATTGGTCGGATGGACCGACTGTTCCGCGAGTCGGGGCTGTACAGGGACAAGTGGGACGAGGTCCACTACGCCGACGGGTCGACGTACGGCGAGCAGACCGTGGCTCGTGCGGTTCGAGTCTCTGGTGAAACCTACGACGGTGACGTGACTGACAACGGGGATTCCGACCCTCGTGTCGAACGTCAGGATTCCGCTTCGCCGTCACAGGACGTGGTATTGCTCACCGAGCGAGTCGAAGTCCTCTCCGACCGGATCCGGACACTCGAACGTCAGTTGAGTGAATCACGAGAGGAGATCGACCGGTTGACCCGGAAAACCGAACAGGCAATGTCCCAGCTAGAGTCGGCGGCCGATCCGCCGGGTGAACCCGACTCGAAGAACGAGCAAGTCACGGGACTGCGGCGGCTACTGTCTGTCTTCGGGAAGTCGTGACCTTGGTGCTTCCAGTGCATCCTTGTACGAGTCGAACCAATCGGCGAAAAGGTGTCTACGTCTCGGCACACGTCACGATTGATGGCGTCGCAGACGTGAGCCGCCGAAAGGTAAAGAACATCTATCACGAATCAAGCAATCTCTCCGACGCTTTCGAGATGCAGATTGATCAACGACTCTGAAGACTTCATCCGGCGCCCCCGCTTCACTGAGACCGCTTTCTACTCTGTGAGCTTCGTGTAGACTGTGTTCCCGTACCCGTCCGTCCTCACGTTCATCTTGGAGATTCTACGGATTAAGGGACGATTGCACTCCGGGCAGCTCCGCCCGGCCATATCAAGCTCTACCACCGCTTCACACGAAGTAAATTTCTGGACGGCGAACCACTTAGGCGTTCACGGCTACTATCGCAAGTCGACGAAATGGAGTTCTCCTGCGGAACAGGTGCTAAAACCCCTTCGTTTACGGTGAGGGGGATGACACAGTGGTTTGGCCCCTACGATCAATGCTCGGCAGAGTGGTTCCTCAAAAGATAGACCACCGAGAGAAACATCAATATACTATTATAGATAAGAAAGTTATATTTCGGTGTCGGTATCTCCGTCCGGAGACAATGCGACGTCAGGAGAACTGAGCGTTGATCTCGATGACGTTCGCAGACCGGCGTACCATTTGGGGGAGCTCCTCTTCGAAGTATGCACCCTCGATCCGCCGGGCGGGACCGGAGACGCTTATCGCGCCGAGCAACTCGCCGTTGCGTTCGACGGGACAGGCCACACAGCGAAGGCCCTCGATGAGTTCTTCGCGGTCGAACGCGTAGCCCCGTTCCCGGACTTCCGCAAGTTCCTCGGACAACTCTTGCCTCGTGGTGATGGTCTGTGCCGTGAATCGGGGGAGGCCGTGCCGCTCCACGATAGCTTCGACGCGGTCGTGGGGGAGGTGCGCGAGCATCGCCTTCCCGAGGGATGTACAGTGCATGTACTCACGCTTCCCCGGCGAGGAGGCCGTCTGGACAGCTTTTTCACCGGCCTGCTTGTGAATGTACACGACGTTACCGTGTTCTTCGACGGCGAATTGTGCTACCTCCCCACTTTTCTCCGCGAGGTCCGTTAGTTCCTCCTCGACGACATCGTAGTTCCTGAGGCGGCTCTTGACCCCCTCCCCTAGATCGAGGTAATACAGACTCAGCTGGTACTCACCCTCCTCCTTCACTAGATGCTTGTGGTCGACGAGTGTCGAGATGTGCCCGTGAATCGTGCCTTTCGAGCGGCCCAATGCGTTGGCAATCTCTGTCACCCCGGCAGCCCCCTCCTGGTGAAGATACTCGATAATCTCGAGCGTAATCCCCACGGACTCCACGGTACGCTGCTTCGAAGCCATGACAGAGAAGAGCATGGTCACCGCCATGAATCATTCGCATAGTGAAAGTAGAGAAATACTCCCAACCGGACTTCGCCTATATATAATGTGACAATACTAGCAAACTACCTCGCTAACAGAATACCGTTCGCTACTAGCGAACGTAGATATGCTAACCGTACCCGATTCCGTTTCGTTGAATTGGATATTCGATCCAGGGGTTAAATGCGCTATACGCATGCAACCCCCACTCAAAGGACCCGTAGGGAACTCGACGTCGCCACTCATACTCCGCCACTGTGGAACTGGCTGGAGGAAACCATTAGCTTCGCGACGACAACGAGATTGACACGCTCGGACGGCCTGGGAGGCGTTCTCGGCTACTTCCTGGTCACAAGTTTCTGATCGGTACACTGATCTGTCTAGTATTACAGTGAAATAAATGTATAGGCCAGCTAACATGGAAGCCGGCCCTTTACAACTATAGGTGTGTAACAAATACCGTGCCGTTACCTCGCGTCGCGCCAGGCCTCGGGGTGACGATCGGAGATAGGTGAGCCGCGCTCCGGGACGATATTCGCAGTTGCCACACATACTCTGCCGCAAACCGGCACTTTCCAGTTCGCCATCGTTCGGCCAGCGCGAACGGATTTTGACGACCTTAATGGGGAGGATCACACGCATTTTGAGGCCATTTCCGGGCCCCACTGGATGCAACGACCTCCTGACGACGACCTATTAACCTATTCTAGTGGAACGTTCACTCGTTGGGTTGATTAGTCGGTTTCCTGGTGGCGCAGTCCCCAGGGGGCGATAGAACGTTCGTGAGCAGCGAACGATAGTCCGCGCGTACGTCTTCCTACACTGTGCCAGTCGACCCGATCGGTCCGTGCCTCGGCTTCGCAGAACGACGGTACGCCGATTGACCAGTAACGATATTACGGTCCTCCCCAACGTTTGGAGTACGATGGTCACGATAGGCTATATGGCCCATCAGGAGCAGTACAGCCCGTCCGAACTACTCTCCTATACGGAACTTGCCGCGGACAACGAGTTCGAGTTCGTCTGGACATCGGATCACTTCCACCCGTGGTTCCACACGGACGCGGAGGCCGGGTTCGCCTGGTCTTGGTTGGGCGCGGCCATCGAACGTGTCGATCTGCCGCTGGGGACATGTGTCACGCCGGCAGGCGAACACTACCACCCCGCCCTGATGGCCCAAGCGTTCGCGACCCTCCAGGAGATGCACGACGAGCGCATCGTCCTCGGCCTCTCGACCGGCGAGGCAATGAACGAGAAACCGCTCGGCCACGAGTGGCCTGAGTATCCGGTTCGTCGTGAACGCCTCGAAGAGACCCTTGAGATCATCCACGCACTCTGGGAGCGCGACGACTTTGTCGACTACGATGGGAATCACTTCGATGTCGATGATGCCCACCTGTACACGATGCCCGACGAACGACCCGAGGTCCAGATTGCCGCGAACGGCCCGAGTACCGCGTCATTGACCGGCGAGTACGGTGATGGCTTTATCACCGTTAAGACTGGTGAGGAGTACACCGAGCGTCTCTACCCGGCGATCCGGAAGTACACCGACCAGGCCGGCCGCGATCCTGACGAGATCGAGACGTCGCTACTCGTGATCGCCTCCTACGATCCCGACTACGAGACTGCACTCGAAGCGACCAGGCCCTGGTGGGCGACGACCCAGAATATCTTCGATCGTGGGCTTGCGAACCCGAAGGAGATCGAGGAGGAAGGAAAGCAGGCAACGCGGGAGGAAGTCGAGAACAAGTTCCTCATTGCCGACGACCCCGCTGAGCTAGCAGCGGAACTTGAACGGTACGCAGAGATGGGTTTCGACCAGATCCTGCTCGGGAACACGAGTCCGGACCCCGAACGGTTCTTCGAAGTCATGGGAGACGAAGTCATCCCGGCCGTGTAGCTCCCGCTTGACCCCAGTATTTTTATCCTCAGCTAGAGTCGTTCCTCCCATGCCTGAGCTAACAGGTGGCGAAATCATTGCAAAGTACCTCGAAAAAGAAGGGGTCGAGTACCTCGCCGGCATCCCCGGCCACGGCAGCACGAACCTCCTCGATGGGTTCAACGACGCAGACATCGAGGTCCTCCAGCCACGACACGAGCAAGGGGCCGTCCATCTGGCCGATGGCTACTATCGTGCCTGTGGCGAACCGATGGCCGTATTCACCTCTATCGGGCCCGGCGCGACCAACACGGTCACCGGGGTCGCGACCGCCTACGTCGATTCGATCCCGCTGATAGTCTTCACGGGTGCCCCCCAGACCCACGAGTACGGCGAGGGCATCCTCCAGGAGATAGACCGTCAGAAGCCGGGTGACTTCCCCAGCGTGATGGAACCGGTCACGAAGCAGAGCTTCGAGGTACGTGACGTCGAACAGCTTCCCCGGACCCTCCGCCGGGCGTTCCAAATCGCACTCTCCGGGCGCCCTGGCCCGGTCCACGTCGACGTCCCCATGGATGTGCAGGGTGCCGTCGCCGACGTCGAACTACCTGAGCCGACCCAGAGTCGGCCACACAGCCGGCCGGGCGGCGACCCGCGAACCGTCTCCGATGCGGCGGAACTGCTCGCGGACGCCGACCGCCCAGTGATCGTCCCGGGTGGCGGGACGATGCTCTCGGCGGCCTGGGACGAGGTTCTAGAACTGGCGGAGTACCTCCAGGCACCGGTCATCCCGACCTTCCAGGCGAAAGGGATCGTTCCGGAGGACCACGACCTGTTCGTCGGCTACGCCGGCTGGATCGGCTCCTCGGCCGGCAACGAACTCGCGTCGAACGCCGACGTGGTTCTGGCCATCGGCTGTCGCTTCTCCGACCTGCACACCTCGTCCTTCGAAGAAGGCGTCAGTTTCGACATTCCGCCGAGCAAGCTCGTCCACGTCGACATCGACCCCCAGGAGATCGGGAAGAACTACCCGGTCGAGGTCGGCATCCAGGGCGACGCGAAGGTCGTCACCGGCCAGATTCGTGACGAAATCGAGAGCCGGATGGACCCCGTCTCCTCCGAGAACAACGAGTACTACGACGAGATCCAGGAACTGTGGACCGAGTGGGAGGAACGCGTCGCGGAACGGTGGTCCGACGACAGCGTCCCCATGAGCATCTCGCGGGTTCTCGCCTCACTGCGGGACGTCCTTCCCCGGGACGGTATCGTGGTCACGAGTGCCGGCCAGCCCCAGGAGACCACGAATCCCGAGTTCCCAGTCTACGAGCCCCGCACCAACATTTCCTGTGGGGGCTTCTCGACGATGGGCTTCGGAATTTCGGCCGCAATCGGCGCGAAACTCGCCCAGCCCAACAAGCCCGTCGTCAACCTCGAGGGCGACGGGTCATTCCTGATGTGCGCTTCCGACGCCACCTGTGCGGTTGAGCACGGCGTCGACGTCACTTATCTCATCGTCAACAACCACGGGTGGACGTCCATCCGTAACCTACAGGTCAACAAATATGGCTGGGACCGCGTCCTGAATACGAAATTCGACGAGGAGACCGACGTCAACTACATGGACCTGGCCAGTTCGTTTAACATCGACTTCGCCGAGCGGGTCGTCAAGCCCGAGAATCTCGACGACACCCTCGAACGAGCCATCGCCCACGAGGGACCGGCGATTGTCGAGGCCATCGTCGAGGAGGACAACCCCGAGTCCGGTGCAATCATCACCGGCGAGTGGGACCTCGCGGACGTCGAGAAGTAGCGACGAACCTCGTTTTCGTCGTCCCAATCTCCACTCGATTCTTTCTCTCCCCTCTTCTGAACCTCTCCGCGAGTGACCTACATCTCGACGAGGACCTTCCCGTCGATGCGCTTTCTGGCCTGGCGGACCGCATCATCGGCGTCGGCCAGGTCGAAGGTCGACGTGACGATGGGGAGGTTGTCGAGGTGTCCGGCCGCCATCAACCGGATGACGCGGGGATATATCCCTTGCCCCGTGTGGCCTTCGGACCCGTACATCTGTGCAGTCGCACCTTGGTACTTCCGGAGTGCGAGCTCCGGGGCCGTTGCTGCGTTGCTGATGTGCACGACGTTGGCTCCCTCGGCGAGGGTGTCGTCGATGACGGGATAGGTCTGAGTGACGGCACCGCTAGTCTCGACGTGAACGTCCCCGCCCATACCCTCGGTCACCTCGTTGATCATCGCCACCGGATCCGTCTCGATAGGGTTGTAGACGTGTTGGAAGCCCAGGTCCGCTGCAATTGCCCGGCGTTCGTCGCTGGGCTCGAAGGCGATGACTTTGCCGGCACCGGCGGCACGGGCGACGTTCATCCCTGTGAGCCCGATGGGACCGGCACCGTGGAAGACGTAGTAATCACCCGGCTGGATACCCTCGGCGCGCCCGAAGAGCCCGTAGTAGTTGATGGTGCTGGGTTCTATCGTCGCCGCGGCACGGTAGAAGCTACGATCGTCTTCGTAAGCGTTCCGTAGCTCGGAGACGTCCCAGAGAATCTTCTCGGGGACCGCGACGTACTCCGCGAAAGCGCCGGGGATGGTGAATCCGAGCTGTTCGAAGTTGTTACAGTGGCCGTGGTGGCCGCGACGGCACATCTCACACCGGCCACAGTAGTCGGTGACCTCAGCAGTGACCGGATCGCCCTCCTCGAAGAGATCGACGTCAGCACCGGTCTCGACGACGTCGCCTACGAACTCGTGACCAATCACGTTCGGATACCGCGTGTATGCCGAGTAGTGCATGTAGCCGTCGTCGTCAGTTTCAGTCATGGCGACGTCGCTGCCACAGACGCCGGTACAGCGGACCCGGACGAGCACCTCGTCGTCGTCGGGTTCTGGACGCTCGCACTCCTCGACACGCAGTTCCGGGTGTTGCCAGACTTGGCCGCTATTCATCGCCTTGTGCGTCTCGCTTTCCTCGGGAGACAGTTCGTAGTCGTCCCTTGGGTTCCACTCCGCATCAAGTACGAGTGCTCGCATGCGAGAGACCACCACCCGCCGACTTTTAACTGTATGGGTCAGCCTCAGTAGGTAGTCTACCCGCCATCGACGTAGACCAGTTCGCCGGTCACGTAGTCTGCGGTGTCGCTAGCGAGAACGAGGACGGTCGGAGCGATAGGTACTGGGTAGCCCGGTCGATTCAGCGGTATGGCTATTTTGAGGTCGCCGGCCTCGACGGCCGCCCTTTTCTCGTCCACACCGGAGCCGACTCCTCCGCGATCGCTTCGTCCGATGCCGGAACTGCTGCCGGTCACAATCACTGTGTCCTCCGTGAAGTGGAAGCTGACCGGTCCCATGGACAGTAATTCAGAAGCAATCCATACCACCTTGTCAGCTCCCCCAGTATGGCAGTTTACGCTCGCGGAGGAGGGGCAACTCGGGATTGCATAACACATATATAACTATGGAAAGGAAATTATCGTGTATGACGAGCCAGCGAAAGCGGTTGTCAGAAGCGACCGCAATCCCCGACACGGTGAACAATTACGTCGGCGGCGAATGGGTCGATCCCACCGGTGACGAAGGACAGGCCGTCGTCAACCCAGCGACGACCGATGACCTCGCCCGGGTGGGCTTCTCGACGGTTGAGGACGTCGACGAGGCCGTCCAGGCTGCGAACGAGGCCTTCGTGGAGTGGCGACGGACGCCCGCCGCCGAGCGCGTCCAGTACGTCTTCGACCTGAAGCGAGAACTCGAGGACCGAACGGAGGAACTCGCCCACGCGCTCACGATGGAACACGGGAAGAATCTCGACGAAGCCCGCGGTGAGATCCAGCGTGGCATCGAGAACGTCGACGTCGCGACCGGCATCCCGAATATGTTACGAGAGGGCAGCGGTAACGTCGAGGACGTCGCCCGCGATATCGACGAGACGGCCGTCCGTCAACCACTTGGCGTGTTTACTGCGATTACGCCGTTTAACTTCCCGGCAATGATACCCCTGTGGTTCCTGCCGTACGCCGTGGCGACCGGTAACACGTTCATCCTCAAGCCTAGCGAGAAGGTACCACTGAGCTCACAGATCATCTTCGAGGCCGTCGAGGCCGCGAACTTCCCTGACGGGGTCGTCAACCTCGTCAACGGGGGCGTCGACACCGTCAACGCACTCCTCGAACACGGGGATATCGAGGGCGTCTCCTTCGTCGGAAGTACGCCGATTGCCCGCCACATCTACGAGACAGCGGCGGAACACGGCAAGCGAGTTCAGGCACAGGGAGGCGCAAAGAACTACGCCGTCGTCACGGACCACGCTGAACTCGACGCCGCCGTGCCGAATCTGATTGGCTCGGTCTACGGCAACGCCGGCCAGCGCTGTCTCGCCAACGACGTGGTCGTCGGAGTCGGCGACGTCTACGACGATCTCTACGACCGACTGCTCCACGCCGTCGACGACCTGACCGTCGGGAACGGTCTCGACGAGGAGACCGACATCGCCCCGCTGATCACCGCCGAATCACGCGAGCGGGTTACGGACATGATCGATAACGCCGTCGATGAGGGCGCCGAACTCGTCGTCGACGGTCGCGACTTCGAGCACCCCGAGTACCCCGAAGGCAACTTCATGGGGCCGACACTGCTTGCCGACGTCACCGGCGACATGGAGATTGCCCAGGCGGAGATCTTCGGGCCGGTCCTCTGTCTTGCCCATCTTGACACCCTGGATGACGCCATCGAGTTGGTAAACGGCACCAACTACGGCAACGCCTCGAGCATCTACACCGAGAACGGCGCCGAGGCCCGACAGTACCGCTATGAGGTCGAT
The DNA here is from genome assembly GCF_051207415.1 of Haloarchaeobius marinus. Lineage (NCBI taxonomy): Archaea > Methanobacteriati > Methanobacteriota > Halobacteria > Halobacteriales > Halorubellaceae > Haloarchaeobius > Haloarchaeobius marinus. The sequence goes on along the minus strand of NZ_JBPKGD010000006.1, from coordinate 70,515 downwards.
GCCGGTAACATCGGCATCAATGTCGGCGTCTGTGCACCCATGGGATTTTTCCACTTCGGTGGGACTAAGGACTCGTTCTTCGGCGACCTTCACGCCCAGGGCGAGGACGCGGTGAACTTCTACACCGACAAGACAATCGAGATCACTCGCTGGTACAGCTGATCGATCCTCGCACGGGGCGGGCCCGTGCACTCCCGGAGTTCCTTCAGCCGGTACGACGCCGCGGACGCTTTTCGCGGGACGTACCGTTCGTCTTCGTATACGAACCGGACGACCTCGACGCCATCCACTCCAAGATGGTCCAATACGACGGTCCGGACCCGGTCGAGACAGTCGGCCAGCGTGACAGGACCGAGACCGGCGGCATTATGACCGGAGCGTGGCATCTTCTCGGGTTGAGCGAAGTCTACGAGTCTGCCGAGCGGGACGATGCCGACGCGGAGGGCAGGGAATCTGCCGGTGACGACTGAAGGGGAGCGACCGCGGGCGGTAGCCAGTCGGGATGTGCAGCGACGATAATTGTTTTCACGCCACACTCCGAGTCTGTAGTATGGTCGCGATCGATTACGACGCCCACCAGGAACAGTACGAACCGGACGAGTTACTGCAGTACGCGGACCTGGCCGAGCAGGCGGGATTCGACATGATCTGGACCTCTGATCACTTCCATCCCTGGTTCCACAGTCAGGGATCATCAGGCTTCGCGTGGTCGTGGCTGGGCGCTGCCACGGAACGAATCGACCTCCCGATCGGGACCTGCGTGACGCCGACGACCGGTCACTATCACCCAGGGCTGATAGCGCAGGCGTTTGCCACCCTGCAGGTCATGCACGACGAGACCGTCGTCCTTGGAGTCAGCACCGGTGAGGCGATGAACGAGAAGCCGCTGGGGTTTCCATGGCCCGAATATCCCGAGCGCCGACAGCGCCTCGAGGAGTCCCTGGAGATTTTCCACTTGCTATGGGAATCCGACGATTTCGTCGACTACGACGGCGAATTCTACCGTCTAGAGGACGCTCGTCTCTACACGAAACCGGAGACCCCTCCGGAGGTCCACGTCGCCGCCAACGGACCTACCACGGCATCACTGACGAGTGAATACGGGGACGGCTTCATTACGGTTCTGAAAGGAACGGAGTTCACCGATAGACTATACCCCGCGGTCCGTCGATACACCGAGGAGGCTGGTCGCGATCCCGACGCAATCGAGACGTCGCTGCTCGTCACTGCCTCCTATCACGAGGACTACGACACTGCCTACGAGGCGACGAAGCCCTGGTGGGCAGCCACCCAAGACGTCTTCGACCGTGGTCTCTCCAATCCGAAGGAGATCGAGGCAGTGGGCCAGCAGGCAACGCGCGACGAGATCGAACACAAGTTCCTGATCGCCGACGACCCCGCCGCAATCGCGGCCCAGCTAGAGGAGTACGCCGAGATGGGTTTCGACCGAATTATCTTGGGCAACACCAGCCCGGAGCCCGAACGGTTCTTCGAAGTCATGGGCGACGACGTTATTCCGTCACTGTAACTGCCCACCGCCCGCGAATGCGGACCGGGATCAGTACGGATCGTTCACCACGTTCTCCGGCACCCCGCCCTCAAGGACGTGCCGGACATCGTGGGCCGCAGTGCGGCGTCGATCCTCGTCGGCTTCACGGGAGAACCACGCGATGTGTGGCGTGAGGACGACGTTTTCCAACTCCTGCAACGGGCTCTTGAATGGCGTGAACTCCCCACGTTGGTTGGCAGGCTCCTCCTCGAACACGTCCAACCCCGCACCACCAATCTCGTCTTGCCGGAGTGCGGTCACGAGATCGTCCTCGACGACGAGACCCCCACGAGCGACGTTAATCAGGACCGCCGAGTCCTTCATACGCTCGAACGCGTCGATGTCGATGATTCCCTTCGTTTCTTCGTTCAGGGGCGCGTGCAACGAAACGACGTCAGCGACGCGGAGTAATTCCTCGAAATCGATCTTTTCGACGCCTTCCTCGGCCATCTCCCCAGCGTCGACGTAGGGGTCGGACGCGATGACATTCATCCCGAACGCCCGTGCCTTCTCGGCGACGAGACGTGCGATGGTCCCGAACGCGACCAGTCCCATCGTCTGTCCGCGAAGGCGGTGGATCTCCTGTGTGGGTAACTCCTGTGCCCACGTGCCGTCTTTTAGTGCCGCGTCGTACTCGACGAGAGTTCGCTCTAGTGCGAGTAGTAGCAGGATCGCGTGCTCCGACACTTCGTCCTGGCAATACACCGGTACGTTCGACACGAGGATCCCGCGTTCAGTGGCGCGCTCGACGTCGATTCCATCGATACCGATCCCACAGCGAGCGATGACCGCACACTGGCCGAGCGCATCGATTACGTCCGTCGTATATGGCGCGGCCAGCAGTCTGTCGATAACGGCGTCGACGTTCGCAAGTTCCGCGATCAGATCGTCCGTCGACTCGACGTCCACTGGTTGCAACCTCACGTCCATCCCTTCGAACACCGCCCGCTCGATCTCGAGATCGAACGCGCTTCCCGCAGTGACCGCGACAGTTCTCTCTCCTGTTGAATCGGCCATTTACCGGTACAAGGCCCGTTAACTGTATAAATTTACCTTCGCCGGGTGTCGACTAGCGAGCGCCCACGGTCGGATGCGAGTACCTTGCTGATCGATAAGGGAGACGTTCGGCGGCTGCCACGTCACGGTGCGGATCGGGTAGCTGTGTTACGGGGAGACGACGATTCAGACCATCCAGTAGAACGGCAGCGGATAGCGCCCTACCGCCGCGTTCCGTCGACTTTGACTCGTTAGATGCACTGCTCATCGGGGGATAGAATTGAAGTCAGCGGTGTGAAGAACGCGGCTCAGTCGTCTTCGGCCGAGGCAATGAGGTCGAGGGCATTTCGGTAGGTGTCGGTCCGTTCCTCGATGCCGTCCATCAGTAACGAGACGTCCTTCCCCGCGATGAGAAAGTCGAACTCCTGTTCGACGCGCACCTCGATGGTCTCGATGTCGAGGGTGAGCGTCCCGACCGGCGTGTCGGCGGCATCGCCGGCCGCGACGATCCGTTTCAGTGCGTCCTGAAACGCCTCGCTCTCCCAGTCCCCGAAGAGATCGAGCGCACCCGAGAGGTCGGCTGGCCCCACGAACAGCGCGTCGATACCGTCGACCGCCGCAATCTCATCGGCGTTGTCGAGGCCGGCTTTCGTTTCGATCTGGGCGATTGTCAGAATCGAGCCGTTCGCGTTGGTAACGTACTCCTCGAAGTTACGTCCGAAGTCGGTGGCACGACTCCCGGCGATGCCCCGGATACCATCCGGCGGATAGCGAATCGCCTCGACGAGTTGCTCCGCTTCCTCGGCGGAGCCGACCATTGGGACCATTACGCCGGCGACCCCGATGTCGACCAGGCGTTTCAACTGGACGGGATCGTTCCAGGGGGCACGTACCACCATGTTGGTCTTGGTCTGTGCAGCGTCGACGGCCCTGGCCATCGTCTCGACCGTCTCGAGTCCCATCGTCGTGTGTTCCATGTCTACCAGCACGAAGTCGAGATCGAGGCCCGCAGCGGCCTCCGCGATTGTTGGGTGGCCGATGGAGATCCACGTTCCCAGGGGTGAATCGTTGGCTTCGATGGCCTTCTTCACGTGGTTCTTCTTCATGCTGGAACCCACGTCGACTGGTGAACGTTCTGCGGATGGTACTTACTATACATTCGTATGGCCGGGGTCATTACGAATAGGAACATTCTCAACGTTTAAAAGCTTGAGGGAAGTTACCACGAAACTGGACCGCCAGCCGGGTAAACGCCTGATTCCCCCACTATCGGTACATATAATACCGGATGGTCGATAAGATGGATGAATGCAATTCGGTATCATCGGCTGTGGTACGATCGCCCAAATTATGCACATTCCATACGTGGAGGAGATCCCCGAGGCGGACCTCCACGCGCTGGCCGACCCCGCGGTCGACCGCGCTAAACGACTGGCCGAGCGGTACAACGTGGACAACGTCTTCGCGAGCGCTGAAGACATGATCGCGGCACTCGGCGATGAACTCGATGCCGCTATCGTGCTGACACCGCCCAACCAGCACGTCGACGTCGTCGAACGAACGCTTGAGGCGGACATCCACACGCTCGTCGAGAAACCGCTCTCGGTCTCCATCGAGGACGCCGACCGGATGGTGGCGGCCGCCGAGGCGTCGAATGCAACCGCTATGGTCGCTTATATGAAACGGTACGATCCGGCGTACCAGGACGCACAAGACGAGATCGGGGATCTCGATGCCATCGATACGGTCACTGCCTACGACGTCGACCCTGACCACGGTCGCATCATCGACGAAGTTTACGATCTAGTCACGGGTGATGTCCCCGACGACGTGATCGCCCAGAGCATGGCAAAACAGCGCGCGGACTCCCTGGCGGCAGTGGCGACCGAGGATGAGGACCGCGCTGACGACTACCACTGGCACCTCGAACACATCTGCCACGACGTGAACGTCCTTCGTGGCATCTTCGGCGACGTTGAGCGCATCGACCACGTCGACCTCTACGCCGACGGCAGGTACGCGACCGCCCATCTCGTCTACGAAGACGGCGTGCGCTGTACACTGGAGTCGGGGCTTTCCGAGCGAAATTGGTTCGAGGAGTGGCTCCGCGTCGACACGGCCGAAGGGATGGTGCGACTGGAGTGGTCCAATCCCTTCATCAAGAACTCGCCGACGGAGTTACGGGTCAAACGTGGCGTCGAATCTATCTCCGACGAGACACGGACACCCTCCTACGACGAACCGTTCAAGGCGGAGATCGAACACTTCATCGGCGTCGTTCAGGGTGAACGTGAGGTCCTGACGCCGTTCACAGAGGCCCGGGACGACGTTCGGCTGATCGCCGATCTTTTCCGGCACGTGGATAGCAAAAGCTTGATTGGCGACTACTGAGTCACTGATAGTATGTACCAAGATTTTGGAGCGACGCTGGCGGCGACCAACTGGGCCGACTTCGACGAACAACCCGAGCGTGAGGAGGGCCCGGTGGCCGAGATTACAGGCATCGATACGATGGTAGTCGACGGCAACTTCCCCTGGACGATCGTCACCCTCGAGACCGACGCCGGGGTGACCGGCATCGGAGAGGCTTACCCCTCGCCGGGCGTCCACGAGATCATCACCGACTATATCGAACCGATCCTCGTCGGACAGGACCCCACCGACGTCGAACGGCTGTACAACCTCATGCGTGTGAGCCTCTCCGGGCGTGGCTCCCAGCAGGGCGTTGGCACCATCGCCATCAGTGGTGTCGAAATCGCCCTCTGGGACGCCGCCGGCAAACTCCTCGATCAGCCCATCTACCAGTTGCTGGGCGGCAAGATGCGAGAGAACGTTTTGGTCTACGCAGACTGCCACGCTGGCGAGGCGATGGTCACCTCCGCCGACGAAGGGCAGGAAGCGTCCGCGTACGAGCCGGAAGCGTACGCGGCGGCCGCACGCGCAGCCGTCGATGATGGCTTCGACGTCGTCAAGTTCGACCTTGACGTTCCCTCTGGCCGCGACATCAACCGGAAGGCACGCCACTTCGACCCGCCGGAGATCGAGCACAAGCGTCGAATCGTCGAGGCCGTCACGGACGAGATTGGCCACGACGCAGAGATCGCGGTCGACCTCCACTGGAACTTCAACCCCGAGACCGCCGCTCGCATCTGTGAAGCCGTTGAGCCGTATAATCTGGCCTGGGTCGAGGACCCGATCCCGCCGGAGAACACCGATGCGATGACCGAACTCCGTCGGCGTGTCGACACGCCGCTGCTGACCGGCGAGAACCGCTACGGTCGCCACGGCTTCCGTGACCTAATCGAAGACCAGTCCGTCGATTTCCTTGCTCCAGACGTACCGAAGACAGGTGGCATCGCCGAGACGAAGAAGATCGCAGATATGGCCGAGGCCTACTACCAGACCCTCGTCCCCCACAACATCGGCAGTCCGGTTGCGACCATCGCGACGGCTCACGTTGGCGCGACGGTACCGAACTTCTACGGCCTTGAATACCACGCCCGCGAAGTCGAATGGTGGGAGGACCTGGTCGTCGGCGACGATCTGATTCAAAACGGGCGGATGGACGTGCCGGACGGCCCAGGGCTGGGAATCGAGCTCGATTGGGACGCCGTCCGCGAGCACGAAAAGATGGACTGACTGCCCCTTCGTCCCTCACTCTTCCCAGATACTGCGGATCGCGTCGTCGGAGTCTTCCGCTGGCTCGAACTCGTAGCCCACGTACCCCTCATATCCCGCCTGGTCTATGGCTCGGAGGATGTTCTCGTAATGCAGTTCCCCGTCGCCGGGTTCGTGGCGGCCGGGCACGTCCGCGACATGGACATGACCGATGCGGTCGATATGGTTCGTCATGTTCTCAATTATATTCCCCTCCGAGACCTGCTGGTGGTAGATGTCGAACAGAAGTTCGAGTGCTGGACTATCGACCTCGTCTAAAATTTCGTAGCCCTCGGTCGAAGTTTCCAGAAAGTGGTTCGGATGGTCGACCGCGGTGTTCAGTGGTTCGAGTAAGAGTGTGACGTCCGCGGCTTTGGCCGTTGACGTCACCTCCTCGAGGACGCTGACGACCGATTCGTGTTGGCTTGCCCGATCCATGTCGGCTTGGGCCTGACCGCTCAAGACCATGAGGTTCGGCCGACCGATTTCCTTCGCGGTCGCAATCGAATCTTCGATCGTAGCGATGGCCTGCTCGCGCTGGTTGGGATCCGTGAGGTCTGGATCCTCGGTGCCGGCGCCGACCATCCCGACCAAATCGAGGTCGTGCTTGTCGATGCGTGCCTGCACCGCGTCGAGGTCCTTGTTCGTCCACTCCCAGAACTCGACGGCGTCTACGCCGAGCTCTGCCGCCCGATCGATCCGTTCGAGGAATGGGCGCTCCTGGTAGACCATCTCGAGACACAGTGATCGTCGTATCATAGTAGTTGTGCCGCTGGCCGCGACAGATACCGCTTCAGTCCGGAAGACCATATATGTAGTCGCCACCCTCGATTGGCTTTGATGGGCGCGTAGACGAGACACTCGACTCGCGGGTCGACACCTAAAAATATGGATCGAAAATTCACCAGTTGCCGAGCATCGGGCCGCTTACGCGACGTTGAACTCGTCAATCTGTTTCTGGACGGAGCCAACGTTGCCCGCGTGGACGAAGGTCGGGCCGGTCGGAGTGTGGCTGGGCGTCAGGATTCCCCACTGCTCGTGGGCGACGAGGTAGTGGGCGGCGAGGTAGGCCTGCAGGGCCGGTTGCTGGATGACCTGTGCGAGGTTATAGCCTTCGTTGATAGCCTCGGCTTGGTCAGCAGAGATGTCGACACCTGCATGGTACAATTCTTCTTGGAGACCTTCCTCTTCGATGAAGTCAATCGCCGGATCGCCGGCCGTCGGGCCGAGCGAGAACACCATCGAAACGCCCTCGTTGCTCGAGTAGTGGCTGGCGAGGCTGTTGATGACGCCCGATGGGTCACCCGACGGCACCTCGATCCAGTCGTGGGTGATGTTGTTGTTATCGAGGACCTTCTCGATCCCTTCCTGTCGAAGCGCGAGCGCGGAGTGCCCGGGGTCGTGGTTGAGGATTACTGCCCCGCCTAACGCCGACCCGGCGGTTTCCTGGTACAGCGGCAGGACCTGCGTCGCGAGTTCCTCGCCGACGACCGCCTCGTTCTGGCCGACGTAGCCGTGCCATGGCATCGTCTTCTCGCCCGTTTCGGTGACGTTCGTGACGATTACGTAGACGTCGTTCTCCGCGGCCCGCTGGAGTGCCTCCTGGAACTGTGGTGGGTCGGGAAGGGTCACGGCGATGGCGTCGACGCCGCTGTCGATTGCCGTTTCGATGTTGGATACTTGCTGGGTGAAATCTGAGGAGTCCTGCGGCCCCTGATACGAGGCCTCAACGCCGAGTTGCTCGACGGCGAGGTCCCACCCTGCGCCCTGGGCCTCCCAGAACGGGTCCTGGCCAGGGGCGCCATGGGGAATGTACCGGATCGAGACGTCGCCGGCCTGCCCGCCCGAGCCCCCGTTATTTTGGTTGCCACCATTACCGTCTCCGTTTCCGCCGAGGAAGCTGCTGCACCCGGCGAGACTGGCAAGGCCGGCGGCCCCGGTCGCTGCCAGCATCTTTCGGCGGTTCACTGCACCGTGTTCGTACTCAAAACTGTCCGCTGTCTGCCTCCAAGTCATGTCCGTATGATAGCACTGGACAAGGTTATATAAATATTGTGGTTATTTATAGGGGTCTGTCAATATCCGCCCCGGCTATACAACGGACCACCATAACCAGGGAGTCCACCGACCTCCTGACCGAGTTCGTCTGCACGTCCGGCTCGAGCCCTGGAATCGACGGGAACGATTATCGAGGGGAACGGGCACAAAATCGGAACGGGTGCAGAACGGGCGCGGTTACTGAGTTGTTTCGCGCGTTGCCACAGTTTTCATCTTGTCGATCAACTCCTTCGGCCCCGCGATTTCCTCTTTCTGGAACTCGTCCACTGTCTGGCCAGCATCGAGAAGGTGGATCCGATCGGCGACCTCGTAGGCGTTGAAGATGTTGTGTGAGATGTAGATAATTCCGATGCCCCGTTCTTTCGTCCGCTGAACTGTCTCAAGGACCTTCTCGGATTCCTTGACCGAGAGATTTCGCAACGGTTCGTCGAGGATCAACAGGTCCGCGTCGAAGTGTAGTGCTCGGCCGATCTTGATGCTCTGTGCTTCACCGCCGGAGAGGTTCTCGGCCGGCAGATTGGGGTCGTTCATCGACGAGAGGCCGATCTCTTCGAGCACTTCCTTCGTCTCCTCGTACATCAAGTCGAAGTCCAGTTGACCAAAGCGCGTCGTCGGTTCCTTACCGAGGAACAGGTTCCGGGCAACCGTCAGCGATGGAATCAGTTCCATGTCTTGGTAGACCACGCTGATCCCCTGATCGAGTGCCTCGTCCGGATTGTCGAAGTGAACCTGCACGCCTTTCCACCAGATCTCACCGGAAGTAGGCTTGTGGTAGCCGACGATGCTCTTGATCAGGGTGCTCTTCCCGGCGCCATTGTCGCCGACGAGCGCGAGGATCTCACCGCGATCGACGTCGAGTGAGACGCCTTTGAGTGCCTGAATCGATCCGAAGTTCTTCTTGATGTTCTTCAGCTGAAGTAGGGGGGTATTGTCTGACATTGGTCTCACCGGTATTCCTCTCGCAGCCGCGAGATGTATCGGTTGAATATCACTGCCGCGACGAGCACGATGCCGACAAAGAATTCGTACCAGGACGTACTTGCGCCGGCAGCGATGAGTCCAGCCTGGAACGTCCCGAAAGTGAGTGCACCGAAGAACCCAGCGTTCGGACTCCCACGCCCACCGAACAGCGCACAGCCACCGAGGACGGCCGCCGCAATTGCCACCAGCGGCAGTTCCATCTGCAATACCGGCCGGGCCGATTCGAATCTGGCAACGTGCATGAGTGCGCTGAACGCCGCAGCCATCCCGGTCAGCATGAATGCGATGACACGAGTCCGGGTGACCCTGATCCCTCGTGCACGTGCTGAATCACGATTGCTCCCGACAGCAAAGAGATGGTTCCCGTAGGTGGTTCGGTGGACCAGATAAAGCGCGCCAGCCAGGATGAGCAACATCCACAGGATAACCGACTCGAAATTGGAGCCGAATTCGTAGCTGAAGATCTCCATGATCGGGGCTTCGTTTTCCAGTCTAGCACTTCCACTAAATACCAACAGCAATGCGCCCCTGATAGAGAACCACCCACCGAGGGTGATGATGAACGAATGAATGCCGGTGGCTGTCACCAAGATGCCGTTCATGAGGCCAATGGCAGCCCCAACCCCGAGCGTCACGAAGATCGAGATGGCCGGGCTGATTCCCTGGTTGGCGAGCCAGATGAAGAACATGGCCGACAGCGCGTAGTTCGCCCCGACGGTCATGTCGAAGTCCCCACCGATCATCAACACGGCGACCATGATTGCGACCGGGCCAACCAAGGCCGTCTGACGGAAGACGTTCCCCCAGATGCCTGCCCGGGTCATCACGTCCGGATTCAGAATAATGAACAGGCCAGTCACTCCCACCCATGTCAGTATCGCCGCGAGTACTGGGTACCTGATCAGGTACTGGAGCACTGGACTAGTGATTCTATTGACAATTGTGGACCTGGTCTCCACACTCATAACTAATTTACTCAATCGTCCATTATATAAAGCTTGCCTCGCCGTTTGAGGATGATTGTACTTCCGCGCCGAGATGCCCTTGACCCAGTTGACGATGAGGGACGGGGGCATTTTTCGGTGAACTTCTGATGAACAGCTGGACGTGGCCGGGCATGACCTCGCACTCGACAAGTCCGAGGCCCTTGTCTTCACAGATTTCCGTGAAGATGGATTCGAGACGCTCCTTCGTCTTCCCCCGTCAGGGATCACATCCACAGTTATCGTCACAACATCAAAATCGAGCAGCACGACCCGTTTCGCCCCCCTGGTTAGTCCATGTTACCGAGTCAGAGGGGATAGATTGCCGGCGGACGAGCAGGGGCCTACTGCCAGTCACCTTTTTATCCACTGCCGCAGCATTATTCATCCGTCGAAGACCATTCGACGAACACTCATGGCATCAGTATATGATCAGGGGTCAACCGACAATTGCATCGACTGCGCTGCGCTCTCGGTTGCCCAGCCAACACTAGGGGAATCGCAGCGATGACACTCGACGTCGGGTTCATCGGCTATGGCATGATGGGCGAGGCCCACGCAAACGCGCTCGCTCGCCTACCGATGTTCTTCCCGGAGACCCAACGGACGAATCGATCAATCATCGCGGGCCGGAACGAAGAATCGTTGGCGGCTGCCGCCGACAGGCTGGGGTTCGATCGAACCACGACGGACTGGCGCGAGGTCGTCGACGCGGTGGACGTCCTCTACAACCTCGGTCCACCTAACCTCCACGCCGAACCGACGATCGCCGCGCTCGAATCGGGGGTTCACGTCCTCTGTGAAAAACCGCTTGCACGCACACAGACGGAAGCCGAACGTATGGTCGCAGCCGCGGCGGAATCTGATGCCGTCGCCGCGTGTGGCTACAACTACCGTTTTGTCCCCGCACTCCGCCTGATGAAAGAGTTCGTCGATGAAGGGTTACTAGGCGATATCCGGTACTTCCGAGGGCAGTATCTACAGAACTGGCAGGCTGACGCGACCGACCCCTGGTCCTGGCGGAACGATAGCGACCTGGCGGGGCCTGGCGCGCTCGCGGACGTGGGATCGCACACGATTGACCTCGCCCGCTGGCTGGTTGGGGATATCGTGGACGTCAGCGGTCGGCTCTTGACCGTCATCGAGGAGCGCACCGTCGCGGACAGCGACGACCGTCGTCAGGTTACCAACGACGACCTCTACACCGCCCACTTCACCTTCGAGTCTGGCATCCAGGGGATGATGGAAGGGTCCCGCGTCGCGGTCGGTCACGACAACACGAACGCCATCGAACTCATCGGCTCCGAGGGGGCGGTGCGATTCGACTGTTCCCGGATGAACGAACTCCAGGTCCAGCTCCCGGACGACCGTGGGTTCCAGAGGATCAACGTCACGCGAGACGACGATCCCTACATGGACGCCTGGTGGCCACCGGGCCACGGCATCGGGTGGGAACATACCTTCGTTCACGAAACCCTCGAATTCCTGCGAGCGATCGACGGCAAGAACAGTTTTGCGCCCGGGTTCGCCGACGCCCTCCGGACAGAACGTGTCGTCGACGCGGTCCAGGAGAGCCACGAGGCGGGCCGGCGCGTGTCGCTTTGAGTTGAATCTCACTGACCCCGACGTGCTGGGGTCAGCAATCATGGCCAATGACGGGGTTCAGGAGTCCATCGGAGAGCTCCCAGTGGACCGGCACAATTTTTTATCGTTGTTACGCCACTGACTAGCATGGACCTTGCAGTCCCAGAACTAGCGATCGAAGCGCCCGCAATCAGCCAGATTGCGTGGGTCGTCGCAGATCTCGACGAAGCGATGGAACGTTACCGACGTGTCCTCGGGTTCGGACCATGGGAGGTCCACCACGTCGAACCGCCCGAACACAGGGACATGTTCTACGACGGCGAGAAAACGGAGTGTTCGTTCGCCATCGGCTACACGTCAATCGGTGATCTCGAAGTGGAGTTCATCGAACCGACCAGCGGAAAGTCGGTCCACCAGGACTTCCTTGACGAGCACGGCGAGGGGATTCACCACATCGCCTGCTTCGAGTTCGAGGATACCCCTGCAGTCATGGACGCCTTCGATGGTGCCGGCATCCCCATCGTGCAGCGCGGCCAGTGGCACGACCGGGATTACATATACTTCGACACAACGGATCACCTAGATGGGCTGTACTTCGAGACGCTAATGGGCGGCGAGGAAGACCTCGAACCGTCGTACGTGTATCCGGATTCGACAGAACGATAACGGGCTGCAAACGCCCGACGAGTCCGGTCCTTACCTGATTCAAGGAGAAAGCCCCGCCCTTTAGGGCGGGGATGAATCCGACAAGCCTTCCACAAACCACGTTCGACGTGTTGAACGGATGTTTTACGTAGTTCGTCATCGTATCAATAAGTATCCGAGGCGGCCTGACCGCCCGACTAATCGGACAATATCGGGAGTCCCCGATTCCACGCAGAAGGCACCCCCTTCTGTACCGGAACGCGGGGTGCGGAACGCAAGTATCTCCGAATCCCACGTCGGGATAGGAGTAACGGCTGGTTGGCACAGCCAGTAGTCGGCCCTCGGGGCGGCTACAAACCGTAAACATCCCAACTCAGCGGTGCCGTGCCGTGGGAATCCTCGCCCTTCAGGGCGGGGAGGATGTCAAGGCTCTACCAGGATCTTAACGTGTTCCGTCTCCGGGTCGAGCAATTGTTCGTATCCCTCTTCGACGAGGTCGTCGAGTGAGATGCGCCCGGTCACGAACGCCTCGGTGTCGACGTCACCACGGTCGATTGCCTCGATGATGGCGTCGAACTCGGTCCGGAATGATCGCGGGGGGAAGCCATAGCAGAAGGTTCCTGTGACTGTCCGCTCTTTCATGACAATCTCGGCCATGTCGGTACTGATCTCTCCGTCAGTGAGGCTCCCCACGGTAATCGAACCACCACGTCTCGTGCTTCGCACTGCGGCGTTGAACGCCGGTTCGGCGCCGGCGAACTCGAAGGCAGCCTCGACGCCGCCCTCGGTAGCTCTTTTGATGATTTCCTCGGCGTCCTCTTCGAAGGGATCGATCGTGACGTCGGCACCGAGTTCGGCTGCTTTCGCGCGACGATGCTCGTTGGGTTCAGAGACGAACACTTGCTTTGCGCCAGCGGCCCTGGCTGCACGAACCGTCGTGAGTCCGATCGGCCCACCGCCGAAGACGGCCACGGTGTCGCCCGAATCGAAACTGGACCGGCGGACGGCATGGAGACCGACGGCCAGTGGCTCGACGAGCGCCCCCTCCCAGAGTTCAATCCCATTGGGGAGGACGTGGGCGTGTTCCTGGGGGATTACCGTGGTCTCTCCGAATCCACCGGTTCCGGTATGAAAGCCGATCGAAACGACGTTCTCACACCGGTTGTACTCGCCGTCTTCGCAGTAGACACACTCGTAGCAGGGGATGTTGGGGTGGACGGCGACCGGATCGCCCACCGAGAGTCGCGTTACGTCCTCGCCGACTTCGCTGACGACCCCGCTAAACTCGTGGCCGATGACCACCGGCCGTTTCGCGCCGGTCTGTGGATGTGTCTCGGCTGGGGTGGCGTCGGGATTTCTGAACTCGTGTAGGTCAGAGCCACAGATACCACAGGTGTCGACGTTGATGCGGACGTCGCCCGGGCCGACGGTATTGTCAGGTACGTCCTCGTCGATGCGAATGTCGCTTTCTCCGTAGAGGCGTGCTGCTTTCATGGTTGTATGCACTTGCCAGTTGTCTCCACTGGTTGTCCGATATGAAGCAGTCTCCCGCCTCCAATATATGAGTTGTGTCGCCGCTGCCGCTGGCAAGACCCTGGGCAGTCGACCGCCGTCCCGGCTGGCGAGTGGCTGGAAGCGCCTCGCAAGCCGTTCTTGGACGAAAAATGTAGTCCTCCGTGTACCGGATAGACGTCTGGTCATCCTGGCTGCCATTGGCGAAAAGCACTATTCGAACCCGGTTATCAGGACCGCCTACGATCTTGCTGAGGACTACGACGAGGGGCGGGTGTCCGGTATCGGCCGGGCCGGCGGACCGAGGGAGAGTATTCTCTCGGTGACGGAGGACATCGAGCCACGGTACCTGGTTATCGGCGGCCATCGCCGCACGCCGGCCGGCGAAGCGGTGTTCGGTAGTACTACCCAGTCAATCATCCCCAACTCGGAAGTGCCTGTCGTGACTGTGTTGGTTGACTGCGGAGGCACAGCGAGTGGGTTCGTCCGGTGCACCATGGTCTGGTGCTGTCTCGTCGAGCCAAGTTTTCTCGTCGGGGCTGGCTCCAACCCCGAAAGTATTTTTCGGACGGCTGAGAACCAATTCGGTATGGGAGTCGGCTACACGACGATGATGTACAACGCCGAGGACATCGAAGCGGCTCTCGGTGACATCAGCGCCTGCCGTTACGACGGCGTCGAGATTGGCATCGAGAAGATTCGCTCGGCAGGGCCGGACAACGTCAAGGCCTGGACCGAGGAGTACGAAATAGAAATATACAACGTGATGGCGGAGTGGACCGAGGAGGAGGAAGCCGTCGACCGGATGGTCGATGACATGTCGATGATTGCTGACCTTGGCGCCGAGTTCGTCGGTCTACTTCCACCCCAGCGAGGCCGCGTCGACCAGCAGACGCTCGAGACCTGGACCGGTCGCATGGCCGACGCTGCCACTGACCACGGCATTCGACCGCTGATACACCACCACGGCGCGACCGTCGTCGAACAGAACGACGAGACGCGGGCCATCCTCGACTCTGTAGGCGATCTCGAACTCCTCTTCGACACGGCCCACTACTACCCATACGGCGATAACTTCCCGGCGGGGGACGTTACCGATGGCATCGAACGCTTCGCGGACGATATCGCCTACGTCCACCTCAAGGACGTCGACCCAGTGAAAGACTTCGCACTCAATCGCGACGCTCTCACTGAGGGGGACTTCCACCTCGATAACGTCATCAATTACTTCCGTTCGTTCACCGACCTGGGCAAGGGCATCATCGACTTCAACGCGGTGTACGAGGCCCTCGAAGACGTCGGGTTCGACGGACACTACACCATCGAAATCGAGAACCAAACCGAACTCCCCCTCGTCCACGCCAAGGAGAATTACGACTTCTGGCAGGACGTCTTGACCTCCTCCCGCGCCTGAAGACGGGTGTATGCGCTCGTAACTCTATCAACGCTGGGCACCTCGACGGGAGTACGGGACAATTCATCCCCACCCCGACGTGCTCCTCATCTTCGCGGAGGAAGGGGCCGAGTTCGTCGTCGGGACCGACACACACGCGCCGGATCAACTCGAACGCCGGCTTGAGCTGCTGGCGACCACAGTGCCAGTTTCGGACGACCTACCAGCGGGTACTCCTGACGATTCGTACGATGCTGGTCGCCTACCACCATTTCCCGATCGATGAGACGCGACTGGCCCATGTAGTTACTAACAGAAAAATAACACGTATTGGGCTAGGTAACATCCATTCTCACAGAACGCTAACCGAAGAATTCGCTCACCCGAGAGCAATACACATAAAGAATGCAGAATACCTAAAATAATTTTGTTTGTCGGGTTAGGACAACCGTTTCTCCCGGTGGACCGTTCACCAGTTATGGAGTGATTCTCCTGAAACCTGAATATAATTCACAAAAATCGATATCTATTGAGTCATATCTATACGTCTGGCCGAACGAGATCGGATATTCTATGATGACGGGTAAATATAACAATTATATCTTTTATGTGGAAAAGGCAGATGTCTGTTATTAAAAATTAGCCCCGGTGAATCGCTATACGGCGTTCGATCTGTTCGGACCGCAGAGCAACAGCGAAACCAGTGGTACACCCACACAAATATAAGGGTTATTACGATAGATTTGAAAGTTATCATTCAGGTGGCTGAGAGTATTCTCAAAATTGCCGTCGAAGGCCTTCACCGACTGTAAATGTCGACGTTTACCAAATCAACTTCTGGATGACCCCGCAGGAAGAAAAACTGGGATCGATAGATATTGACCGGGAGTGGCTCTAAAAACAGCTTTACCGCAGGATCGCCCCACCCATTGTAAGAAACACATTTTAAAGCTGAATGTAGTTATGACTGAAAGTTGTAACAGATCCCTCGGTTCCTGCGGAGCCGAATTGAGGACGCTCGGGGTGCTCGCGAGTGTGGCAGAGACAGCCACCTGGAACACTCTGCTGCTCGAGGCGTCACCCACGAGTGGCTGCCACAGTCCCCGGGATTTACTAACTGGTCTGCCGTGTGAAGCATGTGAAGTACACAAGACTCGGTTCCACGGGACTTCAGGTCTCGCAACTGTGCTTGGGCACGTGGCGGTTCGGGAAGGAATCCGACGGGGTCAGAGAGACCGACAAAGAAAGCGCGCACGAGCTTCTCGACGCGTTCGCCGACCGAGGTGGAAACTTCATCGACACTGCAAACGGGTACGGCGACGGGCGAAGCGAACGGTGGATTGGAGAGTGGCTCGCCGACCGTGACCGCGAGGACTTCGTGATTGCATCGAAGTGTTACTGGTCACAGGAATCCCGATTTCAGGAGAACCTCTCGCGGAAGAACGTCCGGGCAGAGGTCGAGGGCTCCCTCGAGCGTCTCGACACGGACTACCTCGACATTCTGTACCTGCACCGGTGGGATGACGCGACGCCCATCGAGGATACGCTCCGGACGATCGACGATCTGGTTTCAGCAGGGAAGGTGCATCGAGTCGGACTCTCGACGGCAGCCGCCTGGAAGCTCACGAAGGGCCTCTGGCAGGCCGACGTTCACGACTTCGAACCGTTCACCGTCACCCAGCCACTCTTTCACGCGGCGTACTACGAGGACGTTGCCGACTACCTCGAGGTCTGTGCAGACCAGAACCTCGCGGTTTGCCCGTATTCGCCGCTGGCAGGCGGGTTCCTGACGGGCAAGTACGAACGCGTCGGCGATGGCACGTACGACGTCGAAGCGCCGGACGGATCACGCGGCGACATCGACGACTACTTCGACGATTGGTACGTCTCCGCACGCGGCTGGCACGTCCTCGACGAGATTCGAGCCGTCGCGAGCGAAGTCGACGCGACACCGGCGCAGGTCGCGATACGGTGGCTAACGGCACACGACGAATTTACGTGTGTTCCCATCGTGGGGGCGCGAACCGTCGACCAGCTCGACGAGAATCTCGGTGCGATCGAGGTCGACCTCACTCGCGACCAGTTCGACCGCATCCTCGACGCGCGCTACGACGAGTCGGGCGAACGATACCGGACCGAGGCCTGACCGACCTCAGATTCAACTCTGACAGCCCCGGTTACGGCGTCTCAACGGTAGTTACTGTCATCTCTCGACAGTTCCTCGACGTTCAGCGTCGGCTGTCTCCAGACGGCAGCGCTATTCGTCGCGCGACGTCAAGATCGCGGCTCTGTGTCCCTTCGAAGAACCGGCGGACGATCAGCCAGGTCCCGTCCGCCGTAAGCGTCTCCCGGACGTGGGCTGCGGCCCCGACCGGATCGCCCATGTCGTGCAGACAGTCGAACATCGTCACGAGACCGTAGTCGGTGCCGTCGTACGCTTGGGCCGTGGCCACGTCGAAGCTCACCCGGTCGGTCACGCCGGCGTCGGCCGCGCGCGAGCGGGCGACCTCGATCGAACCCTCTTGGTAGTCGAACCCGACGAATGTCGAATTCGGGTAGGCCTGCGCCATGATGATCGTCGCTGCACCGTGCCCGCAGCCGACGTCGGCGACGCGCACTCCCTCCTGAAGCATCGTTTCCACCCCATCGAGGGAAGGAATCCACTCGTCGATCAAATTCGTCAGGTAGCCCGGCCGGAAGAGGCGTTCCGCCCGTGGATCCATCGAGACGGTCAGAAGCTACATGTGGAGGGGCGACATTCCGCTACGTATGACGGAGCAACCGTTAGATGATCGGGTAGCAATCGTGACCGGCGCCAGTTCCGGCGTCGGATCTGCGACCGCTCGGTCGCTCGCCAGCGACGGTGCTGACGTCGTGCTCGCCGCCCGTCGAGAGGAGCGACTCGAAGAACTCGCCACCGAGATCAGACGTGACGAGAACGTCCAGGCGCTCCCGGTCTCCACGGACGTCCGCGATCCCGCCCAGGTTGAGGCGCTGGTCGACGCCGCCGTCGAAGAACTCGGCGGACTGGACGTACTGGTCAACAACGCGGGCCTGTTGCGGGGCAGCGACGTGGAGAGCATGACCGACGACGAGTTCCGGACGATGCAGGCGACCAACGTCGACGGCGTCTTCTACGCCACCCGGGCGGCCCTGCCACATCTCCGCGAGTCGGCCGGCCACCTGATCTACGTCGGGAGTTTCGCGGGTCAGTACCCCCGGCCGTTCAACCCGGTTTACGCGGCGACGAAGTGGTGGGTCCGGGGGTTCGCGCTGAGCGTCGCGGCACAGGTCGGCGGCGACGACGTGGCAGTCACCGTCGTCAACCCCTCGGAGGTTCGCACGGAGTTCGGCCCCGAGGGAGGGGAGCCGTTCAAGGAGCAGTACGACGAGGGCGACGTCACCGAACCGGTCGAGGTCGCCGAGGCCATCGCGTTCGCCGCCGGACGGGAGGGCTCGACGGTGAGCGAACTCGACCTCTACCGGCGGGACAAACTGACGATGTTCTGACGCAGTCAGCGAGCGGCGGTAGGGTGGTGCGTCGAGGGATCGTTCGACGGGACTGTACCGGACTCGTCGAGGTGGGTGTCATTGAACCCGGTCGGGTACTTCAGACCGTAGCCGACGAGGCGGTCGGCCCCGATGTGGGCGGCCCACACGAGCGCCACGAGCACGGCGAGCGGGGTGGTCAGCCAGAGGCCGACGCCGGCCAGCGCGAGCGGACTGACGTACGTGTGCACGAGGTTGTACCCGTAGCTGCCGATCCGAGGACCGGCCAGAAGTGCATCTTTCGAGCAATACTTCTGCCAGGAACTCATCCTAGACATCACGGTTCTCGTACTCGGATTCGTACTGACTCAGTCACCTGTGAACCGGGACATCCTCGAGTTGCTTGTATAACCCAATCCGATCCGCTGGGCTGCGTGACTCGATCTTCGGCGACGCAGTTACATTGGAACTGCTGGGTGGATGACTCACAGGGATACTGGTGCGGAATCGCGTTTGAACTTCCACATTGAGATTCGTCCATTGCGCGGCCCGTTCACGATGATTTCTCTGATCCGAGTTCCACAATCGGTTCGAAGCGATTTCCGTTCCGCAGAGCGCTCTAAAGACTCGCTACGCTGCTATTGTTCGTTCCACAATCGGCCTGAACACCCGCAAGTAGGGCTGTAATCCGGTTTGTGAACTGATTGTGGAGAGGGTTTCCAGCGCGGGGTCGATGAGTGAGTATGACTCCAATATCGTCGAAATCGGAGGCCAGGGCTCTTGATGGGGGCGTTCATGGGTCGTTCGACGTTCGCAACCTGCCGTGTCGAGCGGCCCATCTGGGAGACCTGATTTTTCACAATCGGTTGCTGTCGTGCGGTTTTGTCTGTGAGGGGTTTCGTTGGACGGGACTCCAGGCTTCCTGCGAGATAGTGCTGCTCGCGATTCGGCCGAATCCGGGCTTCTCAGGGGTCGAAGACCGACATCGGGGTTTCCAGGGATCAAGCGCACGCACGGCGACGCCGTGCGAGTGCGAACCTGGGACCGCGAATTTCGTGAACTCGTTCTGAAGTGTGTCGTTCACAACATCACGCGAGCCGTGGCACAGTGAAATCAAACGCCGTATGGCGATTCACCAGAGCCAAACGGCGTAACCGCGACTTCGGGAGGGTCTGATTTCGGTCACACTGCCGGTCGAACCTGCAGCTCTCTGCGGGTTTCGACAGAACTTCGCCGTCCGGTACGTGGGCCAGTAGCTTTTTGCGACCGTTGGCGACACCAGCAGTATGGACGGTAACCGAATTCTCGTCACGGGCGGGGCCGGCTTCATCGGTTCGAACCTCGCCAATCACCTCGCCGAATCGAACGATGTCATTGCTCTCGACAACTGCTACCTCGGGACGCCCGAGAACCTGGACGACGCCGTGGAGTTCGTCGAAGCGGACGTGCGCGACGACGACATTCCGGCCGACGTGGACGTCGTGTTCCACCTCGCCGCGCTCTCCTCGTACGCCATGCACGAGGAGAACCCGACGGAGGGGGCTGCGGTGAACGTCGACGGGTTCGTCAACGTCGTCGAGCAGGCACAGCAGGCCGGCTGTGACACGCTCGTCTACGCGTCGACGTCCTCCATCTACGGGAGTCGAACCGAGCCCTCTCCTGAGGACATGGACGTCCAGGCCAGGACCGGCTACGAGGCGTCGAAACTCGCCCGGGAGCGGTACGCGGAGTACTACTCGAACTTCCACGACGTGACCGCTGCCGGGATGCGCTTCTTCTCCGTCTACCAGGGCTACGGCGGGAGCGAGGAGCACAAGGGCGAGTACGCGAACGTGATCGCGCAGTTCGCCGACGACATGGCACGCGGCGAGGCGCCCGTCCTCTACGGCGATGGGACCCAGACCCGCGACTTCACCCACGTCGACGACATCGTCCGCGGCCTCGTCGTGGCTGCAGAGGAGCGACTGGACGGCGTCTACAACCTCGGCACAGGCGAGAGCTACTCGTTCAACACCGTCGTCGACCTGCTGAACGAGGAGCTGGGGACGGACATCGACCCGGAGTACGTCGAGAACCCCATCCCCGACGACGTGTACGTCCACGACACGATGGCCGACATCTCGAAGATACGTGCTGCGACTGGGTGGGAGCCCGAGATCGGGTTCGAGGAGGGGATTGCGGAGGTCTGTCGGCAGTACCGCTGAGCGGGAGATTTGGAGCCTAACTTCGGACCGGCCGTCTGACTCCGACGTAGGGTGGGAGGCGACGGGCCGAAGCGCTGTTTGTTCGAGTCGGAACCGGAGACAGACTGGCCTCACACACTCTGAGTCTTCGAGACGGCTTCGCGCTCGGTATCAGAGTTCGTCGAGGTAGCGCTCGACGTACGGATGGAACTCCTGGAAGGGAGGCCGAAACACGTCGAGTGCACTGTGCTGGTCGTCGCCGACGATACTGGGGCCGTCGCGCTCGAAGTGGCAGCGATACGCGGTCGCCACGTAGTGTTTCGAGTCGACGCCGCCGATCTCGCTCGTCTCGTAGAAGTGTTCGTAGGTGCCGAGCCGTTCGTCGACGACGACGGGTTCGCCCAGTTCCTCGTCGGCGACGCGGTGGACTGCCTCGATACGGGGTTCGTTCTTCAGCACTGTGCCACCCGGGACGAACCACTCGCCCTTCGCGGGTTCGTTCTCGCGTTTCCCGAGGAGGACACCACCGTCGTGTTCGACGACGAGGTCGACCGAGACGAGTGGCACGTTCGCGACGACCGACTGCCATTCGTCCTGGGGAATCGGCTTCGATTCGTCGACCATCGCTCAGTCGAGGTAGTAGTCGACGGTCCGTTCGAGTCCCTCCTCGAAGGAGTACCTGGGCTCCCAGCCGAGTGCCTCTATCTTCTCGGTCTCCAGCGCGTAGCGCTGGTCGTGACCGGGGCGGTCGTCGACGAACTCGATGAGGTCGTCGGACGCGCCGACGGCGTCCATGATCGCCGCGGTGACTTCGAGGTTCGACTTCTCGGCGTGGCTACCGATGTTGTAGATCTCACCGACTGCTCCACCGCGGGGGACCACGTCGAGCGCTCTGCAGTTGTCCTCGACGTATATCCACTCGCGGACGTTCGACCCGTCGCCGTACACGGGGAGCGTCTCGCCAGCAGCGGCGTTCTGGATGAACTTCGGGATGAGCTTCTCCGGGTGCTGGCGTGGCCCGAAGTTGTTGCAGGTCCGCGTGATGAGCACGGGGAGGTCGTGGGTCGTCTCGAAGCTCTTCGCGAGCAGGTCAGCACTCGCTTTCGTCGCGGAGTAGGGGTTCCGGGGTTCGAGCGGGTCGTCCTCGGAGAACGTGCCGTCGAGAATCTGGCCGTACACCTCGTCCGTCGATATCTGGAGGAACCGGTCGACGTCCGCGTCCCTGGCCGCGTCGAGGAGCGTCTGCGTGCCCTGGACGTTCGTCGTGACGAACGGTTTCGAGCCCTCGATGGAGCGGTCGACGTGGGATTCCGCCGCGAAGTTGACCATGGCGTCGGCGTCGTCCACGAGGTCACGATCGCGGATGTCCCCTTCCACGAACTCGGGGCGTGACCCGTCACCGAGTTTTCAAGTGATTCATCACGAGCGACCGAGTACTCTTTCAGGTAACGACCCGCTGGACGAACCGAACCTCACTGGTGTCGCAGCGAAAAGCAACCAGTCGGACTACGTCGAACGCGGCCCCTCGCTCTCGGCGGACTACACCAACCTCGAACTCGACA
Organism: Haloarchaeobius marinus; assembly: GCF_051207415.1. Taxonomy (NCBI): domain Archaea; kingdom Methanobacteriati; phylum Methanobacteriota; class Halobacteria; order Halobacteriales; family Halorubellaceae; genus Haloarchaeobius; species Haloarchaeobius marinus. Next base: position 47,923 of record NZ_JBPKGD010000006.1, on the reverse strand, counting down.
CGACGAGTGGGCACGCCGTCGCAGAATGTCGTCTGGGAGAGCGACAGGACGGCGAACCGCCCCTCATCTCCCCAGATTGGGCAACGGTTCTTCGACACCGACCTCGGGCAACCCATCTAGTACGATGAAAGTGGGTGGGTCGATGCGCAGGGCACGTCCGTCTGATTAATTCGGAGGGTCCTAGCGTATGGTTGTCTCAAGGAAGCGTCATCTCGGTTTGAATGGACAGGTATAACAAATCGGGTTACTACTCCATAGATAATGAATCCGAGGGGGAAAGCAGCGCTTTCCATAAGTTATCTTTCTCTGGCAGTTGGTGTCTACGCTGCCCACGCGACGGAGTCAGTATGGCCGTATCTCCCTCTCACTGTGATAATCTCCATCCTCGCCCTCGCAGGACTCGTCTTCTCTCAGCAGCGAGCATCCCTGCCCGCAGTGCTTGTGGTAATCATGGGAGTAGGACTCTCCTATCGTGTCCTCGCATTTGTAATTCCAGAGAGCCTGATTGGCAACGACCCAAGCGCGTTTGGCGTCCAGAGTCAACTGATTGCGGATACAGGGTCAATCAGTGGAATCACGCTTGGATTCTACGGCGATGCAGCGATCTATGCAACGTTTCTCGGCGAAAACATCCTCTTGTTAGACCTGCCCGCGGATACCGTCCAAGCTGTAATCCCGATTGCGGCAGCCGTCATCCTCCCACTGACTGCAGCTGCCGTGGCTGGCCGTCTCTCTCCCACCAGGCGGACGAGTCTGATCGCGGCACTCATCGTCGTCCTGTTCGCGCCGACAATCCAGTTCGCGATTCGACCAATCCCCCTCTTCTACTCGGGGTTGGTGTTCTCGACGTTCACGCTGGTGCTCATCTCCTATCACAACGCCACCCGCCGCCGCTATCTGTTCATTTTCGGTGTTCTTACCACGGTGTTAATCGTGTCGCACAAAATCGCCGTCCTCATCGCATTTGTCGTCTGCGTAACCCTTCTGGCAGCGGATCGCGGCCCTCGACAACCGTTCGACGCGAGTTCCAGCCGACCAATATACACGCTGACTGAACTCCTCAGCATTGGGTTGGCCATCCAGTGGCTGTTTCTGACAACGTATGTTGTCGATGCACTCATTCGCATCGCCTCGATTCTGGGCGTTGAGACCGTCGTCATCGCTGATCGGGCTACTGCTGTTCCGTTCAGCCCGTCAACGACGTACACGCTCATCGGGAACGGGTACGTGTTTGCCACGCTCGGCATCGGTGGTCTGGTATGGCTGTATCTCATCATCTTTCACGACCACCCACCAACGACGCGGTTGCTTGGGGTTGTCGCCGTCACCGTCGGAATCGCCCTTCCCGGATTCGTATTCAGTGCAGCTGGTGGGTTCACACGGACGGCGATTTTCTCCGCGGTCCCTGTCTGTGTCCTGCTCGCGGTTGGATACGGGCGGGTGACGAGTTCCCGCGGAACTGTTGTCACGGGCGTCGCTACGTTCCTCATCGCTGTCGTCCTCGTTTCACAATTATTTGCGGTGGGTGCAGCCCCCGACTATCGCGATAGCCCGCGCCAGTATCTTACAGCAGGCGAGGTCGAAGCCAAACACTTCGCCACGGACAGGTACAGTGGCACGGTCTATATGGACGCGCAATATGGCCACACAGTCCTTGATTTTGAGGCCGCCGCTGCGAGTGGCGATTCCAAGTATCAAACGACCGTCCCCAGCGAGTTCCGTGACGAACTCTTGACGACGGCTCTGACGAACGGCACACTCGTTGATGATGGGTATGAAGCTGTCCTCCTTCGTGACCCAGGCGTCTATCGTATGGATGATGGCCGGTGGATACTCACGTGGGATCCGGCCGCGGAAATGGCAGCCCAGCCAGAGTACAGCCAAACTTACAATAATGGCGCTGCGAAACTGTTCATAAAGGATACCGGTGAAGGGTGATTTTCGGTACGATAGCAGGTATGAGTCGGCTCAGAACTATTCGGGCTTGTACTGCTATTTTGGGTGGAGTTTCCAGTGCGCCTGCAGCTGTCGTGTTCTGGCGAGTCCCACCGACGAGGTCCCGCCATGCACTCGAATTGGTTCTGAAAACAGGCGCAATAACAGTTCTCTTTGGCCTTCCGGTGCTGATCTACGGTCTCCTTCTCACGATCAGTACAATCTTCTATACGCTACTCTTATTGAGAACCGCTTGATTAGAACGGTAGCGATAGTACTCACCGCCCCGAGAGTCACAAGTCGGCTTCGGGCAGACTCGGGTAGGGCTCTTGGATTTTCCTGGGCTTCTGGTAGACGTTCTAGGTGCCGTTCTTCGAGGGGGCGGCCATGTTCGATGCGTGGATGGGCTGCTCTAGGGGGTCTCCGACGCTGGGCTCGCATCCCCCCACTCTGGACTGCCCATGTGACTGGCGATTGCGTCCGCAACCCGTTCGATGAGCCCGGTCTTCAAGCGACGACCACTTGTCGTGAGTGTCGTGGTACTATTCGTCGGTGGGTCGGGAAGACCGGGGTGCTGGCGTGGCGCCGACCTACGAGTGGCTGGTGAGCGATCGAGCACTTGGCTGTCTGCTGTTGAGTTAGCACTTGTGGACCACCGCGCAGTTGTATCCGAAACAGCAGCGCGTTGTGGGTGAGAGTCGGTACTCTGGACTGGTGGAGAGCCGGAACCAGGTGTACTCAGTCTCGGGCAGGCCCCCGATTGGAGGGAGTGTGACTGCCAAAGCGCAGTTGAGTGGCTGTTAGGTATCTTATGCTCTTGGGAGATGCTAAACTCGGAGCGGGTGAATCCTCAGGACCTGAATGATTTCGGGGGGAACCGCGGCATTGGTTCTGCTGGGATTTAGAGCAGAAACAGCTACGTGCTCTGTTCAAACACGGATATGCGAGCCCGGCGAAATATTTTTAAAGGCTGGTAATGCTCGTAAAGAATTGAAAACATGGTCGTGGTTGACCTGAGGAACATTCTTAGACTATTCTAGGACTCAGAGTAGACTTTTTCTACTCAGTTGCTGAGTTCAATCAACGACTCATAGCTCATCTCGAGTTGGTCAATTCGATCTTCAATAGAAAATTGTTTTTCTGCTGCCTCTCGTGCTTTTTCACTCATCTTTGGTAGATGATTTCTGTCTGTGGCCATTTCCGTAATTGCATTTATAAGTCCTCCAGCATCACCCGGTTCAAAAAGGATGCTGTTAGTTCTATCTCTGACTCCAATGGGATTTTCTGCAAGTTCAGATGCGATGACGGGTGTCCCTGATGAAAGGGCCTCTATCATGGTCAGGGTAGGGAATGCTTCACCACTTTTTGAGGTGAAGACAAATGCATCCGCCGCTGCATAGCAACTTGCTAGTTCGTTGTCGGTGAGTCTCCCCATAATCTCCATATTTTTAGTCTTTTGAGCAATCTTTTCAACTTCTCCTCGCATTGGTCCATCGCCCGCTACTGCAAAGTGGATACCCATGCTTTCCTGGCCTATCCTTTGAATCGCTTCCAATAAAACATCAATACCTTTTTTCTGAGACATCCGCGAGAGAGTAAATAATACCGTCGCATCTGAATCGCAATTAAATGGGGAAGCTTCTTGTCCACGACGAGGATTAAAGAATTCCGTATCTACACCATTCATGAGTAACTCTGTATTTGTACTGGGCTCTAGCTTCTGAACATATTGTTCAATGTTTGGATTAATACAGAACACAAGATTGGCTTGCCGTAAATTCCATCGACCGACGAGATGATCATTAACTTGCTCAATCTGTTGAATTGGAAAGGGATACTCAACGAACGGAGTGTGCTGATGCATAACTACGGGAGTGGAAGATGGCACATGTCGGAGAATCGCCGTTGTCGTCAAATAGTTTAGCCCATGAACATGCACAAGGTCGACCTCGCGATCTTCAAGGGTGTCTCTCAGCTTTCGTCCTGCATCTATAGGACTCGGTACAGGATAAGGCACCCCGAACGACTCAGTGGGATTCCATGCTTTGAAGCGTCGCACTTTGTATCCATCTTGTCGAGAGTTAAATGAGTCTGCACCTGCATTACTGCTAACCACCGTAACATCATGCCCTCTTCCTGCTAATCTTTCGGCGTGAGATTCAACGACAGACTCAATCCCACCAATGTGTGGAAAAAAATAGTGAGAGCCAAGCACGACTTTCATGAGAAGCGATTTGTAGACCACTGTGAAAACACTATTCTCTTTCGGAACTAATTGGCGGCTTTGTTTCGACCTGAACAAATATCCATGAAATCCGTCGTTGACCAAGATAGGTCACGAGTCGTGACATATAGACCGTGGGACAGAGCACACCTCATCCAACGTACCCGAGGGCATCAAGTCTCTCTTTTAATTCCTCATTTGTATTTTCGGTTAAGGACACGTCTTTTTGAGGGAGTGATTCCATGCGCCTTTCCTTTAACGACCGTAACCGTTGAAGTTGGTCCATTTCTTCCGACGAAAGGTCTACCTGTTCCTCCGGATCCTTCTTTAAATCAAATAGCTGCTCGCTACTATCCGTTGAGATATACTTCCAACGTTCACCACGGACAGTTACAGTACTACTGTCCTCTGTACGGCTGAAAACGTAATCATTGGTCCAGTCAGATAGTGAAGTCGAATCATCGCTAACACACTTCTTTAATGTCTCTGTTAATTTAAGCAAGCTAATTGGGTCAGAAACACGTTCATCCATTCCTACATTATACACTAGGAATGGAACATGTATGTTCTCCTCATAGAGTTGGTGTTGATGTCCATAGGTGTCATGCTCCCCAAATGCTTCACCATGGTCGGAATAGAGCGCTAGTATAGGATCATCATCAGCGGTATCTGTGAGTAGAGCATCGATGAATCGGTCAACCGAGCGAATACTGTCTCGGTAAGCTCTCTTAACACGGGTTTCAACGTGTGGTGGGAGGCGATTTTTGTAATTTGTCCCGTCATTCGCTCCACCGAGAACGCTATTTGCACGGGCTAGCGAATAATACATCCCAATCGCTGATGATTCTACCCGGTCTTTTCGTCCTACAAAGTATGGATTGTGGGTGTCTAGTAAGAAAATCCACACAAAATACGGCTCCGAAAGTTCTTCGATTACTGAAATAATTTGGTCGTAGAACTGAGGCCATCGAGAGAACCACCCGTCCTTGTTGTACCATCGCTTTAATGTACGAATCGGTGGTCCGAGAGCTGTTCCCTCAAACCGATTAGAGACGTGCTTGCGTTGTTCGCCCCCAACATCATAGAAATAGTCAAACCCTTTATCGAAATTCGCGGTACTAGAAGTCCAAGGGTTCGCTTCAACACATGCTGTTGAGTAGCCCATATCCCCAAACTCCTCCGCGATTGTCCGGTGAGACCCAATGTGTTCCTTAATTCTGTTAATACGCTCACCGTAACTCGTAATTTGGTGATCAGTGACGGGTAACGGAGTCCCGGTATGGATAGCCGGTACAGAAGATAGAGTCTGGGGCCCTGGAGCGATCGCATTTTCAAAGACGACCGAGTTTGAAGCAATCTCATCCAGTGTAGGTGTTGTTTCACTTTCAGAGAGAAATCCGCAATGGTCCGCTCTAACACTGTCAATTGTGACTAAGACCATATTACGGGATGACATGATTAAGCCCGTTTAGACCACGATGGGCTATAAGCAATTTGATTGTAGAAAAATTCACTCTTCAACCACTCGTATGACCCACATATATGTAGTTCGCTTCGTGAGCTGGGTTAGAGATCTGTACCAGTGGATGTCTCGACATTACCATTTGAAGAAGAGACTGCGAGAAGGATTCGGTCAACTAGAGCGACAGGACGTCTTGTACCTACGTCGGGATGGAATAATAGCTCTCGAGACCGTCTGGTAAGACATCAGACATTGAAATTCCTCCAAGTATGGTGTCCAGCTTGGGTGATGATACAACTGAATAGAAATGAGGTAGGTAATTGAAGTGTATACGGATATCTACGAGAATGCCAACGATTATCTCCATGCATTCTATTGGTTGAGACTACAGTAAATAGTGGGAATGGGTACGAACAAGATAAAACACTAAAGGACTGTGGTTGGATTAATACTGGATAAATTTTTAACTGTATCCCAATACAAATGGCTGTGGCTTCTCCGTCATGAGAATATGGTTAGAGAAAAACAAATCATTGATGCACTTCGATAGGAAGTGTAGGCCTGAGCACTAGGGATTAAATGAAATTGAGATATCGAACTATAATCTCGGGTAGAAATCAAGCAATCTTACAAATCTACGTTTTTAAAAATGACTAAGGTCGCTGACAGCCTCGGAAAATTGGCAGAAAGTGCATCGGTTGTGTTCGTTGGATCGATTGTAGGTAGAGCCCTCGGATTAGTTGGCGAGACGGCGATAATTCGAGCGCTGCCACCAAGTGCGTTTGGTGAGGTAGCACTCGCGTATACTGTGGTATTCGCTCTCGCGAACATCACTCTACTAGGGGTTCATGATGGAGTCACCCGATTTCTCTCGGCAGCGGATGACTCAGTAGAGCGACTTTCAATACTGAGGAGCGCTCTCATCATAACCCTCGTTGCGGCAGTGATAAGCATCCTCGGGCTATACTTTCTTAGAAATTGGCTGGCAGGACTGATGGGCCAACCGTCGCTAACCAAGTGGATACCTTTCTTTTTAATCTTCTTCATACTTTACCCACTCGCCCGTATCGCGTTTGGCGTACTCCGCGGCCAAGGACGCACGGTAGGTGCTGTTCTTTCAAAAAAAATCGGGGCCCGGGTTTTCGCACTAGGCCTGCTCGCAATAGCAACCTTCACTATTTCTTCTGAGATCGGAGCTGTTGCTTATTGGATATCGTTCCAGTTTTTCATTCTATTTTTCTGCACCCTCTTATTGAGACAAAGATATCAGCTTCGCAAAGTCGTCGGTATTCCAGATTCCAGAACGCTGAATAGGCTCTGGTCGTTTTCGTGGCCACTTGCAACCAGCTCTGTTATCTTTCTTATGCTTTCGAACATGGACGTGTTGATGATAGGCTATTTTCTGGATTCAACGTCCGTCGGGTACTACCGCTCTATCCAGCCACTTAAGCAGGCGACGACCTTCGTCGTTAGTTCCTTCTCGTTTCTTTATTTGCCAATCGCTACGGAGTACTACGAATCTGGAGATCTAGGTGGCTTGAATGAATTGTTTACTGTCACGACCAAGTGGATCTCTCTGGCAACGCTTCCGTTTGTGTTGGTATTCACGTTCTTCGCATCAGACGCTATTGCCGCGATATTCGGGGCAGCATACACACCAGCATCTTCAGCACTAGCAGTACTCATCGGTGGGCTGTTCATCCGAGCACTGAGCGGACTTGATGGCGACATGGTCCGAGCGATCGATCGGCCAAAGGTCGAACTTTATTCTGCAGCAGGTGGTCTCTCTGTCAACTTCGGACTGAATATAGTACTCATCACTCAATATGGGCTCGTGGGTGCAGCAGTCGCCACTGTCACTGGATACGCAGTCTACAATGGACTCGAGGTAATAGCGATCTACCGTCAAACAGGAGCAAGTCCAGTTGGGTGGAATGTTCTCAAGCCTCTATTCCCGACCACGCTGCTTGCTATCGTAGCGGCAATAATCCTCCCAGACAACTTGGGACTACTCGCACTAATAGGACTTGGGATGTTTTTCACCATGACTTTACCAATATCTGTATTCCTTACCAGAAGTTTTGACAGGACAGACATCGAATTAGTGGAGATGGTTGAACGACACTCGGGAGCCGATCTCGGTACGTTTAAACAGGGAATCCAGTGGCAATTGGTACAGAACGAATGAAGACAGCTAAATCTTCGAGACTCATTCATGAGGTCAATAATTAATTTCTGTCTTTTTTGAAACTGATTATTTGCATCGGATTTGAATAATTCTTAGCGGAGCACCTGCCTCCGGATGGGCTTACCAGAAGAACAATGAGCTCTGTCCCGACTGCGGAAGCGTCTGGATATAGTGGGCCTTCTTGATGAGATAGGAGCACTGGGAAATGAAATACAAGCTAAAATAGTGTGAATTTTGACCTCTTTTTCACTGTGTTGGTTTATTTACTGATCGCCCATGAGGTTAGCGGTTTTTGGTATATAGCTATCTAAACCTGCTGCGCTTTGCTTGGCATCCGTATCTGAATGACGCCATTCTCAAACAGCATAACCTAGATCTTTCAAGTGTTCCATAGTTTCTTCTGGTGTCACTGACCTGTTGGATTCGCGACTAGGCGGTTCCGATATTATCTGTTTTCGCTCCTCTGAGTCATTCACCAGCCACGGGACTTTGATGAGTGAATCATGATATATTCCTAGGGGATGACCATACCCGCGAACTGGTATTGGTCGAAGGCGCTCTCCTAATAGTTCGCCATGATCTGCGGTGACGACGGTCTTCCCGTTGAGCTCTGCAAGGAGTTTCTGAACATCTTCTAAGACGATCTCTAAATTCTCCCGGTACGCCTGTCTGGATATCTTCCGACGGTCTGTTTTGTCTAATGAGTGTACTGCACGCTGGAAGTTGAGTCCCCTTTGTTCGGAAAAGTACTTGTCGCCAGTCGGCCCAATGAATGGCCGATGTGGTTGGACGTAGTGTACTATTAGTCGTTTATTGGGATACTGTTCGTTTGAATCAAGAGCCGCTTTGGTAACGGACTCCGGAAGGGTAGTCTTGTACCGGTTCTCACGGAATGTTGAAGTGTGAAGCGGGACGAAGTCGTGTATCTCTGCATCAATTTCATCTTGAAGGGAAAGATACCATCCGTTTGCAGATACGTAGACCGTGTCGTGAAGCTTTTTTCCACGAAAGTTAGCAGTTACAAACTGTTTGGTCGCAGAGGCTTTCGACTTAACTTGTCTAAGTGAACCCGGCAGGCCTGAAATTTCATGAAATATATCGTATCGGCACGCATCGAGGATAACGAGGTTGTCCCAGTCACGGTCAAAGATATCGATACCTCCTGGATTGTGATCCGTTCTAGTTCGAACTGAATGATAGAGTTTGTTTAATTCAACGGCGGCAACATCAGGGTCCCGTATTCCGCGTACGAAATCGGATAGGGTATACATTTGATAACAAATCGGAGAGGGTGACTATATACGTTTTCCATCAACGAAACTTGCTGGTGGTTTAATCTATTCATGTAGTCCATCTCAAGGAGGTATCCGTCAATCGTCTTCAGTACACCTAACGTGGTTGTCCAAGCAACCCCTAATGCGATACTTTCCTCCGTTGTTATTTGTGGGAACTGCTTCGTCGCCAATCAATTCAGAAACCTCGTCATGCTGGGTAGTAGGACGAAATATATTCAATGAGTGGGCTGTCCGTACTAGTTTTGAATTAGGATTGCAAGCAATTGTAAAGAAATTCGTCAATTCAGAAATTGGGAAACTAAGCCATCTGACGAGAGACCAGAGATTTACAAAGTTTGTTCGCTTACCTATTAAATGCGCTCCATCTTCGATAAGGCGGTGTTCAGATAAGGTCTGAAGAACGAGGCGGTGGAATTTCTAGGTGTCCATGCCAGAAATCGACCGCCTCATCGGTGCTAGCGACTGCTTCGAGTTAGACTTTCTGGAGCGAGAAGCGACACCCGAGCCCGCGATGAAGCTCGGTATCCGACTTCATCTGGCTGGGCTATCACTCTCGGATACAGTCTCTATCCTCGATGAATGGGGTGTCGACCGTTGCCGCTCAACCGTCCACAACTGGGTGCAGAAAGCTGATTTACAGCCCACAGACGATGCAGACCCGGATCACGTTGCGGTCGACGAGACCGTGATCCAGCTGAACGATGAGCGATATTGGCTGTACGCTGCCGTCGATCCTGCAACGAACCGCTTGCTGCACGTCCGCCTCTATCCGACGAGAACACAAGCGCTCACCGAGATGTTCCTTTCCGAACTCCGCGAGAAACATCTCGTCGACGATGCAGTCTTTCTCGTCGACGGTGCACCGTGGTTGCAAGCGGCCTGTCACCGTCACGGACTCCGATTCCAGCAGGAAACACATGGGAATCGAAATAGCGTCGAACGTGTCTTTAGAGAAGTAAAACGCAGAACAAACCAGTTCTCAAACTGTTTCAGCCATGCTCACGCAGAGACTGTCGAAAATTGGTTGCAAGCGTTCGCCTTCGCATGGAATCAGCTAATCTGAACACTACCTTCGATAATAAAACTGAGCGCCAAGGGTGATGCATCAGAAATATCCAAGTGCTCGCAACTGCTCTTCTCTATCCATGTTCACCGGATCTTCAAATTCAGTCTCAGGGGTGTGTTCACCGGAGTCTTCTGCAGTCGTCTCTATCCAGGGCACCTCCCTGAGAGAATGATGTGGCATCCGTGGTGGATGCCCATAAATGCCGAGCTTTCCTAGTGCATTTCCGTGGTCACTTGTAATGACGATCTTTTCAGCAGTAACATTATTAAGAAGTAATTCGATTTCGTCAAGAACTAGTTCGAGGTTCGACCGGTAGCCGTCCCAGAGGTCATCGACCTCGATGTCGCCATCTCGGTATAATTCCCAAACGTCTCGATGATCTTGATCACTGAAACTCTCTCGCTTCTTGCCGGCCGACAGTTCCGGCCGGGGAATGAAGGGACAGTGTGGTTGTAAGTAATGGGTGATTGTCCGCGATGATCGATTATTCCGCATCGAATCGATAGTTGCATCCGTAACCGGACGTGGAGGAACTGTTCCTGGATCCACCCAAATATCCTTCCAAACCTCCTGAAACTCAGAAAATGATGCGGCATCAAGACGTTCGTCGGAGAACGGATTACTGCAAATGTACGTCGTTTCTGAAGTATCTCGACTTTTGAACGTCCGTTCCATCCAGAGTGCAGTTGTACTGTCGAGCGACCAGTGAGAGGAGACATCCGATATATACGAATACTCTGGTTCAACCTCCTGCATCAAGTCTAGCCGACAGGCATCTACCACGATCAATAAGTCCCATTCATAGTCATAGATGTTGTCGCCCGCGGGTTGAAACCGCCGCCCCTGTTCAATGATTTTCCTGTAAGCAGGCCATATGGACTGCCTCAGCCCTTTCCATCCGTCAGAACGGACGTTTCTGTAGGAATCACCCAACCAACCTGTGAAATCCATCATTAAGAGCGAGAATCTTCTAAGTCAAATATATTTATGGTTGAGGAGGGGAGGACTTGCCTCATATGGATTCAAATCGTTAGTTATAGTATGAAAATCATTAATTCTCCATAGACCCATAGCAATCCATGAGCCTGTCAACGTGATCCTCAATTGTATGATTAGCTGCCCACGAGAGTGCATTATCACGTCTATCCGTCATCTTTTCGTCGTCATTGAGGTGTCGCTGGACGCATCCTGCGAGTGCTTCAGGGTCGTCTGGTGGAAAGAGGTCACCACGTCCATCGGTGACCAGTTCTGGAAGTCCACCGACCGATGACGCGAGCACTGGTAGTCCCGCTGCGAAACTTTCGTAGACTACCAGTGGTGAATTCTCCATCCATATCGACGGAACAATGGTTGCACCGACGTTACGTCGAAGGGCATGCAGCCGTTCATCCGAGACGTATCCATGGAACTCAACGTTTTCCAGTTTAGCTGCGGCTGCTTTGCTTTTATCGTCGTACGGTCCCGTCCCGCAGAGGTGGAAGGTGACGTCCGATAAGTACTGTGCGGCCTCGAATATCGTTTCTAGTCCTTTCGCACGAAGGTGTTTTCCAACATAGAGCACGGCCCGGTTCGGCTTCCCAGTGGGGGGTGAATCTGCAATTTCCGTCACTCCGTGCTGAATACGTTTCGTTGGAACGTTCTCAAAAAATCCGTGTTGACGATGAACATCAATCACATGGTGGCTAGGTGAGACGACCAAATCTGGACGGCCGATGGAGCGTTTTTTGGCTGCTCCATACATTCGACAGGGGACTGGCGGATTCTTGCAGACGTCAATGTCGTCATCCGGAAGCGTGCGCTCTCGTAGAAGATTGCTCTTTGGACAAATGAGGCTGTAGTCGTGGAGCATGTGCACAAACCGGGCATCCGACTTTGCGATTGCAGATCCCACTAATGTCGAAATGCCCATGAAATTATTCGTATGGACGACGTCAAATTTCCTCCTAGTAAGGAACTTTGAGATGACTTTTCTTGCATGAATGTTGGCGGTGTCTAACTGGTGCCAGAGTGCCTTTGTAACAACATTCTCACCGGTGCCCTTGCTCCGATGTGAAATATTCAGTGGATAGAACCGAAAGACGGCAATCCCGTCTTGTTCCTGGCGCTGTAGGTTCAGTGATTGCACACCATCGAACGGTTTTGTTGTCAATACACACACATCGTGTCCCCGTTCTTGCAGCGCAGACGCGACACGGAAGACGTAGTTCTCTGCTCCTCCATAGGAATCGGGTGGGAATACCGCGTTCACGAGACAGATAGAGACCATTGAGGTGGTATTAATTCGATAAAGAGAACTTACCGGCTAAAGTTTTTACTGTTATCAATTCCAAAGCTTCGAAATTTCAGGCTTTGACAATGATCGAATCCCTTGCATCAGGGACCCCTGTCATCGCATCCGAACTTAGTGAGGAGGTTGGCGGCATCGAAGATGGGGAGAATAGCATCCTCATCGAGCCCGGGGACGCACATGCATTGACAGAAGCGATGCAAGCTCTCTTGGACAACGAAGAATTGCGGTCGTCGATGAGCGAGTCCGCCCGTGAGAGCGCAGAAAAAGAATTCTCGATCGAGTCCCGAATCGATCGGCTTGAAGCCTGTTACGAGTCACTCGTTTCCAAGAGTGACGGATAGGAACAGCTGTTCCAGTTGTGTGACCGACTCCTCCCAAGAATGTTCTTCTGACCAACGACGAGCCTCCTCGGCCATCGTCTCACGTCGTTCGTCGTTATCCAGTAATGCGTCGATTTCCAATGCGAACTCCTCTGGGTTTGCGCCATCAACTAGGACCCCCGTTTGCCCATCACGGATAGAGTCTCGGAGACCGCTTACGTCACTGCCTACAGCAGGTGTCCTGCACGCGTTTGCCTCTAGAACGGCTATTCCCCACCCTTCTACCCGACTCGGAGCAATAAACACCCAGGCGGACTGTAACAACTCGATTTTCTTCTCCATCGAAACGAATCCGTGGAAGTGAGCGTTCTCTGTTCTGTTGCAGTAGTCCTCGATGTCTGCCCGGACTGGACCATCCCGACCAGCGATGTCGAGTCTGACAGGCGATTCGTGTTTCTCACGTAGTTGGTGATGAATCTCGGAGATGCGGTCGACCCCTTTGTATCGTTCGAGTCCACCGACGTACACGATTCGAGGCGTCTCCGACTTCCTACCTGGGCTGTACTGCTCCAGGTCCATCCCGTTCCGAATCTCGTACACCGTCTCCGGATTATGCCCACGCGATACGAGTTCCTGCGTCGTACTCGGACTCACACTTACAGTAGGCGTCTTCCGCTCCCGTAGAACCCCCGCCCACTGTGAAAGATAGCCAAACAAGTTTTGCGGGAATGGGTGTGTGTCGAAGAACGAATCGATTGCGACGTGGTGGAAAATCGCGATTCGCGGGCGCCGGGTAACGACTGGCCACGGGAGAGGTGTGTCCACTGTGTAAACAGTGTCTGGTGAGAGCCTGAAGAGAGCCCAGTAGAAGTAGACACTGATGGTAAGATACGAAACCACGACGTCCCATGGAGCTGATAATCGACCGTCAAACCCAACTCTATGAATCACGACCGACCCATCAGTCTCGAGTCGTGGCTGACCCTGGTCGGAGCCAGTGAGTAGGTGGACCTCATGACCTCGCTCCGATAGTCGTTTCAACGTGGCTTCGAGATTAAGTTCCGACCCCCCTGCTTTCGGATGCTCCCAACTTCGCTTATTAAGGGCGAGGATACGGAGCGTCTCCTCGCTGCCTTCTTCATCCACAATCGATTGTCCCATTAGAGTCTAGTACCTGAATGTTCCTCTATTCTGTTTAGAGTTTTTTGGTATCTCCAGGTGGTACGCTTTCCGAACAGTGACTCTTTAGCATCTTGACGCGAATGGATACGCTACGACATCCAGTATGGACAAAAATGTAGTCCTCCTCGTGATGGACACAGCGAGAGCCTTCGATACAAGGTACGTCCGTGAAACACTTTCAGATTCATCGCTTGACCGGCTCGCCACAGAGGGAGCAGACTTTGTCAACGCATTCTCGAATTCACCGTGGACACTTCCGTCTCATACATCGATGTTCACCGGTGCGTATACCTCAAAGCATGGAACTCATGCTGGGCACAAGTACTACGAGGGACAATTCCCGACGTTGGCAGAACTCCTCAAAAAAGAGGGGTACGAGACAGTCGGCATCACGAACAACGCTTGGGTAACCGGTGAGTTCGGTCTCTCTAGAGGTTTCGATCGATTCTACAAGGTCTGGCAGTACATCCAGACGGATACCGACTTTGGCGAAATCAAACTTACATCGTACGGGACGGACCGCCTCAAGGAAGGGCTTACCGCACTCTTTAGTGACGATGTTATCGCAAACGTAGTGAACAGTATCTATGGCCAATTCCTGTACCGTCGGTCAGATTATGGTGCAAAACGCACGAACCGACTCGCTCGAAAGTGGCTTAGCGAACGGAATGGAGACGACCCGTTCTTCCTCTTTATAAATTATCTTGAACCACACCTCGATTACCAACCGCCGCGTGAATTCACTGAACCCTTCCTAGAGGACGGTTCGTACGATGAGGCGATGAATGTCCCACAGAAGCCGTGGGAGTACGTCGCTGGCAAATTGGAACTATCTGACTCCGATTTAAGCCTCTTACAAGGGCTCTATCGGGCCGAGATTGCGTACCTCGACGAGCAGATTGGAGAATTGCGGGCGACACTCGAGAAGGAAGGAGAGTGGGAAGACACGGTCTTCATTGTGGTCGGTGACCATGGCGAAAATATTGGCGACCATGGCTTAATGGATCATCAATACTCCATCCATGATACACTGATTCACGTCCCATTGTTCGTAAATGGGGGAGGATTTGATGCAGTTGGAGAGTCAGAGGAACTGGTTCAAGTCGTCGACCTCTTCCCGACTATCTTGGACATCGCCGAAGCATCGATTCCAGACGATTCTCAGGGCCGTTCTTTCCATCCCAACTCCACTGCCAAGCCTCGGGAGCACGTATTCGCCGAGTACATCTCTCCCCAACCTGCCATCGAACGTTTGAGTGAACAAACGGGGGTACCAAGTAGTGAACTCGAGAAGTACAGCAGAGAGATTCAGGCAGTTCGAACGAATGAGCACAAGTTCGTCCGTTATTCGGATGGTATACGGAAACTCTTCGATCTCGATAATAACGACCAAGAGCAAGAGGACGTACTGGAGATTCAAAGAGCGACTGCTAAAGAGCTCGAAGCAGAACTCGATTCTTGGCTTTCGTCTTTCGAACACGCCTCTGATGGAGAGGCGACAGAAATGAGTCGAAGTACTAAGCAGAGGCTCGAAGACCTCGGATACCTCCAATAGTTCATTTCAGTCTCGGGCTGACACCAATGGGTTGGTTGAAAATACGCCTGATTTAGTCCTGCTGTGCGAGCGAGCTCATGAAGAACGACCCGAACAGCGTCTGCAGCCCGATTACGACCAGCGTGAACGCGGCCACGTCGAGTAGCAGGGACGGGAGCGTACTGTAGCCCCCGGTGACCCACTGCACGACGGTGTACCCGACGTACGCGCTTCCGATGCCGAACAGTACGGTCCCGGCGATGGCACCGCGTTCCAGGGTGGCGCCGGCCCTGAGCCGTCGCGTGATCGGGTCGCTCGGCTCTCGAATCGGGTCGGAGGCGATCGACGACAGCATGCCGAAGCTCCCGACCTCGAACCCGACGATCGTCAAGAGGCTCCCAGCGATCATCGTCCGGATGCCGAACGTCGCCGCTCCGATTGCAACGCCGGAGCCAGCGAGCGTCATCAGCACCAGCCCGACGAGGCCCATCACGAGTCCGGGGACCGAGAACAGGTACCCGGGCGCGTTCAACAGCATGAACCGGACGTGTCGCCAGCCGTCCTGGAAGCTCTCCAGTTTCTCGTCGCCCTCGCGCTCGTGGTAGACGATCGGTCGCTCCTCGATCGTCAGGTCGTTGGCACCGGCCTCCATGATCATCTCGCTGGCGAACTCCATCCCGTCGGTCGTCAGGTCCATCTTATCGTACGCCTCGCGTGTGAACACCCGGAAGCCCGAGTGGGCGTCACTCACGCCGGCGCCGTAGAACACGTTCAGGAACTTCGTGAGCAACGGGTTCCCGACGTACTGGTGGAGCGCGGGCATGGCACCGTCACGGATCTCGCCCTCGAGGCGGCTCCCCATGACCATGTGGGCCTCCCCGTTCCGGACGGGTTCGAGCAACTTCGGAATCTGCTCGAAGTCGTACGTCGTGTCGGCGTCGCCCATGACGATGTACTCGCCGCGGGTCTTCTCGAACGCGTAGCGGTAGGCGTGGCCGTACCCCTTGCCCTCGGGTTCGACGACGATGGCGCCGTTCTCCCGGGCGAGGTCGGGCGTGCTATCCTCCGAGTCGTCGCTGACGATGACCTCGCCCTGCAGCCCGACTTTTTTGAGCCCGCTCTTCACGTCCTCGATGCACTCGACGATGCCATCTTCCTCGTTCATCGTCGGCATCACGACGCTGATTGCCGGGTCCTGCTCGCTGTCTGCCGGCAGGAGCGGGTCCCAACCGCCCCCTCGCTTCTCTTGCTTCTGTTCCCCTTTCGAATCTACCTGGTGAGCCCTTGCCTCACCTTTACTCTGTGTCGACATGTTTTCTACTCCCCGTCGATTTCATCTGCGTCTGATCGGCGATTCACCGCACTGCACACACACGTAGCGTTCGTCTACCGTCTGGACGACCGGCGCGTTGCAGCCGATGCACTTGAGTTGCGACCCCCGCACCGTCCGTGGATATCTCCCCATTTAGTTACTGGTTAATTTCCTTCTACTAATAGATTATTGCTCATTCTTGCCCCAGGTGCCCACTCGTCTTGAATATACAGGCTCTCGGCAAATCCAATCACTATATCCAGTAGACATATCTCAAACTGCTTTCAACTCGTGCAGTGTGGGATAGTAACTGGAATCTGGTACGCGGTAGTTCGAGAGCCCAGCCCGGACACGATACCCTCCGAACGTGATGACCGTCCGAAATCACCGTGTTTGGTCACCAACACGTAGTAGACTAATGGCCAATTGATATATACCACGACAGTACTAGTGGGACAACCATGGCGTGGCCACATCCAATAACGGTACTCGGATTCGGGTCGGGGATACTCGCTGCACTCGTGATGGGGACCATCTACGACGAGTACTTCTCCGACGAATCGCTCCCCACGACCGTCTTCCTGCAGCGGATGCTCAACGCAAACCAGCCGAGTGCACACGAGATCAGCGGCGTGCTCTTGTACCTCGGGTACGGTGGGTTCATGGGCGCCCTCTACCCGTGGACGTTCCGGGGCGTACTCGGTCTATCACCAATGTGGATTAACGACAATCCCTACACCCTGCCGACTGGTCTCGTCTTCGGCCTCCTCCTCTTGGGGCCGTGGGCAATACTCCGAGTCCTCGGTCTGGTCGACCACCCGAAACAGATGGGGGGCGTCCTCGCCGAGGACAGCCGCAGGGAGTATCTGGTCGTCATTGGGTTGCACGTCGTCTACGGACTGTTCCTCGGGTTCGTCATCGGGCTGTCCGTGGACATCTGGTATCCGATCATCGGTCTCCGCTGAACGGGACGTCCAACGCCCTGTATACGGACCCCTCGCAGTCACCGATACCCGAACCTTCTTCGTCTCAGCATCTCAGAACCCAGCGACGCCGACGGCGAATCACGGCAGCGCCATCACTCGAACCCAGTAGCCCCACTCGAACACAATCTCTCGAACGTCAGGCAGGAGCCGCCATCACTGCCGGTGTCTCCTCCCCTGTCGGAACCAGCCTCGCCGACTCGTTCGCAGCCGTGACGTTGACCCAGAGGTGCAACTCGCGGTAGGAGTTGTTGGCGGTCGGATTCGCCGGCGGGTCGCCCTCGTAGAGGAGGAACGCGATGCGCAGGCGCTCGCCGGTCACGTTCGGCTGGAGCGAGACGTTCTGCAGCGACGTCCCGTTCGGCGCCACCTCGGTGCGATAGCGGTCCAGCTCCGTCGCCTCGAGCACCGAGACGTTGGTCCCGTTGTCGACCAGTTCCACCCGTTGCACCTCGGTCACCACCGTATAGCGGACCGTCTCGCCCTCGTGGTTCTGCACGCCGACCACGACCGGTTGTGCCTCGCCCGCCGTGAAGTTCGTCGGGTAGCCGTCGGCGACGAGGTCGCTGTCCTCGTCCTCGGTGAGCACGTAGAACTCGGTGAACTCCTCGCCGGAGGTGGGCATCGCGACGGCGTAGAACACGCTACTGGTGGCGAGGAGGACCGAGATAACCAGGACGACGTTCAGCACCGCGTCGGCCCTCGACGTGGGTTCGAACAGCTCCCGACGCAGGTCGCCGTACCACGTGCGGAACGGCACGACGAACCGCTCGTCGGCGTCGAGCGCGAGTCGGCGACGGGCGGCGACGACGACCAGCCCGAGCACGAGCAGGTCCAGGCTCGCGACGATGGGCGTGAGTCGGATCCCGAACGGCGTGAAGTTCAGCACCAGTCCCACCAGCGGGACCAGCGCGATGCTGAGCCCGAACGAGAGCGCGACGCGCTCGATGCCGTCGATGCCCGATACCTCGCCAGTGGCGGTCACGTCGCCGTCGTCCCACCCACCACTCTCGTCGTTGACCGGTGAGTCGCCACGTTCGGGGAACAGCGCGGCGATGAGGACGTAGCCGGGGAGGAACAGCACGTAGGGCAACCCGAGGACGACCCGGAGCGGCGTCTCGGCGACCACCGGGACGAACACGGAGAGGGTGGTCGCGAGCGCGAGCACGACGGCCGCGGCGAGGTCGGCCGGGAGGTCGCGGACGCCCGCGGGGAGGAGGAGTCGCAGGTCGAGGTCCTCAGCCATCGTGACTCCGTCTCTCCCCCGGGGGGTTAAACGATGTGGTTGGACTCCAGACAGTAGCGTACCGTTCCCGTACCGGAATGAAGCGCCGCCCCCACCGGACTCGACTGACGCCCACCCGACCCCGCTACGACTTGCCGCCTCCCGCCTGCACGTCCTCGTTGACGACGTCACGGACTCCTTCGAGCACGGTTACTGCCTGCGACGAGTTCACCGAGTAATCGGCGAACACCGCGACCTCGAACGCCCCGGCGAGCCGACCGAGTGGGCGCTTCAGGTCGCGGCGCTCGGTGACGATCGCCCGGTAGAACTCGTTGTGGGTGGCGGTGTCGGGCAGGTCCAGCGCGGGCGCCACCGTCTCGCGGACGTCGAGGTAGCCCCGGATCACCGCCCCGCCCGGGTTCTCGGCTGCATCGTCGGTCAGCGCGTCGAGCCGGTCGACGAGCGGCCCGTACTCGGGTGTGGGGACGGGCTCGACGACGTCGTCGTCGCTCTCGATTGTGTCCCGTCTGTCGTAGTCGACGACGTCCTCGGCGGGGCGGTCGGCGGACACCGACGGCCCGAGGTCGAGGACGGTCAGCGCCAGGACGAGCAACACGCCGACCACCACGACGCCACCCACCACGAGCCACGGCGTCCCCACGCCGCCGCCTCCTCCTCCACCCGAGCCACCGGGGCCGGACCCGGGGAGCGTCCCCGAGAGCGTCAGTCGCTCGCTACTGCTCGCGAGGTTCGTGCCGGTCCCGTCGAAGCGTGCGACGAGCGCTGGAGAACCGGACATGTTCTGGGGGAGTTCGACGCTCGTCGCGTACCGACCACCGTCGTCGGTCGTGGCCGTCCCGACCTGCGTTCCGTTCAGCGTGAGCGCGACGGGCTGTCCCGGGACGGCGTCGCCGTCGGCCGTGGTGAGGACGCCGGAGACGGCCACGCTGCCACCCGACCGGTCGGTGGACAGCGAGAGGGTCGTGGCGCTCTCGCGCACGGTCATGCCCCCCGTCGCCGTCCCGGGACCGACGGCCAGACCCGCCTCGCCTGCTCGCAGCGAGACGTCGACCTCGCCAGCAGGGACGGCCGCGCCGAGCGTCGACCGGACCGTCACCGACCCGTCGGCGTCAGTCTGTGCCTGTCCGAGCGGGGTGCCGTCGACCGAGAGGACGACGGGTGCGTCCGGGACTGGTTCGCCGTCGACGAGGACCGTCCCCGAGACGGCGACCGAGTCCCCGAACGCCACCGGTTGCGACGGGTCGTCGACCGCGACGGTCGGCGTGACCGACTCCACGGTCACGGGCACGGTGTCGGTCGCGGCGAAGAACGGCGAACTGGCGGCGGGGACGTACTCCACGATGAGGCTCGTCGCGTTGGTGGGCAGTCGCACCGGACGGTACTGCACGCTGAAGTCCCCGTCCGGTCCGAGGTCGACCGTGCGTCGCTGGCCCGCGACGCGCAGGACGGCGGTGTCGGGCGGTGCGGACCCGTCGACCGGCGTCAGTCGCCCGGTGAGCGTCACCGGGCCGGTGAACGAGACGACCTGCGCGTCGCCGGTGACCGAGAGTCGCGTCCTAGTGAACTCCTCCTCCCGGACCTCCTGGGCCTGCACGGTGAGGTTCTCCGTGGCGTCCTCGATCTGTGCCTGCGAGTCGGCGAAGCTCTGGCCCGTCAGGTTCCCGAGCGTCTCGTACTGCCCGACGAGTTCCTGACTCGTCTCCGAGAGCGTCCGCGAGCGGTTGTCGAGTTCCCGGGCGAGGTCGCGTGCGCGCTCCTGGTCCCCGTTGCGCTTCGCCTCCCGGTAGGCGTCGTACGTCTCCTCGAACGCCTCCGAGGCATTGACGTAGTTCTGGAGCGTCTGCTGTGTTTCCCCAAGCTGGTCGCCGGTCTCGTCGTCGGCCGACGACCGCGTCTCGCCCGCGACGTCGACGTACTGCGCGAGGTAGCCGTCGTACTCCTCGCCGACGAGCGACCGTGCTCGGTCGTACTCGCCCTGGCTTATCTGGACGGCGCTCTCCCGGAGTGACCCCCCGAGCCGGCCGGCCAGCCATCCCTGCAGTTCGTCGAGGTCCCCATCCTCCGATACCTCGTCCGGGTTCCGGTGTTGCGGCGTCGTGGTCGTGTTGTTCGGCTGGAGCTGCCCCTCGACGACCGACGGTTCCGTGGCGGCGTCGCCAGCGTCCAGCGACGACCCAGCGACGGCGACTGGCGCCGCGACCAGCGACAGGAGTACCAGGGCGGAGAGAAGAACGCGACTGGTCACGGCGCAACCCATTCGTTGACAGGTTTGGTCCCCGGCGCGTAATACCTCTTTTGTCCGACGGTGTCGGGGCGACCGTCAGTTTCAATGTACGGGGGAGATACCTTGCGGTGATGCGAGCGACGCGCCGGTTCTGGGTCTCCGGGGGCACGGCAGCGTCGCTCATCGCACTCGGCGTCGTCCTCGAACGACCGTCCTTGGCCGTCGGCGGCCTCGTCGTCGCCGGCTGGCTCCTCGCCCACCAGGTCGCCTTCGTGCTGCGGGTGCAGACGCTCCTCGACGAGGCGACCATCGGCCACGAGGTGACGCCGAGCCAGACGGTCTCGTCACAGCCCGTCCGGTTGCAGACGACCGTCACCACGCCCGACGGCCCCGGACCGTTGCAGTCCGTGTCCGTCGACACCCCAGCCGGGACGACCCCCGAGTCCTCGACCAGCGCCCGCGCGACCGGGCCGGAGACGACCATCGGCGTGCTGTTCCGACCCACGGTCGCCGGTCGCTACGCCATCGACCCGCCCACGCTCTCGCTGCGTGACGACCGCGGACTGTTCGAGCAGACGCTCCAGCGTGGCACCGGGGCAACGCTCCAGGTCGACCCGGACGCACCCAGGAACGTCCACGTCGGGACCGGCGGCCAGCGCTACGTGGCCGGCATCGGCGAGCACGACGCGGCCATCGGACGCAGCGGTATCGAACCGGGCGAACTCCGGGAGTACGTCCCCGGGGACCCGCAGAACCGAATCGACTGGAAGGCGACGGCTCGCCGTGGCGAACCCCACGTCCGGGAGTACGAGTCCAGCTCCGAACGGCGGACCCTCCTCTTCGTCGACCACAGCGAGTCGACCGGACGCGGGCGGGACGGCCATCGCCGTCTCGACTACCTGCGCGAGGTGGCGGTCTGGCTGCTCAGGCGGGCGAGACAGCGGAGCGACCCGGTCGGCCTCGTGACGGTCGGTGACGACGGCATCACCGGTCGCTTCGAGGCCGCGGCGGACAGCGAACACTACCGACGTCTCGAACTGGCGCTGTACGACCTCGAACCGACGGCGAAGACGACGGCGAACGCGACGGCGCGGGAGACTGACCGGTTGCGCACGACGGCCGACCTGCTGGACGACGACTCCACGTTCGCCCGGACGCTCCGGCCCTACGTCGAGGAGGCGACGACGTACGTCGATACGGTCGGGGCCGCACCGCTGTTCAGCGCCGCCGACGTCACGCTCGGTTCGACCCCGGGCGACCCGTGGGCCGTCCTGCTGACGGACGACGACGACCGCCCGGAACTCGTCGAGACGGTGAGGCACGCCCGGCGGCGCGGCGGGTACGCCACCGCGTTCGTGACCCCCGGCGTCGCGTTCGGCCCGCAGGGACTGCAGGCGGTCGAAACCGTGTACGACGACTACCTCGACTTCGAATCGTTCAGGCAACGCCTCGTGGCCCTCGGCCGATCGGAGGCCTACGAGGTCGCCCCCGACGAGACGCTCCAGGCGGTGCTTCAACAGCGCCCGGAGGTCACCGGATGAGTCGTCTCGCCACGGTCCGGGCGCACTGGCTCGCCGCCCTCGGCGTGGCCCTCGCCAGCGTCGGACTCGTGCTCCAGTCGCCGGTCGGCGTCGTGGCCGCGGTCGGCCTCGCGGTCACCGCCGCGTTCGCCCCCGCACCGCTCGGCGTCGCCTTCGGCGTCGTGGCCTTCACCGCCCTGTTCGACTCGGTGACCGGTCTCCGACCGGCGCTGACCGCGGTCGGACTGCTCGTCCTCCTCCTGGACAGCGCCCCGTCGCTCCGGACGACGGCGGGCCGGGCGTCGGTCGCCGTCGCCACGCCGGTGACGGTCGCGCTCGCGGGCGGCTACGCGGTCGGACTCGGCACCGGGATGGCAGGGTGGCTGCTCGCCCTCGCCGTCGGGAGCACCGTAGCGCTAGTTCTTTACGGCGTACATCGGTACGAGAGAGTGACACTGGGACTCGTCCACAGATGAGCACGAACGAACCCATAGACGCGGACGGGACCGACGACGAGCAACACGAGCGCGAGCCACGCCCACGCGCGGAACTGGCTGCACAGGTCGACGTGCTGCAGGAGGAGAACCACCGACTCCGCGAGGAGTACCGTCGGGCGACACAGGCGACGTACCGCCGAACCGCGACCGCCCTGTTCGCGACCGGTCTCCTGGCGCTCGCCGGGGGCGCGGTCCTCCCGGCCGTCCGCGAACCGCTCGTCATCGTCGGCGCCATCGGTGTCTTCGCCGGCGTGCTGACGTGGTACCTCACGCCCGAGCGCGTGCTCACCGCGACCGTGACCGAGGGACTCTACGACGCGCACGCGGACACCATCTCGGCGCTCGTCGAGGAACTGGGCCTCCGCGACGACCGCCTGTACGTCGGCCACGACGGTTCGGCGCGACTGTTCGTCCCCCTGCACGCGACGTACTCTGTCCCGGACAGCCTCGACGACCTGTTCGTGGTCACCGACGACGAGTCGGAACGCGGCGTGGCACTCGCGCCGACCGGCGCGCCGCTGTACGACGAGTTCGAACGGGCGTCCCCCGTGGCCGAGTCGGAGTCCGAGGACGTCGGTGCCCTCCTCGCGGACGGGCTCGTCGAACAACTCGAACTCGTCGATTCGGTCGACGCCTCCGTCGACGGTTCCGAGGGCCGGGCGTCGTTCGACCTCACCGGCGTCGCCATCGACGGCCTCACCCGACCGGACCACCCGGCCGTCTCCTTCCTCGGCGTCGGACTGGCGGCGGCCCACGACGGCCCCGTCAGACTCCTGGCCGTCGAACGGACTGAGACGGGCTGGACGGCGACCTTCACGTGGGAGTACGCCGACGACGGCCGGTAACCCACACGAACGCAGGCCCTTCTCTGGATAGTCCCCGTATAACTTCGAGTGCAGAACCCGCAGATGTGGCAATCGTGTCCCTCCAGCCCTGGAGCGCGGTCGCCGCGGTCGCCCTGCAGTCTGGTCCCTCCATCGACTGGTACGTGGAGTCGTGGTTCAGTTCCCCGATGGAGGTCCACGCCACGGAACTCGGCATCTTCGCGGGTCTGATCCTGTTCCTGCTCCTGCTCCGGCGACACGTCACGACGGCACTCGTGCTGCTCGCGTTCCTGTTCGTCTTCGCCCTCGGGTTCCCCGACGGCGAACTCCTCTGTTCGGCCCGGACGGACAACTGCGTCTACCGGCCGGTCCAGGGCAAGCCGTGGTACTTCCTCCTCGGCCTCCTGACGACGCTCCTCACGTCGATGCTGCTCTCGTGGCGCCTCCTCCCGTCTGACGACGGGCCGACCCGCGGGGAACTCGAACGCCTGCGGTCGGTCCTCGGCGGCGGGACGACGCTCGACGACGCCATCGCGTACGTCTCCCGACGCGGTCCCCCGCAGAGCGACGGCGGTGAGACGGAGGACGCCCGGGCGGACGACGAAACCGACGACGAGTCCCGGTGACCGCTCCCCCGGTCAGTCTCTCCACCGGTGGCCGTACTCCGTCGTGACGAACGCGGCCAGCGCGACGAGCGAGAGGGCGAGGCCGAAGAGCACGCCCCCGGTCGGTTCGAGGTTCTGGAAGTGCGCCAGGAAGCTCTTCTCGGTCGGGTACTCGGGCGAAGGGAGCAACGGCCACGCCAGGAACGTCAGGAAGGAGAACTCGCCGTGGACGACCGGCGAGAGCGCGTCGCCGACGAGGTGAGAGGCGTACCCGACCGCGGCAGCGAGCGCGAGTCTCGGCCGGTCGAACCGACGGGCGACCCCGTAGGCGAGGACGCAGAACGCCGCGAGCGTCAGCACCGAGTGCGCGAACGACCGCCCGGTCGGGAGGACCGTCCAGTACCACGCGAGCGGCTTGTCGACGAGGTCGGGGAACTGCGTCCCGACGAGGAGCACGCCGAGTTCGAGCCGCGACGGCTCGACCGACGCCTCACCCGAGAACAGCCGATACGAGAGGTACCCGAGCGCCGCGTGTCCCCAAGGCCACATCGGACGGTACTTGGGCGACCGTCGGCATAGGTGCGGCGGTTCGAACAGCATGTACGACCTTGGTATATCAGCCAACGCCTTGTTTGGGCTTCGCGACGTCTTCGTACACAGTCCGACGCGGTATAGGGGTGACCGAGGGGGATGTCCAGAACAGCGTACTGCACGCACTGTGAAGGCGAGGTTCGCGTCGTCAAGACGGTCAGCTGGCAGTCCGACGTCTGCCAGGAGTGCGGGAACCCACTCGACGACGGGTGAGCGACGGGCCACTCGACGACGGGTGAGCGACGAGCCAGTATTTTCTTCAGCGGTGCCTGCGAACGGAGGCACGATGACCACACGGCGCCGACAGCAGTACGTCCACGGGACCGTCGCGTGGCTGGCGGCCAGCGCGCTGGTCCTGAGCCTGCTCGGCGCACTCGAGTACGAACTCTTCTTCGTCTGCTCGCTCATCGGCGTCCTCGTCGTGACCGAACTCACCGCGGCGGTGAACGTGACGCCCGTCTGGCGGAAGCGGCTTCGCTGGCTCATCGCCGTCGGCCTGCTCGTCTTCGCCTACGTCGTCGTTCGCAGGATCCTGTCCATCCTCCCGCCGGGGGTGCTCTGAGTGGAGGTCGCTGGGCGGACGGTCCGGTACCCGCAACTGCTGCTCGTCGGCCTACTCGCGTTCTGTCTGGTCGCCGGGCTCTGGGCTGGCGTCACCTCCGCCGACTCCTTCGGGGCGTACAACCCCGCCTGGGACGGCTCCCAGGAGGCGCGACAGGTCGCGGCCGAGGCCGGTGCCGAGGTGGCGGTCACCCGCGAGACGGCCACCTACCGGACGATGGACCCCGGGACGACGACGGCCGTCGTGCTCTCGCCGGACGAGCCGTACGGGTCGGCGGCGGCGGCCGACCTCCGGACGTTCGTCCAGGACGGCGGGACCCTCGTGGTCGCCGGCGACTACGACGGCCAGACGAACGCGCTCCTCCGCGACGTGGGCGCGGCGTCTCGCCTCGACGGGGCCGTCCTCAGGGACGAACGACGCTACACGAACTCGCCCGCGATGCCGGTGGCGACCGACGTACGGGACCACCCGCTCGTCGCCGACGTCGACGCGCTCGCGCTCAACTACGCGACGGCGGTCGACCCGGGTGCCGACAGCACCGTCCTCGTGAACAGTTCACCGTCCGCCTACCTCGACGAGGACGGCGACGGCAGCCTCGACGAGCGCGAGCGCCTCGACAGCTACCCGGTCGTCACCGTCGAACCGGTCGGCGACGGTCGCGTCTTCGTCGTCTCCGACCCCAGCGTCTTCATCAACACGATGCTCGCGGAGCGGTCGAACGAGGCGTTCCTCCGGTCGCTCGGTGCCGACTCGGAGACGGTCCTCTTCGACTACTCCCACGGCGGGGGCTTCCCCCCGCTCGTCCAGGTGCAACGGCTCCTCCAGACGTCCCCGCTCTCGCTGCTCGGGCTCGGTGGCCTCGTCGTGCTCGCCGCGACGCTCCTGGTCCGGGGCCGACGTCACCCGGGCCAGGGGTCACGAGACGGAGTGGTCGACGCACAGCTGACGACCGACGACGTCGTGGCCCTGCTCGAACGGCGCTACCCCGACTGGGATGCAGACCGCATCCAGCGTGTCGCGAAAAGTATTAACACGGCTTCCGAAAACAGGTCCTACGATGGCTAGTCCGGCCGACGCCTACGACGCCTTGCAGGACGAGATCTCGACGGTCCTGGTCGGGAACGAAGACCTCGTCGAACACCTGACCATCGCACTGTTCACACGGGGACACGTCCTTGTCGAGGGGGTGCCGGGCGTCGCGAAGACGACCGCGGCCTACGCCTTCGCACAGACGCTTGGCCTCGAGTACAACCGCATCCAGATGACGCCCGACGTGCTCCCCGCGGACGTCACTGGGACGCACGTCTTCCGCGAGTCGACCGGCGAGTTCGAACTCCAGAAGGGCCCGGTCTTCTCGAACCTCGTCCTCGCCGACGAGATCAACCGCGCGACGCCGAAGACCCAGGCTGCACTCCTCGAAGCGATGCAGGAGGAGCAGGTGTCGCTCGAGGGGGTCACGCGCTCGCTCCCCCAGCCGTTCATGATCATTGCGACGCAGAACCCCATCGAACTGGAGGGGACGTTCGAACTGCCGGAGGCCCAGCGCGACCGCTTCCAGCAGAAACTCGTCGTCGACACGCCCTCCCGGGAGGACGAGCGAACCATGCTCGACCGGTTCGACGAAGACGCCACGCTCAGTGCTGACGACGTCGAGCAGGTGCTGGACCGAAACGACGTCCTCGAACTCCGCCAGATCGTCTCGTCGACGTACGTCGCCCCGGCCGTGAAGGACTACGTCCTCGACGTCGTCCGGGCCGTCCGCGAGGACGAGAACGTCGAGGTCGGCGCGTCGCCGCGGTCGAGTCTCACCTTCCTCGACACGACCAAGGCGCGGGCCGCGATTCACGGGCGGTCGTACGTCATCCCGGACGACGTGAAGGCGCTCGCGACGCAGGTGCTCCGGCATCGACTCGTCCTCAGCACCGAGGCGGACCTCGGCAACGTGACCGCCGAAGGCGTCGTCGACGACGCCCTCGAACGCATCGCCCCACCGGACGTGAGCCAGTTCGAGTCCGCGACCACCGTGGTCGACGACGAATGACCCACCGGGGCCGAGCGCGCTGATGGCCTATCGCAGACTCGTCCTCGCGCGGTGGACGCGACGCGACCGCCTGGCAGTCCTGACCATCGCCGTCACCGTCGCGTTCTTCACGAGCTCCGTCGTCGCCGTGACCGCCGTCTCGACGCAGACCACGCAGATCGCGGCTGACTACGGGTCGACCGCGAGCGTCGAGTACGTCCCCGGGCCAGCCACGAACGGGTCGGACGAGGCCGTGACGGTCCCGGCGACGGTCGTCACCGTAGACGGCACGGACGCGACGCTGGTGGGCGTCTCGAACCGGACGATCGAACGCCTCCGGGCGGCGGGCATCGTCCTCCCGGTCCCGCCCGATACCGGGGCCACCGTCGAGGCGACCCCGTCGTCCGGCCTCGTCACGGTCACGTCCTCGGGGACGACGCAGAACCTCACCGTCGAGTCGCGCCCCGCGTCGCACGCCTCGATACCGGGAAACTGGTACCTGAGCAACGAGAGCGTCGCGGCGGACGCCGGGACTGGCGGCCGGTTCGAGGTCCGACAGACCGGAACCGTCCCCGCCGACGGGACGCCGCTCCGGGGTGCGCTCGCCTTCTTCGTCGCCGGGACGCAGTCGCTCGTGACGCTCCTGCTCGCCGTCGCCGTCGGCGCCGGCGTCCTCGTGGGCGTCGTGGTCTACAGCGTCGTCCGGATGACGGTCCGCGACCGGCGCGACGAGATTCGCCTCGTCCGTGCGGTCGGCGCGCACCGACACCAGGTCGTCGGCCTGTTCGGCGGCCGTGCGCTGTTGCTCACGGGGGTCGCCATCGCGCTCGGGTACGCCGTCGGCGTCATCGGCGTGAACGTCGCGGTCAACGTCGGCGTCTTCGTCGGCCTGCCGACCTCGCTCTCGATGCAGGTCACCGGTCGTGCGGCGTCGCGCCTGCTCCGGGGGTTCGCCGTCGTGCTGGCCTGTGGCGGCGTCGCCGGCGTGCTCGCGACGCTGCCGGCCGTCCGCGGTGCGCCCTACGCCGACGTCGACGACTCGCCGTCCGGAACCCTGCTCCCCGGGCGACTCGGACGGCTGGCCGACCCGGAACTCCTCGACTGGCGAGGGGTGGTCCCGACGGCCGCCGCGGTGGCCGTCTTCGTCGCCGTGTTGCTCCTCGTGTCGTCGTTCGCCGGCGCACTCGGACCGCTGGCCGGCGGCGACGGGGCGACCGTCACCCAGCCGGGTGCCGTCCACCCAATCGCGAGCAGCGTCCCGGCTCACTACGGGGGGCTCCTCGAATCCCAGTCCGGCGTCACAGCCAGCCCGGAGATACTCGGGTTCACGACGCTCGACGGCGCCGCCGTCCTGTACCGCGGTGCCGACTACGACCGGTTCGCCGACGTGAGCGACGCCACGCTCGTCGACGGTCGCCGACCGGCCGCCCGCCAGGAGGCACTCGTGGGGTCTGACCTCGCCGACGCCCTCGACGTCCACCCCGGCGACGAGGTGACCATCGGCGGGAGTACGCGGCCCGCCTTCACGCGGGTCGAGGTCGTCGGGACGTACGACGCACCCGGCTACTTCGACGACCACCTGCTCGTGTCGCTGGCGACCGCGAGACACCTCTCGAACAAGCGCGGCGACGCGGTGAACTTCGTCCGACTGTCGGACCGACCGGCCGGGTCGACGGCGACCGACGGGCTACAGGTCGTCTCCCTCTCGGCGCCGGACCGGACGACGGTCGGGTCGTCGGTTCGCGTGACCGCGACGGTGCTGAACCCGACCGCAGAGTCGGCCAACAGGACCGTCCGGTTCGTCGTCGGCGACGAGACGCGGACCCGAACGGTGTCCGTCCGGTCGTTCGGGTCGCGGCGCGTCTCGACGACGGTCACCGCGAACGCGACGGGTCCGCTCCGCGTTCGCGCCGGCGACGAGACGGCGACCCTCGACGTCCTCCCGACCGACGCCGTCGAACTCGCGTGGCTGCCCGGCGTCGCACCGCCCGACTCCGACCTCCGGACCCGGGTGGTCGACGTCGCGACCGGCGCACCCGTCGCGAACGCGACGGTCACCCTCGGCGGCCAGACGGTTCGGACGGGCGGTGACGGTGGCGTGACGGTCCCCGTTCCCTCGACCGGGTCCCACGAGGTCCGCGTCGCACACGGCGACTACGAGACCACGGACTCCCTCCAGGTCGAGGAGGGGTCGCGGCGTCGCCTCGTCGCCTCGTGGGACGTTCCCCAGTCGCCGACGCCCATCACGCCCATCGAGGCACGGGTCACCCTCTCGAACCCCTGGAACGAGACGCTGACGCGGACTGTCGTCCTCGACGTCCCGGGTGACGAGCGCGTCGTCGAGACGACGCTCGCGCCGGGCGAATCGCGAGCGATAGCCGTCCCGGTCGGTCGACTCGCGCCGGACTCCTACGCCTTCGCCGCGACCAGCGACGGCGACCGACTCGCCCACGCGACGACCACGGTGCAGGGCGACGAACGCCTCGCCTCGGCCATCGCGTCGCACACCGGGACCGGTGCTGGCACGACTGGCCTCGGACGGGCGGTCGCGACCGTGTTCGGGAACGTCCAGGTCGTCGTCGCCGCACTGGTCGCCTTCGCCGGCGTGATGACCGTCGGCGGGACGACCGCGGCGTTCGCCCGCAGCGTGCAGGCTCGCTACCGCGAACTCGGCCTGTATCGCGCCGTCGGTGCCTCCCGCGGGCAGGTGCTCCGCATCGTCGTCCGCGACGGCGTCCACGTCGGCATCGTCGCCACCCTGCTCGGCGTCGCCCTCGGACTCGGTGCCACCATGGTCGTCGACCGACTCGGCCTCCTCCGCGTCTACGGCGTCAGTGCCCCCGTGAGCCTCGACCCGGGAACGCTGGCCGTCGCGGTCGCCTCGAGCCTCGCGCTGGTCGTCCTGGGCACCGTGCTCGCCGTCTGGCCGGCACTGCGGCAGGAACCCATCGGGCTCATCGCTGCTGGCGGGGAGTGACCTCGTCCG
This sequence comes from Haloarchaeobius marinus, assembly GCF_051207415.1. NCBI lineage: Archaea > Methanobacteriati > Methanobacteriota > Halobacteria > Halobacteriales > Halorubellaceae > Haloarchaeobius > Haloarchaeobius marinus. Next base: position 17,057 of record NZ_JBPKGD010000006.1, on the reverse strand, counting down.
CTTCGCGTCTCTGTGACGCTGGAGCGTCCTGTAGCTCCGATATCGACCGGAGGAGTTGCGCCGTCGTCTCCTCGACGTCGTGCGCTCCCACGCGCTCGCGAGCCCGCGCGCCGAACGGCGCAGGGTCGGACGACAGCCCGGCCGACAGCGCCTCTGCGAGCGCGTCGACGTCTCTCGGGGGGACGAGATAGCCACAGTCGTCCGAGACCAGTTCGGGGATGCCGGAGACGGTCGTGGTCACCACGGGCGTCTGCATCGCCATGGCCTCCTTGATGGCGACGGGAAGCCCATCACGGTCACCCTCCTCCGTGACGACGCACGGGAGGACGAACAGGTGTGCCTCGTCGTACTCCCGCCGAAGCTGGGCGTCGCTGATCCGACCCAGGAACTCGACCTGTTCGGAGACCCCCAGGTCGGTCGCGAGCGCTTTCAGGTCCGGCGTGAGCGGCCCGTCGCTCGCGACGTGGTACTCGATGGCCGGGTCGTCGAGCGCCGCGACGGCCTCGATCGCGTATCGGATCCCCTTCTTCGGGACGTGCCGGGCGACCGTCAGGATCCGGCCGGGAACGTGCGAGTCCGTCGGCTGGTACTGGTCCGCGTCGAATCCAGCCGGGATGACGTCGACGTCGACGTCGACGGCCGCCTCGTCCGTCATGAACCTTCGATTGTACTCCGAGATGCTGATTATCCTGTCGCAGTGGCGGTAGAGGTGCTGCCGGGTGGGTTCGTGGTCGAACTTGTACAGGTCGTGGGCGTGTGCCGTCACGGTGTGCGGGACGCCGAGCGCGCCCGCGACGAGAGACGGTGGTATCTGGGGCGTAGAGAGGAAGTGACCGTGGACGTGGTCGACGTCGTACGGCAACGACGAGACGAACTCCAGTTCGAGAATCGCGTAGTAGAACGCGTACGCCTGGCGCAGGGGAGACAGGGACCTGAACCGCCGACGAAGCAACCGTGGGTCGAAGTGACTGGGCGACAGGGTCAGGACCCCGGACAGCGACCGGGGCGGGGCGACGTGGTAGTCGATATCGGAGAGGTCCTCCGGGACGTCGTCCTCCGAGCTGTGGGCGAAGACGGCCACCTCGTGTCCCCGGTTCCGGAGTTCCCGTATCTCGTTCGTCACGAACGTCTGTGAGTACGTGGGGAACGCCGCGAGGTGATAGAGGACGTTCATGGGAACTAATTGGTCAGCATCGCATCTAATTCTTGCTCTGAACTGCTCGCTCGAACGACACCCAGCGAACCGCAGTCGGGTTCCGTCGGCACGTCTCGCCCGTCGTCGACTCCCGTAAAGGCGACCGTGCACGCCGTTCGAGGGAGCAGTCAGGCCCGTGGAGGACCGATTCGGCCGGTCCACCGTCGACCGCGTATCCGCGTCGAACGTCCTCGACACCCAGTATTTCTACCTCCGAAACCGTCGTGAAGGAATTATAAACCCCGTCCGTCTGTACCCGCTATGGCAGCGATCGAAGCGACCGACGTATCGAAGCGCTACGGGACGACGACCGCGCTGGACCGGGTCGACCTCACCGTCGAGGAGGGCGAGACGTTCGGCTTCCTCGGCCCGAACGGGGCCGGGAAGTCGACGTTCATCAACGTGCTCCTCGACTTCGTGAACCCGACCGAGGGGTCGGTCGAGATATTCGGCCACGACTGTCACGCCGACGGCGTCGCGGCCCGCGACCGCATCGGCGTGCTCCCCGAGGGCTACTCCGTCATCGACCGCCTCACCGGTCGCCAGCACGTCGAGTACGCGATCCGCTCGAAGGACGCCGACGCCGACCCCATCGACGTCCTCGACCGGGTCGGCATCCGCGACGCCGCGGACCGGAAGGCCAGCGGGTACTCCAAGGGCATGGCCCAGCGCCTCGTGCTGGGGATGGCGCTCGTGGGCGAACCTGACCTCCTCCTGCTCGACGAACCGAGCACCGGCCTGGACCCGAACGGCGCCGCCGAGATGCGCGAGATACTCCGCGAGGAGAACGAACGCGGGGCGACCATCTTCTTCTCGTCGCACATCCTCGAACAGGTCGAGGCGGTCTGTGACCGCGTCGGCATCCTGCAGGGCGGCGAACTCGTCGCCGTCGACACCATCGAGGGCCTCCGCGATTCACTGGGCGGCGGGACCAAACTCGTCATCACGCTCGACGAGGTCCGGGACGGGACCCTGGACGACATCAGGGCCATCGAGGGCGTCGAGACGGCCATGGCGCCCGACGACACGACCATCGAGGCCACCTGTACGAACGACGCGAAGATGGACGTCCTCGTCGGCCTCGACGACGCCGGACTCGAGGTGATGAACTTCCGGACGGAGGAGGCGTCGCTCGAGGACATGTTCATCGAGTACACCGGCAGCGCGGACCGATGAGGTGGACGGTCGTCGCCCGGCGGGACTGGAGGCAAACCGTCGGCGCCACGTCGACGAAGGTCCTGCTCGGGCTCGTGGGTTTCACCGTCCTCCTCGCGGGCTACGTCTACCCGGTCCTCGCGCCGGACCCCATCACGACCGCGCGGTTCTCCGGGTTCGTCATCGGGTCGCTCACCACTCTGGTCCCCCTGGTCGGCATCCTGCTCGGCTACAACGCGGTCGTGGGCGAACGCGAGTCCGGGTCGCTCCTGCTCTCGCTGGCGCTCCCGCTCGGCCGCGAGGACGTCGTCCTCGGGAAGTACGCCTCCCGGACGGGCCTGCTGGCTGCGACCATCGTCGTCGCGATGGCCGGGGCTGGCGCCCTCGTCGTCTACCCGTTCGGCGAACTCGCACTGCTCCCGTTCCTCGGGTTCGTCCTCCTGAGCGTCCTGTTCGGGGCCATCTGGACCGGGATGGGGGTCGCAGTCTCGCTCGCGGTCTCGACGAAGCGGCGTGCGCTCGTCCTCGGGTCCACGCTCTTCTTCCTGTTCGTGGTCGTCATGGACGTGGTCGAGGGCGCGCTCACGCTCGGACTCTACACTGCCGGCCTCGTCGAGGAACCGGTCCTCCCTGACCCGATACGGTTCCTCGTCGGACTCGAACCCGGGCGCCTGTTCGGCCGTCTCACGACCGGCTTCGTCGACCCGAGTAGCACCATCGAGGGACCGTGGTACCTCGGCGAGTGGGTCGCCCTCGTGCTGTTCGCGCTGTGGCTCGTCGGGCCGCTGGGACTCGCGTACCTCCGCTTCGAGGGGAGGGACCTCGCATGAGCTGGCGCGACATCGCCCACAAGGACGTCCACGACGCCGGCCGGTCGAAGACCATCTGGCTCCTGTTCGCCCTGTTGCTCGTGGTGTCCCTGGGCTACGCGTTCGTCCACCAGTACCTCGGCCAGAACGAGTTCGGGGCGTTCGTCGACGGCCTCGCCGGCGTCGTCGCGCTGGTCCTGCCGCTGTTCGCACTGCTGCTCGGCTACAAGTCCATCATCCACGAGCGGACGAGCGGCAGCCTGTTCCTCACGCTGTCGCTCCCGCACTCGCGCAGGGACCTCGCCGTCGGGACGTTCGTCGGCCGGTCGCTCGTGTTGCTCGTGCCGACGCTCGTCGCACTCGTGCTCGCCGTTGGCGTCGGCGCCGTCCTCTACGGGACCGACGGGATACTCGCGTACCCCTGGTTCCTGTTCGCCACCGCGCTCTACGGCGTCGCCTTCGTCGGCATCGCCGTCGGCCTGTCCATGGCCACGACGGTCGACCGGTGGATAACGTTCGGCGCGCTCGGCGGGTACATCCTCCTGGTGAGCTTCTGGAACACCTTCCACACGCTGACGCTGCTGTTCCTCCACCGGTTCGACATCAGTGTGTTGAGCGACGTGCCGGACTGGGCCCTGCTGTTCCGACTGGCCCAGCCGAGCGAATCGTACTTCCGACTCCTCCAGGTGGGCTTCGACGTCGGGCGGGCCAGCCAGTACCTCGGCGACGGCGTCCCCGTCTACGTCGACTGGTGGATGGGCCTCGTGCTGCTGGTCGCCTGGAGCCTCGTCCCCCTCGCGGTCGGTTATCGACGGTTCGTGGACTCGGACCTGTAGGGGGCCGACGCTTTCGCCCCCGACCGTCTGTCGAAGACGGGTAACGTATCGACCCGGGCGGAAACCCCTACCGCCTGGACGACCAGTCCACCTCCGCCTGTCGCCTGATGGTGCCCCACTCGACCTCCGCGCCGGTGACGACCTTGACGATGCTCCGGAGGAACACGACGTCGATGAACTGCTTGTACCCCACCATCAGGAACACGTACCAGGGGAGGATGCGGAACGACACGTTCAGCATGTAGAGCGTGATGGCGGCGACGACCCCGACGACGGCGACGAAGTAGCCGAAGCCCACGAGCGTCAGCACGGCCTGGCTGGTGAGCAAACCGTAGACGATGATGCCCGTCGCGGCGAGTCCGACGATCGGCCGGAACACGTACGAGAGCGAGAGGAACGGGAACGTGAACCGGTGGAGATAGCTGGACCGGGAGCCCGCGAAGACGTTCACGTGCTTCAGGATGCACTGGAGTCCACCGGTGTACCACCGGATGCGCTGGGTGTAGAGGTCACGAAGCGTGAACGGTGCTTCCGTGTACGAGATGGCGCTCACCTGCCGGACCGTCCAGTCGTGCTCGAGAATCTGCACCGTCGTGTCGAAGTCCTCCGTCAGCGTGTCCGGGTCGAAGCCGCCGACCGCCTCGAGCGCCTCCCGACGGAACCCACTCAGTGCCCCCGGGGCGATGGGGACCGCGTTGAAGAACGAGCAGGCCCGTCGGAACGTGTTTATCGAGAAGACGTACTCGATGGCCTGTATCTTGGTGATGAGGCGGTCCGTGTTCAGCACCCGGATGTCTCCCGCGACCGCCCCCAGGTCCGGGTCGGCCTGGAGCGCGCCGACGATCTTGCTCAACGCGTCGGGGGCGAGCAGACTGTCGGCGTCGACCATGACGAAGACGTCGCCGTTCGAGCAGAAGAACCCGTAGTTAAGCGCGGCGTCGCGGCCACCGTTCGGCCGCTGAACCACGCGGACGCCCCGGTCACGGTACTCCGAGGCGCGTTCGTAGGTCGCGTCCTCGCTCCCGTCGTCGACCACGATAACCTCCAGTTTCTCCGCCGGATAGTTCGACGCCAGGACGCTGTCGAGGCACTTGCCGATCCACGCTTCCTCGTTGTAGGCGGGGATCGCGACGCTGACCTCCGGGTACGGTTCGGTCGCGTCTGGCGGGTCGCTATCGGTCATGATCTCCCAGATTCCGACCGGGACGATGAAGCCGACGTAGAACGCCATCACCTCGAGGCCCCCGAGCAAGACGAGTTCGAACGGCGACAGGTCGACGACGTATCGACCGACAGCCGCCGTCGCCCCGAACAGGAGCATCGTCCCGCCGAGCCACAGGGGAACGGCGTAGGACGGGGGCGTCGCCCGGCGACGGACCGTTCGAGCCACGAGGGAGACGAGGTAGCTCCCGGGAACGACGACGAACGCTGCGAAGCCGACTGCTTCGAGGTCCAGTCGACCGGTCTCGACGGCGACGACCGCGAGTCCAGTGACGATGGTCAGTCCGAGCAGGAACCACCGTAGCAGGCCGATGTGGGACCGCATCGGGACCACCCCATCGCCGAACGCGTGGTACGACCCGAGTAGTCCGACGCCGGTGGTGGCGACGAACGCGGTCGACAGGGCGAACGTCCCGTCGGGGAGCACCAGGAACCCGGCCGCGTACGCGACGACGACGACCGCGACGAGCAACGCGGTCTGTCCCCTGCCGAGCTGTCTCGTCTGTCCGGACTCGATCATGCGTCGTCCGCCGTCTGTGCGTCCTCCAGTTCGAACCGCCGTTCGCAGTCGACACAGACGTAGAGTTCGCCCAGTCGGTCCAGTTCCTCCGGGTCTTCGATTGCTTCGCTGCACTTCGGGCACGTTGGCCCGGACTCCGTCCGACAGTCACCGTAGAACCCGACGAACCCACACGCCGGGTGTTCGTAGACGGCCATCTCGGTCGTGGCTCCGGTACAGCCCGGGCACTGAACGGATTCCCGTGCCGGTTCCTGGGCCGGAACGCTCGCCTGTGAGTACCGCTCTTGCGAAGGCACGTCAGCAACCCCGTTCCAGTAGGTATTTTCTATGGACGCATTACCCACGCATAGCGTCTGTATAGTGCAGTAATGGAGAGAATAATTAGATGGTTGGTTGCGTTCGAGTACCAGTATGAACCGACGGACGTTCCTGGCGGCTTCCGGGAGTGTGCTGAGCGTCGGCGTCGGCGCGTACGGCCTCTACACGAGGGATGCCCGCGAGGACGTCCCCGGGTCGGACGGCAGCGGAACGACCCCGGCCGAGGACACGCGCGAGGCCACCGGCTCTTCCCCCGCGGACTCGACTGCCACCTCGAAGCCGGAGGCGGAGACGCGCGCCGGACGCACGCTGTCGGGGATGTCTCCCCGGTCGTTCTCGTCGTCGTACACCGAGGCGGTCGAGGAGTGGCTCGGCGCCCGGCAGGCCATCACGGTCTTCTTCGCCGACATGGACCGCTCCGACGAGGGCATCGAACAGCGGGTGTCCACGCTCGAGACCGTCTGGAACCGGGGGGCCGTCCCGCTCATGTTCTGGCAACCGTACTTCGGGGCGTCGGACGACGACAGACAGCGGGTGACGCAGGCGGTCGCGGACGGCGAGTACGACGACCGGCTGCACGCGTGGGCCGACGCCATCGCCGAGTGGGCGGTCCGCCCCGACGGGACCGACCGTCGCGTCTACCTCAACCTCGCCCCCGAGTTGAACGGGAGCTGGGTGCCGTGGGGCATCCCGACGCCGGAGACCACGCCGGACAGTTACATCCGGATGTGGCGTCACATCCACGACGTCGTGATGGCGACGGACCTCGAATCCGACCACGTCCAGTGGGTCTGGACCGTCAACCACACGAGCAGCGGGTCGGTCCCGCTCGCGGAGTGTTACCCCGGCGACCGGTACGCCGACTGGGTCAGCATCACCGGCTACAACTGGTCGAACTGGGGCGGCTGGGACACGGCGGAGGGCATCTACGGCGACGCACTCCGGACCGTCCGCGAGTTCTCCGACGTCCCGGCCGCGTTCAGCGAGTTCGGTGCCTCGGCCGACTGCGAGGACGGCCACTGCCCGGAGCGAAAGGACGAGTGGATCGCGTCCGTCTACGACTTCATGGCGGACAACGACGTCAGGATGGCCTGCTGGTTCGACCACGCGGTCGAGAAGGACGGGACCGACTGGGGCGTGTTCGACGCGGAGTTCGGCCCGGACCGCTTCCAGCACGGCGGGACGGAGTACCGGGCATACGGCACCTACCGTGACGTCATCGGTCGAGACGACGTGCTGACCGCGCATCCGAACAGTCCCCGGCGACTCACCGACGAGGAGTTCGACGGCTCGTTCGCAGAGCAGTGACCGAGGGGCCGGACGACGACCAGTGCAGGGCAGGAGAACTGCTCGTGTTGGGCGCTACTGTCGGTTCGCGTGGTCGCCGTTCCCGTTCCCGTTCGGCCGTCGGGACCGACCGGGGAGCAGCGCGCGCAGGACGGATTCGAGCAGTCCGACGACGACGAGTCCGACGAGCCCGAACCCCCCGTAGAGGAACGCGATGTAGAGACTCCGGACGCCGCCGAAGCCAGACGACACGCCGTAGACGACCCAGACACCGAAGTAGACGAGCAGGCCGAGCAGCGGCGTCACGAGCCCGTACCGTCGGTAGACGGCCACCGGCCCGCCCACGAGCAGCACCGTGGTCGCGAGATACTGCAACCCGAAGAACGAGAGTAGCTCGTCGGCGTGGGCCGAGACGTCACCGGGGACCCAGATGCCCGTGACCAGCCCCGCCGCGAGAACGACCCCGACGACGACGGCCCAGGCAAGGAGCCCGGAGGTCACGGCAGACGCGGTATCAGTCCGCGTTCCCCCTCGACCACCGCCGTCGGGCGCGGCGCGTCGCTCCTGCTCGGCGTCCGTCCGGTCGGGTTCGGAGACCCCCAGGTACGCCGCGAGCGTCCGGAGATCGCCCGGAGACCGACCGAATGCCGCGACGTCGTTCTCCGCGACGGTGTTGTCGAACTTCAGCGAGCGATACTGGTCGACACCCATCGGAATCCCCGGGACCACGTCGGCGAGGGTCAACCCGATGCGGGCCAGCGGCATCGGCACCGGGAGCACGGCGACGGAGCGACCGTCGGCACGGTACGCGAGCGACGCCACCTCGGCGAGCGTCAGGACCTCGGGGCCACCGAGTTCGTAGACCTCGCCGACGTGGCGGTGCTCGACGGCGCAGTCGGCGAGCATCGGTGCGAGGTCGCCGACCCAGATGGGCTGGAACCGGGTCTTCCCACCGCCGGGAAGGCCGGTGACGTACGGCGTGGTGAGCTTCTTCGTGAACGTCACGAACTCGCCCCCGTCGCCGAAGACCACCGACGGCCGGACGACGGTCCACTCCAGCGACGACGACCGGACGACGGCCTCGGCGGCCCCCTTCGCCCGGATGTACGCGGTCGGGCCGTCCGGGTCGGCACCGAGCGCCGACACCTGGACGAGTCGGTCGACGCCGTGCGCCTCGGCCGCCTCGACGACGTTCTCGGTCCCGCCGAGGTGGACACGTTCGTGCATCCCCGCGCCACCGGGTGGCTGGAACAGCGGCGACAGTGCGACGAGGTTGACGACGACGTCCTGGCCCTCGAAGGCGGCCTCGATGGAGTCGTAGTCGGTGACGTCGCCCGCGACCGTCCGGATCCCGTCGGGGAGCGACGCGTCGTCCGGCGTCCTGGCGAGCACCGTCACCGCGTGGCCGCGGTCGTGCAGTTCTCGCGCGAGTGCCGACCCGACGAACCCGGTCCCACCGACCAGCAGTACGTGCATGTGTGGACGGACGCACTGCAGACTGTTTACGTCACCTCCGGTCGGGTACGCCACCCGGCGTCACACCCGTCACTCCCTGTCCGGGAGCCGGTCGACCGCGGGGTAGGCGGCCCGACCCGGGTCACTCACCGGTTCCGGAGGCTGAACGGGAGCGAGATGGTGGGCTCCATCTCCGCTGCCTCCTCCCGGTACCGTTCGAAGAGGTCCCCCGCCCACGTCACCAGGTCGGGATTCGTCGAATCGACGCACGCCGTAAGCTGTCCGTCCGCGTACGCGCTGAGGAGGACGCGGTTCTCGCCCAGCGTCATCCCGAAGTCGATGGGACCCGGGTGCCGGTACAGGTCGAGGACGTCGACGCTGACGACCACGTCGAACTCCACCGGGTTCAGTTCGCGCGCCCGGTCGACGAGGTCGTCCGTCATGACGAGTTCCGTGTGGGCGCCCTCGATGGCCAGGTCGGCGTGTGCGTCGTGGAAGAGGCGACTGAGGACGGGCGAGAGCATCCTGATGCGGTCGGACTCGAACTCGCGCATCGCCGTGAGGTAGTGGTGCATCGGCGCCTGTGGGTCCGCGTCGGACGCGACCACCACGTCGGCGTCCTCGAGCAGTCGCGGGTCCGGTGCGTGTTCCCGGTCCGGAAGGTGCCTGTAGAGCTGGCCGAACTCGTCGAGGCGAGACAGCGTCTCCAGGTACGAGGCGTGTTCGGCGGCGACCAGTTCGCCGAGCGTCGTGAGGCCGTACGCGCCGTCGTCCCTGGTGGCCCACCCCCGGTCGACGAACTGCGAGAGGTGGCGCTGGACGCTCCTGCGCGGGAGCGACAGGTCGTCCGAGATGGTCGCCGGTGCCGCGGACCGGTCCGTGAGGTAGGTGAGAAGGGCCAGCCGGTCGTCGGACCCGGCGAGGAACGCGGCGGTGTCGGGGTCCATACGTAGTAGTTGCTCATCGGTGCATAATAAACGCTGTCGGGACCCACCTGGCGACGCCCTCGAAGGCAGCCGAGCGTCTGCTGCCTGCCCACGACGGGGGACTCCGCGTCGTCTGCAGCGACTGACCCGGGAGTACCTCTGTGGACTGGTCGAGGAATTATGTGACTACAGCGCGTCTGCTCCAACTATGGGAGACACCAAAGAAGGCCGGCAAGACAAAGGGCGAGAGGAGGACGACCGACAGCGCGAGTGGGAGATGGAGGAGGAACTGGAGGAGATCGAGAAGTCGGACGAGGAACGGGAAGAGCGCGAGGACGAACAGAGCGAGGAGGACCTCGCGAAGGACGAGTGACCGACTGACTCTCTCCGGGGGCCGCCCGCCTCGAACGCAACAGCCGAGGTCCGGTCAGTTCCGTCGCAGGCCGACGAAGTACGCCGGACTCGACCCCCGACGACGGTCGAACGCCGTCCGGTGGGCGAACTCCAGGTCCCACCCGCCGTCGTCGCAGAACCGGGCCCTGAGTTCGTCCGGGGTCATCCCGTAGCCGGGTCGACGACCCATCGGCGCGTCGCCGAGGACGCAGTACCGGCCACCGCTCGGCACGACGGACTCGAGTTCGGTCACGAGTCGCTCGCGCTCCAGTTCTCCGAGGACGTGGTACATCGCACAGTCCACGACCGTCCGGAAGGACAGCCCTGCCACGGCGAGCCTCCGGAGGTAGAGCGCGTCCCAGACGAGGAACTCGGCTTCGATGCGTCGCCAGCGCGCCTTCGCACGGGCCTGTCGGATGGCGACCGTCGAGAGGTCGATGCCGAGGACGTCGTAGCCCCGTCGAGCGAGAAACAGCGACAGCTCGCCCGTCCCACAGCCGAGGTCGAGCACCGGGTCGGTGACGAGACCGGCCTCGACGAGGTAGACGAACGCCCGCTGTGGGCGCCCGATGTCCCAGTTCGGAACGCCGGCGTAGGCCGCGTCGTAGACGTCGGAGCGGGGTCGGACGGGCGGCGGAGACGGTGTGCTCATCCAGTACGTTCCTGCACGACGTGCACAGTGTTGAGACGGTCCGAACCGGGTCTCTTTGCCGCGACCGGGGGCGGGCAGACGCGCGGCAATGAGACGTCGAAGACGGGTCGGCGAGGAGGTCAACAGGACCCACGTATTCGAAGTAAGTGAACTGACTATAGTACGTTAAGATAACTTTATTGATTTTTCACTCCTCTCGTCTGGAAAAGCCGGCCCGAACCCGCCAAAATCGCATTTGAGGGCCGGTTGGGAGCTACAAACGGCTTCTATCGAAACCTGTCGTGGCTGAAACTGTTCAGGGATGGGATAGTGCGCGATACGTGTATAGAAACCGCTTAGAGAGCTTACGACGTGGAGCTACGCCTTCTCGTCCGAAATTCCATACTGGCGGCCTGATAGATATTCATGAATTAAGACTATCTGATAGTATCGTCCGGTGTGGCGTGGCCACTGCTGGACGTGCGGGCTCAGGGCGTCGCTCGGTGAACCCACCAGTGTGACCGACGGTCGGAACTCGTCCCGGAGTCGTGTTACACTACTATGCCCGTAATACGCGGGTGGCGTCGGCGACGAGACCGTCGTTCCCCGTTCCGACAGGGTCTCGCCACGACGGCCGGCGTCCATCACGGCGAATCGGACGCGGGCCTCCTGCCAGCCTGTATCGTCGGCGAGAACCAGAAGGATCAGACACTGAACGTATCGAACTCGTTCGTCTCGACGTTCACCTCCACGAGGCTTCGAGCCTCGCTGACGAGAGCCGGGAACTCCGTCGAGAACCGTTCGTCGTCCACTCGTCCGCGGGGACCGGCGAGACAGATCGCTCCGAGTAGGTCACGGTTCGAATTGAGTACTGGCGCGCCGACGGCACGGATGCCGTGAACCTCCTCCTCGTCGTTGAAGGCGTACCCGCGGCCACGGATCCGTTCGAGTTCGTCGAGTAGCGTCTCCCGGTCGGTGATGGTCTTCTCGGTCCGCTTTGGAAGTCCATACTCTTCGATGACCTGGTCTACACGCTCCAGCGGCATGTGTGCGAGCATCGATTTGCCCGTCGCCCCATAGTGAAGGTGCCGGAACTCCTCCAGGCTCTCTCGCTGGTACCCGGTATCGAGCGTGTTCTCACCGTAGAACCGATGTAGGATGACGCAGCGGCCCTCGTGCTCGGTGGCGATCTCGCAGAGTTCGCCCGTCTCGAGGGCCAGTTCCTTCGCCTGGGCCTTCCCTGCCTGGAAGACCACGTGACGATTCTTCACGTGAGCGCCGTAGGTCATGAACCCCGACCCGAGTCGATACCTGTCGTCGCGTTTCTCGACGAAGCCCTGGGCGTTTAGCGTCATCAAATGGGTGTGGATCGTCCCTTTCGTCACGTCCAGTCGCGCGTCGAGCGTGGCGACCGTCGTCTCGCCGGTCTCCTTGAGTTCGGCGAGTATCTTGGACGTCGTTTCGACCGCCCGGATTCGACGTCGGTCCGATGACATGTGACGACAGACTGTCGTTGCGACCGTAAAGTTTTGCATCGTCAAACAGGTCCACCGTTCGATTCCGGACGGGGCGCGTCGTGCAGACGACCCCACACGTCGAGGCCGTCTCTCAGCCATGGATCCGTGGGAACCGTCACAGCCCTGGAGATTGGCCATTGCTGTTGGACACATGTTTCCAGTTGCTGTTATATGCAATATTATAGTAGTTATTTACGTGTGGATTCGGTGGTACCGACTGTTGCGCTAGGTGATACCATGACTGAAACACGAGAACGGTGGTCATCGGAGCTGGGGCTCATCGCAGGCGCGATCGGGTCCGCAGTTGGCCTCGGGAACATCTGGTTGTTCCCGATGCTAGTTGGACAGAACGGTGGGGCAGCCTTCCTCATCCCGTACTTCTTCTTCACGTTCACGTTCGTGTGGACTGGGCTCGTCATCGAGTTCAATACGGGGCGAATCGCCCAGCAGGGTCCTGCGGGCGCGTACGAGGAACTCGGGATGCCCTTCGGGAAGTACATCGGGTTGATACCGGGGTTCCGGCCCCTGGTCGTCTTCGCGTTCTACTCGAGCATCGCCGGGTGGACGCTACGATACATCGGTGCGCCCGCGAGCGATACCTTCTGGCAGGAACCGAGCGCGTTCTTCGGAACGGTGAATTCGGGCTTGAATTCGGCGATATTCGCCGTCATCACCGTCCTCCTCGTCGGGTCCATCGTTTACTTCGGCGTCAAAGAGGGCATCGAACCGGCGACGAAAGGGATGATAGGGCTCCTGTTCGTCCTCGTCGTGCTACTCGGAATCAGGAGTGTCCTCCTCCCGGGGAGCATGGAGGGGCTCAGGTTCTACCTGATACCCGACTTCGACAAACTCACGGCGTCCGTCTTCCTGAACGCGATGGCACAGGCGTTCTTCACGGCGAGTCTGGCAGGCGCGCCCATGATCGTGTACGGGAGCTACCTGAGCGAGAAGGCCGATACGGTCACGGCTGCGATCACGACGACGTTCGGGAACGCCACAATCGCCATCCTCGCGGGGTTCGCCATCTTCCCGGCGGCCCTCGCCGTGGGAGTCGAACCCGAATCGACGGGGGCTGGGCTGCTGTTCATCTCGATTCCACAGATCGCACAGCAGATCCCTGGTTCGACGCTCGTCGTCGTCGGCTTCTTCGTGGCCGCCGCTCTCGCGGCGATATCGACGGGCATCTCGATACTGGAGGTCCCGGTCGACACGCTCCGGTATCACTTCGGACTGTCACGGAAGACGGTTACACCGGTACTCGTCGGGTTCATCGCCATCGTCGCCATCCCGACGGCGATGTCGTCAGAACTCTTCGACACGCTCACGACTGTGGTACTCTACTCGGGCCCGCTCGCCGCGTTGCTCGCACCGCTCGGCCTCTTCTGGGCGTACGATGCCCAGAACGCACTGGAACAGATAAACGCCGGTCCCGGCATCGACCTCGGAGGATGGTTCGTCTACTGGGGGAAGTACGTCTACCCAGCAGGAATCCTCTTTGCGTACCTCTGGGACATCTTCGGGTGATACCATGGCAGCAAGTCAATTACAGGTGATACTGACGGCACTGGTCGTACTGGGCGTGACTATCGTCCCCTTCGTCTGGGGGCTCAACAGGCTCATCAACCACGTACAGGAGTACGAGACGGAGGACGACGAACGGATGGTGTGACGCAGTCGGCGGAGACGCCGGCTGGGAGTTCGTATACGGTCGCGTTTGGCTGTTGCTACAGTTCGAACGTCGCCCCTCTGCCGAGAACGTCGAAGCCGGCCTCCCTGAGCCGCCTGGCCGCTTCGCTATCCGCATCGAGAAGCGGGTTGGTGTGGTTCATGTGTGTGAAATAGACGTCCGTCTGGTCCGGGTCGAGGACCTCGACAGATCGCTCCACGTAGGGATGTGGGACGTCCTCGCTCCGGTCGAGTTCGTGCTGGCTCCAGAACGTCCCGTCGACGAGTGCGACGTCGACGCGCTTGACCAGTTCGCGCGTCGCCGGCGACCACTCGTCGATGTCGGTCATGTAGAGCAACGAGCGGTCGGGACCTCTGATCTCGTACGCCAGCGTCCCGGTGGAGAGCGATTCCCTGTGGTCGACGTGGTGGCACGCGACCGTCGACTCCCCGAGGGTGACGGCTGACTCATGCGTGAGCGTCTGGAGGTCGACGTTGTCCTGTTCGACCAGGAGGTTCAGCGGTGCGTTCTTCCGGATCACCGTCGCCATCCCGTCGGTCGCGTACACCGGGGTTCGGTCGGCGTTGGCGGCCTCCCGGCCGAAGAACAGCAGTCCCGGCAGATGACCGAGGTGTGCGTGCGTGAGGAACACCCCGTCGGGAACCGTCTCGACCTGGAACCGGATGTCCGGTGTAGCGTCGAACAGGTACTCACCCCCATCTCGTAACAGGACTGCGCTCGCGTACCGGGGGCGGCCGTCGTCTGACCGGGCCCGATTACAGCGGTCACACCGACACCCGATGTGAGGGACGCCAGCGTCCTGTGCGGTGCCCAGTACCTCCAGCGTCGGCATACTGGTAGCCTAACACGGCTACGTTATTAAGATTCTGGGTCAGTGACCCTCCCTGCCCGAGTTTCGACTGCTGCAATCTGTCGTCACCGGCGGTCGCCCACGTCGGGTCCTGGCAGTTCGTCGCCGGTCGACGGACATGTTCGTTTGACCATCTCAAACACACGCGTCCGTGGACGAGCGGTCAGAGTCACCCGTTACGCTCGTATCGCCGTAACAGACCGAGTGAGTCCGAATAGCTTGGACTTTTCTCGCAGGGAGGGTTGCCGAACGAAGGCCTGTAGTAGACCGTCGTCAGACCGTCGAGGATGGGTTGCCGACTGCTGGGCTCCTTCTATATCCAGATTTTGTCTACACGGACGTCGATTCGACTCGATTACGATTTACCGTGCGACCGGTCGTCGGGAAGTCGCTACGGTTTGGTCCAGTCCTGGTCGGTTCGGCCACCCCTCCAGACCCCTCGTCCGAGTAGTTTGGACCGAGCGATTCCGAGCGGAGTGCCCCCACCGTGCGACGTCAGCCCAGCCGTCCGGGTCGCAGGTGACGCTCTCTCCGTCACAGTGCTCGGACGGGCGTCGAGCCGGGCGCACACTGCCAGTCAGACCACAACGGTTTTTGCTCGCCGTTCGGTATCGTCCCTCACCGAACGGAGATGGCCTGCAACGCACAGCGGACCGCCCAGCCCTGGGAACGGGCAGCAGCAGCACTCGCGGAGTATCCACCGAGCGTCAAACTCGTCGCGAAGGTCCTCGACGTCGAGGGGGAGTTGAGCCAGCAGCGACTCGTCGAGGAGTCCCTCCTCCCGGTACGGACGGTCAGACAGGCCGTCAACACGCTCGAGGAAGACGGCTACCTCGAATCCAGGTACTGCTTCACCGACGCGCGAAAGCGACTCTACTCGCTCGAACTGGAGGCGTGACACAACGGAGAGAAGGCGACGGACGGCCCGGTCGTCGACGGGTCGGCACCACGCCGTCCCGATAGCTGGGACGGCTCTGCCAAGAACTAAATCGCTCGCCCCACTTGCGTGTCGTATGGCACACGACGACCGGGTGAATCGGGCGGTCACGACGACCGAATCCTCTATCCGAATCCTCGAATCGCTCAAGGCCCGCCCGGGACAGACGCTCGCGGAGTTGACGGACGAGTTCGACATCGCACGGAGCACCATCCACCGACACCTGCTGACGCTGGAGGCGAACGACCTCGTCGTGCGCGACGAGGACGACGGCACCTTCTCGCTCGGACTGCGCCTTCTCGACTTCGGTCACCGGGCGCGCGAGAACGTCGAGTTCTTCGACGTCGCCCGCGACCACGTCGACCGACTCGCCGAAGAGACCGGCGAGAAGGTCTGGCTCGTCGCCAAGGAGGGCGACTCCAGCGTGCACCTCTACAAGGCCCACGGCGAGAACCCGCTGGTGACGTCCGCGAAGGTCGGCCAGCGTCGCGACCTCCACCAGCTCGCGGCCGGGAAGGCCATCCTCGCGTACCTCCCCGACGACGAACTCGACGACATCATCGACCGGCGGGGACTCGAGGAGACGACGGAGAACACCATCACGTCCGAACGGGAGTTGCGCGACGAACTCGACGACATCAGGGCGCGCGGGTACGCGTTCAACATCGGCGAGTCCATCACCGGCCTGAACGCCATCGGTGCGCCGATCCGTGACGAGGACGACTACCCGGTCGGGGCGATAAGCATCTCCGGGCCCGCGAACCGCGTCAAGGGGCAACTATTAGAGGCGGAACTCCCCGACAAGTTGCTCGCGGCGCTCGACGAGATACACATCAGCCTCCGCTACGGAACGAACGGGTGACGGTCGGTCGGGGCAAGCAGTACCGATACCGGTGGCAGTTTGCAGCACCCGTCCGTTCACTCGTGTACAATGGGAGTCAGAGTCAGCCCCATCGACCCGGCAGAGTTGCCCGTCGACGCGACCGTGCGTCACTACGACGAACTGGACGAGCACGTCCAGACCGAACTCGCCGCGATGGACGGCGAGCGAGGCTGCGTCGGTGTTATCGAGGACCCGCCGGGGTACGTGAAGTTCACCCGGTACTACCGGGTCGTCGACTGCTCGGCGTGATGCGGTCGCCGCCCGGACTGCCGATGCCGGAACCGGGAGCGACCGGGCTATCGTCTAGTAATCGATTCGGGTGATTTCGTCGACGGGCCACTGGCTGAGGAGTTCGACGCCGTTTTCGCGGACGACGACCATCTCTTCGACGCGGACGCCCTGGGTGTCGGCGGGTTCCATCGTCTCGACGGCCATGG
>NZ_JBPKGD010000005.1:0-342277 GCF_051207415.1 Haloarchaeobius marinus | reverse complement strand
TCGCCAGCGTGTCAGCACGTACTGGAGTGCGCGAGCCTCTGGGAGCGCTGATTCGCCGCCTCCATTCATACTTCGGCAGTCAGTTATCGGGGAGCGGTGGCTTCGGTCGGTCCCGCCCCACTCTCCACGCGTCTCTTCGAAACCGAGTAGCGACGGCGTTAGACGGAGAACTCGGCGCTGGCGTCGCAGTCGACGTCGGTCGCTTCGAGGAACGCCGTCGCGGTGTAACTGCCCGGTTCGGGGTCGGTCCACCGGCAGCGGTACGTCGTCGACGCCCCGGGTTCGAGGGACTCCGACTGGAGCATCTGTGCGAACATCCGACCCTCTCCGTAGCGCCAGATCTCGGTGTCGCCGTCGGAGACGACGACCACGTCGTGCGTCTGTGCGTCCGAGAACTGGAGGTCCACTGGCTCGGTGCCGTCGTTGGTGACGGTGAACGCGAACGCGATCTCGTCGTCCGACTCGTCGACGTCGAGGTGCCCGGAAAGTGACATGTAGTGTAGTTCCGGCGGCGACGACATAGGCTTTCCTCCGAGTCGCCACGGTTATAGCCGGCGTTCGCATAATCGGAAGTTGATTATGGAGTTCGACCCGGACAGACCGCGTGGCCTGCTCTCGCGCGCGGACCGAGAGTACCTCCTGGGCATGCGGGAGATGGACCACGAGCAGTCGAAACGGAACGCGGAGGCGCGAATCAGGAACCGGGTGACGGAGGGCATCACCGACTTCTACCTGCTGATACGGAACCTGGAGCGCAAGGACCGCCGCCAGATATTCGAGAAGGGGATGGACGACCCCACGTTCCGGTACGGACTCATCGGGATGACGACGTTCACCTACATGGGGATGAAAGAGACCGGGATGGACTTCGCACACGTCCTCGAACCCGGCGTCACGCGCGCGGAGGAGGCCTACGCGGCCGAGGGATTCGACAGCACCGTCGACGTGGACGTGACGTTCGAGGTCGACGTATCGATGGAGGCGACGCTGGACTCGGTCGCGGAGCGACTGCGTGCCGGGGAGCCACTGGCACCGGACGAGTTCCTCTCGGTGATGGGCGGCGACGAGGACGTACTGGAGTCCGTCGAGGCGGTGACACTCGACCTGAAGGAGGGAAGCGTCGGCATGGACGACGAGGAGTTCGTCGAACGGGTCGCCGGGTTCCTCGACGGGGCGGTGACGTGGGAGAGCGAGGACCGGGCGACGGTCACGGTCGGGGAGGACGTCGGGTCGACGTAGTCAGTTCGGGACGACCCGACCCCAGAGTACGAGGATGCTGGGGAGGACGAGGACGGCGCCGACGAACGCGAAGACGATGGCGACGCCGATGACGATGCCGAAGCGCTGGAGCGAGGGCACGATGGCGAGTGCGAGCGTCGAGAACCCGGCCGTAGTGGTGACGGCACTCCCGAGCAGGGCACCGCCGGTCCCGTCGACGGTGGCGGTGAGGGCCGCCTCCACGTCGCCGAGGCGGTCGAGTTCGTCGGTGAAGCGCTCGGACATGTGGATGCTGTAGTCGACCCCGAGTCCGATGCCGAGGCTGGTGATGAGCGCGGTCTGTGAGTTGAACGGGATCTTCGCGAGATACATCGCCCCGAGGACCCAGGCGAGCGACAGCACGACGGGGACGATGGTGACCGCGCCGAGACTCGCGTACCCGGCGAGCAGGCGGTAGCCGGCGACGAGGATGGCGAGCACCGCCAGCACGGTGACGGCGAGGGTGACGACGACGGTCTCGAGCAGGTCGTCCTGTACGATAGCGGTCAGGACGGGTTGGCCGGTGGCCGTCGCGGTGAGGCCGTCGCCCTGCGCGGGGACGACGGCGGCCTGCATCTCGTCGCGAACGGTCGGGACGGCCGCGCCGCCGCGGATGGCGACCTGCATCCGGAGTGCGACGTAGTCGCCGTCGTCGGTCCGCTGGACGACCCGGTGGGCCAGGTCGGGGGCCGCCCGGTACAGGCCGTCGTAGACTGCGGTGAGGTTCCGGTCTGGGACGCCGTCGCCGTCGGCGTCCGCGTCGGCGACGGTGCGGGCGAACGTCTCGTTCCGGGCGGCGACGGTCCGGATGGTCGACAGGGGCCCGAGGATACGTGGGTCACCGTCCGCGAGCGTGATGACCGTCGCGCTGTCGGCGGCCCGGTCGCGGACGGCGGCAACGCGGGTCAACGTGTCCGGGGCCGTCACGTTCCCCTCGACGAGCAACTCGGCCTGTGAGGTGCTGCGCTGCTGGAGGAAGTTGTCGTTGAGGTACGCGGCGTTCTGGCGGATGGAGTACTCGCCGGGAGCGAACGGTTCGGGGAGTTCGGTCATCCACGCCGGCGGTTGCTCGGTGAGGAAGTCGCTCCGGTCGAAACTGGTGTCGACCTGGGCGCCGCCGTAGGCACCGGCCGCGCTGAGCAGGAGGGCGACGACGATGACGGCGGCCGGTGCCCGCTTCGCCCCGGCGGTCCCGACCGCGAGCAACCGCCCGATGCCGGTGGTGTCGCCGCCGAACGGTGTGGCCCGGCGGTCGACGCCGAGGCGTTCGAGCAGGGCGTCGACCTCGACCTTGAGGGCGGGGACGAGCGCACCGAAGACGGCGAGCGTGCTGACGATGCCGGCGGCGCTGACCAGTCCGAAGTCCTGCAACGGCGGGAGGGGACTGGTGAGGTTCGAGAGGAAGCCGATGGACGTCGTGGCGGTCACCCAGACGAGGGCGACGCCGACGCCACCGAGTGCGACCCGCATCGCGTCTCGGACGCCGGGGTCGTCGTCGCCGTCGCGGATCTCCCGGTGGCGCATGAACACGTGGATGGCGTAGTCGATGGCCAGGCCGATGAGCAGGATGGGCACGGCCATGAGGATGGTGTTGAACTCGATTCCGACCCAGCCCATGAATCCCTGCATCCAGACGAGGACGAACCCGATGCCGAGCGTGCTGAGCACGATGTCGACCACGTCGCGGTACGCGACGACGAGCGTCAGGACGACGAGCAAGAGCGCGACCGGCCCGATGATGGTGAAGCTATCGCCGATGGACCGCCCCGTCTCGTCCTGGACGATGCCGACGCCGAAGACGAACGCGTCGTCGCCGAACGACTCGGCGGCGAGGTCCTGCATGGTCAACTGGGCGTCGAGCACGTCTTCGGGGACCTCGTTCGCGGTCACCTCGCCGTCTGCACGCTGGAAGGCGACGACGACGGTGGCGTTCGCACTCGTCGACCCGGGTTCGTAGTCGGTCGGCATGAGCGTGAGCGGGTCCTGACCGTCGCCAGCGTCGGTGTCGGGGGCGAGTACCTGCTGGACGAGCGACTCGACCTCGTCCTCGGACAGTGACTGGAGCGCGTCGACCTGGGCGCTGCGGTCCGGCGGCGGTCCACCGGGGCTTCCCGCCCGTGCTCGCTCTCGCTGGACCGCCGCGATGGCGACTGCGTTGGCGACGCTGACGGTCCCCGGTTCGTCCGCGATGGTCGCGGCGACCGTCTCGTTCGTGGCGAGCGTTCGCTGGAACTCGATGATCCGGACGAGCGACTCCTTCGTGAGGACGTTCTCCCCCCGGACGACCACCTGGACGGTCGTCAGGTTCGCGTCGCTCGTGCTGAAGTTCGCCGAGACGTAGTCGAGTTTCTCGGCGGCGGTCGTCTCCGTCTGGAAGTCGCCGGTCGAGGACGTCATCTCCACGTCGCCGGCGGCGCTGCCGACGACGGCCGTGGCGACGAGCAACACGAGAATCACGAGTTTACTCCGCGAGACGATGGCGTCGGCGGCCCTGTCACCGTTCACGGGCGCCACCTCCAGTTCGAAGCGGTTGGTAGAGTCACAGGTTCAGGTGCCGAGCAGACGTAGAAAGCAGTTACGATAAACGAACTACAGTATAATCCAAAACCGATTATTCGGGGGGCGAACGACACGACTTTAGCCCGAACGGCGCTAGACGTTCCCGTGCAAGTCGTCGGTTACGAGACGGAGCGGCCCGGGCGCGACGCGGCGCTGGTACTGGCTAGCGACGGTTCGGTTACCCGCGAGACGTTGACGCCGGGTGCCGACCTCTCGTTCTCGCTCGGCGACCGCTGGTGCGCCGGGACCGTCGCGGACGGAGACCACGTCGCCTGCGACCGCGAGCAGACCCCCTACTGCGACCAGCACGCCAGTACGTGGGTGTGTGCCCGCTGTACCGGTACCTGTCTCAAGCCGGAGATGGACTGCTTCGAGGAACACGCGGTCTACCTGGCGGCGTTCGCCCCGGACGCGTTCAAGGTCGGGGTCACGAAGGCCTGGCGACTGGAGACCCGCCTCCGCGAACAGGGGGCAGACAGGGCCGCCCACGTCCACACCGTCTCCAACGGGCGCATCGCCCGCGAACTCGAGGCGGGCTACACCGACCTGGTCACCGACCGCGTGCGCGTGCCGACGAAGATAGCGGGCCTGGCCGATACCGTCGACGAACGCGCGTGGCAGGGCCTCCTCGACGAATTCGACGTCATCGAGACCTTCGACTTCGACTACGGCCTGGACCTCGACGTCAGGCCGGTCGCCGAACCCATCCTCACCGGAACGGTCGTGGGTACGAAAGGCCGGATTCTGGTCGTTGCGACCGGCGGGACGACCTACGCTGTCGACGTCCGCGACCTCGTCGGCTACGGCGTGACGCGGGAGACGAGCGACCGGCGCGTCCAGTCGAGTCTGGGGTCGTTCTCGTAGCCGGCGGTCGGCGTCGAACGGGCGAGCACGCGACGACGTCCTGTGCCCCCGGGAGAAAAACCCTTTTCGGGCCGGAGGCAGAAGCGGAGGTATGGCAAACGACGAAGATACCGCAGAAGACGCACCGGAGGAGGACGAGGAGGAGAAATCGTTCCGGGAGCGAGTCGAGGAGATCAGGGAACGACGCGAGGAGGAGTCCGACGAGGACCGCCGCGAACGAATGGAAGAGATGATGGGCGGCGGTGGCGCCCCCGGCGGCATGGGAGGCGGCGGCGGGAACCCGTTCGCCCAGATGATGGGTGGCATGATGGGCGGCGGTGGCGCCCCCGGCGGCATGGGCGGCCCCGACCGCGGCGGCAGCGACAACGAGGAACTCGTCCGCGAGGTCCGCCAGCTGCGCGACGAGATGCGCGACCAGACGCGTGCGCTGAAGCGTATCGCGGACGCCCTGGAAGACGACTGACGGTCCCCGGACGTTCGAACCCGACACTTTTTTGATGGGTGAGTCTACTACCGAGAGACGAATGTCGCTCTCTGCCGTCGCACTGTACGTGCTGGCGAGAGAACTCCCGGAGTCACACACGAAGGCGTTGCTCTCGTTCGTCCCGGTCTTCCTGGCCGGAGTGGTGCTCCGTGTGGTGGCGACCGACCCGGCAGTAGAGACCACCGGCCTCGTCGTCGCGTCGCTGGCCGTCCTCGGCGTGGTGGCTGTCGTCTCCGACGGCCTCAGGAAGCGCTACTCGTTCGACCCGACGAGTTACGATACATCGTCGTAGACCGACTCGAGGCGGTCGATGGCGTGGTCGATGCTGACCCTGTCGCGCCGGTCGAGACAGTTCTCGGAGAGTCGGTCACGTTCCTCGAGTGCGCGCTCTATCGATGCCCGGAACCCGTCCACGTCGCCCCGGTCGAAGTGATATCCCGTGACGCCATCGTCCACGGTCTCGGCGAGGGCACCGGCGTCGACGCCGACGACTGGCGTGCCACAGGCGTTGGCCTCCAGCGCGACGAGTCCCTGCGTCTCGACGGGTGACGGGAAGGCGAACACGTCGAGCGCGGAGTAGAAGGCGGGCAGTTCCTCGCGGTCGAGGAACCCGAGGAAGCGCACGTCGGCGTCCGACGCCCGGGCGTGGTCCGCCAGGTCGTCCCGGGCAGGACCGTCGCCGCCGAAGACGACGGTGACGTCCAGTCCCTCGGCGGCGTCCACGACGTCTCGCAGTCGCTTCTCGTAGCCGTGGCGTCCGGTGTAGCCGACGAGGGTCCCGTGGAGGTCGTGGCGCTCGCGGAACGCCGACGCGTCCACCGGCCTGAACTGCTCGACGTCGATGCCGTTCGAGACGACGCGGACGGGCGTGCTCACGCCGACCTCGTCGACCAGGTGCTGTCTGGTCGGTTCCGACGGCGTGATTACCACGTCGGCCTGGTTGTAGAACCAGCGCTCGTAGTGCTTGCTGAGGCGCTGGATACCGAAGGCGAGTCGCTTCGATGGGGAGACGTACTCCGCGTACTCGGCCGAGGGCGTGTGGTACGAGGCGACCAGCGGCGTGTCCCGTGACCGGGCGAGGCGGAGGCTGGCGAGGCCGAGGCCGAACGCGGTGTGTGCGTGGATGATGTCGGCCGACTGGACCTCGCGGGGAATCTGTGGCGCGCCGATGCGAAAGCCCTCGTAGAACGGGAACGCGACGGACCGGACCGGGTGCTCGCTGGCCTCGGGGGCGTGCTCGTCCGACGCCGGGTACACCACGTCCATCCACCCGCCGTTGCGGTTCCAGCGGTCGCGCCAGGATTTGATGGTGTAGGTTACGCCGTTTACCGTCGGAAGATAGGTGTCGGTAAACGCGGCAACCTGTCGATTCATTATCGGTCGATTGCTCGTTACGGACTTAAAATGAGTGACTTCCGTCGCCGTCGACCAGCGCCCGGTAGGTCGCCGCCAGTTCGGCACCGATGGCGTCGAGACTGTGTTCCTCGGCCGTCTCGCGGGCGTTCTCGCCGAGGCGTTCGCGCAGGTCGGGGTCGGACGCGAGGCGTTCGATGGCGTCCTCGAACTCGTCGAAGGAGTCACAGATGAGGCAGTCGTGGCCGTCTTCGAAGTACTCCCGGAAGACGGGGATGTCACGGAGGACGCAGGCCTTCCCGCAGGCCATGGCCTCCAGCACGACGAGGCCCTGGTTCTCGACCTTCGCAGGGAAGCAGAAGACGTCGCCGGCACCGTAGGCCATCCGCTTGTCGTCGACCCACCCGGTGAAGGTGACGTTCTCCGGCGGGTTCCGGGTCCACCGCCGAACGGTCTTCGAGGCGGTCGGTCCCTCCTCGTACGTCCCGAACCAGGCGAAGTCGTAGTCGGTGGCCTGTGCGAGTTCGCAGAACGTCGTGAGTCCCTTGCGCTCGAACACGTTGCCGACTGCGAACACGACCGTCCCGTCGAGGTCGTACTCTTCGCGAGCGTCGTCGCGGAACCGTTCGAACCCCTCGAGCGGCGTCAGGTCGAGTCCGTTCGAGATGGGCTTGATGGGTGCGTCGACCGGGTACGACTCGAGGACGCCCCTGGTGTACTCCGAGGGACAGAGCACGAGGTCGGCCTGCGAGTAGAAGTGCTTGAGGTAGACGCCGAGGGCGGGCGCGACGGCGTTCGAGAACCGGAAGGAGTCGCGGAAGTCCTCCCTCGTGACGTGGGTGTGGAGCACCAGCGGCACGTCGTTGCGCTTCGCGTGGCGGGCGACGGCGAGCGACACCGGCCCGGCCATGTTCAGGTGCGCGAGGTCGTAGTCGGCGAACAGGCTCGCTCCGGACGTCAGCGAGGCGAACGCGGCGTCGGGAAACGACCCGTCGGTCCACGGCGACGTGAGCACGTCCACGTCGGGGGCAGCCCGGGCCAGTGCCTCGCGTTGCTGGTCGGCCGCCGTCCCCATTCCGCTTCGCTCCAGCTGGGATTCCAGTTCGAGGTGGTTCAGGACTCGCACTGTCCCGTCGGAGACGCGACGACAGAAAATAGGTTTCGACTCTGTGCGGCGACGAACGGTAGCCCTTTGCCGGTCCGCCGGTAACTCCCGCCAGATGAGCGTCGCGGCTGAACGCATCGACCGACTCGACGAACTCGCCCGCGAGGCGGCCAGGGCCGGCGACGACGACCGCGCCCGGCACTACGTCCGGCTCGCGAGACGCATCGCCGAGCGAAACCGGCTCCCGCTCCCCCGTCGGTTCAAGCGGTTCACCTGCGACGCCTGCGACGCCTACCTCGTCCCCGGGAAGAACGCCCGCGTCCGGTTGCAGGACGGCCACGTCGTCGTCACGTGCGACTGCGGCGCGCAGGCACGGTACCCGTACCGGTAACGAGTCTTGGGTGCCGAAGCCCCCGGTTTCGCCGTCGTTTGGAGGAACATTGAAACGACTGCGGTGACAATCGCGGGTACGTATGAACCGAGAGGACCTTCGAAAGCAGGCACACGACCTGGACGTGACCGTATGGGTCGGGAAAGGCGGCGTCGAAGCCGTCGCGTCGGAACTCGCCGACCAGCTGGGGTCGAACGAACTCGTGAAGGTGAAGTTCCTCCGTGCGGCCCGTGGCGGCACCTCGACGGAGGTCCTCGCCGAAGAACTCGCCGACCGCGTCGACGCAGAACTGGTCGAGACGCGGGGGAACACCGCAGTCTATCACTGATGTACGGGCCACTGGTCGTCCTCCAGGGTGAACCATCGGGCATCGAGGAGTGGCTCATCGACCTCGGTATCCCCCCGGACTTTACGGGTCTGGTTTCGCAGGTGGCGAAGTTCGTCGTCGCGCTGCTGGTCGTCTACTTCCTCGGTCGAATCGTCGTCATCCCGCTCGCCGACCGCGTGATGGACCGACGGGGGCTCGACCGCCACGCGAAGCTTCCCATCCGGAAGCTGTTGCACTTCATCGTCTTCTTCGTCGCCGTCGGCGTCGCCTTCGGCTTCGCCGAGTTCGGCAACTTCCTGACGGCGCTCGCGACCATCGGCGCGGCCGCGACGCTCGCCATCGGGTTCGCCATGCAGGACGTAATCGGCAACTTCGTGGCCGGCGTGTTCATCTTCACCGACAGGCCCTTCCGGATCGGCGACTGGATCGAGTGGGACGGTCACGCGGGTATCGTCGAGGACATCAGCCTCCGCGTGACGCGGGTACGTACGTTCGACAACGAACTGCTGACGGTCCCGAACTCCCAGTTGGCCAATAGCGTCATCAAGAACCCGGTCGCCAAGGACACCCTGCGACTGCAGTTCCTCTTCGGCATCGGCTACGACGACGACATCGACGAGGCGACCGACATCATCGTCGAGGAGGCCCAGCGCCACCCGGACGTCCTCGACGACCCGGAACCGACGGTCCGGTTGACCGAACTCGGTGACTCCTCGGTCGGGTTGACCTCGCGCATCTGGATCGCTGACCCGGCGCGCTCTGACTTCGTGAAGACCCGCGCCGAGTACGTCCAGGCGGTCAAGGAACGGTTCGACGAGGCGGGAATCGACATCCCCTATCCGAACCGCACCATCGGAGGTGCACTCGACGTCGGTCAACTCTCGGCGGTCGCCGAGGCCGACGACTGAGTCGCCGACCGGATTCCCTCGCTGCCGACTCGACCGTACCAGCGGCTCTCTGGTTCTGATGCGATATGAATGTGGACCCCGAGATTGCCCGGCGTTCGCGGCCGGGGAATCCCGGTGGCCTCCTCCACCCCGCGACCCATCGAGCGACGGGTGTCCGACGGTGGGCTGCTCACTTCCGTGCCTGACCCGATGCCGTCGATTGACGACAGGCGGCCGCCCCTGCGGGCGACGCCCGTCGACCGCCGTCCCCGACGGACGAGGCTTCTCTGTCGGCTCCCGGGGCCCGGTCGCGTCTGACCGGACGCCCTCGGGCTTCGGTCCCCGCTGAAGACCATACTGCGGGTTGTGAGCAGGGCCTAACTGCCCGACCTAGTCCACTCCTTCGTACCCGCTTGGCTCTTAAGGACTTTTCGACTCGGAAACCGAAAGGCGGCGTCGGTCTCAGGCGCGGAGAACGCCGAGTACGTCCGCGTACCAGACGCTCGCACCCACGAGCACCAGCGCGACGGCGGTCACGACCCAGCGATGATAGGCCAGCCAGGACTCCGTCCCCATGCTCGAGACGACCCCACCGTCGACGGCCGTGGCCCAGAGCAACGTGAGCAACGCGAGGACCGCCCCCAGTACGACTGCGACGCCGGCGGCGAGGTCCGGTTCGGTGCGCCCCGCCCGCCCGGCCGCGAGGACGATCACCGCGACGAGGGCGAACAGGGTCAGGTAGGGCGGCCCAACCAGCCCGAATCCGTAGTACGTCGCGAGCGCCTGTACGGCCGCCGACGACAGCGCGACGTACGGCACGAGCACGGCGGCGACGAACGCGAGCGCGGCGGCGATACCGACTGTGGGCGGCGTTCGGACGTCGACCATACCCCTACTCTTCGACGCTGTCGCTTAAGCCCGACGAAGGGCGCGAGGCGGAACGCACAACACCACGGGGCCCACATGGGCGCACATGGGACTCGGTTCGACAGCGAAGACGATACAGACGCTCGCCGACCGCGCGGAACAGCTGTACGCACAACTGATGGACGTCCGCGAACGACTCTCCAGAATCGAGGACGACATCGAGGCGACGAGCGACCGCGTCATCGACGTGGAACGCGAACTGGAGGAACAGCGGGTCGTCCTCGAAGCGCTCGCCGAGGACGCGGGCCTCGACCCCGACAGGCTCATCGCCGAGAGCACCATCGTCGACGCGGAAGACGCCGCCGACTCGGCCGCCGACGCGGGCGAGACCCACGACGCGAGCGAGACCGACGTCGAGGACGTCGACTCGACGACGGACGCCGACGAAGAGGACGACACTCCGGCGGCGACGAACGAGTGACCGTCCGACCCCCCGGCCGTCTGGCGACGACGAGTGGCAACACCTATCGGGAGGCGGCAACAATTGCCCGGCAATGACGACGCACGAACGGCCGCTGGAGTCGGTCCTCGACACCGTCGGACGGACGCCACTGGTCGAGGTACAGGCGGCTCCCGACGAGGTGCCGGTGTACGCGAAACTGGAGTCGTTCAACCCCGGTGCGAGCGTGAAAGACCGCATCGGGAAGTACATGCTCGAAGTGATGCTCGACCGGGGCGACCTCTCGCCCGGCGGCACCGTCATCGAACCGACGGCGGGTAACACGGGCATCGGGTTCGCGGTCGCCGCCGGGCAACTCGGCGTCGAGGCCGTGTTCGTGGTCCCCGAACGGTTCTCCGTCGAGAAACAGCAGTTGATGCGAGCGCTGGGCGCGGAGGTCATCAACACGCCGACGGAGGACGGGATGGGCGGAGCCATCGAACGGGCGCACGAACTGGCGGACGAACTCGACGACGCCGTCGTCCCACAGCAGTTCTCGAACCCGCTCAACACCGAGGCGCACTACGAGACGACCGCCCCGGAGATATACGACGCCCTCGACGGCCAGGTCGGTGGCGTCGTCGCCGGCTGTGGCACCGCCGGGACGCTCATGGGCATCGCGAAGTACCTCCGCGAGCGCGACCCCGACACCTACGTCGCCGCCGTCGAACCCGAGGGGTCGCTCTACAGCGAGTTCACGGGCGCACACCCGGTCGAGGCCGAGTACAAGATAGAGGGCATCGGCACCCACGACATCGACACCAACGAGTTGTTCGACCCCTCGCTCGTCGACGACGTCGTCCAGGTCGCCGACAGGGCCGCCCACGCCGAGGTGAGCAGGCTCGCGGCCGAGGAGAGCCAACTGGTCGCCTCGTCTGCCGCCGCGGCCAGCATCGCGGCCTGTGGCGTCGCGGAACGGATCGCGACCGGCGAGATAGACGCACCGTACGACTCCGTCGTCACCGTGTTCCCCGACTCCTCCGAGCGCTACCTCTCGAAGGGCATCTATCGCTCGTTCGAGGAGTGGGAGGGCTGAGTCAGCCGAAGAGGCGGGCGTGTTCGACTTTGATGCACTTGTTCTGGACGACCCGTAGCCCCGCGGCCTCGGCTCTCGCCGCCGCCTCGTCGTCGCGGATGCCGAGTTGCGTCCAGACCACCTTCACGTCGTCGCGTTCCATGGCGGCGTCGACGATTCCGTCGACCTCGTCGGAGGGTCTGAACACGTTGACGACGTCGACCTCCACGTCGACGTCCCCGAGCGTGTCGTAGGACGGGGCGCCGAGTACCTCGTCCGCGAACGGGTTGACGGGGACGACCTCGTACCCGTGGTTCTGGAGGTACTTCGGGATCTCGTGGGCCGCCTTCCCGGGCGTGGTCGAGCAACCGACGACTGCGATGGTGTCGAAGTCGAGGATCTCGCGGAGTTCGTCGTCAGTTTCGACTGGCATATCTGGACGCACGGAAGCCAGCGCGAAAAGGCTACCCCGTCGATGTGGCACGCGTACAGTCCCCGATGGACGTGTGGGCGTCACCGGGTCGAGATTCCGGTCGTGTCCAGTTTCGGTCCGTCGCCCTCCGTCTCGGTGACCTCGACGACGGCGTCGAACAACTGTCGCAGCGTGTTCAGCGTCTGTTCGTCGTGTGCCGTCGAGTCGATGACGTAGACGCCGAGGCCGTCTGCCGACTGCACGCGGCCGGTGAACACGTGCAGGAACCGGAACACTGTCTGGAGGTCGGAGTACAGGAGGAGCGTCGACACCGAGTGGAGCAGGACCCGGTTCCTCTCGTGTCCGCGACCCTCGGAGAACTCCTCGAGGAACTCCGAGAGCGTGACGCCGATGTCGGTCACGTCGACCGGCGACGAGGCGTACTTGACGTGAGCGTCGTCAGTGACCTCGCCGACGCCGCGGTTGCTGCTGACGCAGTCGACGACGCCGACGTCGACCGGGTCCACGCCGTCGAGTCGCGTAGAGAACTCGTCGAGCATCTTCTCGGCGCTGTCCTCGGCCGTCACCACTATCGACCCCTCGCCCCGTTCGGCGCCGCTGGCCAGGAAGTCGAGTGCGACCCGTCGGTTCGCCGACAGCGAGCCCCCGGCTATCAGCACGTTCGTCCCGGGGGCGAGTTCCGCGTCCGGAAGCACGTCAGTGAGTTCGTACATCTGGTGGCCTCGTCACCGAAACTCCGAACGGGAATCTGGTACTGTCGCCACTCATTCGCTCGTGTGGTAGAACGATGCGGCAACCCGGGTATATCACTTTTGATTACTGCGACCCCCGCGATTCTTGCGGT
This sequence comes from Haloarchaeobius marinus, assembly GCF_051207415.1. NCBI lineage: Archaea > Methanobacteriati > Methanobacteriota > Halobacteria > Halobacteriales > Halorubellaceae > Haloarchaeobius > Haloarchaeobius marinus. The sequence continues at coordinate 329,391 of NZ_JBPKGD010000005.1, read as the reverse complement.
TGGCGCTCAGACGCCGAGGACGATGGCAGCACGCCCGACGATGAACGCCGCCGCCGCCAGGAACATCCCGTACTTCAGGGTCGACTGGCTCGCCGTCGCGTCCTCGAACCCCACGTAGGCCGCGTGGAGCATGACCACGTCGGCGGGAACGACGGCGACGAGGTAGACGACGCCGAACGTCCCGACGAAGTAGGGGACCGGGCTGGCGAGGACGGCGAGCACGAGCGCACCCGCGGCGACGGCGAGCGCGCGTCGGTCGCCGATGACCACCGGGAGCGTCCGGAGTCCCTCCTCCCGGTCGCCGTCGACGTCCTCTACGTCCTTGATTATCTCCCTGCTGACGGTCGAGAGCGCCGCGAGCGCGAACAGCGTCACCGACGCCTCGACGTTGCCCACGGCGGCCCCGCCGAACAGGAACGTGCTCCCGCCGAGGTAGGCCACGAGGAGGTTCCCAAACCCCGGCGTCCCCTTGAAGAACTGCGTGTAGACGAGGAGTGCGAGCAGGTTGAACAGGGCGATGCCGAGGGCGAGGGCTGGAAGCACGAGCGCCGTCGCACCCGCGGCGAGGAAGAGGACGATGCTGAACGCGAGCGCACCCCGGGGACTCACCGCCCCTCGTGGAATCGCCCGGTCGGGGTCGTTGATGCGGTCGACGTCGCGGTCGAAGTAGTCGTTGATGGCGTTCCCACCGCCCGCCGCGAACACCGTGGCGGCGACCGCCGCCCCCGCCTGGAGACCGGGGTCGGCGTCGAAGACGGCCACCCCGACGGCGACGAACGCCCCGATGAACGTCAACACGCCAGCGACGAGCGCGTTGACCGGGCGCGTGAGTTCCAGCAGTCCGCTCACGCGGTCGCTGAGAGTCATACTTCCTCCTGCCTCGGGGGCAGGTAAAAAGGAGTTGGTTGCTCGTCGATGTCGTCCGGACGGTCAGACCGAGGGTCGAGCGCGAACCGTTCCCCGAGCCCAGGGTTCCGTCGCGATTGCCTGGCCCCCGGACCCAGAGTCGACCGGCGTGACGAGCGACGCCGACACGACCTGCGGGTCACCGCCGACCGGGACCAGGCGTGCCGACTCGTTGCCCACCTCGACATCGCTCTGGTCGATGTCTATCACGTAGCTGTTGTCCTCTGTTACGTCCGGGTCGTAGGAGCCGTCGCCGACGACCTGACCGCCGCCGTCGCTGTCGTTCACCTCCCACGGCCCACTGTTCCAGGCCTGGAAGTGAACCACGACGTAGTCGGTGTCACCGTTCGAACTGTTCGTCCTGACCACGATGACCGCGTCGTTCTCCCCGAGCGTGAACTCGTCGCCGGCGTCGTCGACGAGTTCTCTCCCGGTGTCGCTTTCGTAGTCCTCGAGGACGCCCAGGAAGGTCTCGTCCTTGAACCAGCCTGCCTCGAACTCGGACGCACCGGGTACGGACTCGCCGTCGACGAATATCTCGTGACTGGACGCGCTGTCGTTGGTCACGTCGTCGAACTCGCCGGCGGTCCCGTTACAGGTCACCGCCTCGTACTCGGTTCCGTCGTTCGTCATCGTCTCGCCGGTCGCCTGGACGCCGTCGCACGCGTACGTCGTCGCCCGGGCCGACAGCAGGGTGCCGACGTACTGGTCGACCTGCTCCTCGTCGACGCCGTTGAGGTCCGCGATGTCGACGACCTGCGACGGACGCGACGTCCGGTCGGGGTCGTTCGCGTTGCCCGACAGCGTCACCGGCACGTCGTTGACGCTGACCTCGACGACCGTGTCCTTGTACTCGACGACGTTGTACTGCTGCTCGGTCACGTTCCCCGCGATCTGGCGGAACGTCTCGTCGAGCTGGTCCGAATCGTCGACCTGCGTGTAGTTGCCGCCGGTGGCGGCTGCGACGTCCTCCAGCAGGCCGACGTCGGTCCCGCCGCCGAGACCGACGGTCTGTATCGTGACGCCGTCGTCGACGTTCCTCGCAGCGTCCACCACCTGGTGGTCGTTCGAGTAACTCGGCTGCCCGTCGGTCAGGAGCACCATCACCTTCTCGTCGTTGTCACCGTCCTGTAACTCCTCTGCACCACTTTGAATCGCCTCTCGAAGCGGCGTCCCGCCGTTCGAGTGCATGTCGAGGCTGCCGTTGGCGGCGTCGAAGCGCTGGCCGTTCTCGATTCCGTGTTCGACCTGCGCGTCGTCGTCGGCGAACTCGACGACACCGACCCGGTCGCCGTTCGAGGCGTTCAGGAAGCCGACGAACTGCTGCATGGCGAGTTCGCGCTGCCCGTCGGGGTCGTTGCCCGGAGAGAATCGGTAAAAGTAGTCCCACTTCCCTCTGTCGAACTCCTCTCCAGCAGTGAACCACTGCTGTTCGCCGGTCTCCTCGTCGTGCATTTCCCAGACTTCGCCGTTCCAGACCTCGTCGCCTCCGATCCATGCGGTTTCCTGGTAGCCCAGGTAGTCGTCGTACGCCATCGACCCGGAGTCGTCGATGACGAACACCACGTCAAGCGGTGCCCGTTCGCCGACCTGCTGAGTTCGGGTCCGAACGTCGGCGACCATCGAACCGACGACCGTCAGGCGGGCGTGGGACTGGTTCACCACGAGCGCGTTCCTGTCCTCGTCCTCGGTGACGGGGAGACAGCCGTTGACGCCGGTCGCATCGCTCTCCGGACAGTCGTCGTACTCCGGGGGCACACCACCGTCGGTGTCGTCCTCCTCTTCGTCCGGAACACCGTCGCCGTCCCGGTCGTACTGGGCGTTCTGGACGCTGGTGTCGAAGTGGAGTTCGGCGAGCGTGTTCCCGACGCCGTTGTTCCCGGCGGTCGTGTCGATCCGGTCGACCGCGAGTGCGCCGAACACCTCAGCGTCCCGTCCGATACCGAACTCGCCGCCGCCGTCGCCCGGGCCGTAGACGACGCCGGTGAACTCGCTGCCGTCGAGGATGGACCCGTCACAGCCGGACTTGCAGTAGAACCAGAAGCCGTTCGACCGGTTCGTGTACTGGCTGCCGTTCCAGACGCCGACGTTCGCGTCGTCGAGGGACAACTGCTGTCCGGACTCGCCACCGACGACGGTCCTGACCTGGCCGTCGCCCTCGACCCTTATCTCGCCACCCTGCTGGACGGCGACGTTGCCTTCGACCGCGAGGACGACGTCCCCGTCCTCCCCACCGCTCGTCTCGAGAACGAGGGTGCTATCCTCGGGGACGTCCAGCGAGTCGAGGTGGTAGACACCGCTTTCCAGGGTCCCCGTCTCGCCGGTCGAGAGGCCGAGTTCGTCGTTCTGAATCAGGTTCGTCCCGTTGTTGTGATTCGCACCCGCGGTGGTATCGAGGATGGCTTCGACCTGGGCGTCGACGGAGGGCAGTGCAGGGATGTAGGTCCCGTCGTCAGTCTCGCCCCGTATCTCCCCGCCTCCGTCCTGGTCCAATCCCGGCCCGGCGGTGTCGTTGAAGTACACGTCGCCGGTCACCAGGTAGTTCCCGTTGAGGTCGACGCCACTCCCCGAGTAGACCGTTCCGTTGACCGTACTCGTCGTGACGTTCACCTCGCCGTTCGTGAAGAGGTCCCCCTCGCCCCAGTTCTCGGGCTGGGTGTCGTACGGGCCCTCGCTTCCGTCGTAGCTGTCGACGAGGCCGTTCTGCTTGAGGTGTACCTCGCCAGAGGACGAACCGGCGTAGAAGCCACCGAGTAGCTGTGCGTTCTGGATGGTGAACTCGTCCGGCGAGAGCCCCTGTCCGAGGGGGACCGTGTACGAGAGCGTGTCGGCCGAGTCGTCGACGCGCTTTGCGATGACGGCCTCTCCGAACTCGTCGTCGAGGTACCGTTCCCACGCCTCGTAGTAGGTGCTGTTCTCGACCGTGATAGTCATCGTCCGGACGCGGTCGATTGTATCGTTCTCCGAGACCGGGAGGCAGAGGTCCCGCTCGAAGGACTCGCCGTCGCCTACGCGCCGGGCGGTCACCTCGTTCGACCCCGAATCGATGGACCCTCGAACGTTGACGACAGGGAAGTCGATGGTCCTGATCGTCCGGTCGTCGATGGTGGTAGTCCGATAGGTGAGGTCGGGCGAGGAGACGACGGTGGTGCCGGACTCGCTCTCTCGCCAGACGCCGCCGGCCTGATAGGCGACCGACTCGCCGTCGTCGTTCCGATAGACGATGGACCCGAGCGGCATCGTCGCCCGACACGCCGAGTGCCCGTTCAGCTCGAACCGTAACCGCCCGTTCTGTTCGATGCTGACGTCGTCCTTCCCGGTCAGGCCGAACGAGGTGACGTCGTCCGTCTCTCGGAGGGACAGGGTCCGAAGCTCGACGCTCGCCTCTTCGAGGGACAACTCTGCGCTGTTCATCTGACTCTGCTGCTGGACCGAATCCGTGACAGCCATGCTCGCCACGAGAATCAGTCCGGCCCCGACGATCACCATCCCGAACAGCAGCACCAGTCCGACGATGGCCGAGGCTCCGCGTTGCTCCGGGTGACCAAACCCGGGGGGTATCGAGAACATGATATCGTACCAGTTGACCGGTCGATACCAGTTACGCACGTCGCATAAATGTACCGGAGGGTGAACTATTAAATTCATAGTCGTTAGCTGGTTGTTTCCAAGCCGTTACTCGGACAATCGCAGGACGTAACGGGGTACCAAGCACCCCGGCCAGTAGGTATAAATGTGGTTCCGGTTCGGCCCGGGCCCGTGATACGTACCCTGCTCGATAGCCCGCCGGTTCCGAACCGCGAGAGTCCGCCCGTCGCTGTCGCCTGCCGGATCGAAGCACGGCCGTCGGCCGACTACGGAACCGTCGGCGGCCGTGGAGTCATCTCCGGGTCAGTTCTGCCGGTGGGCCGCCAGGGAGTTCGTCCCGGTCGTGGGGGGCCTCGAAGTCCGGGGCGGGTCCGGTCGGGACCAGGCGTTTCGGGTTGAGGTCCGTGTGGGTGGTGTAGTAGTGCTCCTTGATGTGGTCCACGTTCACCGTCTCGGCGACGCCGGGTAGCTGGTACAGTTCCCGGGTGTGGCCCCAGAGGTTGGGATAGTCGGTGACCCGCCGGACGTTGCACTTGAAGTGGGTGTGGTACACCTCGTCGAACCGGACGAGCGTCGTGAACAGGCAGACGTCCGCCAGCGTCAGTTCCTCCCCGACGAGGAACCGCTGTTCGGCCAGCACGTCGTCCCAGTGGTCGAGGGCGTCGAAGAGTTCGGCCACGGCCGACTCGTGGGCCGACTGGGCGTCGGCGAACCCGGCCCGATAGACCCCGTCGTTGATCGGGTCGTAGATGGCGTCGATGACCTCGTCTACCTCGTCGCGGCGTCCATCGGGATAGAGATCCACACCGTCGGTGGCGAACTCGCCGAAGGCGTCGGCGAACATCTTGACGATCTCCTCCGACTCGTTGTTCACTATCGTCTCCCGTTCGCGGTCCCAGAGTACCGGGACGGTCACGCGACCGGTGAAGGAGTCGTCCGCCGCCGTGTACACCTCCCGAAGGTAGTCGCTGCCGTTGACCGTGTCGGCCGTGCAGTCGTCCTTCTCCGGCGTGAACTGCCAGCCTTCCTCGTCGCGATAGGGGTCGACAGTGTCCATGCTGATTACGTCTTCGAGGCCGAGCAACCGGCGGACGACGACGGTCCGGTGGGCCCACGGGCAGGCACGGGACTGGTAGAGGTGGTACCGACCGGACTCGGGCCGGAACGTCGCCTCCGGGTCGTCCCGTATCCAGTTCCGGAACGCCGTCTCCTGTCTCTCGAACTCGCCTTCGTCGTTCGTGGCCCGGTACGCGTCCGGACGCCACTCCCCCGCTACGAGCATGTTCATACCCGTCGTTGCGGTGCGAGTGGGATAACCTCGGTGACGACCACCCTCGTCTACCGGTACTGACGACCGCGGGAACGACCGGTCGGGGCTACTCCCGCGCCCAGTCGGCCTGGAACATCACGCGAAGGCCGACCCGTTCCGCGAGCGCCTCGATGCGTTCGCGACGTTCCTCCAGGTCACCGGCGGTCCAGAGGAACGGGCCGCTGTCGAGTCGGACGTACTCGTCCATCGGGTCCCCGTTCGGGTGCTCCGGTTCCCGGTTAATGACCGCGTGGTCGTCGTCCCCTGGCCCGTACGGTAACGACAGGCCAGCGTGGAGGTGGTGCTGGTCGACGAGGTAGTCGACCACCTCCTTCATCGTCCCGGCGACGGACGACCCGCCGACGGCCCCGACCGTCGACGACCCGTCGAACAGTCGGGCCACGTACTCGCCGTCGCCGTCCAGTGCCGGATGGCCCGCCCCGTCCGACTCGATCGGGGTCTCCACCTCCCCGGTCTGCGCCCCATCGCCCGGGCTTGCAGCCGCTGTTTCCGGGTCCGGATCGGAGATTCGTGCAGCCGACTCTGCGGCGTCCTTCGTCGCGAGCGTCTCCGTCAGTTCCCCGACGAACGACGACGTGATGGCGTACAACTCCTCCCGCGGGACTGCCTCGGGTTCGTCGGCGAGCTTCTCCAGTTCGTCGACGATGGCCTGTTCGAGCGATTTGCGGTGCTCGAGGATGCGACGTGCAGCCGCCCGACGGCGGTCGGGCTGACGGACGTACTCGCTCGCCCCGTCGGGCGTGAACCGCTGGAGTGCCGACGCCCGGTCGGGGAGGGAGTCGAGTTCGCAGGTGAACCCGTCCTCGCCATCTGCCCGCCGTGCGACGAACGCGAACGTTCGTCCGTTGGTGAGGATACCCCACTCGACGTCCGCCGCCGCCATGAGCGAGACGAGTTCCTCGCCGGCAGTGGGGTTCAGCGACTCCTCGCACGCGAGTACGTCGACGAATATCGCCGGCTCTGCGTCGACCAGCAGCGCGTAGTCGATGACCGCCTTCTCGTCTGCGACCCGGTAGGCCGCCTCGACGGCCGACGACCGGACGTCCCACCCGAGGCATTCGAGGAACGGTTCGACGAGCCTCAGTTCCGTGTTCCTGCGACCGAGTTCGACAGACTCGGCTATCGTCGCTCGTGCGTCGTCGACGTAGGACTGCAGCTCGTCCGGACCCATCGAGTTCGGGTACGTCGGTCACCCGCTTGTATGTTGTCACGTCGCTCTCGCCTCCAGACAGGTATCGCAACCACTATTTATCGAAGCGACTGACGGCCACTAATTTAAAGATAGAAGAGCTTTCGCGCCGCCTGCACCGACTTTCACGTCTGATAATCTCCGGTAGCGTTTTATTTCCTAGTACCCACGGTTTCGGACATATGCTGGGCCCACTTCGCCGGTTAGTACCAAGATTTATACGAAAAAGTTACGCGTTGAAGTTCGGAATCGCCTTGCTCGTCATGGGTCTGGCAGTCGGGGCGGTCGGGTTCGTCGCGACCAACCAGATCACGGAGGAGGTCGAACACAGCGTCAACGACCGACTGGCCGACCAGGCCGAGCAGGAGGCGCGGAACCTGCGCTCGTGGGACGAACGGAACATGGTGATAACGCAGACGACCGCCATTCAGCTCGAAGAGGTGGTCGGGGACAACGACCGGTCGGCTGTCGAGTCGACCCTGAACGAACGGACGACCACACTCCAGTTCGAACAGGGTGTCCGGGACATGCACTACGTCCGGTTGCAGAACGACGACGTCGGTGCGTCCTCGGCCTCCTCGTTCAACGGGTCCTCGCTCTCCGCCATCGACACCACGTGGGCCGACGCGCTCTCCGAGACGGACAACCTCGACGACGGCTCCTACTTCGGCGTGTACGAGAACCACGAGGGGCGTACCGTCGTCGCGTACGCCTATCCGGTGAAGGGGACGAGTGGGTCCCAGGCCATCGTCACCGCCGTCGCCGTCGAGAACTACGGGAACACGCTCTCGACCCAGGAGGGACAGACGACGATGATTCTCGGCGCGGACGGCCGGGTCGTGTTCACCAACAACTCCACCCTCGTCGGCACCGGCTTCGGGGCCGACTCATTCACCGGTCTCACGAGTAACGGGTCCGGCACCGAGACGGTCGCCCAGCCGCCGACTGCAGTCGAATCCTCCATCGAGTCGAAGTTCAGGGGCGGCGAGTACGCCGTGAGTTACGCCCAGGTTCCCAACCGGGACCTCGTGGTGACCATCAGTTCGCCCAGCCAGCACGTCTACGGCTTCGTTAAGCAGGTCAGCGAGTGGGGCCTGTACGCGACCATCGGCGGGATGGGGATAATCGTCGTGTTCGGGACCGTCATCGGACGGTCCACCGCGTCGTCCATCGACCGGTTGACGACGAAGACCGCGCACATGGAGGAAGGGACGCTCAACGTGGACTTCGAGACGCACCGCATCGACAACATCGGTCGGCTGTACGACGGGTTCGCGTCGATGCGTGACGCCCTCCGGGAACAGATTCAGGAGGCACGCGACGCACGCGAGGAGGCAGAACTCGCCCGGGCCGAGGCCGAGCAGATGAACCGGCACCTAGAACAAAAGGCCGGCGAGTACCGGAACGTGATGCAGCAGGTCTCGGCCGGCGACATGACACAGCGCATGAACGCCGAGTCCGACTCCGAGGCGATGGCCGACATCGCCCGCGAGTTCAACGCGATGATCGGCGAGATCGAGGAGACTACGGCACGCCTCAAGAACTTCGCGAACGAGGTCGCCACCTCCTCGGAGGAGGTCACCGCGTCCAGCGAAGAGGTCCGGTCCGCCTCCGAGCAGGTCACCGAGTCCATCCAGGAGATTTCCGACGGGTCCGAACGCCAGAACGACAGCCTCCAGCGCGTCAGTCAGGAGATGTCCGGCCTGTCGACCACCATCGAGGAGATCGCGTCGTCCTCGAACGAGGTCGCAGACCTCGCCGAACAGACGGCAGAGACGGGACGTGAGGGTCGCGAGGCCGCACAGGACGCGATCGAACGGATGAACGAACTCGAACGCGAGAGCGGGATGGTCACCGACCAGATCAAGGAACTCGACGGCGAGATGGAACAGATCGACGAGCTGATCGACTTCATCTCCGAGGTCGCCGAGCAGACGAACATGCTCGCGCTGAACGCGAACATCGAGGCTGCCCGCTCCGGGTCGTCCGGCGAAGGGTTCTCCGTCGTCGCACAGGAGGTCAAGGAACTCGCGGAAGATACCAAGGAGGCGGCCGAGGACATCGAACGTCGCCTCGAACGCATCCAGCAGACCACCCAGGATACCGTCGCAGGCGTCGAGGAAGCGACCGACCAGATATCCGGGACGACCGATGCCGTCGAGGACACGGTCGACGCACTGGACGAGATTGCCGGCTACGCCCAGGAGACCAACAACGGCGTCCAGGAGATATCGGCGGCGACCGAGCAACAGGCGGCCTCCACCGAGGAGGTCGTCGCCATGGTCGACGACGCGGCGGACATCTCCGAGACGACCACGAGCGAGGCCGAGACGGTCGCCGCCGCCGCCGAGGAACAGACGACCGCACTCACCGAGGTCAGCAAGAGCGCGAGCGACCTCGCGAACCAGGCGTCCCGCCTGAGCGAGGCGCTCGACCGCTTCGACACCGACGTGGACGTCGACGGGGGTCTGGGCGAGGATGCGGACCTCTTCGCCGACGTCGAGACGTCTGGGACGGGGTACGACGACTCGCCCGCAGTCGACGCTGACGAGGCTGCAGAGGCCGTCGAGGAACTCTCCGGCGGCACCTCCTTCGGAATGGGCGGCTCGACCGACGCAGAACCGACGCCCGACGCTGGCGAGGAGGACGGCGGGGTCGGTAGTCTCGGGACGCCGGCGACGTTCGACGACGCGACGCCGACGGCCGACGCCGGTGCGGCGGACGACGACTACGACCCGATGGACGCCGGTGGCTTCGAACTCGTCGACGAGGACGACATCGAGCCAGGCGACGACGGGTCCACGACCGAAGAAGCGGGCTCAGACGGCGAGGACGACAGCATCGGGGCGTTCGACCCCGACATCGAGTTCGAAGAGGCAGACAAGGACCCGTACCCGGAACCGGAGGCGAGTGGTGAAGGCGCCGTCGGGGCCGACGCAGATGCCGACTCCGCCGACGTGGACCTCGGGTCTGACGCCACCGAGGAGTCGGGCGGGGTCGGGACGGACGAGGAGCCGATCGTCGCGGACCCGGTCCCGGAGGAGGCCCTCGAGGGCGGACCGGGCGCCGAGACGAAAGACACCGAGGACATCGACAAGCAACTGGACGAGGCACTCGACTTCGAAGAGGGTGCGTTCGAAGACGAAGCCGACGAGGAACAGGTCGAGACCAAGGACGTGCCCGGCGTCGACGACATCGACTTCGGGAGCGAGACCGACCTCGAAGACGAGGACGTGGCGACGGCCGACGAAGACGCTGGTGAGGCCGGGGAATCGAACGGGGACGACATGTTCTCGTTCGCCGAGTCCAGTCCCGAGGACGACGAGTAACTCCGCTCACCGCTCCCGTCCGTTTTCAGTGGCTTCGACGACCGCGAGCAGCGTCGCTACAGTGCGATGCGAACGGAGAACGGCGACGGCTCAGTCCCGCTGGTAGATGCGGAGTCGGCCGTCGAGAACGTCGAACGTCGTTTTCAACTGGGGCGGGATGGTCTCTGCCTTCCCGATGACCAGGTAGCCGCCCGGTTTGAGCGACTCGGCGATGGTCTCCAGGATGGGTCGCTTGTACTCGTTGTCGATGTAGATGAACAGGTTCCGGCAGACGACGAGGTCGAACCCGTACTTCGGGTCGTCGTTGATCAGGTCGTGAAGCGCGAAGGTGACGTGCTGTTTCACATCGTCGGTCACCTCGAACCGCTGGTCCTGGACGTCGACGTAGGCGTGGTAGTTCGACAGGAACTCGAGTTGCTCCGCGATGTCGACGGTACGGGTACTGTGGTAGACGCCCTCCTGTGCGGTGGTGAGCGACGCTTCGTTGATGTCGGTGCCGTAGATGCGGAACTGCTCTGCATCGACGCGTGGGTCGTCCATGGCCAGCATCGCGAGCGAGTACGGTTCCCGGCCGTCGGCACAGGCCGCCGACCAGACGTGGACGCGGTCCCGTTCGGCCGACAGCGAGCGCAAGACCTCACGGATTCCCTTCCAGACGTCCGGGTTCCGGAAGAACCCGGTCACGTTGATCGAGAGCGCGTCCAGCAGTTTCTCCTCCTCGCTCGGGTCGTCCGAGAGCAACTGCTGGTACGCCCCGTAGTCGCCAGCCCCGGTCCGACGCATCCGAGAAGAGAGCCGCCGCTTCAGGTAGCTGTCGTTGTAGTGACTCGTCGCGAACCCGATCTCGTCTTCGACGTACTGCGCGACGCGGTGAAACTCGGACTCATCGGTCACAGTTCCCTCACTCCCCGGTCGCTGTCGGCGGTCCGAACCGCGAGCGTACCGGTGCTCACGTCGAACTCGACCGTTCGACCCTTGTTGCCGCCGACGTCCTCCGAGAGTATCGGGACGCCGAGTTTCTCGAGTTCGTCCTTCGCGGCGGCGACGTTTCGATTGCCGACGCCGTCGCCGAAGGACTCGAACTCGAACATGTCGCTCCCGCCGGCTATCTTGGCCTCGACGGACGTGTACGACGCGCCCTTCTCTACCATCCGGCGCAGCATCGCCCGAATCGCCGTGTCGGCGTACTTGCCCGGTTGTGTATCGGCCCCGTCGGCCGCGTCGCCGTCGGGCAGCATCACGTGGGCGAGTCCGCCGATCTCCGAGTCCGGGTCGTACAGCGCGATGGCCAGACACGACCCGAGCCCGTACGACTTCAGGGTGTCTTCGGACTCCTTGCCTCGGACCACGAACTCCGAGATGCCGACCTGGACGGGTCTCGGTTCGCCTGGCTCACTTCCGTAGGTCTTCATCTGTTCTTCACTTCGTCGAGGGGGAAATCGGCCGTTGTCTGTGCGTCTGCGACCCTGTCGACTTCGAGGTTGTTCAGGGCGCGTTCGAGGTCTCTCTCGTCGGGAATCGCGTAGATGGAGCAGTCGAACTCACGGTCGTTCGCCTTGATGACCGTGTCGAAGACGAACGCGAAGTCCTGGTTCTCGCCGAGCTGGATGATGACCGGGTCGATGACCGCCGCCCCGAAGTCGTGGATGTACTCCGGGGGAGAGTGGTCGATGGTCGTGTCGAGGACGTTCGCCCAGCCGTCGATGAAGCCCGATGCCATGATGTTCCCGAGCTCCTTGATGGCGCTCGTCCCGAGTTCGCCGAACTCCCCCTCCGGGGGGTCCGGTATCGTCGCCTCGACGACCTCGCGGGCCGACTGCTCGTCGAACAGGAACAGCAGGTAGCCCGACGGCGTCCCGTCGAGTTCGTGGGCGACGCCGACGAGCATCTCGTCGTCGATCTCCTGGGGAATCGCCTCCAGCGTGCCGAACTTCAGGCGACGGATCTTCACGCTCGTGTCGATGCCGGTGAGCGTCGTCACGTTGGACGCGACCTCCTGGGCGCCCTGCTGGGCCATCTCGTCGAACCCCACGAGTTTGTCGTACTCGATGCCACGACTGTCGTCGTCGGCGTGCTTGTCGAGGACGGCCGCCATCGATTCGCGGTCCGGGAACAGGTAGTGCTGGAACCCGATCTCAGTGTCGACCGCCTCGATGCGGCTCTGGAACAGCAACGCGAGGTCGTCGTCGTCCGGTGCCTCGGCGAGGTCGTCGAGGAACGGCTCGGACGTCTCTCCCTCGACGAACTCGGGCGTCGAGACGTCGATCGCGGTCCCGAGGACGTCGGCCCAGCCGTCGATGAACCCGGCGTTCATTATCTGGCCGACCTCGGTCGCCGCCGACCGGCTCATCTCGTCGAACTCGTCGGCGGTCGCCTCCTCGACCAGCGTGCGGACGACCTGGAGGGCCGCCTCGCGTTCGAAGATGATGAGCGAGTGGCCTTCGAGACCGCCCGAGAGTTCGACCCTGACGCCGACCTTCGGCTTGCCGTCCTCGAACTCGGTGGTAATGTCCGAGCCACGCATGAAGTTCAGCTTGGTGACCCCGACACGAGTGTTCACGTCGGTCATGCGCGTCAGACGGCCCGCGGCCAGCCCGGCCCCTTCGCGGGCCATCTCGTAGAAGGTCCCGAGTGCGGTGACGTCGAGTCTCATGTGGGCCTGGCTTCGATGCCGTTGACCATCTCCACGAACTCTTGGAGGTCCGGGAAGGCGTAGATCTCGGCATCGATGTCGTAACTCGGGACGGTCAGGTTGGAGTCGAAAAAGAGCGCGAGGTCCTCGCCGCCGAGGCCCGCGGTCCGTTCGACTATCTCACCCGCCGGTGCGTAGACGAGCTGGGGCGTCGCGATGTCTATCGTTCGGCCGAGGACGTCGGCCCAACCGTCGATGAACCCGGACGCCATCATGTTGCCCAGTTCTTCGACCGCTGACCGGGCCATCTCGCCGGAGACTTCGGACATGTCGTCGACCATCTCCGAGAGCATGAGCGCGGTTATCTTCCTCGCGCTCGACTCGGGGAACAGGACGAGGATGTGACCGTGTGGCGGCTCCATCAGTCGCACCCGGACGCCGACGCGCTTGCCGGTGTCCATCTGGGTCTTGATGTCCTGGATGTCGATGAAGTTCGTCTTCGTCACCTCCATCCTGGCATCCTCGCCTGTCAGTTTGCTCATGTTGTCGGCGACCCCGTTGGTACCGACCTTCGCCATCTCGTTGATGAAACTCAACTTTCGAATGTCAACCATCAGACTCATAGGTTCCTCCAGTAGCTGTGTCCGTTCATAGTGTCTTCACGTCCAGGATGTTCACGATCTCACCTTCCCCCAGCACCGTCGCACCGCTCAGTCCCGGGATACCGCCGAGGACACCCTCGAAGGGCTTGACGACGACTTCCTGTTGCCCACGGACTTCGTCGCAGTGGAGGGCCACAGAGCGCACATCGTCGCGGATTCGGAGCACCATGCCGTCGCCGTTCCGTGGGGTCCCCGGCGTCTCTAACTCCTCGTGCAGGCGGACGAGCGGGAAGGTGTCGTCGCCCTCGTGGACGACGTCCTGCCCCGTCTCGACGCCGACGGCGGCCGCCGGACTGATGTCGCGGATGACCTTCGTCGGCACGCCGAACTCCTCGTCGCCTGACTGTACGAACATGACGTCGGCGATGGCGACGGTGACCGGAAGCCGCATCCGAATCGTCGTCCCCTCGCCGGGTTCGCTCTCGACGGACACGCTGCCGTCGAGTTGGTTCACCGTACTCTTCACCACGTCCATCCCGACGCCCCGACCGCTCACGTCCGTCACTTCAGTGGCCGTAGACAGGCCGGGGTGGAATATCAGGTCGTGCGCCTCGGCGTCCGAAAGCTCCGAGGCCTCAGACTCGTCGAGAACGTCGGCCTCGACAGCGGCCTCGCGGAGCAGTTCGGAGTCGAGACCCCGACCGTCGTCGGCGACCTCGATGACGACCTGGTCGCGTGCGCGCTCGACCGACAGGGTGACGTCCCCGGTCTCCGGCTTGCCCACCTCCTCGCGCTCGGCGGGGGATTCGATGCCGTGGTCGACCGCGTTCCGGACGATGTGGACCAGGGGGTCGCCGATCTCGTTCAGGATGGAGCGGTCGATCTCGACGCCTTCGCCCTCCATCCGGAAGTCGACCTCCTTGTCCTGTTCCCGCGAGATGTCGCGGACGATGCGCGGGAGTTTGTTCGCGACCGTCTCGACCGGCACCAGGCGTACGTCCATGACGGTATCCTGTAGCTCGCCGGTCAGGTCCTCGAGTTCGTCGAGTTCTCTCGTGAGTTCACCGGGGTCTGCCCCTTCGTCGACGCTCCGACGGAGTCGGACGCGACTCGTGACGAGTCCCTCGACGAGGTTGAGCAGGCGGTCGACCTGGTCGATGTCGACCCGGATGGACTGGACCTCGTCGTCGGAGTCCGCGTCGTCCGGGTCGGGTGCGAGCGTCTGGATGTCCACATCGTGGTCGAGTGCAGAGACTTCGGGAACCGGGCCCCCGGTCTCGACGTCTCCGGCGGCGGATTCGTCACCCGGCGAGTCGGGAGCGTCGAAGTCACCGCCGACCTCGGGTTCGTCGAACCCGTCTTCACCGCCACCCGCGACGCCGCCGAAGTCACCGTAGGTCGTGTCGACGGCCGCCCCGTCGCCGCCGGCGCCGGGCCCGAAGTCTCCCGTTTCGACGTCGTCCGTCGACCCGGCATCGACGCCGGGGTCGTCGAGTTCGAACTGGTTGACCTCGACGCGGTCGAGGTCGTCGTCTCCTTCGGACGGCGACGGAGACGGAGAGAGGCCGTCGGACCCGGACTCCTCGTCGGAGGCGTCGAGGTCCAGTTCGTCGCCGTCGTCCGCGACGTCGAAGTCATCGGACACCTCGTCGGACTCGCCGTCGTCCACGTCGCTGGTCGGTTCGTCCGCCACGACTCCCGATCCCTCGGCTTCGGTCTGCTCGGCCGGTTCCGAACTCTCGGCCGACGCGTCGGGGTCGGTCGTCTCTGCGGACGTGTCTTCGGCCGCTTCCGGTTCGTCGACGTCGTCGTTCTCCGGGGCCGCCTCGTCCTCGACGAACTCGGAGGTCACGTCCTCGACGAACTCGGAAGCCTCGGCCTCGATGGGTTCGACCGCCGGTTCGGTCTCGTCGGTCGAATCCGGTTCCGGGTCGTCGGAGTCGGCAGGGGCGTCTTCTCCGAACCCGGCCACATCGTCGTTCCCGACGAGGTCGTCGACCGAGACGTCGTCGGACCCGGCGCCGTCCTGGAAGAAGAAGTCGTCGTCGTTCTCGTCGAAGTCCTCTCCGAGGAGTTCGTCGAACCCTACCTCGTCCTCCGTGGCGTACTCGTCGAACTCGAGTTCGTCGAGTTCGTCCTGCAACTCGTCGAAGCCGACGGGGTCGACCTCCTGTTTGAGTTCGGCGAACGTCGCCGCGGCGTCGTCGACCTGTTCGTCCGGGTCCTCGACCGCCTCGGCGGTCGGCCCCTCGGTGGCGTCGTCGGTCCCACCGTCGTCGAGGCCCTCGCCGGACGCGTCGGCAGTCTCCGGTTCGTCGCCGAAGCCGAGGTCGTCGAACGACCCGGCGTCTCCGAGGTCTTCGAATCCAGAGACGTCGTCTATCTCCTCGACCATCGCGTCCAGGTCGTCGTACTCGTCGAACTCGGAGAGCAGGTCGTCGACCGACATGTCCTGTGCCGCGTCGGAGTCGATGCCCGACCCGGGTTCTTCGTCGAACAGGTCGTCCGACTCTCCGGGTGGTTCGGCACGGACGCGCTCGTACGCACCGGACACGTCTTCGATGCGCGCGTCGGCGACGGCGTCGACCGGGTCGAGGGCCGCCGAGATGGCGGCTTCGCCGACCGCGCTGCCGAACACCGCGTCGAAGGTTCCGTCGTAGTGGCCGTCGGCGATGGTCGCCTCGTTCGGGACGGTCCCGAGGAGGTCGAACGCGTCGGCGAGCGCCTTCACGACCGCCTTCCCGTGTGCGACGTCGCCTCGCTCGTCGACCGCGAGGCGGACGTGGAACACGTTGTGGTCCTCGTCTTCGAGGTCACCTGCCACCCGGAGGGCGTCGGCTATCTCGTCCTCGTCCGGGGCCGTGATGGCGGGGATGCCCGTCAGTTCTTGCTGGACGGTGCGGACCGTCTCGATGGTCTCCGAGGGGTCCGTCTGTATCGCACCGTGCGTGCGGACCTCGTCGACCATCGTCTCCATCTCGTCGACGGCGGCGAATATCTCGTCCATCAACTCGGACGAGACGTCGACGTCGCCGGACCGGACGGCGTCGAGGAGGTCTTCTATCGCGTGTGCGAGGTCCGAAGCGGCCTCGAAACCCATCGCACCGGCGTTCCCCTTGAGGGTGTGCGCCGTCCTGAAGATACGCGCCATCGCCTCGTCGTCGTCCGGTTCACGCTCCAGCCGGAGGAGCGCGTTGTTCAGTTCCGTGATGTTCTCTTCGCTCTCCTGAACGAAGTCCTTCTGGTACTCATCCATACGTCTGACCCTCCTGGGTGAACGCCGAGCAGATACCGGCGGCGATGTCGCCGGCCGGTAGTACGTCGTCGACGCAGCCCGTCTCTATGGCCTGCTTCGGGATGCCGAACACGGGGCTGGTGCCCTCGTCCTGGGCGATTGTCGCACCGCCAGCCTCGTGTATCGCCTCGATGCCGGCCGCGCCGTCTTTGCCCATGCCGGTGAGTGCGACGCCACAGAGCGGGTCACGAACCCGCGCCGCGGCGCTCTCCATGGTGACGTCGATCGCCGGACGAACGCCGTGTCGACGCGGACCTTCCGTCAGTTCGATGCGGATGCGTCCGCCGACGTTCACGGCGACCTCCATGTGGTAGCCGCCCTTCGCGACGACGACGTCGCCGTCGTCGACCGCCTCGCCGTCGCTCGCCTCGCGGACCGTGTAGTTCGTCTTGCGGTCGAGACGGGCGGCGAGGCGGTCGGTGAACGACTCCGGCATGTGCTGGACGACGAGTATCTTCGCGTCGAGAGCGAGCGGGAGTTCGGTGACGATGCGTTCGACGAGTTTCGGGCCGCCCGTCGACGCGCCGATGACGACCGTCGGGTGCTCCACGTACGTCTGTTCCGGGTCGCAGTCGCTGTCGCGGTCGGTGACACCGTCGTCACTCGAAGTCCCATCACGGGGGACGGACGAGATGTCCGCCTGCGAGACGGCGCGAACCTTCGCGACCAGTCGGTCCGAGAGACTCGCTATGTTCGGCGACACCTCGCCGCTCGGCTTGGCGAGGAAGTCGACGGCGCCTCTCGAGAGCGCGTCGAGGGTCGCGTCCGCGCCTGGTTCCGTGTGAGCGCTGAGCATCAGTATCGGCGTTGGATTCGTCGACATTATCTCGCTCACCGCCTCGATACCGTCCATCCCGGGCATCTTCACGTCCATCGTGACGATGTCCGGTGCGTGTTCTTCGACCGCTTCGACCGCCTTCTTCCCGTCGCTCGCGCTGTAGACCTCGTACCCGTCGTCGGCGAGGATGTTGCCGATGACAGTTCGCATGAACTGCGAATCGTCGACAACCAGCACGCTCGTCATGCAGGTACGACGTCTTTGAGCGCTTTGCGGACGCTCGGCTCCTCGAACGGTTTCGTGACGTAGCCGTCGGCGCCGGCCTTGACCGCGAGTTTCATCTTCTCACGCTGTCCGACCGACGTGCACATGATGACCCGCGAATCGGGGTCGAGCTTCTTTATCGCTGCCGTCGCTTTGATTCCGTTACACTTCGGCATCACGATGTCCATCATCACGATGTCCGGGTTCTCCTCTTTGTACAGTTTGACCGCTTCTGCCCCGTTGGACGCCTCTCCTACTATGTCATACTCGTCCTCCAGTATCTGTCGGAGGAGGTTCCGCATAAAATGAGAGTCGTCCACGATGAGCACCCCTGTCGACATTCAGTTAGTACACCAAGCCACGTTAGATGAAGCGTGGACATAAATGCTGTTGCCCGGTTATCAGGAGCGAGAATGAGTGGTAGAGTAGACTTACCAGCCGATAATCGGTCGTTCAGTCGACCCAAATCACGCCGTGGCCTGGCCCGACGCCTCGATGAGCGCTTTGATGTCCAGTAACCCGATACGTTCCGTCACTTCGTCTCCCTCCGTCCGACGGATGACCGCAGTCACCATGGGATGGCCCGCGTCAGTAGCCGATTCGTCGGCGTGTTCGCCGGGGACTATCTGTCGGAGCGGGAACAACTCAACCCCCAGCACGCCGTCGACGCGGATTCCGACGCCCTGCTTGTCGGCCGCCCTGTCGAAGACGACGATACGCTGGTGTTCGACGGGTACCGGGTCGCTCTCGACGGGAAAGTGAAAGCGCGGTTCGATGACCGCGGTTATCTCGCCCCGGAGGTCCATGATGCCGTCGATCGCCGGGGACGTCCGGGGGACGCGGGTCCGTTCGGACAGTTTGA
Organism: Haloarchaeobius marinus; assembly: GCF_051207415.1. Classification (NCBI taxonomy): domain Archaea; kingdom Methanobacteriati; phylum Methanobacteriota; class Halobacteria; order Halobacteriales; family Halorubellaceae; genus Haloarchaeobius; species Haloarchaeobius marinus. Next base: position 310,616 of record NZ_JBPKGD010000005.1, on the reverse strand, counting down.
CGATGGTCTTGACCGCCTCGACGCTGACGGCGAACGGTCGCTCGCCGATGTAGAACACGACGAACCGACGTACCTCCTCGTCCTCGTACTGCTCGGGTGGGTCGGTAGTCCGTTCGACCGGCTCGTCCGCGTCGGTGGACTCGTCGTCGACGTCCAGTAGTTCGTCGGGCAGGTCCGCAGACATATCTCTATACGGGTATCGCCCCCGGTGGGTAAAAACGTTGACCCCCGAACGCGGCCAGTAACCAGTTGCTATGGCCCCTGCGCTACCACGTCGCTGGCCGACCGCGTCTGAAGGCCGGCGAACTGCTCGCCGGGTAACCTAACGTTACCGTCGATTGTCAGTGAGGCTGGTACTTACCACAAGATTCAATTTTGATAATCGAACTATACTGGATTGGATGTCAACACGACGTTGGGCGGAGCAGGGAACGAGCGCGGAGGCGTCAGACCTCCTCGCGACTCTCGGAAACAAGTACAGCGCGGAGATACTGTGTGCAGCACAGACGCCGGCGTCGGCACAGGAACTGAGCGAAGAGATGGGTATCCCGATAGCGACCTGCTACCGGCGCATCGAGGAACTCGTCGACGTCGGGTTGCTGAAGTGCGAGGGGCGTCAGTTGTCCGGTGAGGGACGCCGGACCAACGTGTACCGACGGACGCTCGACGAACTCGCGGTCGACTTCTCCGACCCGGACCCGCAGTTCTCCTGCAAGGAGCGCTCCGAGGCGAAGAACCGGATACAGGACCAGATGGACGAGTAGCGCGGGCGAGCAGGAACTCTCTGCTGGCGGTCGACGAACGGCGACGTGACCGCCATCTTGAAATACTATCTCGATAATACCTGGGTATGACTTCGGTACGGCTGGAGACGGACGAACCGGGCGGGTCACTCACGAACGAGAGCGAGCGAACGCTCTACGTCGGACGGGACAGACCGATACGCATCAGTGCGGGCCACCGCATCCTCCACCACGACGGCAAGTGTTCTCGTCCACACGGTCACAACTACGAGGTGACCGTCGCCATCACCGGGACGCTCACCGAGGAGGGATGGGTCGTCGACAAAGGCGATATTACCTCAGTCATATCCGAGTGGGACCACCGGTTCCTGCTGGAGTCCGGCGACCCCCTCGTCGAGGCGTTCGAACGGGCCGGCGACGGTGCCAGCGTCGTCGTCCTCGACCACCCGCCGACGGCCGAGGTCATGAGCGTGCTCCTGGAGGCCAAACTGGCCGACCAGTTGCCAGAGACCGTCACCGACGTCTCGGTGCAGGTGGCCGAGACGAGCGAACTCTGCGGCGGCAGCGAGTTCTGAGATGCCCGTCACGAGCGACGTCACGCGACCGGACGCGGGGTCGGCGGAGGACGGCCGACTCCCCATCAACGAACTGTTCTACTCGCTCCAGGGGGAGGGCACCCTCGCGGGCGTCCCGAGTGTCTTCGTCCGGACGAGCGGGTGCAACCTCCGGTGCTGGTTCTGCGACTCCTATCACACCTCCTGGGAACCGACCCACGCCTGGATGAGCGTCGACGCCGTACTCGACGAGGTCACCGCGTACGAGCAGGCAGAGCACGTCGTCGTCACCGGCGGCGAACCACTACTCCACGACGGCGTCGTGGCCCTCCTCGACGCGCTCGACGAACGCGGCTACCACTGCACCGTCGAGACGAACGGGACCATCTACCGCGACGCCCCCATCGACCTCGCCTCCGTCTCGCCGAAACTCCGGAACAGCACGCCGACCCCGGAGCGAGACCCGGCGGGTGACGGGGAGTGGGCCGACCGGCACGAGGCCGACCGGGTCGACCTGTCGGCGCTCGTCGACATCGTCGAGACCTACGAGACCCAGTTGAAGTTCGTCGTCACCGGTCCGGACGACCTGCCCGAGGTGGAGGCCCTGCTCGACCGGGTCAGGGACGCGGCAGCAGTCGCCGTCCCGGACGACGCCGTCCTGTTGATGCCCGAGGGTGCGACCCGCGACCGACTCGCCGAGACGCGCGAGACGGTCGCCGAACTCGCGCTGGCCCACGGCTACCGGTACACGCCGCGGCTCCACGTCGACCTGTGGAACGACGCCCCCGAGACCTGACTCATGCCAGAAGACACGACCACCGAGACCGACGCACAGCACCCGACCGACGGCGAGCGCGCCGTCGTCCTCGCCTCCGGCGGGATGGACTCCGCGACGGCCGCCTACGAGGCCGCCGAGCGGGGCTACGACTGCCACCTGTTGCACACCTCCTACGGACAGAACACCGAGGACCGCGAGTACGAGTGCGCCAGGCGACTGGCCGACGAACTCGACGCTGTCGTCGACTTCCTCCGCGTGGAGACGGGCCATCTGGCGGCCATCGGCGCGTCGTCGCTGACCGACGACGAGATGGACGTGGCCGACGCGGACCCGGAGACCGACGAGATTCCGACCTCCTACGTCCCGTTCCGGAACGCGAACCTGCTGTCGATGGCCGTCTCGTACGCCGAGGCCAACGATTGCGACGCCGTGTTCGTCGGTGCACACAGCGAGGACTTCGCGGGCTATCCGGACTGCCGGCCGGCGTTCTTCGACGCCTTCCAGACCCTCGTCGACGTCGGGACGAAACCGGAGACCGACGTCGACGTCGAGGCCCCGTTCGTCGAGTGGTCGAAGACGGACATCGCCGAACGCGGGGTCGAACTCGGCGTCCCCTACGAGGACACGTGGTCCTGCTACCGCGAGAACGAACCCGCCTGTGGGACCTGTGACTCCTGTGCGTTCCGACTGGAGGCGTTCCAGAACGTCGGCGTCCGCGACCCGATCGAGTACGCCGAGCGCCCGAACTACGCCGCTTCCGACGACGACTGAGCGTGGTCGCCAGCGTCCGACTGACGAGACCAGACCACCACCGCGATGCCAACCAGCGCGACCGCCCCGCCGACCACGGTCGCGACGCCCGGAACCTCGCCGAAGATGGCGAGGGCGAGTATCGCGCTCCCGACCGGTTCGCCGAGCAGCGAGACGCTGACGACCGAGGACTCGACGCGCTCCAGTAACCAGTTGATGACGGTGTGACCGAAGATGCCCGGCCCGACGGCCATCGCGAGGAACAGGGCGTACTCCCGGGGCGGGTACTCGACCAGCGAGTGGCCCTCGACGAGGACGACGCCGAACAGCGTCACGGCACAGGCTCCGTAGACCAGCGTGACGTAGGGGAACAGTCGGACGCGCTGGCGCAACGACCGCCCGGCGAGGACGTACCCGGAGGCCATCGCGGCCGCGAGGACGGCGAGGCCGTTCCCGAGCAACGGGTCCGGCGCGAGGGAACTCTTCGGGGCGCCGAGACCGATGGTCGCGGCACCGACGACGGCCACGAGGATACCCGCGACCATCCGCCCGGTCACCCGTTCGTCCAGGAGCGCCCACGCGCCGAAGGCGACGAACAGCGGTTGGGTCTGGACCAGCGTGGCGCTCGCGGCGATGGTCGTGAACTCGAAACTCACGAACCACAGCGCGAAGTGCGCAGCGAGCGCGATGCCGGCGACGAGCGCGACGGCGAGGTCACGAGCAGTGATGCGGCCGAAGTCGCCCGGGTTCCGACGGAGGGCGACTGGCGTAACCAGCGCGGCCATGAACACCACGCGGTAGAACGCCTTCACTGTGCTCGGCGCACCGGAGAGTTCGATGAGGGGTGCGCTCGTGCTGACGGCCGCGACGGCGACGGCGAGGGCAGCAACCGGCGGGACGTCTCCCGATACGCGGCCTGTCATTGTCGGCGGGAGGAGGCGGTCCCGGTTAGCCGTTGTGGAACCGGACGACGACGCGGTCGTCGTCCGGTGACCCGCGGAACTGCTCGTCGGCGTCTCCGGGTCGGTCGAGAACGGTGGACGGGTCGCGGAGGTCCGTTCGTCCTACTCGGCGTCTGCCGGCGTGTCGAAGTCGTGGAAGTGTTCTCCCTTCTCCTTCGTCAGCACGTTCAGGGCCGCCGCCGCGCCGTCCCCGGCGGAGATAACCGCCTGCCACTCCTCGGCCCGGACCATCGCGCCCGTCGCGTAGCAGTCCGAGACGCTCGTCTCCATCGTCACGTCCACCTCCACGACGTCCTCGTCGGTGAAGTCGCAACCGAGGTCGGCCGCGAGGTCGCGGTCCGCACCGGTGGCGAGGACGACGTAGTCGGCGTCGAAATCGCCCTCCTCGGTGGTGACGGAGAAGCCGTCGCCCGACTCGCTGACGTCGGTCACCGCCGTTCCCTGGTGGCGTTCGACGCCGAACTCGTCGGCCTGGTCGCGTGACTCCTCGAGGAACTCGGTACCGTCGACGGAGTCGATGCCCAGGTAGTTGAACAGGTGGGCCTTGTGAAGCCAGGTCTTGTCCGTGTCGAAAATCGTGGTCTCGAGGCCGTTCTTCGCCGTGAACAGGGCGGCGGACAGTCCGGCGGGTCCGCCACCGACGACAACGACGTGTGCCATGGGGTCGGATACGTCACGATTCCGGATAAAGCTACGCGAGGCGGCGACGTCGTCAGGGTTCGAGGAGTTCCCTGGTCCGGCGGTGACGGTACCGGAACATGGGTTCGAGACCGAACCACGCCAGCGGGCCGACGAGGTCACCGAGGGGACCGAGCGGGAGGCGGTACTCGACCCGGTCGGAGACGAGTGTCCCGTCGTCCCGGGCGTAGAAACTGTGGGTGTGGTCCCAGTGCGGGAACGGTCCGTCACGCATCTCGTCGCGGAACGTCGCCGCACGCTCGTCCTCGGTACGGTCCGTGATGACCGAGGTCCATCGCTGGCGTGGCCCGACGCCGAACGGGCGCATCGACATCGAGATCTGGGTTCCGGCGGCGAGCACCGCCGGGTCCGGTTCGCCGTCGGGGCCACGAACCGCCTCGACGCGGAGGTTGGCGAAGTCCGGAGTCAGCGCCTCCAGCCCCGAGATGTGGGAGTGGAAGTCCCAGACCGTCGACAGGGGTGCGCGGACGAACGTCTCACGCGAGTAGACGGGCATAGGTACGAATTGGTGATACGCGGCCAAAAGGTGTCGGATGGAGGAATCGACGGCCTGTCGCTCCTCGGTCGTCGGCGGGCGTTACTTCAGCCGTTCCTGCAGGAAGGAGGGGTGGGCGGCGGTGACTCCGTCGATGCCGAGGATGTCGTCGTGGATGACGTCGCCGAGTTCGTCGCCGTCGGTGGCGCGGACCTCGGCCATCAGCATGTGGTCCCCGCTGGAGGTGTAGAGCGATTCGATGGCAGAGAGTCCCTTCAGGGCGCGGGTCGCCTCGACGTAGCGCTCGGACGCCACGTCGATGCCGACCAGCGCGATGGACTGGCTGGAGAGTTTCTTCGGGTCCACGTCGGCCGAGTAGCCGACGATGACGCCGTCGTCTTCGAGCTGACTGATGTACTTCCTGACGGTCGGTTTCGAGACGTTCGCCCGTTCCGCTATCTCCGCGTAGGAGGCCTGTGCGTCCTCCTCGAGCACGGAGAGGATGCGGTCAGCCGTCGATTCGGTGCTCATACAGTAGAGTTTGCGTGGGCGGAAAAATAAGTTATGAATCCGAAAACCAACCGGCTGGGGACGAGAACGAGGTCTCCTGGGGTCGGTCGGTGGGCCGACCCGCCCGTCCCTGGGTGATTTACTTGTGCCGTTCGAGCAGGTCGTAGCTACGCTCCCACTCGTAGTCGTCGTCGAAGTAGCGCTCGACGAGCGGTTCCTCCGGCATCTCGCCGATAGCCTTCTTCTCGGCCTGGTACGACGGGCTCTCCTCGTCGACGTAGTACCGGCCGGTGAGGACCTCGCCCTCGTAGAGTTTGTTCTCCGTCTCGAACATCATCCGGGCCGCCTCCTCCCGGTCGGTGACGTCGTGGTCGTAGTCGTCGGACTCCTGTACGTCGATGTACGGGACGTACTGACGGGCGTCCTTGTTCCAGGTCGGACACTGCGTCAGGAAGTCGATGTGGGCGAAGCCGTCGTACTCGATGGCCTCCTTGATTATCTCCTTCGCCTGGTTCGGGTTGACGGCGGCGGTGCGGGCGACGTAGCCGGCACCGGCGTTGAGCGCCATCGACAGCGGCCGGATGGGCGACTTCGCGTTGCCCGAGGGCTGGGTCTTCGACTTGTGACCCTTGGGCGACGTGGGCGAGGTCTGGCCCTTCGTCAGGCCGAAGACCTCGTTGTTGAACACGATGTAGGTCATGTCGTGGTTCTCCCGGGCGGTGTGCATGAAGTGGTTCCCGCCGATGCCGTAGCCGTCGCCGTCGCCGCCGGCGGCGACGACCTCGAGGCCGGGGTTCGCCAGCTTCGCGGCACGGGCCACGGGAAGCGCCCTGCCGTGGATGGTGTGGAAGCCGTAACTGTCCAGGTAGCTGTTCAGTTTGCCCGAACAGCCGATGCCGGTGACGGTCAGCACCTCCTCGGGCGTGCGTCCGACCTCGGGGAGCGCCTGTTTCAGCGCCTTGAGGACCCCGAAGTCACCGCATCCCGGACACCAGGTCGGCTGGGGCTCGTTGCCGGGGGTGAACTCGTCCCGGTCTATCTCGCGTTCTTCTCCGATGGCGTTGAATGCACTCATGGTCTAGTCACCTACTGCGGGTTCGAATCGTACCTGTGCTGTCGGTTCGTGGGCGTCGCCCCCGAGTCGAATCTCGAAGCCCTCGACGATCTCGCCGGGTTCGAACGGGTTCCCGTTGTACTTGAGCATCGAGGTGAGCTTCGAGCCGAACCGGCCCAGTTCCTTCTGGAGCAGGCCGCGGAACTGGCCGGACGAGTTCATCTCGACGACGAGCGCCTCGTCGACGCTCTCGAGGAACTCGGTCAGTTCCGTCTCGGGGAACGGCATCATGTCGGAGACGCCGACACCCTTGACCGGGTGCCCGGCGTCGTTGAGGCGCTCGACGGCCTCCTCGACGGTCCCCTGCTGGGACCCCCACGTGATGATACCGAGGTCGGCGCTCTCGTCGCCGAAGTAGGTCTGCTGGGACTCGTGGTCCTCGTCGAGTTCCTGCCGGATGGATTCTATCTTGCGCTTGCGACGGTCCATCTGCAGGACGCGGTTGTCCGGGTCCTCGGCGATGTGGCCCGAGGGCCAGTGTTCGTTGCCCGAGGCGAGGTAGCGCCCGCCCTTCTGCCCGGGGAGCGAGCGCGGACTGACCCCGTTCTCGGTCTCATCGGGGTCCGTCTGGAACCGCATGAACTTGCCGGTGGCCTCGTGGGCCGCCTCGGCGAGTTCCTCCTCCGTGAGCGTCGACCCGAGCGACGGGTTCGGTTCGCGGTCGAAGAAGCTCTCGTCGACGTTCTTGTTCTCGCCGGAGAGCTTCTGGTCGTAGATGACGATTGTCGGAATCTGGTACTCGTAGGCGATGTGGAACGCCATCCGCGTCTGGTCGTAGGCCTCCTCGATGGTGCCCGGCGCGAAGACGACGCGCTGGGAGTCGCCCTGACTGGTGTACAGGACGTGTTCGAGGTCGGCCTGCTCGGGCTTGGTCGGCATCCCGGTCGACGGACCGGCACGCATCGACTCGACGAGCACCAGGGGCGTCTCTGTCATCTCTGCCAGCCCCAGCGGTTCGGACATCAGCGCGAAGCCACCGCCGGACGACCCGGACATGGCCTTCGCGCCGGCGTGGCTCGCACCGACGGCGAGCGCCGCTGCGGCGATCTCGTCCTCGACCTGCTCGGAGATGCCCCCGAACTTCGGCAGGTTCTGGGACATGATGGTGAACACGTCGGTCCACGGCGTCATCGGGTAGCCGGCGATGAACCGGCAGCCCTCGTCGAGGGCACCGTACGCGATGGCGTTCGACCCCGAGACGAGGACCTGTTCCTCGTCGTGCTCGCCCGTCGGGGCGCGGAGGTCGTGCTCGAACTCGTACTCCTCGTTCGCCATGTCGTAGGCGTCGCGGAGGATGGAGAGGTTGGCTTCGAGCACGTCGCCGGACATCGCGTCCTCCATCAGGTCCTCGATGTGGTCGAGGTCCATCTCCAGGAGTGCGGCAGTGACGCCGACGCCGGCCGTGTTCCGCATCACTTCGCGCCCGTGTTCTTTCGCCATCCCGCGAAGGTCGATGGGGAAGACGTGCCAGTCGTTCTCCTCGGCCCGTTCTTCGAGGTTCAGGTCCGCCACGTCGTCCTCGTCGAGGAGTCCGGAGTCGTAGACGATGATGCCACCCTCGCGCAACTCGTCGAGGTTCTCCGACAGCGGTTTCGTCTCCTCGTTTCCGTAGACGGCTCCCTCCTTCGGGTTCCGGGCGAACGAGTCACCCAGCGCGAGTAGGAAGTTGTACCCGTCACCTCGGGACTGTACCTCGTGCCCTGCTGCCCGAATCTCCACGTACGTGTGGCCACCACGGATCCGCGATGGGTAGTGGCGATGCGTGAAGATGTCGAGGCCCGACCGCATCAGGGCCTTCGCGAAGTTCTGGCTGGTCGAGTCGATCCCGTCCCCGGAACCACCTGCGATCCGCCAGATAAGTTCGTCGTCAGTCATGCTCAGTAATCACGGCCCCCTGTAAGGCCAGTGTATTTGAAGGTTGGACAGAGTTAGACTAAAGCCTTTGCTATACATTAGCACGGATTAATAATGAGGAACCGAGAACTCGTTCTAGATTCTCCGGGAGGGCAGCGGCGTCGGTCTGTGAGCAATCCTCACGAACGTTCCTATTGGACCGCCACTGGGACGTACCTTGCTAACAGGGTCGTCCCGTCGACCCGCGGCCACGACCCGTGGGTACTTCAGCCTGCGTCGAGAACGCCTGCCCCATGCCCAGCGAAGGAACGTCACCGGAGATTCCCGTCGTCTGCCCCGAGTGCGACACCCGGACGTCGGTACCATTCGACGACGTCGAAGCCGCCGTCGCCCGCCACAACGACCAGCTACACGACGGCGAGGCCGTCGCCGAGGTCGACCCGGCCGTCATGGAACGGTTGACGGACATGGTCGCGAAGGACCTCGGGCTGCTGGACTGACGGCCCTCACTCGGGGCGACTCGGGTGGTAGTCGGTATCGTACTCCCCGGGCCGGTCGTCCAGTCGGTCCGGGTTTATTCGGCCGCCGAGCAGCATGAAGTCGAGGAACGTACACGCGACCATCGACTCCACGACGGGCACGCCCCGTGGCGGCAGAACCGGGTCGTGGCGCCCGATGACCTGTGCGGTCTTCTCCTCGCCGGTCTCCCAGTCGACGGTCGTCTGTTCCTTCGGAATCGACGTGGGGGCGTGCAGCGTCAGTTCGCCGAAGACCGGCTGACCGGTCGTGATGCCACCCTGCAGGCCACCGTGGTCGTTGCCGACCGGGACGGGGTCACCGTCGTCGTCGAACTCCCAGTCCTCGTTCCGGTCGTGACCCGCGACCGACCGGGCCTCGCGCCCGAGGCCGAACTCGAAGGCGGTGGCCGCCGGAACGGCCATGAGCGCCTGTCCGAGGCGGGCCGGAACGCTGTCGAACCGGGGCGCGCCGAGGCCGCGGGGCAGTCCCCGGACCTCGAAGTAGATGCTCCCACCGATGGAGTCGCCCGCCTGCTGGTACTCGTCGATGCGCTCGCGCATCCGTGCTGCCGTCTCGGGGTGGGCACACCGTACCTCGTTCTCCTCGGTGTGTTCCAGCAGTTCCTCCCACGTCACCTCCGGGGCTTCGACGTCGCCGATCTGGTTCACGTGGGCCTTTATCTCGACGCCCTCGGTCGCGAGAATCTTCTTCGCGATCGCACCGGCCGCGACCCAGTTCACCGTCTCGCGCGCCGAGGAGCGGCCACCGCCGCCCCAGTTCCGCGTGCCGAACTTCGCGGAGTAGGTGAAGTCGCCGTGACTCGGGCGGGGGGCCGTGACGAACGGTTCGTACTTCTCCGACCGTGCGTCCTTATTCTCGATGACCATCCCAATGGGCGTCCCCGTCGTGTACCCGTCCTGAACGCCGGACTGGATGGAGACGGCGTCGGGTTCTCCCCTGCTCGTGGTTATCATCGACTGGCCGGGTTTGCGCCGGTCCAGTTCGGCCTGTACGTCGTCCTCGGAGAGTTCGAGGCCCGCGGGACACCCGGACACCGTGACGCCCATCCCCGCGCCGTGGCTCTCGCCGTAGGTGGTCACCTGGAAGAGACGACCGAACCGATTGCCGTTCATGCGTCAGTCTCGGTCACCTGGGGATTTATGTGTTCTAGAAGGTGCAGAAGTCACCGTTCAAGTACGATGGCGGGGCCAGGACAGGCGTGTCCTGACCGATGCCGTCCGGCGACCGAGGCGGGTGTGCGACGAACCGCCGGACGACCGTCGCCGCGTCGCCTGTTCGCCCCAGTCCACCTTACGGGGTCACAGTCCCGAGTAGCGACATCATAGCTCCGAGAGGCGGACGGCCGCGACCGCCGTCAACATCTCCTCGGGGTGCAGTCCCCCGTGCATCCCGACGAGTCGGAGCTCCTCCGGTTCGTGCATACCCCACCACGTTCCCAGTTCGCGGTGGGTCAACACGAGGTCGCCGAGTCGCCGCCGGAACGTCTCCGAGGCGTCGACGTCGCCGAACAACTCCAGTTCGAGCGCTTCTGACTGGGTGAACACCCGTGCATCCAGCGTCTCGGACAACCGACGGGCCGTCGACTCGACCGTCCCGTCCTGCAGATGCAGGTGAACGTTACGTGGACTCCCGGCGAAGCGGATCGGGTCGCCGTGGCCGTCCCGTGCGAGTGCGGCGACCAGTTCCTCGTCCGCGTCGAGGTCGACGTTCAGGTCCGGGTCGGTGTCGACGTGGCCGTGGTCCGCAGTGACCAGCAAGAGCGTCTCCTCGGCCGTCGCGTCGTCGAGTCCGTCGACGGCCTCCGCGACCACCTCGAACACCTCGGCGACCGTCTCGCGGTAGGCCCTCGACCGGGTACCAGTGCGGTGGCCCTCGTGGTCGACGTGCGGCAGGTAGCAGAAGCAGTACGACCGGCCGTCGGCCGCCTCGAGTGCATCGCCGACCGTCTCGGGAACCTCGTCGAGTCCGTCGTACCTGTGCAGCGTCGCCCCGTCGTACGTCCTGGGGAACGGGACCACGTGGTGGGACTCGACGCCCTGCTCGGCCAGCGTCGGGTAGATGGATTCGGCGTTCCAGACCTCGTCGCGAACGAAACCGGTCGGTTCCCGCCCGTCCTTCGTCAGGAACGGGAGCACCTCGAACGCCTCGTCGGTCGTCGGTTCGTAGACGTTCCAACCGACGACGCCGTGTTCGGCCGGCAGCGCACCGGTGTGGAACGTCGTGATGGCAGACGCCGTCTCGCTCGGGTAGGTGGAGGTCACCGGCGTCACCAGCGCGGCGTCCGAGAGTCGGGACAGGAACTCGTGGTGCTCGCGCTCGCGCCGCCACTGCGCCCAGCCGAACCCGTCGACCAGCACGACGAGGACCGTCTCGACGCCATCGACGTCGACGCCGTCGAAGACGTCACCGGGTAGCGACCTGCCTGCCTCGGCGCCGAGTAGCGACGCCACAGACCCGGGAACGTTGGCGAAGCAGTACCCATCGTAGTCCGGGAAGAGATAGCCGGCGTCGCCGCACCGTTCGCGGAGCGACGCCGCCAGGTCCGTTCGGAGCATGTCACGACCGAGGGTCGATTCGTAGATAGACTATCCGGTACCGTGTCGGTGGTGCACGGTCCCGCCGAGGTCGTACAGCACGTCGAAGAAGTCCGGAAAGGAGACGTCGACGTGTTCGGCGTGCTCGACGGTCGTCTCGCCCTCGGCGACGAGTCCGACGACCGACAGCGCCATGACGATGCGGTGGTCCTTGCGCCCGTCGACCCGGGTCCCCACGAGGGTCGACTCCCCGCCGTGGACGACGAGTTCGTCCTCTCGTTCGGTGACGCTCGCGCCGAGTCTCGTCAACTCCTCGGCCATCGCGCTCACGCGGTCCGTCTCCTTGTAGCGGACGTGCTCGACGTTCTGGATGTGCGTCTCGCCGTCAGCGACTGCCCCGAGCGACGCGACGGTCGGGAGCAGGTCGGGCGTGTCCGAGACGTCGACCGACGTCCCCGACAGCGACGACCGGGAGACGTCGATGGTGCCCGCCGCTCGGTCCCAGTCGATCGCCGCGCCCATCCGGTCGAGGACGTCGACGATGGCCGTGTCCCCCTGCGCGCTCGGCACCGCCCCGGTGAGGGTCAGTCCGTCGGGGGCGGCGATGGCCCCGGCCGCGAGCAGGTACGACAGCGACGAGAAGTCCCCCGGTACGGCGTACTCGCCGCTGGCGTCGTACCGCTGGCCGCCGTCGACGGCGAACCCGCCGTCCGTCCGTCCCGCCTCAACCCCGAACGCGTCCAGGACGTCGAGCGTTATCTCGACGTAGGGCGCAGACTTGAGTTCGGTCGAGAGGTCGATTCGGATGCCGTCGTCGGTGACGGCTCCCGCCATCAGCAGCGCGGTCACGTACTGGGAGGAGACGTCGCCTGGAATCGAGACCGCACCACCGGCGATGGGGCCGTCGACGACCAGCGGTGCCTGCCCGTTGCGTCGGGTGCTCACCGCGCGCGCGGCGAGGGTCGAGAGTGCGTCGAGGAGCGGTCCCTGCGGCCGTGACCGGAGCGACTCGTCGCCGGTCAGGACCGTCGTCCCGTCGACCAGTCCCGCCGTCGCCGTGGTCAATCGCATCGTCGTTCCGCTGTTGGCACAGTCGAGTACGTCGTCCGGAACGACCGGCCGACCGTCGAACCCGGTGACGTCCAGTTGCGACTCGCCCTCGGCGACGTCGACCGACCCACCGAAGGCTTCGACCGCCCGGGCGGTCGCACGCGTGTCGGCGCTCACCAGTGGGTCCGTGACGACGGCCCCGTCCGCATAGCCGGCGGCGAGGATGGCCCGGTGGGTGTAGCTCTTCGACGGTGGTGCCCGCGCGGTACCGCGGACCGTCGACGGTTCGATGACAACGTCCATGTCAGAGGCGTCTACGGGTCGACGTATGAGGCTACCGACAGCGGTCAGAATTCGTGTCGCCCGTCGACCCGTGGTCGGGCGACGTACTGAAGTCGGTCGCAGACCACGGGTCGGATATGCCCGTCGACCCCGACGACCCGACGGTCGTCCGGTCGCTCGCGATACACGCCGACGACGTGGTCGCTGCCCTCGAAGCCTCGAACCAGGGAATCGAGGTCGTACTCCGGGTTACACCGCCGTTCAACGGACGGATGCGAGCCCGGATTCACCGGGTCCAGTCGGTCGCATCGGACGACGGGGGCATGACCGACCAGCCGGGCGATGCGCCGTCGGTCCACGTTCCTCCGGGGTCGCTCGTCGACGACGGTGTACCCCCGTACCCACACGCCGACGACACGGAACCCGACGACGGCGAGTACGACGTGGAGGCACACCACGACCGACACGTCGCCGCCCTGGAACGCTGGCGGGAGCGAGTCCGCGAGCACATCGTCGACAGCGTCGAACTGCAGACCCCGGACGGCCCCCACCGGGTCGACGTGTCCGTCCTCGGCTGAGGGCCGGGCCGACCGGCAGAACCGGACAGGTTTATAGCGACGGCGTCGGTGTGTCGGCGTATGGAACCCGACTTCTCTGCACTCGACGACTATCTCGACGAAGCGAACCTCGACGGCTACGCCCTAGAGGACGACGCGTCGAGCTCCGACCTCTACTACCTGTCCGGGTTCGGCGCCCCAGACCCGTTCTTCGGCGTCTACACCCCCGAACAGACCGGACTGCTGGTCTCCTCTCTGGAGTACGGTCGGGCCAAGAAGGAGAGTCGGGCCGACGTCGTCAAGCGTCACTCGGACTACGACGCCCGGGAGAAGATGGAGGAGTACGGCGAGGAACTGGCTCACCAGAAGTTGCTCGCCGAGTTCCTGGCCGACCTCGGGGTAGACTCGCTGGCGGTCAACGGTCAGTTCCCCCTCTCGACGGCAGACGGACTCCGAGAGGAGGGACTCGAGGTGACACCCGACCGCGACGGCATCGTCCGGGACATCCGGGCCGTCAAGACAGACGAGGAGGTCGACCACGTCAGGACGGCCCAGCGGGCGAACGAGGCCGCGATGGCCCGCGCTGAGGAACTCGTCGCGGAGGCCACCGTCGACGACGACGGCGTGCTCCGTCGACCGGACGGCGAGGCGCTGACGAGCGAGTTCGTCAAGCAAGAGATCGAGATAACGCTCATTCGGCACGACTGCTCGCTCGACGAGACCATCGTCGCCTGCGGTGCGGACGCCGCCGACCCTCACGACCGGGGGAGCGGGCCGCTTCGAGCGAACGAGTTCGTCATCGTCGACATCTTCCCGCGGGACAAGGCGTCGAAGTACCACTCTGACATGACCCGGACGTTCCTCAAGGGCGACGCCTCGGAGACGCAACTCGAGTGGTACGAGGTGACCGACGAGGCGCGGAGGGCGGCACTCGACGCGGTCGAGCCCGGCGTGACCGGTGCGGACGTCAACCAGGCCGTCGTCGACGTCTATCAGGAAGCGGGCTACCCGACGGTGTTCACGGACCCCGACACCGAGACGGGCTTCATCCACTCGACGGGACACGGCGTCGGACTCGACGTCCACGAGTCGCCGTCGGTGTCGCTCAACGGCGAGGAACTCGAACCCGGACATGTCATCACCATCGAACCGGGCCTGTACGACCCCGACGTCGGTGGTGTCCGAATCGAGGACATCGTCGTCGTCACCGAAGAGGGCTACGAGAACCTCGTCGACTACCCGGTCGAACTGGTCGTCGACTGAGGCTGGCCAGCACCGATAAACAGCTTTAACATGTCGCTTCCGGTATCTCTGCTCAAAGACATGAATCTATCCGGAATGACCCCTGACGGCGCGTTCAACCTGCTGATGATAATCATCGGTTCGCTCATCGTGTTCACCATCGTCCTGTTCTACATCGCCGGCTTCTTCTGAGGCCGACCGAACCCCTTTTCCCGACCGGTTTGCTACCCGGAAGCGATGCGAACGCTCGTCGTCGGCGCCGGTTCGATGGGACGCTGGGTAGCCGAGACCCTCGGCAGCGACGTCGCCCTCGCCGACGCCGACCGGAGCGTGGCCGAATCGGCGGCCGCGGCGGTCGGTGGTCGGGCGGTGGACCTGGACGGCACGGAGTCCTTCGACGTGGTCTGTATCGCGGTACCGATGCCTGCTGCGGCCGAGGCCGTTGCCGACCAGGCCCACCGTGCCGAGCGCGCCATCGTCGACGTGGTCGGCGAGATGGCCGGGCCGATCGCTGCCATGCGCCGTCACGCTCCGGACCTGGAGCGCGTCAGCTTCCACCCCCTGTTCGCGCCGTCGAACGCCCCGGGGACCATCGCGCTCGTCCCGGACGACCCAGGCCCGGCGACGGACGAGTTCAGGGACGCACTCGCGGCCGCCGGGAACGACCTGTTCGAGACCACCCCGTCGGAACACGACCGGGCGATGGAGACGGTGCAGGCGTCGGCCCACGCCGCGGTGCTGGCGTACGGACTCGCCAGCGAATCCGTCGACGAGCGGTTCCACACTCCCGTCTCGGCCGCGCTGGACGGCCTCGTAGAACAGGTTACCGACGGCGACGCACGGGTCTACGCCGACATCCAGTCGCGGTTCGACGGCGCGGACGACCTCGCTGCCGCTGCCCGCCGCGTCGCCGATGCGGACTGTGAGGAGTTCACGGCACTCTACGAGCGAATCAGGGACGGTCACCGCGAGGACCGAACTGACGAGGACTGAACACCGATGATCGACAGAGACGACGTCGTCGCCAACGCGAAGTACCTCAGGAACGTCCGCCCCATCGACCCCGAGGAGATCTGCGACTACGTCTCGGGACACCCGCACCCGGCCGTCGTCCGGCAGGTGCTCAGGGAGGAGGCACTCGGCCTCGGACTGGTCGAGCGAGACGACGGCACGTTCGTTCCCGCCTCCGACGAACCAGTGCGGACCGGCGTGGACGAAGTGCGTGCGTTCCCCGACGAGTACGCCGCCGAACTCGAGGACCTGCTCGTCGAACGCTACGGCTACGACTGGGCGACCGGCGACACCGGCGACGAACTTCGGGAGACCGTCCGGCGCCTCAAGGACGACTACTACCAGCGTCGGCCCGTCGAGTACGACGCGGACGTCGCACTCGGCTACGCCGTCTATCACCTCCCCGACTTCTACGCGGCCGTCCAGTACGTGCTGAACGACCTCGTCGCCAAGCAGCTCCTCCCCCGAACCCTCAGAATCCTCGACGTCGGTGCTGGCGTCGGCGGCCCGGCCCTCGGTGTTCACGACTACCTCCCGGACGACGCGCTGGTGGACTACCACGCCGTCGAACCGAGTGCGGCGACCGAAGTCCTCGACGACCTGCTCGACGTCACCGGCCCGAACTTCCACCACGAGATACACGAGACCACGGCGGAAGCGTTCGACCCCGACGGCGAGTACGACGTCGTCCTCTTCGCGAACGTGCTCAACGAACTCGACGACCCCGAAGCGGTCGTCCGTCGCTACGTGCCGTTCCTGGCCGACGACGGGTCCGTCGTCGCACTCGCACCGGCCGACAGGAACACGAGTATCGGCCTCCGGCGCGTCGAACGGGCCATCGTCGACGACCCTGCCGACCGTTCCACCGGCGACTCGACTCCCCGCCGTCCCACCGTGTACGCACCGACCGTCCGACTCTGGCCGAACGCGGCCCCGACCGACGAGGGCTGGTCGTTCGACGTGCGACCGGACCTCGACGTGCCCCCGTTCCAGCGTCGCCTCGACGACGGTGCCCGACCCGAACCCACCTCGACCGCCGACGGAGCCGACACCGCCGGCGAGTTCGTCAACGTCGACGTGCAATTCTCCTACAGCATCCTCCGCCTCGACGGCGCTCGCATCCTCGACGTGACGCCCAGTCCGTCGACGTACGCCAGGATGGCGGACATGGAACAGCACGTCTCGAACCGCATCGACCTCCTCGCCGTCAAACTCTCCCGGAACCTCGCGTCGACCGACCCCGCGACCGACGCGAACCCGCTGTTCAAGGTGAGCGATGGGTCCGAGACGGCGGACAACTACGCGGTCCTCGTCCAGCAGACGGCCGGGAACCGGAATCTGCTCGAGGCAGACTACGGCGACCTCCTCGCGTTCGACGGCGTACTCGCCCTCTGGAACGACGACGAATCGGCCTACAACCTGGTCGTCGACGAGACGACAGTCGTCGACCGGATTCCCAGGCCCGTCTGACCGGAGGGCGTGGAACCGCCGCTGGGACAGTAGACGACCGCGAACGGTGACCTTTTGGCCGCACACTTCGACCACCCGGCATGGACGACGACGACGACCTCGAGATCCTTGTCACGAACGACGATGGCATCGAGAGCCCCGGTTTTCGAGCGCTCTACGACGCACTCGCCGACGTCGGGCGCGTCACCGCCGTCGCGCCAGCCGTCGACCAGAGTGCCGTCGGCCGGGCGATTTCGAGCACGGTCGACGTCGAAGAACACGAACTCGGCTACGCCATCCGGGGAACACCGGCAGACTGCGTCGTGGCCGGCCTCCGAGCACTCCTCCCGAACCCGGACCTCGTGGTCGCCGGGTGCAACAAAGGTGCGAACCTGGGCCACTACGTCCTCGGTCGGTCCGGAACCGTAAGCGCCGCCGTCGAAGCCGCGTTCTTCGACATCCCGGCCATCGCCGCCTCGCTCTACATCCCGGTCGACCCCGACGATGACCGGGCGTGGACGGACGTCGAGGTCACGTTCGACCAGTACGAGGAAGCGGTACGCGCGACCGCCTACCTGGCCGAACACGCACTCGACGCCGGCGTGTTCGAACAGGCCGACTACCTCAACGTCAACGCACCGGCCCCCGGGACCGGGCCGACGGAACTCGAGATCACCCGCCCCTCGCACATGTACGACATGGACGCCACCGTCGACGACGGTATCGTCTCGCTACACGACCGCGTCTGGGAGCGCATGGCCGCCGGTGACATCCCCGACCCCGAGGGCACGGACCGGCGCGCCGTCGTCGAGGGACGTATCAGCGTCTCGCCGCTCACTGCCCCACACAGTACCGAACATCACGAAGCACTGGACGCACTCGCAGAGGCCTATCCTGACCACTGATTCCTCGTTCTCCGACTGCCCCTACCTTTTCACGGCTGCGAACGTAACGTATCCTCCATGACCGAAGTCGAGATCGAATACTGCGTTCCCTGTGGCTTCCTGAACCGAGCGGAAGACGTCCAGCACGCCCTCCTGTCGAACTTCGGTCAGGAACTCGACGCGGTGACGCTCAAGACCGGTGCCCACGGCGTCTTCACCGTAGCCGTCGACGACGAGACCGTTTTCGACAAAGCGGACGACGAGTTCGACGTCGACGATATCGCTCGCGCTGTCAGAACCCGCCTCTGAGCGTCATCGCCGCCGGGACAGCACAGCGACCACCAGGAGAATCACGACGAGCATCCCCGCAGCGACGACGCCGATGGGTTTCAGCCGTTCGCGCCAGATGGCCTCGTTCTTCCGTTTCACCGACCGGTTCTCGTACTGGTACTCCTCGACGTCCGTATCGGCGTAGTCGATCTGTATCGGTTCGAACTCGCGGTCCCAGACCGCCGTCTCTCCGTCCGTCCGGCCCTCGAACTCGACCTGGTCTTCGATGGTGGAACGATTGTGAATCCACCCGGTGAACAACCTCACCTCCCCTGCGACCGTGAGTTCCGGGTCCTCGTTCAGGGGGACGACGATAGTTCTCCGGTTCTCGTCGAGTGGCACACGTGCGAGGTACGACTCTGAATGCGTCTGGAGCGTCGTGACGCGTACCCTGGTCCCGTACTGGACGTCCCCCTCGTTCCTGACCGTTATCCTGACGGCTGCCGTCTCCTCCCCATCGACTTCCGTGGTCGTTACTTCGACGTTCTCTATCTCGGGGAGTTGGACACCACGTGGATTAGATGAATCGACTGAAAGGTCGAAATAGAACTCGGTCGAATTACCGAAAGTAGATAACTGAACAGAATGTCTTCGGACTTCTGCATCTAGTGAGGTATTCAGATTGTACCGTAACGTTTGCTTTTCATTAGAAGATAGGTTCATCTCTCCGTTTCTGACGAATGAACCATCTATTTTGATATTTAACCAAGAGTTGATTGGATTCGAAGTAGGATTAAATGCCGTTATTGTTAATTGTTTAGAGTCTGGACGAAGGCTTGAACGAAAAATCACGCCATCCGTAGATTTCATCGTCTTATTCTCCATTCCGAGTTCCAAACCTCTTTGCTGGTTATCCTGAGACGACGCAGTTAGGGGAATAGTGGTAACTATCAATAGGAACGCGAAGATAATCACCCATCCAGACAAATCTTTACTCACAAGTTACCTCCTTTCTGCAACCCTCTTCTGTACCAGCAATAATCGACAATATCTGGGACGCACCAAGAGCGCCCTCACGGCGAACCTCCTCCCGGAAGGCACCAACGTCAGTGATGTTGATGTCGCCAGTAACGGGGTCGACCTCTTTCTCTTGTGTCGTTCCGCTCACGATCGCGATCGTTTCGACGACGTTCGAGCGGTCCTCGTACTCCTGCACTGTCTCGGTGGTCGGGCCCGACCTTTCGACGACCCAGTAGGTCTCCTCCTGGACAGAACCGACCCGTACGTCGTCACGCCTGGATAGTTTCTCCGCGGTCGAGTAGTCCTCTACCCTGCGGTACTGCTGCCACACTTCGACCGTTTCGACGGTGGTGCGGGTAGCGAAGTATCGCACCTCTGTCACCCGTTGTTCCCGAGAAATCTCGAACTGGTACTCTCGTGTTTCACGAGCAGGTTGGACGACGACCTCTCGAGTATCACCCGTGTGGGTGTCCGTCGGCGACCGCGGAACCTGCGCCCAGTACGTCGATTCGTCCCAGTGCGTGACTTCTCTCGTCACTGTTACTGGTCGAGTTCTCCTCCCGGTCTCCGTCTCGAACGTTTTCTGGACGGTCTCTGTCACTGTTCTCGTTCGCCGCACTCTCGTCTCGTATTCGTGGAGCGTCCGCGTCTGGGCGGGAATCGTTCGGACTCTCGTCCGGCCGGTGAACTCACCGGGTCCACTCCGACCAGGTTGCCACACGTGGTCGGTTTCGGTCTCGACTCTGGTCCGCGTTTGCCTACCTGCTGGGTGCCACTCCTGATTCGAACGCAGGAACTGCTGGCGTTCGTCTCTCGTACCGAACGCGATGCGAACCGTCTCGGGTTCCTCTCGAATGGTCCGACGCTCCAGCTGGATCGAACTCGTCGTGGTGCGCTCGTCGACTACGTCGAATCCTTCTTTGAGATACGTCTGCAGTTCGCGGCGGTCGGTGACGGTGCGTTCCCGGGTACCGTTCTGTCGCCATATCCGGTACGCGAGACTCTCGATGGAGACGTTGGTTCTCAGCGTCTCGACCGTGGATTCGTTGACCACCTCCACCGTCGGAAGCGTGTAGTTGGTGCGAATCCGCCCCGGGTTTTCCTCGTTGAACAACGCGATTACCGGCTGTTCCGTGTCTTCGTGGAGCGCGGCAGCTTGCACTTCGACTATCGCCCTCCTCTGGAACCGGCGGAAGTTGACCTCGTCCCCGACAGCATTCCTCAGTTCGCGCTCAACCCGTCGTTGGTCCACGATATCGACGTATCGTGAATCGGACTCGTAATCGAAATCCAACTCGTAGTAGTCACTCGTCTTCGTGGTAGCCCATTCGTCGGAGTGAACTTCGAACCGGACCGTATCTGTCGCGTTGAACGGACCCTCGTTCAATTGTTCGACGGAGCGTATCTGAGGGACGAAATATTGCAGGAAGCAACACCGCTGTGCGCTGAAGCCGCCATTCTGGTCATTGACCTCCAAGTCACCGTTCTCACGGGATTGAAATTCTCCAACAGCTGGACTATTATCCGAGGGCTCAGCACCATAGACCCACGAATATTCCAACGGGGTGTGGTCGGGATCGAACGATCGACTTGCATTGACTCGAATCCCCCAATTAAGGGCACGACCCTCAGTGCCATGGGTCTCAGTAGTCAAGACTAATTCTGGGTCACTAGATTCGACTTCAAACGTGGAAATCCCAGAATTTGCCTCGACTTCCTCACTATAAATCGAATATTTGAGAGCGTATCTTCCGGGCGTTTGACCTCCCCAGTAGGAGTGAATTAGGATTGAACTATTATCTCCTTGTACCACTCTCCGCTGACCGTCTACAAGTGAGACCATTTCTTCCATTAGCCCGGGATAATTCACTTCGATATCTTCTGGATCGTTCCCGTTCAACCGGACTTCGACCACGTGGTGTGCGGTGTATCGACTGGGGTCGAGTCGCTCGTGGTACGAATCGACGGGAGCGTTTACGAACCCCGCTCGAACGACTTCGAGGTCGCCGGACGAGACGACGGTACGTCGTAGAACCGCAGTCTGGTTTCGCCCATCGGTCGCGCGGACGACGACGTCGTAACTCTCGTTCGGTGCTACGTCGATCCGGTCGAATTCTGCGTCGACCACTTCTCCGAGCGTGGGTCGGCTTCCTGCACGCTGTGCTTCGCGGTGGAACACCCGCTGACCGCCCACAGTTACCGTGACCTCGACGAGGTTCCCGTAGTCGTCCGCAGCAGTGAACGCCCCGCTGATAGAGGTACTAGCGTCGAGGTCGGAAAGACCCAAGGAGGGTTCCGGGTCGGCCACTACCACCGACCGACCGTTCCGGAATCGGACGACCTCGTCCGAGCCGTCGCTGTACGCTACGACGGCGAAGAACCTGTTGTCCCCGGGTTCCCACTCGACGTCGATGGTGGACCCGTTACCGCGAACGCCACCCCCGTCGAACCAGGTCACTGTCTCCACCGCACTGGCCGGTGGTGCCTCTCCAAGTCGATACGTGGCGGCGAGCGGGCGCGAACCGGTGACGACCTGCGGCCCGTCGACGACGGGGTCGTACTCCTCGGCGAACGAGTCAGCACCACCCGGCCCCGCCGGAACCGTCGCGTTCGTGGGAGTATAGACCGTGATAGGCCGGGAGTCTGCCCCGGTTCGGTTCGCCTCGTCGTAGACACGCGCGGTGATAGTGGCGACACCCGTCGACGGAAACCCGGGTTCGAGGGTAGCCTGGTCCCGGTCGCCCGATATCGGGGCCGTCTCGACGACCGAGCCATCGATGATCCATTCGATTCGGTCGAGGTCAGCAGCACCGGACTCGACGTACGCGACGACGCTCGTCGTGTTACCGACTGGAATCGACGCCGGGACCGAGAGCGAGACGGTCGGTCCGGGACCGGCGACGACGTGGACGTAGAGCGTGTCCGTCGCCGTCGCACCGTCGTCGTCCTCGACCACCAGGCGGACCTCGTAGGTCCCAGTCTCGTTCGGGGTGAACGTCGTGCGTGGGCAGTCGTCGCAGTCTGGGGCCATGGTAGTCCCGGACGGCGTGAGTACTTCCCATGCGTATCGACGGACCGAGCCATCGGGGTCTCGGGACCCCCGTCCGTCGAGGAGAACGGTTCGGCCGAGAGCGACCGTCTGGTCGAGTCCAGCATCGGCGAGCGGTACCTCGTTGGGAGGGGAAACGGCCGGTCCGGCTTGGCCTACCGGAACGGCGCCGGCACCGGGCGTGAGGACCTGGGTCACGAGCAGCAACGTTGCAGCATATATTTTCATTAGTTATTACTAAAATTTAGTTTACGATAGTATATAAATTCTAGCGAATCGAACGCGACAGCCTCTCAGCCCGCGGTTGCCTGACGACGAAACTGAGACAGGGCCGCGACCGAACTCGTCGAACGGAGTCAGCGACTGCGCTTCGGAATCTTCAAAATCGGTCTGCGAGCAGTCGGTCGGACTAGTGGTCTGCGACGAACTCGGCGATGGCCTCCGGCCGCGGTCGAACGTAGGGGAGTCGCGACGTGATCTCGTAGAGGGTCTTACGGCCAGCACCGATGCCGTACTGGACGGTACTCCGGCGGATCGGCGTGCGCATGCCGTGGACCCGGGTCTCGCCTTCCTGCAGGGCCGCGACGACCTGGTCGACGGTGACGTCGGTCACGTCCGGGACAGGCGATTCGAGTTCGACGACGGTGACCGCGCGACCGACGTTCATCAGGTAGTGAGCGTCGCTTCCGCCGACCTCACCGTACCCCCGTGTCTTCGCGAACCGACGTGCGCGCCGGTTCTGGTAGCCAGTGAAGAGCATCGAGTTGTACGTCTCGATGGCGTCGCAGTCCGATACGGTCCGCCTTCGGACGCCGTGACGGGTCCGCTGGAAGGGATGGGGGACGACGGCAGCACCACCGAGTTCCCGGACCTGCTCGACCGTCTCGTCGAACGGCTTCCCCGCGGCCGGGCGTTCGGTCACGCCGATGGCGAGCAGGTGCCCTTCCGCAGTCGACACCTCGACGCCCGGGATGCCGACGAGTCCGTAGTCCGCCGCGAGTCGCGCCGCACGACACGACTCTTCGATACGGTCGTGGTCTGTGACGACCACACCGTCGAGTCCGATGTCTGCGACGTGCTCGAGGACGAGTTCGACCGGTTCGTGGCCGTCGTAGGACGCGTCGCTGTGGACGTGGAGGTCGAGCACGATGCGCTCGGTCGGACCGGTCATGTACGAGTGAGAGTGTTTCAGAACGCTATATCTTACGACTAGTACGTGTCCCAGGAAATCCCATCCTATCGACGCTGTTCGACCTGGCGACCCGATAGAAACGATGGCTTACTACGACCGCAGCGGACTCCCCCACACAGTAGCGACCCCGGGTACCTGATGCTGGTCATCTGTTGAAAGACGGTAGGGACGGGGCGCCTTGCACGGATATCCAGTGAAGTTCGGCTTCCGGTTCATACGAGCCGTCTTCGATGGTGATGGACCGTGTGGCGAACCTACCGTAAACCCGTAGACGAACGGTAACCACATTGTTACGAGGGTGCTACGGTCGAGAAGGACGCCTATACGCTTACCATAACCCGTCCGAAATCGGGACTTTCGAAGCGAGGAGACCGCAGCTGTCCACTGACCGTCACCAGATCCAGAACCCCTCTCGTCCGGGTCCGGACGTACATCGTACCCAGCGTAGATGCCATAGCGTAGACGCCGCCGACCGTTGACTCGAAGTCCCCGATGCCATCAGCGTGTCCGTCGACGTGGTGGACCATATCCCAGGGCGTTCCGAGCCGGGGCGTTTCGGGTCCTCACTCTTCCGTCCGGTCCCCGGCTCGTTCGCTCCAGTCCCGCTGCTGTCGGCGTTCGGTGATGTGTTCTCGGCCTCCCGCCAGCTCCTCCCGGGTCTGCTCCTCGAAGTCGGCCACGTCGGCGAGGAAGTCCCGTTTGAACGATTCGACGACCTCGTAGCTCCACCTGTCCTCGAATACACCGGCCGGGAGCACCTCGTCGCGGAGTCTGTCGGCCGTCTCCTCGTGCCCGGCTTCGCGAAGCATCTCCTCGGCGTCGTGCAGGTGGTCCATCCCGTGGCCGATGGTGTGGTGGAACTCGAGCAGGCTGCCGTATCCCCGATAGAGGTTCTCGATGCCGAGCTGGAGCTCGTGGAGCGCTTCCTCCTCCTCGTCGGTCAGTTCGTCTTCGTGGAAGTCGGCCATACACGTCCTCGTTCGGGTTCTACGGGTAAATGCAGTCGCTTGCTATCCCTCTGTGTCGAGTCGTTCAGTGAGAGGGGAATCCCGATGGACGAGCAGGTCGACGTGTGACTCTCCATTTCGACCGTGTCAGTCGCGCGCTCCTCTGTAACACGTTCCGGTTCGACCATCGAGAGAACCCCCGCGTTCACCCACGAGCGAGGGTACACGGACGTGCCCTCGTTGAGTCGCCATTAGAAATCGTGCCGAGGTACCGGTGATACTGGCAGGACCGTCCTGGCGAATCGCCAGTGGCTCGATTGTCCAAACGAGTACCCTGATCGGGCCTCGAGGCTGTCCCATCGGTGCCAATCCTAAGAATCAGTACGACGTGCCTGGACGGTGTCATCGTCCCTGCGGATGATTCTCACCGTCCGTAGGTGTCTCACCCCTGCCGTTCAATCGTTCGCGTATCCGTCCCCGCACCTGCATTAGCTTGAACCAGTACGCGAGAAGGAACCAACCTGCGAGTGTCGGGAGTCCCCAGTTTCCGGAGACTGTGCGTCGAAAGGTGCCCGGATGAGGGGGGAGGAAGTTTCGAGGATTCAAGAGCGGTCGTGAATCGCGAGTTCCAGATCGGTACAGTTGCTCCTGCCCTCGCCCGATGCGAACTGCTTTCGACCCAAGCTCCGAGAGGGTGGTTCGAGCAGGGTGATACATCGTAATCTCGCTGGCAAATTCTTGGGTGTACCCCGCGTCAGCGACTCGCCGACCGAACTCACCATCACCACCCGAAACGAGTGACGCATCGAACCGTCCGACATCCCTGACGACAGTCCGGCGAACCGAAAGACAACACGTTGGCGCATATCCCTTTTCACGAATATAATATTCGACTGGGAATCCCTTTGCCACGTTATACTGTGCTATCGACGTCTCAGATCCCGCGGGAATATACAGTTCGACGTTGCACCCGACGTAATCTGCGTCCGAGCCGGAGAAGTAGCTTCGAAGGTCCGCAAGCCACGTTGGCTCAACGGTCATATCAGCATCGATAAATGCAAGGATGTCGCCGGAACTCGCCCGTATCCCGGTGTTCCGGGCAGCGTATGACGATTGAATTTCGGTTTCGTGTAGGAGGTCGATCCCAGGGCTCTCACGACTACACGTTCTGATCACCTCTGGAGTCCGGTCTGTGGAGTTGTTATCGACGACGAGGAGTTCATCACCGTCGGTTAACTGGGGGTGAACGGACTCGATTGTCGACGTGACACCGTCTGGATCGTTATAGACGGGGACGATAACGGACACGTGAGTCTCAGTCATTAGTAACTGGTAATGTAAATACGAAAATTTGTAAGTTTGGAATAGCCATAAAGACTGGGACTGAGGAGCGAGTCGAGGGCATCCTTGCCTACCTCGCCAAGTACGAGTACGCGAGTTTCCGGCACGTCCTATTTTTCGCCGTGATGCCCCACTGATTCCAGAAACGCGAGGATGTGGCGGTTGGTCCAGTCCGGCTTCTCCTGGCCGAGCCAGTGACCTGCCTCGACCGTTTCGCTGACCCGGAGATCGCTGCACTGCTCGTCCATATCCAGACCGATCCTCTGGGCATAGATGTTCGTCCAGTCCTCACTGCCCATCAGATACATCGCCGGCACGGTGATCGTGGGGTCCTTGCCTTCGGTGTGCTCCCACGTTCGACGGTAGTTGCGATACCAGTTTATCGCGGGTCCGAAGCCGTTGATCTCGTAGCGAGTGGCGATGTACGTCAGGAAATCCTCCGGCATGAACTCCGGCGCCTCCTCCGGCACAGTCAGAGTGTCGAGGAAGTCGGCGTTCGGGTCATCCGTCCCGAAGGCATCGGACTCGCCGGTCAGCATGGCTCTAAGAGCTCCGTCGATGTCCTCGTTCAGTGCCTCGACGACTTCGTCACGCTGGAAGTCGATGATGTAGAAGTACCGTCCCTCCATCTGCTCTCTCAGCGCGGTCAGGATGTCGGTGTCGCCTCGACCGAACCACGGCACGCTCATGCCACCGACACCCTTCACGCGGTCCGGGTGCAGCCATGCTGTGTGCCACGCGACGATGGCCCCCCAGTCGTGCCCGATGACGACGCCCTCGTCCTGGTCGTAGGCGTCGAAGAGCCCGACCACATCGGCCGCCAACTCCACCGTATCGTATGCCTCGACCGCGCTGGGGGCGTCGCTCTCACCGTGGCCGCGCATCTCCGGGGCGACCGCCGTATAGCCGTGGTCCACGAGATGCTTTATCTGCGGCCCCCAGGTTGCCCAGCACTCCGGAAAGCCGTGGAGCAGAAACACCGGAGGACCGTCGCCAGCCTCCGCGACGTTGAGAGTGATCCCATTCGTGGGAATGCGCCTGAAGCTGACCCCATACTCTTCCAGGCCGTATGGCAGAGCGTGTTCACCAGACATTCCGCACCTCCTTCAAGAGCGAGCGGACGCGGTTGTCGGAGCGACTGGCCTCGTCGAGGTCGTTTCGGGCTTCGAATAACCGACCCTGATGCTCGTGGCTGACCATGGAACGTGTCAGGCGGAGAGGCTTATTGTTAACATCAGCTTATCGTCCCGGCTTCCAGGGGCGATCAGAGACAGTCGGTGGGGCCGTCGGATAGATTGGGACCAGTAGCCCGGTCCGAACGGCGTGGCCGCGAGGATGATTGACGGTATCGGTCTCAGGTGGGCGTACCGGATTTCGCGGCAATATAACGATGCGCTGGCACGAAGAAGGTAAGTTCGGAGTACGAGAACTGAATGCCGCGTGCGGGTCACCGCACTCGGCTGGCTGTCGCTCGTCCATCGACAAACTTACCAAATCATCGATACTTGTATCTGAGAGCTGCTCTGTGTCGATTTCGTCATTGATTCGCGAAGCTGCCAGAACGTCGAACCGTGCTTGAACCTGCTGGAGACGGTTCTCATCTCCACCTCAGTATTACGGGCTTACTGGACCTGTTCAGCACTGGCGTCTGCAAAATCCCCGGGTGAGCAATTCGACCACCTCCAATCCCACGCACGAACGCCAGACCGTGGCGACCCGCGTCTGGAATTATGATAAACTCTCTTCTGTGAGGGAGTAGTCTCACGCCCAGAATCAGCGAATCCTGCTGGTACAGAGTCCGGACCTTTCGGTCTGGAACCCTGGACACAGCGGAGAAATCGAAGTGGACTCGCCGGGGTGCGAACTAACTGCCATCTTGCGAATTTCGGTGTTCGATGCGCTACTCGGTTGCCAGCTGGTGGGGTGGTCGATCATGGTTAGGCGTCCCTCAAGTGTTCGCGCCTGAGTTCCATCTTCTCGCGCTCAGTTCGTCGGTCGTAATGCTGGTCTAGAACATCCGAAGAGACGTTCATCCGGCCGGTAACAATCTCTTCTGGGGTGCCGTCCCTGAGGGTCTTCGTGATGCTCCCTCGTCGAATCCCATGGGGCGACCTTGACGACGGGCACAAGCTTGCCGAGGTACTCTTCATCGCCTCACATTCCGCTGGGTCGCGGTCGTGTGGACACTCGACGCCAACCACGCAGGGGCGCGTCCACTTGTAGACGGTCTGGCGAATCGGCGTCTCCGAGAGCCGGCCTTGCGTGCTGGCGATGAGTGGTCGTCGGCCGTGATCGTCGTACACGTCGTCCCGGTGGTGGTCGATGTAGTCCTGCAGCATCTGGCAGTAGTGCTCGCCGACGGCGATGGACCGCTCGGCAGCGTCGCCGTTCTTGAGAGGCGTACCAGTGTCCGGGCTATGCTGAAGGTCGAGACACATGGCGTCCGGGTCGAAGTCGTCGACGTCGAAGGTTCGTAGGCTCCCGAGTCGAATCCCGGTGTGCCATAGGATTGCAACGATGACGTGGTCTCGACTCGCGTATCGGAACCGATTGAGGTAGTCGAGAATCCGCTCGGCGCGGTCCTCGTCGAGTTTGACGTCTTTCGACTCTTCGCCCGCACTTACTTCGGGGAGTTTCACGCGCTCGCGAAGGCCGGGCTCGACCGCGTTGATGCTCGCGGTGAACTCCAGGAAGACTCGGAGTGTCGCGAGGTTCGATCTGAGTGTGACGGTCGTGATGTCGTCGTCCCGTCGCCAGTTCCGGAACTTGTGGATGGTCCGGCCGGTCAGGTCGTTCAGGTTGTCGATGCCTTTGTCGCTGCAGAAGGCGACAAAGTTGTCGAGCCTGTACTTGTGGTTCTGCAGGCTTTTCTCGGAGAGTTCTGGCTCACGGTGCCGGAGGTACATCTTGACCCCGTCGGTGGGGGATAGTGGTTCGAGGTCGTCCGTCACTCGAATCGCCCCCCGTTCACGCGTCGTCACCCTCGTCCGGCTGATGCGCCCGCCGCATGTTCATCAGGTGCTCGACGTGCCGCGTCAGGTTCTCCACTTCCTCGGTCGTCGGAACCTGCTCCTGCCGGAGTTCCGCCTTCACCTTGTCCTGATCGCGGGTGCCGGTGCCGCGTTTGGACTCGACGGTGAGCCGGAACCCGACGTCGGTGCGTTCGACCTTCTCGGTCGTATCGTACTCGCGGCCACCGTCGGTCATGGCCCGGCGGTCGTCTCGCACACCGTCGCCGAGCGTGGTGAGCGCGTCGTTGATGTACTCCAGGGCGTCGGCGGGCTCGCCCTCGCGCAGTGCGACCGCCGCGTCATCGAGCAGGGACGCCGCCGTGTGCGCTCGCTCCTGTACGATGTCGCTCTCGTCGATGCCACCGTCGGTGGCGATGGCCTGTTCGGCTTCGTCGTCGCGGTCTGTGCTGTTTCGACGGACGTTCTCCAGGGGCGTGACACCCTTCAGGCGGTTGCACGTCGAACAGATGCGCGACTTCTCGCCGGGACGCGTCCGAGTCTTCTTTGAGGCGCCACACTCCGGACACCGAACCTGGAAGAGGTCGGGGGTGTGGTGGTTGACGACCGTGCCGGTCGTGGGGTCGTCGACCGGGTCGGTGTCGCCGGTCATGCCGTCACACCTCCCTCGCACCGGTCGGTCTCGTCGACGTGGTCGGGCAGGTGAAACGGACAGTAGAACGTCCCCGGTATCGAGTCCCGCCCGCACTGCCGGCCGTTGCGGTTGTCCGCCTGACACCGTCGCACGTCGACCTCCGCGAACTCCTCGGCGGTGGTGTGACGCGGGTCGGGTGCGTCACTGTTTTCTCGACGGCTCTCCTCGTCCGACTCGGGGGCCGGGCCTGCACTGGACATGTTAGGCGGCCCCCTTGTCTACTTCCTCAGCCTCGTCACTGAGACGGAGCTGTGGCGTTTCAAACGGTGAGTCGTCGGCCTGCCGGATGAGGTGTCGGATGTACTCCGCACGGCTCATCCCGTGCAATTCGGCCTGTTCATCGGCTTTCTGGACCATCTCGATGGGCATCGCGATGGTCACATTTGCGCTAAGCGCCATTGCGTGAGTCACTGAACAACTGGTGAAACTTAATCTTTACTCAAATTGGTACGCTTCACCAGTGGTGCAAATGGTTCAATTTGTGCGATAAAGTATGCACACCATATTAGTCATTGAATCACTCAATGCCGCATATGGCGCGAGCGAGCTTCCAAATCGACGACGAAAACAACGATTGGGTCGAGAGTCGGCTCGTATACGGTCAGTCCAAGAGCTCTTGGTACCGGTACGCGATGACAACAATCATGCAAATTGAGGAGTGTCTCGATGAGCTATACGAACCCCACGAGTACGAAAAACGGCAAGAGTTCGTCGAAAAAGCAGTTCGTGAAAAAATCGATTCGTTACAGGCCAATGAGACGGACTTAACTCACGAAAATATCGTGGGAGACAACGGCAACGGCGAAGAATAGATGCTAGCGCTCAAATCAGAGCCAATCCACCTTCTCTATACCTTGTTTTTCCGCGTTTAGACTATAGGCACCGAGGTACGACTCCCTAAACGTCTCCCAGTCGTCCCAGCCACCGAACTCCATCACGAGACCAGGCTCGACTTCGGCCTCGACGAGTAGCGTTCCCCAGGTCCGCCGAGGATCGTACGGACCGAGGTAGGACCACCTTCGTCTCCGGTCGCCTCGTGTCGAGGGTCAGCAGCACCTCGAACCTACCGCCGGAGGTTCTAATCGGTCGAACAGTCGTAGTCACTCGCTCCCTCATCGCCATAGCAGATCTGTGTCGTTGTCAACACCCGACTAAGTTATCTCACCCCACAGCCAAGTGTAATTATCCCAAACATTGGTATTGAATAGCATGGAATGAGGGGTATGGCAGGTGACACGCATAAACTTCGGCCTCAAGAAGGGGATATTCTGGAGACAAAACCAATCCGTGTTACAAAGAAGGGGGTTGTTTTAGGGTCTAATCCCACCAACTGGGGTCCTAGTTTTGTCCGAATAGAGGACCAGAATTTAGACCTTCTTCTACCAAAAGAGGTAGTTCTTGATATACATCAAGAGCAGTATCCATTCATCATACATGATGTAGATGACTCTTGCCCGGCCAAAATAGTCAAGAAATCAGCCGGGGGATTAGTAGTGGAACTATCATCAGACCATGGCTCGATAAAAAATCAGTCCGAGTTCCAGTTCGAATCTCCGGGACGTGAGGAACCGATATTATGGGACGGAACGGATCAAAATAGAGATTCTGATAAGGTTCAGCGAAGGCATGATGTGTTCAAAGAGAGTGATTCTCGAGGTTCAAAAAACGACCTGCTAAACGGGAACCTATAATATACAAAACCGATATTTGAGCGGCTATTCTGTACGAAAATTCACAGCCAGTCTACTTTTCCGATTCCATCCTTCTTTGCTTTGAGACTGTACGCACCAAGATACGCTTCCCTGAAGGTCTCCCAATCGTCCCACCCCCCGAATTCCATCACGAGACCAGGCTCAACCTCGGCCTCGACGAGTAGCGTTCCCCAGGTCCGTCGGAGATCGTGCGGTCCGAGGAAGGACCATCCTTTATCTCCGGTAGCCTCGCGTCTCGCGTCAGCCGCAGCTCGTACCCACCGCCGAAGGGTCCGGGTCGGTCGGTCGACCAGTGGTTCGTCACTCGACTCCTCACGCACGTCAGAGTACGCTCGAATCGTGGCCGCGAGCGACTGCGGGACCGGGGACTCCCGATACTTCGAACCTTTCCCGGCCCACACGCGAACGAACGTCTGGTCGATGGGCGTGTCGACGACGTCGTCGGCCGTCACGTCGACGACCTCGTGAGACCGTAGGCCCGACCGGGCCATCAGGCCGAGCGCGATTCGTCTCTCCGTGTCGCCGATCTCGCCGAGCAGCTCCTTCACTTCCTCCGGACGGAGCCACACCTTCTTCCCATCCTCCCGTTCGGGGTAGTCTTCCATTTGCATTGTCCGGTTACCTCACATCTCGGACGAAAACAGCCAGGAACCTAGCTTTTTCCCACCCGGAATGAGTCGATCTCAGGGTAGTTGCGTCCGACTCTCCAGTCTTATCGGACGAGAAGGTTCAGGTCTGTCACAGTGCCGGACATCCCCGGACTAATCACGCAGCAAAATGTTTATTCCAACACAGGCTGTCGTGTGGTTACGTATAGATGATGGGGGAGTTTTTCACAGACCTGAGGCAGATTAGCGTTGAAGTCTCAAAGAAATCCGGTCCTGCCGAACGTATTTTCGCTTTCTGGAGTATTCCGATTACCCTTCTCATATTCGGAATTTTGCCACCTGGACTACATGAACACTTAAGACTGCAATTAGACGATCCTACAGTCCTGTCAATATTCTTCTCGAATTTCATCCATGCTTCAATTAACCATCTTGCAAACAATATTCTAAGCTTTCTGGTGGTTATGCTGGTACTTTTCCCACTTGCTGTCCTTGCAGAGAAGACGGATACATTGTTTGCTGTATCTATAGCTTTCCTCATTCTCGTCCCATTCATTGTCTCCGTCTATACAATCATAGCACTTGCCGGTACTGCTGCCGAGACAGCTGTTGGGTTTTCGGGGGTAGTAGCTGCGTTTGCGGGATCGCTTTCTATTTTCATCGGCTTGTTCGCCAAACGAGCAGTCAGTGATAAAATTCAGTCGTCAACTTTAGCTGCCGGTCTCATGGGGACCGAACTGGCAATAATTTTGCTTCTTGCTGGTCTAAATGGAGTAAGCCTCTGGTTCCTGTTTTTGGTATCAGTGGGCGCTATCATCTTCGTCGGTAGATCAATTTCAACCGAATCTACGGATGTCGAGTTCCATCATTTGGCACTTTTATTCTATTCGGTAATCGTGTTCGCAGGCGTGCCTGTTTTCCTCATTGTGAAGGTAAGCGCTGGCACAAATGTGTATGGGCACCTCGCTGGCCTGATATCAGGCTTTGTGCTTCCAATCTTACCCTTGCAAATAGCAGAGCTTTCTTCGAACCAGTAGCCCCGAATGCGGCATGCCTTCTAATTTACAATGCCAAAACGACGCTCCAAATGAAGTAGCCAGTGACTCCAACGACAACGACTGTGATTATTGGGACGAGAGTTTGTTGGAGACGATCGTCCTCCACAACTCGAGATTCTTTGCCGAAATGACGGTTCCAGATATCGGCGTATACACTGGAAAACCACTGTGAGAGCCAGTAAGTGGTGTTTTCAATACTAAACACATTGATTACAGATGGTGCAAATATAGAGAAAACGACTAATGCAAAAAACGAGGGTGATACACTGGGTAATTCAGAGATAGGTATCACCCCGACAGGAATAGTAAAATAAAAAGCAAAAATACCAACAGCGATGTCGCGAAGAATTGATTCTGATAGCTGTGTGAATATAGCCGAATTGAAGGTTTGTATTATATACCAAAGAAATACCCCAAATATGAAGAGCTGAACCGAGAGTATGGAGAAATCCATTGCCTTCTGTTTTGATTCTTCTACGTCTCGCTCAAGCGGCACTGGTAATTCATCCTCTTCGAAGGGCACAGTTGTGTGAGGTGGTGTGTGAGCCCTCCAGAATCTACGTAATCCACTGCGCGGTTCAAATAGAATGAGTGCAACTACATGAATTGTAAGTGCAACAAGATGACTCAGCGATACTGCTAACAAGAGATAACCTATGCCCACTACCGTGTTCTCTATCAGACCGGACGAGGGCATAGGGACGCTTCCCAGTATTACAATGGCAAATATGCCGACAGCGAATGCGCAATACCCGACCCAAAGCGTGGCAGTAAGACGTCCGAAAATCCAATAGAGATTTTGCCGTTTAAGCCACTCCCATGGCCACACAAGTAACTTAGGAATCATATCTTGGACGGATAATTGGTGGTTCGGTATTTGAAGTTGTTGCTGTCCTGAATGGTTATCAATGTGGTAGAGACGAGTTCAAACAAATACAAATTGGCCAATACGGGAGTCGGTAACCGGATAGGGTCTTGTAGGCCAACCGTTCCAGATTACCAAGAGCCAGCTAGTTGATTTATTCACCGAGTAGTTCAACTATTTGTTATATTTTGTTTGGGCCTAATCATAGCGTATGCCCAACGACCGATCTGACCGGATTGAGATAGAGACAAACAACGCGGAGGACGGGGGATCCTTCGGGTACCTTCTTCCCATGGACGAAAGAGCAGTAAGGACTCACCGATGAGTCGTGACGACTGGCACGGCTGCCCTCGCGATGGGTGCGACGAATCGCGCATCTCGAAGGTTGGCCTGGAGATGCATCTCGCCCGTGACCACGACCCCATCACGGAGATACTGTAATGCCAGAGTTCGAGTTCGGCAGTCGACTGAACGCGAAGGCCTTCCGCAACGACCACGAGGACCATCTCTGCCCCGACGACGACAAGCGCCAGAAGACCGTCACGCTCGTTTCGGACGCCCCCGAACGGGTGCTCACCCAGGCGGCGATCCAGTCGGCGTCAAGTCGGGGCGACCGCGGGAGTCGGGGCGGCCAAATCGAGTTGACCGACCACGAAAAGCGCGAACTCGATTTCACCCGGACGAACGTCCCCCACGCCCGGTCGGTCAAAGGTATCGCGGCCGAGGCGGGCGTCGACGACTGGCTCGCCTTCTACGACCACACCCTGACCGTCGACGAGCATCGCGAGAGGATGGCCGACGCCAAACGCGATGAAGTCGGCGACCGGCTCGACGCCGAAAAGACCGCCGACGAACGACTCGCGGAAGTAGAGGGTGCGCTTCGAAAGCAGTGTGACCACGGTGTCGAAGTCTGCCAGAACGGCGACCCCGAAGCCTGCGAGTTCCTCCAGGAAGAATGCGGGTTCAGCGAGGACGAGGTGGCGATGTTTCTCGACGATCGCCCCGACGCTGGCGAACAGCAACAACTCGTCACCGTCGGTGGTGGCGAGTTCCCCGAACTGGACGTCACCCCGCAAGAAGCCGGCGCCCTACACCGCTCCTGGCAGGGCTACAAGGGCGCGGTTAGCCGACTCGACCGGGAACTCTCGGACGTCCGCGAAGCCGTCGTCCACGCCCGTGGCGCGATGCGGGCCATCAACGCGATTCGAAACCGCCACGGCCAGGACGCGCTCCATCCCGACCGACTGCACGACCTGCTCGAAGCCCTCGACCGGCTCCCCGGCGCGATTCCCGAGGTGCGCACCCTCGAACACTTCACCGAGTCAGGGGTCACCGGGGGCGTCATCGAGCACGACGAGCAGCGCGATCTCTCGGGCGACCGTGCCGACGACCAGACCAGATTCTCCGGGCAGGACCGCCGCGATGTCGACCCGGAAGTCGTCGAACACGTCCAGGAGAACGAAGGAGGGCTCATGGCCGACGAACGCGACGTCGACCAGCGCCCCAACCCCGAGAACAGTGAGCAACAGATACCGGACGAGTTCAAGGTCGCCGAAGGCGGCCAGAACACGCTATGACAGACTACTTCTGCCCTGTCGAGGGCTGCGACTACGGCGAATCGACCGACAAATCACTCGAACAGGTCCGCTCTCACATCAACTCGATGGGCAACACCGACCACGACTGGACCACCCTCAAAGGGGTGGTCACGGCCCAACCAGAGGGGGGTACCGACACCGACCCTGAGCAGACCAACACCAACGACCAACAAGAACCCGCAGACGGCGAAGGGGAACAGACCAACAACACGACCAACAAAAACACCCCCTCCGAAGGGGGTGCAGAGGGGGAGATGGCTTCCGACGAAGAAATCGACCAACAGTGGAACCAACAAAAACAGGCAGACAGCAACGGGGGAGAGACCAACAACACGACCACCAAAGACACCCCTTCGAAGGGGGGGAGTTCGGGTGGTCGCACTGGTGGCGGTGCTGGTATACCAGTCCCCGTCTCGACGACCACCCTCGTCGTTGTCGGTGTCGTGCTCGCCGTCGTGCTCATGGTGATGCTTCGCCGACGGTCGGACGACACGCTGACTGACACCATGGACGAGTCCACCACCGACGAGACCGCCAGTGGTGACCCGGAGGTCACGCTCATCGAAGGGGGTGGGGTCGATGACTGAAGCCGAGACCGAAGACCCGACCGAATCGGCCGGTCCTGACAGTCCCGATCTCGAGGACGACGACTACGTCGACATCCCCGACGACGTCGCCGAACAGGTTGCCGAAGCCGACGCAGAACAGGCTGAACCAGACGAAAACGACGAAACCGAGGCGACCGACGAGACGGTCGAAGATTCAGTCCCGTCGACGTCCGAGACTACCGACCGGACGACGCTGGGCGACGTCTACTGCAACGCCCTCGGGATGGCAACGGTCGCCGCCAAGGACCGCCACGGCAGCGACGTCGACGACCGCCAGGCCGCCATGGACGAGTACGCTGACATGGCCCGGCAACTCGACCTGGACGAGTTCGTCGACGACTGGCTCGCAGAACACGGCCAGTCCAACGAACTCACCCCCGGCCAGGGCATCCTCGTCTTCACCCTCGTCTTCTGTGGGAGCGTGATGGTCGAAGACGCCGACCTGTCGAATGCGGTGATGGAGGGTGTTGGTGCATGATGGCCGCCCTGTCCGATGGGATGAAGCGCCGGATGGCCCGGCAAATGCTCGACTCCCGCATGGGTACCGCCATGCTCGACATCGTCGCCAGAGCCGAACACGAACTCGTCTCATCCGTCATCGACCTGCAAGAAGCTGCCGACCTGGCCGACGACCACCGGATTCAATCCCTCCCGACACCCGAGGACCGCAAGGCCCAGATCCGCCAGGTCGTCGCGGCCAAACTCGACGGCCGATTCCCCCAGTGGTGGGTCGCCAACTGCTCCGGACTCGACAACGCCGACGAAGCCGCCGAGAAGGCCGACATCGACGACTGGCAGGCCCAAAAGGAGCGGTGGGCCGACCTGCTTCGGGAGAACGGTACCGACGGCGACACCGACCAACTCGCCGCGTCCTACGTCCGGTCGCGCTACGGCTGTACGCTCGACGAGTTCGAACAAGTGGTCGTCGAATGGCCCGAGAACGCAGAAGGTGAGAACTCCCGCGAGGCCGAGGCGATGAAGGCCGTCGTCGCCGCCGGTGTCTCCGAAGCCAACCAGGGCATCCAGCGCGTCACCGCGACCCTCCAGGAGGGCGAGCCCGATGAGGATTGAAGACCTCGTCGAAGGCGCCGCCCGTGGACTCGCCGACGCCATCGACGACAGTACCTCACAGAAAGCCTACGAGGACCGCAACCTGCTGGCACTCACGCTGGCGGTCACACGCAAGCGCATCGGCTGTGACGCCGGCTACTACTACCATGACGAAAGCGACTGGCCCGTCGTCTGGACGGTACTCCCGGCCGGCCAGGTCTCCTGGCATGTGCCCCCAGAGTTCGAGCAGCACCTAGCCGAGTCCTGTCTCGACGCAGAGACGCCGGTCGGGGGCTACGACGGCCACGACCGCCGACTGAAAAACGACCGGTTGCTCGCCGAGGCAACCGGCACCACCGACCGACTCCACCGATGAATCTCGCCTTCGCCGCCCAAACGGGCTGGGGCAAAACCTACGTCAGTCACTCCTACATCGAGGAGAACGCCACCGACTACGACGTCACCGTCGTCCTCGACTACAAGGACGAGTATAGCGGGCTCGTCGAGACCGGCCACCTCAAGCGCATGACCGCCCCGTCGGGAGCCGAGCACATCCAACCGGACCAGTGGCAGGATATCGTGACAGGTGTGCCGGGCCTGCAGATCGTCCGGGCGGGGCTGACTGACGAGCAGTGGCAGGAACTCCTGGCAAACCTGATTCGCGCCCTGGAGGCGATGGATCACTCGGTGTTTCTCGTACTCGACGAGGCCCACCGGTTCGCGCCACAGCAGGGGAACTACCCCGACGAGATCGACACACTGGCGACGACCTACCACGGCGACGGGTTCGGTGTCGTCTGGCTGTTCCAGCGATTCGCCAAACTCGACAAGGACGTGCTCTCGTGCTGTACAGCGTCGATGCTCGGGGGCTTCCGCTCAACCCAGGACATCAACCAACTCGACACCGTCGAATACCCGCCCGAGGTGCACCTCAAGGACAAGGACCGACTATCGCACCTGCCCGACGAACTTTGCGTCGACGGCGAGCCGCTTGCACTCCGGCGGTTCACCGACGACGACGGTCATACCGTCGGGTCTGAGTGGATTTACACCGACGGTCAGACCCTCGAACGCCTGGACTCCCGCGACTTCGAGATGGCGAGTACGCACTACGCGAGTGACCGGAAGCGCATCAAACACCCGTTCTAACCCATGAGAAAGGACGTGTCACTCTACAACGACCGGGCAGAACAGTTCCTCCGACTGAAGAGCGAAATCGAAGACCGGCTCGGGCATGAAATTAGTGACGCGGCGGCTCTCGGGTTCATGATGGCCGAAGTGGACGACTCCGTCGAGGGGGCTTTGAAAATCTCGTAGGTGGTCTCAACTCGCTTTCTCAAAATCTGTCAAAAACAGCGTGCTGCATAGAGAGGGTGTAGGCATCGGTCTGGTTCATCCTGAACGTGGATAAGTGAGGAGTGAGCTGGCCGTCTATTGCCACAACGCAGTATCCGTGTGGTTCTCGAACTTCGTAATGTGGCCGTCGTGTATCTCAACGATGTGTACGAAAGGACTCTCTATTTGCTCTTTTGCCTTCGTCGTGGCATGGAACGTGCCCAGGGCAACGACCGTATCACCCCCGTCGATATATCGTTCAGGCTCAACTGTGAACGTCTCGAATTCTTCCATGGACGGCTCGAAGACGTCCTGAAGCACTGATTTGGGGCTATGATAAGTCCCGCCGAACACGAACCCCTCTGGTTCGGTCCACTCGACGTCGTCAGCCATCAACGCCAGGACGGAATCGATGTCACCCTTGTTGTACCCTTCGTACATCCGCTCTACGATTTCTACGGTATTCTGTGTTTCTGTTGCCATGGTTGTACACCACCTGAAAGCAGGCTACGGAGAGGCTTTGTTATGAACCCGGACGTTGTGCAAACGTCGAACCTACGTTCGGTAATGAAGCCATCCGGATGGTGGCGCATGCCATCGGTAAACCCAATAATCGTGGGGGCAACACGCTATGGGTTTCTCGTCGGGTGCAGCGGTGCTGATATTCGACGGACACGAAGCTTTCCATGGCATCACAACGACGAGGGTGTATCCACCAAGGGGTGGTCGCTCGGTTCACGTCATTGGTGGAGACACCCGTTAGTTCGGTATTCTAATCACGCATTTCCGAAGAACGCTGTCGGTACGATTAACGTACGGCCAACCACCCAGTTCATAACTTTGCTACAGCAGCACGTACGTGCATACTCCTCCTGACGCATGGGCCTCAGGAGGTGGAGAAGGTTACCACATGTTTTCGAACGCCACACAACAAGAGATAGAACAGATGCTCGGCCAAGTTCCGAGTTGGATGGACGAACTCGCAGACCCGGCGAGCGACCACAGTTGGGGCATCTTCCGCGACCTCAATCTGGGGGAAGACACCGAACTGTCCCCGCGGGAGAAAGCCCTCATCGGCGTCGGCGTCGCAGCCGCGATCAGCTGTCCGTACTGCACCTACTTCCACAAGGAGGAGGCACGGTTGAGCGGCGTCATGGATGAGGAACTCAAAGAGACCGTTAACCTCGCCGCCGACACGAAATACTTCTCGACGATTATCCACGGGAGCGAGGCCGACCTCGACGACTTCAAAACCGAAACGGACGAAATTGTCGATCACATCAAGAAGCAACAGGCGGCGGCGGACGACTAACGGTAGCGATACGGACCAAGCGGTCCCCCTCCTGAATATTTCATGCCGCATCTACCCTTCGAGACAGTCACATCGATTTCGATACGTCCGAGATTCAGTACGATTGGATCCAGCACGACACCGAGAAAAGTTAGAAATGTTGTTAAATCCGCCGACATTTTATTCGTCCGTTTTGCTCCATTCAGTGCGACACGTAGTACACGTGCGGGCGTTGTACGGCGTGTTCCTGTTGTGCCCTGAACGGCCCCCTCACGGGCTCTTACAAGTGAATACCGGGGATAGCCGTTGATGCAAATGGCAATTGATTTTGGAGGCGCGTTCGA
The DNA here is from genome assembly GCF_051207415.1 of Haloarchaeobius marinus. Taxonomy (NCBI): domain Archaea; kingdom Methanobacteriati; phylum Methanobacteriota; class Halobacteria; order Halobacteriales; family Halorubellaceae; genus Haloarchaeobius; species Haloarchaeobius marinus. The sequence continues at coordinate 270,677 of NZ_JBPKGD010000005.1, read as the reverse complement.
CGCGCTCGCAGACGACGACACCTGGAGTGACGCTGCTGAGGTTGCGGCGGGCTACATCGGCCCGATGGCATTCGCGAACGTCGCCGAGGGTGCTACCCGGTTCGACATCCCCAACGAGGCGTATGGACTCGCCGGCATCTACGCCGGTGAGCAGATCGGCCGACGTGCCGTGTCGGTCGGGTCGGGCGTCTACACGCTCGACGCCCTCGCCCAGCGCTTCGGCGTCAAGAGTACGGTCACCCAGTTCGGGGGTGCCTGACCGATGGGGTACTCGCTGTCCCATCTCTCGGACGAGGCGACCCAGGAGACCAACGTCACTGGCACTCGCACGCCCATTCTGACGGTGCAGCCGGAAGACGGGACGATGCTGTCGCTCATCAACCGCGTGGCCAAGGGTGACGAGATCGGCATCCCGCTCATCATGGCGCTCAAAAACGCCGCCGACGGCTACCTCCCGCCGGATACGTCGCTGCTCATCACCGTCAAGCGGCCGACCGACGATTCGCCGATTCCGGTTGCACAGGCGACTGGTGACATCGCGGCCTGGAACTCGCTCAGTACCAAGGAGCAGCGCAACGAGGAGAACATCGACGAGGTCAAGGTCGAACTCCTGGGCGAGAAAATCAACGTCCGACCGGAAGACGTGCTCCGGTTCGAACTGCTGTCGAGTGAGCAGGTCGACTGGGCGAACTCGGAGCTGTACGTCTACCGGAAGGCAGTCGAGACCGGGGGCGTCTGAGTATGCAGCCCGCCCAGGCCGTTCGGGCGATGAAGAACGCCGGCGCGCGTCGGCAGATGCTTCGCCGGAGCGACTGGACGCTCATCGAGGGCCAGGCCAACCAGGAGGCCACCGTCGCCGAGTACCAGGCACAGGTCCCGACCGTCCTCCGGGGCGACTCCATGCGCCTGGCGTTCACCGTCGCCGAGGAGTTCACCAGCGACGGCTCGGGGACCGCCCAGACGTTCAACCTGGCGAACGACGTCGTCGACACGCCGAACACGTCTGCGCTCGAACTCTACAGCGACGGCAACCGCGTGCAGCCGGACTCGGTGGACTACACCGGCGACTCCTTCGACTACACCGACGGCGGAGCCGCCGAAACCCTGCACGCCTTCTACGTCCCCGCGGAACCGGTCAAACTCCGCATCGAACGCGTCGCTCCGACGTCCCAGGGTACCGTCTCTGACGTGGTATTCAACGACATCTCGAAGCCGCTGCACGAGCGCAACCAGAACAAGGAACCGCCGACGCTCGACATCGACCCCGACGATCCTCTCGGTCGTGTCGTACCGAAGGACTGGAAGCTCCGCGTCGTGGCCGACGGCCCGATTGCGTTCTCGTGGGACGACAGCGACGAAGCCACCTCCAACGGCGACACGGCGGTCAACGCGATGCTGTCGGTTCCCGTTGCACGGTCTACCGAACAGATCGACGGGCTCTCCCAGGCCGTCAAGCAGGCCCTGGTGGAGGGCTGAGCCATGAGCGTCCCGCTCATCGAAGGCGAGAGCGGGGCCAGCAACACTTCTTCCGGCACCGCGACCGATAGCGGCCCGTCCCTGTCCGTCCAGACCGGTGGCGGCGTCGAGGTCGTCCTCGACTCGGAAGACCTGCTCGTGCTGCTGGCGCTCGTGCAGACGCTCATGATGGCCTACGTCACGTACCGCGGGGTGCAGCGATGAGCCTCTGGAGTTGGCTGGCTGACTTCCTCGATTTCGAAGACGGCGAGTCGCCGACCCATGGGGCGGTGCGTAACCAGACGTATGTGGTGGCCGCACAGGCCGAGAGTGACGGCGAGGTCGCCGCCAGTGCCTCGAACGTCTCACCGGTCTACGACTACATCGCAGCCCCACAGGGCGGCGCCACGGGCGTCCCCTCCGGGTCGACGGTCGTCGACTTCGCCAACGGCGTCATTCGCACCTCCCAGATGCAAGACCCTGTGGCTGAGTTTCGGTCGCTCGACGACGTCGACGGCGCCGAACGCCTGCGCTCGGCCTCACTGTTCGTCGACGTCCCCGCCCAAATCCGCATCGACAGTGGCGACCCCTTCGAAGTCGAGTCGGGCCTGCACGCCATCGAGGCGTCGAAGTTCACCCGGCTCAGTCTCTCGACGGACGCACCCGCCCGCCTGGCGGTCGTGGCATCGACGCGGGCGCAACCCCTGGCGACGGCCAACGGGGCGTTCCAGCGTCTCGCAGAGTACCCTGTGCCGACCGGCTTCAACTCGTATACGGAACTCAAGTTCACGACGCCGGAGACCGCCGAGCGAGAGGGCAACCCGATGACCCACGCCGAACCCGTGATTCCGCTCGACGGGCGAGAAGCGACCATCACCGTCGAGAACACCTCGGGTAATGGCAACGCCATCGACGCCGAAGTACAGGCCCGGACGGCCACGGGCGAACCGTTCGAGACGTTCGCCGAGGCGACCGACATCGCCGACGGCGACCATCACGTCTTCAACATCCAGCAGACCTACCTGACGGCCCTGCGCGTCCGATTCAAAAACACCGGCACCGACCTGAACGTCGCTGCTGCCGCGCAGTTCCGCGGGGAGGACCGCTAACATGGCAACCACGTTCGACACTGGCGGAGGCGGGGGCGACCTCGACTCCTACGACACCGCAGACGGCGACAAGTACAGCCTCCACGACGCAATCGGCAGCGGGTCGCTCACCACGTCGCTCGACTCGGACACCCTCGACGCCGAGGAAACCATCGACGGGATGGCCGGCACCACGACCTACGGCGAAACCCAGGAAGACGACACCGAGGTCGCGACGACCGACGCCAGTGACAGCGTCGAGTCCCTGGAGGACACCCAGCAGACCATCGAGGACGCCACCGGTGGCGCCGCCTACGGCGACCCCTCTGAGACCGAGACCATCGGCCACGGTGAGGCCGTGACCGACACCACGCCAGAGACGGTCGAACAGGACAGCGACGGCCTGCCGATGGCCGTCGTCGGCATTCTGGTGCTGGTTGCGGTGGTCGCCGGAGGTGGGGCCTGATGTCGCCGAGTCTCTGGGAGTCGGCCACCTCAACCGTCAGCGACAGCTACGACGCCGTCGCTGGCACCGCCGACCACCTGGCCGGCTCGACCGACGAAGCCGTTGCCCGCACCTTCGATGACACCGAGGGTGGCGGTATTCTCGACGGCACGACCGAGACGGCGGGCGACGTCTACGACACCATCGCCGGTACTGCCGACCACCTGGCCGGCTCAACCGACGAGGCGTTTCACCGCCAGTTCGATGACACGCCGGGTGGCGGGCTGTTCGACGAGATCGCTGGTGCCGGCGAGGATGCGGCGAACCGGGCGGGGCCGGCGCTGGTCGACATGGCGGGGGCCCTGGCGTCGTTCCAGACGGACCTGGCCGAAGAAGTCGGGAGCGAAGTATTCGGTGAGTGGTTCCAGTGGTGGATGCCCCTCGCCGGCCTGCTCGTACTCGCCTACCTCTTCAAGGACGAACTCTCGCGGGCCGGGTCGGCCTACGCAACCGGCGGCGCCTCGGAGGTGACCCGCGCTGCATGACCGCACTGTTCGACGCGCTGATGGCCGTCTCGGCGGTCGTGACGGCACTAAGCGCCCTGGGCCTGACGGGGTACGTTCGGGCTGCCCGGAACGACGCAAAGCAGGCCATCAACGTGCTGCTGGGCGCGAGCGAGCAGACCGAGGGCCTGGTGCACGAGGTCGAGCGCAACAGCGAACACCGGCTTCGGTGCGAGTCCAAGGAGGGCCGCGACTGATGGCGGTCGAACTCCCGACCGTCGCTCCCGAAGTCGTGTCGGCGATCGTGCTGGCGTTCATCGCCGGCGCGACGGTCCCGACGTACTACGCCCAGGAACGACTGCGTGGCTTCGGCCGCGTCATGGCGTCCAAACTCCCGTATGAGCCCCCGCCGGGCAAGTCCGAGCAGGAGGCCCTGGAAGAAGCAGCCGCGAAGGAACACATCCATCAGGAGGAACTGGCCGATGGGTCTGAGCGGGCAGACTGACATCGGCGGCGGTGGCGGTGTCGGACTGGCCGAGGAAGCCGGAACCTGGGGCACGTCTTCCACGCTGTCCGAGGCCGGTACGAAGACGGTTTCGTTCGCAAACACGTACACGACCGCCACGCTCGAAACCGGCTGCATCACGCAAGAGACGTTCGAGGAGGACGGGTACGCGGAGATTCACGAGGCAACACTGAAATCCTGGGTGACGGACCCCGAGGGCAACATCTCCGGCGCGAACATCTTCTACTGGAAGTCCAGCAGCGCCTACGGCAACACGTTCCGCTGGCACGTCATGGGGGAACTCGCATGAGCCTGAACGGCACGACTGACATCGGCGCCGGCAGCACCGGCAGTGCGATGGCGTTCGAGTCGGGCACCGTCGGCGGTACGTCGAACGTCGGCCCGTACACTCGAACGGTGACGTTCACGAACACGTACAAGAGGGCGCAACTCGTGCCCATGCTGGCCGACCAAGCGGGCGGTGACACCGATTCATCCAGCACGTTCGCCCGTGCCCGGTGGGATTCCTGGGTGACGGACGGGTCGGGCAACATTACCGGCGCGAACCTCTGGCTGTGGGACGGCGACACGGACAGCCACGACTGCACGTGGACCGTCTACGGGGAACTCGCATGACCGCGGGCCTGGGCCTGCTCAATGGCTTCCCTGTCGAACCCGTGCCCGACGGGGCAGTGTTCGCACCGCACCATCTGTATCTCGGCCTGCTGGCCGCCCTGGTCGTCCTGTGGACGATCTCCGACAACTACCCACACCGAGAACCGACCGTGGCGACAGTGGGCGCACTCGCGGCGCTACTGGGGTTCGCAGCGACCTGGCGATACCATCCGAAGACTGGTGCACTCCTCACGCTTGCAGGGGTGGCCACGGTCGTTCTGGCACCGCTGGTCCGGCGGTCGTACTGGCGCGACGTCCCGAGGTCGGCCCGCGTGCTGACCGTCCTGTTCGGCCTGGTTGCGCTCGATGACGCCGTGAGTCACGCACTGTGGCCGGAAACCCCACTCGACTACCTCCTGTGGGACCACCTGATGGTCCCCGTCGGAGCGTGGCTCGACGCGGTACTCGTCTGAAAAACGCGGTCGCTGACGAATACCTCGTCGACGACGAGTAGAAAGAAGCCAGGTAATCCCCTCTGAATCAGATAGTTTCGCTTAAACTGACGTGAGCCAACTATCCGTATTCGACGTTTTCAGCGTCACAGGGCGAAGGCACGTGTGGATGCCTGGTCCCCCACAAGATGGTACAGGGCTGTACATTAAACCGTTTGAACCGAAGACGTGGTTATACCCGCTTCGAGGCTTAGGAAGGAGTGGTGGAATAATGGGGACACCCAACAAGATGATGCAACGGAATTCACAGACACAACCGTCAGTAGAACTCTGCACACAAATCGTCGAGGCAGTCGCCCAGGTGAAAGACGTTGACCCCCTTTCCCTCGCCCCTCTCCGCGATTCGGTCGACACGGATGCGCTCGACCGTCTTTTCGACAGCCAGAATCAGGGATTGCAGGTTACCTTCGAGTACGAAGGATACACGGTGACTGTCCAAGGCGACCGACAGATAGACCTCGCTGAATAGAGACGCGGGATTTGGCACGGTTGAAACCATCCCCCCGAATCTGGGAGCGGTTCTGTGCTACTTCCGGCGGCTATCTTCTTTCGCGTCCTCCAACAACCACAGCTGGGGCTACCTGTGACGGACACGCCGGCCAGAAGGCGGTAGGGGGTGGATTGCCGTTTCAGGCGAAACGCCACTGAAGCCCAGCGAGGGAATGAGCAAGCTACCTTCAGTGGTCGTGGTGGTGGTCGTGGACTGTGTGTTTCCCTACCGCGTCTATACCCTCAGACAGCACATGCTTTGTTACCGAGTGACTGTGGGCGAGAAGCACCTGTTTACGAGTACGTGCCATCCAATGCAGCCCGGTTATTCGGCGCGAATCGGAACGCTTGTAGCACTCGCGAAGTGTCGTGAGAGTCATGGCGGACGCGTCAATCACGACTCGTCGACTGGCTCTGGAGCGAACACGGAAACGGTAGGAAGAGGGGGCAGGGATACCGACTCGGATCATGCAACCCGGCCGAAGCTACTCAGGTTCGAGCCTCCCCGAGTCGGTTACGCTTGGAACTTCCTACCGCACCGTAGCTATCGAGAGACCACCTCATTGTTATCGACTCACTTCGAACCCACGAATACCCTCTATAATCTCCTGCAACAAGTGTACCTACTGACGAGTACGGCCCCAGTTGTCCCGGTCGCTCGTTAGTCGTTGCTCGGTGCTTCTTCGATGCCTCTGGAGAACCGGTCAATTCCCTCCGGCGGGGTATACCCCGCGTATTCGGGTTTCCGGGCGACGTAGTACGGCCGACGTTCGAGATACTGGAGTGGCGAGTCCCGCTTGCCGACGTACTCGACGTACCGAAAGCCACAGCGTTCGAGTTGCCGGCGCTGGCGGCGCGGATTCGAGATGTACGTTATTGCGTTGTACTCGCGCCCGTCGACTTTGTACTGGTCGAAGAGTCGGCGGAGGTTGCCGTTGTCGGCGTAAAGGTTGCGCAGGTGGCCCCAGTCGTTGAACAGCGCCGGGAGGTTGTACAACCAGTTGCGGGTGCTGAACGCGAAGATGCCACCTGGTTCGAGCACCCGGTTGATCTCCAACAGCGCCTGCAATCGGTCTTCTTCTGGGTAGACGTAATCGAGCCCACAGTACGAAAACAGGACGTACTGGAACGAGGCGTCAGGAAATGGTAGGTCGGTAGCATCGGCGACTCGCAGGTCTATCTCGGGAAACAGTGCCCGGGCGGCACGGATCATTTCGGGGCTGATATCGACGCCGGTGACGTCGAAGCCGCGAGCGTGGAGTTCGGCGGTGGTTCGACCGGCCCCACAGCCGACGTCGAGGACGCGAGCGTTGTCGGCCGTGAAGTACCGGTCGAAAATCTCTCGCTCGGGCTCAAACAGCCCGTTGGTCGCCGCATTCTCCCGGTACGTCTGGATTGCCTCCTCGCTGGAGTATGCGGCGACGTTCTCATCTCTTTCTGAGGTCGGGGGGCTGGCCATGCTCTCTGGAAAGCAGCGGGGCCCTTCGTTACAGCCCCGTTACAGGGTTGACCACCGTTTTTGATTAGGAAAGAAACAGAAGCTGCAAAGAGAGGGAATCATCGGGTACTGGTCGACTGACGGCTAGTCTACCAGCTGGATTCCGGTTCAGGCTTCGACACCGGTCTCGTCAGCGACAGTGCGGCAGTTCGGGCACCGGTCTTCGCCGTCGTCAAGCGGGACGCCACAGGCACACCGGTCGGGCGTGGTGTCGAGTCGTGCACCACACTTCAGACAGTCCGTCTCGTCGGCGTTTGGATGGTGGCCGATGCACTCGCCGCCATCGTCGGGGCGGCCGAGCAGATCGGCGATGTCGCGGCGTTCTCGCCTACGACTCTCGTTGTACGTCCAGTCTTCGGGGTCGACCGGCCGGGGCTTGACCCGGTAGACTGACGGAAGACTCTTCATGTCGCAGTCGGGTGGGTGGCCCATCAGGGAGACAAACCCGCGACGGCGCAGGTCCTGGAGCACCGACCGAATGCCGTCGGTGTTGAACGTGTTGAGGCTCTGGGCCATCAACGACAGGTGGCGCTCGTGCAACCGAAGGTTCTCGTCTGAGGCATCGAGGGCTTCGAGGTAGATGGTCCGGGGCTCGGACCGGCGCGGGACGAAGCCCTCGGGTTCGTCGGTGTTGTCGTCGCGGTGGTCCTGGAGGAACTCGTCGACGAGCGTTCGGAGCAGTTCGCTTCGACTTTCGCCGCGGTCGTCGGCGATCTCGTCGAGGTCGTCCCTGTCGTCGTCGGGCAACCCGAACGAGACGCGCGAACTCGGGTTGTGGTCCATCCGCGCCATCACTCCTCACCTCGCTGACGGGAATCGTATGCACGATATGCGATTTGCATACGCCCTGAATACGCAGACGGCGTTACGATAGACAGTCCGTATGCACACCCCCGTGGGGTGGCGGGCGGAGGACTCACGCGCGGGCGCGCATTTTCCGCGTGCGCGAGGCCCCGCACCGACCGGCGGGGGTGCGTCATCGTCGGTCACCCCCGTCGGTCCGGGCGCGGGTGGCCGACGCGGTCGGGCGGGCGGGGTCGTCGACGCGGAGCCAGACCGGCGGTTCGTGGTAGACGCTGCCCGTATCGAGGTCGGTGACGCCGAGGCGGGCGCGACTCCACTGCCACCAGAGGTAGGCGACGTGGGCGCACCAGTCGTGATACGTCCAGCCGTGACACCCACAGTGCGCCAGCAGATTGCCCTGGTGGATCGTGAAGGTGACGCGGTGGCGGTCGCCGAGGTCGTCGCTGTCTGGGTACCCTATGAGTACGTCGAACTCGGTGGCGTTGACTGGGCCACAGGTGGCGGGTGCGGCCTGTGCGCGGTGCCAGGAACTGCTCATCGCCCACTCCGGGGGAAACCGCAGGGGCGTCAGGTACAACCGATTCTCGACCGCCTGCCGGCTCCGTTCGAGCCTGCCCGGCTGGGGCCGCTCGACGCTCACGCGGTCTCACCTCGGGTGAACGCCGCTTCGTCGTCGCGGTAGCACGGCCAGCACGGCACACCGTCGGGGAGTTCGTCACAGTCGCACTCGTCGTTCTCGTCGACGTCGGCGCCGTCGCTGGCGTCGGTGAAGTCGTCGAGGGTGCTCACGGCCGACACACCCCCTCATCGAGTGCCGGACACTCCTGGTCGATTGTGGTGATCGGGAGGCCGCAGAACTCACAGCAGACGGGGTCCACATGCGACTCCCTATTTCCGCCGCCAGACGGCGTCGGGGTGCGCCTCGAATTCAGTTGCCCCGAACTCCCTGAGACGACCCTCTGAGACGCGATTGTGCCGATATCGGCGAGAAGAACGTCTCTATCGGCTTTCGAATTCACCGACCATGGCGCTAAAATCCAGATGGACTCGCCGGGATTTGAACCCGGGGCCTCTCCCATGCCAAGGGAGTGATCTACCGCTGATCTACGAGCCCGCGATTGCAATACAACGTAGTCCCGGCGGTATTGATAAACCTCTCGAATCTGTCCAGCGAGTGACCACGACGGTATCGTGTCACACGGATACCGACGTCGACGGCGTCGAGCGACCGCGAGTAGCAATCCTTTTACTCGCGACGACGAAACGAACGGCTGGGAACAGCACGGCCGCAAATCTGACTCGTCATCGACTTCGATGGCTTGGGATTGCGGAGGTGCTCCCGGTCGCCAGTGCCGACAGCACCGGCGGCCGGTTTCGTCTCGCGGTCTGTTGTTCCTATCCTCGAAACATGGCTAGAATGCATACTCGCCGCCGCGGGCAGTCCGGTTCGGACAAACCCGTGACGGACGAACCGCCGGAGTGGAGCGACGTCGACGCGGACGACATCGAAGCACGCGTCGTCGAACTGGCAGAACAGGGCTACGAGCCGTCACAGATCGGCATGAAGCTTCGCGACGAGGGCGTGACCGGCACGCCGGTCCCCGACGTGAAGCTGGCGACCGGCAAGAAGGTCACCGAGATCCTCGACGAGCACGACGCCGGCTCGGACCTGCCCGAAGACCTGCGCAACCTGATGGAGCGTGCGATTCGACTCCGCGAACACATGGACGAGAACCCGCAGGACTTCCAGAACAAGCGCGCGCTGCAGAACACCGAGTCGAAGGTCCGTCGTCTGGTCGCCTACTACCGTGGCGACGAACTCGACGCGGACTTCACGTACTCCTACGACGAAGCCGTCGAACTCCTGGACTGACCGAATGTCGCACACGGGTCGCACCGAGAGCGGGGACGCGTCGGCGACGAGTGACATCGCCGCCAGACTGTCGAGTGCCCCGTTCGTCCACGTCGTCGCCCGGGCCGACGGTGACGCACTCGCGGCCGCGGGCCTGGTCGCACGGGCGCTCGGAGATGCCGGGCGACCGTTCCAGGTCAGCGTGGGCCGGACGGTGGCCGAGCGCACTGAGCGCGCGGTCGGCGACGGGTCGGCGGACGGCCGCGACGGCCGGACGCTGGTCGTCGGCGAGTCCGACGCGGACGCGAACGCAGACGCGGACGCGGTCCACCTCGACCCGGCCGACGAACCGGCGAGCGTGGCGGCGTGGCGACTGGCGAGCGAACTCGGCGGCGCGCCGGATTCGGTGCTGGCGCTGGCCGGTGCCGTGGCTGCGGGCGTGACGCCCGGGGCGGGCACGACCGAGCGCCTCGTCGACGCGGCCGAGACGACGGGCCGACTGGTCCGGCGTCCCGGCGTGGCGACGCCGACGTCCGCACCGGGCGACGTCGGGCACTCGACGCTGGTCCACGGGCCGTTCTCGGCCGGCGTGGACGCTGGTTCGAGCGGCTCCGCGTTCGATGAGGCCGGCGTCGAACACGGCGACACCGACCTCGACGATTCCGACCGGCGGCGACTGGCGTCGCTGGTCGCCATCGAGACGGTTGCCGCCGAAGACGCGACCGACCGCACGGCGTCCGTGCTGGAACGGGCACTGCGCCCGTACACGACGCCCGAGTCCGAGTTCGCCACGGTCGGCGGACTCGCGGACGTGCTGTCGTGTACGGCCGCGAGCACGCCTGGGACCGGCGTCGCGCTGGCCCTGGGCCACGACGTGGTGGAGTCGGCGCTGTCGGCCTGGCGGGAGACCGCCGAGGCCGCACATGCCGCGCTCGCGACGGCCACGACGGGTCGGTACGACGGCCTGTTCGTCGCCCGCGTCGACGACGGCGTGCCGGTGACCGTGGTCGCCAGACTGCTCCGGGACTTCCGGTCGGCGGAGCCGGTCGCGCTGGTCGTCGGCGACGACGACGCTGCGGCCGCGGCAGTCGACGACTGCGACCTCGCGGGCGCGATGGCGCGCGCGGTGACCACGACTGGCGGGTCCTACGACGGGACCCCGAGAACCGGGTACGCGACCTACGAGTGCGAGACCAAGGAGTTCATCCAGGCGTTCAGGGAGGCACGATGAGACGAGCGACGATACGGACGGAGCACGACAGGCCGCAACTGGTGGCCGGCGCCATCCGTCCGGACAACACCGACGAGATTCGGACGACGGTCGAGGACGGCTACGTCGTCACGCACATCGAGCGCGAGACGACCGGCGGCCTGCAGTCGACCGTCGACGACTACGTGGTGAACGTCGACGTCGCAGCGAGAGTGGTACAGCACGCAGACCGACACAGCAACCAACAACAATGAGCGAACGATCCGTTTCCCGCAAGAAGCAAGAGAAGCGGTGGTACACCGTGCACGCCCCGGAGCAGTTCGACCGGGCCGAACTCGGCAGTACACCCGCAGACGAACCGGAACAGGTGCTCGACCGCACCATCGAAACCACGCTGGGTGACCTCACCGACAACGCCAGCGAGAACAACACGAAACTGACGTTCAAGATCACGGACGTCGGCTCCGACGCCGCGTACACCGAGTTCGTCCAGCACGAACTCACGCGCGACTACCTCCGGAGCCTGGTCCGCCGCGGCGCGTCGAAGGTCGACGCGTACGTGACGGTGCTGACGACGGACGACTACCGCGTCCAGGTCCAGCCCGTCGCGTTCACGACGAAGAAGGCGGACCACAGCCAGGAGCGCGCCATCCGCAAGACGATGACCGACATCGTCGAGAACGCGGCCGAGGAGCGCACCTTCGCGGAACTCGTCGACTCCGTCGTCGAGGGCCGTCTCTCCTCTGCCATCTACGGCGAGGCGAAGACCATCTACCCGCTCCGCCGCGTCGAGATTCAGAAGGCGACGCTCGAAGCGCACCCCGAAGAGGTCGCAGCGGAGGAGGAGGCCGCAGTCGACGTCGACGAGAGCGACGTCAGCGAGGACGTCTCGGCGGAGGCCGAAGCCGAGGCCGAAGACGACGAAGAGTAACTCGTCACTCCGTAACGACGATTTTTCCGGTCATGCCGCCGCGTTCGTGTGGGATGCAGACGTAGTTGAAGGTCCCGGGGACCTCGAACGTGTGCTCGAAGCTCTCACCGGAGGGAATCGCGCCTCCGCGACTGCCGAACCAGGCGTCGCGGGCGGCCGACTCCGAGTCGAATCCGCCGGAGGCGAAGTACGTCGCCTCGTCGGGAATCGCGTTCTCGTAGGCGGTGACTGTGTGGGCCTTGCTGGAGGTGTTCTTCCAGACGACGGTGTCGCCGACCGAGGCCTCGTGCTCGGCCGGGCGGAACGCGCTCGCGCTCATCTGGACGTCACAACCCGACGTACAGTCGGTCCGGGCGGTCGAGGACACCGCCAGACAACCGGACAGGGCGACCGCACCGGCAGACGCGAGGAACGTACGACGGTCCATACGCGGGCGTTAGGAACTGACGGATTTAGTCGACACGGTTCCGCGTCGCGGCGCGGAGAGACCGAAAGAGCGTAAAACGGTGGCGGCGAACCGGGGGATATGCTGCCACGGTTCGTCGGGCGACTCGGCCTCGCCGACGCGGTGACCACGGCCAACGCGGCACTCGGGTTCGTGGCCGTCGTCGTCGCCTTCAGCGACGTCGAACTCGCCGCGCGACTGGTGTTGCTCGGGGCCATCGCCGACGGACTCGACGGCGTCGTCGCGCGGTACGTCGGCGGCTCGAACGTCGGGCCGTACCTCGATTCGCTGGCCGACGTCGCCACGTTCTGCGTCGCGCCGGCGGTACTCGTGTACGCGGCCGTCGACGCGACGTGGCCCGTCTCGTTCGACCCGTTGACGGCACAGACCGTCGCGACGGCGGTCGTTCCCGCGCTGTTCGTCTCGATGGGCGTCGTCAGGCTCGGGATGTACACCGCCTACGATGCCGGCGACGAGTTCACCGAGGGGGCCCCGACGACCCTCGCGGCGACCATCATCTCGGCGTCGGTCCTCTGTGGCGTCCACGAACCGACGGTCCTGCTCGCCGGGACCGCCGCCTTCGTCTACCTGATGGTGTCGCGCATCCGCTACCCGGACCTGCTCGCGCGGGACGCGCTGTTGATGGGCGTCGTCCACGCCCTGGCCGTCCTCGTCCCGTACCAGTTCGGGCGCACGTTCCCGTGGGCCATCCTGACGCTGGGTATCGCCTACCTCGTCGCAGGGCCGCTGTTCTACTGGCGGGGCGGGTGGGTCCTGACGAAATTGTATGGAAACGCTTAGGGACTCGCTGGACGGAGGTTCCCGCATGAACGTGACGGCTACGGGGGCGAACCCATGAGCGAAGACGAGTCCGACGCCGAGGAGACCGGTGCAGAGGAGACCGAAGCGGTCGACACGACGGTCACCGTCGACTCCCTCGAGGAGCGACTCGACGCCATCGCCGAGGAACTCGATGCCGCCGAGACCGAAGCGGACCTCGACGCGGTCGAAGCGGACCTCGACGCGGTCGAAGCCGACCTCGAGGCCGCGACCTTCCCCGAACCGGAGGACGAGGACGAGGCGGACCCGGCCGAGGAACTCGAATCCCGTCTCTCGGACCTGCGCGACGAACTCGAAGCCCAGCGCGGGCCCTACGCCGAGGACGTCGTCGCGAACGTCGAGGAGGCCAAATCGACCGTCGAGGACACGCGCTGGACCGAACAGGGCGAAGGCGAGGTGCTCGACGCGGTCGAGGCGTTCCTCGCCCACGACCGTCTCGACGTCGATGGCTCGGTCAGCGACGTCGACGACGTCGGCGACCGACTTGACGACGCCGCCGCCAGCGTCGAGGCCATGAATCTCGACCCCGACGAGGACGAGACGGCCATCACCGACCTGCTCGAAGCCAGCGAGGCGCTCCTCCAGGGCATCGAGGACGCCCAGGCCTGGGACGACCTCTCGGTGCGCGAGATGCTCGCGCATCACGGCTTCTACGACGTGGTCGACCACCGGAAGGACTTCCCGCCCGAGTGGAACGCCATCAAGGCCTTCGAGCGCGACATGAACGCCGAGAAGATACTCGTCGGTCTCGAACACTTCGAGTCGGACTTCATGGAGTCCCACTGCCTCGACGCACTCGAGAGGCTGGGGGCCGAGGAGGCACTGGAACCGATGACCCAGCGCGCCCAGCGCCGCGACAAGCCGGCCATCCGCGTGCTCGGCAAGATCGGCTCCGAGGAACCGGTCGACACGCTCGTCGAGTACGTCGACGCCGACTCCGACCCGGCGCTCCAGAAGGTCACCTTCCGGGCGCTCGGCGAGATCGGTAGCGAGGAGGCGACCCAGCCCATCGCCAACAAACTGGCCGCAGAGGACGCGATGACCCGGTCCCGCGCTGCACGTGCCCTGGGACTGCTCGGTGACACCCGCGCCATCGAACCGCTCTCGGACGTGCTCTCCGACGACGAGGACGACACCGTCCGCGCGAGCGCCGCGTGGGCGTTGAACCAGATCGGCACCGACCGAGCGCTGGAAGCCCTCGTCGACTACACCGAGGACAGGTCGTTCCTCGTCCAGGACGAGGCACAGAAAGCGGTCTGAGACGAGCGAGCCTTTTTGTATCAGCGGGCGGCCAACGTCCGCGTGTTCCGAGCCTTCGCGGTCGTCGCCCTCCTGTTCGTGGGAGCGACCGCGTCGGTCGTGGCGGTGACTGCACAGGAGACGTGGACCCCCGAACCGGCGCCCACTGGACCGGAGTTCGCGGCGACGCCCGACGCGGGGGATCCACACGGCGACGCGACCGCTGACGTGCCACGCCTCGACTCCGTCCTCCCCAACCCGGTCGCCGAGGACGACCGTGGCGAACACGTCGTCGCAGTCTTCCCAGACCGGACCGACCTCGGCGGGTGGACCATCGCCGACGACCAGGGCGCGACCGCCCTCCCGAACGTGAGCGTCAAGGGACGCGTCGTCCTCACGGCCACGCCGGAGGCCATCCCGGCGGGCGTCCGCGAGCGCACCGACAGGACCGTCGCGGTCGACGGCTTCCCCGAACTCGCCAACGGCGGCGAGACGGTCGTGCTCGCGCGGGACGGTACCGCCGTCGGCCGACTCGCCTACGAGGACGCGCCGACCGCGGAACGGTGGGTCGGGGCGCGCTGGGTCCCGCGCGGTGCGACCGACTTCGAACCGGTGACGGCCGGGCCCGGTCGGGTCCGCGCGTTCGTCACACCCGACAGCGCCGTCCCGCTCTCGGCCATCGCCGACGCCGAGACGCACGTCTCGCTCGCCGGGTACACGTACACCTCCGGACGCGTGACCGAGGCACTCGTGGCCGCGGCCGACCGCGGGGCGTCCGTACGCGTACTGGTCGACGGCGGTCCGGTCGGCGGCATGACCGAACGAGAGGTGGCCGCACTCGACCGACTGGTCGACGCGGGCGTCTCCGTCCGGGTCGTCGGGGGTGACGCGGCGCGATACGACTTCCACCACGCGAAGTACGTCGTCGCCGACGACCGGGCACTCGTGCTCACCGAGAACTGGAAGCCGTCGGGGTCCGGTGGACACGCCAATCGCGGGTGGGGCGTCGAACTGACCGACGGAAGCGTCGCCGTGGATGCGCTGAACAGGACGTTCCGTGCCGACTGGCGCGCCCACGACGCCATCCCGTGGCCCCGGTACCGTGCCCGGGTCTCGCCGGTCGAGTCGACCCGGGCGGCCGGCGACTACCCGAGTCGGGTCGACCCGGCGACGGTCGACGTCGAGTCCGTTACGGTGCTCGTCGCCCCGGACAACGCCGAGACCGAACTCGTCTCGCTCGTCGCCGGCGCGAACTCGTCGGTCCGAATCGAGCAGATGGACGCCGGCGGCGTCGACGGACCGCTGGTGCGTGCGACGCTCGCCGCGGCCCGGAACGGGACTCGGGTCCGGGTCCTCCTGAGCAGTGCGTGGTACGCCGAGGACGCGAACGGTCGCGTCGTCGACCGACTGAACGCCGTCGCCGACCGCGAGAACCTGGACCTCCGGGCCCGACTGGTCGACCCCGGAGGCAGATTCGAGACACTCCACGCGAAGGGGGTGGTCGTCGACGAACGCCACGTCGTCGTCGGGAGCGTCAACTGGAACCGGAACTCGTTGCGCGACAACCGCGAGGTAGCCGTCGTCGTGACCGGCGACGAGGTCGGGCGGTACTACGCCGCCGCGTTCGACGCCGACTGGCGGGGCAGGGGTAGCAGTCCCGGCGGCGACCGACTACTCGGCGTCGCGGCCGTCGCGGCCGCGGCGCTCGCACTCCTGGTGCTGTCTCGTCGCGTCGAGTTCGGGACGGTCGAACCGGAGGAACCCCTCCGGTAGTGACGGCGATGGGCAGACCGCAGTCGACGGCGAAGAACGAGGGACGTAGAGTCGAGACGGACCGACCGGGTCTATTCCGAGATGGGCGAGGTGCTGCTGAGTTCCTCGTCGATGTCGGCCTCGGCCATCTTCTCGACGAGGGCGTCGATGACCTCCTCGCGGCGACCCTTCACGAACTTGATGGAACCGACGACGAGGTGACCGCCGCCGGAGACGCCGCCACCGACGATCTCGTCGTCGAGTTCGGAGACCATCCGCGGGATGTCGAGTCGGACGCCGTCGGACCGGAGGACGGCGAAGTCGGGGCCGTACCCGATTGTGATGACGGGGTCGCCCGTCTCGGTGACCTTCCGGTCGTGAATCTCACCGGTGGTCTTCCCCGGTGCGGGGTACGTGAACCGGTGGGCGTAGTTCTCGACGTCGATGCGGTAGAGGTGTGCGTCGTTCGGGAGTTCCTCGTGTTCGACGTGGGGCATGGCGGCCGACAGCTGGTCGTCGACGGCCTCCCGAGCGCTCTCGGCGAGGAAGTCGACGAGTTCGCGGTGGCGGGACTCGTCGTCGACGCCGATGTTGAGCACGTCGTCGATGAGGTGGCGACCCGAGTCGTAGCGGAGCCAGTGTGCGCCGTAGTCCAGCGCCTCGCTGATGTCCTGCAGGTCGTCCTCGTCGTAGCCCTCCGCTGCGGCGAGGTCGAGGTAGTCGTCCATCACCTCCGCCTTGGAGCGGTCCGAGAGTCCGGCGACGGCCGGCACGTGCCGGAGGTTGTCGGTGAGGTCCGGGTAGATCATCCGGGCGAGTTCGACGCACATCATGCCCGTCGTGATGCGATAGTCCTCGCCGTAGAGGTACGGGTTGACGTGGGCGTCGAGCAGCGGTTCGACCGCCTCGGGGTCCGGGTGGTGGTGGTCGAGCGCGACGATGGGGATGTCGTAGTGCGCGAGCGTCTCGTAGGCGGGGACGTCCTCCGCGGTCGAACCGTTGTCGAGCATCAGCACGAGTGGGAGCTTCTGGCCGTGCTTCTCGCGGTCCTCGAGCGCGAAGTTCAGGTCGCGCGTGGCGTCCTCCATCTCGTAGAACGGTGCCTTGCTCGGGAGGCGCTTGAACAGGTGCCGGGCGGCGCTCGGGTCCTCGTGGACCTCGGCGATGAACGCCTCGATGGCGCGCTGGACGGGGACCGAGGCGCACATCCCGTCGCCGTCGGCGTGGTGCCGGACGCGGATGGGTCGACCCTCGATGACCGTCTCGCGCAGCAGGCGTGCGACGTCGCGGATGTCGTCGCGAAGCTTCTCGAACGCGGGCCAGTCGACGAGTGGGTCGACGTCGTGCGGTTCGGCGCGCTCCGCGGTCGCGGCGTCGAGTCGTTCGCGCACCTCGGCCGCCGCTTCGCCCTCGAGGAGCGTCAGGGCGCCGACCTCCAGCTGGGTCGCGTCCTCGCGGGTCTCGACGACGCCGGTCACGCGGACCACGTCGTCGACCGTCACGTCGGGGTAGGCACGAACGCCGGCCGCCTCGAACGCGGCGGCGGGGACGACGCCGTGTTCGTCGCGGACCTGGAATATCGTCGGCCCGCCGGTCTGTTTGATCTGGGTGACGGTGCCCTCGACGTGCACCTGGTCACCCAGGTTGGTGTCGAGTGCGGTCGTCGCCGTCGGGCGGTAGTCGTGTGCGACCGGTTCGACGCGGAAGTCGTCGAGGTCGACCGTCGCAAAGGAGATGTCGCCGTCGTCGCGGACGTTGTCCACCTCGACGACGAGTTCGTCGCCGACCGCGTAGGTGCCGCTGAGGTTCGATTCGTGAACGAGACCGGAGACGGAGTCCGAGAGGTCGACGAAGATGCCGTACTCGACGATACCGTTGACCGTGGCGAGATACGCCGCGTCTGTCTCGACGTCGTCGACGGTACAATCGGGCGCGAGGTCGAACACGACCGGCACACCCTCGTCGTCAGCGTCGTCGTCGACGGAGTGGGATGTCATCTTACGAGTTCGTTCGAAACGACCGCGTATAACGCTTGTCAAGACGAGCGAGGCTTTCGGAACGTTTAGCACCGCCGAGGCGCGAGGGAGGCACATGGGACTGCTCGACCGGTTCTTCCAGCGCGAGGGCGTCGTGGGCATCGCCCGCGAGACCCTCGAGTTCGCGCTGGAGTCCGCCGAGGACACGCACCCGAACGAGTACATGGGGATGCTCCGCGGAACGGACGCGAGTCGCCTCGGACTGGACGCTCGGGGGCAGGTCATCACCGACGTCCTCGTCATCCCCGGCACCCGGTCGAACCCGGTGAGTGCGACCGTGGACTCGAACATGATACCGAACGACGTCCGGTCGCTCGGGAGCATCCACTCGCACCCGAACGGCGTCCTCCGACCCAGCGACGAGGACCTGGCGACGTTCACCTCCGGGACGGTCCACATCATCATGGGCGAGCCGTACGGACCCGACGACTGGCGGGCGTTCGACCAGCACGGCGACCGGCGGACCCTCCGGGTGCTGGACGTCGACCTGCCCAGCGCCGACGAGTTCTTCGACTTCACACAGGCAGACATCGACGCGGAACTGCGACGAGATCATGACTGAGACACCGACGACCGTCATCGCACAGGGAACGTTCGACATCCTCCACCCCGGCCACGTCCACTACCTGACCGAGGCCGCCGCGCTGGGCGAGGAACTCCACGTCATCATCGCGAGACGGGAGAATGTCACACACAAGGAGAAGCCGATACTTCCGGACCGACAGCGCCGGGACATGGTCGCCGCCCTCGACGTGGTCGACGAGGCGCACCTCGGCCACACCGAGGACATCTTCGTCCCCATCGAACGCATCCGGCCCGACTACATCGTCCTCGGCCACGACCAGCACCACGACGAGGAGGCCATCGCCGACGCGCTGGCGACCCGGGGAATCGACTGCGAGGTCCGCCGGGTCAGCGGGAGGGACCCGAAGTACGAGGGCGAACTGCTCTCGACGGGGCGCATCGTAGACCGTATCCTCGAACTACGCGGGTGACCGACCGGTCGAGCGTGCGACGGCGGCCGCGGAAACGGATTCTCGACGATAGCTGTGCCGCTTCTCAGAGGTAGCCTTCGTCGGCCAGTCGCTCGACGCCCTCCCGGAGGCGGTCCTCGCTTGCGGCGTAGGAGAGTCGTGCGTACCCGGGCGTGCCGAACGCGCTGCCGGGGACGGTGGCGACGTGGGCGTCCTCGATGGCGCCCTCGCACCAGGCGGTGTCGTCGTCGTCGACGGGCAGCATCAGGTAGAACGCACCCTCGGGCGCGTCGACGTCGACGCCGTGGTCGGCGAACAGGTCGACCAGCAGGTCGCGGCGCTCCTCGAACGCCTCGGTCATCTCGACGACGGCCTCGTCGGTGTGCTGCAGGGCCTCGACGCCGGCGTGCTGGACGAAGTTCACGGCACAGGAGACGGAGTGGCTGTGAAGCTTCCCGGCCTGTTCGACCAGTTCCGACGGCGCGGCGAAGTAGCCGAGTCGCCACCCCGTCATCGAGTAGGCCTTCGAGAAGCCGTTGACCGTGATGGTGCGGTCTTCCATCCCGTCGAGCGTGCCGAGCGAGATGGCCTCCACGCCGTAGGTTATCTCCTTGTATATCTCGTCGGAGATGACGAGGAAGTCGTGTTCGACGGCGAGGTCGCGCACGCCCTCCAGTGCCTCACGGGAGTAGACCGCCCCGTGGGGGTTCCCGGGCGAGTTGACGACGAGCAGTTCCGTCTCGTCGGAGACCGCGTCGGCCAGGTCGTCGAGCGCCGGTTCGAGTTCGAAGTCGTGTCTGGCCGTGTCGACGCGGGTCAGCGACCCGCCGGCGAGTTTCACCATCGCCTCGTAGGAGACCCACGCCGGGTCCAGCAGGGCGACCTCGTCGCCGTCGTCGATGAGCGCCGTGATTATCTCGTACAGCGCCTGCTTCCCGCCGGGGGTGACGATGATCTGGTCGGCCGAGTAGTAGTCCAGTCCGTCGTCGGCCAGTTTCTCCGCGATGGCCGCCTTCAGTTCGGGGATGCCGTTCGACGACGTGTATCCCGTGTGTCCGGCGTCCAGCGCGTCCTTCGCCGCCTGGACGACGTTCTCGGGGGTGGGGAAGTCCGGTTCGCCGACGCTGAGGTCCACCACGTCTACGCCGTCGGCTTCGAGTGCCGACGCCTTGTTCGAGATGGCCAGCGTCGCGGACGGTTCGACTCTCGTGACTCTGTCTGCGAATTTCATAGTTCTTCGACGAGTGAGACTGCTCCCTCGACGGCCTTCGCGGCGTTCCCGACGCGTTCGCGCGCCTCGGCGCCGCTCATGCCGGGACCGGTGACGCCGAGCGTGACCGGCAGGTCGCGCTCCAGGCTCACGTCGGTCAACTTCTGTGCGGCCGCGTGCCCGATGACCTGGTCGTGGTCGGTGTCGCCGGTGACGATGGCACCGACGACCGCGACGGCGTCGACGTCGTCCTGGCGCGCGAGGCGGTCCGCGGCCAGCGGCGAGTCGTACACGCCCGGGACGTGGACCGTCTCGACGACGTCTGCACCGGCGTCGGCCGCCGCTTCTCGGGCGACCGTCTCCATCTCCTCGGTGACCGAGGCGTTGAACTCAGCGACCACCAGTCCGAGCGAGGTCATGCGAGATGGGTCGGAAGCGTCGGTCAAA
The DNA here is from genome assembly GCF_051207415.1 of Haloarchaeobius marinus. NCBI lineage: Archaea > Methanobacteriati > Methanobacteriota > Halobacteria > Halobacteriales > Halorubellaceae > Haloarchaeobius > Haloarchaeobius marinus. Next base: position 249,827 of record NZ_JBPKGD010000005.1, on the reverse strand, counting down.
GGTCTACCGTTATGGACAATGCGGCGTGATAGCAGGTTTCGACGGCCAGTTCGTCACCGGTGTCGTGTCCGACGAGGCGGGGAACCGGAACAGAAAGCGTTTCACCCCGCGGCGGTCAGTTCGACAGCAATGGCAGACGCGGTGTCGGGAGACGGGTCCGACGGCGGGCGGAGAGTCGACGCGAACGCGTCCGACGCCACCGAAGCCGACCACACGGCTCCCGACTCGCGCCTCCTCGGGGCCGTTCTGGCCGCCGCCCTCCTCGCCAGCGCGATGCGGCTCTACGACCTCGGTGCGCGGACGGCCCACTGGGACGAGGCACGACACGGGTACGCGGTCCTCCGATACGCTGCGACGGGGACCTGGGAGTACCGGCCCATCCTCCACGGCCCGTTGCTCGCGCATGCGAACGAACTACTAGTCGGGTTGCTCGGCCCGGGCGACGCCGTCGTTCGACTGGTCCCGGCACTCGTGGGTGGCCTCCTCCCGCTGTCGGCGTGGCTGTTCAGGGAACACCTCCGGCGGAGCGAGGTGGTCGCCCTGGCCGGACTGCTGGCGCTCAACCCCGCGCTCCTGTACTACTCGCGGTTCGCCAGGACCGACGTCCTCGTGGCGACGTTCGCGCTCGTGGCGGTCGGCCTGGCCGTCAGACTCGCCGACACCCGGGACCCGCGGTACCTCTACGCAGCGAGCGTGGCCTTCGCGCTGGCCGTGGCCTCGAAGGAGAACGCGCTGGTCTACGCGGCGTGCTGGGTCGGTTCGGGTGCGTTGCTGGTCGACCACCGACTGTTCCGGAAGCGCTGGTCGCTCGTCGGTTCGGGGGACCGCCGGGTCGCAGTCCCCGACTGGCTCCGGTCGCGCATCGACGGACCGGTCGTCCTGTTCGCCGTCCTGAACCCCGTGGTCCTCTGGCTGGTCGACGGGACGACGCTCCTGGTCGCCATCGTGCTGTTGCTCGTCGCCGTCCGCTGTGCGCTGTGGACGCTGCCCGAGGACGGCGAGGGGGCCGCGGTCGTCATCGGCGTCGGGGCGGCCGCGTTCGCCCTGCTCCTGTTCGTCGGCGAGGCCGTCCTCGCAACGTACGCCGTCGCGTGGGTCGTCGCCGCGGCGTACGTCCTCGGCGTCCTGCTCCGGGGGTCGGCCGCCGGCCGGACGCTCCACCTCTGGCGCGCCCCGGCACTGCTCGCCGGCGTCCTCTTCATGCTCGTCGTCACCGTCGCGTACGTTCCGCGGGGTGCGACGCTCGACGCGCTGTGGACGACCCCGGCGGTCCTGCCCGGTCTCGTCGAAGCGGCGCTGTTCGACAGCTGGGACGCGGCGAGTGACCTCTGGTTCGGTGCGGCCCAGGACCAGGGAATCCTCGACTACGGCCCCTTCTTCCTGCGGGCACTTGTCGCCGGTGCTGCGGTGACGTGCCTGTTCGGCCTCGTCGGCTTCCTCGCGGACCGCTACGGCGACGGCGGGCCGCGTGACGTTGTCGCCTTCAGCGCCTACTGGGGCTTCGCCAGCGTGGCGCTCTATCCCGTCGTCATGTACGGGAAGGGACCGTGGCACGCGGTCCACGTCGCCGTCCCGCTGGCCGTCCCCGCCGCCGTCGGCCTGTCGCTCGCCTGGCGGTGGGGGCGCGAGGCGGTCGCCGACCGGCGGGTCGTCTCGGCGTCGCTCGCCGTCCTCGTCCTGACCGGCGCGACGGGGGCCGCGGCCGGGGCGGCCGTCCAGACGTCCTATCTCGGGCCGACGTCTCCCGACAACGTCCTCGTCCAGACCGGCCAGCCTGGGACCGACCTCCGGCCCGCCGTCGCCCACGCGGAGGCGGCCGCCGCCGGGAACGCCGAGGGGCCGGACGTGGTCTACTACGGCGCGTTCTTCGCGATGGACGACGAATCGGCGGCCGACGCCCTCCCGGTCGAGGACGAGTGGGGCTGGCGGGACGACGAGTGGACGACGGTGGCCGACAACGAGAACTGGTACCACCGCCTGCCGCTCCCCTGGTACTTCGAGCAGGCGGGGATGGAGTCCACGAGCGCCCGGAACGTCTCCGAACTCTCGCACGCACTGGCGTCGAACCCGCCCGTCGTCGTCACGCGCGCCACCCACGCCGACCGCGTCTCGACCTATCTCGGTGGCGGCTACGAGCGATACCGGGTGAACGTCACGGCCGGCGGCACCCCGACGGTGCTGTTCGTGGCCTCGAAGACGGACGACCGCGAAAGCAAGCGTTAAGCGCGCTCATTCTGAACCGGCGACTACATGCCTGCGAGCCTACCCGGCCCGACCGTCGGCGTCGTCGGCGGTGGACAGCTCGGGCGGATGCTCGGCGAAGCGGCGGCACCGCTCGGTATCGACCTCGTCGTCCTCGACCCGACGCCGGAGTGCCCGGCAGCGCCGGTAGCCCGCGACCAGCTCGTCGCCGACTTCGACGACGAGGACGCCATCCGGGCGCTCGCCGAGCGCGCCGACTACCTCACGTTCGAGATCGAACTGGCGGACCAGGACGTGCTCGCCGACATCAGCGAGGACACCGGCGTCCCGTGTCACCCCGACCCGTCGACGCTGGCGCTCATCCACGACAAACTGCACCAGAAGCGTGCACTCGACGACGCCGGCGTGCCCGTCCCGCCGTTCCGGCGCGTCGACGACGTCGACGACCTGCGCGACGCGCTCGACGACCTCGGCACGCCGGCCATGCTCAAGGCCCGGACCGGCGGCTACGACGGTCGCGGGAACGTCCCCGTCGAATCGGTCGATGACGCGGCGGACGCCCTCGACGCGGTCGCCGGCCCCGCGATGGTCGAGGCGTTCGTCGACTACGAGCGCGAGACGTCCGTCGTCGCCGCGAAGGGCGACGGCGAGGTTGCGACGTTCCCCATCGGCGAGAACGTCCACGAGGAGGAGATACTGCGAGAGACCGTCGTGCCAGCCAGGTCTGGCGACGCGGTGGCGTCCCGTGCCGAGGCCGTCGGCCACGAGGTGCTCGACCTGCTGGACGGACGCGGCGTCTACGCCGTCGAACTGTTCGAGACGACCGACGGCGACGTGCTCGTCAACGAGATCGCGCCCCGCCCTCACAACTCGGGTCACTGGACCATCGAGGGGGCGCTCACGTCGCAGTTCGAACAGCACCTCCGCGCCGTCGTCGGGTGGCCCCTCGGGGCGACCGCCCTGCGTGCACCGACCGTCTCGAAGAACGTCCTCGGGACCGGCGACGCCTCGCGGTCTGCTCGCGTCGACGGCGTCGAACGCGTCCTGGAGACGCCCGGTGCGAACCTGCACTGGTACGGGAAGCGCGAGACCCGCCCGCTGCGGAAGATGGGTCACGTGACCTGCGTGGCCACCGACGACGACTCGACCGACGACCTGCTGGCGAGCGCCCGGGCGCTCGTCGACGGACTCGAATTCGCGTGAGACATCCATGACCGACCCACTCGACGACCTCATCGACGACCTGCACGCGGAGGCACAGCGCGACAGACCGGCCGCGGAGACGCCAGACGTCGGCATCGTCATGGGGTCGGACTCGGACCTCGACGTGATGATGGGCTCCGAGTCCGGCCGTCCCGGTGCGTACGACGCGCTCGTGGACGAACTCGGCTTCGCCGAGGTGACGGACTACGACGACCCGCCGGCGGAGCGGTTCACGTTCGAGACGTACGTCGTCTCGGCCCACCGCACGCCCGAACTCATGTACGCCTACGCCGAGACGGCCGAGGACCGCGGCATCGACGTCGTCGTCGCGGGAGCGGGCGGCAAGTCGGCGGACCTCCCCAACATGACCGCCTCCATCGCCTTCCCCGTCCCCGTGGTCGGCGTCCCGGTCCAGGAGAAGAGCGTCGACTCCGTCATCGGCATGCCCCAGGGCGCGCCGCTGACGGCCGTCGACGCCGGGAAGTCGTTCAACGCCGCGCTCTCGGCCGCGATGATTCTCGCACGCGAACACGACGAACTGCGAGAGCGACTCGTCGACTACCACGAGTCCCTCAAGGACGACGTCGCGACGACGTCGCGCCGACTCCACGAACTCGGGACGCCGGGGTTCGTCGACCAGCGCGACTGACCGCCGCCCGGACATCTCTTCTCGGGGACACTATCGGACCAGTCCGGTCGACCGCTTCGAACAGGGGAAACCACCAGCACAGCCTGAAATTGCAACAATCAACCCTTATATGGGTGCGCTTCAAACCCCCGGATGTTACGGAGAATACGGCATGAATCCATGGATAGCCATAGGGGCGCTCGCACTCGTTGGAGTGCTGATTCCACTCGGCATGATGGCAGTGTCGGCACTGCTCCGACCGAGCGTACCCGAAGACAGTAAGCGAACCACGTACGAGAGCGGTGAGGTTCCCACAGGCGGGACCCGAATCCGTTTCAACATCCAGTACTACATGGTCGCGCTCTTGTTCGTCGTCTTCGACATCGAAACCGTCCTCATATTCCCGTGGACGGTCATCTACGGGTCTGCTCTCGAAGGCGGAACGGCGCTCGGCCCGGTTCTGGTTCCGATGCTGGTGTTCATCACTGTTCTCGTGGCGGGGCTCGCGTGGGCCTGGCACAACGGTGCGGTCGACTGGGCCAAGAGCTCACGCTCTGAATCACAGGTACAGGCAAAACGATGAGCAGCGACAACCCTACAGACAGCGGCGGGAGTACAGACGCACTGACAAAGACGCGCGACGCCCGAATGGGTGAGGGCCTCGACGACCGGTTCAACTCGACGCTGCGGGAGGCGTTCGGGTCGTCCCCGTTCATCCTCACCAAGTTCGACAAGTTCATGAACTGGGTCCGGGGGTCGTCGATGTTCATGCTGCAGTTCGGGATCGCGTGCTGCAGCATCGAGATGATACACACGTACGCCATCAAGCACGACCTGGACCGCTTCGGGGCGGGCATCCCGCGTGCGTCGCCGCGACAGGCGGACGTCATCATCGTCCCCGGGACCATCGTCTCGAAGTTCGCGCCGCGCATGAAGCGCGTGTACGACCAGATGCCCGAACCGAAGTTCGTCGTCGGCATGGGCTCGTGTACCATCTCCGGCGGCCCGTTCCAGGAGGGCTACAACGTCATCAAGGGTGCAGAGGAGGTCATCCCCGTGGACATCCACGTCCCCGGTTGCCCACCGCGCCCGGAGGCGCTCATCTACGGCGTCGCCAAGCTTCAGGAGCGCGTCGCGAACGGCGAGTCCTCGCCGGTCGTCGTCAAGCCGTACGAACTGGAGCGCTTCGGCGACATGGAACGCGACGAGGTCATCGACAAACTGGCCGACCAGATAGACGAAGACACCCTCGCGATGCGGTACAACTGGGCTGATTCACCATGAGCCTGGAACGACCGGACAGGGGGACCGAGGTCGCGCCTGCAGTCACCGAGGACCAGGTCCTCGACCTGCTCGGCGACCTCGTCCTCGACACCGAGGAGCACCTGAACGCCGAGACGGCGGTCGTCGTCCGTCCCGACGAGGTGCAGGAGGCGCTGTTCAGGCTCCGGGACGAGGCCGGATTCGACCACCTCTCGTGTCTCACCGCACAGGAGTACGAGGACCGGTACGAGTCCATCTACCACATGAAGAAGTACGACGACCCGACCCAGGAGGTCAGCGTCGTCGTCCCCGCGTCGAAGGACGAACCGGTCAGCCAGACGGTCGAACCGGTGTTCAGGACCGCCGACTGGCACGAGCGCGAGGCGTTCGACCTCGTCGGCATCGAGTACGAGGGCCACCCCGACCCGCGACGCATCCTGCTCCCCGACACGTGGCAGGGGCATCCGCTGGGACTGGGCTACGACCAGGAGAGTCCGCAGGTCGTCACCCTCGGCGAGTGGGACAACCCGCTCCAGAGGGACCACCGGGACCAGGAGGCGGACACGATGTTCCTCAACATCGGCCCGCACCACCCGGCGACGCACGGCGTCCTGCACGTGAAGACGGTCCTCGACGGCGAGACGGTCGCCGACGTCGACCCCGACATCGGCTACCTCCACCGGTGCGAGGAGCAGATGTGCGAGTCCGGCACCTACCGGCACCAGATAATGCCGTACCCGGACCGGTGGGACTACGTCTCCGCCGGCCTCCTCAACGAGTGGGCGTACGCCCGTGCGGCGGAGGACCTCGCCGACATCGAGGTGCCCGAGTACGCACAGGTCATCCGCACGATGGGTGCCGAACTCTGTCGCATCGCGGCGCACATGCTCGCGCTCGGGACGTTCGCACTCGACGTCTACGGGGACTTCACCGCGATCTTCCAGTACGCGTTCCGCGACCGGGAGGTCGTCCAGAACATCCTCGAAGACCTCACCGGGCAGCGGCTGATGTTCAACTACTTCCGACTCGGCGGGGTCGCGTGGGACCTCCCCGAACCGCGTGACGAGTTCTTCGAGAAGTCGCGGGACTTCCTCGAGGACCTGCCCGCGAAGCTGGAGGAGTACCACGACATGGTCACGTCGAACGAGATCTTCCAGCTCCGGTGCGTCGACACGGGCTACCTCGACCCCGACGTCGCGAAGCAGTACGGGGCCACCGGGCCCGTCGCACGTGGGTCGGGCGTCGACTACGACCTCCGGCGGGACGACCCCTACGGCTACTACGAGAACCTCGACTGGAACGTCGTCACCGAGGACGGCTGTGACAACTACTCGCGCGTGCTCGTGCGCCTGCAGGAGGTCGAGGAGTCCGCGAAGATAATCGAACAGTGCGTCGACCTGCTCGAGGAGTGGCCCGAGGACGACCGGACCATCCAGTCCAACGTCCCCCGGACGCTCAAGCCGGACGCCGACACCGAGACGTACCGCGCCGTCGAGGGCGCGAAGGGCGAACTCGGCATCTACATCCGGTCCGACGGCACCGACAAGCCCGGCCGGTTCAAGATCCGGAGTCCCAGCTTCTCGAACCTGCAGACGCTCGGCGAGATGTCGCAGGGCGAGTACATCCCGGACCTCATCGCCTCGCTCGGTAGCCTCGACATCGTGCTCGGGGAGGTGGACCGCTGATGGCGACGGAACAACTCCTCCCGGAGACCATCCGGACCGCCCTCGGACTGCCCGACACCGCACTCGGGCAGTTCGTCGCGGCGTTCCTCGGCGCGTTCCTCATCGGGAACGTGATGCTCGCCTACACCGGCGTCGCCGGCCCGTGGGCGAAACGGAAGATAACCGCCGCCTTCACCGACCGCATCGCGGTCAACCGCGTCGGACCGTTCGGCCTCCTCATCATCGTGGCTGACGCCGTTCGACTGCTCTCGAAGGAACTCATCATCCCCGAGAACGCAGACCGGCCCGCGTTCGACCTCGCACCGGTCGTCGTCGCGGGGTCCGCACTCCTCGGGTTCGCGGTCATCCCGATGGGGGACATCTTCGGCATCAACATCCACCTGGCCGACCCCGAATCGGGGCTGGCCTACGTCTTCGCGGTCGCCTCCATCGCCACCCTCGGACTGACGATGGCGGGTTACGCGTCCGCGAACAAGTACTCGATGCTCGGCGCGCTTCGTGCCATCGCACAGAACATCGCCTACGAGATTCCGCTCGTCCTCACGGGCGCGTCGGTGGTCCTGTTCACGCAGAGCCTCCAGATGGGCGAGATAGTCGCCACCCAGCAGCAGACGCTGTTCACGGTCGGCGGACTCGCGATCCCCTCGTGGTTCGCGTTCGTCAACCCGTTCGCGTTCGCGCTGTTCCTGGTGGCGAACCTCGCGGAGGTCGGCCGTAACCCGTTCGACATCCCCGAGGCACCGACCGAGATCGTCGCAGGGTACCAGACCGAGTACTCCTCGGTCTACTTCGTCCTCATCTACCTGGGCGAGTTCCTGCACATCTTCCTCGGTGGCGCCATCATCGCGACGCTGTTCCTGGGTGGCCCCGCAGGACCCATCCTGCCCGGGTTCATCTGGTTCACGATCAAGATATGGGGCGTGTTCCTGTTCACGCAGTGGGCGCGCTCTGCGGTTCCGCGACTGCGCATCGACCAGCTCATCCAGATCGGCTGGAAGGGCATGCTCGTGCTCTCGTTCGCGAACCTGCTGCTCACCGCACTCCTCGTCGGGGTGATAGCATGATTGGGATACTGAAATCCATGGCGACGACGATGAAGCACGCACTGGACGGCTCGACGTTCACCGTCGAGTACCCGGACACGCCGCCGGAGGTGTCGCCACGGTTCCGTGGCGTCCACAAGTTCAGCCAGGAGCGCTGCATCTGGTGCCGCCAGTGCGAGAACGTCTGTCCGAACGACACGATTCACATCGTGACGGACGCACAGCGAAACGGCGAGGAGTACAACCTCCACATCGGGCAGTGCATCTACTGCCGGCTCTGTGAGGAGGTCTGTCCCGTGGACGCGATCCTGCTCACGCAGAACTTCGAGTTCACCGGCGACACCAAAGACGACCTCGTCTACAACAAGGAACAGCTCAAGAGCGTCCCCTGGTATAAGGATATCGACCCACTCGAGTCCCGCGAACCGGACCGCGGTGCGTGGATTGGCGAGGGCGAGGGCGAGGTCGATTACCAGTAGACGGTGCGACCGTCTCGAAATCTTCAACATACAGCGACAGGAGAACCCAAAACAATGGCACTCGCAGAACTCGTCGCCTTCGCGCTCTTCGCCATCGTCACGGTGGCAAGCAGCGTCGGCGTCGTCCTCGTAGAGGACGTGTGGCACTCCGCACTCCTCCTGGGCGTCGCCCTGCTCAGCGTCGCGGTGCACTACGTGATGCAACAGGCCGAGTTCCTCGCCGCAATGCAGATACTGGTCTACGTCGGCGGGGTACTCATCCTGATCACGTTCGCCGTGATGCTGATTCGCGAAGACGACGGCACGGAGGTGGTACAGGCATGACAACACGTCCGAAACTACGATTCGGCAGGCATCTCCTGCCGGGCATCGTCGCAGTCGCCCTGTTCGTCATCATGGTGGTGACGTTCGTCAACGCCCCGCTGGGAGACCCGGCGGGCTTCAACGAGGCGACGACGATACAGAACGAATCGCTCCAGTCCGGGAACCTCACCGGCACGTACGAGACGAAGACCGTCGGCGGGCAGACCTACGCCCTCGCGGTCGACGCAGGGGGTGCCGAGGCGGCGAACGTCTCGGTTGCGGACAGTCCCGACGCGAACGTCGACTTCGTCGAGGTGGACTCGAACGGCGACGGGCAGGCCGACCAGGTCTTCGCCGTCTCCCGGACCACCATCACGGAGAACCTCGGCTACCTGATGTTCGCGATCGACAGTGAACAGCGCTCGGCGCCCGGCGAGACGTTCCTCGTCGCGTTCGAGATAATCGACCTGGTGCTCGTCGGGGCGATCGTGGGGGCAGTGATGCTCGCTCGCCGCGAAGAAGGCGGCGAGGTCGTCACCGCACTCGGCCTGCGCGACACCGACGACACCGCCGGCGGGGTCGCCGCGGACGGCGGCATCGAGGACGGAGGTGACGACTGATGGCGGTCGACACGATGTACTACCTCCTCCTGTCGGGGGCCGTCTTCTGTGCCGGCCTCTTCGGCATCCTCACGCGCCGGAACGCGCTGATGTTCCTGATGTCGGTCGAACTGATGCTCAACGCGGCCAACATCAACCTGGTCGCGTTCAGCCAGTACTGGGGCAACCTCACCGGCCAGACGTTCGCGCTGTTCACGATGGCGCTGGCCGCCGCAGAGGTCGCCGTCGGTATCGGGATCATCCTCGTACTGTACCGCAACTTCGAAGACGTAGACGTGGCTGACGCCACGACGATGAGGTGGTGACGATGGCAGGAGAACTCGCATTCGAACTCGCGCCGGCTATCGTAGCGCTCCCGTTCGCGTCCTTCCTGGTCGCGCTCGCACTCGGTAACTACATGCCGAAGAAGGGCGCACTCGGCGGAATCCTCGCGACGGGCGCGTCGCTGGTGCTCTCGCTGTTCGCGATGGTGACCGTCTTCGGCGGGTCGGCCTACCAGGCTGACCTCTTCACCTGGTCGGCCGCCGAGGAGGTGCCGCTTCACTTCGGCATCCTCATCGACCCGCTGTCGGCGCTGATGCTCGTCATCGTCTCGCTCATCGCGTTCCTCGTCCACGTGTTCAGCCTCGGCTACATGAACGACGAGGGAGAGACCGGGCTTCCGCGCTACTACTCCGAACTCGGACTGTTCACCTTCTCGATGCTCGCGTTCGTCATGGCGGACAACCTCCTCATGGCGTTCATGTTCTTCGAGCTGGTGGGTCTGTGTTCGTACCTGCTCATCGGCTTCTGGTTCCGCCAGGACGGGCCGCCGTCCGCGGCGAAGAAGGCGTTCCTCGTCACCCGCTTCGGTGACTACTTCTTCCTCATCGGCGTCGTCGGCATCGTCGCGACGTTCGGGACGAGCCGATTCGTCGGCGTCGAGGGCCAGGAGTCGTTCCCCGTCCTCGCCGAGCAGGCGCTGCAGGGCTCGGCGGGCGAACTGAACACGTTCCTCGGGATGGGTCCCGAGGCGTGGTTCCCGGTGCTCGGACTGCTCGTCCTCGGTGGCGTCATCGGCAAGTCCGCGCAGTTCCCGCTGCACACGTGGCTGCCCGACGCAATGGAAGGTCCGACCCCGGTCTCGGCGCTCATCCACGCGGCGACGATGGTGGCGGCCGGCGTCTACCTCGTCGCCCGGATGTACGGCTTCTACGCGCTGCTCCCGACGGTGCTCGCGCTCATCGCGCTCACCGGCGGGTTCACCGCGCTGTTCGCCGCCACGATGGGCGTCGTCAAGCGAGAGATAAAGCAGGTGCTCGCGTACTCGACCATCTCCCAGTACGGCTACATGATGCTGGCGCTGGGCGGTGGCGGCTACGTCGCAGCGACCTTCCACCTGATGACCCACGCCTTCTTCAAGGCGCTGCTGTTCCTCGGTGCGGGGTCGGTCATCATCGCGATGCACCACAACGAGGACATGTGGGACATGGGTGGACTGAAGGACAAGATGCCCGTGACCTACGCCACGTTCCTCGCCGGGTCGCTCGCGCTCGCGGGCATCTTCCCGTTCGCTGGCTTCTGGTCGAAGGACGAGGCGCTGTTCATCACCCTCGAACACGCCGCCAACACGGCCGGTATCCAGGGAACGCTCATGCTCGTCGCGTACGGCATGGGGATGCTCGCGGTGCTGTTCACCGGGTTCTACACCTTCCGGATGGTCTTCCTGACCTTCCACGGTGAACCCCGGACCGACACCGCCCGCGACCCGCACGGCGTCCGGTGGAACGTGAAGGCCCCGCTGGTCGTGCTGGGCGTCCTGGCGACCGTGGCTGGCTTCGTCAACGCGGTCCCGCTGGGAATCGAAGAACTCCACCACTACCTCGATGCCGGTGAGAACGCGGCCGAGCCGTTCCACGCGCTCACCGCCCACCACTACACCGGCGAGGAGGGTCTCATCTTCGCCGACTACGGCGCACAGTTCGGTCACGGCAGTGCGCCCATCCCGGCGATCGTCGCGGCCGGCATCTCGCTGGTCGTCGCACTGCTGGGCGTCGGCGCGGCAGTGGCACTGTACCGGGGCCCGAGTCCGACCGAGCACACTGACAGGCTCGGTCCGGTCAAGACGCTCTGGTACAACAACTACTACCAGGACGAGTACCAGGTGTGGCTCGCGACGGGCCTCACCTATCCGCTTGCGAAGGCCGCCAACAAGTTCGACATGGGCGTCATCGACGGCGTCGTCAACGGCGTCTCCCGGTCGAGCATCACCGGCGGCTCGTACGTCAAGCGCATCCAGACGGGCGTCGTGACGAACTACGCCGCGTTGCTCGCACTCGGCCTCGTCGCGTTGCTGCTCATCGTCGGCTTCACAGGGGGGTGGTTCGCATGATAAACGGAACTATAGAGGCGCTCATCGCAGTCACGCTGGTCGGATCGTTCGTCGTCATGGCCGGCTCCGACCGCTACGCGGCGAAGCTGGCGACGGCGTGGAGCCTGCTCCCCCTCGCCGGCAGCCTCGTCATGTGGGCCTCCTTCGACGGCACGGGGAACGCACTACTCGGCGGTGACGTCGTGTTCATGAGCCGGGAGACCTGGATCGGCGTCGGTCCGCTCCCGGACATCCAGTGGTTCGTCGGCGTCGACGGCATCAGCATGCCGCTCGTCGTCCTGACGAGCGTCCTGACGACGCTCGCACTCGTCAGCGCGTGGACGCCGATCGACGACCGCCAGTCCCAGTTCTACGCACTGGTGCTGTTCCTCGAGGCAGGACTGCTCGGCGTGTTCACCGCGCTCGACTTCTTCGTCTGGTTCGTCTTCTGGGAGGCCGTCCTCGTCCCGATGTACTTCCTCATCGGCATCTGGGGCGGTCCGCGCCGGAAGTACGCGGCCATCAAGATGTTCGTCTACACGAACATCGCCTCGCTGGTGATGTTCCTGGGCTACGCGGCGCTCGTGTTCGGCCTCGGCGACGCGGTGTCGACGTTCTCGATGCCGGAGGTCGCCCAGGCACTCGTCGTCGACGGCGCCACGCCCGACGCGTTCGGGTTCATCGACCCGTCGACGGTGAAGCTGGCGGCGTTCGTCGCGATGTTCGCCGGGTTCGCGGTGAAGGTCCCGGTCGTCCCGTTCCACACCTGGCTGCCGGACGCCCACGTCGAGGCACCGACGCCCGTGTCGGTGCTCCTGGCCGGCGTCCTGCTGAAGATGGGGACCTACGCACTGCTCCGGTTCAACTTCACGATGCTGCCGGACGTCGCCCAGGCGAACATGCCCATCATCGCGGCGTTCGCACTCGTCTCCATCATCTACGGGGCGATGCTCGCGCTCGCACAGAGCGACCTCAAGCGCATCGTCGCGTACTCGTCCGTCTCGTCGATGGGGTACGTCATCCTCGGACTCATCGCCTACACGCTGTACGGCATCGGCGGTGCGACGTTCCAGATGATATCTCACGGCCTCATCTCGGGGCTGATGTTCATGGCGGTCGGCGTCATCTACAACACGACGCACACGCGCATGGTCACGGACATGTCCGGCATGGCCGAGAAGATGCCGTACACCGTCGGCATCTTCCTCGCCGGCGCGTTCGGCTACATGGGCCTGCCGCTGATGTCCGGGTTCGCAGCCGAGTTCTACGTGTTCCTCGGCGCGTTCCAGGCCGGCGCACTGAACGTCCCGAACTACGACATGATGCCGATATTCACCGGAGTCGCGATGTTCGGTATCGTCATCGTCGCGGGCTACCTGCTCTTTGCGATGCAGCGCACGCTGTTCGGGCAGTTCCGCCTGGAGACCGACTACGAGGTCGGGCGGGCACCGCTGCACGACATCGCACCGCTCGCAGTCCTGCTCGTGATGATAATCGCACTCGGCACCCAGCCCGACATCTTCTTCGAGATGATCCGTGACGCCAGTGGGCCGGTCGCCGACCTCGTCGGAGGTGGTGCCTGATGGCGGACACGACGTGGCTGTCGCTGGCACCGACGTTCCTGCTGGGTCTCACGGCCCTGCTCGTGCTCTACGCGGACAGCATCGGTCGCTCCGCACGGGGCGCCATCGCCGGACTGACCCTGCTCGGGTCGCTGGCCGTGGCTCCGGTCGCGATACTCTTCCCCGGCGTGTTCGGACTCGGTCCGCTGGGCTGGTCGTTCGTCAGCTTCACGCTGCTCGCGATGTTCGCCATCGCGCTGGCGGTCGACCCCGACTCGACGAACCGCCGTCTCGTCGCTGGCCTCGCGACCGCCGGTTCGGTCGCGGCGCTCGCGACGGCCGCGGCGTTCCTGTTCACGCAGGGGACCGACCCGGTCAACCCGTTCGGCGACGCACTCGTCGTCGACGGGATGAGCCTGCTGTTCGCCGTCATCGTCGCCAGCGTGACCGCCATGGTCACGCTCGCGAGCTACAACTACCTCGTCGACCACAGCTACCAGGCCGAGTACTACGCCCTGGTCCTGCTGGCGGCGACGGGTATGACGCTGATGGCGTCGGCCAACTCGCTGGCGACGGTGTTCGTCAGCCTCGAACTCGCCTCGCTCCCGTCGTACGCGCTCGTCGCGTTCCTCAAGAAGAACCGCGGGAGCGTCGAGGCGGGACTGAAGTACTTCCTCATCGGCGCGCTGTCGAGTGCGGTGTTCGCCTACGGCATCAGCCTGGTGTACGCCGCGACCGGGTCGCTGCAGTTGACCGCCGTCCAGCAGGGCATCACCGGGGACTTCACGGGACTGCTCGGCATGGGCGTCGTGATGGTCATCGGCGGCATCGCGTTCAAGACCGCCTCCGTCCCGTTCCACTTCTGGGCGCCGGAGGCGTACGAGGGCGCACCCGCACCCATCAGCGCCTTCCTGTCGTCGGCGTCGAAGGCCGCCGGGTTCGTCATCGCGTTCCGCGTGTTCACGGAAGCGTTCCTGCAGGTCTCGGTGGACGCTGGGCAGTTCCTCGTCCTCGGGGCCGACTGGGTGCTCGTCTTCCAGATACTCGCGGTCGTGACGATGACGCTCGGTAACTTCGCCGCGCTCACCCAGGAGAAGGTCAAGCGCATGCTCGCGTACTCGTCCATCGGGCACGCGGGCTACGTCCTGATGGCGCTCGCCGCGCTCTCGGGCGGCGCAGACGTCGGCGCGAAGATAGCGGCTGGACAGTTCGTCCTCGCCGGTGGGATGATGCACCTGTTCGTCTACGGGTTCATGAACACAGGGGCGTTCCTGTTCATCGCGCTGGCGGAGTACTGGGACGTCGGTCGGACGTTCGACGACTACACCGGACTCGGACGCGAGGCGCCCGTCGCCTCCGTCGCGATGACGGTGTTCATGTTCTCGCTCGCCGGCCTGCCACCGTTCGGTGGCTTCCTCAGCAAGTACCTGCTGTTCGGTGCGACCGTCAACAGCGGGTTCATCTGGCTGGCGGCCATCGCGGTCGTCAACAGCACGGTGAGTCTCTACTACTACTCCCGACTGGTCAAGGCGCTGTGGTTCGACGACCGTCCGGAGCACGTCCGGCCGCTGGAGGTCTCCAGCAGGCCGGTCGGTCTCTACGCCGCCGTCGTGTTCGCGGCCGTCATGACGACGGTCACCTACGGCTTCTTCGGCCCGGTCTACGACGCGGCCATCGAGGCGGCTGCGGCCCTGCTGTAGGCCGCACCTGTCTCTCCGCCGTCACGTGGTGTCGGTAGGTTTTACCGTCCGCAGAGGAAACGCCGGATATGGTGTCTCGGCTGGTTCTCGGGTGCGGGACCATCGGCCAGCGCCTGCTGGAGACGGTCGGGAACTCGTCCGGACGCGTCCGCGCCATCTGCACCGACGAGGGGCGCGTCACCGCGCTCAGGGAGGAGGGCATCGACGCCTCGGTCGGCGACCCGGCCGACCCACCGACCCTCGCGTCGCCAGACGACGTCGACGTCGTGGTCGTCGCGAGCGACGACCACGAGCAGAACCGACGTGTAGCGACGGTCGCCCGCGAGCGCTGGCCGGACGCGTTCCTGCTGGTCTACACTGGCCTGGACGCGACGCCGTCGGACCGCGAGGCCATCGCGGCCATCGCGGACCGCGTCGTCGACCCGACCGGGAGCGTCGCGTCCACCGTCCTCGACCACGTCTCGGGTCGTCGGGCCGAGGACTCGCTGGAACTCCGTCGGGTGCTGCAACGCGTGGACGGGAGACTCGCGGTGGTGATGCACGACAATCCCGACCCCGACGCCATCGCGAGCGCCGTGGCGCTCGTCCGTCTGGCCGAGTCGGTCGGGACCGAGGCGCAGGCGTGTTACTACGGGGAGATATCGCACCAGGAGAACCGCGCCATGGTGAACCTGCTCGACCTCGACCTGCGCATCCTCGCCGGAACGGACGACCTCGACGAGTTCGACGGGTTCGCGCTCGTCGACCACGCCCGACCCGGCGTGAACGACCAGTTGCCGGAGGACGTCCACGTCGACGTGGTCATCGACCACCACCCGCCTCGCGGGCCGGTCCGGGGTCGCTATCAGGACCTCCGGTACGACGTCGGGGCGACGAGTACGCTCCTGACGGACCACTTCGAGCGTCTGGGCGTTCCGCTGGACGAACGGACCGCGACGGCGCTCCTCTACGGGATTCAGATCGACACCCAGGAGTTCAGGCGCGAGATCTCCCGACTCGACTTCGAGGCGGCCGCGACGCTGTTGCCGTCCGTCGACGAGGCGGTGCTCGACCGCATCGAGTCGCCGAGCATCAGCGGCGACACGATGGACACCCTCGCAGAGGCCATCGGGAACCGGGACGTACGCGGCTCCGTCCTCGTCAGCGGTGCGGGCACCGTCCGGGACCGCGACGCACTGCCACAGGCCGCCGACAAGTTGCTGACGATGGACGGCATCACGTCGACCCTCGTCTACGGCTTCATGGACGACGTGGTGTACGTCTCGGCACGGGCCCGGGGGACCGACGTCGACCTCGGGGAGACGCTCCGGGCGGCGTTCGCCCAGATCGGAAGCGCCGGTGGCCACGCCGACATGGCTGGCGCCCAGATACCGATGACGCAGGCGTTCGGGGAGTTCGAAGACGACGACGAGCGAGACGATGTGATACACGACATCATCACCGACCGCTTCTTCGACGCCTGGTACGAACGGCCCCGCAAGCGGGCGACGTCGCCCGGTCGGGGACCCACCGAGCAACCCGAGTTCGGCTTCGACGGCGGCACCGACGCCGAGGAGTGAGTCACCACGCGCCTCGCGTTCGAACGGAGGCGAGAACGCACATTTTTCCCCGCGCGACGGGTATCGCAGAACATGGACGAGGAGTCGAGCGACCGCGGCAAACCGCGCGTACGGGACTACATGACCCAGGAGGTCGTGACGGTGTCCCCGGACGAGACGGTCGGCGAGGTCGCGAAACGGATCGCCGAGAGCGACGAGCACAGCGGGTTCCCCGTCTGTGACCGGCGCAAAGTCGAAGGGTTCGTCAGTGCGCGTGACCTGTTGCTCGCGGACGAGGGAGCGCCGATATTCAAGGTGATGACGACGGACCTCATCGTCGCCCACCCCGAGATGAAGGTGACCGACGCCGCCCGCGTCATCCTGCGGTCGGGCATCCAGAAGCTTCCGGTCGTCGACGACGCGGGCAACCTCGTCGGCATCATCTCCAACGCGGACGTCATCCGGAGCCAGATAGAGCGCGCGACGCCGGAGAAGGTGGGCAAACTCCGTCGCACCCTGGAGAACATCCACGGCGTCCAGCTCGACCAGGAGCGCCGGACGGTCCCGCTCGCCGACCTCATCCCGACCCAGAAGAAGGTGTACGCGGACGAACTCGAGGGACGACGCTACGAACTGGAACACGGCCTCGCGGAACCGCTCGTCGTCATCGACAACGGCGGGACCCTGCTGCTCGCCGACGGCCACCACCGGGTGATGGCGGCCGACAGCATCGGCATCGAGGAGATGGACGCCTACGTCATCGTGGTCGAGGAGCCAATCGACCTCGGGATGGCCAAGACCGCCGCGAACGAAGGGCTGGAGTCGCTGGACGACGTCCAGGTGGTCGACTACGCCCGACACCCGCTGGTGGAGACGACGAAGCGACTCCAGTGACGGCCGCCCGGTACAAAGTGTAACTTAAATTACTGAAAGCGGCTTCTGATAACGGTTAACATCGCGGTGGCACAACGCCGGACCATGAGCGCGAACGCGCAACTCGACTCCGAGCGCGAGGAGAGCCCTCCCACCGATGCCACTCCAGGCCCCGCAATCGCCGTCGACGGACTCACGAAGGTCTACGGTGACGGCGACGACGCCGTCAGGGCGGTCGACGACGTCGACCTCGCCATCGAACCGGGGACGGCGGTCGGCGTCCTCGGGCCGAACGGGGCCGGCAAGACGACGACCATCAAGTCGCTCCTCGGACTGGTCGTGCCCGACGCCGGGACGGTCGAGATAGCCGGCGTGGACGCACACGAGAACCCGAGGCAGGTGTACCGCCACGTCGGTGCCATGCTGGAGGGCGTACGGAACGTCTACTGGAAGCTGACGGTCCGCGAGAACCTCGAGTTCTTCGCCGCACTCGGTGGGCAATCGGTCGCCGGGACCCGCGAGCGCCACGACGAGTTGCTCGACGCCTTCGACCTCACGGAGAAGGCCGACGAGTCGGTCAACGACCTCTCCCGGGGACAGAAGCAGAAGGTGTCGCTGGCCTGTACGCTCGCCCGTGGAACCGACGTCGTCTTCCTCGACGAACCGACGCTCGGCCTCGACGTCGAGGCGTCGCTGGAACTCCGGCGGGAACTGCGCAGACTCGCCGAGGAGGAAGCCATCACGGTCGTCCTCTCGAGTCACGACATGGACGTCGTCGAGGACGTCTGCGACCGGGTGGTCATCCTCTCGGAGGGGTCGGTCATCGCCGACGACCCCATCGAGGACCTCGTTCGCGTCTTCGAGACCCAGGCGTACCGGGTGGCCGTCGAGGGCACCGTCACCGACGAGACCCGGCGACTGCTCGACCGGGAGTTCGGCGCCGACGGCTGGACCGAGGCGGGGAGTCGGACCCGGTTCGACGTGACGCTCGCCGACGGCGACGCGCTGTACGACGTCCTCGACGTGCTCCGGGACGCCGGACTGGGACTCGTCGACGTCGACGGACTCGACCCCGACCTCGAGGAGGTCTTCCTCGAGGTGACCGGTCAGGCGACGGGGGAGGAGGACCGATGAGCACACCGGCAGTCGACACGGGTCTGCGCGGGTACCTCGGGTTCTTCCGGGCGTCCGCACGGAAGCGGTTCGTCCTGCTCGTCCGGTACCCCGTGAACACCCTCTCGCAACTCGGAACGGTGTTCCTCGTGTTCCTGGTGCTGTTCTACGGCGGCAACGCCGTCGCGCCGGCAGCGATGTCCGACACAATCGGGGGCATCATCGTCGGCTACCTCCTGTGGAGCATGTCCCTCACGGCGTACTCTGGGCTCTCGTGGAACGTGACGCGAGAGGCCCAGTGGGGCACCCTCGAACAGCTGTTCATGTCCCCGTTCGGGTTCGGACGGGTGATGCTGGCGAAGACCGTCGTGAACCTCCTCGAGGCGTTCCTCTGGGGCGTCGCGACGCTCGGGTTCATGCTCGTCGTCACCGGCCGTACGCTCGCACTCGACCCTCTGACGCTGCTCCCGCTCGGGGCCCTCGCGCTCGCGCCCGCCGTCGGCATCGGGTTCGCCTTCGGCGGACTCGCCATCCGGTTCAAACGCGTCGAGAACGCCTTCCAGCTGGCCCAGTTCGCGTTCGTCGGTCTCATCGCCGCCCCGGTCGACCAGTACCCGTTCCTCCGGTGGCTCCCGCTGGCCCAGGGCAGCCAGTTGCTCCGGACGGCGATGCAGGACGGCGTTCCCCTCTGGCAGCTCCCCGGCGACGAACTCGCGGTGCTCGTCGTCACCGCCATCGGCTACCTCGCACTCGGGTACGCCGCGTTCACCTACTGCCAGCGGTGGGCGCGACGCGAGGGCGTGATGGGACACTACTGACCACCGACGCCGGGTACCGAACCATTATTGCCCGGTCCGGCAAAGATTACTCCCATGTACGACGACGACGACCTCGCGGACCTCCGCGAGTCGCGCGAGGAGTGGGAATCGGAGACGCTCGAACCCGTACTCGACCGGTTCGGCGAGCGCAAGGACCGGTTCGCCACCGTCTCGAACATGGAGGTCGACCGCCTCTACACGCCCGAGGACGTCGCTGACCTCGACTACGAGGCCGACCTCGGCTTCCCCGGGGAGGAACCCTACACCCGTGGACCGTACCCGACGATGTACCGCGGCCGGACCTGGACGATGCGGCAGTTCGCCGGCTTCGGAACCGCAGAGGAGACGAACGAACGGTTCCACTACCTCATCGACGAGGGCCAGACCGGCCTGTCGACCGCGTTCGACATGCCGAGTCTGATGGGCAAGGACTCCGACGACCCGCTGTCGGACGGCGAGGTCGGGAAGGAGGGCGTCGCCGTCGACACGCTGCGCGACATGGAGATACTTTTCGACGGCATCGACCTCGGGGAGGTGTCCACGTCGTTCACCATCAACCCCTCCGCGCCGGTCATCTACGCCATGTACATCGCGCTGGCTGACCAGCAGGGCGTCCCCCGCGAGGAACTCCGGGGGACCCTCCAGAACGACATGCTCAAGGAGTTCATCGCCCAGAAGGAGTGGGTCGTTCCGCCGGAACCCTCCCTCGACGTCGTCACCGACACCGTCGAGTACGCGACGGAGGTGACGCCGAAGTTCCACCCCGTCTCCATCTCCGGCTACCACATCCGCGAGGCCGGGTCGACGGCCGTCCAGGAACTCGCGTTCACGCTGGCCGACGGGTTCGCCTACGTCGAGGACGCGATGGACCGCGGACTCGACGTCGACGAGTTCGCCCCCCGGCTCTCGTTCTTCTTCAACTCGCACAACTCCATCTTCGAGGAGGTGGCGAAGTTCCGCGCCGCCCGTCGCATCTATGCCCGCGTGATGGACGGGTGGTACGACGCCGAGAAGGCGGAATCGAAGCGCCTGAAGTTCCACACCCAGACGGCCGGCCAGTCGCTGACGGCCCAGCAACCGCTCAACAACGTCGTCCGGGTGACCATCCAGGCGCTCGCGGGCGTCATGGGCGGCACGCAGTCCCTGCACACGAACAGCTTCGACGAGGCGCTCGCGCTCCCCTCCGAGCGCGCCGTCCGGGTCGCGCTCCGTACCCAGCAGATAATCGCCGAGGAGTCCGGCGCGGCAGACATCGTCGACCCGATGGGCGGGAGCTACGCCATCGAGGCCCTGACCGACCAGGTCGAAGCGGAGGCGATGGCCTACATCGACGAGATACGGGAGCTGGGCGACGGCTCGGTCCGCGACGGCGTCCTGCAGGGCATCGAGGACGGCTTCTTCCTGCGGGAGATTCAGGAGGCCTCCTACGAGTACCAGGAGCGCGTCGAGGACGGCGAGGAGGTCGTCGTCGGCGTCAACGAGTACACCATCGCCGAGGACACCGAGCCCGAGATACTCCGGGTGGACGAGGCGGCCCAGGAGCGCCAGCTCGACCGCCTCGCTAGAGTGAAGGAGGAACGCGACGACGAGGCGGTCGAGGCGTCGCTCTCTTCCCTCCAGTCCGCCATCGAGTCCGACGAGAACGTGATGCCGTACATCGTCGACGCGGTCAAGGAGTACGCGACGATGGGCGAGATAATGACGGTGTTCGAATCCGAGTACGGCGCGTACTCCGAACAGATCGGATTGGCCTGACCGGCGGGCGAATCGCCCCGACCAAACCTTTTACCACCTCCGTGAGCGTATTGGGGATTCGTACAAGTGGCGAACGAACCGGAGGAACAGCTACCGATATCCAGCCTGCGAAGCACCGAACGGATACCGCCCCCGTCGTGGTTCGTGGACCAGGCGAACGTCGCGGACCGGAGGGTCCGCGAGTCGTTCGCCGAGGACTGGCCCGACTGCTGGCGACGGGCGGCAGACCTCCTCTCCTGGGACGACTCGTACGATAGCGTCCTGGAGCGAGGTGATTCGGGGCTCCGCTGGTTCGACGGCGGCGTACTCAACGCGTCGTACAACTGCGTCGACCGCCACGTGGAGGCGGGTCGCGGCGACGAAGTCGCCATCGAGTGGGTCGGTCGAACCGGCGAGACGAGGCGACTCACCTACGCGACGCTCTCGAAGGAGGTGAACGAGACAGCCGCCGCGTTGCGCGACGTCGGCGTCGAACCGGGCGACGTCGTCACGCTCTACATGCCGGTGATGCCGGCGCTCCCCGTGACCATGCTCGCCTGTGCGCGACTCGGGGCGTTGCACAACGTGGTCTTCTCGGGCTACTCCGCGGCCGAGCTGGCCGAGCGAATCCAGCGGACCGATTCGGCGGTGCTGGTGACGTGCGACAGCTACTACCGCGGCGGAAGCGCGGTGAACCAGAAGAACAAAGCCGACAACGCCCGGTTGCGAGTCGACCACGACGTGACGACGGTGGTCGTGCGGCGCTTCGGCGACACGCACCTGAGCGAGGACCAGCACGACTTCCACGAGTTACTCGAGGCCCGGTCGGGCGAGCGCGTCGACCCAGAGCCCAGAGATAGCATGGACCCGCTGTTCGTCATCTACACCTCGGGCACGACGGGTGAACCGTCCCGCGTGACCCACACGACGGGCGGCTACCTCGCCTACACCGCCTGGACGAGCCACGCCGTCCTCGACATCGAACCCGAGGACACGTACTGGTGTGCGGCCGACATCGCCTGGATCACCGGCCACAGCTACATGGTGTACGGCCCGCTGGCGCTCGGGACGACGACGTTCCTCTACGAGGGGTCGGCGGACCAGCCAGACCACGACCGACTCTGGGAGCAGATGGAGCGACACGAGGTCGACATCTTCTACACGGCTCCGACCGCCGTGCGGTCGTTCATGAAACGCGGTGCGGCGGGACCGTCGGGTCACGACCTCTCGAGTCTGCGCCTGCTCGGCACCGTCGGCGAACCCATCAACCCGAGCGGGTGGCACTGGTACCGGAGCCACGTCGGTGACGGCACCTGCCCGGTCGTCGACACGTGGTGGCAGACCGAGACGGGCGGCATCCTGGTCTCGACGCTCCCGGGGGTGGACGAGATGAAGCCCGGGTCGGCCGGGCCGCCACTGCCGGGCATCGAAGTCAGCGTCGTCGACGACGAGGGCGAGGAGGTGCCACCGAGGGAACCCGGCTCACTCGCCGTGACGCAGCCCTGGCCGGGGATGCCGCTGTCGTTCACGACCGAGGCAGTCGACGACGACTGGCTCTACGTCACCGGGGACCGGGCGATACAGGAGACCGACGGCTACATGACCCTGCTCGGGCGCGCCGACGACACCCTGCCCGTCGACGACGGCTGGGTGGGTGCCGCGTCGGTCGAGGGAGCCATCGTCGAAGTCGACGGCGTGGCGGAGGCGGCGGTGGTCGAGTCCTCCCGGCGGGGCGACGTCGTCGCCTACGTCAGCACGACGCGCGACCAGCCGAACGACCAGCAACTCCGTGGCCGCATCGTGGACCACGTGGTCCAGGCGGTCGGACAGTCCGCGTGCCCCGAGCGGTTCGTCTTCACGACGGAACTCCCGAAGACGCACTCGGGCAAGATAATGCGCCGAGTCCTCGCGGCCATCGTCGACGGCGAGGACTACGGCGACACGAGCGCCCTGCGGAACCCGGAGATAGTCGGCGAGATAGAACTCGTCGTCGGTGCAGAGGCGGCC
Source organism: Haloarchaeobius marinus (assembly GCF_051207415.1). Classification (NCBI taxonomy): domain Archaea; kingdom Methanobacteriati; phylum Methanobacteriota; class Halobacteria; order Halobacteriales; family Halorubellaceae; genus Haloarchaeobius; species Haloarchaeobius marinus. Next base: position 226,706 of record NZ_JBPKGD010000005.1, on the reverse strand, counting down.
TCGGACGACTGACGGACCGGTTTCGTCTTCTTGTGACGTGACGAAACGCGTGTGTCGAGCGAGCGACGAATCCCCCGTTCCACGGGGGTCTCGTCGGGACGGTTGCTATTGACCAGCGTGATACACGTTTCCAACGTTTTATTTCGTGGTAGCTCTAACCACCCGAAGAATGTCGAGGGGGGCCACACGGCGAACGACGCCACGGGGGTTGGCACGGGACGATTACGAGGCGATCCTGCGGGCGGCGAGCACGAACCGGGCGCGACTCGTCGTCCGACTGGCGGGCGAGGTCGGGTTGCGCCCGTTCGAGATCGCGACTGTCAGTCCGGGGAACGTCCGCACGGTCGTCGTCGACGGGACCCTGCACTACCTCCTGCGTGTGACGGCAGGGGACGACGACCGGGACGCGTACGTTCCCGCGGAGTTACGCCGCGAACTGGACCGGTACGCCACCGGGAACGACATCGATTCGACCGAACAGCTCTTCGACGTCTCCGTCCGACGACTCCAGATGCTCGTCGCCGACGTCGCGGCGGCGGCCGCGGACGAGACCGGGCGAGAGCACCTTCGGAACGTGTCCAGTAGCGACCTGCGACACTTCTTCGCACGCGACCTGCTCGTAGAGCGTGGCGTCCCCCCGGGCGTGGTGATGGCCGTCGGCGGCTGGACACAGCTCTCGAGCCTCGGCCAGTACGTCGACCAACCGTCCCCGGAGGACGTCGTCAGGGCCTTCGAGACCGACGACGAACCTGCCGCGTCGAGGAGTTCGGTCGACGTCCAGCGGGTGCTGGACGGCGTCGACCGGCCGGTCGTCGTCTTCGACCAGAACGCCACGATAGTCGACGTCAACGACCGATACGAGGCGACGACCAGCCGGTCCGCGTCCGCCGTCGTCGGCGAGGGGTTCGCCGAACTGACCATCAGCGATGCCAGCGTCCAGGCGGCGGTCTGGGAGACGGTCGTCGCCGGGGACGCCTGGGAGGGACCGCTGCAACTGCGCGACGACGACGGCGACCCGGTCGACGGCCACGCGACGGTTACGCCCGTGCCGGCCCCGGACGAAGCGTCGCTGCTGTTCGTCGTGACGTTCGACCGGGAACCGGCGAGCGCGGCGCTCGACGACGGTCGGACCGCACGGTTCGAGCGCGTCCAGCAGGCGATTCGGGAGATCGGCGGCGCACTGGCGGAGGCGACGACGCGCGAGACCGTGCTCTCGGGCGTGTGCGAGACGCTGTCAGCGTCCACCGCCTACGAGTGTGCCTGGGTCAGCGACGCCGGCAACGAGACCGCAGCACCCCACGTCTGGGCGGGGGCGGACGACGGAACGGTCGAACAGCTAGCGTTCGCCGACGACGGCCCCACCCGCGGCCTCGCCGACAGGGTCATCGCGGACCGGTCGGTGGTGTCCGAACCGCTCGACCCGGCGGACCGGCCCCGGACGGAGGGGACGGTCGACCCCCGGTCGGTCGTCGGGACGCCCCTCGTCCACGACGGGAGCGTCTTCGGGGCGCTCTGTCTGGCCACCCAGGCGACGGAGGTGGGGACGCTCGAACGGCGGGCGCTCGCCAACCTGGGGGAACGCGTCGCCGAGGCCATCGCGGCGGCCGAACGCAAACGCCTGCTGCTGGCGGATACGGTGCTCGAACTCGAGTTCCGTTGCACCGACGCCAGTTCGTTCGTCGTCGACCTCTCGCGGAAGCTGGGCTGTACCATCCGCCTGGAGGGCATCGTCCCGGTCGACGCCGACTCCCTGCTCTACTACATCAGCGTCGAGGGCGCGTCCCCGGAGGCCGCCCACGCCCACGCCGACGAGGTGCTGGACGACGCTCGCCTCGTCGCCGACTACGAGAACTCGTCGCTGCTGGAGGTGACGGCCTCGGACGATTCGCTCGTGACCGAACTCGTCGACCACGGCGGTACCGTCGAGACGCTCGTCGCGGAGGACGGGGAAGCACGCCTCGTCTGTGAGTTCGTGCCAGACACCGACGTCAGGGAGATCGTCGCCGCCGTGACCGAGGCGTTCCCGGAGACGGAACTCGTCGTCAAGCGCGAGGTCGCGGACTCCGTGACGAGTCCCGCCGAGTTCCACCGGTCGCTGGCGGAGTCGCTGACCGAGAAGCAACTCGCCGCCCTGCAGGCGGCGTTCCACGCGGGCTACTTCGACTGGCCGCGCGACTCGACGGCCGAGGAACTGGCCGATTCGCTGGGCGTCTCCTCCCCGACCCTGCACAACCACCTCCGCCGGGGGCAGCGGAAACTCCTCACCGCCTTCCTCGACGAGTAGCCCGACTCCACGTCCGTCACCAGTGGCTAGGTACCTAGTGACCTCGGAGTCTCCCGCCCGACGTACGGCCGCCTTCATCTCCTTCGACGCACCGTATCCGGACGCCCGAACGAAAAACCCGCAGCAGGCGGCCGGATTATACTGGTTTATCATAGTTAGAGAGGGTCATTAATAAGCCTGTTATACTCTCTCGTGCTGAAGCATGTCAGGCGAGGATGCAACCGATGGGAATCTCGAAGCACGACTTCGCGAGCAGGCGTACTTTCGACCCCCGTCGAAGTTCGTCGGGCAGGCGAACGCGACAGACCCTGCTATCTACGACGAGGTCGGGGACTTCCCCGAGGGATTCGACAGGTACGCCGAGTTGCTCGACTGGGACGAACAGTGGGACGAGACCTTCGACGGGAGCAATCCACCGTTCTTCGAGTGGTTCGTCGGCGGGCAACTCAACGCGTCGTACAACTGCGTCGACCGCCACCTCGACGAGCGCAAGAACCAGACCGCGCTCCTCTGGGAGGGCGAGGACGGAGAGCAGCGGAACATCACGTACCAGGACCTCTACCGTGAGGTGAACGAGTTCGCGTCGGCGCTACGGAGCGTCGGCGTCGAGGAGGACGACGTCGTCACGGTCCACCTCCCGATGGTACCGGCACTGCCCATCACGATGCTAGCGTGTGCGCGCATCGGTGCGCCACACTCGGTCGTCTTCGCCGGGTTCTCCGCGTCGGCGCTGGCCGAACGGGTCGATTCGGCGGACTCGGACTACGTCGTCACCATCGACGGCTACTACCGTCGCGGCGAGTTCCTCGACCACATCGAGAAGACGGACGAGGCGATGGCCGAACTCGACGACGAACCCGAGGTGCTCGTCTGGAACCGCCACGACGAACCGCGAGCCGACGTGGCGGACTCGTACACGTCCGTCGACGACCTGCTCGCCGACCACCGGCGCGACCGGGTCGAACCCGTCAGCCGGGACGCGGAGGACCCGCTGTTCCTCATGTACACGTCCGGCACGACGGGGAAGCCGAAGGGGTGCCAGCACCGGACGGGCGGCTACCTCGCCTACACCGCCGCCACCTCGAAGTACGTCCTCGACATCGAACCCGAGGACACGTACTGGTGTGCGGCCGACATCGGCTGGATCACCGGCCACAGCTACATCGTCTACGGCCCGCTGGCCCTCGGCACCACCTCGGTGATGTACGAGGGGACGCCGGACCATCCCCACAAGGGTCGCATCTGGGAGATAGCGGAGAAGTACGACGTCGACATCTTCCACACCTCGCCGACCGCGGTCAGGATGTTCATGAAGTGGGGGCCGGAGTACCCCGACGAGTACGACTTCGACTTCCGGCACATGACGACGGTCGGGGAACCCATCCAGCCGGAGGCGTGGCTCTGGTACTACAAGCACATCGGCGACGAGGACGCCGTCATCGTCGACACGTGGTGGCAGACCGAGACGGGCGGCCACCTCATCACGAACCTGCCCGCCATCGAGGACATGAAGCCCGGGAGCGCCGGGAAGGCGTGTCCGGGCATCGAACCAGCCATCGTCGACGACGAGGGCGACCCGGTCGAATCGAAGAGCGGACAGGCGGGCAACCTGATAATCCAGCGACCGTGGCCGAGCATGCTCCAGACGGTGTACGGCAACGACGAACGGTTCATCGACACCTACTGGCGCCAGTTCTCCGACGTCGACAGCGACGACTGGCGCGACTGGAACTACAAGGCCGGCGACGGCGCGGTCCAGAGCAGTGACGGCTACTACCGCATCCTCGGCCGACTCGACGACGTGATGAACGTCGCCGGGCACCGCCTCGGGACGATGGAACTCGAATCGGCCGTCGCCGAGGTCGAGGACGTCGCCGAGGCCGCCGTCGCGGCGCGCCAGCACGACGAGAAGGGGGAGGTCCCGGACGTCTACGTCGTCCTGCGCGACGGCGTGGAGGTGAGCGACGACGCACGCGAGCGCATCGTCTCGGCCGTCGAGGAGGAGATAGGGAAGTTCGCCCGTCCCTCGTCGGTCGTCTTCGTCACCGACCTCCCCAAGACGCGCTCGGGGAAGATAATGCGCCGGTTGCTCGAGGACATCTCGAACGACGAGACCCTGGGCGACACGACGACGCTCCGGGACCCGAGCGTTCCCGAACAGATTCGGGAGCAAGTGCAGTCCGACTGACGGCGAACCGTCCCGGGGCGGTCCATCGCGTAGAGGTATTTATACTCAGGGGTAAATGCATGTAAACGGCGGTTAGGGGCCCCCACAGCCCTCTTTTTGAGTAATTCCGAAACAATTATAATGTATTACTTCGTGTTACCACCTACCGTGGCAAATAATAGTCCACATTCACGGCGCAAAGTGTTACAGGCGACGGCCGCAACCGGGCTCGGGATCGGTCTCGCCGGGTGCACGGACTCGCTCACGAGTGGTGGCAGCAAGGAGGCACTCGGGAACTATCCGATAGAGGGCGACACCGCGATGTACGGGTTCAACGTACCCCTCTCCGGTCCGTACGGGTCGGAGGGGCAGGACGAACTCCGGGCGTACAAGCTCGCCGTCAAGCACCTGAACAACGGTGGCGGCTGGGTCGACAGCCAGTTCGACGACCTCAGCGGTGACGGGGTCGTCGGCAAGAACATCGACTGGGTGGAGGCAGACACGGAGACAGACAAGGACAAGGCACGCGAGAACGCCAGACAGCTCATCGAGCGCGACGACGCGATCATGATCTCTGGCGGCTCGTCGTCGTCGGTCGCGATCAACGTGGAGGACGAGTGTCAGAAACAGAAGGTCGTCTTCATGGCCTGCCTGACGCACTCCAACGACACGACCGGGAAAGACTGCGTCCGGTACGGCTTCCGTGAGGTGTTCAACGCCTACCACTCGGCAGCTGCGCTCGCACCCGTGCTCGCGAACGAGTACGGGAGCGACCTGCAGTTCTACCAGTTGTACGCGGACTACACCTGGGGACAGTCCGTCGAGGAATCGATGCGGCAGTTCATGAGCGAGCAGGCCAACTGGTCGCAGGTCGACTCCGTCGCGACCCCGCTGGGGACGAGCGACTACTCGTCGTTCCTCTCCGAGGCGGCGAGTTCGGGTGCGGACGTCCTCATGCTCGACCACTACGGGCTCGACCTCGCGAACTCCCTCACGCAGGCGATCGACGCGGGGGTGGACGACTCGATGGAGATCGTCGTCCCGCTGTACAACCGTCCGATGGCAGAGGCGGCCGGCGACGCCATCTCGGGCGTGTTCGGTACCGTCGCGTGGGACTCCGCGATCGACAACGAGCCGTCGAACCAGTTCACCGAGGCGTTCATGAACGAGTACGATCGCGTCCCCTCGGGCCCGGCCCAGCTGGCGTACGCACAGACGCTCCAGTACTCCGCAGCGGTCGAACGTGCCGGGTCGTTCTACCCGCCGGACGTCATCAAGGAACTGGAGGGGTACGAGTACGACAACATCGGTATGGGACCGGAGGTAATGCGAGCGTGCGACCACCAGGCCCAGCGCGCGGTGCCGGTGGTTCGTGGTCTCCCGGCCGACCAGATCGAGTCGGGGAACTTCTACGAGATCGTCGAGCTGACGGACGCAGAAGACGTCACCTACAGCTGCGACGAAGGACCGGCCGCCGAGTGTGAGCTCGGCCCGTACGAGTAACGCGGTTTCGAGTCCCCCTACCATATTTCAAATGCAGACAATGACAGTCGAAGGTAAGCGAGGTGGAACCGAATGAGTCTCGTCACGGACAGTGTCTCGATACTACTGAACGGGCTCCAGCAGGGGTCGATCTACGTCTTGTTGGCGGTCGGGCTCTCGATCATACTCGGAACGCTCGAGTTCGTCAACTTCGCCCACGGGGCCCTGTACATCATCGGTGCGTACTTCGGTCTGTACGTGGCCGCCGAGTTGACGCTGACCGAAGGATACCTCGCTGGGATGGGATTCGAGTCCATCGGACTCGGAGCGGGATTCGTCGTCGCGCTGATAGCCGTGACGGTGGTGGTGTTCGTCATCGGCCTCCTGATGGAACGGTTCCTCGCGCGGGCGTTCTACGATAGACCAGATACGGACCAGATACTGGTGACCTTCGGGATGGCTATCGTCGTCCAGGAGGTACTCCGACTGATGTTCGGTTCGAACAGTCAGCCGTTCCCACAACCGATAGAGGGCTCGGTCCCGATTCCGGGCGTCGCCATCTCGTGGTGGCGGATCGCCATCATCGGATTGACGGCCGTGCTCGTCCTGGCGGTGTACTTCGTCATCGAGTACACCGACTTCGGACTGGTCGTCCGTGCCGGAACGGAGGACCCGGAGATGGTCCAACTTCTCGGCATCCGAATCACTCGTCCGTACATCGTGGTCTTCGGAATCGGCGCGGCGCTGGCGGGCATCGCAGGCGTCATCGGCGGGCCGTTGAGTCCGATCAATCCGACCGCAGGTACCGAAATTCTGGTTCCCGCCTTCATCACCGTCGTCATCGGTGGCGTCGGGAGCATCCGGGGGGCCGTCCTCGGCGGCCTGACGCTGGGGATGGTCTCCGCCATCCTCGTCCAGACGTCGATAGGGTCGTACAACCTCTCCATCTGGTCGGACGTCGGTATCTACGTGATCGCTGCCGTGGTGCTCCTGTGGCGACCGCAGGGGATACTCGGTACGGAGGTGTCGAGCACGTGACCGACGGTCGTGCGGACGGCGGTCACGAGTCCGCAAGCACGGTCGGGACCGAGCAGGTCAACGGCTACGATACCCGCTGGGAGCGAATCCGCGAGAGCGAACCGTTCGTCATCGGTGCGACGGCGGTCGCGGTCCTGGTGTTCCCGTGGGTCTTTGCGGGTGCACCGGTCATCAGCGACCTGCTCAAGGGCTACTACGGGCTGACGTCGCTCATCCTCATCTGGGGCATCTTCGTGATGGGCTTCGACCTGCTCCACGGCTACACCGGACTGCTGTCGTTCGGCCACGCCGCCTTCTACGGCATGGGGAGCATGGCGGCCGGCTTGCTCGTGAAGTACGCCGGAATCGGCTCCCCGGTGGTGCTCGTCGTCGTCGGCGTCGCGGCTTCGCTCGTACTCGCGTGGATAATCGGGTTCATCTCGCTCCGGCGCGGTGGCATCTACTTCTCCATCCTCACGCTCGCGTTCGGGCAGATGTTCTTCTACACGATGCGGGGGCCGGCACGCCAAATCACCGGCGGTGAGGACGGCATCTTCTTCGAGATCGGCAACCTGTTCGGAGTGATTCCCCTCGATGCCGGTGTCCCTGTACTCGATGCGCTCGGACTGGTGGGGTCGTGGCTCTACCTGTTCATCGCGATTCTCACGGTCATCTCCGTGGCCATCGCCTACCGCATCCTCCAGTCGCCGTACGGACTCGTCTTCAAGGCGATCCGGGAGAACGAACAGCGAGCCAACTTCGTCGGCCTGAACGTCTGGCGCTACAAGCTGGTCGCGTTCATCATCTCCGGCGGGTTCGCCGGACTCGCGGGGGCGCTGTTCACCATCTACAACGGGTCGGCGTCCGCCGCGACGTTCGAGTGGATAATCAGCGGGGACGTCGTCATCATGAGCGTCCTCGGCGGCGTCGGGACGCTGTTCGGTGCGTTCCTCGGTGCGTTCGTCTACCTCTACATGTCGAACGTACTCATCTCGGTTCCGACCGTCGGAGAGAAGTGGCACCTCTACCTCGGTGCAATGTTCGTTCTCGTCGTCTGGTTGTTCCCGGGCGGCCTCTGGGCCGGACTCCAGCGGCTCCGGACCCTGCAGGAGTACGTGCCCAGCAGCGACACGGACGTCAGCAGTTCTGGAGGTGAGGACTGATGGCGCTACTCGAGACGGAGGACCTCGTCAAGCAGTTCGGTGGCGTCACCGCGACCGACGACGTCTCCATAAACATCGAGGAGGACGAACGGGTCAGCCTCATCGGCCCGAACGGCGCCGGGAAGTCCACGCTCATCAACCTCATCACCAGCCGACTCGACCCCACGGAGGGCGACATCCGGTTCAAGGGCGAGTCCATCGTGGGACTCGAACCCCACGAGGTTGTCCAGCGTGGCATCAGCAAGTCGTTCCAGACCGCCTCCATCTTCCCGGACCTCTCGGTGATGGACAACGCTCGCATCGCCTCCCTCGGTGCCGAACACGGGGAGTTCCGGTTCAACTTCATGACCCGACTCGACTCCTACGACTCGGTCGAGGCGGAGGCCCGCGAGACGCTCGACTCGGTGGGGCTCTGGGAGCAGCGCGACGTGCGGGCCGCCGACCTCCCCTACGGCGACAAGCGTCGACTGGAGATCGGCATCGCCCTCGCCGCCGACCCGGACATGCTCCTGATGGACGAACCGACCGCGGGCATGTCGCCCGAGGAGACCGAATCGACCGTCGACCTCATCGAGGAGGTCAAGGAGGACCGGGGGCTGACGTTCCTGCTGGTCGAACACGACATGGAGATCGTCTTCAGCGTCTCCGACCGCATCATCGTCCTCAATCGAGGACGGGTGATCGCGGAGGGACCGCCGGAGGAGATTCGAGAGAATCCGCGGGTTCAGGAAGCCTACCTCGGGGGTGCGCAGGAATGATACTCGAACTCGACGACGTGAACTCCTACTACGGCGACAGTCACATCCTCCGGGACCTCAGCATGCAGGTCTCGGACGGCGAGATCTGTGCGTTGCTCGGACGGAACGGCGCCGGCAAGACGACCACGCTCCGGTCCATCGCCGGTGCCGTGCCCCCGAACGTCCGGTCGGGGACGGTCACGTTCGACGGCCAGGTCGTCACGGGTGAACGGCCCGAAGACGTCGCTGCGAGGGGCATCTCGCTCGTCCCGGAGGAGCGACGCATCTTCACGGAACTGACCGTCGAGGAGAACCTCAAACTCCCCGAGGTCGCACGGAACGCCTCGAACCGCTGGGGCCGGTCGGTCGCGTCGGAACGGAGAGGGCTCACGCGAGCGGACGTGTTCGAGTACTTCCCCCGACTGGAGGAGCGACAGGAGCAACTCGCCGGGACGCTCTCCGGCGGCGAACAGCAGATGCTCGCCATCGGCCGGGCGCTCAGGCAACCGACCGACCTGCTGTTGCTCGACGAACCGTACGAGGGACTCGCCCCGCAGATAATCGAGGCCGTCGAGGACGCCGTCCGGCGGATTCGCGACGACGGGACGACCATCCTGCTCGTCGAGCAGAACGCCATCGCGGCGATGAACATCTCCGACCGCTGTTACGTCATCGACCAGGGGGAGGTGGTCTTCGAGGGACCCGCCGACGCCCTCAAATCCGACACGGAGACCCGCCAACGCTACCTCGGCGTCTGAACGCGGTCGACAATCGGGGGAACGTTTATCCCCCTATTGGACGTCCTTTTTATACGTACCCATGCCAGAGGATACCGAGGAGGGAGCGGTAGAACTGGAGGCTCGACTGGAGGAACAGGACGCGTTCGAACCCCCGGCAGCGTTCGTCGAGCAGGCGAACGTCTCGGACGAGGGCATCTACGAGGAGTTCGAGGAGAACTGGCCGGAGTGCTGGGAGCAGGCGGCCGACCTCCTCGACTGGGACGACGACTACGACCAGGTCCTCGACGACAGCGACGCACCGTTCTACGAGTGGTTCACGGACGGGTCGCTCAACGCGTCGTACAACTGCATCGACCGTCACGTCGAGAACGGACGCAAGAACCAGGCGGCCATCCGCTGGGAGGGCGAACTCGGCGAGACGCGGACGTACACGTACCTCGACCTCTACAACGAGGTGAACGAGTTCGCGGCCGGCCTCCGCGAGGTGGGCGTCGAGGAGGACGACGTGGTCACGATGTACATGCCGATGGTGCCGGAACTGCCCATCGCCATGCTGGCGTGTGCGCGTATCGGGGCGCCGCACTCGGTGGTGTTCGCCGGGTTCTCGGCGGACGCGCTGGCGACCCGGATGAACGCCGCCGAGTCCGAGTACCTCGTCACCTGTGACGGCTACTACCGCCGCGGCGACCCGCTCAACCACAAAGAGAAGGCCGACCGCGGCCTGGAGTCGGTCGACCACGACGTCGAGACGGTGGTCGTCGACCGCCTCGGCGACGTGCAGGAGCACTCCCTCGGTGAGCACGCCCACGACTACGACGAACTCGTCGAGGACCACGCGGGCGAGACGGTCGCCCCCGTCGAGCGCGACGCCGAGGACATGCTGTTCCTCATGTACACCTCGGGCACGACGGGGCAGCCGAAAGGCGTCAAACACACCACCGGCGGCTACCTCAGCTACGTCAGCTGGACGTCGCAGGCGGTGCTCGACATCAAGCCGGAGGACACGTACTGGTGTGCGGCCGACATCGGCTGGATCACCGGCCACAGCTACATCGTCTACGGCCCACTCGCGCTCGGGACGACGACGCTCATGTACGAGGGGACGCCCGACTACCCCGACCGCGACCGGCTCTGGGACATGGTCGACCGATACGCCGTCGACATCTTCTACACGGCGCCGACTGCCATCCGGGCGTTCATGAAGTGGGGTGCGGACTACCTGGAGGGCCACGACCTCTCGAGTCTGCGCCTGCTCGGGACGGTGGGCGAACCCATCAACCCACGCGCCTGGAAGTGGTACTACAGGCACGTCGGCGGGGAGGAGTGCCCCGTCGTCGACACGTGGTGGCAGACCGAGACGGGCGGCATGATGGTGACCACCCTGCCAGGGGTCGGCAAGATGAAACCCGGGTCGGCCGGGCCGCCCCTGCCGGGGGTCTCGGCCGACGTCGTCGACGTCGCGGGCGACCCCGTCGAGGCCGGACAGGCCGGCTACCTCGTCGTCAACAGGCCCTGGCCGGGGATGCTCCGGACGCTGTACAACAACGACGAGCGGTTCATCGAGGAGTACTGGCGAGAGTACTCCAACCCCGACCGTGACGAGTGGGTGTACTTCCCGGAGGACGGCGCGAAGATAGACTCGGACGGGTACATCACGGTGCTCGGTCGGGTCGACGACGTCATCAACGTCTCCGGGCACCGCCTCGGGACGATGGAGATCGAGTCGGCCATCGTCGGCGTCGAAGGCGTCGCCGAGGCCGCCGTCGTCGGCGGCCACCACGACGTCAAGGGCGAGGCGGTGTACGCCTACGTCATCACCGAGGACGGCTACGACCCGAGCGACGACCTGCGCCACCAGATAGTCGAGGGCGTCGAGGACGCCATCGGCCCCATCGCCCGTCCGGAGGCCGTCGTCTTCACGCCGGAACTGCCGAAGACGCGCTCGGGGAAGATAATGCGCAGACTGCTCGAGGACATCGCGAACGACGAGGAACTCGGCGACACCTCGACGCTCCGGAACCCGGACGTCGTCGACGACATCGCGGCGAAGGTCCGGTCGGGCGACTAGGCCGGTCTCGCCGACCCTACTGCTTCTCGACGGCGTCGTCGTCGTACCGAGACACGAGTGAGACGCCGACCAACAGCACGCCGAGCGTGACGCCCACCATCAGGACGCCGTAGAGGGCGAAGTTGAACGGGGTGACGGCGAACTCGATGCCGGCGAAGGCCGCCTCCTGGATGTCCCGACCGTTCTCCGCCGGGAGGAGGACGCCGATTGCGGCCCCGAATACGCCGGCGAGGGCGACGACTGCGACGTAGACGGTGGTGACGACGCGTCTCCCTCGAAGGCGGTCGGTGACGGGTTGGCTCACGTTCGTGGGTTGGCCCGGGCAACGATTAGCCTTTTGCTCTCCACTCCCAACACCGTGGTGTGACCCAGAAGGAACTCATCGGACTGGTGCTCGGAAGTATCGTCGTCCTGATGTTCGTGACCGGGTTCGTGCTCGTACTGAGCTGAACCGGTCGTCTGCGAACCGGGAGTAGAAGGAGACGCGGTTATTCGTCGCGGCCGCCGTCGGTCACCACTTCTTCGTCGCCACCGTCGGTCAGTGCCGTCTCGAGGCGGTCACCGAACCAGTCCCACTCGCGGGAGTAGAGGCCGTCCTCTTCGAGGTTCCACGGGTCCGGTCCGACGCGTGGCCCCTCCATGTAGGACTGGACCATGTTCGCCAGCCAGATGAGCGTCCCGACGAGCAGGACGAACGCACCGATGGTCGCCAGCACGTGCATGAGCGTTATCATGTCGATGGGACCGACCGTGATGCCGCTGTAGCCCGCGTACCGACGGGGCATCCCGGCGTAGCCCATCAGGATCATCGCGAAGAACGTGAGGTTCGTCCCGATCATCGTCAGCCAGAAGTGCGCCTTGGCCAGCGTGACCTGGTACATCCGGCCGGTGACGAGGGGGAACCAGAAGTAGACGCCGGCGAACACGGCGAACGCGATGGCGCCCATGATGACGTAGTGGAAGTGCCCGACGACGTAGTACGTGTCGTGGAGCAGCAGGTCGACGGGGACGGAGGCGAGGAAGACGCCCGTGACGCCGCCGATGATGAAGTTGCCGACGAACCCGATGCAGAAGAGCATCGGCGTCGTCAGCCGGATCTTCCCGTTCCACATGGTGGTGATCCAGTTGAACGTCTTCACGGCCGACGGGATGGCGATGGCCAGCGAGACGGCCATGAACGACATCCGGATGCGCGGGTCGATGCCGGTGCTGAACATGTGGTGTGCCCAGACGCCGAAGCTGAGCACGCCGATGGCCAGCGTGGAGTAGACGACGAACTTGAAGCCGAACAGCTTCCGTCCGGTGAACCGGGGCAGGACGTAGCTGATGATGCCCATCGGCGGTAGGACGAGGATGTACACCTCGGGGTGACCGAAGAACCAGAACAGGTGCTGGAAGAGGATGGTCCCGCCACCGTCGGTGGTGAAGAACGTCGTCCCGAGGTTCCGGTCGAGCAGGAGCATGATGAGCGCACTGCCCAGGAGCGGGAACGAGAACAGGATGATACCGGACTGCGTGAGGACGGTCCACGAGAAGATGTCGAGTCTGTCCCAGCCGACCGTGGGACCGCGCTCGGTGAAGATGGTCGCGATGAAGTTGATCGCACCCATCGTCGCCGAGACGCCGGTGAGGTGCAGTCCGAGCAGCATCAGGTCGGTCCCGGGGTTGAGCGCAGCGATGCTCGTCGCCGGCGACCCGCTCGCGGTCTGTTCGAGCGCCTGGGGTGGGTACATCGTCCACGAGATCATCGACGGCGCGACGCCCTCGACGAACGGAGCGACGAAGAACCCGGCCCAGATGAGTATCGCACCCGGCGGGAGCAACCAGAACGCGATGGCGTTGACGCGGGGGAACGCCATGTCGTCCGCGCCGATGAGAAGCGGGATGAGGTAGTTCGAGAACGCCGCGATGATGGGCGTCCCGAACAGGAACAGCATCGTGATGCCGTGACTGGTCAACAGCGAGTTGTACAGGGCCTGTCCGCTGCTGACGCCCATCGGGCTGGCGAGAGCCGTCGTGACGTCGACGCTCGGGGTCATCAGTTCCGTCCGCATCACGACGACGGCGAGTCCACCCCACGCGAACGCGAGGACGGCGTAGATGCCGTACATGATGCCGATGTCCTTGTGGTCGACGGTCGTGAACCAACGGATGATGCCACCGGGTTTCTCTGCGTGACCGTATCCGCCCTCACCGCTGACGATGCCCGAACCGCCGCCAGCGAGTGGCGTGTACGAGCGCCAGTCCTCCAGCCGTGTGATGAAGAGGACGACGCCGAAGAGGAACAGCGCCATGAGTGCGGTTAGCAATATCTGTCCGCTAATATCCATGTGCGACTCTGAGGTATGCACCCTAAAGAAAGGTTCGGGTCTGTCGTCGTGTGTCGATTTGGAGATAGAACCCGACGACGAGATGCCCCGTTATTCCGTGCTCGGTTCGCTCGTCTCCTCACCCGACTCGACCGGGGTCGACTCCGCCTCGGCCGCCTCGGTCTCGGCCGCCTCGGCCTCGGCCGCCTCCCTCGCTTCCGCCGCGTTCGCGTCTCCCTCGATGGCCTTCGCGGAGTAGTACGTCAGGATGGTCAATGCGACGATGGGGATCACCATGAGTCCGACCTGGAGCAGGGAGAACAGGCCACCCCAGCCGAACGGACCGTAGATTATCGGGAGAAACAGGAGTAAGAAGAACACCATGATGAACAGCGGTATGATGTTCACCGTCAGGTCGAGGAGCGTGTCCTTGTCGAAGATTTTCCGTTCTTGTTCCATCGTTGCCGGAGGTTTCGGCCGGGGACCCAAATAGGTTGTCGATTTCAGCAGCACAGACGCTCCCGTCGGCGGTGGGTCGAGGCCGTCGTCAGGGACCCGGTTCGTGCCACACTTCGAGGTAGAACCGGCCGTAGATGGCCAGGACGACGCCGAGCAGGCCCGCGACGGCTATCGAGACGCCGCGGTAGGCGATGCCGTTCGGAACCCGCACCAGTTCGCCACCGGAGAGGAGGCTCCCGTCGAACGCGACGAACAGGCCGCCACCGACCAGGACGAGGACGACGCCGAGACCTGCGAGCGTCAGCCACGGTTCGTCGACGTAGCCCGTCTCGGAGACGATGCCGGCGAGGCCGCCCGCGAAGAGCAGGAGGCCGAACACGGATATCGGGAGGATGGCGAACAGTACGCCGACCTCCGAGACCGCGAGGCCGACCGCGATGAGCATCGGCCAGACGCTCGCCGTCGGCGTCGGCGGCGTCTGTGTTGGCTGTGACTCGTCGGACATACGCCACGGTAGGAATCGAAGCTATAAACAGGTCACGAAGGCCGGACGAGAGTATTTCGGTTCTCACGCGTGCCCGCGCGCACCTGCACCAACGTCCGCCCCACGACTGTGGTGGACCACCTCACCGACACGACCGCGACCCGTCGTCCCCGTGCTCGTGGGCTTCCTGCCGACGTAGAGTCCGTAACCCTGGTACTCGAAGAAGTCGAACAGGAACCGCCACGTGGTCCTCCCACCGGGCCAGAACGTTCGAATGCGACGTCTGAAATCCGCATCCGTGACGAAGGAAGTGAGGAACCGCCACCACGCCGTCGCGATGCCGGTGATTCCCTGGCGCCGTAGCTCGTGCCCGTACTGCCGAACCGGACTCAGTTCGTACGTCGCCACCGTAACGTCGTCCAGTCCTGCCGCCTCGAGGAGACCCGTCCAGCCCGTCCGCGTTTCGAACTCCGCACCGAGGGTGCGAGCCATGTAGTCACGCAGTTCTCGCGGAGGGTCGTCCAGCCAGGTCGATTCGTTCAACCCCACGTAGCCACCCGGTTTCGTCACGCGAACGTACTCCCCGACCGCGCCCGCCCTGTCCCTGGCGAACGCGGTGACCGACTCACTGACCACTGCGTCGAACTGGTCGTCCCCCAAGGGGATGCTGTCGACGTCCCCGACGACGAACTCGACCTCGTCGGCCACGCCGGCCCGTTCGGCACGCTTCGAAGCCCAGTCGACCATCCTGTCCGAGATGTCCAGTCCCACCACCCGGCAGCCGTACCGGGCAGCGGCGTAGCACGACGTGATTCCTGTTCCCGACCCGACGTCCAGCACCAGGTCACCCTCGCGGACGTGACACGTATCGAGAAGCTCGGCCGTCGCTTCGAGGCCGCCCATGTGCTCCGTGATGCCGACGTCCGCCTGAAACTCGAAGTATGGTCGTCCGTGGTCTGTCACTTCTGGTAGAACGGTTCGGTCAGCGCTCTCATAACTGTACCGAGCGTTCGGAGCCGGGCGGGTGGCAGCGGCCATCTCTTCCGTCGCCACGACCGCGATTGGAGTGCGAACCTCGACAGTTTCGCGTTCCTCGACGACCGGACGGGTAGCCAGCGACGAACTATTTTCCGCCAGCGACCGTTGCTAGTGTGTACCATGGCGGAACCCTCGGTCTCCATCCGACACCTCGACCAGAACCCGGTCACCGCCCGGTCGACTGAGTTCGTCGAACGGAAGGGGCTCGGACACCCGGACTCCCTCTGTGACGGCATCGCCGAAGCCATCTCGCGACGCCTCTCGCGGCACTACCTCGACGAATTCGGTCACGTCCTGCACCACAACACGGACAAGGTACAACTCGTCGCCGGGACGACGAACCCGGCCTTCGGCGGCGGTGAGATCGTCGACCCGATATACGTCTTGCTCGGCGGTCGGGCGACCAGGTCGGTCGACGGCCGACGGGTCCCGGTCGACGACATCGCGATCGAGGCAGCACGCGACTACGTCGACGCGAACCTCGACGAACTGGACGGCGACGCGGTCGAGTTCGACTCCCGAATCGGCGAGACGTCGTCAGGCCTGAAGTCGCTGTTCGACGTGGAGGGGGCGCCGCTGGCCAACGATACGAGCGTCGGTTCCGGTTACGCACCGCTCTCCGAGACCGACCGCATCGTCAAGGGCATCGAGCCGGTGCTACGCGAGCGAATCCCCGCCGTCGGCGAGGACGTCAAGGTGCTGGGCTGGCGTGCGGGAGACGAACTCGAACTCACCGTCGCCGCCGCCGTCGTCTCTCGACACGTCGCCAGCATCGACGAGTACGTCGACGTGGTGGACCAGGTCGAACGGGTCGCGAGGAGATACGCGAGCGACCGGACGGACAGACGCGTACACGTGGACGTGAACGCTGCCGACGACGTCGACACCGGCGACGTCTATCTCACCGAAACCGGGCTCTCCGCAGAGATGGGAGACGACGGGAACGTCGGGCGCGGGAACCGGGTCAACGGCGTCATCACTCCCCACCGGCCGATGAGCCTCGAAGCGTCGGCCGGGAAGAACCCGGTCACGCACGTCGGCAAACTGTACAACCTCGTCGCCACGAACGCCGCGGAACGCGTTCACCGGGAACTCGGGGCCGAACACACCGAGGTGAAACTCCTCTCCCAGATCGGAACGCCGGTCACGGACCCCCGGGCCGTCGACGTCGATACGACGGTCCGCGACGACGATGCTGTTCGACGAATCGTCACCGATGAACTCGAATCCGTCGACTCGCTCACCCGCGACATCGTCGCCGGTGACGTGTCGATGTTCTAGTCGCGCTCACGCCTCGCCGCTCGTCCGAGTCCCCGTTCGCGGGCACCGTCGGGGCTTGTGGACGTACACGCCGTAGTACGAACCGATGGTCTCCAGGAGGACCGTCCTGCGGACTGGCGGTGGGCTGCTTCCGGTCTCCCTGGGAACCCGACCGGCGGTCGGCTACGCGGGAACGTCGATAGCGGTCTGTCCGAAGCCCCAGTCCAGGACGAACCGGGGCCGTGACGCGTCTGCGTCGAAGCCGAGTGCTGCGTCCCACGAGACGGTCTCCCCGCCGGGCGTCGACAGCGTCTCGTCCCGACCGGCGACGGTGTCGGACTCGATGGCGAACCGGAACGGCTCTCGGCGACCCCCGGTCCGGGTGACGGAGAACGACAGTGGAATCCGCCCGTCTTCCGTGACCTCCTCCACGGCGACGTCCCGGACCTCGAAGGTCGGTGGGTTCGCGATGGCCGCTCTGGCGTCCGCGGGCAGTCTCCAGCGGAGGTCCCGACCATCGTCCTGGGGGACGACGATGGAACCCTCCTGGGGCGAGACGTCGGTCGGGAGTGGGATGACCCGGTACGAGGCGTTCTGGTCGAACCCCATCCGCTGGCCGTCGTACATCGTCCGGCCGGTGTCTATCCCTTCGATGGTGGTCACCTGACCGTACCGTTCGTCGTCGAGGTCCAGTCGGAACTCGGCGTCACCGAGCACACCGGCGAGCACGAGGAACTGCGTCCCTTCGAGGCCGACGATACCGGAGTAGCCGTTGGCGGCGTGGAAGAGGGTGGTCTGGACGCCCACGTCCCGGACCTTCACGACCCGTCCGGAGTCGGCACGGCGCCCGTCGCCGACGGTGAGGGTCGCGTCCCGGTCCGACTGGAGACACCCTGCGAGCCCCAGCACCGAGAGAGAGCCGATACCTGCCGAAGCAATCCGACCGAGGGCCTGCCTGCGAGTGTGCGAGGATTGGTCCATCTCCTCCCAGCGTCACCGGTCGACGGACAAGTATCTTCTCTGTATCTCTCGTTCAGGGGACGGAGACGCCCCGAACCAGAGAGCCGTCGTCCGGACGGCCACGTCGACCGACGGCCGACTCGGTCACTCGCTCACCACCGCGTCCCACCGGGTCGCCTTGTGGTGGTTCCCACACTGGTTGCAGACGATGCGGCCCATCGAGTCCATCGCGTTGTCGAACGTCTCGCAGTTCGAACAGAACCAGCCGTACCGGTCCTCGCGGTCCCTCGTCGCGTAGGCGGCGAAGAACGGCCCCTCGGACCCGAGTTCGCTCTCCTCGAAGTCGACGAACAGGGTCTCGCCGTCCGCCGTCGTCCGCGATTCGACCTGCGGCCTCGGTCGTTCGCCGGCGGGGACGGGCTCAGTGTACACGTTCTCCTCGACCGACGTTCCGCCGACCGGGACGGGACGAGAGGCGGTCCTGGTGAGCCCACACGTCCGGTAGAACGCGTTCCCCCCTTCGTAGTCGGACAGTACCAGTGCCCGCGTCCGTTCCGCGTCGTGGTCCGCCAGGACGGCCCGCGTCCGGTCGAAGAGTTCCGTTCCGATGCCGTTCCGCCGGTGGCCGGGGTCGACGTGGAGCCAGTGTATCTCGCCGGTCATCCCGGCGGGTGCGTCGACGAGATAGCTCTCCGAGAACCCGACGACGGCACCACCCTTCTCGGCGACGAGTACCACGGCCTGCTGGTCCGAGAGCAGTTCCTCGAACGACCCGCTACTGTACCACTCTGCTACCGCGTCGTCGATCTCGGTCTCCGTGAGGAGGTCGCCGTACGATGCGGTCATCGAACGCCGTGCTATCTCCCGGACGTCGTGGCCGTCCGACTCGCTCGCTGGACGGACCGTCAGGTCGGCTCCCTCGCCCGTCTCGGCTTTGACGACGTGGACCGGGACCGGACTCGTGCGGACGACGCGCTCGGTGACGCTCCCGAGCAGGTGTCGATACTCGTCAGACCGGCGTTCGGTGCCCATCACGACGAGGTCGGCACCGACCCGGCGAACGCTATCGACGATACCCTGGTGTGGAGTCGTGTGTGCGACGTGAACCTCGACCGGCAGCGACGACGCTTCGACGCGCTCCCGGGCGGTCTTCAGCACGTCGTCGCCCGCCTCTTCGAGCGCCTCCTCGACGTGCTCGATGGCGTCGATGCCGCCGTACTGTCCGAAGATGTCTTCGTCGACGACGTACACCAGGTGAATCGTCGCGCCGTACTTCTGTGCCAGGTCGATGCCGCGGCGAAGGGCCTCGTTCGAGCCGGCGCTCCCGTCTGTGGGGACGAGAATCCGGTGGTACATACGCACGTGTTCGATGCCCACGCCCAAAATACTGTACCAGCACCTCCCGGACGGTCGGTGCCACATCCGCCCGCTGCACCCGCCTCGTCGGTCTCGCGAGCACGTGATGCACGCCTGACCGTCTCCCCGGCCGGAGCACCCGGAGGGGAGTACCACCCGAGATGCGGCGGTCGCCACGTCGGGACGGACCGACCTCACTGGTCGTCCAGTAGCACGGCGGTCGTGAACTCGTCCGCGGCCCGTCTCCCCGCCGAGAGTGGGTCCGTCTCGCCCTGTACCACGGCGCGGGAGTGTGACCCGTCGACGATGGTCATCAGCACTCTCGACACGTGGTCGGCGTCGACGTCGTCGAACACACCCTCGTCGATACCGCGGTCGATCACTGCTTCGAGCATGTCTCGGATGTACTCGTCGTTCCGGTGGAACCGCTCGCGGAACGCCTCCTCGAACGGTGTCTGACTCCGCATCTCGAGGACGGCGACCAGCAGGTCCTGGTTCTCCCCGGGTTCGACGAGCAGTTCGTCGAGCAGGAGTTCCAGTCGTCGCTCCGGGTCGGCCGTCTCGACGTCCTCGATCGAATCGACGAACTGTCCGAGGAGGTAGTCGAGGAAGGCGACGAGGAGGTCGTCTTTCGTCTCGTAGTAGTAGTGAACCGCTGCCGTCGACTTCCCGTACTCCTCGGCGATTCGCTTGATGGTGAGGTCGGCGTACCCGTAGTTGCGAAGTGCCCGATGAGTGGCCCGCATGATCTCCTCGTTCGGCTCCGCGAACGTACGTTCCGTGGAATCGGCCATTTTATAGAAGGTCTACCGAGGAGCAAATAACAGTTTTGTCCGGTCCGCGTTGGTTCGCAGGGACGTTCACAGTCCGAGCACGTCCCGGGCCTGGGCTGGGGTGGCGACGTCCCGACCGAGTTCGTCGGCGATACTGACGACACGTTCGACGAGCTGGGCGTTGCTCTCCGCGAGTTCGCCCCGGCGGTAGTAGACGTTGTCCTCGAGGCCGACGCGAACGTGCCCGCCGAGGAGGATGCCCATCGTCGCGAATGGCAACTGGTGCTTCCCGAACCCGAGTGTGTTGAAGTGTACGCCCTCGGGGAGATTGTCGACCGCGTTCAGCAGGTTGCGGGGTCGGGGACGGGTGAGCGTCCCCCCACCGAAGATGAGCGTCGCGTACACGGGCGCTGCGAGGTCGCGCCGTTCGAGGAGACCGTGAACCTCGTTCAGATGGCCGTCGTTGAACACCTCCAGTTCCGGTTTGATACCGCGCTCTCGCATCTCCTCGTGGAGCGAATCGACCGTCGCCCGCGTGTTCTCGCTGGTCAGATGGTCGTACCTGTTCAGCGGGCCCATATCGAGGGACGCCATCTCCGGCGGCGGGTCCGTCCGAAGCGGCAGGTGGCGTTCCTCGGCCGGTGCGCCGGTTCCGCCCGTCGAGTGCTGGACGACGACGTCGTCGGCGTACCGTCGTACCGCCTCGTCGATTTCCTCGAAGCGCTCGGTGTCGAACGACCGTTCCCCGTTGGGCCGGCGGGCGTGGAGGTGGACTACTGCGGCACCAGCATCCTCTGCGGCCGCCGCGGCCCGTCCTATCTCCTCGGGCGTCTCGGGCAGGTTCGGGTTCGCCTCCTTGCCGTGAACGCCCCCGGTCAACGCGGCGGTGACGATGACTGGCTCGTCCGCGAGATACGCCTCGTAACTCATCGATCTCTCCCGTCGGCGTTCTCGTGGTCGAGATATATCTCGCAGTGTTCGGCGTGGTCGAGACTGTAGCGGTCGTTGCAGATGTCGGCACGCAACGGCTGGACGAACCGCCCGGCGGCCGTGCAATACGCTCGCGGCACGTCGAACTGCTGGTCGTCCGTCGAACGGCGATACTCCAGGTACGGACAGCCCATACGGTACCGTACACACGAGGGACCGTAATGATTTGCTGGCGTCGGGGACGCGTGGCGTCGCAGGTGCTACTACGTGGCCTCCGTGTCCAAAGAACCCATACGCCGTCCGAACCGTAGTCTCGCTATGGAGTCGACAATCCCTGGCGGTCCACCGGCCGCCGATAACCGGGACCGTGTTGCAGCGCGACGCTGGCCAGTTCGTCCGGGGAGTCCACGGCGTCGTGGTCAGCCGGAACGTCGTATCCAGAATCCCTCACGTCGGGGGACCGAGCCACAGCCCGGGGGTGCGTAGAATGAGCGACCCCGGACAGTTCCGGTTCGAGTACAGTCCGGCCGTCCTCAGGTACGGTACCGGCTGTGTCGGCGACCTCTCGGAGGAACTCGATTCCCATGGGTACGACCGGGCGCTGGTCGTGTGTGGAGCCACGGTCGGAACCACGCCGTCGGTACTCGAACCGGTCACCGACGGGCTCGGCGAGGCGCTGGCCGGCGTGTTCGCCGAGACGACCCCGGAGAAGCGCCTCGAAACCGCCTACGACGGCCTCGAAGCGATGGAGGCCCACGACGCCGACGTTCTCGTCAGCCTCGGTGGCGGGAGCAGTCTCGACCTCGCGAAGGTCGTCAGCGTCCTCGCCGCCGCCGACCGCGACCCCAGGGACGTCGGCCGGGAACTCGCCGAAACCGGAACCATCTCCATTCCGTCCGGTTCGTTGCCGCCCATCGTCGCAGTACCGACGACACTGGCAGGCGCGGACCTGTCCATGGTAGCCGGTGTCACCGCCGACCCCGCGTCCGGGGTCGTCGACGAACCTGCGAGCGGGGGCATCTCAGACCCGCGACTGATGCCGGAAGCCGTCTTCTACGACCCGGGACTGTTCGCCACCACGCCGAAGCGCGTCCTCGCGGCGTCCGCGATGAACGGGTTCGACAAGGGCATCGAGACGGTCTACGCACGGAACGCGACGCCGATAACGGACGCGACGGCCGTCCGAGGCCTCCGGTTGCTCGAAGACGGACTCCGGAAACTCGGCGCCCAGTCCGTCGACGAGCGAGTTCTCCAACCGGTCGTCGAGGGGACACTGCTCGTCCAGTACGGTATCTCGAGACGTGGCGAGACGACGCTGTCTATCATCCACGCGTTCGGACACGGGTTGACCCGCAGCTACGACGTCCAGCAGGGCGCCGCACACGGTGTCATCGCGCCACACGTTCTCAGATACCTCTTCGCGAACGTCCACGGTCGGCGCGAGTTACTCGGGGAGGCGCTGGACGTCGGTGACACCGCCGACACGGCTGCCGCGGTCGTCGAGTCCGTGGTGCAGGTCCGCGACGCACTCGACCTTCCCTCCAGGCTCAGGGACGTCGACGGTCCCGACCCCGCCGCGTTCCCCGACGTGGCGGAAGCGATACGCGAGGACCCGTTCGTGGCGAACGTCCCGCGTGGTCTCGAACCGACGACGGAGGACATCGAGGCCGTGTTGCGAGCGGCGTATTGACCGCCGGTCAGGAGTGAGGTCGAACGGCGGTTCCCTCCAGAAAGTCGGCGGTTCGAGCCATCGCGGTTTCGACGCACCACGTGCTGAAGAGGAACTCGTGTCCACCGGAGTCCGGGAAGAACGTTCGAACGGGAGCGTCGGCAGTCTGGAGCGCGTCTACCATCGACTCCGACGTGGATACCGGGACCACGTCGTCGTCGCGAGCGTGCGCGAGGAACGTCGGTGGCGCGCTGGACCCGACCCGTGTCACCGGTGAAACGGCTGCTGCTCGTCGTGCACGCGCCGTCCCCTCGCCACCTATGACGTCGTGTCCGTCCCCGTCGTGGGGGTCGGCCTCGCCGCTGCCCCGGAGGTCGTACACCCCACTGAAGCCGATGGCTGCCGCCACCTCCGGGGTCGCCTCGACGTCGACAGGGCCCGTCGCGTCGTCGTCGGGCGTTACAGCCGCGAGCAGGGCGAGGTGAGCGCCCGCCGAGTGACCGGCGACCGCGACCCGGTCCGGGTCGACCCCCAGGTCCGACGCGTTGGCACGCGTCCACGCGAGCGCCGTCTTCACGTCGGTGACCATCCCGTCGAGCGTGGTCTCGTCGGCCAGCCGATACGTCGGTTCCAGGCAGACGTACCCGCGGTCGGCGAACGAGAGTGCCCACCGGGCGAATCGTCCCTTTCGTCCCCCGCGCCACTCGCCGCCGTACAGGAACACGATGGCCGGGCGGTCGCCTCCATCGGTGGGCCGATAGACGTCGAGTTCGAGCGAGTTCGAGTCCGTCTCTCGAAACGTGACGTCCCGGGTGACGGACACGGACGGAGAACTAACAGGCATATGCCACGTCTCTGCCAGGGGCTGATAAAACCAGTTCAAGCCCCGGAACGGCGTCACCTCGTCGAAGGACCGCGAGAACCCTCTTTGCAGTGGGAGTGAAAGACTAGCACGACGATGCACGAACCGAGTGCGGTGGAGAACGGTCGGATACGACTCGACGCCTTCGTCGCGAAGCGTGCGACCCGGGCCGACGTCGAGGCCCGACAGCGCCGACGGCTCAAGACGTTGCTGGAGTTCGTGCTGCGCCAGTCCCGGTTCTACAGCCGTCACTACCGGGACGTCGACCGTCCCATCACCGACCTCGGGGCGCTTCCGCCGGTGACCAAGTCGACGCTGATGGAGCACTTCGACGACGTGGTCACCGACACGGCCGTCACGCGACCCCGGGTCGACGCGTTCGTGGCTGACGCGTCGAACGTCGGCCGGCGCTTCCTCGGTCGGTACCCGGTGTGGCTGACGTCCGGGACGACCGGAGAGCCGGGGACCTTCCTCCAGGACGAGCGCACGCTGACCGTCGCCGATGCGGTGTCCGACCGCTGGTCTGTTCCGGCGTTGTTCGCCTCCGGGACCGTGGGTTCGCTCTTCCGAAACGACGTGCGGACGGCGGAACTCGCGGTCAGCGGTGGTCACTACGCGGCCGCGTCCGGCGTCGCCATGTACCGGCGGGAACACCGGTTCCTGCGCGACCGGTTGCGGCTGTTCTCACCGAAGCGACCCCTTCCGGAGCTGGTCGAGAGCCTCGACGAGTTCCAGCCGGCGATCCTCGTCGGCTACGCCAGCGTGCTCGTGGAACTCGCGCGCGAACAGCGCGCCGGTCGACTGAACCTCGACCCGGCGTTCGTCGCGCCGAGTGGCGAGCCGATCTCCGACGCGGAGAAGCAGGAGCTCCGCAGCGCGTTCGACTGCACGGTCCGGGAGATATACGGTGCGACCGAGTTCTACGCCATCGCCGTAGAGTGCGCGCATGGTAACCTCCACGCCAACACCGACTGGGTGGTCCTCGAACCGGTCGACGAGGAGTACCGACCGGTCGACCCCGGCGAGCCCTCGGACACCGTCCTGGTGACGAACCTGGCGAACCGCATCCAGCCTGTCGTCCGTTACGACCTCGGCGACAGCGTCACGATGTACGAGGACCGATGCCCATGCGGGAGCGCGTTCCCGGTCGTCGAAGTCGCGGGTCGACAGGGGGACGTCCTCCACTTCGCGGCCGAGGACGGTACGACCGTCCCGGTCTTCCCACTCGCGATATCGAGCGTGGTCGAGGAGGTTCCGGACGTCCGTCGGACCCAGATACTCCAGACCGCCCCACGGTCGCTCTCCGTTCGGCTGGAGGTGGCCGACGACGCGGCCGAACGGCGCGTGTGGGACCGGGTGGAGCGGGACCTCCGGGACTTTCTGGAACGCCACGGAGTCACAGGGGTCAGCATCGAGAGCGCGTCAGAGCCACCGAACCGGGACGCCGACAGTGGGAAGTTCAGACACGTCTGGTCGGCGGTCGAGTGAGACGAGCGAGCACGGCCGTCACTCCTCGTCCGATATCTCGGCGTGGTCTTCGACCCGCCGGCTGACGTCGACCTGGTAGTTCTTGAGCACGTCCCGGCCGAGCAGGAGACGGTGGTTCATGTGGGAACGGTCTTCGATGTTCGCCGAGACGGTGTGCTGCTGGCCGCCGATGCCGATGACGAGGTCGACGACCGGCCGTCGCCTGGACTGTTTCGCGCTCCCCGAACGTACGTGAGATACGGTGTGAATCGGCCCCGCCCCGATGTCGGCCGCGAGCCTGAGGTCGATACTCGTCCTGGTCGCCCCGGTGTCGGACTTGGCGACGACCGTCCTCGTCCCGCTCGTCCCGCTGACGACGACCTGCTCGGTGAACCCGATGGTGATAGACTCCTCGTCCCGAACGGGGGCGGGGACCGGCTTGCAGGAGGGAACGGAATCGTCGAGCGTCGACGCGAGATTCGTCACGAGGTCGGGGTCGACCGACCCACCCGCGTGTTCGATGGCCTGCCTGGCGATGTAGGGTGCGGGGCTGTGGCCCGTGGCCCGATACAGCCCCTTGAACCCGGCCGTCGGATTCACCTCGAGGACGTACCACGTGTCGTCGCCTTCGATCAGATCGACGCCGGCGTAGTCGAGTCCGATCTTCGAGGCGGCCCGTCTGGCCAGGTCGAACACCGCCTCGGGTGCCGAGTCGGTCGCGTCCTCGACCGAACCCCCACGCGCGACGTTTGTTCGCCAGTCGCTCTCGGCGGCCGACCGATACATCGCCCCGACGACCCTGTCGTCGACGACGTACACCCTGAGGTCCCGGGGGGTCTCGCCCGTTCGTCCGACCAGTTCCTGGAGGAAGGCGCGTCGCTTGCCGACGCGGGCAGTGAGTGGTTCGGTCGTCCCCACCTTCCACGCCCCACCCCCGTGCGTGCCGATGGCGGTCTTGTAGACGGCCTCGGCGTCGAACTCGTCCCGGACGCTGTTGAGCTGGTCGTTGCTGAGCGCGAAGATGGTCTTCGGGACCGGGAGGCCCGCCTCGACCAGCCGTGCTGCCGCGGCGGTCTTGTGTGTGGCACGTGCCGTCGCCTCCGGGTCGTTGAGCATCGGGCGAATCCCATCGAGCGTCTGGGCGAGGCCGAGTTCTTCCGACGGCTGGTCGGTGTTCGAGAGGAGGAGCCGATTGACTATCACGTCCACGTCGGGGGTGAACGTGGCCTGTCCACCCTCGAAGCGGACGACGGTGTTCTCAGACCGCAACCACTCGGGGTCGTGACCCAGGGCTTCAACCGCGTTCAGTATCGCCTTGGTCTCCTTGCTGTTGTGGAGGCTCAGCACGCCGACCCGGACCGTCTCTTCACTCATCGGCGACCCCCCGGAACGGACATATGCTATTTGCCAACATTGAACAACCCCGTCTGTACGGAGAATCGACCGCCACCAGCATAATTCCCCGACCCGCCCTGGGGTCGACTTCGCGCTCCCGAACTCGCTTCGTGGTGGTGCCGACGCGTGCAGCGAGGTCCGACGTCGCAACTGCGCCGGCGGCCGGGTGCTACGCCTGTGGAGACGGACCGCTCAGGAGGTGAACACGGGAACGTCCAGCGCCCCGATGACGCGGTTCGTGATGGAACCGATGAGCGGTTTGTCGGGGTCGGAGCGCCCCCGCTTGCCCATGACGACGAGGTCGATGTCGTTCTCGTCGACGTACTCGATGATGGCTTCGATGGGCGTGTTCGACTTGACCGCCGTGACGCACGGGACCCCCGCCTCGTCGGCGAGTTCCTCGATCTCGCTGACGTACTCGTGGCCCTTCTTCTCCAGGCGTTTCCGTGTCTCCGCGATGTCGCTCGGCACTGCGACGTAGTCGGCGTCACCCATGTCCATCGCGTACAGGACGTGCAGGGTCGCCCCGTTCCGCATCGCGAACTTGATGGCCTGTCTGGCGCCGTTGCGGGCGGCCTTGCTGCCGTCGGTCGGGACGAGGATGTCGTCGAAGTCGGATGGGACGTCCATACGTAACAGACCACCTCTGAGCAGGTAATTCTTGCCCACGCTTCCGGTCCCGTGAGAACGTCCCACCCTCGAGTGACGTCCCGGTCACCGACTGAAAGCGGTGGCAGGGCTGCAAGTCGTTCCGATGGGAACGCCTATCAGACAGGCCCGTGTCGTTCACGGTGTGATCGAGAGACAGGAGCGGAACGTGCGACGGGACGGCGTACTCTTCTTGCTCGGTCTCGCGGGAGTCGTGCTCGTCGAGTTCGTGCCGACGCCCGGGTCAGAAGCCAGCGGCGGCGGCGTGTTCCACGAGTTCGTCTTCGGGTGCTCTGTCGGGTTGCTGCTCTCCGGTATCTTTCGGGCGACCGACAGGCAGGCACTCGTCTCGACGTTCGCACTCGGAGTCGGCTTCAGCCTGGGGGCAGTCGTCCACGTGCTCTGATGCCCTCGAAACACGCTGTCGGTGACGAGCGTCTCGGGGCCAGACCCCGGGGCGGGTCACCCCGTTTCCATGCGGTCGCTGTAGTCCCAGCTGTACATCTGGTTGGGCTGGATGCGGATTCGTATCTCGTCCCGGGCGTCGCCGAGTAACCAGTCGGCGAGCGGGGAGTCCGTCCCACCGAGGTATCGCGTCATGAGGGCCCGCAGCACCTGCTTGTCCGTATCGGGCGCGAGGGTCGCCGTCCCGTTCCCCCGGACCCCGCGGTACGGGGGGTGATTCGTCGACACCTCGAAGGCGACCTCCGAGTCACCCCGGAGGAACCGCACGATGTCTGCGTCCGCCCACG
Source organism: Haloarchaeobius marinus (assembly GCF_051207415.1). NCBI lineage: Archaea > Methanobacteriati > Methanobacteriota > Halobacteria > Halobacteriales > Halorubellaceae > Haloarchaeobius > Haloarchaeobius marinus. The sequence goes on along the minus strand of NZ_JBPKGD010000005.1, from coordinate 198,686 downwards.
TCGCACACTCGAACGAACCGTCTCGAAAGCGGTACCAGAGGGTGACCAGCCACAGCGACCCGTCTCCCCTCTGGGTGGCGATACGGATCGGTATCGTCGACTCCTGGAGGAACTCGTCGAGTTCGTCGGCCGTCCATGCACCGGAGAGCCTGACCATACCGAAAGTACGCGGGCTTGACTGAAAAGCGATTACTCGGCTCGGACACGTACGTCGGACGGCTCCGAACCGGTGACGGGGCCTTCGACTGACCTCACGGACCTGCCAGTGGGTCAGGCGGCCTCGTCGGCGAGGAAGGCCCTCGCCTCCGTCTCGCCGACCTCTCGCAACCGTGCCACGGTCTGGGCACTCCGGTCGAGTTTGGAGATGGACGCCGCAGCCTCCGCTGGTAACTGGATGATCTTCGTCTCCGGCGGGTCGAACCGGTCGTGTAGCAGCCCTCGGTCCGAGAACTCGTGGAGCGTGTCGACGAACCGGAGCTGGTGGCTCAACGAGAGGTCCCCGACCAGTTGCCTGACCCGCGTTTCGGTGTCCGTGGACGCGGTGGGACCGAACCGTGCACCGTCCGGATTTATCTTGACGACCCACAGTTCGTCCGGGTGGTCGACCGACTCGTCGGCGTCCTCGTCGACGAGGAAGTTCCATATCGGCGGATTCTCGGAGAAGACGCCATCGAGGTAGGGGACGCCGTCAATCGTGACCGGATTGAACAGGGGCGGGATGGCGGCCGACGCGAGCACGGAGTCGACCGTCACGTCCCCGTCCTGGAAGCAGACGTGCTCGCCCCCGTCGACGTCGACGGCACCGACGAGCAGACTGGGGGCGGACGCCCGGGCGTTCGCCAGTCTATCGAACGAGTCGAAGTCGATGTGCGCCGACAGGATGTCGGTCAACCGCCGGCGGGGTGCAGACGAGCCCTTGACCCACGCCTTGCTCATCGCGGTTCCGCCGTCGAAGGCGTCGTTCACGAGGGCGACCGCGTTCATCCACCGGTCCCACAGGCTCTCTGCTGCGATGTCGGTCCAGATGGCGTCGAGAACCGACCCTGGATTGCGCGACTCGTCCATGAGGCCGTACCAGGCGGCGGTCGCACAGACCGCACCACCAGAGGCCCCGCTGAGCCCGGAGACGTGATATCTCGAATCGAGATTGGAGAGGAGGTGTTCGAGGACGCCGGCGGTGAACGCCGTGTGACTGCCACCCCCCTGGCAGGCGATGGCGACCCGCTTCGACCCGTCACCGTCGGGTCGATTCGAAGAGCGCGTGGACGTGAGGCGACGAAGTGACCGAGTGATAGGTGGCACGACGGACGTTCTCATTAGGCGTGCATCCGGTTGAGAGCAGGACGGCTTAAACTTACGTGAAGTCGTGGCGAAACGCCGGTGCCTCCTGGCGGGGTGGGTATCACGTGGGACGGTCACGGTACCGAAGGTTCGGACTTCGATCTCTGAACGAAGCGAGCACGAGAACCAGGCAGACGCGAACCCGTGTGAGAGCGACCCAGGACCCTGAACGGGTACCGACCGACCTTCGCTCACCAGACGGACGACAGCCACAGACCCGCCACCTCGTCCCGGACCGCGTCCGGGAGGTGCTCGGGTCCGAGTTCCTCCGCGCCAGGGTCGGCGTCGGTGTCGAACCCGGGGGATTCCGCGGGCGGACCGCCCCTGTCCGCGGGCGGTCCGTGGGCGTAGACGCTCTCCGGGGAGGAGTACTTCCAGACGTGTAGCATCCACGGCGTCCGGCACCGAAGCCCCGACTCCGTCCCCCAGACCGTCTGGTACTTCCACCAGGCGTACCGTCCCGGCAGGCCGACGTGGGCGTGCCACGGCATACACGCGTCCCCGCCATCCCTGTATATCGTCGGCGGTGGGTCGACGGGGTCGCCTCCGGCAGTGGCGATGAACATCACGCCGATGGGCCGCCACCACGTGTGGTCCACGATGACCGACTCCGGCCGGTCCGGGTCGAGCACCGAGTCGTCGCCGATCCAGTCCGGGTTGACCCAGTGGGACCACGTCCCCTCGCTGAAGAAGTCGAAGTACGGGACGAACCCCGCGTCGATGAGCGACCCGACCGTCGGAAACCTGTCCTCCAGCGACGTCCGGACGCCCGACTGTAACGAATCGGTCTTCGGGTGCCCGTCGGAACACACGGTCCGTATCGAATCGTCGTAGTGGACTATCCCGGGCCTGAAAGTCGCCTCGGGACACCTCGTGCCTGCGTTCGAGTCGGTCCCGGCGGAGACGGCACCGGCGGCACTGGTCGACCCCAGACCGGCGAGACCGACGGTTCCCCCTGTGACCTGCAACAGTCGACGCCGGGTGATATCGCTGTCGTCGGGCGGATTCGTGTTGGACATGATAGTACCTGCCGAGCGAATCGAGGGGATGGGAGCCGTGATAATAAGTATCTATTCCATACGTAGTCGTCCTGAACGCGGCGCTGAGTAAGGGTAGCTTTGTGACCGTCGGCGAAGGGGCGGACCGAGTTTCCGGACCCTCGCCTCCGTCGTACCGTCTGAACCGGGGTGTACTCCTGTTCCGACAGTCACATAAACGAGATAATTATATGTGGCTTGAAATTCCACGTGAAGTATATGATAGGGATGCTGACGGCAGCACTCGACGAGGCGGAACCGCTCACGGTCACCAGTCCGGACTTCGAACACGGGGGGCGACTCCCCGACTGGACGGGCTTCATCAACGAGAACGAGAGCCCCGAACTCCGCATCGGCGGCGTTCCGGACGAGGCCGAGTCCCTGCTCGTCACGATGGTCCACCCGGAGGCAGCGGAGGTCGTCGACCACTCCTGGATTCACTGGATGGCCTGGGGCATCAGCCCGGAGACGGAGGTCATCCCGAGAGACTGGGGCGGCGACGACGCGACCGAGGGGTACAACGACTTCCTTCGACAGGGATGGGGTGGCCCGTCCCCACCGCCCGAACAGACCGAGACCTACCGGTTCAGGGTCTACGCACTCGACGTCGACCTGGACCTCCCACCCGAGACGAGACGTGCCCGGGTGGCCTCTACCATCGGTCTCGAAGGGGAGGTCCTGGCCGCCGGCGAACTGACCGGACAGTACAGCGCAGAGCAGGGGTCCGTATTCAACACCGAGGGGCCGCGCGGACTCCGCCCGTGAACTGAGAGCAGTTCAGAAGAGGGGTTAGTTGGCGGCGCAGTTGTTCGGCCCGAGTTCGAGCGCTTCGACGTCACCGCCGGGCTGTTCTTTCCCCCAGTTTATCTGCTTTATCTCGTTGTAGTTCGCCGGTTCGTCGGAGAGGCTCTCCACGATGGTCTCGACGAACTCGTCTTCGTCGTCGTCCTCGACGTAGCTCAGGAGTTCGTTCGTCGTCTTCGTCTGGAGGTCGCCGAGTCCGGTCGCGAGCGGTCGCACCTCCTCGTCGCTGAAGTGGCCGGGGAGGACGACGGTCTCGTCCGAGAAGTCGGTCAACTCGTCGAGGCTGTCGAACAACTGGTCGGACGCCTCGCGGACGGCGTCCTCCGAACTGTCTTCGAGGTCCGGGCGACCGACGCTCCGGAGGAAGAGCGTGTCCCCGGCGAGGAGGGCGTCCCCGAACCGGAAGGAGACGCTGCCGGGCGTGTGACCGGGCGTGTGAAGCACGTCGAGGTCGCGGTCCCCGACCGTGATGCTGTCGCCGTCCGTGACCTCCGTGACCTCGTCGAGGTCGCCGGCGTCCGCCGGATGGAGGTAGTACGGGACGTCGAGGTCGCCGGCGAGGCGGCGAGCGCCCGAGACGTGGTCTGCGTGTGCGTGAGTGTCGGCGACGCCGACGACCTCGAGGCCGCGGTCGTCCGCTACCTCCAGGTACTGGTCGACGTACTGTGTGGGGTCGACGACGACTGCCTCGGCGCCGTCGTGCACCAGGTAGGAGACACAGCCCGTCCCGGGCCGGACGACCTGGACGACGCCGTCGGCCTCGGGGACGTCGTATTCGCGGTGGACGCGCCCCCAGCCGTTCATGCCGTTCTGGACGGACCCCGCATCGTACCCGTGTTCGCGGAGGAACTCGGCGGCACGCTCGGACGTGACGCCGGCCACGCAGACGACCGCGATCTCCGTATCCTCGGGCAGGTCGTCGAGGTGGCCCTCGAGTCCGGAGTAGTCGTACTGGGTCAGTTCGTCGTAGACGGGGACGTTCGTGCTCCCGGGTATCTGCCACTCCTCGTAGTCGTCCTCGTTTCGGACGTCGAGGACGAAGAGGTCCTCCGAGTCGTCCTCGGCGATTCGCCGTGCTACTTCGGCCGCTCCGACGTCGGTATTGCTCATCACTACCAAGACTACGACCAGCCGTATCCATAAATATGTTGGAGTGAGAGCGCTGGTAGCAGATAATCCGACCTCGTTAACGCAGGTATATCGAGTTGATAGCGGAATATAGCGACAAAGAACCCGACGAGGACCCGAACGGAACGAGACCACGTCGACCGCCAGTTATTTCGCAATCCACCCACAACTCTGCTCGTAAATGGGCCATCACACGTTCGACGCGACGAAGGCCGGGAACCTGGAGGACGCTACGTCGCCCTATCGCCACGGCTCCCGCGAGGAACTCCTCTGGGCGCTCGACGAACGATTCACTGCTGCAGACTCGGTAACCGCGCCCCGGGACGATGGGTTCGAGGTCGAGTTTCGGGCGTCCCGCCAAGAACCCTTCCTGGTTGCCAGTGTCCACGCATGAGCAAGATAGGTCCATCACGGCTGGACGAGCGACGGTCCGCTGGCGACGTCTTCGTCCTCGACATCAGACCCGAGGAAGCGTACGAGCGCGACCACATCGACGGGAGCTACAACGCACCGGTGTACCACGACCTGCAAGGAGGGTCCACCGAGTCCCTGGACTCACACCTCCACGCGCTCCCGAGAGACACGGAGGTCGTGACGGTGTGCAAGGCTGGAATCGTCGCTCAGAACGCGACTGACCACCTCGAGGCAGAAGGCTACGACGCGACGACGCTCGTCGGTGGATACGCGGGGTGGAGACAGTACGAGAAGAACACGATACTGTACCGGGTTGCTGCGTTCCTTCGACGGGTCGTCCAGTGAACACCCTCGAAGCTGGTCTTTCGCCCGCCGACGGCGCCCCCGATTCACAATAGCTATCTGCACGCCCATGCTAGTTGTTAGCTATGGGCATAGAGCAACCGCGAGAGAGTCGTCACCGGGAGATAGACGACATCGTGCGGTCGAAGGCGGGCGGCGTGACGGAGACGCGTGACGACGCCGACAAGTACACCGTCGTCGGCGCTGCTCACCGACGCACGTTCGCGAACTGGTTGACACCCATCGAGGAACACTTCGTCTGCCACCGGAACGATATGCCGGACGCCGACGCCGACGCGTGGACCGTGACCATCACCGGTCCGGTCGAGGAGGGTCTCTCGATGACCGACATCGAGGAGGCGTATCCGACCGTGGCGGTCGCACACACGATGGAGTGTGCGGGCAACGGTCGCGGTCAGCATCGTCCCGAGACGGGGAGCGTTCAATGGGGGTTCGAGGCCGCCGCCACCGCGTTCTGGACCGGAACCCCGGTCAGTTCGATTCTCCGCGACCACGGGATAGAATCTCCCGACGGAAAGTGGCTCACTGCGATCGGCGGGGACCCGTCCGACAACGAGGACGTGTTCGCGCGGTCGATTCCACTGGCGAAGGCGTTCGACGACTGCATCCTGGCCTACGAGATGAACGGCGAACGGCTCCCACGGGAGCACGGCTATCCGGTCCGACTGATCGTCCCCGGCTGGTACGGCGTCAACAACGTCAAGTGGGTCGAGGAACTCCGGGTCATGGACTCGATGGTCGTCGAGGGCTCGCTCGACCGTCCAAGCGTGCACGCGTACTGGCAGCAGGAGACCTATCGCATCCATCCCGGGGGCAGTGAGCCCGAAGCGTTGCCGACCGTCGAGACGGTCGACACGTGGGAACAACTCGAAGGTGGGGTCGAACACCCGTACACGTTCGACGTGAACGTGATGTCGGTCATCGGCACTCCGGACGGGGAGGCACCGGTGACACCACGCGACGACGGGACGGTCGAAGTACGCGGCGTCGCCTGGGCCGGTGACGACGCGGTCGAGCGCGTCGAGGTATCGACCGACGGCGGCGAGACGTGGGACGACGCGGAGCTGTTCGGGCCCGAGTACGCCGGTGCGTGGCGGCTGTTCCGCTACGATTGGAACGCCGAGCCGGGACGTCACGAGTTGCTCTCACGGGCGACGGACGACCTGGGTCGGCGGCAGCCGTCGAGGATCTCCGAACCGGACGCCTGGCGCGACGCGCTCGACGACGACGAGTTCCCCTGGAACGAGGGTGGCTTCGCGGCGAACGCGTACGTACCCAACGCGGTCGGGGTCGAGGTCACCAGCAGCCACGACCGGTAGCACCCCGTCCACCTTTGCATCCACACCACGTAGCTGCCGTATGATCGACCGCGTTCTCGTCCCGATGGACGATGGCGAACTGGCCGAGCGAGCGCTGGAGTACGCGCTCGAGGCCCACCCGGACGCCACGATCACGGTCCTGCACGTCGTGGGCGAACCGTCACCGATGATGGGCGAGGCGGCAGGCCTCGCACTCGAAGAGGACATCGACGCTGCGGCCGAGGAACGTGCCCAAGACGTCTTCGTCCGTGCAAGGGAGATCGCTGCCAGAAACGACCGCGAGGTCGACACCGCCGTCGGGTGGGGCAGCCCGGGGAAGGTTATCGTCGCCAACGCAGGGGACTACGATACGGTCGTCGTCGGCAGCCACAGCAGTTCGCTCGTCGAGCAACTGTTCACCGGCAACGTCGCCGAGACCGTCTTCCGGCGGTCGTCGGTTCCGGTGACGGTCGTCCGATGATACCGGGCGGGTGGGCCGACGCCGAACGGGCGTTACACCAGGATTATCGGCAGCATCGCGGCCGCGCCGACGGCGATACCGCCAGCTAACTCGCGGTATCCCTGGTTCGGGAGGTCCGCACCGGTCTCCAGCGCCTCCGGGACGAACTCGGTGACGACCAGGTACACCATCGCGCCGGCCGCGAACCCGAAGCCGAACGGCAGGAACGCCTCGGCCCACGAGACGAACACGAACGCGACGACCGCGCCGATAGGCTGGGGGAGGCTGGAGAAGACGGCCGCACCGACCATCCGCCAGTTCGACAGCCCCATCGCCCGCATGGGGATGGCGATGGCGGTCCCCTCCGGGACGTTGTGGATGGAGATGGCGACGGTCATGAACACGGCGAGCAGCGGGACCGCGAACCCGAGCGTCGAGGGGGCGCCGTTCAGTCCCAGTTCGGCGAACGAGACGCCGACGGCAACGCCCTCGGGGAAACTGTGAACCGTGAGGATGCCCAGGATGAGGACGAGTCTCTTCAGGTCGCCCTCTGCGAAGGCCCTGGCCTCGAGTGCGACCTCGTCGTGGCCGTGGCCCGCACCGTCGGTCCGCACCTCGTCTGCACCGCCGGGCACGTCGCCGTGTTCGTGGTCCACGTCGCCGCCTCCGAGGTCGACGTCGTCGAGCACCCTGTCGGACACTTCGACCAGAACGACGCCAGCGAGCAGTCCACCGACCATGAGCGTCGGGAAGCCACCCGAGGCGTACGCCAGTCCCTCGGCCACGAGGCCGAACAGCGACACCGTCACCATGATTCCGGACGCGATTCCCCACAGCGCGACGTTCCACCGGTCGCTGAACTCGTCGACGAAGAAGAACGGGAGGGCCCCGATTCCGGTCGCCAACGCGGTGACGAGTCCAGCGACGAACACGAGAGCGACGTTCTCCCAGATGACCATACAGGTGTTCCGCCGCCCGTGCAAAAAAGACTTACTAATCCAGAAAAATGTTTTAGGTTCTCCTAAACAAATTTGCTGAGTAGAACCGGTGCTTTGGGTTTTGCTGAACCAGCGTTACGGCTGGTCGTGGCACATCTCTGCCCGGGTCGCGGTTCTGTTCGCGAGGAAATCCGACGGCTCCGACCCGAGTCGTCCGAAAGTTGGTACGATCGGCCCGATAGTACCGGAGACGATATCCCGACGAACGAACACGAGTGCGCTGCACGCCAGTCGCCACGAAAAGGACTCACTCGGGCCGGGGTCCGCCAGAAACAGGAGGGGCCAGCGACGGCGGGGGTCACGAACCGGACGAAAGCGTGCCGGACGAGGTAGCTGGATTCCCGAGAACGGCGACGTGCGGCGGTCGAATCTACCGGGTCGGCGGTCGCACGTCCACGCGTCCTCGTGCCGACGGTGGTGACCCATCTCGTGCCGTCGTCGGGACCACGTGTTCCCTCCCGCACTGCCTTTCGTCCTGCCAGAGCCGAAGCTACTTACGGCATTGTGTGGTATTAACACGCAAGAAATGGGATACATCGTCCGGATGCCGAAGCTCGGACTGGAGATGAAGCAAGGAACGCTCGTCGAGTGGCTGGTCGGACGAGGGGAGGCGGTCGAGGAAGGCGACCCCATCGCCGAGATCGAATCGGAGAAGACGACCGCCGAGGTGGACGCGCGAGAGAGCGGCGTGCTGCGGGAGGTGTACCTCGAACCGGGCGACACCGTCGAGCCGGGCGACCCGATAGGAATCGTGGCGGCGGAAGACGAGGACATCGCCGACCTCGAAGCGGAGACGGAAGCCGCCCCGGTCGCGGAGTCGACCGGAGGGACGGCCGGAGGCGGTGCAGAGGCCGGAGGCGGAGCAGAAGCCGGAGGCGGTGCAGAGACCGGAGGCACGGCCCCGGGCGAAGAACCCCGCGAAGGCGATGCCTGGGACGTCAAGGCATCTCCGCGGGCCCGGAAGCGTGCCATCGAACTCGACGTCGACCTGTCGGCGGTCGAGGGGACCGGTCACCAGGGAGCGATCACGGAGGAAGACGTCCGGTCGGCAGCGTCGGCAGCGGAGGCCGGCGGCCCGTCGGGGACCGTCAAGGCCTCGCCACGGGCGGAACAGCGGGCGGACGAACTCGGGGTCGACATCGGCACGGTCGACGGGACCGGGCCGGGCGGAGCCATCACCGAGGCCGACGTAGAGGCCGCCGCCGAGGCCGGGGCGTCGGTCCAGCCGTCGGTCCGAGAGGAGCGCGAACTCGGCGGGATGCGACGCACCATCGCCGACAGACTCAGCCAGAGCTACCGCGAGGCGGTCCACGTCACGGAACACCGCGAGGTCGACGTCGAGGAACTGCTGGCGGCCACGGACGCTGCCGAGAGCGAACTCGGCATCGACGTCTCGCTGATGGACGTGTTGCTGCGTGCGCTTTCGGCGACCCTCGACGAGCACCCGGCGTTCAACGCGACGTTCGAGGAGAACACCCACCGTATCTACGACCAGCACAACGTCTGCATCGCCGTCGACGTGGAGGCTGGACTCATCGCGCCCGTGCTCAGGGACGTCGGTTCCTCGTCGCTGGCAGACATCGCCAGCGAGCGCCGCGAGACGACCGAGCGCGCGCTCTCGGGCGAGTACACGATGGACGACCTCCGGGGAGGGACGTTCACCGTGACCAACCTGGGCGTCCTCGGCGTCGAGTCGTTCGACCCCATCATCAACCCGCCACAGGTGGCGATACTGGGCGTCGACACGCTCGTGGAGAAGGCAGTCCGCACCTCCGACGACGAGGTCGCGTTCCGCCGCCACCTCCCACTCGACCTCTCGTTCGACCACCGCGTCGTCGACGGGGCCGACGCGGCCCGGTTCCTGGGGACGCTCGCGGACCACCTGACCGACCCGTGGCCGCTGCTCCCGGAGTCGGTCCGTGCTGCCCGCGGCGACCGGGAGCACACGGGGACGGCGGAGTCCGGGGAAGTCACGCTCCCCCATCGCCACCTCGTCGCGCGGACCAGCGGCGGACTGTCGGGGACGGTCTCGGCCGGGTCGTTCGAGTGGTCCTTCGACGAACCGGAGGCCATCGGCGGGACGGGTCGCGCTCCCTCCCCGGTCGACATGCTCCTGGGCGCGCTCTCGGGCTGTCTCTCCGCCAGCATCGGCTTCCAGGCGCGGAAACGAGACCTCCAGCTCGACAGCGTGTCGGTCGCCGTGGAGGCCACGCCCGACGAGGGACCGCTCGAATCGATCGACGTGCTCGTGACGCTCGAATCGGACGCGGACGACGAGACGCTCGACCGTGTCGTCACGCGTGCGAAGGCCACCTGCTACGTCGAGACCGCGCTCCGGGACGACCTCGAACCGTCCATCCGGTGGGAACGGCCCGGGTAGGGCCGTCACCCGGTCGCGTCGAACCAGCCGCGACCCTGGGCCGCGTCGAACACCGCGTCGAACTGGAGGACGCGGGGGCCATCAGACACCGGTCGGAGCGTGACCTCCGCGTCCCGGACTTCGAGGTGTCGTTCGCCGTCGACGCTGAGGACGCTGTCCCGGACTGCGAACGCCATCCCCTCCTCGTCGTCGAGGCGACACCACTCCTCGACGCCGACGGCGTCGACGCCACCAGGCACGGTCATCGCACGGACGCTTCGGGGCGTCGTGAACGCGGGTCCGAGGCGGATGCCGACGCCGCCCGGTGACCCCGCTTCGTGCTTCGTCAGCGCGCCGGCGACGCCAGAGAGGCCGATCTCCGAGGGATGGGCCCTGGAGACCACGCCACCGACGAAGTCCGACGCGTCGAGGACGGCCCGTGTCCCGACGAACGAGCGGTCCACGACGCCGAGCGTCGCCAGGCCGCGAAGCGTCTTCGTGCCTGCGTCCGACTCGACGGTCGCCACGACCATGCCGTGCGAGACGGCCAGGTCTGCCGTTGGACCGACGCCCCGGGCGACGAGGGCGGCAGCCGCCCCGGCGGCCGTCCCGTCGATGGGCGTCGGGACGACGTTGTTCGTCCCGGTCGAGACCGCGGCCACCGGCACCGCCCCGATTCCCGCGGCGACGTCCCGGTTCGTCCCGTCGCCGCCGAGGACGACGACCACGTCGGCCGTCTCGCGGAACCGCTCGGCGGCGCGGGTGGTGTCGGCACGGTCGCCCGTGACGGGGACGTCGAGGACCCGTGCGTCGAGTTCGTCGGGGGCCGACTCGACCGCGTCTTGCCCGATGCCGGCCTTGTCGGGCATGACCAGTGCCGCCGGCGGGTCGTCCACGATAGTGAGGCCCTCGAGGACGCTCTCCGCGGACCGTCGCTTCGCGTAGTTGTCACTCACGCTCGCACCGCCGGTGAGGCGGCGGATGTCGCGGCCGGCCGCCGGGTTCACGACGAGTCCAACGAGTGCCACGCCGTCTCAGGACAGTCGACGGATGGCGGCCTCGATGTCGGCCTCGCCGGGGAGGACCTCCTCCTCCAGCGGGGGACTGAACGGCACGTGCGTGTCGGGAACGCCGACGCGTTCTATCGGCGCGTCGAGGCTGTAGAAGGCGTTCTCGACCGCCCGGGCGACGACCTCGGCGTGCATGCCGTACGAGAGTGGGCTCTCGTCTGCGACGACGAGACGGCCGGTCTTCTCCAGACTATCGACGATGGTGTCCGTGTCCAGCGGGTACAACGACCGTGGGTCTATCACCTCGACGCTCACGTCTCCCGATAGTTCCTCCGCGCTCGACAGCGCCTCTCCGACGAGTCGCTGGGTCGCCACGACGGTGACGTCCTCCCCCTCGCGTTCGACGTGGGCCGACCCGATCGAAATCGTGAAGTCCTGGTCGACCGGGACCTCGCCCTCCTGCTCGTATATCATCTTGTCCTCGAAGAAGAACACGGGGTCGTTCGACCGGATGGCCGACTTGAGCAGTCCCTTCGCCGCCGCTGGCGTCCCGGGGGCGACCGCCTTGAGGCCCGGGAAGTGGGCGAACCACGTGTGGATGGTGCCCGAGTGCTGGCTCGCGGCGCCCATCCCTCCGCCCTCGGTCGTCCGGACGGTGACGGGCATCTCCGTCTTCCCCCCGAACATGTACCGCATCTTCGCCATCTGGTTGAGTATCTGTTCGGACGCGACGCCGAGGAAGTCGGAGAACATGACCTCGACCACGGGCCTGCTACCGGTCGCCGCAGCGCCGACGCCGGCACCGACGAACCCGGCCTCGCTGATTGGCGTGTCCCGGACGCGCTCGGGGCCGAACTCGTCCATCAGCCCGGACGTCACCTCGAAGACGCCGCCGTAGAGGCCGACGTCCTCGCCCATGAGGAACACGTCGTCGTCTCCCTCCATCTCCTCGCGAAGTGCGGCCCGGATCGCTTCGCGTACGGTCATCGTCTCGGTCGCCTCGGGTTCCGCTTCCGCTCCTGTTTTCGTGCTCATTGGAATCACCGTGGGTCCGTTCCGCCGTCCGTCTGCGGCCGGGCAGCGAACTGTTCTATCTCGGGTGGCGAAACGTCGAACATGTCCTCGTACGCGTCCTCCGGTTCCGGCTGGGGCGCGTCACGGGCGTAGTCGACGGCGTCCGCGATGGTCGCCTCCACCTCCGCGCTGAGGTTGTCGAACTCCTCCTGGGTCAGTTCGCCGCGCTCGATGAGTCGGTCCTTGAACGACTCTATCGGGTCCCGCTTGCGCCACACGTCGATATCCGAGTCGTCCCGGTAGGGCTGTGGGTCTCCCTCGAAGTGTCCCCTGAACCGGTACGTCTCCGCCTCGATGAACGTCGGCCCCTCGCCGGACAGGGCCCGTTCCCGGGCCTCCTCGACCGCTTCACCGACCGCCGTCACGTCCATGCCGTCGACAGTGAACCCCGGGATGCCGTACGCCTCGGCCGTCTCGCTGAGGTTCTCGACGTTGTGCTGCTTGTCGACCGGCGTCCCCTCACCGAACTGGTTGTTCTCGTTCAGGAAGACTGCCGGGAGGTCCCACGTGGCCGCGAGGTTGATCGCCTCGTGTACCTGCCCCTGGGCGACGGCGCCGTCGCCGAAGAAGGCCAGGGCGACGCGGTCCTCGTCGTTCCGGTCCGCCGTGAGCGCCGCACCGGTCGCGATCGGCGGGCCTGCACCGACGATGCCGTTCGCGCCGAGCATCCCGGCGTCGACGTCGGCGATGTGCATCGACCCGCCCTTGCCGTTGCAGTAGCCCTCGCTACTGCCGAGCAGTTCTGCCATCATGTACTTCGGGTCCAGTCCCTTCGCGATGCAGTGACCGTGCCCCCGGTGCGTACTCGTGATGTAGTCGTCGTCGTCCAGCGAGGCACACGCACCGACCGCGACCGCCTCCTCCCCGATGTAGAGGTGGACGAATCCCGGAATCTCGCCGTCCGCGAAGAGGTCGCCGGCCGTGCTGTCGAACTCTCGTATCGTCAGCATGCGGGTCAGGACCTCCCTGCGCCCCTCCTCCGAATCCAAGTTGAATGTTACCATGCACCAAAGAGTTCGAGAGTATCGACCTTAATAATTGGCGTCGTGGGAACTGACGGCCGAGTTCGCGCCGGCCCCCATCAGTGGGTCGACACGTACGCCACGTTCTCGTAGAGCAGCGGTCTCGATGCAGTCGTGTGTACCAGTGGCGAATGTCCAGGAATCGGTCGAACTGGCTTTCAGGCCGACGAGAGCCTCACTGGCGAGCGTTCATCGAAACTGCTCGATACTGTCTCCGGAACAGTTTTCATCCGCTTCCCATTACACAGGAGGTGATGCGTGAGCGTGGGACGCTTCCTGACCGACCGGGAGTCGAACGCGTTGACCCGAGGAGACACAATGGTGACCCAGACTGCCCCAGGCGACGACGACGAATCGGAGTACGACCACCGGAGCCAACACGTCGCTCGACCGGAACTGGTCGACGGCCTCGACGCGAAGATCGATGGCGACGTCCGGTTCGACGACTACTCTCGACACCTCTACGCGACGGACGCGAGCATCTACGAGATGACGCCGATAGGCGTCGTGTTCCCCACGTCGACCGCCGACGTCGCAGCAGTCGTCGAGTACTGTGCCGACCGGGGGATTCCCGTCCTGCCCCGGGGCGGCGGCACGAGCCTGGCCGGCCAGACGGTCAACGAGGCGGTCGTACTGGACTTCACGCACCACATGGACGGCCTGGTCGAAGCGCGCCCGGACGAGGGGCGCGCACGCGCCCAGCCCGGAATCACACTCGGAGACCTGAACGCTGCCCTCGCCGCCGACGGCGTGAAGTTCGCCCCGGACCCCGCGTGGGGCGACAAGAGCACCCTCGGCGGAGCTATCGGGAACAACTCCACGGGTGCGCACTCGCTGGAGTACGGCAAGACCGACGCGTACCTCGAGGAGTGCGAGGTCGTCCTCGCCGACGGGACTGTGACGACGTTCGGCAAACTCTCGCGGGACGAACTGCAGGCGAGAGCCGACGCGGAAGGCGACCTCGAGGCCCGGATCTACGCGGAGGTTGAGCGGATTCTCGCGGAGGAGCGCGACGAAATCGAGGGTCGGTATCCCGACCTCAAGCGCAACGTCTCGGGGTACAATCTCGACTGGGTGGTCGAGCACGAACGCGAGACGGGGACGGTCGATATGGCTCCGCTACTGGCCGGGAGCGAGGGAACGCTGGCCGTCGTCACCGAGGCGGAGGTGTCCCTCGAACCGGTGCCGGAGACGAAATCGATGGCGCTGCTGGCGTACGACGACCTCGTCGAGGCGATGCGCGACGTCTCTGACATCCTCGAACACGACCCCGCCGCCGTCGAAGTGCTCGACGACGTCCTCATCGACCTCGCACGGGACACGGCGGAGTTCACCGACCTGGTCGACCTCCTGCCCGAGGGGACGCGGGCGGTGCTGCTCGTCGAGTTCTACGCCGCCGACGACGCGGCAGGCAAACGGACGGTCGCGGACCTGTTGACCGACAGGACGAACGGGGTCGAGCCTGTCGTGTCGCCGTCGGCCGACGGCATCGACGTCGACGCACCGGCCCGGGCGTTCGACGCGTTCGAAGCCCACGACGAGGGACGGCGGTCGAGGTTCTGGAAGCTCCGGAAGTCCGGACTCCCGATACTGCTCTCGCGGACGACCGACGAGAAACACCTCGCGTTCATCGAGGACACCGCAATCCCGCCCGAACGACTGCCGGAGTACGTCGCCGAGTTCCGGGACCTTCTCGAAGCGCACGACACAGTTGCCTCGTTCTACGCCCATGCGGGGCCGGGCGTATTGCACATCCGCCCGCTCCTGAACTCGAAGACCGTCGAGGGGCGTGAGGAGATGGAAGCGATCGCAGACGAGGTAACCGACCTCGTCGTCGAGTACGACGGCTCCGTGTCGGGGGAGCACGGCGACGGGCGTGCCCGAACCCAGTGGAACCGGAAACTGTACGGCGACGACCTCTGGGAGACGTTCCGTGGGCTCAAGTCGGCCTTCGACCCGGACTGGCTCCTCAACCCGGGGCAGGTGTGTGGCGACGTGAACACCACCGAGTCCCTGCGGTTCGACCCCGACTACGAGTTCGACGCCGGGTTCCAGCCCGCACTCGCCTGGGAGAACGATAACGGGATGCAGGGGATGGTCGAACTCTGTCACGGCTGTGGTGGCTGTCGAGGCCCACAGGAGACCACAGGTAGCGTCATGTGTCCGACATACCGGGCGGCGGACGAGGAGATCACGGCGACGCGAGGCCGGGCGAACCTGCTCCGGCAGGCGATGAGCGGTGACCTGCCGGACGACCCGACAGACGAGGCGTTCGTCGCCGAAGTCGTGGACCTCTGCATCGGCTGCAAGGGGTGCGCGAAGGACTGCCCGAGCGAGGTCGACATGGCGAAGCTCAAGGCCGAGGTCACCCACGCCTACCACCAGGAACACGGCGCGAGCCTGCGAGACAGGCTCTTCGCGAACGTGGACGCGCTGAGTCGCATCGGGAGTGCGCTCGCACCCCTGTCGAACGCCGCCACGCGCATCCCGGGTTCACGGACGCTCATCGAGAAGACGGTCGGCATCGAGAGCGACCGGAGCCTACCGACCTTCGAGCGGGAGTCACTTCGGGACTGGTTCGACGCACGCGGGCCACAGGTCACCGCGGTCGACGCCGACCGCCGAGTGGTCCTGTTCCCCGACACGTACACGAACTACAGCCATCCAGAGATAGGGCAGGCCGCAGTCCGGGTCCTCGAAGCCGCGGGCGTTCACGTCCAGCTCGCGGACCGGACCGACAGCGGTCGTCCAGCCCACTCGAAGGGGTTCCTCGACCGCTCCCGCGAGACTGCTCGGGCGACCGTCGATGCGCTCTCTCCTCGGGTCACGGACGGGTGGGACGTCGTCCTCGTCGAGCCGAGCGACGCTGTGATGCTCCAGTCGGACTACCTGGACCTCCTGGGAACGACGGACGACGACGCCGTGGCTCTCGCCGAGCACACGTACGGCGTCTGCGAGTACCTCGACCGGTTACGGCTGGTCGAGACCGTCGACTGGGATAGCCCCGACGAGCGACTGACCTACCACGGCCACTGCCACCAGAAAGCCACCGGGAAGGACCACCACGCGGTCGGCGTGCTCCGACGAGCCGGGTACGGCGTCGACCCGCTCGACTCGGGGTGTTGCGGGATGGCCGGGAGCTTCGGCTACGAGACCGAGCATTACTCGATGAGCCAGGCGATCGCGAGCATCCTGTACGAGCAGGTCGACGACAGCGACGGCGAGACGGTGGTCGCGCCGGGTGCGTCCTGTCGCACACAGCTCGGGGACCGGGACGGCCGGGGCAGCCAGGAGCCGCACCATCCTGTCGAGAAACTCGACGCGGCACTCCCCTGACTCAGCGGTCGACGACGAACCGTCGGAGGCTCGCTACCGGGTCGAACCCCAGCGTATCCTTCCGTTCGACCGCGAAGCCCCGCCGCCGCCCCAGAGACCCCAGTGCATCGGTCAGCGCAGGGACGTCCACTGGGACGTGGGCCCGATAGGCGTAGGGAGGGCCCTCGACGACGTCGATTCCGAGCTTCGGACGGCCGACCGGGCCACCGTCGTAGACGCGGACGCGTTCGAGGTCGGCGTAGCCGATACTGTGAGTGCGTTCGGCCATCTCGACCAGCCCGGCAGCTCCGTCTTCGGTGTACCTGTCGACCGCCCGTTCGGCGACCTGGTGGGTCTCGCGACGGGCGATCCCGAGTAGCGGCGTGAGGTAGTGATACTCCGGAATCAACAGCTCGTCGTCGGTGAACAACAGGTCCGCCATCCGGAGGGGAAAGGCCCCTGCCATCACGAGGTGAACGTGAACGTGGACGTGGGCAGCGTCTGAGCTCTCGTCGCTCACGGCGGCCCTCCGCGCACTCCACGTTCGACGAGTAGGAGCCCTCCGGCGAGAAATAGTAACCCCGCCAGTGTTCCCGTAAGCGCCAGAAAGAGACCGGCGACGATGCCGACTACTGCTGCGCCGAGGAGGAGCGCGCTCGGTTCCGGACTCGACGCCGCCGCCAGGCGTTCGGCGCCGAAGGTCACCACCATCGCGAAGACCGCGGTGCCGACCACGACCGTCCGGAGCACCGACGGCGTGACGACCGCCCGCACCGCCAAGATAGCCACGAGCGCCCCGGCGTACACCCAGAGTCGATACCCAGTGAGCCGTTCGGCGGTATCGGCCACCGACATCTCAGTCGAAGTACCTCCTGACCCGGTCGACCGAGTCGATGGTTCCACGCTTGTCCCGCTTGGCCCTGACCGAGGCGAACACGGCGATAATCTGAACGAGTGCGAACACGCTGAAGAGACCGTATCCGCCGGCGCCGCTCCCGACGACGGCTGGGGACGTCTCGAAGACGGTCAGGCCAGCATTGGTCGTGAGGACCTTCCCAACGAGCAGGACGCTGAAGTACCCGAAGAAGCCTGTGGCCCACCAGAGGACGACGATTCGCGGCCATCCCGGCTGCGTGTGTTCGGGTAGCTCGCGTGAGTTGACGACCAGGAGCAAGGCCGTGTACGGCCACATCATCACGCCGGACATCGCGGCTGCGACCACCAGCAGTCCGAACGGCTCCTCGATGGGGATGGGGGAGGCGAGGATGACGATTCCCCACGCGACGAACACTGTCAGGAGCGTCCAGAAGATTCGCGGGAGGCTCCAGCCCGCGGCCCGTCCGTACAGCTCGTAGACCACGTCGGCGCTGTTGCGGACGAACGACTCGACGATGGCGTACTCCGTCGTGAGCAACGAGAAGAACAGCGTCGTGAAGATGAGCGCGGCGCCGACGTCGCCGACCCTGGGGGCGATGGTGTTCGCCCACATCGCGACGCCGTCGGTGGCAGCCCCGGAGGCGTACTCCGAAGCGATCGCCATCATCATCGTCGCGACGACGAGCAGTCCGACGACGAACGTGAGCAGGTGTTCGAGCTGTGCGAGCCGCCACCAGCCGCGCCACCGGCGAACGTTCGTCAGCGTCGGGGGGAACGTGAAGCCATTTCGTTGTACCGGCTCCGGTTCGTCGCCGACGACCGGGTTCTTGATGCGGCCCTGGTAGCGACCCATCGCGTACCCCTTCTCGCGCACCCAGAGACTCTGGGAGAGGTTCAGGTAGCCGCCGGCACCTGCGTACGCCAGCCCACCGAGGAAGATGGCGATGTCGCTCCCTGGAGGGAGGGTGCCGACGCTGACGATGCCACCGGGAACGTTGGCCAGTTCGTTCACCGAGCCCAGGGCGACGAACAGTGCCACCGCGACGAGCGCGGCGATCGTGACGAGCAGCATCTGGATCCGTTCGACCACGTTGTACATCAGCGGCGTCAACTGGTAGGTCAGCCAGATGAGGACCATCAGGACGATGCCGAACAGCCGCCAGGCGACCACGTCGACGCCGGCGAACGATAGCCTGAGTTCTTCGAACCCGACACCGATGGCACCGACCTTGGCTGCGCTCGCCGCCCACCCGGGCCAGCCGAGGCTGACGAACCCCAGCACGAGGAACAGAAGCGGCCAGCCGGTGTGGACTCGTTCGAACGCGCGGAAAATAGACTCGCCCGTCGCGAGCGTCCACCGTTGAATCTCCGTGTTGATGAAGAACTGCGTGAGGACGCCGACGAAGAATGCCCAGTAAAGCGACCAGCCGTGCTGGGCGATGAGGACCGGCCAGAACAGCGTCTCACCGCTTCCCAGCGACGCACCCAGCATGATCGCGCTCGGTCCGACGACGTGTGAGAGTTTCGGGACGCGGGGGAGGTCCAGCAGCCGGTAACCGCCACTACGCCCACGGTTCGGGAACTCGTCTGATTCCGGGGCGATGTCGAGATTGTCGTAGGCTGTCGGCATGTAGGAGGTGCCCCGGTACTCGCGACCCTCGGACTCCGACATGTAGATCGACCGATCCACGTCGGACGACTCGTCGTCAGACACGGACTGTCACCCCGTCGAGTCGCGGGTCGATATCTGAGACTGAACCCGTCGGTCGGGGCAACGAAACCAAGACCGTTACCCCCCCAGGAAGTGCCAGATGTGGCCGCGTTCTTCCGGAGGGTTGACCCCGGGTAGTTGTGCGAGCGCAGGCTGGATCGCGTTCCACCATCCCTCCGCAGTCTCGTACTCCGCAGGGTTCTCCGGGAACACGTCCTGTAAAAAGTCCGACTTCTTGGCCTCCGGATGCTCCTGGAGATACTCGTAGGCGGCGAGCAACGCGTCCTGTCGGGCCTGCAGCGTCTTGCCCGTACCGGGGAGTTCGACCTCTCTCACGAGTGGTTCTGGGGTCGTGTCCGCGTCGGCGTGGACGTCGCTCGCCTCCTCGATCGGTTCCCACCAGACGCGACTCCGGGAGCCGACCTTTCGCGTCTCGAGGACGCCCTCCTCGACGAGTTCGTTGAGTTTGTTGTGCGCAGTCCGTCGCGAGCAGTCCACCTCGTCCATGATGTCGCTGGCCGTGAGGGGCCGTGCGAGGTCGTCCCGCTGTCGGAACACGTCGAGGATCGCCTGGAGCGGGACGCGGCCCGTAGTCGCTTCGTCGTCGTTTTGCCCGCGCGGGGGCACCATGGATATTTGGTGTGGTGGGATAGTCATAAGGCTTTCTTCCACCCAGGAGGTACACACGACTGAAGATTAGGTGCATACGTGTATACTCAAGAAGTGTGAATGTGGAATGGGAAGCAGGTGGCTCTACCGCGTTGGCCGATTCGGTTTGCTCGTCCCATTCAGGGCCGTCCGAGGGCCGGTATGGGAGTCTTCCCGTGCGTCGGCCCGTCGAGGATACTGCACTGTGGCCGTCTTCGACGTCGTCTTCGTCGCGTATTGCATTCACTCGTGTGAAACCCCCACGATGTGATATACCAAACGGACGTGGGAGGTAATAAATCCATTGTTCGGGTATAGAACGGTGTCTCGTGGCTGTCTGGATTTATAATATTTCTACCACGACCGATTCAACCCCTAGTTATAAGTGATGCCAGCTTGACCGTGGATTCATGCCACAAGGCGAAGGCGGGCAGCGGCGGTCTGGCATGGGGCGACGAACAGCTATCAAGAGCGGCGGCGTGGCCGCACTGGTCGGACTCACCGGCTGTATCGGCGGCGGCGGGGACAACACCACCAGCGGCGGTGGCGGTGGGACCAACGGTGACTCCGGTGCCATCAAGGTCGGCAATCTCTCACCGTTCAGCGGCGGCCTGGGCTGGATCGGCCCGAACTCCCGACGGGGCGTCGAGACGGCCCTCGAAGGCGACGGCGGCGTGAACACGGACGGCGTGCTCGGTCGCACGATCGAGATTACCGAACAGGACACGGAAACGAAGCCACAGGCAGCTATCAGCGGATTCAACACCCTCGATAGCCAGGGCGTGGTGACGATGGTCGGGCCGTCGAGCACGGTGATGCCGAGTCTCGTCGACCCGGCCAAGAGCTCGAATCTCTCCATCGTCTCGCCGATGACCGGAACGATCCAGCTCGACGATGTCGGGGGGGAGTACATCTGGCGGACGGTACCCTCCGACAGCATCGGTGCCCGCGCACAGGCGAAGTTCACGTACGAGGAGCTGGGCTTCCGGAAGATGGCTCTCGCGTACAAGAACGACAAGGGCTCGCAGAGCTTCTCGAAGGCATCCGGCGAGCACTTCGAGTTCCTCGGCGGCGAGGTCGTCACGGAGGTCGCTCTGGACCCCGGCGCGAGCTCCTACCGGAGCGCGGTTCAGAAGCTCCAGAGCTCCGATGCCGATGTCGTCTCGATGACCGCGGGAACTGAAGTGACCAGTCTCTTCATCAAGAACTACGTCGAAGCCGGCGCGAACGAGGACTTCCAGCTCACCCTCGGGAACGACGTTCTGACACCGGATTTCATCGAGGAGATGGGAGCCGACGTGATGGAAGGGATGGTCGGGCAAGCGCCCGCTCCCGGTCCGGCTTTCGACCAGTTCCGTGAAAAACACACGGCGATGCACGGCAAGGAGCCCGGGACCTTCGCCGCCTCCGCGTACGACGCGATGAACCTCATCGGACTGGCGTTCGTCGCCGAAGGAGAGGCCAGTCGCGCGGCCATCCCGAACCAGCTCGGGAACATCGGCACTGCTCCCGGGAAGAAGGTCGAGACGTTCGCCGAAGGGAAGGCAGCTCTGAACGACGGGAAGGACATCGACTACGTCGGCGCGGCGAACCCGCAGAACTACGACGATACCGGCGACCCGCTCGGGCCGTTCTCGGCGCTTCGCGCCAAGAACGGCGAGTGGGAGGAGGTGCTGACCTACTCATCCGACGAGCTGGCGCAAGAGTGAGAGACCGGGCGACGACGGAACACGGACAGCATCTATCGCCATGACTGTCCACACCTTTCGACGGGTTACACGACTATGGTAAAACACGACATCGGCCGGAGACGCATCGAACGACAGACCGAAACCGTCGCATCAGAGGAGTCACCGTGACGTACACTACGCTCCTCGTCACCGTCGGCATCATCGCGGGACTGTACGCCCTGCTGGCCATCGGCATGAACGTGCACTGGGGCGACACCGGCCTGCTGAACTTCGCACACGCGGGGTTCTTCGCCGTCGGCGCCTACACGTCGACGATTCTGACGACACCGACCGCGGAGGGACTGCTCGCCGAACGCGTCGTTGGGTTCCAGTTCCCGGTAGTCGCTGGCGTGCTGGGAGGAACGATGCTCGCAGCCGTCGTCGGCGTCGTCGTCGCGCTGACCAGCATCCGACTGGAGGGGGACTACCTCGCGATGGTGACCCTGAGCGCCGCGGAGATGATACGGCTCGTGATAACCAACGAATCGTGGCTCACGAGCGGCGCGCAGGGCATCAAGAACATCCCACGACCGTTCGATGGAGCGTTCCCGCTCGACCTGAGTGGGTTCGTCGTCGGCTACGACCTGTTCTACCTGCTCGTCGTCCTCGCGATAGTGGCCGCGAGCTATGCCGTATTCGAACGGCTCTCCTCGAGCCCGTTCGGACGCGTCCTCCACGCTATCCGCGAAGACGAGGACGTGCCACGTGCGCTGGGCAAACGGACGTCCACGTTCAAGCTCAAGTCGTTCGGCCTCGGCGCCGGTGTCGCGGGACTGGCGGGAGCCCTCTGGGCGCACTACTTCTTCGCCATCACGCCGACGATGTTCCTGCCGACGCTGACCTTCAGCATCTGGGCCGCCGTCATCATCGGCGGTGCGGGGAGCTACGCCGGTGCCATCCTCGGCACCATCTTCATCGTCGGCATCCGACAGGCGACGCGGTTCCTGCCCAGCGACCTCCCGTTCAGTTCGGAGCTACCGTTCATCCGGCTCATGATCATCGGCGCAGCACTCATCGTCGTCCTGTACTATCGACCACAGGGACTGCTGGGTGACGAGGAACGCATGAGGGCTGGACAGACCCTGGAGGGCGAGTGATGGCCGGAATCACCCAGTTCATCTGGTTCGGTCTCGTCTCGGGGAGCCTCATCGCGCTGGGCGCGCTCGGGCTCACGCTCATCTTCGGCATCCTCGACTTCATCAACATCGCCTACGGGGAGTACATGGCGCTCGGCGCGTTCATCGCCTACGGCCTGAACACGACCACGGACCTTCCCATCGTCGTCGTGGCCGTCGTCGGCGTCCTCGCGGTCGGCCCGATCGCGGTCGGCCTGGACAAGCTCGTCTTCCAGCACTTCCGGAACCGCTCCTCGATAGTGTTGCTCGTCGTCTCTATCGGACTCGCGTTCATCCTCCGGAACCTCATCCGCGTCGTCTGGGGCAGCGGGAGCAAGCGCTTCGACGTCCCGATACAGACCGCACCCTCCTACTTCGGTGTCCAGATTCTCGCCGACCAGGTCGCGATCGTCCTGCTGAGCCTCGTCGTGCTCGGCCTGACGTTCGTGCTACTCCGGAAGACGGACATCGGAATCGCGATGCGGGCCGCCTCCGCCGACATGGACCTGGCACGCATCCGCGGAATCGACACCGAGAGACTCGTGGTGTACGTCTGGTTCGTCGGCGGCATCATCGCTGGCATCGCCGGCGTGATGCTCGGACTCGACGGGCAACTGCGGCCGACGATGGGCTTTCTCGCACTCATCCCGATATTCGCGGCGGTCATCCTCGGTGGTATCGGCGACCCCGTCGGTGCCGTCGTCGGCGGGTACGCCATCGGGCTCCTGCAGGAGGTCAGTGTCGTCGTCATCCCGACCGAGTACAAGCCGCTCGTCGGACTGGCACTGCTCGTCGTCGGACTCCTCCTCCAGCCGGACGGCGTGTTCGGGGAGGCGACGCGATGACGGGGGACACCATTCTCGCCGTCGAGGACCTCCGCAAGTCCTTCGGCGGACTGGTCGCCGTCGATGGTGCGACCTTCGAGGTCGAGCGAGGCGACGTCGTCGGCCTCATCGGGCCGAACGGGGCCGGGAAGTCGACGACCTTCAACCTCATCACCGGCTACTACGAGGCCGACGCGGGAACGGTCCGGTTCCGAGACGAGGACGTAACCGACCTGCCGCCCGAGGAACGCGCGACGAAAGGGATGGTACGCACCTTCCAGATCACGCGCGAACTCACGGGGATGAAGGTCGACCAGAACATGCGACTCGGTGGTCAGGACCACGACGGCGAACGGGTCGTCCACGCGCTTACTGGCAGCGCCAGCGACCGCGAGGCCGAGATCGGCGTGCGCGCCGAGGAGTTGCTCGAGGAACTCGAACTCTGGGACCTCCGCGACGAGTACGCGGGTAACCTCTCCGGTGGCCAACGAAAGCTCCTCGAACTCGGCCGCGTTCTGATGACCGACCCCGACCTGCTGCTGCTCGACGAACCGATGGCCGGCGTCAACCCCAGCCTGACGGACGACATCATCGAGAAGATTCACGACCTCAGCGACCGGGGAATCACGTTCCTCATCGTCGAACACGACGTCGACATGATCATGAACATCAGCGACAAGGTCATCGGCATGCACCAGGGGCGGGTACTCACCAGCGGCCCCCCTGACGTGGTCCAGAAGGACGACGACCTCCTGGAAGCGTACTTCGGAGGTGAGGTCTGATGCTGCTGGAAGCGGAGGACCTCAAGAGCGGCTACGGCGACGCCATCGTCGTCGACGGAGCGAGCCTGTCGATGGCGGATGGAGAGATGGTGACCATCATCGGGCCGAACGGTGCCGGGAAGTCGACGTTCCTGAAGACCATCGTCGGATTGCTCCGGGTCCGCGAGGGACGCGTCGTCTTCCAGGGTGACGACATCACCGACCTCTCCGCCGAAGAGGCCATCGATCACGGCCTCTGTTTCGTCCCCCAGGTCGACAACGTCTTCCCGAACCTGACAGTCCTGGAGAACCTCCGGTTGGGCGCCTGGTCGCTGGACGACGAGACCGTCTACCAGAAGCGCATCGAAACCGTCTACGACAGATTCCCGGAACTCGAAGCCCGGACGGACGCCCTGGTGGGTAACCTCAGCGGTGGGCAGCAACAGATGGTCGCGATGGGCACCGGTCTCATGCTCGACCCCGAACTGCTCATCCTGGACGAACCCTCGGCCGGACTCGCTCCGGACCTGGTCGACGAGATGTTCGAGAAGGTCACCGAGATAAACGACGAAGGCACCTCCGTCCTGATGGTCGAGCAGAACGCCCGTCGTGCACTCTCCGAATCCGACCGTGGCATCGTTCTCGACATGGGCGAATCCAGGATGGAGGGAACCGGCGAGGAGCTTCTGGAGTCGGAGGACGTGGCCGAACTTTACCTCGGGACCTGACGTTCGAGCACGACACGTCGGCGCTGGGTCGGGTGCTCTCTCGATTTCGTCGGTCACATCGAGATGGCAAGTAACAGTCCGTCCGTGGCGGGTGCTCGTCGATTTCACCGGACTGGTCGAGGGACCGCCGAGCGACGCTCCCCGACCAGGTACCCGGTCGAGGGTCGAGTATCGATTCGTCCGGAGACCCGGCGGAGCGGGCCAGAAAAACGTCCATAACAAAACCGCGTTCGCCGGTCTGGGTACGTGATGCACGGAACTGAACCCGGCGTCCGCGTCGACGCGAGCAGCAGCGATTCCCCGGCGGGTCCCACGACACGCGGCGTATCGACGTGGACGGGCCGATGACGGGGCCGTTCCCGGCCGACCGCCAGGTCGCCTACACGGTGTCGGCGTGTGCCGCCTTCGAGCGCATCGTCCAACTGGAGTCCCTCGCCGGGTCGCGCGTGCTGCTCCCGGCGTACATCTGTCAGGAGGGCTTCCGTCCGATATTCGAACGGTACGACGTCGAACCAGTCTTCGTGGACGTCGACAGGGAGACGCGACACGTCGACGTCGACGCCGCGATGGAACGCCTCGGCGACGTCGACGCCGTGCTGGTCGTCCACGCGTTCGGCCTCCCGATGGCCCTCGATGCGCTGGTCGACCACGCCCGTCGTGAAGACGTCCTCGTCGTCGAAGACTGTGCCCGGGCGCTCGGCGCACGGATAGACGACCAGTTGGTCGGGAGCTTCGGGGACTACGCGATATTCTCGTTCTCGAAGGTCTCGCCCCTGTTCACCGGTGGCTGTCTGGTGTACGGTCCAGGGGCGGAGCCGGTCGAACTCGACGCGCCGACCATCAACGTCGACCTGCTCGTGAAGACGCTCTACTACTGGTCGACGTACGAGGTCCCCTACGAGGACCGACTCGTCTCGCTGTACGACCGGGTGATAGGAGACCGGGGGTACAGCATCGCCGGTGCCGAACAGGACGACACGGAGGAGACGGGGACGTCGGTCCGACGACTCGACCCGGTCAACAGACGGCTGTTCGACCGGTACGTCGGACGCGGGTTCCAGGAACGACTGGCGGAACACCGGGCGCTCGCGGACGACCTCCGCGAGACGCTCCGAGCACACGACGTCGCCGTGCAACCGGACGGCCCCGGGCGCGTACACCACGTGGTCTCTGCGACGGTCCCCGACAGGCGCGACGACCTCGTGGAGTACCTCAAGTCGCGTGGGCACACGGTTCGGGTCATCTGGAAGTACCCGTGGGGAGTGTGCCGAGACGACCAACGTGCCGAACGTCGGTACCCGGAGGCGGCCTACCTGCAAGCCCACCACGTCACGTTCCCCATCGTAGGGCTGTCGCGTGCCGACGTGCGCCAGTTGCGGGCCGACGTCCGTGCGTTCTTCGCGGACGTGGACGAACCTGGACCCCGCCTGGTCACGTAAACGGCGCTACGACCGTGCCTTCCGTGCGACGTAGTAGGGTCTGGGGTCGAGGTGGAGGGGACGGGGACGCGGCTTCGCCTGCAGAACCGGCTCCAGCGTGAAGCCACACCGGCGCAACTGGTGTCGCTGCATCCGTGGCGTGATTCCGTAGACCGTCCCCGTGCCGTTCGGATACTCGATCAGTTTGTACCGGGACGGTATCAGGCCGGCACGGAGGTTCCTGACGAGGAATCAGAGGTGCGAGCGAACGTCCTCGAGTGAGGCCGGGTCGAAGATGTACCGGTGAATCGCGTTGTTCGAATCGAACCCGAAGCGGCCACCGGGTCGAAGGACCCGATAGGCCTCCCGGAGTGCCTCGTAGCGGGACTGCTCGGGGACGACGTCGTCCAGTCCACAGCGCGAGAACAGGACGTAGTCGAAGCACTCGTCCTCGAACGGAAGGTCGGTCGCGTCACCGACCAGGAGTTCGGGCCCGGAGGTGTTCTCACGGGCAGCCGTGATCATCGCCTCGCTCATGTCGACGCCGACGACGTCGAACCCCCGGGCCTCGAGGGGACCCGTCGTCCGCCCGGCACCACAGCCGAGGTCGAGGACCGTCGGTGCCTGGCCGGTGAAGTACGACTCGACCAGTCCCTGTTCGCGTTCGGTGAGGCCGCCCTCGGTCGCCTCGGTGAAGTAGCTGACCACGTCCTCGTCGTGGTAGTACCGGCCGGCGCTGACCATACCTTTCACTCTCGTTGAAGTATTCCCGTTATCGTACGTGAGTATTCGGTCCCTGACTCGAAGGAGACGCACGGGGGACGTCTCTGCTCATCAGCGGGAGAAGACGCCCGAGACCGCACTGGGAGCCTCCAGTCCGATTCCCGCCGTGCCATCCCGAACGCGCTTGTACAACTCGGAGAGCGCGGTCACCGGCGTCGAACTCCGGGTCGCGACGTGGTACGACTGCAGGTCCGGTCCGAACTTCGCCTTGTACCAGCAGAGGCGCGGACTCTCGGCGCCGACGATGTCGTAGCAGCTGTTCCCCCGGTCGATGCCGTCCTGGATGATGCGCCAGTCGATGTACTCGTTGAGGTCGATGGGCGCGTCGGGCTTCGCGCCGCCCTGCCAGGCGTAGACGGTGTCGTGCGATTCCAGCGTGAGGATGCCACCGACGAACTCGCCGTCCAGCCGGCAGACGTACGGTCGCACCGTCCCGTCCGGCAGTCGGTCGTAGAGGTCGACGACGAACTCCGGGGGGACGTGTCGCGACACGCCCATCGAGTCGAGGCGCTCGGCGAGGTGGTCGACGATGCGACGTGCGGCGCCGTCGTCGCCGACGCTGACGTCGACGTCGTGGTCAGCGTCTCGAACGGCACGAATCCTGCGTCGTGCGTCGCCGCTGAACGCGTCGCGGATCTCGTCGACGCCGTCGTCGAGGTCTATCGTGTACGTGTACTTCGTCTCCACGTCGAACTCCTTCCACACGAACGGCCGCGGGTCCTGGTACTGGAACCCGGACCGGACGTTCACGTACTTCGGACCGAACTCGTCCTCGGCCCACTCGAAGCAGGCGTCGACGAAGCGTTTGTTGCGCTTGTCACGCTTCCGTCGCTTGAGGTTGGAGGGGTCGACGAGGGCGGGGCCGAGGTAGTCGACGAAGAGGTTCGGTGGTGGAGAGAACGCGAACGTCAGCGGGCCGCGTCGCTGCTCGAAGATGGGGAACAGCCCGACCGGCTCCTCGCCCTTGTAGCCGACCAGCGGGTGGAGCGTCGTTCCCGAGTGGTCCTCGGCGACCCGAAGCGCCTCGAGCAGGTGGAACGGCGTCGCCTGCGGCGACCGTTCGAGGAGCGCGTTCCACTCGTCGAGGTCGCTTCCGTCGAGACGGACGACGTCTACGGCCATCCGTCCCTCCGCCGTCGGTGCGTTCGTGAACCCCCAGTGGCCGTCCACATCATACTACGGTTGTATCCGGATTCGAATTTTGTTAACACGGCTGTACCGAATCTTGACACCAGTAAGACAATTGTACTGACGACTTGGTAACCGTCTGCATGGGGATACGGTACCGGCGGGGAGGCGGTTGAAACTCTATACCACTCCACAGTCCGTCCATAACAATGGCCCGCTTCCGGGATACATCGACAACCGCCACCGGCGGACCTGACCATGTCTGGCCACCCATCGACGAGTCACCCCGAGCGAACCGACCAGTCTGCCACGTCGAGGGACGTCGTCCGGGAGGACCACGCGTAGATGTCGCTCGTCGAGCGCATCGCGCGCGGCGTCAAAGCCTCGTTCGGCGCGACGATACTCGACATCCTCTCGGGCGGGTTGCTCATCCTCGTGCTGACTCGCGTGCTGCTCACCACCGAGCAGTACGGTCAGTTGAACTTCGTGGTGTCCGCGCTCAGCGTCGTGACGATCCTCGCGACGCTCGGCCTCCCGAAGTCCGCCGCCCGCTACGTCACGGAGTTCGCCGAGACCGACCCCGGGCAGGTGCCACACGTCGTCCGCAAGTCGCTGTCGTTTCTCACCGTCCTCGTCGTCCTGGTCGTCGTCGGCACGCTCGTCCTCGGCCGGCCAGTCGCCCACGCCGTCGACGCGCCGTCGGTCGTCCCGTACCTGCTCGTCGGCACCGTCTACGTGGCCGGACGTGCCTACTGGAAGTACTTCAGCGCGCTCTTCCAGGGGTTCAACCGCGTCACGTACAGCGCGGCCGTCGCCGTCGTCGTCAGCGTGACTCGCCTCCCGCTGGTCGTCGCGTTCGTCCTGCTCGGGTTCGGCGTCGGCGGTGCGCTCGCCGGCTACGGTCTGAGCGCCGCCCTGGCAGCGGCCGTCGGGGCGGTCCTCGCGTACACCCGGTTCTACACCACCTACGACGCTGCGACGACCGCCGATAGCGACCTCTCGCGACGCATCCTCGAGTACAGCGTTCCCCTCACCGCGACCAGGGGTGCGAACGTCCTCGACAAGAAGGTCGACGTCCTGCTCGTCGGCATCCTCGTGAACATGACCGCGGTCGGCTACTACACCATCGCGAAACAGGTCTCGGACTTCGTGTCCGCGCCAGCGTCCTCGTTCGGGTACACGATCTCGCCGGCGCTCGGCGAACAGTCGTCACGTGACAGGGTCGACCGTGCCGCGACCCTCTACGAGCAGTCCCTGACCTACGTCCTGGTCGCCTACGTTCCCGCCGTCGTCGGCCTCGTACTCGTCGCAGAGCCCACGGTCAGGTACGTGTTCGGGACAGACTACCTCGGCGCGGTGCCGGTCCTCCAGGTGTTCAGCGGGTTCATCCTCGTGAACGCGCTCAACAAGGTCACGAGCGACGGCCTCGACTACCTCGGCCGGGCGCGCTCCCGGGCCATCATCAAGTCCGCGATGGCCGTGGGGAACTTCGTCCTCAACCTCGCGTTGATACCCATCTTCGGCGTCGTCGGCGCGGCCGTCGCCACAGTGCTCACCTACACGGTGTACACGCTCTCGAACGTCTACTTCATCCATCAGGAACTCTCGATAGACGTCGGTCGCGTGCTGCGGCGACTCGCCGTCGTCTGCATGGTCACCGTCGGCATGGCCGTCTCCGTGTGGGCGGTCCTCCCGTACGTCTCCGGACTGGCGACGCTGTTCGGCGTCGTGTTCCTCGGTGCCGCCATCTGGGCGGTGCTGTCCGTCGCCGGCGGCATCCTGGACGTCCAGAAGGTCGCGAGACTGCTCACGTAGTACCCCTCGGACGACTTCGAGGGTCCCGAACCGGTCGTGACTACCGACTCGTCACCTGGGCGTGAGTCCGACGCCGTCGGCCAGCAGTTCGTGAGACCGGAGCGCGTCGTCGTGGTCGCCGAGGACGTGCTGTATCATCACCTCGTCGACGTCGAAGCGCCCCGCGAGTTGCTCCAGCAGACCGGCGAGGGTCTCCGGACTGCCTGAGATCGCCCGTGGCCACTCGTCGGAATCGAGCGTGGCAGGCGTCGGCTCGGGGACGGACCCGAGTTCGTCGATAGCCTCCGCCACGGACGGCCTGGTCCCGACGACCCCGCGTTCCATCCGCCTGTACGACGCCTCGGCCACCGCCCGGAGCCGTGCCGCCTGCTCGTCGGTCTCTGCACAGACCGCGTTCACGGCGATCATCCCCTGCGGCTCGTCGACGCCGCCGGCCAGCCGCGACGGCTGGAAGGTCTCGCGGTACTCCTCGAAGGCGTACGCTGCGAACTGCGGCCGGATGAACCCCGCGAAACAGTAGCGCAAGCCGAGTTCGCCCGCGATCGCTGCGCTCGATGGACTCGACCCGAGCACCCACGGAACCGGGGCGTCCGCACCCGAACGTGGAATCTCCAGGTCGCTGTAGGGGTGTCCGTCGGGGTAGTCGTCGTAGAGGTGGTTGACGACGGCCTCGATCTTCTCGGCGTGGTCCTCGTCCGGGTTCTCGACGTGCCGTTCCGTCTCGAGGGCGCGGTCGGCGGCCGGCGACCCGTTCGCCCGACCCAGTCCGGCGTCGATACGTCCCGGCGCGAGCGCGTCCAGCGCGCCGAACTGTTCTGCCACCTTGAACGGACTGTAGTGGTTGAGCAGCACGGCCCCCGACCCGAGCCGTATCGATTCGGTCTCGGCAGCGAGGTGCCCGAGCAGCACCTCGGGGGTCGTCCCCGCGAGGGTGGTCGCCATCCCGTGGTGTTCGGCCACCCAGAACCGCGAGAATCCGATTCGTTCGGCCTGCCGTGCCGTCTCGACGGTGTTCGCGTACGCGTCGGTCGCGGTACCGTCGTGAGGAACCGGAGAGAGGTCGACGACGGAGAGTTCCATGCCTGCGCTCGGAGACCGCGAAGGAAAACAGTTCGGCCAGCCACCGTCACTTGCCTCGTTCGGTACTCTGACGAGGTCGATTGTGTCCAGTACCCTTCCAAGCGAGTCACTCGGCTGACCTTGTCAGCTGTCGCTCCTGGAGTGAGCCCGTAACCAGGCGACGATGCATCACCGATTCCACGATTCGTAAAGTCAATCCCGACCCCAACCAAACGTCTCGGGAATAATTCCTGGACCAGATATGTATCTGACCCTATATTTTATAACACCATGTATCATCTATTAGAGTGAGATGACGCCTGAGCCCGTAGCGATCGGTCCTCTTACGGTATCATTCTCAGATGACTCTCTTTGTCGAAATATCTTACAAACGATGTACGGTGACCTCCCCGCGTCGGCCTCAGAAGTAGACGTTCGAATCCGAGGGCACGACTGGCGGGAAACCGGTGATGTGCCAACCGGAATGACGAGAGCAAGCGAGCACATCTCGATAAGTGATGGGTCCGTATACGTCGATCGAGTTAGGTCGCATCGTTTTCCTATCTCGTGGGTGACTGACCGAATCGGCCAGTGCGGATACGCGATCAAGATCGAGGGATGGGACACGGAGACGCTGTTGATTGACGTGTACTACGATGGCACACTGTACGAAGGTGGACTGGCACCACTCCGGTGGCTCCTCAAGATCCAGAATCGCGCGTTCGCGAATTACGAGGACCGTCTCGGGAAACATTTCGTTTACGACGTTTTCGAACCACTGTGGCAGTGGTGGATGCTCTCGAACGGGGTTTCGTTTCTGCATTCTGCAGCGATATCGGTCGATGGGCAAGGCGTGGTTCTGACGGGCTGGGGTGGCTCTGGAAAAACATCGGCGACGAGTTCACTGATTCGCCAATCTGGTGACGTGAAGTTCCTGAGTGACGATTTGACGTTCGTCACCGACGAAGGCGAATTGTACCCGTACTACAAATCCAGCGTCATCTACGCGCACAACACCGCTGGTGAGGGCGTCCCCGAGGATATAATCCTCGACGGGTTCGGTGACCGATTACAGTGGTACCTGCGAAAGCGCCAGTACGGGGATAAAGGTGTACGACGTCGAATCCCTCCGAAGAAACTGTTCGAGGAAAAGGTCGCATCACAGTCCCCCAAAGACCTGTGGACCGCTGTGTATCTCCTCCGGGAAAACCGCGACCAACTCAGTCACAAGCCGATTTCGGCTGAAGAACTGGCCCGCCGATCGACTGCCGTAATTCTCGATGAACTCGATTGGTTGGTCGAATACAGCGCTGCTGCCTGTTCGGCCGGCTCAACGGCGATCAGCCCACAGGACGTTGTCGAAAATACCGAGGGAGTCTACAACGATTGTTTCAAAGACGTCGAGACGATTCTGGTACAAATTCCAATGCACACGGGGGCAAACGAGCTGGCCGACTACATCGAATCAGAGATATTGGATATATAACAACTAAAACGGTCATCGTACGATTGGGTCTGGACCAAAGCCGACTTAATCTGAGAAATCGACTTGAGCCAGTGATTCGCCTTCCACAGCAAATATAAAAAAAATTTCAGTCCTGCCGGCTGGTTCGAGAGCGAATCAACCGATGACTGCCCCTACCAATCCCAGCACTCCGAAGACCGACATACCGATTCCGACGACGCGGGTGAGTCCGACCTTCCAGTCTGCCGGTTCGACTTCGGACCACGACCGTTTGCTTCCGATCGAATCCATCTGCTCCTCGAACCGCGCCACCTTGTACGGCCAGACCGCACCTGGCAATCCGAATACGACGAGAATGACTGCGATCGGTCCTTCCATGTCCGTTGCCAGTAATTTCGCCAGTATAAGTTTTCTGATTAGAACGGACGGACGACGCTCGAATACCGACGCCGCAACGGAGCCGCAGGCATCGAGATTTCTGACTCAGAACCCGACCGGTCGTGTGAATCCGTTCCTCCCCGACGACCTGCAAGGGCAACCCCTGTCGGGATACCGTCGTCTCTCCGGGTTCGACGGATACGGCCCCTCGTTCGACCTCGTTCGGTCGAACCCACGTGGACCGACTGATGGTTTGTTGTAGTCTATGGATGGTTATTAGAAGATGTCCGATAGTATTATGTAATCCGTGAACTAGTGTAATTTACTGTGGCAGACGACACCCGCCGACCGAACCGACGGACGGTCCTCCGAGCGCTCGCTGCGACCAGCGTCGTCGCCGGGTCACCCATCGCTGCGGCCAGCACCCGCCGCCATCGGAACGCGGCAGACGCACCGCCCCGCGTCCGACTCGGCGACCTGGCCGTCGAAGCAGCACTGTTCCCCGACCGTTCCGTCGCCGCCATCACCACCCTCGGACTGGGCGACGGCTACCAG
This sequence comes from Haloarchaeobius marinus, assembly GCF_051207415.1. Classification (NCBI taxonomy): domain Archaea; kingdom Methanobacteriati; phylum Methanobacteriota; class Halobacteria; order Halobacteriales; family Halorubellaceae; genus Haloarchaeobius; species Haloarchaeobius marinus. The sequence goes on along the minus strand of NZ_JBPKGD010000005.1, from coordinate 165,069 downwards.
GTGTACGTCGTACACGACGTCGAGTCGATGGACGACGTCGTCCACGTCGAACGCGACCTCACCCTGCTCAGCGACGCCGAGGTCGGGGTCCACGGCGTCCACTGGACCGGTCGCTCGACGCTACGGCACTCCCAGGACGACGTCACGGTCGAACGTACGCTCTCGTTCGACGGCGCGAACGGCCACCGCACCGTCGACGCCCAGACAGTGACCGCCGTCGACGACGACCCGTTGCCGGTCCGCCGGACCGGCCAGGTCGGCACCTCGGTCGACATCCCGCACCCAATCGACTGCCAGAGCGCTGAGAACGACTGCTGTACGAACCTGCCCTTCGGTCCTGACTGGTGCATACGGGCGACCGCCAGCGAAAGCGGCCACTCCCCGGAGTGCGCCCGGGCGAACCCGCCCGCGATGCCCCACGGGCACTTCGCCATCTTCCCATCGGGGAACTACCGCGGCGGCCTCGACGTCTGGATCGGCCGGAGCGCAAACTGTATCTGGATCGGTGAGGGACACGGGTCCAACTGGTGTACGTCCGTCTGTGGACCCGGGGGCGGGCGGCCGGGTCTCTCGGACCTCCGCGATGCGTTCGAGGAAGCGATCGAACGTGCCGCCGACGCGGCCGGCATCGCCGTGTCGGCCATCGTCGTCACCGCACTCGCGTACTACCTCGCCGCGAGCACGCTCGCGCCACCGACCGGCGTCCCACTCGTCTGACCACCGATGCTCGACCAGGACCGGACGCTCGACCCGACGCACGTGCTCGTCCTCGCGACGAGTGGCGACGCCGAGGTCGAGGCCAGGGTGACGGCAGCGGCGGTCGAAGCCGTGCTCGACCGTGCAGACGCGGTCTCGGCGCACGTCGACACGGCGGTGCTCGAAGCCGACCATCCCGACATCGCACGGCGACTCCGGAACGCGTGCGGGTCCAGCGAGGACGACGAGTTCCGTGCCCCCGTCGACGCCATCCGAGCGCCGCTTTCCGACCTCCTCGCCCAGTCGACGTTCCACCGGTTCGTCACGCTGGAACGCATCGACGCCGTTCGTGACGGCCGGCCGGTCCTGAAGTACGTCCCCGACCATCACGTCTTCGAACTGGACGCCTCGACCGACGAGGGCCTCGTGGACGCCGTGGCGACGGCTGTCGCCGACGAACCCGGTGGACTCCTGCCGGCCACGGTGCTCGCTGACTGGTCCGAGGACGGCACGCACTACGAACTCGAACCGCCGTCGCTGTGCGTCGAGTGGACCACCTGCTTCGACCTGGCGTTCCTCGAACGGGTCGAGTTCGACGAGTCGAACAGCGAGATCCGCCTCATCTGGACGAACGACGGCGTCGTCGTGGCGACGATCCGCGGCCTCCTCGGTCCGGCCCGCCCCGGCCAATTCCGGTTCGACTCCCGGAACCGGTACGAGGCGGTCGCAGGTGCGTTCCGCGAGGTCGCCGACGCACTGGACCTCCACGGCCGAGACGCGAGCAACTGACGTACTCCCTGCCAGTGGGTGCTCCCACCGGTGAACGGTTACCGTTCCGCTCGCTCTGGAAACTCCAGCTGGAGCCGACCGTCGAGCGTGTAGTCACTGCCGAGCCACCCACTGGCCGCGAGTTCGATCTTCCCGTCGATGACCAGCGAGGGCCACGCCGTGTGACGGCAGTGGACGTTAGAATTTGTTGCCCGACACTGTACTCGCTAGACAGACCATCGTCGAGTCCCTCAGAGACACACTCGCTGACGTAGACGGGACGACGACGACGACGATGCGTCTACTGCGCCAGACAAACTGTAGAAGCGTACTGGTGACACTTCGAGTAGCCCGACACTGTCGACGGTCGCATCGGCCTGCCGACGGCCACCGACGACGTCGTCGACCGGACCACCAGTTAGAAACTGAGTAATTATCTCTAACGCCTGTTTCTCTCCCCGACGGATTCGCCCGGGTACAGAGACGGGGTCCAGTACCACCCAGAGGCATACGACTTTGAACGGGGGGACCGAACGGCCACGCATGTCACGAACTGCTGTCGTCGCGGGAGTCGGTCCCGGTCTCGGTGAGTCGCTCGCACGGACCTTCGTCGACGAGGGCTGCGACGTCGGATTGTTCGCCCGGTCCGGGACGTTCGTCGAGGAACTGGCGGCCGACCTCGGTGACCGTGCCATCGCGGTGCCGACCGACGTCACAGACCCGGCGCAGGTCGAGGCCGGATTCGAGGCCGTCCGCGACGCCTTCGGACCGGTGGACGTACTCGTCAACAACGCGAGTGGCGGCGCGTGGAAGGGTCTTCGGGACATCTCGACCGACGAGTTCGACCACGCACTCGACGTCTGCGCCCGCGGGGCGCTCGCGTGCTCGAAGGAAGCCGTCTCGGACATGCTCGACGGCGACGGTGGGACCATCGTATTCACCGGTGCGACCTCGGCGGTCCGGGGTCGGGGCGGTGCGGTCGGGTTCAGTGCCGGGAAGTTCGCTGCCCGGGGGATGGCCGAATCGATGGCGCGAGAACTCGGGCCACGGGGCATCCACGTCGCTCACGTGGTCATCGACGGCCCGATAGGGACCCCCGGTGCCCGCGAGCGCGCACCGGACCGCGACGACGAAGAGTTCCTTGACCCGGACGCGATCGCGGACTCGTACTGGCAACTCGTCGAGCAGGACCGCTCCGCGTGGACGCTCGAACTCGACCTCCGGCCGCACGTCGAGGAGTTCTAGCCTCGCGTCCCTCGAATCGTCGAGGACGTTCGGCGAACCGACCACGACCACGGGCGGTGCCGGCCGAGTCCGTCGGCGGTCGACACTCGGCAGGTCCCGGCGAACAAGGTCCGGAGCGCGTTGCTGAACGAGTCGGCCCGCCAGTGCTGTTCGATTCGTCCGGTATGGAGTTGGTGTAAGGGTCGAACGTATCGTTCCAAGAGCAGGCAAGCGTGTCTACTTACCACTAGATATATGATTCATAATCGGATAGTTTCGAGTGGTATGTCAAATCACTACAGACGTGACTTCCTCGAGACCGTCGCGGCGAGTGCGACCGCATTGAGTGCGATCGGCGTCGCAACCGCTGCAGACGGGCGAGACCAGTACGTCGTCACGGTCAGGGGGAAGGAAACACGAAGCCGACTCGACAGGACGGACGCCGACGTCCTCGCGTCGGTCGCCGACGGCCAGGTCCTCCTCGTCGCGGCAGAGAGTGCCGCGAGCGTTCGCGGCGTCACCGGGGTCGTCGACGTACGGGAGAACCTCGGCTACCGACCGGTCGGCCCGCAAGAACGGTCGACGGCGGAGTCCCTCGACGAGGAGCTCGCTCCCCGGCAGTGGGACAAACAGGCCGACACGACGGGTGCCTTCCAGGCACACGACACGGCGACCGGGGACGGTCGAACCGTCGCCATCATCGACACCGGTATCGACACCGCACATCCGGACCTCCGAAACAGCGTGGAACGGGGGATGCTGTTCCGGGTGGACGGGAACTCGAGTCCGGGCGGTTCACCGACGGTCGCCGGAGACACGACCATCGAGGCCCGACTCCCACCGGCGGGCGAGTCGATCGCCCCGTACATATACCTCGGGTCACCCGATACCCGCACCCAGGCAGCAGCGGACGACGTCGACTCCCACGGCAGCCACTGTGCGGGGATCGCCACGGCGAGACACCACGGGGACGACATCGGCATCGCGGGGATGGCCCCCGACGCGGAGGTCGTCCCGCTTCGCGTCTTCTACTGGAAGGAGTACGAAGGGTATCCCTACGACGTAGACGGCGACGGCGAGGCGGAATCGGTGACCGTCACGACCCTGTGGACGACCGACTTCGACATCCTGTCAGCCATCGACTACGCCGGCGAGATCGGCGCTGACGCCGCGAACATGAGCCTCGGCGGTGGCGTCATCAAGGGTGCGGCCCACCAGGACGGCGAGCACGTCGCCTACCAGCGGGTCGTCCAGTCGGCCGTCCAGCGTGGCACGGTCGTCACCACGAGCGCCGGTAACGCGGACGCCGACCTCCAGCACGAGGGGTACTACACCCTGCCGAACAGCGTGCCCGGTTCCATCAGCGTGTCCGCGACCGCACCGAACAACGAACGCACCTTCTACTCGAACTACGGCACCAGCGACATCGACGTCGGTGCGCCGGGCGGCGGGTACGAGACGCTGGAGAAGACGCTCGCAGAAGACACGGCGTGGCCGTTCCCGCTGAACCTCGTCCTCTCGACGGTCCCGCCGGACCTGAACGACGGGTTGGCCTACGACTGGTACGCAGGCACGTCGATGGCCGCACCCCAGGTCGCGGGCCTCGTCGCGCTCGTCCGCGAGGTGAATCCGGCCCTGAGCGCCGGACAGGTCCAGAACGTCATCGAGACCACTGCCCGGTACAGCGACGGGAGTGGCGACGAGGACGTCGGTGCCGGCATCGTCTACGCCCCCGGCGCGGTGGCCGAGGCCGAGGCACGTCGATGACCGGTCGGTAGACTGACCGGAGTCTCCCGGTCGGATTCCGGGGCGGGTGGGTGCCCACCTACGGTGGGACGTCCCCGTCCATCTCGTGGTACTCCCAGACGTGGTCTTTCAGTTCCTCCTGGGTCGCGAACCGCTCGTCACAGAGGTCGCACTCGAACGGTCGCTCGTCCTGTTCGCTCATGGTCGCCGATTGGTCGCCCTGCGACTTAAGACTGTGTCGACCCCCGTAGACATACAACCGGCCACGGCCAATGGACTGGTGTATGCGTCCCGTCCCGACCCGCGACTGCAACGCTCCGGGGCAGTCGGATGCGAGTCCGACGGCCGAGTCCAGCGGGTCTCGCCCCGGCGCGTCGGACGGACCGACGCCTTCCGAGGTCGTCTACGCCGAGAACAAGGTCGAACTGGTCCACTACGAACCCCGGACGGAGGCGCAACGCGACGTTCCGATACTGTTCGTGTCCGCCATCGTCAACCGACCGTACGTCCTCGACTTCGAACCGGACCGGAGCGTCGTCCGGCAGTTCCTCGACCGGGGGTTCGACGTGTACCTGGTCGACTGGGGGGAACCCTCCACCCTGGATACGCGTCTCGGGCTCGACGACTTCGTGACGCGCTACCTCGCCAACTGCGTCGACGTCGTCTGCGAACGGACGGGGACGACGGCGGTACACCTGCTCGGCTACTGTACCGGGGGGACGCTGGGTGCGATATTCGCGGCGCTGTACCCGTCACGCGTCAGGACGCTCGGGTTGCTGGCCCCCGTCTTGAACTTCGACGCAACGGGCGGCATCTTCCGGCTCTGGGGGAAACGCGAACAGTACGACCACGAGCGTGTGGCCGACGCGTTCGGTAACGCTCCCGGGGAGTTGCTCTCCTTCGAGTTCGCGCTCGTCGACCCGGTCGAATACTACCTCGCACGGTACCTCAGACTCTACGAGCATCTCGACGACGAGGCGTACGTATCGAGGTTCCTGCGGAGACTCCAGTGGGGGTTCGACAGCGTCGACGTCGCCGGGGAACTGTACCGGGAGTTCCTGGTCGACCTCTACCGCGAGAACGAACTGATGGACGGAACGCTGACCGTCGGTGGACGGACCGTCGACCTCGGGAACGTCGACATGCCCGTGTTGCTGATTCTCGCCACGGACGACCAGTTCGTTCCACCCGAGGCGAGTCGCCCGTTCCTCGAGGCGATTCCGAGCCGGGACACCGAACTCGTCGAGTTCCCGACCGACCACGTCGGTCTCTCGACCGGCGCGCGGTCGCACGCAGAGCTGTGGCCACGCGTGTGCGGATGGTTCGCGGACCGGACCGGCGACGGCACCTGACGGTCGGTCGCCGTCGACACACCGGCCGCTATCGAACTGCGCGAGGAGACGACGGCTCCGGGCCAGAGCGAACGTCCAGCCGCGTGGACGCGACGCGACTGCTCGAACCCGGTCGTGGTGGTTCAGTACGCGGGCGACTCCGCCTCGATGACGCCGGAGAGGCCCTTCAGTTCTTCCGTGAAGAGGACGACGAAGTCGTCGAGCGTGACGATACCGGCGATCTTGCCGTCGTCGTCCACGACGGGCATCCGGCGGACCTCCGCGTCCAGCATCGTCTGGGTCACGTCGAAGACGCCGTCGTCCTCGTGGACCGTGGTCGGGTTCTCGGTCATGATCTGTGCGACGGACACCTCTCCCGGGTCCTCTCGCGGTTCGAGTACCTTCAACGTGAGGTCGCGGTCGGTGACGATGCCGACGGGTCTGTCGTCGTCCTCGACGACGACGCTCCCGACGTTCTCCTCTTTCATCACCGTGGCGAGGTTGCCCGCGTTCTGGTCCTGGTGAATCGTGATGACGCCTGTCCGGGCTACGTCAAGGATGGCCATAGCTACGACACCCACGCGTAGATTGGACGAGTACGGTGTTAAACGTAGAGGGTCGGTCCTGCCCGTTGGCAGGAGAGTCCCCGTCCACGCCGGGTCCAGCCACGAACGGCGACGACAGCACCGGCGCCGGCGTCGCACCGACCGTACTGCGAGCGGTCACTCCCCCGACCCGACGACGGTGATGCGACGGCCCATGTCGACCGCGCGTTCGAGTTCCTCGGCGACGGCCGACCCTCGCGAAACCTGTATCTCGCCGCCGCGCCCGACGGTGGCGGTGAACAGGTACTTGTCGGCGACGTGTACCTCGACCGTCTCGCCGGGGTCGGCGGTGACGGGGAGGGCGACGTGGTGACGCGTGAACTCCGGTTCGACCGGCCTCCCCTCGTCCCGGTCGACCTCGGCGTCACCGCCCCCGGTCGATAGCTGTCGCTCCCCGTGCATCCGGACTTCGATGTCGATGCCGAGTCGGTCCTCGATGGCAGCGGTTCGGTCGCCCCCCTTGCCGATGACGTACGAGATGTCGCTCTCGTCGACGTAGGCGACGGCCCGGTCCTCGCCCTTGAGTTCGACGTCGACGCGGCCACGGGCGACCGAACGGACCTCCCGCTCTACCTCCTGCCGTGCGGGTCGAGCGATTCCGGTCTCGCGGTCGTCGTCTCGCCGACGGTGACGGTGACGACCGGTGGGAGATACCGGCGGCGACCGTCGAGGACGTGTTCGGGCGCCTGGAGGCGGCGCAGTACGTGTGGCGATAGGGTGGCCGTCGCACGGACGGCGTCCGCAGAAGGGCACTGCTCGTCGCTGTCGAACCGCAACCGCGGTGACCGTGTGTACGTGCAATCCAGATACCGCCTGGACCCGTCTCGTCTGACGGATCGGTCCGAGTCGCGGTAGCTTCGGTCGATTAGTGCCCGCGGGCTGAACGCCTCGTTGCCTTGGCGCGTACACCCCGGGTCTATCTACCTCGTCTTCTACGAGGGACCTCGGACGACACCTCTGTTTGAGGAGGGGTTCGGGCTTAGATGCTTTCAGCCCTACTCCCGTGGCGCGTAGCTGCCCGGCGCGTGCTCTCTCGAACAACCGGTAGACCAGTGGCGCCCATTCGATGTTCCTCTCGTACTAAACGAACGTTCCCCGTAGGTGTCTCACACCCCCAATAGATAGCAGCCGACCTGTCTCACGACGGTCTAAACCCAGCTCACGACCTCCTTTAATAGGCGAACAACCTCACCCTTGCCCGCTTCTGCACGGGCAGGATGGAGGGAACCGACATCGAGGTAGCAAGCCACGCGGTCGATATGTGCTCTTGCGCGTGACGACTCTGTTATCCCTAAGGTAGCTTTTCCGACAGCAATCTCCCGCATCAAGCAGGATGATTGGTTCGCTAGACCACGCTTTCGCGTCAGCGTCCGGTATTAGTCGGGACACTGTCAGGCTTCCGTTTGTTCTTGCACTCTCCTCCGGGTTTCCGACCCGGATGAGGAAACCTTTGGGCGCGCTCGATACTCTTTCGAGCGCGTACCGCCCCAGTCAAACTGCCCGGCTACCGGTGTCCTCCTCCCGGAGTTAGGGATGCGGTCACCGACGGGTAGTATTTCACTGGCGCCTCGGCGACGCGCTGGCGCGCGCACCTGTGTAACGGCTCCTACCTATCCTGCACATCGGTGACCACACCCCAACGATAACCTGCAGTAAAGCTCTATAGGGTCTTCGCTTCCCCTTGGGGGTCTCCAGACTCCGCACTGGAACGTACGGTTCACCGGGCCCGACGTCGGGACAGTGACGCTCTCGTTGATCCATTCATGCAAGCCGCTACTGAAGCGGCAAGGTACTACGCTACCTTAAGAGGGTCATAGTTACCCCCGCCGTTGACGGGTCCTTCGTCCCATTGTACTGGGTGTTCAGATCCCCGCACTGGGCAGGATTCAGTGACCGTACGAGTCCTTGCGGATTTGCGGTCACCTATGTTGTTACTAGACAGTCGGAGCGCCCGAGTCACTGCGACCTGCCCTTCTGCAGGGCAGGCACCCCTTATTGCGAACGTACGGGGCCAACTTGCCGAATTCCCTGACGTCGGTTGTTCCCGACGGGCCGTGGCTTTCGCTGCCTGGGCACCTGCGTCGGTTCTGGGTACGGACACCGTGCTCGCCTTTTCACGGACTCCAGGTTGGACCGAGTTTCCCTTACGCGCCGTTCACTCGCTTCCTGCCATTACGGCTTCCACGGGCTTCGACGATTCGACCGGGCGATGGCCCGGCTCGGTCTACCCCGAAGTGTCGGCTTTCGCTGCACGGTGGCACGGGAATATTGACCCGTTTCCCGTTCGGCCTGCTCGGATTACGGCAGGTCTTAGGACCGGCTAACCCTCGGCCGATCGGCGTTGCCGAGGAACCCTTGCCCATTAGGCCGTCGGGGTTCTCACCCGACTACCGCTGCTACTGCGGCCAGGATTGTCGTCTCCGAGCGGTCGACACGAGTTCTCACCCGTGCTTCCACCCACACGGAGCGCCGACCTACTGGATCGTGGTTTCATCCACGCCGTCGGGTCTCGGAGGCGGGCTTGAGCCCCGATCATTTTCGCCGCCTCGAACCTCGACCGGTAAGCTGTTACGCTTTTCTTAGAGGGTAGCTGCTTCTAAGCTCACCTCCCGGTTGTCTAGGGCTCGAAACAAGCTTTCGAGTTGCACTTAGCCCGCACTTTGGGACCTTAACCCGACTCTGGGTTGTCTCCCTCACGGTGCACAGGCTTACCCCGCACACCGGTCTCCCCGCGTCGACAGCGTCCGTAGGTTCGGAGTTTGACAGGGGAGTCGACCCCTCTCGGAGTCGAGTTCCCCAATCGGTCGCTCTACCCCACGGACTACCTCGGCGGAGGTCGTGCTGTGACATGTTTCGGTCGGAACCAGCTGTCGCCGGATTCGATGGGCCTTTCACCCCTAGACGCGGGTCACGGGAGGGTATTGAAAGACACCACCCCTAACAGGCCTCCACGTGCCTTTCGGCACGCTTCACCTTGCCCCCGCCTAGATCATCCGGTTCCGGGTCGTGTCCGTTCGACTCCCCGCCCTTGGAGACGGCGGCCCTCGCATCCGAAGATGCTGCGGCCGTGTCGGTTTCCCTGTGCCTCCCCCGATGCTCGGGTTAGACTCGCCGGACAGACACACTCCCTGGCTCGTTTTTCAAAACGCACGACGGAACATCGGCTTCCCACGATTCCTACCGTACCCTCGCGAGTACGTCGTTCCTCGTGGGACCTTGTATGCCCCGTCGCTCCATCGCCACCTGAGTTCAGACCTTTTCAGCTCCCTGTCCGGGGTGCTTTTCAGCGTTCGCTCACGCTACTTGTTCGCTATCGGTCTCGAGGAGTGTTTAGTCTTGGCCGTCGATGCCGGCCACGTTCCCGAGGGATATCCGACCCCCGGTACTCTGGTACTGACGCCCACCGTACTTCCCCGCGGTACGGGGCTATCACCCTGTATCGCGCTCCGTTCCAGGAGACTTCTCGCGGAGTTTCGGGTGTTGCGAGTCAGCCCGAACACCACATCGCCCATAGTGGGCTTCGGTTTGGACTGGGCCGCGTTCACTCACCGTTACTGACGGCATCCCGTTTGGTTTCTCTTCCTGCCGGTACTGAGATGTTTCAATTCCCGGCGTTCCCGATTGCCACGCGAACGCGGCAATCGCAGTGCGGATTCCGATTGGGAGATCCCGAGTTCGTAGCCTTCGTGCGGCTTCCCCGGGCTTATCGCAGCTTGGCACGTCCGTCGTCGGCTCTCGAACCGAGCCATCCACCAGGCGGCATAGTAGCTACGGTACTTGGACCGTTCCCGTCTCTGACGAGACGGGTCCAGTTTGCGTCTGGATTGCACGTACACACGGTCGTCATCGCACGGCCACGGGGGTGGCGCGTGCTCGACCCTTCCCACCCGCGCTCTCGCGGAGTGGTGCATCGGTCTGTATCGGAGTCGGGCGAGCGCTCCCGCCCGACGACGGGACCCACGAGGAGTCGAACCTCGAACGGCCGCCGTCGGCGGCCGCGTCACCGCGAACCGGGTCCCGGCCGTGAGCCCTGAAGTCCTCTGGTGTCCGGCCGACGGTGCCTCGTCGGTGTGCGTACGCGAGAACGCCCGACAGTGCGGGCGTCCACGTCCCGGGGGAACGGAACGTGGCAGTCCACGCACTGCGTGTGCGGGCCGGGCGTAGCGCCCGGTCCCGGTCCGTGGAGGTGATCCAGCCGCAGATTCCCCTACGGCTACCTTGTTACGACTTAAGCATCCTTGCGGAGTCTGGACTCGACCCGGGTATCCGGGCCTCGTCCAGGCCCCACTCGGTTGCTTTGACGGGCGGTGTGTGCAAGGAGCAGGGACGTATTCACCGCGTCCTTCTGAGACGCGATTACTACCGAATCCAGCTTCATGTGGGCGAGTTTCAGCCCACAATCCGAACTTGGACCGGGTTTAAGAGGTTACCTTCGCCTCTCGGCGTCGGAACCCGCTGTCCCGGCCATTGTAGCCCGCGTGTAGCCCAGCTCATTCGGGGCATGCGGACCTACCGTTGCCCGTTCCTTCCTCCGCTTTCGCAGCGGCGGTTCCCGTAATGGCTCCAGCCATCCGATGGATGCTGCTGACAACTACGGGTGCGGGTCTCGCTCGTTGCCTGACTTAACAGGACGCCTCACGGTACGAGCTGACGGCGGCCATGCACCACCTCTCAGTGGCTCTACTAAGCTCATCACACTGAGCTTCACTGCCACTGTCGGAGCTGGTGAGATGTCCGGCGTTGAGTCCAATTAAACCGCAGGCTCCTCCGGTTGTAGTGCTCCCCCGCCAATTCCTTTAAGTTTCAACCTTGCGGCCGTACTTCCCAGGCGGCCAGTTTAACGCCTTCGCTACGGCACAGCACGGACTCGTAGTCCGTGCGACACCTAACTGGCATCGTTTACGGCTACGACTACCCGGGTATCTAATCCGGTTCGAGATCGTAGCTTTCGTCCCTCACCGTCGGATCCGTCCTCCTGAGGCGCCTTCGCCACCGGTGGTCCGTCCAGGATTACGGGATTTCACTCCTACCCCGAACGTACCCCTCAGGTCATCCGGTCCCAAGCCGAACAGTTTCCGCCGAACGCCCAACGGTTGGGCCGCTGGATTTCTCGACGGACTTGCTCGGCAGGCTACGGACGCTTTAGGCCCAATAACCTCGACCATCACTCGAGCCGCGGGTGTTACCGCGGCGGCTGGCACCCGTCTTGCCCAGCTCTTGTTCCTGCACCGCTTTACAGTGCAGAAAAGCGAGGACTTGTAGGTCCTCGCACTCGAATCCCCCTTATCGCGCTGTCGCGCAGTGTAAAGGTTTCGCGCCTGCTGCACCCCGTAGGGCCCGGAATCTTGTCTCAGATTCCGCGTCCGAGTACTTTGCTCTCACATCTCGTACCGATTATCGGCACGGTGGGCCGTTACCCCACCGTCTACCTAATCGGCCGCAGCCACATCCTGTGGCACGCAGTCGGCAGCCGAAGCCGCCGACGTTGCATTTCCGACTCCCTGCACTCCAGCCTGGGAGTCGTATCCGGGATTAGCCTCAGTTTCCCGAGGATATCCCGGTCCAGAGGGTAGTTTGGCCACGTGTTACTGACCTGTTCGCCACGGGTCTGACCCGTGCGACTAGCATGGCTAATTCGGAATTCGATCGCAATGGTCTCCGGCAGGATCAACCGGAATGTGCCCCCGTGTGGGGGCGTGGCGGGTTCTCGGTCACACACCGGTCCGACGGCGTCGCTGCACGTCGACCGGATGTCACCGAACTTCAGGGCTCACATCAGATTCCATCTGTACGGCTGACCGCAGGGGTGGAATCCTCACTCACTCGTACGTACCCCGGTGGATACAATAAATGTATGGTAGCGATTGTCACGGGTTGCGTTGTGTCGCAACCGTCGATGCTATGTTTCATTACCACCTGTTTACGTCCCGGCGGCGGACCGCGGATTCGGTCTCAGTTCCGGTTTCGAGTCCCGCCCGACGGCAGACAGGCGACGCCGACGACGGAGCCGACGAACCCCGAAACGACGTCCGCCCGTTCGTACATCCGCCCCGGAACCCGCGCCTGTAGCACCTCGATGACGAACCCGAAGACCGTCGATAGCAGTACCGCAGACGCGGCAGCAGGGACGCCCGGTTCGTCCTCGTCGAGAGCTGCGGCGATGGCTGCCGCGAGCCAGGCGTGGGCGAGCAGGTGGACGCCCTTGTCCGGCCCGAACGGACCGAACCGGGGGCGGGACCGGGACGGAAGCGGGACTACCGACCCGACGAACAGCAGTGCGCCGACGACGGCGACGTGCAGCCAGCGACCGTCGGCGCGACGGATGCGTTCGAACATGGGCGTCGATACGTGCCAGGTCGGCATTAACGCACCGTCGAAACGGCCACCGACAGTCAAGGGGGAGCCACCCGAAGTCGCAACCGCCGTGGCTATCGACGTCGCGTGGACGGTCGTGACCGCACTCTGGGCCATCCTGCCCGCCTACCTCCCGAACAGCGTCGCGGTCGTCGTCGGCGGTGGCCGGCCGATAGACGGCGGACGGACCTGGCGCGGCGACCGGTTGCTCGGAGACGGGAAGACCTGGCGGGGGTTCGTCGTCGGCTCCCTCGCCGGCGTCGCAGTCGCGTTCGCCATGAACGCCGTCCGGCCAGCGCTCGCGCCCGCGTTGCCGGCGTTCCCCGCCGCCGTCGCCATCGCCCTGCCCGTCGGTGCGATGCTCGGAGACGCCGCCGGGTCGTTCCTGAAGCGTCGCACCGGACGGGAGCGCGGTGCTCCGTTCCCCGTCGTCGACCGGTTCGGGTTCCTCGTGGGCGCCCTCGGCCTGGCGCTCGTCGTGGCTCCGGACTGGACGCTCGGGACGTTCACCGGGCCCGTCCTCGTGGTGGTGCTCGTCGTGACGCCTCTCCTGCATCGAGGGACGAACAGCGCCGCCTATCGCCTCGGGCTGAAAGACGAACCGTGGTGAGTGGACGGGGACGCTGCCCGTCGTCTCACCCGACGTGAGAAGTGCGGCTACGCGTGTTTCTCGCGTTTCGGTGGCCGGCCGAGCGCCGATTCGATGGCCGTGACGCGGTCCTCGATGTGCTGTTCTTTCGTGCGCTGGTCGTCGATCTCGAGCGAGGTCACCACCCGGTCACCGCCGACGGCGCCGTGTGCGGCCTGTACGGCCGCGAATATCTCGTCGACAGAATCGGCTTCGATGATGGTGTCTGTCGCCGTCGTCTCGTAGGAGACGTCGAACTCGTCGAGGGCCTCGACGGCGTTCGCGATGTCCGTCGACAGACTCCCCTCGTGGACCGGGATGACCTCGAGGCGTGCGATGGCAGTCATGGTACAGTCCTCCGGGGACGGTGCTTCGACCGTCCGGCCGGGAACAGCGACTCGACCATCGACGGCGACGATGAAAAAGGTGCTGTCGGTCCATCGGCGGTTGTCCGCTTCGGGTCGCGTCGGCCCCGTTCGCCCGTGGTGTCCCCGTTCGTCGGCATCGCATCTCCGCCGGCGCCGCCCCCACGTGTTAACTTCCTGTTACCGGAGATAGGGCAGGTGATACAGCAATATACCTGTAACGGAAGCTGGTCGAGGCTCACGAGTGACTACCGCCAGAATCAGGTTCCTACCACCACCCGACAGGCACACGGTACCGGAGTAAGACCCAGTTACGACTCGCCCGAACGCGTCGCTTCGGGAGGCGGTCACCGCGACGGCTTCGAGGGAATCGACGCCCCGGTTCGACTGGAGACGCCCCCGTGGAGTGGCGGACCACCACATCGTATTTGACGGTCGCCGTCGTCTGTTCGGATGGAGGTTCCGCCACATGAGTTCACGTAGAAACCCCTTCGAGGAACTCGAACGACTGTTCGACCGCATGGGCCGCCAGTTCGAAGAGGCGTCCCGTTCGTGGGAGACGGACTACCCATTCGACTGGTGGTCGTCGGACTTCGAGTCGATGGCCATCGACCTCGTCGAACACGACGACGAGTTCGTCGTGACCGTCGACCTGCCCGGGTTCGAACGCGACGACGTCGACATCGAGGTGACGAACCACACGCTCCGCATCGAGGCCGAGCGGGAGGAAGCCACCGAGGAAGTGGAGGAGGAACGGTACCTGCGCCACGAGCGCAGCCACGAGGCCACGCACCGGTCGATACGGCTCCCCGACGAGGTCGACGCTGACAACGTCACCGCCACGATGAACAACGGTGTGTTGACGATCGCCCTGCCCCGGGTCGAGTCCGAGGAGTCACGGAAGATAGATATCGAGTAGCACAGCATCGCCGTTCTCCACCGGCGGCGTTCGACCAGACCGGTCAGACGTCGCGTTTCAGGGTCTGGAGGTGCTCCCGTAGTCTGTCGGCCGCGTCCGCGGCCTCGTCGGCCAACTGGTCCGCGTCCTCGTTCACCCGGTCGCGGACGTGCCCCGACGTCTCGCCCTCGTTCGCCGCGATGCGTTTGTGGAGACTCGTCAGTTCGTCCGAGAACCCGTCGAGACGCTCGATGGTCTCCTCGATGTCGTCGAACAGTTCGTCGACTCGGCCCGACCCCACGGTCGAACGGTTCTCCGTGGCGCCGTCGCTCTGGGTACCGTCTCCCATGCCAGCTAGTACGGACGACGGGCAGTTGGTAGTTTCGCCGGGCACGTGGGACGCCGCCGCCAGCGTCAGGCGAGGTGTTCCTCGAACCACTCGGCTGCGAGGTCGGCTACCTCCTCCAGTTCGCCGGGCCCCTCGAACAGGTGACCGGCGCCCTCGACCACCCGCAGGTCCCTGGTGCAGGCGAGTTCGTCGAACCCCTCCTCGTTGAGTTCGAGCACCTGGGTGTCCGCCCCACCGACGATGAACATCGTCGCCGCCGAGACCTGCGGCAACTGCTCGAAGGCGAGGTCGACCCGGCCACCGCGCGAGACGACGGCGTCGACGTCGTCCTCCCGCTGGGCCGCCGCGCGCAACGCGGCCGCGGCCCCGGTACTCGACCCGAAGTACCCGATGTTGCGTTCCTGGGTGTCCTCCCGGTCGCGGAGCCAGTCGGTCGCCGCATGGAGTCTCGTCGTCAGGAGGTCGATGTCGAACCGGGTCTCGTACGTCTCGTCCTCCTCCTCGGTGAGCAGGTCGAACAGGAACGTCCCGAGGTCGTGGTCCCGGAGCACCTCCGCGACGAAGTTGTTCCGCGGGCTCTTCCTGCTGCTCCCGCTTCCGTGTGCGAAGACGACGAGCCCGTTCGTCCCCTCGGGGAGTATCAGTTCGCCCTCGAGCTGGACCCCGTCCACCGGCATCGTCACGAGGTTCTCTGTCTGCTCGGCCATGTTAGCACCCACGACGCGCTGGACCGTTAACGTTCCTCCCCCGTGGCGTCGTCGACGCGACGGACGACCGGCGAGCGCCAACCTATTTCGTGGTACCCGACGAACGTGGAACGAGAGAGAGAGAGACGATGGTACAAGAGCTACGCGTTCAGGGGCTCGCCCCACAGGACGCCGGTCGCGGAATCGCTCGACTCAGCCAGGAGGCGATGGCGGAACTCGGGGTCGAACAGGGAGACGTGATCCGGCTCACGGGCCGTCGACAGACGGTGGCGAAGGTTCGCTCGGGCTACGAGGACGACGCTGCAGACGTCGTGCGCGTCGACGGGAACGTCCGGGCGAACGCGGACGTGGGAATCGACGAGTTCGTCGAGGTCGAGGCCGTCGAGGTCGAACCCGCCGAGTCGATAACCGTCGCCCTGCCCGAGTACGTCATCCTGCGAGGGGCCGAACCGTACCTCGCGAGGTACCTGCTCGACCGGCCGGTGCTCCGCGGTGACTCGGTCCACCTGCGGTTGCTCGGGCAGTCGCTCGTGTTCCTCGTCACGAAGACGGCACCGTCCGGTCCGGTCATCATCACGGAGGAGACGACGCTGTCCATCAGGGACGAACCGATAACCGAGGCGGACCTCAAGGGCGAACGGACCGAACTCCCCGACGTCACCTACGAGGACGTCGGCGGACTCGGGCGGGAACTCGACCAGATTCGGGAGATGATAGAACTCCCGCTCAAGCACCCGGAACTGTTCCGGCGCCTGGGCATCGCACCGCCGAAGGGCGTGCTGCTCCACGGCCCGCCCGGCACCGGGAAGACGCTCATCGCCAAGGCCGTCGCCAACGAGGTCAACGCGAGCTTCTTCCCCGTCTCCGGGCCGGAGATCATGTCGAAGTACTACGGCGAGTCGGAACAGCACCTCCGGGAGATATTCGACGAGGCCAGCCAGAACACCCCGGCCATCGTCTTCATCGACGAGATAGACTCCATCGCACCGAGCAGGGACGAGGTGACCGGCGAAGTGGAGCGACGCGTCGTCGCCCAGTTGCTCTCGCTGATGGACGGCCTCGAAGAGCGGGGCGACGTCGTCGTCATCGCCGCGACGAACCGTCCCGACGCCATCGACACCGCACTCCGGCGTGGCGGACGGTTCGACCGCGAGATAGAGGTCGGCGTCCCCTCGCGCGACGGCCGACTCGAGATACTGCAGATCCACACCAGCGGCATGCCACTCACCGACGACGTGGACCTCGGCGAACTCGCCGACGTGACCTACGGGTTCGTCGGTGCCGACATCCAGTCGCTGGCGAAGGAGGCGGCGATGCACGCGCTTCGTCGGGTCGAGGTCGACCTCGACCTGAACGTCGAGGTGGTCCCGCCCGAGATACTCGAGGAGATACACGTCACGCAGGAGGACTTCGAGGCGGCCCTCCAGCACGTGGAACCGAGCGCGATGCGGGAGGTGTTCGTCGAGATTCCGGCGGTCACGTACGACGACGTCGGCGGACTCGACGCGGTGAAGCGCGAGCTGGTCAGGGCAGTCGAGTGGCCGCTCTCGTACCCCGTCATGTTCGAGCGACTCCACACGCAGGCACCGAAGGGCGTCCTGCTCTACGGCCCGCCCGGGACGGGGAAGACCCTCGTCGCCAGGGCGGTCGCCAACGCGAGTCAGGTCAACTTCATCTCGGTGAAGGGGCCGGAACTCCTCGACAAGTTCGTCGGCGAGTCCGAACGGGCGGTCCGCGAGGTGTTCCAGCGGGCACGGCAGAACGCGCCGACCATCATCTTCTTCGACGAGATCGACGCCCTCGCGCCACAGCGTGGCGGGACCTTCGACTCGCGCGTGACCGAACGGGTCGTCTCCCAGTTGCTCACCGAACTCGACGGCGTCGAGGAACTCCGGAACGTGTTCGTCCTCGGTGCGACGAACCGCCCCGACATCATCGACCGCGCACTCCTGCGCCCCGGGCGACTGGACAAACTCGTCTACGTGCCGTCGCCCGACGAACCGGCGCGTCGCGAGATATTCGAGGTTCACACCCGGGAGATGCCACTCTCGGACGACGTGGACCTCGACCGACTCGCGGCGGAGACGGCGGGATACACCGGCGGGGACATCGAAGCCATCGTCCGCGAGGCGAGCATGAGCGCGATGGACGAGGTCATCGTCTCGGTCGAGGGCCGGGACGTCACGGACGACGAACTCGCCGAGCTGGCCGACGACGTCGTGGTCGCCGAGAAGCACTTCGAGCACGCCCTAGAGAAGGTCACCCCGTCTGTGACCGAGGAGATGCAGGAGTTCTACGAGGGGCTGGTGGACGAGTTCGGCGGCATCACGGTGCCGGAACTGGACGAATCCGGAATCGGATTCCACTGACGGTCTGGACGATCCGGGCCGGCCGCCGACGCCGACACTACTAATCCGCTCGCGCGTCTGGAACAACACGGGAGACGGCACGAGGCACGTCCCCGTACACCCGGAACGAGTGTGACTCTACCGATGACCGACGAGATGGACTTCGTACTACCGGTGAAGCGGGTCCGTGGCGACACGCTAGCCGAGCGCCTGTCGTCGAACGCGTACGAACGCATCCTCCCCGCCCGGTACCTCCGGAAGGACGCGGACGGCGAGGTGGTCGAGACGCCCGAGGGGATGTTCGAGCGCGTGGCGACGGCCGTCGCTGCGGCCGAACGCGAGTCCGGGGGCGACGCGGCGTCGTGGGAGTCCCGCTTCTACGAGTCGATGACCGGTCTGGAGTTCATGCCAAACTCGCCGACGCTGATGAACGCGGGGGCCGGGACCGGGCAACTCGCCGCCTGCTTCGTCATGTCGCCCAGTGATTCGCTGCGGTCAATCTTCGAGACGCTCGGGCAGGCGGCGACGGTCATGCAGAGCGGCGGCGGCGTCGGGTACTCGTTCACGGACCTGCGCCCACGGGGTGACCTCGTCAGGTCGACCGGCGGGGTCGCGAGCGGTCCCGTCTCGTTCATGCGCGTCTACGACACGATGTGCGAGCAGATCCGACAGGGTGGCCGCCGCCGCGGTGCCCAGATGGGGGTGCTCCACGTCGACCACCCCGACGTCGGTCGGTTCTGCACCGCAAAGCGCGACGAGGGCGTCCTCGCGAACTTCAACATCTCCGTGGGCGTGACCGACGAGTTCTACAGCGCGGTTCAGGAGGGCGGGCGGTATCGACTGGTGAACCCGCAGTCGGACGACCAGCACGTCGTGACGGAGGCGACGGCACAGTTCTACAGCACGGCGTACGAGGACGAACTGCCCTCGGCGGTCGAATCGAACTTCTGGCGGGACTACGCGGACGACGTCCCGGGCATCGACCAGTTCCGTGGCGAGACCGACCTCGACGTCGGTGACGACATGACGCTGCCGGCCCGGTTCGTCTGGGCCCTCGTCGTCGACGGGGCGTGGCAGAACGGCGAACCCGGCCTGTTCATGCTCGACGAGACGAACCGCGACCACTCGTTCGACGTCGAACGGCATCCCGACCACCGTATCGAGGCGACCAATCCCTGCGGGGAGCAGGGACTCGAAGAGTACGAGGCCTGCACCCTCGGTCACGTCAACCTCTCGCTGCTGGCCGAGGACGACGTGACCCCGTGGCCCGCGTTCGTGGACGCCCCCGACGTCGACGCGACCGACCTCCCGGCGACCGTCGACGCGTTCCTCGACCAGGCGGTCGACTGGGACCGACTGACCCGCGTCGTCCATACCGGGACGCGCTTCCTCGACGACGTCGTGACGGTCTCTCGCTTCCCGGTCGACGAGATAACCGAGACGGTCACGGACATGCGGAAGGTCGGACTGGGTATCATGGGCCTCGCGGAGTTGCTGATCCAGTTCGGGGTCCGGTACGGGACGCCGGCGTCGGTCGAGATCGCGGACCGACTGATGGCCCACGTGAACCGCGAGTCCACGCTCGCGAGTCACGAACTGGCGACCGAGCGCGGCGTCTTCCCCGCCTGGGACGAGTCCAGGTACGCCGACCCGACCGCGAACGCGGACTGGTTCGAACGGCACACCGGACTGGACGCCTCGGACTGGTCCGACGGGTTCCCGATACGGAACCACAGCACGACCAGCATCGCCCCCTGCGGGACGACGGGGATGATAGCGAACACCTCCGGCGGGTGTGAACCCCTGTTCAACGTCGTCTACTTCAAGAACGTGGGCCGGGACGTCCAGGGGGACGAGGCCCTGGTCGAGTTCGACGACTACTTCCACCGGACGGTGGAAGCGAACGGACTCGAACCGGACGCACTCCGCGAACAGGCGCTCTCGCTCATGCAGACGGGCACCTTCCACGGCCCGGCGGACCTCTCGATTCCCGACGGACTCGCGGAGCTGTTCGTCACTGCTGGCGAGATACCGGCCGAGTCCCACGTCCGCATGCAGGCCGCGTTGCAACGACACGTCGACGGTGCGATATCCAAGACGGTCAACCTCCCGAACGACGCGACGCGTGCGGACGTCGCGGACGCGTTCTCGCTGGCCGTCGAACTCGGATGCAAGGGGGTCACCGTGTATCGGGACCGGTCCCGCCGGGAGCAGGTCATGACGACGCGACCGGCGGAGAGCACCGGGGCCGGCAGTCGTCCACAGGAGGCGCGGTGTTGCCCGGTGTGGATAGAGGACTGACCGTCGCGAACCGGCCGTGAGGTGGAGTAGGGAGGCCATCGTCGTGTCTCCGATGGAATCCTGTCGAGGCAAGAGCCAGTTACCCGGGCATCACCGACCCTCTCACCGACGGAGAACGGGGTCCAAGCGTCCGACGACTCCGTCGTCGCCGAACGGTTCCCCGGTCCCTCGAGGGGTTCCACCGGACCGTGGTCGTGGACGAACTCGTACGGAAGGAGTGACAGTTCCGACGGCACGGTAATCTGACACGGGTTCTCGCGCGGGTATTCCTAACAAAGCCGGTTGGGCTCCTCTACTGTAGCCAGGGGTGGGCTAGCTGAACCTCGTAAGCTGCTGGACTGGCATCGACTGCGTGGACTGGCATCGACTGCGGTGTATCCACATCCACATCCAGTCCGTCTCCACGGAACCGTGGAACGATGTCGAAGCCGAAGCCAGACGGTTCCTCGAGGTCGAGCAGCTCCCCCGACCGAAACTGCAACTACAACGATGAGCAAAGCAATCAGACAGACAGAGCTACAGGCGGTCGACCTCCACGAGTTCGAGGGGGCCGACGTCTGGGTAGAGGGTGACGAACACGCCAGGCTACGGGGGTACTTCCCCCTCTCGCCGGGCACGCCGAACGCGAGTGGCGTCGCAGGCGAGGGCCTGATGGTCGTCAGCATGGAGATAGAACCGGGCAACTACCTGCCGAGTCACCGCGACAGCGACGAGGAACTCCTCGTCGTGACGAACGGGACCGTCGAGGCGACGGTCGGCGATGACACCGTCGAACTGTCGGCGGGGGAGTGCGCCGTCGTCCCCGAGATGGAACCGCACGGCCTGCGGAACGTCGGCGACGAGACCGCACACGTCATCGGGTTCTTCCCGAACGACGAACTGACGGCCACCTTCGAGACGACGCTCATGCCCTTCGGGTCGAACGTCGTGAGCATCGGTGGCGAACAGGAGCAAGCGTGAGCACGCGACAGGACCAGAGCGACAATGTCCACTCCAGAATCGATGGCCCGACACAAGGAGAACTTCCGTCGGCTGATGGCCGAGACCCACGAGGGGAACCTCGACGTCGTCGACGAACTGGTGGCCGAGGACGTCGTGACCCACGGCTTCTTCGGACTCGACGCGACCGACCGCGAGGGGTACAAACGGTTCTTCCGGAACTTCGGGGCCGCCTTCGGCGACCAGGAGTTCGTCATCGAACACCTCGTCGCGGAGGACGACCTGCTCGTGGTGCACTTCACCATCAGTGCCGTCCACCAGGGCGAGATACTGGGCATCGAGCCGACCGGGAGGGAACTCTCCTGGACCGGGACCGCCATCGACCGCTACGACGAGGACGACAGGATAGTCGAGGCGTGGCTCTACCCGGACTACATGGCCATCCTCGACCAGCTCGACCTGCTCCCCGAAGGCGTCGGCGCGTCGAGCACCGCTGCCTGAGCGAGCCACGGCTCGACGGTCGGGGACTGGTCGGCCGGTGCGACCACCGTCCCCGTGGCTACAGTATCTCCGCCAGCGCGTCGACGACCCGTTCGTTGTCCACTGGGCGGGCCGTGGTCACCCGCATGTACCCCGGGCCGAGACGCGCGTCGTCGAGCGGTTTGACGTAGATGTCGTTTTTTCGCAGCTGTGCCGCCACGTGGCTCGCGTCGCGGGGGCTGAAGTCCGCGAGGAAGAAGTACGTCTCCGTCGGGAAGGTCCGAACGCCCAGCGACCGGAGGTCGCCGGCCAACTGCTCGGTCCACGAGCGTAACTTCTCGATGCGGTCCCGAATCCTGGATTCGTTGTGGAGGGTCGCGACTGCCGCCGCCTGGCTCGGTCTCGACAGGGGGTAGGCGTAGGGGGTAGGCGTCGTTGCTCGCGTTCAGGTCCGCGGCGAGCGACCCGGGGAGTACCGCGTAACCGACACGGAACCCGGCCAGGCTGTGGGCCTTCGACAGCGTCCGGGTCACCAGCAGGTTGTCGTACTGGGGCACGAGGTCGACGACCGACTCGTCGACGAACTCGCCGAACGCCTCGTCGACGAGGAACCGCGTCTCCGGGTAGGCCTCGAGCAGGTCGGGAAGCGGGTCCATGTCGAACGACCCCCCGTTCGGGTTGTTCGGGTCGACGAGGACGACGAGCGTCGTCCCCGACGGCACCTCGAGGTCCCCGAGGTCGAACTGGAAGTCGTCTTCGGGCTGGAGTCTCGTCTCGGTGTACTGCTCGGCTATCTCCGGGAACAGGGGATAGGTGGGGGTCAGGAGGTGGACCTGCTGGCCGAACCGGTCGAAGAGTTGCCGCAGTATCAGCTCCGAACCCGCGTCGACGTGGATGTGTCGGATCGGAACGTCGTGCTGGTCGCTCAGTAGCTCCCGTAACGGTTCGGAGTACGGCTCCGTGTAGTGGTTGCTCCGGGGGAGTTCGGCCCGGGCCGCCACGATTGCCTCCTCTATCGGTGGTAACGGGTTCTCACAGAGGAGGAGCCTGATGCCTTCGAACCCGGACCCACCCTTCTCCACCGTCGAGGGCTCGTTCATACGACCGAAGTCGTGTCGTGTGGTAACAAACGTTTCCCCCTGCCGTCGACGACTCCCAACACTGGTATCCCCGCGGTCCGTAGATTCTCGTATGCCGAAGACAGCGCCGTTCGAGTCGTTCACGGACCGGTACGAGCACTGGTTCGAGGAGTTCGACGCCGCCTACCAGTCCGAACTCGAAGCACTCCGTCGCATCGTGCCGACGCCAGGATACGGCGTCGAGATCGGCGTGGGAAGTGCACGGTTCGCCGCACCACTCGGGTTCCAGGTCGGCCTCGACCCGGCAGCCGCGATGCTCGAACGGGCGCAGGACCGGGGCGTCGAGGTGGTCAGGGGCGTCGCCGAACACCTCCCGTTCCAGGACGGACGCTTCGATACGGCCCTCGTCGTCACGACCATCTGTTTCGTCGACGACGTGCCACGGACGCTGACCGAGGCACGGCGAGTCGTCGGACCGTCCGGCCGACTCGTCATCGGCTACATCGACGCGGACAGCCCGGTCGGACGGACCTACCGGGAGCAGAAGGAGGAGAACCCGTTCTACCGGGACGCGGTGTTCGTCTCGACGGACGAACTCGTCGACCAGCTAGAGGCGGCTGGCTTCGGTGACTTCGAGTTCGTCCAGACTATCTACCGGCAACCGGACGAGATAACGGCCCTCGACCGCATCGAGAGCGGGTACGGGGACGGGTCGTTCGTCGGAATCGCGGCGACGGCACGGTGAGGACCGCCGCGTTTCGCGCCCGGGCCTAGATGACCACCAGCAGGTCGGTCGCGTACATCACGACCAGTCCGACCCCGAAGGCGGCGAGGTTCGGCGCGGCGCGAATCGACCCCGACCTGGCGACGATGTCGCCGATGTCGAAGACGACCTGGAGGAGTGCCCCGACCCCGATGGCGAGGAACAGCGCGATAACCGTCGGGGACTGGGTCAGGATGCCGATCCAGCCGCCCAGAATCGCCGGCGCGCCGGCGAGCAGGCCGAGCGCGCCGAAGTGCCAGAGCGGGGGGCGCTCGCCCTCCGCCAGCGGGGCGACGAAGACCGGTCCCTCCGTGACGTTGTGTATCATGAAGCCGACGATGAGGAACGCGCCGAGCGACGCCCGCCCGATGGCGAACGCGCCCCCGATGGCCAGCCCCTCGGCGAAGTTGTGGAGACCGATGCCGAGGGCGGCGGAGTACGCGAGCGCGAGTCGGGACGGTTCCTCGTCGTCGGACTGCCAGTCCATGACGGCCTGGACGAGCAGCAACGCGCCGGCGATGCCGAGGACGACCAGCAGCGGTCCGGCGTAGTAGGACGGGACCTGGTCGGCTACCTCGAACGCCTCGAACCCGGCGTCGAACACGAGGAACGCGAGGATGCCGGCCGAGAACGCCAGCACCGCGTGGAGCCACGTGCGACTCATCGACTGCATGAACGGGAACCAGAACATCCCGAGCGTGACCGGGACGATTCCCACGAGGAAGCCGACGAACGCGAGCGTCAGCAGGACCTCACCGGTGAGTCCCGGCGTCAGCTGGGCGGCGACGACGGTCGTCCCGAAGGTGACGCCGTCGGACGTCAGGAGCGCGACCTCGTAGTCGTAGCCCGGCATCCAGTGGTACGGGACGTCGACGGTCGCGCTCTCACCCGTTTCGAGGTACGCGTCCCGTCCGGGACTGTCGACGTCGAACTGCCAGTTCGCCTCGTCGACGTGGACCTGGCTGATCTCGACGGGCGGCCCGTTGTTGGTGACGTGCAGTCGGATCGTCTCGTCGTCGGGGAGCGTCGTGTAGTCGATGGACACCGCGGGAAGCGCCTCGCCACCGCTCTCCAGACCGGCGAGTGGGGTGGCCAGCAGGAACCCACCGACGAGGAGCCCCAGGATGAGGATGGGCGCGACCGCTGATACCCACCTGGGCAGACCGGACGGTCGATTCAGGTTCCGTGCGACACCGCCGTCGGGCTTCGATTCGGTCATCTCAGTTCACCTCGAAGAAGCTCATCCAGCCGAGTTCGGCGAACTCGGACTGGTGGGCGTGGAACATGTACAGGCCGGGCTTGTGGGACCTGTAGTCGAGTTCGAGCACCCCGCGCTGGGCCTGGCACATCAGCACCGTGTCGATGGTCTTCCGGTTCGGGAACAGCGTCGTGCCCGCGTCGTAGTAGTCGAAGAACTGCGAGTGGGTGTGAAAGGAGTTCACGAAGTCGAACTCTATCATGTTCACCAGGTGGACGCGCTGCAGTTCGTCGCTGTCCACCTTGATGGGCTTCTTCGTCTCCCCGGCCTCCCACTCCCCGGCGTAGGAGTCGGTGCGGGCGGGTGCGTAGCAGAACCCGCGGGTGTTGACGCCGTACACCTCGTTGTCGCCGTCGAAGTTCGTGTCGAACCCGTTCATCACCATGACCATCTCGTCGACGCCGTCGTACCCGTCCGGCGCGTAGTCGGCGTGCGAGACCATGTTCCTGCTTCGCGCTCGCTCGGCGGCCATCTCGCGGACCTCGTCCGTGATGGGACCGTGGTAGTCGATGTACTTCCGGGGGTTCGCACGGACTCGCTCGGGTTTCGGGTCGACGATGATGGTCCCGTACAGGCCACGGTGGACGTGCGCCTTCAGCGGGAGCGTGTGGCAGTGGTAGAGGTGGGTGCCGACGGGCTGTGCCTGCCACTCGTAGGTGAACGACTCTCCCGGTTCGAGCAACCCCGGTCCGTTCTGTGGGGTCCCGTCCATCCGGGGGTCGAGGTTCCGCAGGTGCGGGTGGATGGTGTGGTCCATCCGGTCGGACCCGTTCGTGAAGTTGACCTTGATCAGGTCCCCCTCTTCGACGCGAATCGTCGGCCCCGGGACCTGACCGTTGTAGGTCCACATCGGGAACGTGATGCCGGGGAGTATCTCCTGTTCGACGTCGAGTGCGACGAAGTTGAACTCGCGGACTGTCTGGCCGTTCTCCTCGTAGACCCCGCCGTTCAGGTCGTCCTCGCGTCCGAAGATGGCGTCGCGTCTGTTCGTCGACTCACCCGTGTTGAACTCCCTGAGGTACCCGTGCGGGTCGAACTGTTCCATCGTGTACTCGCCGGGGGCGCCGAAGCCGTTGACCTTCTCGTCGTCCGGTTCCCGTTCGCCGGACTGGGCGGTGCCGAAACCGGCGAGTGCGGACCCGCCTGCGACGGCGAGTCCGCCGAGGACGGCGCGACGGGTCACCCCGTCGTGGTCGGCGACGGCACCCACCAGCCGTTCTTCGAGTCCTCTGGTGAGCGACGCTGCGTCGGCCTCGCCGGCCGTCGCCTCCGGCCCCTTTCGTTCGTCTGCTTGCGTTCGTTCGTCCGTCATCGTCACGTATCTAGCTGGTAGTGCAAACCCGAATTATAAAGTAGTTCCTATCAAAGTTATTGTTTAGACTAATCTAACCTAGCAGGGATTAACAACATCTGCCGAGTCGTTGCTACCCATCGGGTGCGTGTCGGTGCTGACGAACCTGGGAACAGGTTCGGGTCGTCGAATCCGTCCGACGACCCGCGGTGGTCACCCCTCGAAGTACTGGGTGAGCGCGTCGACCGACCGGGTGTTCAGAACGTCGTCGGCCTCGCACCACCCCCGGCGGGCCTGGGAGACGCCGAGGTGCACGAAGTCCAGTTCGCCGGTCGTGTGGGCGTCGGTCGAGACGACGTACTGCACGGAATCGCGGTACTCCTTGACGGCTTGCCAGTCGAGGTCGAGGCGCTCTGGCTGGGCGTTTATCTCGATGGCGACGTGCTCCTCGGCGGCGACCGCCATCACCGAATCGAGGTCCAGGTCCAGTGGTTCGCGCTCGTTGATGAGTCGGTTCGTCGGATGTGCGAACACGTCGACGGGGAACTCGCGGAGCGCGCGGACCACCTGACCAGTCGGGTCCGATGGCCGACTGTGCATGCCTGCGACCACCACGTCACACCGGTCGAACCAGTCCGCGGGAACCTCGAGTCCCTCGTCGGTAATCTCGGCCTCGATACCCTGCAGTACGGTGACTGCAACGTCCTCGTCGTCGTTCACCGCCTCGACGTCGGCGCACTGGCTCTCGAACGACTCGGGGTCGAGTTTGCTGGGGATGGGAGCGTTCGGGCCGTGGTCGGTGACGAGGACGTATTCGAGGCCACGCTCGTCCGCGGCCTCGGCCATCTCGCGGACGCTGTGTGTCCCGTCCGAGTACTCGGTGTGCACCTGCAGGTCGCCACGGACGTCGGCCAGTTCGACCAGCTCGGGGAGTTCCCCTGCCGCCGCGGCGTCGACCTCCCCCGTGTCCTCTCGAAGTTCCGGCGGTATCCACGTGAGGTCGAGCGTCTCGTAGATAGCGTCCTCGGTCTCGCCGGCGAGACGCTCGCCGACCCGCCGTCCAGTCTCGTCGGCCGCCAGTTCGCTCACGTCGAAGAGGCCGTACTCGTTGAGCTTCCAGTCGCGGTCGATGGCGCGGTTCCGGAGGGCGATGTTGTGCGCCTTCGACCCGGTGAAGTAGACGAACGCGGCACCGTACTCCGCCTCGTCGACGATGCGGAGGTCCATCTGCAGTCCGCCGGAGGCGACGACCGAGGACTTCGTCCCGCCACGGGCGAGCACCTCCGTCACGTCGTCGTGGGTACAGAACACCTCCATCGCCTCGTCCGCGTCGGGCGACGTCGCCAGCACGTCGAGGTCGCCGACGGTCGGTTGCCGCCGACGGAACGAACCGACGATGTCGACCCGGTCGAACGCGTCGTCGTCCCGAAGTCGGGACTCGACGTCTCGGGCCACCGGGAAGGCGCGGCCGAGGAGCATCCGCTCCTGGCCCGCCTTCGCCTGCTCGACGTGGTCGAGGATGTTCTGCTGTGACTTCTCTCCGAACCCGTCGAGTTCGGCTATCTCTCCGGCCTCCGCGGCCCGTTCGAGGTCTTCGAGCGTCGCAACGCCGAGGTCGAGGTAGAGTCGCTTTGCGGTCTTGGGGCCGACGCCCTCCACGCTGGTTATCGCCTCGATGTCGATGGGGAGGTCCGCCCTGAGTTCCTCGTAGTACTCCAGTTCGCCCGTCTCGAGGTACTCCGCTATCTTCGCGGCGATGGACTCGCCGACCCCCTCTATCTCCTCGAGGTCGCCCCGTTCGTACACCGTCTCTATCGGGTCGGAGAGGGATTCGACGCTGCGTGCGGCGTCGCGATAGGCGCGAGGCTTGTACTCGACGTCCTGTATCTCGAGGAAGTCCGCGATCTCCCTGAGCAGTTTCGCTATCTCCTGGTTCTTCATCCGGTGGCACTCGGTTGCGTCGCCTGCGTCCTCGGGCAGCACGATGGATGCCCGGCGTCGCTTCTCGGTCGGTGGCCGCCGTCGACGTCACGCGTTCGGACGGACGCGTCGACCAGTCGGCGCATCACCGGACGACGGTGACGGGGACGGTCGCACCCTCGACGAGTCCCTTCGCCACGCTCCCGAGCATCGACTCCGTGCGTGCGGAGCGGCCGCGATGTCCGACGAAGATGGCGTCGAACTCCTCGGCCTCGGCGAACTCGGGGATAGCCGCCACGGGATCGCCGTAGAGCAGTTCCGTCTGGATGTCGCACCCGAGTTCGTCGGCGAGTGCGGCCACGTCTTCGAGGATGTCGAGGCCGCGGTCCTCGGCGTCCTCGACGCTCTGGACGACGAGCCGTCGGTCGGCGTCGGACAGGCTCTCGATGGGTTCGCTGCCGCCGTTCTCGAAGACGTCGGGGTCGACCGCGTGGACCGCGGTGAGCGTCCCGTCCACGGCGACGGCCAGGTCGGCGGCGAATTCGAGTGCCTCTCTGGCCTCGGTCGACCCGTCCATCGCTACGAGGAACTTCATGCCGTCTAGTTGGACTCCTGCGACCAAAAAGACCCACTCCGCGACGGGCGGGACCGGTCGGGTTCGACGGACTGGCGACCCATCGTGCCAGCGGGGAACCATTAAGAATCCACACCCTGAGTGGTCGAACGTGATAGGGAAAGTGCCCCCGGAACTGCTCGAAGAACTCGTCGTCTCCCGGACCGGTGCGTCGGACCCCCGGGTACTCCAGGGTCCAGCCTACGGCGAGGACACGGCGGCGATTCGCCTCGGGGACGACGTCCTCGTGGTCAACTCCGACCCGATATCGCTGGCCGTCGACCGCATCGGGACGCTGGGCGTGAACGTGGCCTGCAACGACGTCGCCGCCTCGGGTGGCGACCCGGAGTGGCTGACGACCGTCCTCTTCCTTCCGGACCCCGACGAGGGGGTCCTCGACGAGGTCACCGCCCAACTGGACGTGGAATCGACCCGGCTCGGCGTCTCCATCGTGGGCGGGCACTCGGAGTACGACGCCTCGCGCTCGACGCCACTGCTGGTGCTGACCTGCTTCGGTCTCGCGGACGAGTACGTCCCGACGTCGGGTGCCCGTCCCGGCGACCGGATACTCGTGACCAAGAGCGCGGGCATCGAGGCGACGGCCATTCTGGCGTCGGACTTCGAGGACCTCGTCGGTGGCGACGTCCGACCCGGCGTGGTCGAGCGCGGCGTGACGTTCTACGACGACGTGAGCGTGCTGCCGGAGGCGGCCATCGTCGCCGACTACGCCCACGCGATGCACGACCCGACGGAGGGCGGCCTCGTCGACGGCCTCCTCGAGATGGCGGTCGCGTCGGGCGTGACCCTGGAGGTAGACCCGTCCGCGATTCCGGTGCGTGACGAGACGAGACAGCTCTGTCGCGCCGCCGGCGTCGACCCGCTTCGGACGTTCGGCTCGGGTGCCCTGCTGGCGGCAGTTCCCGTCGAGGCGACCGACGAGGTCAGCGACCGGTTGCAGGCGGCGGGAATCTCCCACCGCTTCGTCGGGACGGCGACCGAGACGGACCGACCGTCCCTCGTTCTGGGAGAGGAGACCTACACCGAGGCGATACGTGACGACATGTACGCCCTCTGGGAGTAGCGTCGGTCACCCCTCTGGCGGTGACTCCTCGTCGAGGGCTTGCTCGCTCCAGACGGAGGCCGACGTGCCGTCCCCGCCCCAGTCGATGTACGCGTCTTCGAGCATCTCGACGACCGCGTCGCCGAGGTCTGCCAGTTCCACCCGGGCCCTCGACCAGAGGTCCTCCCGCTCGGACCACTCGTCCGGGGCGACCGGGAGTTCGAACCGGAGTCGTTCGTCGACCGGGTCCCAGTAGAAGTCGAGTTCTTCGACGAGGCCGTGCTCGTGGATGGTCCGGTACTCCGCCTCGGTCAGGTCGGTGTACTCGGCCCACTCGCGGAAGGCTTCGCTCCAAACGCCGTCCCGGAGGACGTCCTCCAGTTCGTCTCGACGGAGGTCGCTCTGGTTCCCCAGGGAGTCGATGTTCTCGAACTCGCGGGGCAACCCGCGGTTCGTCAGGTCGGGTGGGTCTGGACTCTCGACGTCGAGCGCCATGAGGCGAGATTCGTGGGCCAGGCGGATAAATCAGGCTCTCGTTCGCCGCCCGGCCCCGGCGGCGTCGACCCGAACCAGACTGTCGAGTGATACGTTCCGGTTACTACATACCGATACGGCCCCAAGTTCATCGGGACACCGTGCCCGACTTTCGTCGATTCAAAGACCGGACGGAGGCCGGAGAACGCCTCGCGGACGAACTCAGCGAGCGCGGGATAGACGCGGACGTCGTACTCGCCATCCCACGCGGCGGCCTGCCGCTGGGGCGCGCCGTCGCGGACGCACTCGACGCTCCCCTCGACGTCGTCGTCGCGAAGAAGATCGGCGCGCCCGGCAACCCCGAGTACGCCATCGGCGCCGTCGCGAGCGACGGGAGCGTCTGGCGCAACGAGGAGGCGTTCCGGGGTGGGTCCAGCGACGAGGAGTACTTCGAACGGACGCGACAGGAGATGGAGGAGGGCGCCCGAACGAAGGCCGAACGGTACCGCGGCGACCGGCCGGAACCTGACCTGGCCGGGGAGACGGTGGTACTCGTGGACGACGGCGTGGCGACGGGGTCGACCATGAAGGCCTGCCTCCAGCAGATTCGCGAGTCGGACGCTGGTCACGTCGTCGTGGCGGTCCCGGTCGGCCCGCCGGACACCATCGAGGAGTTGCGCGAGATGGCCGACGAGGTGGTCTGTCTGGAGACGCCGAGCAGTTTCATGGGCGTCGGACAGTTCTACGAGCGGTTCGACCAGGTGTCGGACGAGGCGGCGATGTCGTACCTGGCGTGGCAGTCGTGACGGGGACCGTCCGGGCGGAGGCCGACACGCGCAGCAGGGACAGGGGAGCGGCCGTATCAGGTTTCCGGTCGCTTTCCAGATGCCGAGAATCACCGGCGGGTTCTTGTCTGCAACGGACCAAGTATCGAGTGTGGTCTGTCGACTCTGGTGGCATAGAATTACGGACGAACGGAACTAGAGATACTTCATAGCCATGGACATCGCCGACATCGTTTCGGAAGATTACGTAGAATTCAGCCCCGACGCGCGAGTCTCGAAGCTCGTCGGGACGTTCGAGGACCCCGCGGTCAAGGGCGTCGTGGTACACGGCGACGAGTTCGAGGGCGTCGTCACCCGGAGACAACTCGCCACCTCGCACCACCCGCCGGACGAGAAGATCGGGTCGCTGGTGTGGCACGTGCCGCGTCTCGCACCCGACGAGGACGTCCGCACGGTGGCGCAGTTGATGATAGACAGCGACTCGCAGGTCCTGCCGGTCTTCGAGGGACAGGAACTCGTCGGCGTCGTCACCGTCGACGACGTTCTCGAAGCCGTCAAGCCGTTCCTCGACGCGGCGACCGTCCGCGAGGCCGCCAGCGACGACCTGGTCACGGTCCACCCCGGGACGTCGTTCGGCGAGGCGCTCAACCGCTTCCGAGAGAACCACATCACGCACCTCCCGGTCGTCGAGGAGGGCTCGGCCGTCGGCATCCTCAGTCTCTACGACGTCGTCGACGTCACGACCCGGTCGGCACAGCAGAGCAAGGGCGGCGAGGCCAGCGGGACGGACCCGTTCGGCGGACAGATGGCGACGAGCGCCGGTCGTGCCCGCGGCGGTGGCTTCGGTGCCCGGGAGGGCGAACTCGCCCGGGTGCTCGACCTGCCGGTCCGCGACGTGATGGTCTCGCCGGTCCGGACCATCGCCCCCACCGAGACGCTGGACGTGGCAGTCGACGAGATGTTCGCGATAGGGGGGTCCTCGCTCGTCGTCACCGAGGACGGCCACCCGTACGGCATCGTCACGAAGACCGACGTCCTCGACTCGCTCACCTGGGAGGCCGGCGGCAACCGGGGCGTCCAGCTGTACGGCGCCGACCTGCTGGACGACGTGTCCTACGACGAGGTGGTCGCGATGGTCGACAAGTTCGACAGCAGGGACGGCGGCATGTCCATCCTCGACGCGAAGGTCCACCTGCACGAACACGACGAGAAGCACCGTGGCACGCCCCTCCTGCTCGCGCGGGTGCGCCTGCACACCGACCGCGGCCTCTACATCGCCTCCGGGGAGGGCTACGGTGCGTCCCACGCCCTCAACGACGCACAGGACATCCTGGAGCGCCAGATTCGCAACGCGAAGACCTACGGACAGAGCAAGAAGCACCGGGACGAGGAGTTCTGGGAGAAGCGCTTCGGGTGGATGCTGGAGGAGTAAGTCGGCCCCTGCAGGTGGAGCGTGACGATTCCGCCGGGGACACTTTTTCTGGTGGACGCCGAACGACCGCCCGTGAAGCCTCGATAGCGGGGGGCAGTACAGGACGACCCGACCTCGACGGAGACCCAGAACGAATGCGACACGAGACACCACCATGACCGCGGAAGACAAGAGACAGTTGCGGACGCCGGTCGAGGCGTTCCTGTGGGCACAGCGAGCGGTGACGGACGCCACGAACGACGCGATTCGGACGGCCGCCGTCGTCGGCGACCGGTTCGAGGACGTCTCGTCCGTCGAGGTCGGACAGACGCCGAGCGAGGTCGTCTACCGGGAGAACAAGCTCGAACTGCTCCGGTACGACCCGCTGACGGAACACCAGCACCCGGTCCCCGTCCTCGTCGTCTACGCGCTCATCAACAGGCCGTACGTCCTCGACCTCCAGCCCGACCGCTCCATCGTCCGTCGGTTGCTGGAAGCCGGGCACGACGTGTACCTCATCGACTGGCACGAACCGTCACGGCTCGACGCCAGCCTCGGACTGGACGATTACGTGAACCGGTACATCGACAACTGCGTCGACGTGGTGCGCGAGCGCTCCGGCCGGGACGCCATCAACGTGCTCGGGTACTGCATGGGTGGCACCCTGTCGGCGATGTACAGCGCCCTGCACCCGGAGAAGGTGAACGCACTGGCACTGATGGCGACCGGCCTGTACTTCGAGGACACCGGTGGTGTCCTGGAACTCTGGGGCGACGAGGCGTACTTCGACCCCCGGACGGTGACCGAGACCTACGGGAACGTGCCCGGCGAGTTCCTCGACGCGGGCTTCGACCTGATGGACCCCGTGGCCAACCACGTCACGAAGTACGTCCAACTCGCCGACCGACTGGAGAACGAGGACTTCGTGGAGAACTTCGCCCGGAT
Organism: Haloarchaeobius marinus; assembly: GCF_051207415.1. NCBI lineage: Archaea > Methanobacteriati > Methanobacteriota > Halobacteria > Halobacteriales > Halorubellaceae > Haloarchaeobius > Haloarchaeobius marinus. Next base: position 131,731 of record NZ_JBPKGD010000005.1, on the reverse strand, counting down.
GGAGCGATGGCTCTCCGAGAGCGTCGACGTCGCCGGCGCGGTCTACGCCGAGTTCGTCGAGGAGGTGTACCAGCACAACCGCCTGTACGAGAACGAACTGGTCGTCGGCGGGACCCCCGTCGACGTGACGAACGTCGACATGCCGATGCTCCAGATACTCGGCGAGTACGACTCGCTCGTCCCCCCGGCGGCGAGCAAGCCGTTCAACGACGTCGTCGGCAGCGACGACGTGACGACCATCGAGTACCCGAGCGGACACGTCGGACTCGCGATGTCCAGCGGGGCCCACCGCGACGTCTGGCCCGAGGTCGCCGAGTGGTTCCTCGACCAGTCCGACCGGCCCGCACTCGCTGACGTCATCGCGGAGGGCATCGAGCGAAGCCTCGGCGTCGACGTGGAGACCGACGTGACCGTCGGTGACGTCGGCGAACTCGAGATCGGCATCGCAGACGAAGACGGTGAGGTCGCACGGGCGGTCGTCAAACACGACGCCCGCGCCATCCAGACGTTCTTCGAGGACGTCCTCGACGTGACGGTCGACCTCGACGTCGGCCCGGAGGGTATCGCCGTCACCGTCGTGTCGGCCGACGGCGCGACGACGAGTGTGATAGAGAACGTCGGCGAGGCGCTTCGCACGGAGGTCGAGGACGCGGTCAGAGAGCGCGACCACGCCGCGGCCTACGACCTCGAAGACATCGAGGGTATCGGGCCGGCCTACGCCGGTCGACTCCGGGAGGCCGGCATCGAGTCGGTCACGACCCTGGCAGGTGCGGACGAAGCGCTCGTCGCCGAGGCGGCCGACGCGAGCAAGACGCTGGCCCGACGGTGGATCGACCGTGCCCGGGACGTGGTCGACGTGGAGCCCATCGAGGAGGGCGGCGACCGGGATGGGGAGTGACCGGGAGGGGGCCCGGAACGGGCCGACCGGGAGAGGGCCCGGAACGGACCGACCGGGGACGAGTTTCGTTCAGGAGGACAGCACCATCGGCTCGTACCAGTCCCTGTTCTCCTCGTACCAGTCGACGAAGCGGGCGATACCGTCGCGGATGGTGAAGGTCGGCTGGTAGTCGAGTCGCTCCCGTGCCTTGCTCGTGTCGGCGTGCGTGTGGTCGGCGTCGGCGTCGTGACGCGCTGCGTACTGCAGTTCCAGTCCGGGGTCGATCTGGTCGCGGACTATCTCGGCGAGCGTCCGGACGTCTATCAGGTCCGACGACCCGACGTTCACCGCCTCGCCGTCGGCCGCGTCGGTCGTCAGGAGTGCGAGGTTCACGCCGACGACGTCGTCGACGTACGTGAAGTCCCGCGTCTGCGACCCGTCCCCGTATATCACCGGTGGGAGCCCGTTGTAACAGCGGGAGACGAAGTTCGATATCGCCATGTTCGGGCGCATCCGCGGCCCGTACACGGTGAAGTACCGCAGTGCGACCGTCGGCAGCCCGTACACCTCGTTGTACGAACAGAGGTACCGTTCGGCCGATAGCTTCGACGCCCCGTACGGACTCACCGGCGTCGTGGGGTCGGCCTCGCTGAACGGGAGGTACTCCTCCGCCCCGCCGTAGACCGAGGACGAGGACGCCATGACGATGCGTTCGAGGTCCGTGTCGCGGGCAGCCTCCAGCACGGTGAGCGTCCCGTCGACGTTGACGTCGTCGTAGACTCTCGGTTCGTCGACCGACGTCCTGACCCCCGCCCTGCCGGCCTGGTGGTAGACGTACTCCGCCTGCTCGACCAGTTCCGAGACGAGTTCTTCGTCGCGGACGTCGCCGTCGACGAACTCGAAGCTCCCGTCTGTCCTGCTTGCGACAGAGTCGCACACCTCGATGGTGTGCCGTTTGATACCGAGGTCGTAGAACTCGTGCATGTTGTCGAGGACTGTCACGTCGTGTCCTTCACGGAGGAACCGCTCGGAGAGGTGCCCGCCGATGAACCCTGCACCACCGGTGACGAGGATGTGCATGAACCGACGGAAGACAGACTGGATAATTGTAAGCGTCCGTGTACATAAATTCGGAACCCTTAGCCGAAACCTAACGAGACTGTCTCGAACGAAACGAACTCGGTAGCGACGGTATTGCACGTCCTGCAGTGGTCAAAGCCACCGACTAACAATAGACGGTCTGTCGGACGTCTCTGCCATGGACAGGCGAAGATATCTCAAAGTGATGGGAAGTGTCGGCGTCGCCGGAGTCGGCAGCTACGGCGTGTACACGTCTCTGATACGCGACGGAGAGTCCGACGGGTTCACCGACGGGCCGGCAGACAGGGATGGCCCAGGGACACAGACGACGTTCGACGCGGAGCCTAGAGACGGAACGATGCTGTTCGGGTTGACGCCCACCCAGGCGGGGACGGAGCGCCTGGCACTGCTAGAACGCTGGCTGGAGAAACGGCCGCTCGTCGTCGGCAAGTTCGTCGACATCGGTATCTCCGACGACGACATCCGCTGGTACGTCTACAGCCTCCTCGAGACGCTGTGGAACCGCGGACACGTTCCGCACCTGTTCTGGCAGCCGTTCTTCGGCTCTCACGAGGGGACGTCGGCGAACGTCACCCGAGAGGTGGCGAACGGGGAGCACGACGGCCGAATCGAGGCTTGGGCCGACGCGCTCGCGGACTGGGCGCGCAACAGCCAGGTCCCCGACAGGCGACTCTACCTCAACCTCGCGCCGGAGATGAACGGCGACTGGAGCCCGTGGAGCCCTGCGACCGGCGACACGACCGAGGCGGACTTCGTCGACATGTGGCGACACGTCCACGACCTCGTCACCGACGCGGGACTGACCGGGAGCCACGTCCAGTGGATCTGGACCATCGACAACACGACGCGCGACGTGGACGTCGAGGCGTGCTATCCCGGCGACGAGTACGTCGACTGGACGGGCCTCCACGGCTACAACTGGGCGAACTGGGGCGTCTGGAGTCCGCCCGAGGAGGTGTACACCGAGAAACTCGACCTGCTCCGGTCTATCAGCGACAGGCCCATCGCGGTCACCGAGTTCGGGTGTTCCTCCGAGACCGTCGACGGGGACTACGACCCGTCGAAGAAGAGCCAGTGGATCACGGACGTCTTCGAGTACTTCACCGGGGCCGACGTCAAGATGTCGCTGTGGTTCAACTCGACGAAGGAGACGGACTGGGCCGTCTTCGGGTCGGAGTACGGCACCGATTCGGTCTCGCTCGACGGGCAGTCCTACACCGTCTACCCCGCCTATCAGCGTGCGATGAACGAGCCCGGAGTGCTCACGGCGTATCCGGACCACCCGCGTCTCCTGACCGACGAGGAGTTCGCGGGCGACTTCTAGAGCGTCGTCGCCCCCGACCGGTCGACGCCCCTGGAACTCACGACTGGTTCCGGCCGTCCGTCGGGTCCGGTGCGTTCGGCGGCCCGGTACGGTCTCCGAACAGGAGGTATCCCAGCGGGATGGTCGCGAGGACCGCCGGCGTCGTCCACTGGACCAGTGTGTAGGCCTCGAACAACTGGTGGACGCTCCAGCCGACCGTCATCGCGAGCATGGCGACGTTCACGCGCTGGTACCTGCTCGTTCCGTGGACGATGGCCCCGACGACGAGCGCGACGTACGCCACGAACCCGAGCAGCCCCATCCGAACGAGTATCGAGAGATACGAGTTGTGCGGAGAGTTGGTCCCGTCGAACTCGGCGGGGAGGTACGGCTCAATGAACTGGCTCGTGGAGATGTGGCCCTCGCCAAGGAGCGACGGCGACGCGGTGTACGCGTCGATGGTCGCCTGCCAGAGGACGAAGCGTCGACTCGGGTCGATCGGGAGTACGCCGGTGTAGACGGTCCCGACGAGGCCCAGGGTCAGCACTCCGCCGACCAGCGTCACCGTCGGGATGGCACTCCTATCGAAGAACTCGTAGGCGAGGTACAGCCCGAGCGTCACCGTCGCGGCGAGCCAGGAGGCCCGACTGAAAGAGAGCACCAGACCGACGCTCGTGAGACCGAACAGCGAAGCGGCCACTACCGAGAGCGCCCAGCGTCTGTCGGCCACGGCGCGACGGAACTCCACGAACGAGGCCGTGGCCCCGGCGAACGTCACCAGCCCGAGCATGTTGGGATTCGTGAACAGCGACCGGACGACCGGGAGTTCGACCCCCGTGAACGGGAGCGCTTTGGACCCGTACGGCACGACGTCGAAGAACAGGAGGGTGTACCCGCCCCCGACGACCGCCACGAGGCCGAGCGTCGTCGCGAGTGCGGATAGCCCCGCGACCACCCAGAGGTACGCGCGCTCGGAGACGAACCGGGGGACGACGAGCAGGTTACAGGCTGCGACGAAACTGGCCCAGATGGGCCACCGGGACGCCGCCAGGTTCGGGTCGACCCCGAGGGAGTGATAGAAGAACAGTCCGACCAGGACCGAGAAGCAACCGACGAACGCCAGCTGCGTCGTGCTGAACCGCTCGTAGTCCGGATAGACGAGAACTGCAGCGAGAACGAGGACGAAGACGACGGCGTAGTCGAGCGGCCTGAACCAGCCGAGGCCGACACCGGGCGACCGTGACCGGAAGAGTATCTCGAAGAGGACGACGCTGGCGACGAGTCCCAGCACGTAGTTCCGCGAGCGCTCTGCCGTCCGTGTGTCGGAGAAGAAGTGGTGACGACTGACCACCAGCACGGCGAACAGCAGGTACAGCGTCGCGATTCGCCACCCGGCGAAGAAGTCCCACGTTCCGTTGGCCTGCCCGAGGAACGTGACCGCCAGGAGGGTACTCAACGCCACGTAGACGAACGCGCTCACGGCGGATTCGAGCCGGAACGCGTCCGGGAACTCCGTATTCTCCGCTACCTCGTTCGACTGCATCTCTTCGTAGTTCGAGCGCAGGAAGCGGAATAGTAAATCGGCGCATTACGCCGACGGACGGTCACCTTCGATAGCGCGTTCGAGACCGAGGACCGAACCACAGCTGCGTTCGAACACTGTCGGAGACGGAAGCCCATCGTCCGACGGTTAGTTACCAGAAAACAGTGTCTGCATTCCGGTACTCGCCGAACGGATTCACCGTATAACCCACCTAACCCTGTTTTCCAACTGGTTATCTGTAGAATATGGACTTTTGTTTCTTCATTACAATACTGAGTACGGTGGTCTGATGAAGCAGCAGATTCAATGAAGAGACCACATCGCTGGATAACTGCTCTGGCGACAGTCCTCACGGTTCTGGTCGTGGGCTGGACGCGAGAGACGGCACACGTGCTGGTGCCGACGGTCGTCGTCTTCGGGCTCGCACTGCTGCCGACGTACGGGTCATCGCCTGCGAGACCGATAGCACAATTGAAATCTATAACGAAACACGTCATTGCGGGGGTCTCGGCACTGGCAATCGCTGGTTATCTGGGTGCGACGTTCGTCCCCGAACCCGAGGTCCTCCTGTTGTCTGCAGGGTCGCTGGTCCTGGTTCTGGTCGCTGTTTTCAGCGTCTTCAGCCGTCACGAGAGTGAGCCCGTGGTAACCATCGTCGGCGACGACCCGTCGCTGATCGAGGACTCGATCCGTTCGTTACCGGTCCGACCGATCGGGTACCTCTCCCCGGCGCTCGGGACCGAGCTAGCAAGTACCCGGGCAGAACCGAACCAGGCGGGACAGACCGCCCCGGACGTCGACAGACTGGACAGGTCGCGCCCGACGACGGACGGCGGTGAGCTGGTTCGTCCCCAGGACCTGATAGAAGAGACGAGTCGAATCGGCGGCCTCTCGCGTCTCCGCAACGTGTTGCGCGAGTCCAACGTCGACACCGTAGTCCTCGCGTTCCGGGAAGCGGACCGTCAGGAGTGCTTCGGCGTCCTCAAGAACTGCCACGACCTGGGCGTCGAGGTGCTCGCTCACGAATCGCTTCGGAACCGCCTCCTGATAGCAGACGAGGGACCAGGCGACCTCGTGGAGGTCGAACTCGAACCGTGGCCGTGGTACAGCCGGCTCGCCAAACGCGCGTTCGACGTCGCGTTCGCGACCGCCGGGCTGGTTCTCCTGTCGCCAGCGTTCGTCCTCATCGCGATGCTGGTCAAGCTGGACTCTAGCGGACCGGTGTTCTACAGGCAGAGACGGACCTCGGAACTCGGGGGAACGCTCACGGTCCTGAAGTTCCGGACGATGGTACCCGAGAGCGAGGTCCCGACGCCAAGCGACGACGAGGAGAACGAACGTATCACGCGCATCGGACGTATCCTTCGCAAGACACATTTGGACGAGAGTCCCCAACTGCTCTCCGTCCTGTCCGGCGACATGAGCGTCGTCGGCCCACGAGCCGCCTGGGTCAAAGAAGAGTACCTTCTGAACGCCGAGGTCCAGGGCTGGCCGAAGCGCTGGCACGTCAAGCCGGGACTGACGGGATTGGCACAGATACAGGACGCGACGAGCACCGAGGGTCGGAGAAAGCTGGAACTCGACCTCGCGTACGTCCGACGGCAAGCCTTCCTGTACGATTGTCGCATCGTCTTCGCCCAGATCCGGCTGGTAGTCACGGATACGCTCGAACTCCTGCGGCGCCGGACGCCGTTCGAACCGGTGAGAAACGATGGTTGATGGACCGACGTCGGAACGGTTGCGGATACTCCGCGTCGCACAGAAGACGTATCCCGACGTGAAAGGCGGTGCACCGTACCACGTCCACGCGATGAGCCGGGACCAGGCGGCGATGGGTCACGACGTGACGGTGGTGACGGTGCGACAGGACCCGGACCTCCCACACCACGAGGAGCGCGACGGCTACACGGTCGTCCGGTACGACCCGACCCACTCCGTCATCGGGAACGACCTCTCGGCGGGCGTGGCCGAGTACCTGCGTCACGCAGACCAGTTCGACGTGGTCCACGCGCACTCGCACCTCTACTTCTCGACGAACCTCGCGGCCCTGAAGCGCCGACTGGGCGACGTCCCGCTGGCGATAACGAACCACGGGTTGTACTCGCAGACGGCACCCGAGTGGGTCTTCCGGGCGTACCTGAAGACCGTCGGTCGGTGGACGTTCGACCAGGCCGACGTGGTGTTCTGTTACACCGACGTCGACAGGCAGCGCCTGCGCGAGTTCGGCGTCACGTCGAGGATCCGGGTCGTCCCCAACGGCATCGACACCGAACGGTTCGCTCCGGACGGACCGGAGAGCGACCTGGTCGACGCCGACGGGCCGGTGCTGCTGTTCGTCGGCCGTCTGGTCGACGGGAAGCGACCACATGACGCCGTCGAGGCCGCCCTGACGGTCCGAGACGACCACCCCGACGCGACGCTGTACGTCTGCGGCGACGGCCCCCTTCGCGAGGAACTCGAACGCCGTGCCGGGGAAGAACTCGGCGACGGAATCGTGTTCCTCGGGCATCTCCCGTACGACGAGATGCCGATGGTGTACCGCAGTGCGGACGTCCTCGTACTGCCCAGTCGGGCCGAGGGCGTCCCCAGGACCGTCCTCGAAGCGCGCGCGTCGGGAACGACGGTCGTCGCGAGTGACCTCGAACACATCCGTGCGATAGTCGACGGGTGCGGCCAGACCGTCCCCGTCGGTGACGTCTCGGGGTTCGCTGGCGCAATCTCACGGGCGCTCGCGTCGAGGACGGACGGGACACGGAATCGACTCGACGAACGGTACGACTGGGACCAGACCGTCCGGAAGACCACCCGGGGACTCGACGTCCCCGCGACCGAGCACGCCACGAATCCTACGAAGCCATGAGCAGGAAACACGATACCTCGACCACCCGACCGCACATCTTCGTCATCGTCGGGGACTGTCTGCGCGCTGCGACCGCGACGGCGGAGACGATGCCGTTCACGAGACAGTTCGCCGACCTCACCTTCGAGCGATGTTACGCCCCGAGTACGTGGACGCTCCCCTCCCACGCGTCGCTGTACTCCCAACAGACACCGATCGAGCACGGCGTCACCCGCCGTGGGAATTCGCTCTCGAACGGGCAGGCGACGTTACCGAAGGCCGCCCGACGGGCTGGCTACCGGACGTCGCTGTTCAGCGAGAACCCCACCTTCAGCACGCACTACGGCTTCCACAACGGCGTGGCGTTCGTCGACGACTTCGTCGACTCCAAACTGTTCCTCTCGCAGTTCGCCATCGAGCACGCCGTCGACGACGTCACTGTCGGAAACGCGCTCTCGGCGGTGCGGTCGGTACTCCAGTCGACCGCCCCAGTCAAGAACGCCGTCAACAGCGCGTTCGCACCGCTATCGTATGCACTGGCTCGGATGGACACGAGGTACCCACACAACGGTGACCGGGTACTCTCACATCTGGACCGGTACGTGCAGAGGAACAGCGACGGCCCACTGCTGTCGTTCGTGAACCTCCTCGACCCCCACAACCCACACAGCGTCCCCCCGGAACCCGCCGCAAGCGAACTCGGACTGTCCGTGTCTCGCGACGAACGGAAGGCCCTCTCGACGCTCGACGACAACAAACTGTACCTGTTCGAGGCGAACGACGGGCCACCGTCGGACGCCCAGACCCGGTTCGATACGTGGGACGATGTATTCGAGAGGCGAGAGCGAATCTACGAGGCCCAGGTCCGACAGTTCGACCTGCTCGTGCGTCGATGGGTCGAGCGCCTCGCCGACGACGTGCGACGAAACGCGTTGATCGTCGTCACCGGCGACCACGGACAACTGTTCGGTGAAGAAGGCATGGTCGGCCATCACACGTCGCTCCATCCCCACGGGGTCCAGGTACCCCTCTACGTCAAACTCCCGGAAGCGTGGGAGGAGTCTCGAACCGTCTCGAAACCCGTCAACTGGGTTGGCCTCTCGAAGGCGCTCGGGGGAGTCACTGAACGATCGGTCACCTCCGGCACGGAACTGTCCGCGGCGATTCGACGGGAGAGTCTCACTGACGGGGCCGTCGTCATCGCGGCGGACGGGCCGACGTGGAACGTGTCGAGGCTCCGTGAGAAATACGACGACGAGCGCGTCGACGCCCTGGCGGTGCGCAGAATAGGACTCGTCGAAGGTGACCGGCAGGTGGTGTACGAATCGCCCTGGGACGAGTCCGAGATCACGCGGGCCGAATACGAACTCGTCGACGGCGGTCGCGAACTCGTCGCCACCGGCGGGGTGGTCGACGTCGGCGCCGAGCACGAGACGTGGCTGACAGGTGAACACTCCCGTGAAGCCGACGCGGTCGTTTCGGCGAGACTCGAACGACTCGGATATCTATGAACTCGACACGACAAACGTGGGCACCGAACCCAAACGCTGCTCCAACCATCGGCGTCAGCCCCGTACAGACAGCGGCAGACTCGTTCGGAGGTGAGACCGATGTCTCGGCCTAACGTCGTCCTCATCGTGATGGACACTGCTCGCGCTCGGACCGTCCTCGGGCGTCCGGACGTGATGCCGAACCTGCATCGGATAGCCGACGAGGGAGTGACCTTCGAGAACGCGTTCACGACCGGGCCCTGGACGCTCCCGTCCCACGCGTCGATGTTCACCGGTCAGTACACGTCCGACCACGGGACGCACGCTGGGTCCAGACGATTCGACCCCGACGTGCCCACGCTGGCCGAACTGCTCCAGGGTGCTGGCTACCGAACGGTAGGGATATCCAACAACACGTGGGTGAGTCCCGACTTCGGGTTCGATTGCGGGTTCGATACGTTCGACGTCGCGTGGGAACTGGTCGACGGTGGCGTAGACCTGCCGACGATCGCGAAGTCGAACGAGGGGACGACAGCCCAGATAACGGCGGTCTGTCGGAACCTCCTGGACAGCGAAGCGCCGAAGACGATACTGAACGCCGCATTCTCGAAGCTCCTTCGGAGACGCTTCGACGACGGTGCACTGGTGACCAACTGGCGCATCCGGCGTCGGTTGTCGAACGGCCGGGCCCACCGGCCGTTCTTCATGTTCGTCAACTACCTCGAACCGCATCTCGAATACAGTCCACCTGACCGATTCCGCCCCGACTGGCTGGACGCTTCCGACGTCGAGGACGTCAACCAGGACGCCTGGGCGTACATCTGCGGGTCCGAGGAGATGGACGAACGCGACTTCGAGGCTCTCACTTCGCTCTACGAGGGCGAACTGGCCTATCTCGATTATCGAATCGGACAGGTCTACGACTTCCTCGACGAACGGGACCTGCTCGACGAGACGGCGCTCTTCGTCGTGGGGGACCACGGGGAGAACATCGGCGAGCACGGCCTGATGGACCACCAGTACTGCCTGTACGACACGCTGTTGCACGTCCCACTGGTGGCTCGCTATCCGTCGGAGTACGACGGTGGCGAGCACCGTGAGGAACTGTTCGAGGTCCGCGACCTCTACCCGACGATACTCGACCTCGCTGGAGTCGACGTGCCAGCAGACGACGGTGTGTCGACGACCCGTCTCGGGGACGGTGAGGGTCGCGAGTACGTTCTCGGAGAGTACCTCACCCCACAGCCATCGATGGAAGCCCTCGCGGAACGGGTGGACGACGTTCCCGACGAGGTGCGGCGATACGACCGGGGACTCCGAAGTATCCGGACCCGGGAGTGGAAGTACATCCAGGCTACAGATGGGACCGACGAACTATACGACGTTCGTGTGGACCCCCTCGAGACGGACGACGTTGTGAGTGCCAACGACGACGTTCGAGACGACCTGGCTGCGAGGTTGGAGAGCGACCTGGGAGAGTTCGAACAGAGCTCCGACGACCACGGCGGAGAGATAGACGGTGCCACCGAACGACGACTCGAAGACCTGGGATACCTGCAATAATCTACGATATGCCTGTTCAATTGGGCCGGTAGCAGTCTCGGCATCTCGGGACCTCTCCAGACCGACCGGGAGCGGCTTACTCCCGACTCGTGCTTCGCTGCCACGACAGCGGTAGTGATAGGTCGTCTATCGCGGTCGACTTGACGTTCGGGTACGATACTGACGCTGCAGCGACGATTCCGGCGGCTATCCACAGCGACCTGAAGTTGTATATGTCGTGAAACATCGAGTTGACCAGCGTCGCGACGAAGAAACCAGTGAACATGCGCATCGACGGATACGTCTCCGACAGTCGGTGCGATGCTCGAAGCAACGTCAGTACGAACATAGCTGCGAAAGCGACGCCGATCAACCCCGTCTCCGTCAGGATGAGAACCGACGTATTGTGTGGGAGTGGATGGGAAGAGGTGACGACGTACCGGAACTGGCCGATTCCGATTCCGAGTACCGGTGAATCGAGGAACACCTCGAACGACCGGCGCCAGACCTCGGGCCTCGAACCGATGTGCTCACCGGAGAGGGCATCAGCGAACCGCTGAACGATCTTGAAATCGGCAGTCAGGAAGACGAACAGGACTGCGGGAATCGCAACGACTGACCCGAGGGCGACACGGACGTCTGTACGGATGCGATGTGCGACTCGCTTCCAGTCGACGACGACGACCAATCCGACCAGCAGCGCTCCGAATCCCGACCGAGATGCCGTGCTAACGAGACCGAGGAACGCCCCCAGAATCGAGATGGTGAGCGCGACGGTCATGCGAGTATCGTTCGATCGAACCGTCCGGGTCAGGAGAGCCAGCGAGAGGAAGATCGCCAGGAGGAGGTAATCTGCGAACAGGTTCGGATTCTGGAACGGTCCACTCGGACGCCAGACGCCGAGTTCCCTCACGAGGTAGAACGACCAGAACCCGTACGCGCCAGCGAGGACGGCTGTGATGATGGTAACTACTGTGAGGCGACGACTCGTGTCCCGCAGTAGTAGCGAGTAAATAGCTACCATCCACGCGAGCGTCGCGACGAGCTTTACCGTTTCTACCACGGCGGTGGTCGCCACGTAGTAGTCGGGAGTGGCAATCAGCACTCTACCTCCGATCCCAACGGCGGCTAGCGTTACGAACGCGATAGCGGGGACGAACGAAACGTGGACCGTTCTGACTCTGACGACGCCGAGAAGCACCAGCAGGACGGTAACACCGACCAGCGAATCCGCCAGACTGCCGTTCACCGTGGTGACGAAGAGTTCGACCGACGAGTGGAAGGGGAATAACAGCGTTATGGCTCCGAGAAGTAAGACCTCCAGACGTCCCATGCTCGGAACCGCCTCTCGTGTTGACCATATCTGCTTCGCACCTAGACGTATCCGTTCCACTGGAATCATCAACGGTAGCATTCTGGCACACACCAATAGTTATCCAGTTGATACGCCGCCACGTCCGCGGTTTGGACTCTCCTATGCAGGGATTCGAAGTGGCAACCGGCCGCGTTCGTTCGGCAGGTGAGCTAGTGCACGAGCAGGAACCGCTCGACACCACGACCACGGGACGAGGGCGTTCGTACCCACGACGACGCTACGGCTTGCAGATATCCGCCTTGGACTGGGAACTCGTTATATTCTCACTACGTCCGCTACTTCGCGTCTTCTCTCCCGTAGCCCTTTGTTTACTTTCAGGGCCGAGTGCGAACCGACTCGACGGGTAGTTGAACTCGAATCACACGCCCGAGGAAGCGTGCTGGACGAAGGCCCCGAGGAGACGAGTGCCCTCCAAACGGTGGCTGGACCGGATGCTGCCTCCACCGCTGGACAGTGCGTAACCGACACGGACGAAAGAGGGTCGTTCACGGGGACAGTGAACGATTCGGATTCGCGTCGAAACCGTCCCCGCCAGACTCCGAGAAGGCCAGCGATGGAAGGTACTCCCTCAGTCCCACAGCCCATATATGTCACTTAGCAAGAAACTGTCTACGGACGTACTCATAACGACGCTCATAAACCTCTCACAGAAGATCCACGGTCTCGTAATAATACCGGTCATCACCCAGTTCATCGGTGTCGCAGCCTACGGTGCGTTCGTACAGGTGATGACTATCTGTACACTGACTTCGAAGATCTCACTTCTCGGTCTGGAGAAGGGGCAGATCAAGTACGCACAGGAGCGTGCGAACACGGAGCACTCACGACTGTACGTGTCTCTCACGGTAGTCGCTCTCGTGGTCGCCTCGGCCACTGCTACGCTGCTGTTCGCGATGGCATCGGTTCTCTCGACGACGTTTCTCAGTGACCCTGGCTACACGACCGTATTCCAGATAGGGACCCTGATGGTGCCCATCTACGCCCTCCAGGAGATGGGGCGGAACTACTACCGGTCCGAGATGAACGTCAAGCGACACTCCACGCTCAACGGAGTCAAAACCTATCTCAAAGTCGCCGTCGTGGTCCTGAGTGTCCTGGTCCTCGAGGTCGGCCTGCTGGGAGTGATGTCGGCCGTGGTACTGACGGAAGGCCTGTTCGCTATCGTACTGCAGGGGTTCGTCCTGCGGTCGACAGGGATTCACGTCCCGCGTTTCACCGACCTGCAGACGCAGCTTCGGTACTCCGTTCCGATCATGGTCGGGGACATCTCGGGCACGTTCCAGTCCCGTGCAGACAAGCTCATGCTGGGTTACTTCATCGGCGCGAACGTGGTGGGTATCTACTCCGTCGCGTACACGATCGCGCGAGTGCTGCGGACGTACGCGATTCCGCTTCGAGTCACGTTCTTCCCGGAACTCAGCCGACTCTGGGAAGCGGGGAACTCGGAGCAGTGCTACCGGTACCTCTCGAACGGAACCCGGTATATACTCAGCCTCTCGATTCCCTCGATCGTTGGACTGTACCTCGTCGGCGAACAGTTGGTCGACCTGCTGGTCACGACGACCGCGGCGTACCAACCCGTGCTGATACCGGTCATCGCTACCGGAATCATGTTATCCGGGTTGAACACCGTCTATCAGCAGTTGTTCTTCGCGGACGAACGGACGTTCACGATATCTATCCTCAAACTCGGCAGTGCCCTGTTCAACGTCGCACTCAACCTCGTACTCATCCCGACGATGGCCGCGTTCGGGGCGGCGCTCGCGACGCTCGTGACGTACCTCTTCGTCTTCGCCACCCTGTACGCACTGGCGATGCGACGCTACGACGTCGAACTCGAGTCGCGATTCGCCCTGAAGGCAGCAGCATCGGCTGCTGGGATGTTCACGGTCGTCACCGTGTTCGGTTTCGACGACATCCTCGTTCTCTTGCTCCTGTGTCCCCCGATATACTTCGCGTTCCTGATAGCGAGTAAGGCGGTCCGTCCCGACGAGGTCCGATTCCTCCTCGGAACGGTGCTCTCTCCGATTCGAAGCCGTGGATAGGATATCCGGACTCCGCCACTAGCTGTCGCCGCCCTGGTTAGTCGGCACCTGACCGACCCGACCGAGGTTCCAGCTGCACGTCGCTGACCGTTGGGTGCAGTATTACTATCCCCCTGGGATACGACGACCGTACTCGATGGACATCCCGGAACTCGTCGTCGCGACGCTGGCTGGCGTCGTCCAGGGTATCGTCGAGTGGCTCCCAGTGTCGAGCCAGGGCAACCTGTCGATGTTCCTGACGGTCGTTGGGGTTCCGCCGGAGACCGCACTCCAGCTCGCGCTGTTCCTCCAGGTCGGGACAACGGTCTCGTCGGCGGTGTACTACCGCGACGACATCGAGGAGGCCGCCACGAACGTCCCCGAGTGGCGGCCCGGGTCGGCGTTCGAGAACGAGAACGCACTGACGTCGTTCGTCCTGGTCGCCTGCGTCGCGACCGCCGCCGTGGGCATCCCGGTGTACGTGTACGCGGTCGACGTGGCGAGCGAACTCGCGGGCAGCGTCTTCGTCGCGGGCATCGGGGCCCTCCTGATTCTCACGGGGATACTCCAGCTGGCCTCGGCCCGCGTCGACCTGGCGTCGAAGGAGGACCCGACGTTCGCCGACGCGATGCTCGTGGGTGCCGTCCAGGGCCTGGCGATCCTGCCCGGTGTCTCCCGGTCGGGCGTCACCACGAGCGTCCTGCTCTTCCGGAACCACGAGACGCCGTCGGCGTTCAGGCTCTCGTTCCTCCTGTCGATACCCGCCGGCCTCGGCGCCGGCGTCCTCACGGTGCTCTCGGCGGGTGGACTCCCTGGCGTCTCCCCGGCGGCTGCCGGCGTCGCACTGCTGACCAGTGCCGTCGTCGGGTACCTCACCATCGACGCGCTGATGACCGTCGTCGAACGCGTCCCGTTCTGGGCGGTCTGTTTCGGCCTCGGTGGGCTCGCGACGGTCGGTGGACTCGTGGTCGCCGTCCTCTGAATCGGGCCGTAGGAACTCTCTTACTACCTGTTCCGAGACCCTCGTACCGCCCGATGGTAGAGCTGAGCGTCATCATCGCGTCGCTGAAACCTCGTGCGGAGATCGAGGCGCTGGACCACCTCGAACGCGAGGCGTTCACCGACTACGAGGTCATCGTGCGGGACGACGAGACGGTCACGAAGGCCCGGAACGAGGGCGTCGAACGGGCGAACGCCGACAAACTCGTCTTCCTCGACGACGACTCCCGGCCCCAGGAGGGGTATCTCTCGCGCGTCTCCGACATTCTCGACAGGGAGGCGGCCGTCGCGGGTAGGACAATCCATCCGAGGGACGACGTCTTCGCGCTCGTCGCCAGCCACTACGACTTCGGCGACACCGGACGGTACGTCACCCGGTTCTGGGGCTGCAACATGGCGGTCCGGGCTGAGGTGTTCGACGCGGTCGGCGGCTGGGACGAGGCCATCACGTGGGGACACGAGGAGAAGGAACTCGCGACCCGCGTCCTGGAGGAGTACCCCATCTACTACGACCCGGAGCTGGTCGTCCACCACTCCTACGCCGAGTCGTACCGCGACTACTGGCGGAAGCGGTACCGGCTGGAGACCCAGACGCCGTACTACTGGGACAAGCAGGGCGTGGGGGACCGTCGCCAGTGGCTGAGCATCGCCGAGGGACTCCTCGACCCGTCGAACTACGTGGGCCGGTCGCTCCCGCACACGGCCGCCAGGTTCGGTGGGCACGTGGCGATGTCGCTGGGCAGAATCCGTGGGATGCTAGGGAAGTCCTGACCAGTTTTTACGTACCAGCTACGTTGCAGAACGAGACGCATATTTAAAAATCGTCTCACTTGATACTCATACTATGGCCGTTTCAGGTTCGGACCGCCACCCCCTCGTCAGCGTCGTGATACCCACGTACGGACGACCACGGCTGCTGACAAACGCCGTCGAGAGCGTCACCGAGCAGTCCTACGAGAACGTGGAGATGCTCATCGTCGACGACGGGTCCGATGCCCGCGTCGAGGAGGGGCTGGAGGACCTCTCGATTCCCTCGACGATGGACCTGCGGGTGTATCACCACGAGAGGAACCGGGGCGCGAACGTGGCCCGGAACACGGGTATCGAGGCGTCGCGAGGTGAGTTCGTCGCGTTCCTCGACGACGACGACTACTGGCGTCCCGAGAAGCTCGAACGACAGGTACGTGCGTTCCAGGCGGCGGGCGACGACGTCGGCGTGTCGTTCACCGGGCAGGTGTACGTCGACCCCTCGGGGGAGGTGACGAACGTCACTCGGCCGACCGAACACGGGGACTTCACGAAGCAACTCGTCCAGGGGGCCCACTTCGGCACGTTCTCGACCATCATGGTGCGCGCCAGCGTGTTCGACCGGACGGGGTATCTGGACGAGGAGTTCCCCTGCTGGCAGGACCGGGAGTGGTACTTCCGACTCGCCAGCCACTACGACTTCGTCTCGGTCCCGGAACTGCTGACGGTCCGCCAGTTCATCGACGGGCCACAGATATCGGACGACTACGAGGCCAAACGGGACCAGGCGTACCCACTGATGTTACAGAAGCATCGAGAGAGCGCCGCGGCGTGCGGTCCCCGGTACGAGCGACGGTTCCAGGGCGTGCTGGCCCGTGCAGTGGCAGACCACGCCATCTCCGCCGGGCACTACTTCGAGGCCATCCGGTACCTCGTCCGGTCGCTCCAGTACTATCCGACGAGTCCCACGACCTACGCGTTCCTGGCCGTCGCCCTGGGCGGGCGGTACACCCACACCCTGGCCCGGGCCGGCAAGCGGTTCGTCAACCGGTACCAGAACACGACCGTCGTGGGCGACGACGGCCTGCTGTCCTCCCACTGACGGACGACCGGTCCTCCACAGGCGCCCGTCCTGCTCCGGGCGCGGCGACGACGGTTCTCCTTGCTGGTCACGTCAACGCCCGCTGGAGCGTCGCGAGGTCGCTCTCGAGTTCGAGGTCAGTCAGGCGAGACCAGCAGAAGACGAGCGTCCCGTAGACGACGACGCCCGTCGCGACGAGGACGGCCAGTTCGGCGTACTCGCCGAGTCCCGTCCCGACCGTCTGGACCGAGACGACGACCACGCCCATCGCGAGGCTCGCGCTGGCCGGAATCGCCAGCAACCGACCGACGCGGCGAACCGACGTGTCGACGGCCCGGATGGAGACGTAGATGGCGATGGGGTTCTCGACGAGTGCGCTGACGACGATGGCGATGGCAGTGCCGACGATGCCCCAGGCCGCCGTCGCGGGGTACACCGCGGCAGCGAAGACGACGAGACGCAGGCTCTGCAGTGCCGTGTTGTACTGGGGCCGACCGGTCGCCCGGAAGAGCGGGCCGATGCCCGCCGCGATGGACCGGAAGGCTCCCCAGACGGCGAGGACGCGGATGACGTCGACCATCGGGAGCCACTCCGGCCCGAAGAAGGCGTCGACGAAGACCGGTGCCACGGCCGCGATACCGACCGCGACGGGGAACGAGACGAAGGAGACGACCCGCATCGTCCGCAGGAACGCCTCCCGGAGCGCCGCGGTGTCGTCCTGTATCTGGGAGTACGCCGGGAACGCGACGCTCGAGATGACCTGCGTGACCTCCGTCGCCGGCGCGTTCGAGAACTGGAACGCCAGCCGGTACAGCCCCAGACTGGCCGCCCCGACGTACCAGCCGATCATCCCGTCGTCGCCCCAGTTGAGCGCGAGCAGGACCAGCCCCGAGCCGAATATCCACTTCCCGTACCCGAGCAGTCGGCGGGCGGCCGACAGGTCGAACCTGAACCGGGGCCGGTAGGGATGGATGGCGTACGATGACGTCGTCCTGACGGCCGCCCCGGCGAGCGTGCCGGCGACGAGTGCCCAGACGGTCGGCGAGACGAGGGCGACGCCGACGGTCGCCACCGCGTAGGCGACGGTGCCACTGATCTGGTAGCCGAACTGCTTGTGGAAGAGCAACTCCTTCTTGAAGTAGACGACGCCGGGGTTGCGCAGTCCCTTCAGCAGCGGCGTCAGGGCGACGACCCGGACGACGTCGGTGAGTTGCGGCGCGTCGAACAGCGAAGCGACGTACGGGGCCGAGACGAACGCCGCCAGTGCGATGAGCAGTCCGCGAGTGACCGTGAGTACCCACGTCGTGTCGAGGTAGTGGTCGACGTCGTCGTCCTCGTGGTGGACGAGGGCGGCGTTGAGTCCCAGTTTGGTGCTCTGGCGAACGACCGCGAGTACCAGCAGTCCCAGTCCGAGCAGTCCGAACGCCGCCGGCGAGAGGAACCTGGCGAGGACTATCAGCGCGCCGAAGCGGATGAGACGGTCCACGACGTTGAGGAGGACGACCCACACGCCGCCGGTGACGGCACGCTCGGCGACGGAGGACCCCGGAGTCAACGCACGCTGGACCGACCGCAGTATCACGGACGGTTTCGGAACCACGCGTCAGGCCTCCGGCGCTCCCGTCTGTGGCGGTGGCGTCCGGTCCGGGACCTCACACTCGAAGGACCGGCGACGTGCCGACGAGGTTCCACTCACGGTTCCCGTTCCTCGTTCATCCCTCGGTTCCACACCCCAGAGCCGCCTTGTTATACTCCCACTGTTGCCCGTCGGTCGGCGAACGTCTCGGGACCCCGGTTCGCACGGAGAGACGCAAAGTGCTAACCAGTAACAAGCATCTGCTTCGGTATTCGAGGTCTAAAAAATAATAAAATGCATAACTAATTGAGTATCTGGCTGTTGTCTGGGCAATGAGCAGGCCGACCGATAACGAACGACGACTTTCTGGCGACTCGGACCAGAAATCGCTCTCGTCTGCGGACGGGAGCGACACCACGTCGTCTTCCGGAGCCCCCGACGCCGCCCTCCAGTACGCGTCCACCTCCGACGGTCAGTTGCCGGCAGGTGGACGACTCGTCTGGGTCTCGCCCGACGGGTCCCTCCGCGAAGTCGTCCCGTCGGAACTCCTCTCCCCCGAACGGTCCATCGACGCGCCGACGGACCTGTCGTGTTCGGAGTGCGGGTCGCTGCAGTCCATCGAGACGGTGGTCCGCGAACACACCGACTGCGGGTACGTGGGCATCGCCGGGTACCTCCAGGCCGTCGAAGACGGCCGACTGGTCTGTCCCAAGTGCGGGGTCGAGGACGAGACCGGCGACCAGCTGCAGGTCGTCACGACGGTGCACAGTTGCCTCCGCTGCGGGAGCCCGCAGGACCGGGCGCTCGGGAGGGTCGACAGACCGTAGACGATGGACGACGACGAATCCGGACTCCTCTCCCGGTCGTCGCTCGCGCTGGGAGTCCTCGGGGCCTCCTGGCTCGCGTTCGGGGTCCTCCTCTGGATGATTCTCGTGGTGGAACCGGTCCCCGTCCCGCTCTGGCTGTTCCTCGTCGGACTCGCCCTCTCGGTCCTCTTCGGGGCCGGACTGCTCGCGTCCCGGCGGTGGCACACAGTCTGGCGATACACGTTCGTGCCCGCGGTTCGCGTCCCGGTGTGGGTCCTGCTCGGCGGCCTCTCGGCCACCGTCGGCGTGGTCGTCGTCTCGCTGCTGCGACCGGTGTCACCCGAGAGCGTCGGCTGGCTGTTCGTCCTCTGTACCGGGGCGAGCTACGCCGTCGTCACCGTGACTCGATGGGACGAGTTCTTCGAGGACGTCTCGTGGCCGTCGTGGGTCCTCACGGCCATCGCAGCGGTGCTCGTGACGATGGTCGTCCTCAGCCTCGTCATCGGGACGAGAACGTTCCTGGCGGCCGTCTTCCTGTTCTCGTTGCTCCTGTTCACGTTCCACGTCACGTTCATCCTCCCGCTGGCGCTCTACCAGTACGTCCGCGGGGAACGGGCGCAGGAACTGTCGACGTACCCGGAGGTGAGCGTCCTGATTCCGGCCTACGACGAGGTCGAGGTCATCGGGGACTGCATCGAGTCGGTCCTCACGTCGACGTACCCGTCGGAGAAACTCGAGGTCGTGGTCGTCGACGACGGGAGTACGGACGGGACGTACGAGGCTGCGGCGGCGTACCGGGACCAGGGGGTGAAAGTGTTCCACCGGGACAACGGTGGCAAACACGCGGCGCTGAACTTCGGGTTGCAGTGTTCCTCGAGTCCGGTCGTCGCCACCATCGACGCCGACAGCCGTCCCGACCCGACCGCGCTGACGAAGATGGTCGAGCAACTCTGGGCGGACCCGACCATCGGTGCCCTCAGCCCGGTCGTGCTCGCCTCGAACGACGACTCGTTCCTCACCGCCCTCCAGCGAATCGAGTACGGCATCTCGAACACGAACCGGCGGGCATACTCGCTGTTCGAGGCCGTCCCGGTCGTCCCGGGGTGTCTCGGCGTCTACCGACGGGAGGCGCTCGAAGACATCTGGGGGTACGACCCGGACACGGTCACCGAGGACTTCGACCTGACCGTGAAACTGCTCAAGAACGGCTGGTCCGTCAGACACGGCCGTGGCGTCGTCCGGACCATCGTCCCGGACGGCTGGCGGCCGCTGTGGCGACAGCGACTGCGCTGGTACTGCGGTGGACTCGAGACCTTCCGGAAGCACCGCGACGTCCTGCTCTCGCCGCAGTACCGGTACCTCCACGCGCTCAGCCTGCCCGCCTACCTCGTCTCGCACCTGTTCGGGCCCGTCGGGAGTTTCGTGATACTCGGGGCGGTGGTGTGGGGACTCCTGTTCAACCCGACGACGTACCTGCTGGCGCTCGTCCTCCTGTTCGCCGTCATGACGGGACTCGTCACGCTGTTCTCCATCGCCCTGGAGGACGAACCCCTGCGAATGCTGGCGTACGCGCCGCTGTTCTTCGTCGGCTACAAGCACTTCATCGACTACACCGTCTGTGCGGGGACCTATCGGGCGTTCTTCCGCGAGAAGCAGTGGTGAGGGCGCTGCAGGCCGACGGTCAGTCGGCTGCCGGACGGAACGTGAGGAGGGCCGTCCCGTCGCCGTGGGGTTCCGTCTCCAGAACGAGTTCGTCGCCGATGCTGACGTCGGCGGCGGTCGCGTCCCTGAGCTGGCCGGTGAGGACGACCCCGTCGTCGAGTTCGACGAGGACCACCGTGTAGGGCGTCTCGCCGTGGAACTTCGGAATCGTCACCGATATCTCGGTGAACGACAGGAGCGCTCCCCGGTCCGAGAGCGCCTCGGGGGTCAACTCGGTCGACCCACACTCCGGGCAGAACTCGCGGGGTGGCAGGGACGGTTCCCCGCAGGTCCCACAGGCGAGGTACTGCTGGTCGCCCGACGCGACCGCGTCCGTGAAGGAGTCGAACCAGGCCGGCACGGTCAGTCACCCCCGAGGATGGTCACCGTCGTGCTCGCGCCGCTGCCACCGACGTTGTGCGCGAGCGCGATGTCGGGGTCGTCGACCTGGTTCGGGTGGCGCCCATCGAGTTGCTTCGTCAGTTCCACGACCTGACCGATGCCGGTCACCCCGACGGGGTGGCCCTTGCCGAGGAGGCCGCCGGACGTGTTCACCGGCGTGTCGCCGTCCACGGCCGTCTCCCCCTCGACCGCACCTCGGGTCCCCTCGCCCTGTTCGTAGAAGTCGAGCGCCTCCAGCGCCAGTATCTCGGCGATGGTGAAGCAGTCGTGGACCTCCGCCACGTCGACGTCGCTGGCCCAGACGTCGGCGTCCTCGTAGGCCTGCTCGGCCGCCCGTTCTGCCGCCGCCGTCCAGGTGATGGAGTCGCGGTCCTGGAGTGCGACGGCGTCGCTCGACTGCCCGGTGCCGAGGACGGTCGCTGCCGTGTCGAGTCCTCGCTCGTCCGCGTACTCGTCGCTCACCAGCAGGACGACGCTCGCCCCGTCGGAGACCGGGCACGCGTCGTAGAGCGTCAGTGGCGTCGCGATCTGCTTCGATTCGAGGACCTCCTCGACGGTGAGTTCCGTCTGGAACTGCGCGACCGGGTTCGCGACCGCGTTGTTGTGGTTCTTGACCGACACTGCTGCCAGGTCCTCGCGCGACGCGCCGAACTCGTGCATGTACCGCCGCGCCATGAGCGCGTAGATGCCGGGGAACGTCAGCCCCTGCTCGTTCTCGAACACGTCGTCGGCCGCGTTGGCGAGGGCGTCGGTCAGGTGCTCGATGTCCGCGATGGACATCTGCTCGACGCCGCCCGCCAGCACCGCGTCCGCCGCCCCTGCCTCGATGGCCAGCACCGCCTGTCGGAACGTCGCACCGCCGGACGCGCAGGCGCTCTCGAGCCGGACCGAGGCGGCCTCTCGACACCCGACGTAGTCGGCGAGGAGCGCGCCCATGTGCCCCTGGTCCTCGATGAGGTCACCCATGAAGTTCCCGACGTAGACCGCGTCGAGTTCGGCCGGTTCGACCGCCGTGGCGTCGAACGCCTTCGCGGCGGCCTCGCTGAACAGTTCCCGCGAGGACGACTCGGGGTACTTGTCGTACCTGGTACTCGCTGCGCTCGCGATGCTCGCTCCCATGTGTGCGATAAAATACCACGACGCCGGGATTAACTCCACCGGTCAGTCCACGGCGCCGTCCCCCTTCACGGAGAGAACCGGGACGTCGCTGAGTCGGACGACGCGTTCGGTGACGCTCCCCACGAGCACGCGGCTGACGCCGCCCCGACCGTGGGTCCCCATGACGATGCAGTCGACGTCGTTCTCGTCGGCGTAGTCGACGATGGCGCGGTGTGGTCTCCCGGACAGTGCCGAGGCCTGCACCGACGAGACGCCTGCCGCCTCGGCCCGTTCGATGACAGATTCGAGCGCCTCCTTCCCGGCCCGTTCGAGCGCCTTCAGGACGCTCCCCGAGGGAGTGTCCTCCCAGACCATCGTCCGGTCGACGACGTTCACCACGTGGAGCGTCGCGTCGGTCTCCAGCGCCAGTTCGATTGCCTCGTCGGCCGCAGCATCGGCCATCTCGCTGCCGTCGGTCGGGACCAGCAGTTCGTCCAGCGACGGGTCGACGACGGTGTCGCTGTGGACCGTCAGCACGGGGATGGGCGACTCCCGAAGCGTCTGTTCGGTGACGCTCCCGAGGACGAACCGGCCGACGCCGCTCCGACCGTGGGTCCCCATGACGATACAGTCGACGTCGTGGTCGTCGGCGTAGGTGAGGATGGCCCGGTGGGCCTCGTTGTCCTCGACGACGGTCGTCGTGGCCTCGACGCCGGCCTCGGCCGCCATCTCGGTTACCGCCGTCGTCGCTGCTTCGGCCTGCTGTTCGAGATAGTCGGTCTCTGCGTCCTCCAGTCCGATCGGGAAGCTGGCGCGCTGGATGATGTGAAGCACGTGCAGGTCCGCGTCGAACCGGCCTGCGAGCGCGACCGCCGCCTCGGCGGCTGCCTCTGCGACCTCACTGCCGTCCGTCGGAACGAGTAATCGTTGGTACATCGTTAGTCCCGTGTCGTACGTTCGTGCTCGAACGACCTATCTCCGACCCCCTGTTCCCACCGGGTGAGAACCCCACGTCCGGTCCCGCCGTCGGTACCGTGGAATCGCGGACACCGGGCACAGGCCCTCCGGCCCACTGCCTACGACCCCGCTTCGACGACGACCACCTCCCGGTCGGCCGTGTCGGCGACCTTCCGCCCGACGCCGGAGAAGTGCTCCTCGTGTTCGCCGTGTTCGCCGACGACGATGACGTCCGCGTCCACCTCGTCGGCGTAGTCGAGGATGACCTCGTGTGGCACCCCGTGCCGGATGTCGCCGTCGACGGCGACGGCGGTGTCCGCTGCCATCTTCGTCACTTCCTCGACGCAGACAGCAGCGTGCTCGTCGGCGAAGATGGTCGCCAGTTCGGCCGAACTGAGCGCAGGGTCGTCGAACCGGCGCTGGTCGACCACGCAGATGACGTGCAGCGTCGCCCCGTCCTCGTCAGCGAGTTCGATGGCATGTCGGGCCGCCTGGCGTGCGTACTCGCTCCCGTCCGTGGCCAACAGGATGTGCTCCATACGCATACTACTCCACGGACCGAATTAACCGTTGGTCCTCCACCACCGAACCGCAACGGTCGCCGGGACGAACCCTCCCGACGAGAGATACTTTTTACTCGACACGGGTCGTCTCTCCAGTGCCCGATGCTCCTCGAAGTCGGTGGCTTCCTGGCCGGACTCGCCGTGCTCCTGTTCGGGGCCGACCGAACCGTCCGGACCGGCGCCGAACTCGCGCTCTACTACGGCGTCTCGAACTTCTTCATCGGCGTCACCGTCATCTCCATCGGGACGTCCATCCCCGAGATGACGACCTCAGTCTACGCCGCCCTCTACGGCGCTGGCGACCTCCTGGTCGGGAACATCGTCGGCTCCGAGACCGCACAGATAACCCTCGCCATCGGCATCGTCGCGCTCATCTCGCCCATCGAGGCGGAGCGCCGGAACGTCGTCATCTACGGCGGGGCCATGCTCCTCGCGATGATAATCATGATTCTCACGCTGGAGGGCGGTATCATCCGTTCCGAGGGCTTCCTCATGATGCTCGCGTACGTCGTGTTCGTCCACGACCTCTACACGAGCGAGGGAGGCGAGGAGATAACCGAGGAGGTCGTCGAGGAGCGCGAGTCCCCGCGGCGTGCCGTCCCGATGATACTCCTCGGCATCGCGCTCGTGGTGGTCGGCGGCCACCTCATGGTGACCAACGGCGTCGCCATCGCCCGCCTCGTCGGCGTGCCCGAGTACCTCGTCGGCCTGTTGACCGGTCTCGGCACCACCGCACCGGAGATCGCCGTCGCCAGCCTCGCCGCCAGGCGGGGCGACCCGGGCATCTCGGTCGGGGCGCTCCTCGGAAGCAACATCACCGACCCGGTGTTCTCGCTCGGGGTGGGCGCACTCTTCGCCGACGTGGTGGTCACCGACCCGTCGTCGGTGTTCACCTCGACTGCCTACATGCTCCTCGTCTCGCTCACCGTGCTGGCGCTCATGTACTGGGGACGCGGCATCGGTCGCAGGGGAGCGGTGGGCTGTCTGCTCCTCTACCTCCCCTCGTTCGTGGTCCTGTGACTCACCCCTTGCTCTCGGTCAGTCGAACGACCTGTTCGTCGGTGAGCGAGACGTCGCTCGCCTGCAGGTCTGCCGTCAACTGGTCGACGGTCCGGGCGCCGACGATGGGGGCGGTGACGTCGTCGCGGTGCAACAACCACGCCAGCGCCACCCGCGCGGGTTCTTCGCCCACCTCGGCGGCGACGTCCTCGAGTTCGTCGAGGACGTCGAAGTTCGCGTCCGTCAGGTAGCGGTCGGCGAACCGCCGTTCCCGCGCCGCCCGCGAGTCGGCGGGCGGTTCGGCGTCGCGCTGGTACTTCCCGGTGAGGAAGCCGCCGGCCAGGGGACTCCAGGGGACGACGCCGATGCCGTACGCCTCGCACATCTCGGCGTAGTTGCCCTCTATCTCGCGGTCGACGAGGTTGTACCGCGGCTGGGCGACGGTGAACGGTTCGTACCCCTCGCGTCGTGCGATCTCGTTCGCCTTCACCACCTTCCAGGCGTTCGGGTCCTCGGTCGAGGTGCCGAGGTAGTTGACGCGCCCGTCGTCGACGAAGCCGTCGAGCGTGCGCATGAACTCCTCGGCGGGCGTGTCGTCGTCCCACCGGTGGACGTAGAGCAAGTCCAGGTAGTCGGTCTCGAGTCGGTCGAGGATGCGAGCCATCTGTCGCCGGAGGTGTTTCCGGTTCAGGCCGCGCCCGTTCGGGTCGCCCTCGCGGGTCGGCCAGTATATCTTCGACGCGATGACGTAGTCCTCCCGGTCCCGGTTCTGCAACCAGTCGCCGATGATGTCCTCGGCGAAGCCGTCGCCGTACGAGTCCGCTGTGTCGATGAACCGCCCGCCGTAGTCGGCGTACGCGTCGAGCAGGTCGTACGCCCGTCCACGCTTGATCTCGACCTCGCCCTCGTCGTCCTCACGACCGAACCGCCACGTGCCGAAGGCGATCTCGCTCACTTTCAGACCTGTCTCTCCGAGTGGGACGGTATCGAGCGCCATGCTACAACTACCCAATCGTCAGTAATAAGCGTGCGTCCGACCCGACCGGGGTCGACACGCCCGGCGCGTGAGAATAGGGAGTCGGTTACAAGGACGTCTCCACCGTCCTCCTAGACATGGCATACGACCTGGACGGCAAGACTGCCATCGTAACGGGAGCGGCCTCCGGTATCGGACGGAAGACGGCGGAGCGGTTCGCGGCCGAGGGGGCGAACGTCGTCGTCGCCGACGTCGTGGCCGAGGGCGCACGCGAGACCGTCGAGCGAATCGAGTCGGCGGGCGGGACGGCGACGTTCGTCCGGACGGACGTCAGCGACCCGTCGGACGTCGAAGCGATGGTGCAGGAGACGGTCGACACGTACGGCGGACTCGACGTCGCCCACAACAACGCGGGCATCGAGGGCGAGGACGACCCCGTCGCCGAGCAGACGGAAGAGAACTGGGACCGGGTCATCGACATCAACCTGAAGGGGGTCTGGCTGTGCATGAAGTACGAACTGGAGGCGATGGTCGACGACGGTGGCGGTGCCATCGTCAACACCTCGTCGATAGCCGGCCTCGCCGCCGCCGGAGGGACGCCCTACGTCGCCAGCAAACACGGCGTCGTCGGCCTGTCGCGCGTGGCCGCGACGGAGTACGCACAGCAGGGGGTTCGCGTCAACGCGGTCTGTCCCGGGGTCATCGACACCCCGATGGTCCAGCGGGCCGCCGAGGAGTCACCGGAGGACATCGACCACTTCGTCGAGATGCAACCGCTCGGTCGGATGGGAACGCCCGAGGAGGTAGCGAACGCCGTGGTCTGGCTCAGTTCCGACGAGGCCTCGTTCGTCACCGGGAACGCCTATCCGGTCGACGGCGGCTTCATGGCACGATAGCGGGTCTCAGGGTTCCTCGCCGGACTCGACGTCGTCCTCCGGTTCCAGGGCGGGCAGGCGCCGGACGACGAGGATGGGCGCGAGCGTGCTCTCTGCGATGCGTTCCGACGGTTCGCCGAAGACGAGTTCGCGGACCGACGGCCGACTCTCGCCGAGGAGGACGAGGTCCGTGTCCACCGACCCGACGTCGATGATGGCCTCGATAGGCGTCTCGCTGACTACCACCTCCCTGTCGATGGTGGCGGCAGGCACGCCCTTCTCGACGAGCAGGTCGGTCGCCTCGTCGAGGAGGTCCGACCCACGTTCGTGCTCCTCCTCCGACGCCGCCGCGTGGAAGAGCGTCACCGTGACGTCCGAGTCGGCCACGAGCGTGGCCGCGAGCGCGGTGATGCGTTCCGTGTTGATGCCCTCGCTGAGTGCGACGAGGATACGGTCGACCGCGGGGGCGGGGTTGAGCAGGAGGATGGCGTCCGCCTGCTCGTCGACCGCGACGCGTTCGAAGGTCTGTGTCGGGTCGCGGGTGAACACGAGGCGGGTCTCGACGGTCCCGCCAGCGTCGCGGAACACCGTCGCCACGTCGTCGAGTTCGGCGCGGGCCTGCTCGCCGAACTGGGTTCGTGCCTGTTCGGGCGCGGTCTGTTCTGGGATGACATGGTAGCCGAGCAGGACCACCGGCAGGGAGGCGAGCACGTCGATGAGCGCCGCCGGTACCTGCTCGCCCTCGAGAATCCGTATCGGGACGAGGACGGTCATGTCGTCGGAGCGTGGGTGTGGGTCGGTCATCGTTACAGGTCCCCCTTTAGTTCGACGTCGGGCGCGTAGAACCGTTGCCACAGGAAGGCGGCGAGCATCACTGCGACGCCGACGGCCTGCGACAGCGGTTGCATGAACACGAGCAGACTGAAACTGGCGACCGCACCGAGTACCGGCAACAGGGGGAAGGCCGGAATCCGGTAGTCCGGGTCGTACCAGTCCGGGTCGCGTCGGCGGAGCACGACGAGCGTGACGCACATCAACCCGTACATCAGGAGGTGGAGGAACGAGGCGACCTCCGCCAGGAGTCCGACCTGGCCGACCGCGACGAGGAACACGATGGGACCGCCGGCGAGCAACAGCGCGACGTGTGGCGTGTTGTACCGTCGGTTCAGCGTCCCCGCCCGGGACGGCACGAGTGCGTCCCGACTGAGCGCGTACAGCGCCCGCGAGGAACTCAGGATGGAGGCGTTCGCGCTGGAGACGGTCGCGAGCAACCCCGCGAGGAGGATGACGACCGCACCGGCGTTCCCGACGAAACTCCGTGCGACTTCGACCAGCGCGGTCTCGCCGAACCTGGCCAGGTTCGAACTCCCGAAGGCGCTGGTCGCGACGAGCACCGTCGCGACGTTGAAGACGGCGACCAGCAGGACCGACCCGACCATGGCGAGGGGCAGGTTCCGACTCGGCCGCTTGATGTCGCCGGCGACCGTCGCGACCTGGGCGAACCCGAGGTAGGCGGTGAACACGAACGCCGTCGTCGTCAGTATCGGCAGGTATCCGTAGGGGACGAACCGTTCGGGCACCGTCTGCCGACCGAAGAACCCGAGCGCGTCGAGGCCGCCGTAGACGAGAAACAGCGTCAGGATGCCGAGCAGGAGGCCGACGATGACGTTCTGTAGCTTCGCGGCGTTCTCCGTCCCGACGATGCTGGCACCGGTCAGCGCCATCCCGACCAGTATCGCCAGGGCGGGTGCGAGGAACCCGCCCCCGAGAGAGAGTCCGACCTCCGCCAGTATCTCGGCGGCGTACTGCCCGAAGCCGACGAGGTAGAACGCCGAAGCGAAGACGAGTCCGAGCCACAGGCTCAGTCCGACGACTGCCCCGTACGGGTTGCCCATCCCCCGGGAGATGAAGTAGTAGCCGCCGCCGCTCTGGGGCATCGCAGTCGCCAGTTCGGACGTCGGCAGTGCGACGAGCAGCGCCACGACGGCGCCGAGTGCGAACGAGACGGCGGCGGCAGGACCGGCACGGCCGGCCGCGAGACCGGGGAAGACGAAGATGCCGGCACCGATCATCGTCCCGACGCCGATGGCGACGCCGCCGGTCAGGTCGATGGTCCGCTCCAGTTCCAGGTTCTCCTCGTAGAACGTCGCCTCGTCCGTCGTCTCGACCACCTCGGACTGTGGTTCTCCGTCAGGCGACGCGCCCCCGGCGGGAGTCGACCCGTCGTTTCGCTTGCTCATTCAGTACGCAGACATGACGACCGCCCCTCCCCTAAACCTTCGCGTCCCGACTGCGTCACGTCCCCCCAGCGTGCGAGACTGTTCGGTTCGATGGCTGGATACAAAGCTATACTTTGCTCACGTACCTAGGTGGTCGTGAGAATGAGCCCCGTGCGACCTCCGAACAGAGCGCCGTCTGAATCTCCCAGCAGGTCCCCGTCATGGTAGACCCGGTCCTCGCCAGTCGGTTGCAGTTCGCCATCACGACCATCGTCCACATCGTCTTCCCGGTGATGAGCATGGGCCTCGCACCCTTCCTCATCTACTTCACCTGGAAGGACATCCGGACCGGCAGGCCGATATACGAGCAGTTGCGCCGGTTCTGGACGAAGATCTTCGCGGTGTCGTTCGTGGTGGGGACGGTGACGGGAATCGTCCTGGAGTTCGAGTTCGGGACGAACTTCGCGGCGTTCTCGACGACGGCGGGTGAGCTTTTCGGTGGACCGCTGGCCATCGAGGGGATGATGGCGTTCATGCTGGAGGCGACGTTCCTCGGTATCTTCGTCTTCGGTCGGAAGCGGGTCGGCGACGCGCTGTACATGGTCTCGGCTCTGGCGGTCGGCGTCGGCACGTGGCTGTCGGCGGTGTGGATTCTCATCGCCAACTCCTGGATGCAGACGCCTCGTGGGTACGAACTCGTCACCGAGAACGGCCAGACCGTCGTCCGACTCGTCGACCCCCTCGCGGCGTACTTCAACCCCCGCTTCATCTGGATGTACGTCCACATGCAGAACGCTGCCATCGAGTCGGTCGCCCTGGTCATGGCCGGCCTCGGTGCGTACTACGTCTTCAGGCACCACGTCTGGGGCTACCAGATTCAGAACGTCGACTTCTGGGAGACGACGCTCAAGTTCGGTCTCGTCGCCCTGCTCGTCACGGCACCGTTGCAGGTGTTCCACGGCGACCTGTACGCACGGCACGTCTTCGAGACCCAGCCCCAGAAGTTCGCCGCCATGGAGGCGGTCTGGGAGACGGACACCTACGTCCCCGAGTACATCATCGCCGTCCCCACGAGCGTCCAGGACCTGCTGGACCCGCGGGCGAAAGACATCTTCGGCATCGGCATCCCCGGCGGCGCCTCGTGGCTCGCCAGCGGCGGTGACCCACAGGCGACGATTCGAGGGCTCGAGGAGTTCGAGGGGCCACAGCCACCCGTCGCACTCGTGTTCTGGTCGTTCCGTCTCATGGTCGCCCTCGGCTTCTGGTTCATCGTCCTGGCCATCTGGGGCGGCTACCGCTGGTGGCGCGGGGAGTTGCTCGAAGACGACCTGCTCCACAAGGCGTTGATGGTGTCGACGCCGCTCGGCGTCGTCGCCGTCGAACTGGGCTGGATCGTGACGGAGGTGGGTCGCCAGCCGTGGGTCATCCAGGGCGTCCTGAAGACGAGCGACGCCGTCTCGACCGGACTCACGAGCGCAGAGGCGACGACGACGCTCGTCGGCTTCGTCCTCGTCTACGTGGCGCTCCTCGCGCTGTACCTCTACGTCGTCGTCAGACTCGTCCGGGAGGGCCCACCCTCCCTGTCGGACCTCGACACCGAGGTTCCCGAGAGCACTGGAACCCCGGCGTCCGAGGTGGGCGTGGATGACTGAACTCCAGCTGGCGAGCGAACCCCTGTTCGGACTCCCGCTCCCGGACATCTGGTTCGGACTGGTGTTCTTCATCCTCGCGATGTTCCTGTTCCTCGACGGGTTCGACTTCGGCGTGGGCGCGCTCTTTGCGACCCGCGAGGACGAACACGAGCGCGAGCAGTTCCTCGCCGCCATCGGGCCGTTCTGGGACGGGAACGAGGTGTGGCTCGTCGTCTTCGGTGGGGCCCTGTTCGCGGCGTTCCCGGCCGTCTACGCCAACCTGTTCAGCCGGCACTACCTGCTGATGTTCGCCATCCTCGCCGCGCTCATCGTGCGTGGGCTAGCGCCGGAGATGTACGAGCAGCGTCACGACGAGCAGTGGCAGCGGTGGTGGGGCCGGGCGTTCGTCGTCGGCAGCATCGCCACCCCCTTCTTCCTCGGGATGTTCGCGGCGAACTGGTTGCTCGGTGCGACGACCATCGTCACGCTCCCCGGCATCGTCGTGGGCCTGGCGCTCGTCGCGTTGACCGTCGTCGACGGCGTCGCCTACCTGCGACTGAAGCTCCGGGGGGACGTCCGGGACGAACTCAAGCCGGCGGGCTACCGGGCCCTCGCGGCCTACGTCCTGCTCGTCGTGGTGACGCTCGTCTACGTCTACGTCGCGGAACCGTCGCTTCGGTCGGCGCTGTTCTCGCCCCTCGTGCTGGCACTCGTTGTGGGAACGGTCGTCCTCGCCGGCGTCTACGCGGTGGCGACGAACCGGGACCGGTACTACCTGGCGTTCGCCGCCGCTGCAGGGCTCGTCTTCGCGCTCGTGGGCGTCGTCGCCGGCCTGATGTACCCGAACATCGACCGTGCGGGCGACCTGACCGTCGAGTCGGCCATCGTCTCGACGCTCCCGCTCAACCTCATGACCATCGGCGCAGCCATCCTCCTCCCGCTGGTGTTCGTCTACTTCATCGTCCTCTACTCCGCGTTCAGCGGCCCCATCGAACCGGGTGAGTCGTACTGATGAGTACGGACGACAGCGGGCCTGCTCGCGACGAGGGGGACGAGGCACCGGAGCGCGAGGAACCGGAGGAGGGCGACGGAGCGCCCTCGCCCGGGGCGGCGACGCCGACGCTCGACGTCCAGTCCCCGCCACGACTCGCGTCGCGGGTGCTGGTCACCTGGCTCGAACTGCTCCTGGTCGGCATCGTCGGCGGGTTGCTGGCGACGACCACCGAGGGTCCGGTCGGCTTCGTCGTCTTCCTCGCGACGTCGCTCGCGTCCCTGAGCGTCGTCTTCTACAACGTCAACGAACTCGTCAAGAACTGGCTCCGGGCGACGAGTGCGTGACCGGGGCGCTCCGGTCACTCCCGGAGCGACGATTCGCCGCTCCACTGCCAGTAGAGCGCGAGGCTGAACACGAGCAGCACCAGGCCGATGCCGAAGTTCCGGACCAGTGCACCCGTGTCCCCGCTCAGGTACACGCGCAGCACGCCGACGCCGACGAGGAGGCCGACGACGAGCAACGCGAGGAGCAACATCAGGGTCTCCGTCTCGAAGCGTCGCTCGTCGCTCACGCCGAACCACCACCCGTCGACGCCGTGTCGGGTGGACCCGTCATGGTCGACACTACGGCCTCCACCGTAACGACGGTACCGGTCGGGACAGGGGCCGTGCCCGCCGGAGCATCGTTGTTCGTATTCCACAATACTTTTGCTGGTGAGAGCCGAACGCCGGGCGAAGTTTCCTCCCAGTCGGCCGACTATCGTGGACCCGGAAAGGCATCGCAAGAACGTTCTCCATGGTCGCTACGACGGCAATTCGAGGTCGGTTCGACGTCGTTCTCGAGAGGAGCGAGTCTTGTTCAATCTTTGCAAAAGCGTTAAGCACCGTCGGAACGAAACGTATGCAATGACAGAGACAGCCCAGGAGGAACCGACGACAGGGACGGAGGCACCAGCGAAGCCCATCCGACTCGACTCGATGGACGACTACGAGGAACTACGTGCGGAGCACGACCTCGTCCTCCTCGAGTTCTTCACGTCGGGCTGTGGAATCTGCGGCTCGATGGTGCCGGTACTCGGCACGGTCGCTCGCACCGCACCGGGCGTCGTGGCGACGGTGAACGCCGGTCTCGTCCCCGACCTCTCGACAGAGTTCGACGTCCGGAGCGTCCCGACGCTCGTCGTCCTGCAGGAGGGCGAGGAGGTCGCCCGACTCGACGACGGCTTCCAGGGCGCAGAGCCACTCGTCGAACTCCTCGAGACGCACGCGAACCCGTAAAGCCGGACTCGTCCCCGGCGGGGCGAAATTTTTTCCGCAAACCCGGTCCCCAGGCCCGGAACGGCCAGTAATCTCCCGCAGTGGTGCGTTTTTGAGTGACCATCCCGTATCGAACGACGTGAACCGATGATGTCCCCGATACGTGGACCCGTCAACCGGTCGCTGCTGGTCGCTGGCGTGACGTTCGTCGTCGTGAGCATCGCCGCCGCTGCGTGGCTGTTCAGCCTCGGCGACGTGGTCACGGCGCTAGGAATGGGCCTGCTCGTCCTCGCCGGACTGTTACTGACGGGTATCGGACTCTCGCCCGAGACGACGAAGCGCTGACCGACGGCGCTGTCCGGTCCCGACCCGCCAGTGAGACGTACCGTTCGACGACCGAACCGGCTCGTTCGTGGACGAACCGTCGGCAGGAGGTCTCGGTCGCGTCAGTCGGACTCGTCGAACTCGACGCTCCCGAGACCACGGAGTGCGGCGAGGAGTCGACCGAGCGCGCGCCGGACGTCCGCGTCGAACAGCGCCGCGACCAGTCCGAAGAAGCCGACCGGCTTCGGGTCGTCGGTGGCCAGGCCGTCGACGGTGGCGTCCAGCGCTTCGGTGACGGTCGGGTCGCCCAGTTTCTCGACGAGCAGGACCATGTTGCCGGCGTTCCGACCGAGTTCGTACATGTCGACGTCGTTCTCGGCGTGGGCGTCCGCGAATCCCGACGCGGCCATCCGGAACTCGCGGATGAGGTCCCGGTTGTCCTGTGCGACGTGTCGGAGTTCGGGCGTGAGGTCACGCGCGAGGTCGTGGGTCGCGTCGAGCAGGTCGAGCAGTTCCGCCAGCGTGTCCGCGTTCTCGCCGAGTCGCTCGACGAGGACGAGCAACTCCTCCCGTTCCAGCGAGAGACGGAGGCGTTCGAGCACCTCGCGGTTCTCACGGATGGTGGCCGTGAGTTCCGGGACGAGGTCGTCGGTGAGGTCCTTCGAGACGGCGAGGACGTCGAGCAGTTCGACGAGCGTGTCGGACTCCTCGCCGACCTTCTGAAGGAGGACGAGGGTCTCCTCGCGCTCGAACGCCACTCGAAGGTCCCGGATGGGCTCTCGGTTCTCGCGGACGGTCTCGCGGAGTTCGGGCGCGAGGTCCTCGGCCAGTTCCTCCGTGACCGCGAGCAACCGAAGGAGTTCGGCGAGTTCCTCGGCGTTGTCGTCGATGGCCCGGGCCAGTTCGTCCGCGTCGTCGACGGTCGCGTCGGCGGTGAGTTCGTCGCTGGCCATGGTCAGGGGAGTGGGTCGTAGCCGCGCAGCCAGGTGTTCCAGTAGACGCTGGGCAGGATGTTGATGTCCATGATCCAGTTCATCCGGCTCTCGACGGGGGCCGAGATGCTGTTCTCGTAGTCGAACTCGGCCATCATCGCCTTGCCCTTCCGCGTGAGCAGCGGACAGGCGGCGTACCCCTCGTACTCGGCGGTCATCCGCCCGCCGGACATGTGGTCGAGGAGGTTGTCGACGACGACGTGTGCCTGCTTCCGGGCGGCGGCGGCCGTCTTGGCGTTCGGCGTGTCACCCGCGTCACCGAGCGCGAAGACGTCCTCGTACTCGGTGTGCTGGAGCGTGTTCTCGTCGACGGTGACGTACTCGCCGTCGTGTTCCTCGTCGCCCTCGGTCAGCGGCGAGTGCTCCGTGAGTGCGGGCTGGCCGTACTGTGGCGGGACGGGCGCGTAGAGGTCGTACTCCTGAGTCCGGCCGTCCTCGGCGTGGATGACCTGCGACTCGTGGTCGACCTCGCTGACGGAGAACTCGTCCACGAACTCGATGTCGCGGTCGGCCCATATCTCTTCGAGTTTCTCGCGGTAGGGCGACACGCCGAAGACGGCGTCGCTGGGCTTGGTCATCACGACGTCGACGTCGTCGCGGATGCCTCGCCGCTGGAAGTAGTCTTCGGCGAGCATCGTCATCTTCAGCGGTGCGCCCCCGCACTTGATGGGCGTGTCGGGGACGGAGACGACGAAGGTCCCGCCGTCGAAGTCCTCGAGGGCGTCCCGGAGCCCCATCGCCGCCTCGAAGTAGTAGTACGGGAAGACCGAGTCGGTCTCCTCCCAGCCCTCCGCCATGCCCGGAGTGGCCTCGGCTGCGAGTCGGTGACCCAGCGAGACGACGAGGTAGTCGTAGGACAGGTCGTCCTCCTCGTCGGCGAGGTGTACGGTCTTCTCGTCCGGGTCTACCCCGGTCACTTCACCCGTTACGAACTCGACGCCGGACTGCATGAGTCCCCGGACGTCACGGAACTGGTCGTCCGCCTCCATGTACCCGAACGGGAGCAGGTAGAACGACGGCTGGTACGCGTGTTCCGTGCTCTTGTCCACGATGGTTATCTCTGCGTCGTTACGGTCGAGACGTCGCCGGAGCATGTTGGCTGACATCGCCCCGCCGACGCCGGCACCGAGCACCACGATGTGGTCCATAGACAGCTGAATTTGGCAGCACCGCTACCTGAACGCAGAGGTACCAGAGACAATGTCGGTAAGTTCGGCGGCTGCGAGTCGTTGCAGAAATTATTGTGGGAACCTGGCGCCATCGCGGTCCCCCGGAACGAATCCTGCCGGTACCTATCGGTGACGGGAGCGGCCCGGTCGTCACGAGAGACCGGTGCTCCCGTTCGACGGTCCGGGCTCACTCCAGGTCCGATTCGCAGGTCTCGACGGGCACGCCGACGAGGTTGCCCCACTCGGTCCAGGAACCGTCGTAGTTCGTCACGTCGGAGTACCCGAGCAGTTCCGAGAGCGCGAACCAGACCAGGGCAGAGCGCTCCCCGATGTTGCAGTAGACGATGACGTCGTCGGTCTCCTCGATGTCGGCCTCGACGAACGGCCGTTCGAGTGCCCGCCGGTGTTCGAACCGGCCACACTCCCGGACGACGCTCGTCCACTCGATGTTCACCGTCCGCGGGATGTGACCGGAGGCGCGCGCCGGGACGTCAGCGTCGCCGCAGTACTCCTCGGGGGACCGCACGTCGACGATGGACACGTCCTCGGAGAGGGCGTCCTGTACGTCCCGGCGGTACGCCCGGACGTGGTCGTTCGGTGGCTGTGACTGGTACTCGACGGGCGTCACGTCCGGCGTCGACTCGGTCGTCGGGAACCCGTTCTCGGTCCAGTAGTACTTGCCACCGTTGAGCAGGCGAACGTCCGGGTGCCGGTAGTACTTCAGCGCCCAGTAGACGAACGCCGCGAACTCGTTGTACCCGTCGCTGTAGAGGACGACCGTGGTGTCGGGGGTGATGCCCCGCTCCCCGAGGAGGGTTTCGAGGCGGTCCGCGTCGGGAATCGTGCGCGTGCCAGCGTCGGTGAAGTCCGTCTTGGGGTCGAGTTCGACGGCACCCGGGATGTGACCCTCGTCGTACTCGCTGGAGACCTCGACGAGTCGCAGTTCGGGGTCGTCCGTCTCGAAGTCCGACAGCTCCCGGTGGAGGTCTTTCGGCCTGACGAGCACCGACGCCGGGTAGCCCGTCTGACCCTTCCCGATGGACCGCTGTTCGATGCTGTAACAGGTCTGTCGACCGTCGTGGAGTGCTGGCGCGGCCTCGACCAGGTCCGCGTCCTCCAGCTTCGTGAGCCCGTACCGTGCCGTCCGGGAGCACAGCAGTGTCTCCTCCGTGAGTTGCTTCAACGTCATCGACCCTTCCCGCGAGAGGACGTTGTAGATGAACTTCGAACTCGGTGGGAGATCCACGAGGGCTTCCTCGACCTCTGAATCTTGCATGGTTATTACAATACTGGCTACGGACCGACGCATCATGACGTTGTTGGTCGTGGATGGCCGATTCTACCGGTTTCGACGCTCGAACCGCCGGTGGAACCCTCCCGGGCCGGGACCGAAGTTTCCGAAATCTTTTCCGGTACTTCAGGGTTCGACGCCGAACCGGCGGATCTAGGCGACATAATTCTCCCTGCTCGAATCGCTTTAAATGTGCAAACAGTACAATACAGCGACGATGGTCGAGTCAATCACCGCAGCCGAGCTGAGAGACATGATCGACGCCGACGAGGACTTCGTCCTCTACGACAGCAGGGACCCGGACTCCTTCGGGGACTGGCACATCGACGGCGCGGAGAACGTCGAGTACAGCGGCGACGACGACGAACTCGTCGGCGACTTCGACGCCGACGAACTGGATGCGGGAACCACCGTCGTCACCATCTGTGCGACGGGGAGCTCCGCGAGCAGTTTCGCCGAGTACCTCGAGCGCGAGGGCCACGCCCACGACGTCAAGACCGTCGAGGGCGGGATGGAGGCCTGGAGCATGGTCTACGACGTCGTCCCCATCGCCACGGAGAACGACGACCTCGTAATCGTGCAGTTGCAACGGCGCTCGAAGGGCTGTCTGGGCTACGTGGTCGGCTCGAAGCGCGCCGGCGAGGCCGCGCTCGTCGACGTCACCCGTGCGACCGACGAGTTCGTCGACGTGGCGACCGAACGCGGGCTGAAGGTCACTCGCATCCTCGACACCCACGTACACGCCGACCACATCTCGGGCGGCCGCCGCCTGGCGGACAGACTCGACGTGCCGTATCACCTCGGCGCACCGGTCGAGACGCGGGACCCGCAGTTCGAGTACGACCCCATCGAACCGAACGACGTGGTCGAACTCGGTGACGTCGAGATAAAGGCCGTCCACACGCCCGGCCACACGACGGGCATGACGTCCTACCTCGTCGACGACGAGGCACTGCTCACCGGCGATACGCTGTTCGTCGAGTCCATCGGCCGGACCGAACTCCAGTTCGCCGACAAGGACGCCCGAGACGGTGCTCGCGTCCAGTACGAGACCCTCCAGAAAGTCATCATGACCGAGCCGAACGACGTGAAGATCCTGCCGGGGCACTTCTCGGTCACGGACGACGGCCAGTACGTCGACGTGACGCCCGGTCAGCCGATGTTCTCCACCGTCGGCTACATCTGGGAGAACAACGAACTCGTCCGCCAGTCCGAGGACGAGTTCGTCGAGCACATGTTCGAGAACCTGCCGTCCAAGCCGCCGAACTACGAGCGCGTCATCGCGACGAACGCCGGCGAGTACGAACCCGAGGACGAGGACGAGGAGACCGAACTCGAACTTGGCCCGAACCGCTGTGCGGCCACCGCCGAGAGCACCGTCGCCGACGACTGAATCCCGACGACCGTCTTTCCTCCTTCGAACCTGTTCCCGGCACCGGCCCCGCCGTTCTCGGAGTGTAGGACCGACGCCGTGCCTCGCCCGACTGAAGACGTTCACGTAGACACGTCGCCGGGTCGATACGTCGAACCCGGTGGAAAGCGGTTCGGTTCGCGTGGGCGGCCGAGAGGTGGACACCGCCGGAAATCGCTCGGAGCTCAGAACAGGAACTGCATGACGAGCGCGCCGACCCCGACCAGCAGTGCTGGTCCTATCGTCTCGTCGACAGTGCAGTCGTGGGTGCCGGCGATGCCTTTGGCGAGGATGTAGACGCTCCACGCGACGATGAGCAGGTGCAACACCATCGAGACGGCGGTGAACTGACTCTGGACGGCTTCGAACTGGCGCGCGAGAACGGCAGGGTCCGACCCGTCGAACGACAGTTGCCGAATCTGGTTGCGTGCGTAGCCGTACTGCAGGGGGATGAAGATGGCGTTCGGGGCGTACGCCCACCCAGCGACGGCGACCGCGTCGCTGAACGCGCCGAACTGGCCGGACCCGCTCAGATAGTGCATGATGGCGGCGACGACCAGCAGCGCGACGATGGCGATGATGACCGACATGAAGACGACCGTCCCCATCACCTGGTTCAGGGCAGCGTCGAGGCCTGCGGGCGGACGCTCGATCTGCGCGACGAGGGTGTTCACGAGCGCGTTCATGAGGAGAACCCCACCGACCACGTACACCGCGAACACGCCCATCGCGGGCATCAGGACGTCTCTACGGCCTTCGAAGTACTCCTTCGGGCGGACGAGCGGCGTGTACGGGACCATACAGGGTGCGTCAAATCGGTGCACAATAAGTCTTCCACGTCGGGCCGGTCGGGGACCGTCGCTATTGTCGAGACAGGCGACAGGTGCTGGCTAGCACGACTCGTCGCGCTGGCCTGTCAACTCCGTGCGCGACCGCCCGTGGAACGCCGCCGACAGTACGTCAGCCACACCGCCGCACCGACGCTCAACGCGATGGGAAGTCCGAACGTCGCCTGGACGCTGAAGTAGCTCACGAGCAGACCACCGATGACGAGTGACTCAAACCCCGAAAAGGGCAAAATAGCCTCCGGGCCGAACGCGAACTCGACGAGCCAGGACCACACGAGCCAGACGTATCCGATGGCAAGGTGTGACACGATGCCGATGGCGACCCCGGCCGCCAGTCCACGACGATAGCTCCAGGATTCCACCGGGAAGAGCCA
Source organism: Haloarchaeobius marinus (assembly GCF_051207415.1). NCBI lineage: Archaea > Methanobacteriati > Methanobacteriota > Halobacteria > Halobacteriales > Halorubellaceae > Haloarchaeobius > Haloarchaeobius marinus. The sequence goes on along the minus strand of NZ_JBPKGD010000005.1, from coordinate 92,348 downwards.
CCGCCAGACAGCGTACGGGACGACGTACGCGTTGGCGACCGTCAGGAGGTACAGGCCCATCACGTCGACGATGTCGACGATGTCGACGACGTAGGCCGCCGGAATCCAGACCAGCAGGAACCAGAGCCCGCTGAACACGACCGCAGTCGTCGCGACGACGGCGGCGGCCGTGGACGGGCGGTCGGCCCGCCGCCCGAACCGAACGAGCAGGTCCTTCGTATCGTGAGCTGACGTGTCAGCCATGTCTAAGTCGAAACCCGCGGTGGAGATAGCCTTTTCTACGACTGGTTGCCCGTCTCGGTCGTTCGTGGGGGCGGAACCTGTCGGCACCGGGGACGGTCGCCAGTACCGGGGTGGACGTTATCCCGTTCGACGGAGAAGTTCCATCCATGGCGTTCACCACGACCTGGCGACGGCTTCGCGACGGTTGCGAATCGGTCGCCCCGGAGGACGTGCTCGTCACGCCGTCGACCGAGCGCGCGTTCACCGTCGACGCGGTCGGGGACGACCGGGTCGTCGTCGAGTTCGTCGAGAGCGGAGACGAACGGACGCTCTGGCGGAACCAGTTCGAGGTCCTGCACGAGCAACTCGAGACGACCCCCGACGGACTGTCCGTCGTGGACCTGCCGGAGGGCGTCGAACCGTACGTGTCCGTCCTGACGCTCTCGCCGCAGTACGTCGTCGACGAATCGGCGAACCAGCTCCGGTACTCCGAGGCTGGCGAGGGGACCGAGAGTCCGTTCCTCCGACCCGGCTGGACGGCACGGACCCGGCCCGAACGGGTCCACGACGACTCGCTCCTGCTCGCGGACATGCTCGAACGGACCGACGTCGACGAACTGGACGCGCTCTCGCCCGACGTGCTCGTCGACCTGTACGTGCTCCTCTCGGACGTCCAGCACGGGGCGAACCGCGTCCGGAAGCAGGTCGGCGACGAGGTCATCGGGCACATCGGACCGGAGGGGTCCCTCAACGGCCAGTTCGGGACCGTCCACCGGACGACGCGGGAACGTCGGCGACTCAGGGACGAGGAGACGGTCTTCGAGGCGCTCGACGAGGCCGGGATTCCCCACGAGTGGGTCGTCGGCGTCGACCCGTCGAAACTCGACGTGGTCCTCGCGGTGACCGACCTGGCGGAACGGGACGTCTACGACGTGACGGAACAGGTCTACGCCCAGAAGACGGCTGTCGAGGAGGGCGCGAAGCAGACCCGGTTGCAGGGCCTGAAGGACCGACTCGCCGCCCTCGAATCGCCCGAGGCCGAGGAACTCCGCGAGGACATCGAGGACCTCGAAGACCGCATCGACACGATGCTCACAGCGTGAGGCCGTCGACGGCGGCCCGGAACGGCCACCGGTCGCTCCTTCGGTCACTCTCGCCGGGTCGAACCGGGAGACGCACCCACGAAGACGTCGTTCCGGGAGCGTGCTGCTGTTCCACCCGAACGAACCGGGTCGGCAGACCTGCCCCCGGAAGGTGCTGGAACGGGCAGTCTTCGGGACTGCGGACTCGTCGTCGGATGGCGAACGAGTCGGGGAAGAAGGGAGCGTCGGAATCGAGAAGACGGTTACGCGGAGGCTTCGAGTTCTGGCCGATTCGCCGCGAGGGCTTCGAGGTAGCTCTCCGCGTCGAGTGCGGCCATGCTACCCGTCCCGGCCGCGGTGATGGCCTGCCGGTACCGGGAGTCGGCGACGTCGCCGGCGGCGAAGACGCCCTCGACGGCCGTCTCGGTCGTCGCGCGGCCCTCGTCGTCCGTGCGGGTCAGGACGTAGCCTTCGTCGTCGCGTTCGACGCCGGTGTCCGCGAGGAACTCCGTGTTGGGGGTGTGGCCGATGCCGTAGAACACGCCGCCGACGTCGACCGTCTCGCGTTCGACGTCGACGCCGGACTCGGCCCTCTCGATGGGATGGCCGTCCGGGTGCGAGACGAGCGTCGCGCCGGTGACGCCCTCCGCCTGCGACCCGTGGATGACCTCGAGTTCCGTGTTCCACCGGAACTCGATGTCATCGTTGTCACGGGCGCGTTCGGCCATGATCCCTGACGCACGGAGTTCGTCGCGCCGGTGGACGATGGTCACGGAGTCAGCGAACTTCGAGAGGAAGAGCGCTTCCTCCATGGCGCTGTCGCCGCCACCGACGACGAGCACGTCGTCGCCGCGGTGGAAGGCACCGTCACAGGTCGCACACGTGGAGAGACCGTACCCCATCAGTTCGTCCTCGTTCTCGGCACCGACCCACCGGGCGCTGGCACCCGTCGCGACGACGAGGGCACGGGTCCGGAGGGTGTCGCCGGTCGAGAGCGAGAGTTCGATGGGCTGGCCGTCGAGGTCGGCCCGTTCGATGCTCGCGTGCTGGAACTCGGCACCGAACTGCTGGGCCTGGTCTTTCCCGCGCTGTACCAGTTCCATGCCGCCGACGCCGTCGGGGAACCCGAGGAAGTTCTCCACGTCGGTCGTCAGCGTCAACTGGCCGCCCGGTTCGTCGCCCTCGAGGACCAGGGGTTCGAGGTCCGCACGTGCGGCGTACACCGCCGCCGAGAGGCCGGCGACGCCCGAACCCGCGACGACGACGTCTCGAATCTCCCTGCTCATCTATTCGAGGTGACTCTCGACGAGCGAGCGGAGTCGTTCCTCGGGCTGGAGACCGACGATCTCCTGGACCTGCTCACCGTCGGCGAACAGGGCCAGCATCGGGACGCCGCGGACGCCGTAGGTCGCGGCGAGTGCCTGGTTGGCGTCGACGTCGATCTTCGCGACCGTGGCGTCGGTCTCGGCGGCGATGCGCTCGACGATGGGGGCCAGCATCTGGCACGGACCACACCAGTCGGCGTAGAAGTCCGCGAGGACGACGTCGTTCGATTCGACGAGGTCGTCGAGTTCGGACTCGCTGCCGACGGCCACTGGCTGGTCTGTGCTCGGTCCGCTGGAATCAGGTGCAGTATCAGTTGTCATCGGCAGGACGTAGGGACCGGCAGTAATTAAGAGTTTTGGATGCACTGTGCAAGACTGTCGTGTCCGGTCCCGTCCGTCTCACCTCGTCACGGTCGACGGTCACGTGCGTGCGAGAACCCACTCCGGGACACCCGGTGGTTCCGGAACGCCGGCCGGTACCCTGGGAGGAGTGGAACGCTGAGAGAAAGAACCGAGAGGTCTCGACGGCCGGAGTCAGCCCTCGATGGGGGCGCTCGCTTCCGTTCGCTCGTACTTGTTCTCGAACTCCTGGATGAGCTGGCCCATCTTGGCGTACCAGTCGTTGAGCATCCGCTGCATGTTGTCCGCTATCTTCGACGGGTCCGTCGGCGAGTACACGTGGTAGTAGCCGCCCTGTTCGTAGTTCACCTGTTCCTTCTGGATGAACCCGGTCTGGAGCAGGCGCTGGATGGACCGGTACGCGGTGGACCGTTCACGGTCGACGACGGCTGCGATCTCGTCGACGGTGAGCGGTTCGGCTGCGTCCACCAGCGCACGGAAGCACTCCTTGTCGAGTTGCTTCAGGCCGTGGAAACACTCGAGGAGGCCCTCGCACTCCATGTCTTGCTGGAGTTGTTCAGACATCGAATCTGGCATCGTTATCACTGTTGGATAGATGCTACGCCGTTAAAAGACTTGTGTAGGGATTATACAATCCCGTGGGACGCTAGTCCGCGACGGTCGACGCGGAACTCGCCTCCTCGCGGAGTGCGGTCACGCTGCTGTAGATGACAGCACCGCTCACGAGCAGCGCGGAACCGACTATCAGCACCAGGCTGACGAGGTTGAGTACCTCCATCCCGTAGGTGTTCCCGATCTGACGGACGGCGACCGCGACGGCGCCACCGAGCAGCATCACACCGAAGTACACCTTGATGTCTTCTTCGTCGACGATGCTGGTCGCGGCAGACCCGACCCGTGCGCCGAGTGCGCTACCCGCCAGGAGCGGGATGACGATGGAGAGGTTGACGCCACCGTCCAGCGCGTACAGGAAGCTCCCGAGACCGCCCGAGAAGACGATCTCGAAGAGGTCCGTCCCGACGGCGATGGGGACCGGCACGCCGATGAGGTAGAACAGCGCGGGCATGCGGATGAATCCGCCACCCACGCCGAGCAGCCCCGAGAGCAGGCCGGTCGCGAACGCCACGGCGAGTATCATCCACAGCGACACCGAGACGCCGCCCCGGAGGCTGATCATGGGCGGAATCCGGTACGACTGGATGGTCTTCGCGATGTCGGGGATGTCGTCGGCGTCGATGTCGGCGTCTTCGTCGACGTCGTGGTCGATGCCGCCACCACCGCCGCCCTTCAGGGCCTCGTAGGTGACGAAGAGGCCGATGCCGCCGAGCAACACGACGTACGTGACGCTGATGATGTTGCCGGCCATGCCGAGTTCTTCGAGGTGGAGGACGATCTCCTTCCCCACCTCGATACCGAGTGTCGTCCCGGCGATCATCAGTAGCCCTAGCTTGTAGTCGACCTGTCCGAGGTCACGATGTTTCAACGTCGCGATGACGGAGGTCCCGAACACGAACGCGAGACCGCTACCGACTGCGACGCGCGTGGGGTAGCCCATTACGAGCAGGGCCGGTGTAACGAGGAACGACCCACCCATCCCGAAGAATCCGAACAGGATCCCGATGAGGAGGCCGAACCCGACGAACAGTACCAGCAGTGCGAGGCTGATTCCTAGTATCTCCATGTCAGTCGTTCTTGATCCGCTCGATCAGTGTTTCTCCGAGTATCTGTTCCGCCGCACCGTACCCGACGTAGAGGATGACGGCCTCCACGAGTACGATACCGATGAGGGCGCCTGCCTCCGCGAGCGGGGGAAGGCTGCCGAGGTCAATCATCGGACTCACCCAGGTTCTTGCGCAGTCGTGTGCATATCATGACTTTCTCTTCAGCCCACCCTAATCGGAGGACGGTAATAACGGTTTTGGATACAGCGCACAATATTACTGCGACGGATTACACGGCTATCCAATGGGAATATCTCTATAACTTATGGGGATATAGCGTGTCCCGAGCGCGCCGCCTGCGCGGTCGGACAGCCGCGAGAATCGCGGGTGCGCGCACCGCACGACTCCCTGGTTCCCCAACACGTGTGTGACGCCTGGCGTGTGGCCGTGAGGCCCACGGTCCCGCGTACGAGCGTCACGCTGGTCGTCCGTGGCAACGAACTGTTCGGGCGGTTGATATTGTGGAGTACAAACAATATAGTATCTGGCGTGAGACGTACGAAAGTATGAGGGCCATCTACGCGACGGACCTGTCGGCGGCGAGCGAGGCGGCTATCGAGAACGAGACGTGCCTCGAGTGCCTCGGCCGAATCGGCGTCGACACCATCCACCTCGTCACCGTCGTCCCGTCGAACGTCCACGTCGGGATGCCGGGCATCGACTTCGACGACCGGCGACGGCGCGACCTGGACCGCTACCGGTCGGTGATGGAGGACGCCGGGTTCTCCGTCGAGACCCACGTCGTCCGTGGGACCCCCCATCGACGCATCAACGGTCTCGCCGAGACCGTCCGGGCGGACCTGACCATCGTCGGGTCCCGTGGAACCAGTCCACTCGAGAATCGCGTCATCGGTTCGACCGCCCGGAACCTGGCCCGGACGACCGTGGTTCCACTGCTCGTCAACCGTATCGAACGCGCGACGGACGCCCCGACCGTCGTCCGGGACCACCTCTTCCGCCGGGTCCTGTACGCGACCGACTTCTCGGAGAACGCCGAGATGGCCTTCGCCGAGTTCACCAGACTCCGGCACGCGACCGAGGAGGCGACGCTCGTCCACGTCCGGTCGCCGAAGGACCCGGGCGCGACCGGCGAGGACGACCCGGAGGACCTCCTCGACGAACTCGCGAGCACGCTCCAGACCTGGGACATCGAGACGCACGTCGAGGTCCGACGCGGCGACCCAGCAGACGAGATACTCGCGGCCGAAGCGGCGGTGGAGCCGACGGCCATCCTGGTCGGGTCACGTGGGCAGAGCAGGCTCAGGCGCCTCCTGCTCGGTAGCGTCTCGGAGGAGGTCGTCACGAGGGCGAACTGCAACGTCTACCTCGTCCCGCCGGCGCGGACGGCCTGACCGGCGCGGTCAGGCCAGTTGCACGACCGCGAGCGTCCCGTAGCCGAGGACGAACGCCAGCACGAACGAGCCGACCCAGGCCCCGACGGTGTAGAGTATCTTCCTGGCGCTGATGGCGCCGCCACCGCCGACCGCGGCACCGCTGCCGATGATCGCGCTGACGACGATCTCGTTGAACGAGACGGGAACGCCCAGCAGGACGGCGACCTGTGCGATGAGGAACGACGGGACGAGCGCCGCGATGGAGCGTCTCGGCCCGAGCGAGGAGTAGTCCTGTGACAGCGACTTTATCATCCGCGGGGCGCCCGTCCAGGACCCGACGAGCATGCCGAGTCCACCGCCCAGGAGGACGACGACCGGCGAGACGGCACCGACCTCGTCGAGCAGGGGCAAGAGCGGACCGACGGCGAGGCCGACCTGGCTGCCACCTGCCGAGAAGGCGACGAGTGACCCGAGTGCGAGCAGTACCCGTCGCAGGGCACCCGTCTCGTCCCGACCGACGTCCCAGCGGACGATGCCCGCGACGAAGAGCGCCACGGCGAGCGAGAGGCCGAGACCGGCGGTCGTCCCGTCGATTCCGAGCGTTCGCTGGCCGAGAGCGACGAGCGACCCCGGTCCACCGTCTGGCCCGAGGAACGTGAACTCGACGTTGGCGAGGACGCCGCCGACGAGTCCCGCGAGGAGCGGAACGCTCGAACGCTCCGGGACGTCGGACCGGGGCAGGAGGCGCGCGATGCCGTACGCGATGCCACCGCCGACGAACGGCGTGAGCGCCCACACGGCGCCGATCTGCTGGTACTTCGGCCAGACGGGAGTCCCGCCGAGCGCCAGGCCCACCCCGATGACGGCACCGGTCACGGTGAACGCGGTCGCGATGGGGTAGCCGGTACGGATACCGACGGCCATGAGGGTGGCACCGATGAGCAACGCGACGATGACGCCCACCGCGGGGAGGCTGACGCCGCCGACGAGGCCACGGCCCACGGCCTCGGAGACGTTCGAACCCTGTGTGACGGCACCCGCGAATCCGAAGAGACCGACGACGAACGCGGCGCGCATGGTCGGGATGGCGTTGGCACCGACGGCCGGTGCGAACGGCGTCGCGCCGCTCGACCCGGCACCGATGACCCACGCCATGAAGAGACTCGCGAAACCGGCGACCAGAAACAGGGCGACAGTTGCCAGCTCCATCTATCGAAGCGGGAGCGCGTGGCGGGAGCGGTCAGTCCGCATCTGCGGGAGTGGGGTCGGTGCTGGCCGTACGACTCCGCCAGTACCCCTGGAGGTACGCACCGGCGAACATGCCGGCCAGCGCCCAGAGGATCGTGACGTTGCCGACGCCGAGGCTGGCGTAGGCCGCACCGGGACAGATGCCCGAGAGTCCCCAGCCGACGCCGAATATCGAGCCGCCGATGAGGACGTTCTTGTCGAAGGACTTCAGTCGGCGTTCGTACCGGTCGCCGGTCAGCGGCGCGCTGTCGCGCAACCGGGGCATCACCGCGAAGGCGATCCCGGAGACGATGGCCGCACCGAACAATACGAACAGCAGTCCGAAGTCCTCGAACTGGAGGAAGTTCAGCACGACCTCCGGACGCGCCATGTGGCTGAATCCGAGTCCGAACCCGAAGATCAGGCCGCCGACGAAAATCAACGGCTTGAACAGGGGATGTCGGCCCCCCATTACGGGCTCACCCCCATCGCCGCGACCAGTTGTGCGGTCGCGATGGCGACGAGCAGGAAGGTGACGACGCCAGTGATGGACGTCTTCGAACCGGACCCGACGCCACAGACGCCGTGTCCGGACGTACAGCCCTTCCCGAGGCGCGTTCCGATGCCGACGAAGAGGCCGCCGACGAGCAGCCGCCACGGCTGGACGTCGGTCGACCAGAGCGTCAGGCCACCGACCTCGTACAGCTGGCCGGTCGTCCCGGGCTCGTAGAGCGACGTCGTGACGACTCCGGACTGGACCGTCGCCGCGAACGTCAGCGCACCGAGGACGATTCCGAGCGTGAACACGACGCGCCAGTCGCGCGACGAGACGTACCGCTGGAACCGTGACTGGTCCGAGACGTACGACAGCGTCGACTCGAGGAACGTACTCGCGCCGGCGGGGATACCTGTCCCGACGTAGATCACGACCGCACCGATGCCGACGAGTAACCCGCCGACAGCGTAGCGACTGATCCCGTTCGGGAACAGTTCGGCCGCCGTCAGCAGCGGTACTATGTCAGTCACGAGTGACACCCTGGTCGTTAGTCACCGGCGAGCGATTCCTGGCTCGCGGCGCAGTTGTTCGGGCCGAGTTCGAGGGTGAACGCTTCCTCGTCGTCGACGACGTTCTGGCCGAGGTTGGTCGCGATGATGCTCTCGTAGTTCGCCGGGCGGGGCGGCATGTCCGAGAGGATGAGGTCGACGAAGTCGTCCTCGTCCATGGTCAGCGCGTCCATCCGCTCGACGAGGTCACCGACGGGGGCGGTGTAGGTGCCGTCGTCGGCGGGGACGGCCGCGTCGCTGAAGTGCGCGCCGCCGATGAGGGTCTCGTCGGGGAGCGTCAGGACGCGTTCCTGGAGCGACTCGTAGAGCATGCGGGCGGCGTCGGGAGCGCCGTCGTCGCCCTCTTCGAGGTCGGGGCGGGCGACGCTCTCGATGAACAGGCCGTCACCGGTGGCGAGCAGGCTGTCGTCGATGAGGTAGGACGTCATGCCCGTCGTGTGGCCGGGCGTGAAGACCGTCTCGATGGTGGCGTCGCCGACCTGGAACTCGTCGCCGTCGGCGGCGAGGGTCACGTCGTCGGCGTAGGTGACGCCACGGTCGACTGCGGCCTCGGGGATGACGCCTTCGACGCCCTCCTCGTCCAGTGCGCGGACGCCCGAGATGTGGTCCGCGTGGATGTGCGTGTCGATGGCGTAGACGAGGTCCACGCCGAGTTCCTCGGCGTCGTCGAGGTACCGCTGGGTGAACGCGCGAAGCGGGTCGACGATGGCGGCCTCGTCACCGTCGTAGACGAGGTAGCCGAGACAACCCGAGGACGGGCGCTGGTACTGGAGCAGGGTGCCGGCGCCGTCGTAGTCGGTGACCTCGACGGCCTCGTAGATGCGTGCCCAGCCGTTCATGCCGTCTTCGAGGTGGTTGACGTCGTACCCGCGCTCTGCGAGCGCGCCCGCGACGTACTCGCTGGCACCGCCCTTCGCACACAGGACGGTGACCTTGCGGTCGTCCGGGATGCGGTCGAGCACGTCGTCCTCGATCTCGTCCTCGAGGAACTCGAAGTAGGGAACGTTGATGGACTCGACGTTCTCGCCGTCGATGTGCCACTCCTCGTAGTCTGATTCCATGCGAGCGTCGAGGATGGTGACGTCCTCGCCCGCGTCGATCTGTCCTTTCAGCGTCTCCGGGTCGACTGTTTCGACTTCGACATCCGGGGTCGGAAAGTCTTCGGCGTTCATGTTGTGCACTCCAACGTACCGGGTGGACCCACATAAGGGTTTGCATAGTAATTCAGCAAATACGCAATACCCTGCGATTGCCGTGTGCAGCGCTTTTCCAGCCGAGACCGACGATTCGGCGCGTCAGAACGGTATCACGCCGCTGTGAGGGGGCCACGGTTGTTTGTAGTCAGTGCAAGAATCAATACGTTTTTACTCTCGGACGCAGTATTGGGTGCTACCTCCAATATAGTGGAACGGAGTAACCGAACCATGAGCTACGACACGCGTACTCACCTACTCCCCTCGAACAGACAATGATACATACAGAACTGGTGGAAGACCCCTCGAGTTGTGCTGCAGAACGAATCGTGACCGCCGTCGCCGAAGCCGAGAACGCAGACCCCGTCGAGATGACCCCGCCGCTGAACGACGTCGTCGACACGGACGCCCTGAACAGACTGGTCGACCCGGAATCGAACGCGGACCCGGACGGCCTCGAACTGCGGTTCACGTATCGCGGACACGACGTCGTCGTCAGCGGTGACGGCGAGGTCGAGGTCCGGTAACACAGCTACGCTGGCTGCGTCCGTTCTGATTTTTTCGAGTAGTCACCACTGAAGGTCGGCCCGGTGCCTTCCGGGGACTGTCGGCAGTCCGTCCGACGACGCGCACGCGATTCGACCTGCGGTTCCGCCTCGAACTACGACACCGCCTCGACCCGGCGACCCCACTCCACGGGCAGTCGTGCGTAGACGTTCGCGTTCGCGACCAGCGCCTCGACGGTCGTGTACTCGTCGACGGCGTGGACGGTGTCCGTGCCGAGGGCGAACTCGACCGTGGGAATCCCGGCGTTCCGGAGTTTCTTCGCGTCCCCGCCGCCGGTCGCGCTGCGACGATACACGTGGTCGCCGACGACGTCCTCGGCGGTCGACGCCACCGCGTCGACGAGCGGGCTGTCGACCGGTTCCGCGGTCCCGACGGTCCAGGAGACGTCGGTCACCGTGATTCCCTCGCACTCGGAGATGCACTCGCGCACCTCCGAGAGCACCTCGGGCGTCTGCACGCCCGCGGTCAGTCTGATGTCGACTCTCGCACGCGCCGTCTGGGGGACGGTGTTTATCGCCTCGCCGCCCTCCAGCGTGCCGAGGTTGATGGACGGGTAGGTGAACAGGTCCCGGGCGGCCGCCGCCCCCATCGTCGGTTCGTAGAAGGCCACCGACTCGTCGACGATGGCCGCCATCGCGTCGTCGAACGAGAGTCGGCGCCGCCCGAAGCGCTCACGAAGTCTCGTCACGGCGTCGTACAGTCGGTCGATGGCGTTCTCGCCCAGGATGGGGCGCGACCCGTGGGCGGCGTCGCCGGTCGCGTCGAGCGTCAGCCAGATGCTCCCCCGGTCCGCGACGGTGACCGAGTGCTGGCCGCGTTCACACGTCGGTTCGCCGATGACGCAGGCGTCGGCGTCCAGGCGGTCGGCCGAGAGCAGTGCCGGCAACCCCGCGTCGCCGCCGACCTCCTCGTCGCTGACGAACGCGAACGCGAGCGTCACCGGCGGTTCCGTGTCGGTCTCGACGTACGCTCGCAGGACGAACAGCATGGCGGCGAGGGGACCCTTCATGTCCGTCGCGCCGCGTCCGTATATCCGGTCACCGTCGCGTTCGCCGAGGGGGTCGTGGGTCCACTCCTCGGCGTCGTACGGGACCGTATCGAGGTGGCCGTTGAACAGCAACGTCTCGTCTCGACGGCCGGGGACCGTCACGAGGAGGTTCGGTTTCGCCGGGTCGACGGCGAACCGCTCCACCTCGAGCGACCCCGACGGGAGGGAGGATTCGACGTAGTCGACCAGTTTGCTGGTCGCACCCGGCGGGTTCGCGGTGTCTATCGCCAGCAGGTCGAGGGTCAGGTCCAGCAGGTCGGCCCGGTGCTCCGAGACGTACTCGGACGGCGTGGCCGCCTGCATGGTCACTCCAGTTTCCCGCCGAGGACCTTCGCCGCCGTCAGGACCGGGTCCCAGACGGGGCTGAACGGGGGTGCGTACGCCAGGTCCGCGTTCTGCAGTTCCTCGACCGTCATGCCCCCGTACAGCGCCATCACGATGGAGTCGATGCGCTTTGCACCCTCACCGCCGACGACGCTCCCGCCCAGCAGGGTGCCTGACCCGCGGTCGGCCAGGAGGGTGACCTGCAACTCGGACCCGCCGGGGTAGTAGTGTGCGCGCGTGTTCGCCGTGATCGTCACCGAGACGGGGTCGAAGCCGGCCTCGCGTGCCGCCTCCTCGTCGACGATGCCGGTCCTCGCGGCCCCGAGGTCGAACGCCTTCACGATGGCCGTCCCGGCGATGTCGCCCGTCGGGGTCGGCGTCCCGGTGACGGTCTGTCCGATGGCTCTGCCGGCCCGGTTGGCCGTCAGCGCGAGGGGGACGTGGTCGGGCTCGCCGGTGACGACGTTGCGCGCCTCGGCGCAGTCCCCGGCCGCGTAGACGTTCTCGTAGTTCGTACGGCCGTACTCGTCGGTCGCGATGGCGCCGGTCGGGCCGAGTTCGATGCCGGCCGACTCGGCGAGGGAGACGTTCGGCGCGACGCCGACGCCGACGATGGCGACGTCGGCCGGAACGGTCTCCTCGTCGAGCTGGACGCCGTCGACCCGTCCGTCACCGGTGAACCCCGAGACGGCCGTGTCGAGGTGTAACTCGACGCCCTGCTCCCGGAGGTGTTCCTCGACGACCTCGGCGACCGGTTCGCCGAACGGCTGGAGGACGTGGGGCAACATCTCGTAGAGGTGGACGGTGAGCCCCCGTTCCGCCATCGCCTCGGCCATCTCGATGCCGACGTAGCCGCCGCCGACGATAGCCGCGGTCTCGAGGTCGTTCTCGGTGACGAACCGCTCGATCGCGTCGGCCTCGTCCATGTTGTGGATGGTGAACACGCCGTCGAGGCCCATCCCGTCGAACGGCGGCCGAATCGCGTGTGCACCGGTGCTGACGAGGAGGTGGTCGTAGGACTGCTCGAACGTCTCGGCGTCGGCCTGGACCGTGACGGTCTCGGCCTCCGGGTCGACGTCGACGACCTCGTGTCCCGTCCGCAGGTCGATGTCCCGTTCCTCGACGAACTCCCTGGGCGTCACGGTCACCAGGTCGTCCAGTCCCGGGACGTCGCCCTTGATGTAGTAGGGCATCCCACAGGCGGCGTAGGAGACCCACTCGCCCTTCTCGAAGACGACGACGTCCAGGTCCGGGTCGTCGCGTTTCGCCTTGCTGGCAGCGCTCATCCCGGCGGCGTCACCACCGACGACGACGAATGTATCGACCATGTGTGAGTATCGGTTCGCCACCCTCTAAAGTATTCCGCGTTTAACCCAATATTACGAACGACTACCCGTTCGATAGCTGGCTATCCATCGGTATGCAGTCGGGTACCTTCTCGAGAAGAATCCTCGATGAGTAACGCCGGGTTACGCCGCCTGCAGTGAGGAAAGCGAGCAATACCATCCGGTCCCACAGGGGTACCAGAGCGTCGACGGGTCCAACGAATCCGCCCACGGCCGACGCTGCGCGCCGCCGGGGACGCAGGTCGGACTCCCACCGGGGACGGACACCGGCGTGTTCGGGCGAGTCCGCCGTCTCGTCGTTCACACCGGGCGAGCACGTCGCCCGACGCGAGCGGTTCGAGAGCAGCCATGCTACCTCGTGGTACGTCGGCCGGCCAGAAGAACGTCCGTACCAGTTGGTGACGGTTACGTCCGTCCATTTACCTGATACTTCGACCCGGCCGGGTGCTGACGTCGACGGAGCGTCAGCGTCGGTCGACTTGCGATGGCCGGCACTGCGGCTAACCGACTCGGTGGTCAAGGTCCGGTGTCACAGCGTGATTCGACCGAACGCGAGCGGACGACCGGCGGCGGGGCGAACCGGCGGGTCGAACCCAGCGAAGCCGACCCTACCCGGCCCGGCGCCGCCGACCAGCGACTCACGGGGGACCGGACGGTGAACGCGTCGAGAGCGACGCCACGGACGGAGGACGCCGACGACGCCGCCGCGGAGGCAGCGGACGTCGCGACACCGATCACGAACTCCACGCTCGACATGCTGGCCGACCGTATCGGCGACTCCGACCACGTGTTGCTCGGCGAGGCGACGCACGGGACGTCGCAGTTCTACCAGTTGCGCGCCCAGCTGTCGGCCAAACTGGTCCAGGACCACGGCTTCTCGTTCGTCGCCGTCGAGGGCGACTGGACGGACTGCTACCAGGTGAACCGCTACGTCACCGGAGAGCGGGACGGCCTCGACGCGGTCCTCGAATCGTTCGACCGCTGGCCACGGTGGATGTGGGCCAACTGGGAGGTGCGCAGGTTCGCGGACTGGCTCCGGGACTACAACGCCGACCGCTACGACCCCATCGGCTTCTACGGGATGGACGTCTACAGCCTGTTCGAGTCCATGGCGGCGGTCGTCGACTACCTCGAGTCGGTCGACCCGGAGGCGGCAGCGCGCGCACGGGATGCGTACCACTGCTTCTCCCCCTACGGCGAGAACGCACGGGAGTACGCCCGTTCGACGCGGTTCACGCCCGACTCCTGTCGGGACGAGGTCCTCCAGATTCTGACCGACCTCAGGGCGCGGGCGACCGACTACGGCGCGGTCGACGGGGAGTCGTTCTTCGCGGCCGAGATAAACGCACTCGTCGCCAAGAACGCTGAAGAGTACTACCGTGCCATGGTCGACGCCGACGTCGAGTCCTGGAACGTCCGGGACGAGCACATGACCGAGACCATCGACCTACTCGCCGAGCACCACGATGGCGGGAAGGCCATCGTGTGGGCGCACAACAGCCACGTCGGCGACGCCCGCGCGACGGACATGGTCGACCACGGTCGCGTGAACCTCGGCCAGCTCCTCCGCGAGCGCCACGACGACGTCTCCATCGTCGGGTTCGGAACCCACCACGGCAGCGTCGTGGCCGGGAGCGAGTGGGGCGCACCCCACGAGTCGATGCGCGTCCCGCCGGCCCGCGAGGGAAGTTACGGCGACGTGTTCCACCGGGCGGACCTCGGTGACTCGCTCCTCTTCGCCGACGACGTGCCGGCGGACGGCCCCCTCGCCGGGCCACGCGGGCAGCGGGCCATCGGCGTCGTGTACCACCCGGACCGTGACTGGGGGAACTACGTCCCGACGACCCTCCCGTCGCGGTACGACGCCTTCCTGCACGTGGACGAGTCGAGTTCCCTGCACCCCCTCGGTGACTCGGACGGGAGCGCAGTGTCGCCGGAGGCGTACCCCTGGGGCCTCTGACTGGCCGAGACGCGCGTCGCCATCCTACGTGTCCAGCACGCCGTTCCCGACTGTATCCGGGCAGGTCACAGCACCCCATTCAGGCCCCAGCACAGTGGCCATCCGGGGTCGCTCCACCCGCCACCCACCTGGAGTTATGCTAACAGTCCACGTACGACCAGGTATGTCGTCGAAACGGCACGTGAAGCGCGTCTGGACCATCGGTTCGTACCCGGACGTCGGACCGAACTTCCTCCCGATGGCTGCCCATCTGGTCGAGGCGACCGACGTCGATTCTAACGAACGCGTCCTCGACGTCGGTTGCGGGACGGGGAACGTCGCCATCACCGCCGCCCGACGCGGCGCGCAGGTGACCGGTCTCGACATCACCCCGGCCATGTTGGAGGACGCACGGGAGAACGCGGCCATCGCTGGCGTCGAAGATATCGAGTGGCAGGAGGGGGACGCGACAGCCCTGCCGTTCGAGGACGGCGCGTTCGACGTCACCCTCTCGTGCGTCGGTCACATGTTCGCGAATCCACCCGACGCCGCAGCAGCGGAGTTGCTTCGTGTAACCAGGTCGGGAGGCCGAATCGCGTTCACGTCGTGGACACCTCGGAGCGTCGTCCCGGCGATGGCGAAGGTACTCAAGGAGTATCTCTCACCCGACCCCGAGGCGCCTGCACCCCCGTTCCTGTGGGGCGATGCGGACGTCGTGCGGGACCGCCTGGACGACGGTACCGCTGCGCTCTCGTTCGAAACGGGGGTCGTCGAGCAGGTCGCCCTCTCGCCGGCACACTACTGGGAGGGGGCACGGACCCAGTCCGGACTGTTCATCGCCGCCCTCGAGAACGTGGACGAGGAAGCGCATCCGGCACTCAGCGACGACATGGTCGAGACGATAGCACGGTACTTCGACGACAGCCAGAACGCTGTCTCGATGGAGTATCGGCTGACGACCGCGACCCTCGAGTGAGTTCGACTCGCGTCGAGAACCGGTGGCGGTTCACTGTTCGCTGACCGGGGCATCGCCAACTGCCCCTCGACACGCTGGACGCGACCCCTCTCAGGTTCCTCGGGGTCCGACGGCGTCAAACGATCGGGTTTGGCGACCAGTCCACTTCGGTTCACCGCACTTCGAGAGCCATCGCGTCGAGATGCGTATCGACCGGTGACGGGACGGAGACCACGGAGACTCCTTCGGCGGAGGATTCTTACGTCCCACCGCCGATACAGTCGGCCAATGAGTTCTCGACAGTTGACCCAGAGTCTGAGCGAGACGCTCGCAGTGTTCGACGGCTCCGGCGAACCGCGGACCACCAGAGAGGTCGCGTCGGGGCTGGACATCGGCCGCCGGAGCACCTACGAGCGCCTCGACCGGCTCGTCGAGAGCGGGTTCATCGAGACCAAGAAGGTCGGGGCCAACGCACGCGTGTGGTGGCGCGATAGCGACCAGACCGGGACGTCGAGGGCCGAGGGGCCACCACCCGACGGCGGCGACACCATGTTCTCCCGACTCGTCCAGAACATCCCCGGGATGGTGTATCGGTGCGATGCGTCCTCGGGATGGCCGATGTCGTTCGTCAGCGACGGCTGTACCGAACTCACGGGCTACGAGCCATCGCGCGTCGAGTCCGACGAGGTCAGCTGGGGACGGGACGTCATCCACCCCGCGGACCAGTCACGCGTCCGGGCCGAGATTCAGGCACAGTTGCGTGACGGGGAGCAGTTCACCGTCCAGTACCGGATTCGGACGGCGACCGACGAGACCCGCTGGGTCTCGGAACAGGGCTGTCGGGTCCCCGGCGTTGAACGGGGCGACGAGGTGCTCGAAGGCGTCGTCGTCGACGTCACGGAACGGGAACGAGCCCAGCAGGACCTCGTCGAACAGGGCCAGCAGTTGCGCTCGCTGGTCGAGGCGACCGACGAGTACGCCATCTTCACCCTCGATACGACGGGACACGTCAGGTCCTGGAATCCGGGTGCCGAGCGCATCACGGGGTACGAACGGGAGACGGTACTCGGCGAACCCGTCTCGACCTTCTACACCGGGGCGGACGTGGACGTCGGGGTACCCGAGGCGGACCTCGCTGCCGCCGCGGACGACGGGTCGACAGTAGGGGAACGGTGGCACGTCCGGCCCGACGGGGAGCGCTTCTGGGCGGACGTCACCATCACGTCGATGCGCGACGACGACGGGACCCCCGAGGGATTCGTCGTGGTCGTCCGGGACATGACCGACCGACGCCAGCGCGAGCGCGAACTCCGGCGCGAACGCGACCTGACCAACCGCCTGTTCGAGACGGCGCCGGTTCGACTCGCCATCTTCGGGCCTGACGGGTCGGTCGAGCGGTTGAACTCGCGCGCCAGACGCGGACTCGGAATCGACGAGGACGACGTCGGTTCGGTCACCGTCGACGACCTGACCTTCTACGATTCGGACGGGAACCGACTCTCCGACGAGGAGTCACCGGTCAGGAAGGTGCTCGCGACCGGCGAACCCGTCGTGGACCAGTTCCTCCAGCACGACGACGCCGACGGGAACCGCCGGTGGGTCGCGGTCACCGCGACGCCGATGTTCGATGACGGGACGCTGGAGCGCGTCGTGGTCGCCTGCAACGACGTCACCGACCTCAAGCGGACCGAGCGACAACTCGAGCGACAGCGCGACGACCTGGAGCACGAACTCTACGAGGTATTCGACCGCGTCGACGACGCGTTCTTCGCGGTCGACGACGAGTGGCGATTCACCCACGTCAACAGGCAGGCGGCGGACGTCCTCGACAGTTCGGTCGGAGAACTCATCGGGCGGCACATCTGGGAGGCGTTCCCCGGGGCCGTCGACACGCGGTTCCAGGCGGAGTACGAACGGGCGAAGGAGGTCCAGGAGTCCGTCTCGTTCGAGGAGTACTTCCCACCGCTCGACACCTGGTTCGACGTCACCGCGTACCCCTCCGAGAGTGGCCTGTCGGTGTACTTCCAGGACGTGACGGACCGGAAGGCACGCGAACGCGAACTCGAACGCTACCGGACCATCGTCGAGACGGTCGACGACGGCATCTACGCGGTCGACGAGGACGCACGGTTCGTCATGGTCAACGAGGGGTTCTGCGAACTGACGGGGTACAGCCGCGAGGAGTTGCTCGGCGCACACGCGACGAAGATTCACGCCGATCACGTGACCGAGAAGGCCGAGTCCCTGTCGAAAGACATCGTGGCCGGCGAACGCGCCGTGGGGAGTATCGAACTCGACGTCGAGACGAAGTCCGGGGACGCCATCCCCTGCGAGTCCCGAATAGCCCCGTTCCGGGTCGGCGACGGCTACGGTCGCTGTGGCGTGGTCCGCGACCTCTCCGACCGCCTCGAACGGGAACGAGAGCTCAGGACCCGCGTCCGTCAGCAGGAGGTGGTCACGGAACTGGGCCAGCGCGCGCTGGAGGACCCCGACCTGGACGAACTGATTGCGGAGGCCGCCGAAGCGGTCGCGGAGACGCTCGACAACCGCTACAGCAAGGTGCTCGAACTCGACGAGGACGGCGAGGAACTCCTGCTCCGGCAGGGGGTCGGCTGGGACGACGGCGTCGTCGGCGAGACGGCCGTCTCGAGCGTCGACGCCGACTCGCAGGCCGCCCACACGCTCTCGACGACCGCCCCCGTCAGGGTCGAGGACCTCGACGCCGAGTCGCGGTTCGACGGGCCCGACCTGCTCACCGACCACGACGTCCGGAGCGGAATCAGCACCATCGTCGGGTCGTACGACGACCCGTGGGGCATCCTCGGGACGCACGACACCGAGCGGAAGTCGTTCACCGACCAGGACGTCAACTTCGTCCAGTCGGTCGCGAACATCCTCGCGGGTGCGATACAGCGCCATCGCCACGAGCAGGAACTGGTGCGCCAGCGCGAGCACCTCGCCGCACTGGACAACCTCAACGCCGTCGTCCGCGACATCACCGAGGCGGTCATCGAGCAGTCCACCCGGGAGGAGATAGAGGAGACCGTCTGTACCCGCCTCGCCGAGTCGGACTCCTACGAGTTCGCGTGGATCGGCGAGATCGAGTCGGGGTCGCAACTGGTGACCCTCCGGACCGAGGCGGGCATCGAGGGGTACCTCGACGACATCGACATCTCCGTCGACCCGGACGACGAACTGGGACGGGGCCCGACCGGACGCGCCTTCCGGACGGGCGAGGTGCAGGTGACCCACGACACGCTGAACGAACCCCGCCACGACCCCTGGCGCGACCGCGTCGACGCGGTCGGGTTCCGCTCGTCGGCAGCCATCCCCATCGTCCACGACGACGCACTCTACGGGGTCCTCAACGTGTACGCCCGCCGGCCCCACGCGTTCGACGGGCAGGAACGCGCCGTCGTCTCCCAGCTCGGCGAGGTCATCGGGCACGCCATCGCCTCCGTCGAGCGCAAGCGCGCCCTCATGAGCGACGAGGTCGTCGAGGTGGCGTTCAGGATCCAGGACTTCTTCGACACCGTCGACGTCCCAGCGACGACGGACGGGACCATCACACTGGACCAGGCGGTCCCGGTCGGTGACGACGAGTTCCTCGTCTACGGCACGGCGACGCCCGACGCCGTCGAGACGGTGGAGCACCTCGCGGAGGCGCTTTCGAACTGGGAACTGGTCGAGTTCCAGACGGACGCCGACACGCCGAGGTTCCAGGTGCGGATGACCGACCCGCCGGTGCTCTCGATGGTCGCCTCCGTCGGTGGATACGTCGACAGGACGGTCATCGACGGCGGCGACTGCTGGGTGACGGTCCACCTCGCACCGACGACCGACGTCCGTCGCGTCGTCGACTCCATCCAGGAGGTCTATCCGTCGGTCGAGATGCTACGACGCCAGCAGGTCAGCCGGACGGGCGACGGCCCCCAGCGCTTCCAGCGATTCCTCACCGGTGAACTCACCGACCGCCAGCGTCACATCCTCGAGGCGGCCTACCACTCCGGGTTCTTCGAGTGGCCGCGCGAGGTCACCGGCGAGGACCTGGCGGCGTCGCTGGACATCTCTGCACCGACGTTGCACCAGCACCTCCGGAAGGCCGAGAAGAAGGTGTTCGAATCGCTGCTGTCGACGTCGACCGACGCCCCGGCACCGGCCGGTAGCGGGTAGCACCGACCGGTTACCGTTCGTTCAGTCGTCGGCCGCCAGCTGCATCCTCGTGAGGTCGTCGGGGACGACGTCGAGTTCCTGGAGCAGGCTCAACGCGTCCCACGTCGCCCACCCCTCGACGATCTGGCCGTCCTCGATGCGGGACGTGATGTGGCCGGGGATGGGACGCCCCGTCGCCGGTTTCCCGCTCGGTTCGATACCCATGTACGTCCCCTCGTGCGTTCCGGCCCCGGTGAAGCCCACGGTGACGAGGTCGTCCTCCGCGAGGACGAACTCGACGTCCATGTGGTAGTCCGGGAACCCCTCGTGGACCTCCCGGACGAACGCCTCGAGGGCGTCCCTGTCGGCGTCTCCACCGCCGACCCGGAACCAGTGGCCGACGTAGTCCTGGCTGTACAGTTCGTCGATCGCGTCGAGGTTCTGTTCGTTCCACATCTCCTCGACGGAGCGAAGCGCGATCTCTTTGTTCTCTTCGATGGTCATACTGGTGTCACCAGGTAGAAAATACCACTCGAGACACCTTCGTTATAGGCCTGTGAGAACCGGACAGAGGCGTCCTACCCGAAGATTCCTGTCAGGTTCGTCTCGGAGCGGTGGTCGGTCCGACGACCCCGTGCTGCGTTCGTCTCGCGCTCACCCGGGCGAGTTCGACGGGTCCGTGCTACGACCCGTCTGCTTCGACCTCCCCCCGGAAGTACCGCCGGGTCGAGGGACGCGTCGCCAGCGCGACCAGCACCGCCCCGAGGCCACCGTAGACGACGTGCAAGGCGCCGACCATCCGGAGCAGCGCGACCTGGACGAGAATCCACGCTACCTGTGCTCCCCCGAGGCCGATGGCGGCGACCCGGGCCCACGGGCGTCGACGGAGGACGCCGAGGACGACGGCGAACGACCCGACTCCGAAGACGCCGAACAGCGTCGCGCCCGGAACGAGGTAGTCGTCGAACGGGGTGTCGTCGAGCCATTCGAGTGGCAACCCGAGCGGGTCGTCGTCGCGATGGAGCATCAACGCCGCTCCGCCGTAGAGGGCGCTGAGACCGAGCGCCACGGCCCCGAGCACGTACAGCCAGACCGCGAGTGGCCGGGACGCACCCATCTCGTCGTTCGCTGGCAGGTGGTCGAGTTCCATGCTAGCAATAGTGTCGGGACCGGGCAATAAGTGGCCACGTCGGCGGGGCCGACGACCCTCGACTCCGTCGCGTCGCTCGACATCGTCGGGTGACCCCGGTCTCGATACGTGGCTCGCGTCGTCCCGGACCGCGCGGCCTCAGACGAACCACGCGACGACCAGGACGACGCCCGTGGCCGCGGCGAGTGCGCCGCTCAGTCTCGCCCAGCGGTACCCGCCGGCAGTCATCCGTTCCAGCACCAGCACGACGGTGATGACCAGCATCCAGACGAGGTTCATCGACCCGACGACGACCATGAGACCCATCAGGACGCCACAGGAACCGACGTCCAGTCGACCGAAGTCCCAGCCGGCGCGCACCGCGCTGGCGATGCCAGGTCGTGACCCCTCCGCGAGGACCGTCGACGGGAAGCGACAGCGCCCGAGGTAGCGACGCTTGACCGGCGAGGCCTGGAACGCTCCGACGAAGAGCAACGCGACGCCGAGGTAGAGCGACCCCCAAGCCGCCGCCAGGATTGCGATGGGAACGACGGCGGCCACAATCAGCGGGACGAGACCGACCAGCACCCACAGCAGGGTGTACGCACCGACGAACGCGACGACGTCGCTGCCGGTCCCCGCCGGGTGCCCGGCGCTGCTGCGGTCGGCGAACCGCTGGAAGACGTCCGCGGTCGAGGGGTACATCATCGCGACCATCATCAGGCCCCACATCCCGAGGTAGTGGACCACGCCGCCCACGCCGTCCGTCAGCGCCACGGCCTCGGCCACCCCGGGTGCGGTGGCGTCCAACGGCATCGCGTGTCCGTGGCTGCCGAGCGACGCCTCGACGGGGTCGTGGAGGAGCAGCGCGAGCCACGCCAGTACGGCGATGGCGTACGCGACCATCGCAACTGTCGGGCGCTCGCTCGGTCGCAGGACGGTCCGTATCTCGGGTCTGTTCATCGACGCGCAGGTCAGTCGCGGTCGGTCCGACGGCGTCGCCACGGGTTGGTCAGCAGGTCGCGCTGGACGTCCGTTCCGACCTCGACGCTGCAGTCCTCGGTGGCGACGGCGACGCACGGCAACACGTACCCGTCGGCGAGGTGGCGGGCTTTCAGCGCGCGTGGCTCACGCTCGTGGACCACGGCACCGGCGAGCAGTCGGCCGGTGCAGGTGCCACAGACGCCGGTCCGACAGCCGAACGGGAGACTCAGGCCGGCCCGTTCGGCCGCCTCGAGCACCGTCTCGTCGTCCGCGGTGACCGACTCCGTCCGTCCGTCCCGCCACACCAGGTCAACGACGACCATCGACGAGGCGGGGACGGCGCCTGGTCATTCCCACACGTCGCTCGTGCAGTCGCCGTCCGGCCAGCGCATCTCGTGGGCGCGAGCGGGACCCTCGGGCATCTCGCCGAAGTCGACGAGGAAGTCCTCGTCGAGCGTCATCGTGCCGCGGCGGGGGTCCACGTCCGCCTTGAGCATCACCGACCCCTTCTCGGCCTCCTCGGGGAAGAACTGGTTGTCCCACGTGGAGTAGAGCGACGTCGTCCAGTAGAGGCGTTCCCCGTCGAGGCTCAACTGCAGCATCTGCGGCCCGGCGACGAGTTCGCGTCCCTGCACCTCCCGGATGTCGCCGAAGTAGCCGCCGATGGAGATGGAGTCGGCGTGGCGCGGGTTCGCGGGGTCCGAGATGTCGTACATCCAGACCTCGCCGTGCAGCCAGTTCGACCCGTACAGGTAGCGGTCGTCCATCGAGATGAGGATGTCCGTCGGGAGCGCCGGCACCGGCATGTCCCAGCCCTCCATCTCACGTCCCTCGAAGTCGATGACCTTCCTCGTGCGCCACTCGCCGTCGCGCTTGTAGAAGTGGAAGATGTTCGACGACAGCGCCGCGTCGACGTACCCGTGGGCGTGTTCCGGGGTGTGGAGGAACCGGACCTCGAGGGGCACCATCCCCTCCTCGCCGAGGTCGACCGTCTGCTCGACGGTCCGTTCCTCCCAGTTCCAGAAGTTGAGTTCGTGCCCGTAGTTGCCGGCCTCGACGTCGTCCATGTCGAACCCCGGCTGGTAGGTCTTCGGGGCGGCCCACTCGGACGATATCATCGCGTTGTGGCGTGGCTGGTACCAGAAGTCGTAGTTGAAGTCGATCTCGCCCGGCGCCTCCCACCGGCCCATCACGTCCAGGTTCTCGTCGAGTTCGAGGAACCCACCCGGGAGGTCGCCGTCGGCGTTCCCGAGCATGGAGATGACGACGGTGCCACCGCCGATGCAGTGGACCGTGTGGGGTGCGGAGAGGTCGTGTTCGTGGACGGCCTCCGGTTCGATGACCTTCTCCAGTTCTGGGTTCTCGCGGTCCGCCGCGTCGATGATGTGGATGCGCGACGAACGGTTCCCGGGAACGACGAGGTAGCGCCGCTCCAGGCCGCCGATGTGACAGGACGACGAACAGGCGTTCCAGCCGAAGTGGTGGAGTTCGTCGCCCCTGTTCGGGAGGTCGACCCGGTTGACGACCTCCCCGTAACTCCGGGACTCGGGGTCCAGGTCGACGATGGCGACGAAGTCGGGGGCGTCGACGTCCTGCCCGACGTGGTTGCCCATCACGTACGCGAGCGTCTCGGGTTCGGACTCCTCGATGGCGGCCTGTGGCGTCATGTACCCCGGGCCGGCGTGCTCGTGGTGTTCGTGTGCCGTCTGTGCAGATTCGTCTCGCTCGGTCGTCTGTGGTTCCGCCATTCGAAAACGGTGGACGTCGACGTCCTTTGTAATGAATCTCCTGTGAGAGACATCCCCGGGATTACCGGACTGGTGTACACTGGCCTCGTGAATCTACGGGAACCGTGAGTGACAATCGCTGGATAACTCGACGTTTCGGCCGACGCCGGCGACGTCCCACTCGCTATCCGGAGCAGGGGGCGTCGCCGACTCGCCGTGATGTCCGACCTTACTGACCCGGGTGGTTCGACGACCCGGGGTCGGATACGGGGGCCTGTGCCGGCCTGGGTGACGCCGACACACGACCGATGGACAGCGGTGGGTTCGAACGTCCGGTAAGCGCACGTGAGTCGGTCACACCGAACGTCGGTTCGCCGTGCAGACCGGGACCGTTCGAACGCCCCGTCCCGTCTCGCGTCCGACGCAGTCGTCCGGCCGCCAGTGGTGTGTTATACGTTAACGTTTATCTCACCGATGCGCGAAGTCACCAGTGTAGAGGGCCCCCGACATGACCCTGGCGACCGTTCCGCGGTACCGCGGTGCCCCGCGGGTAGAGCGGAGCGGACGGGCCGTGGTCCTCGGGGGGAGCGTGGCCGGCCTGCTCGCGGCCCGCGTCCTCGCCGACTGGTTCGAAGACGTCACGGTCGTCGAACGGGACGCGCTCGTCGACGCGCCGGTCGCGCGCCGCAGCGTTCCACAGGGTCGTCACCCCCACGCACTCCACGAAGCGGGGCGTGCGACGCTCGCGGACCTGTTGCCCGGTTACGGCGAGGAACTCGTCAGGGCCGGCGGCGTGGTCACCGACTTCGCCAGCGACGTCCAGTTCTACGCCGAGGGGGACTACCTCGCACACGGGCCGGTCCGGATGGAGACGTACTCCGCGAGTCGACCGCTGTTCGAGCAGGTCGTTCGGCGGCGGGTTCGCTCCCTCGACGGCGTCGCCCTGCGCACCGAGTGCCGGTTCGTCGACTACGTCCTCGACGACGCTGGGACGACGGTGGAGGGCGTGGTCGTTCGCAACGACGACGGTGAGGCGGTCCTCCCCGCAGACCTGGTCGTGGACGCCACCGGTCGGACGAGTCGGACGCCCGCCTGGCTGGCGGACCACGGCTATCCGACGCCGCCGGTCGACGAGGTCCACGTCGACATCACCTACAGCACCACGTTCGTCGAACGACCGGCCGACGACCGTCGGGTGTATCTCGTGCCACCCGAACCGCCCCGGACGCGTGGAGGCATGGCCGCACCCGTCGAGGACGACCGCTGGGTAGTCAGCGTCCACGGCATCCACGGCGACGAACCCCCGACGGACTTCGGGGGCCTCGTCGAGTACGCCCGGAGCCTCCCCGTCGCCGAACTGGCGCAGTTGCTCGACGAGCACCCGCGAGCCTCGGGGACGGTCGAGTCCTACCCGTTCCCGTCGAACAGACGGTATCGCTACGAGGACCTCGACCGGTTCCCCGGGGGCCTCGTCGTGGTCGGCGACGCGGTCGCAAGCTTCAATCCGGTGTACGGACAGGGGATGTCGGTCGCCGCCCTCGAGGCGCTGGTGTTGCACGACGCCCTCGCGACGGGCGGCCGGGAGGACCTCGCGCGCCGCTTCTTCGACGCCGCCGGGGCGGTCGTGGGGGCCGCGTGGCTGCTGGCCGTCGGTGCCGACTTCCGGTTCGCACAGACGACCGGGCCGAGACCGCCCGGGACCGACCTCGTCGGCCGGTACCTCTCGCGGTTAGTCCGAAGGGCCCACACCGACGGCGACCTGACCAGGGCGTTCGTCCAGGTGGTCACGATGGAACGGCCCCCCACCTCGCTCCTCCGCCCGGGGGTCGCCTGGCGCGTCCTGCGACCGACCAGGTGACCGCGGCCGCCGTCCCTACCGGGTCGACGACCGCGGTTCGTCGAGCGGTTCGGAGTCCGCCCGCACCGAGGCGTAGACGCGCTCGGCCCACTCGCGTGCGATGGGCGCATCGGTGTCGACGAACACCTGCATCAGCCCCGTCTCCACGTCGTAGCCGCCGATGCCGACGCGGTCGTCGAAGATGGCGAGTCCGTACGGCAACTCGTCGCGCGTTCGGAGGGTCAGGTGCCCGCGTTCTATCGCCGCCGTCGCCCGGTCCGGATAGGTCTCGACGAGTTTCTCGACGATGTGTGGGAGGTAGATGATCTCGGTCTCCGTCTCGTCGAAGACCTGCTGGTGGAACTCGCCGAGGACGAGGGGTGCCATGTGCGTCGTGTTGAACCCGAGGAAGGTATCCGACTCGCTGACGAGCGAGACGAACCGTTCGACAGGACGGTACGGGTCCGTCGTCTCTGCGACCGTGACCGTCGCGTCGACGAACGGTTCGATCACGAACTCCTGGTGGTCGGCGCAGACGCAGTCCAGGAGAGGGGCCAACCGGTGTGCGGTCTGTACGTTCGCCTCGAATCGCAGCAGTTCCTCGGCGATGGCTTCCCCCCTGCCGGTGAGTCGGAACCGACCGTCCACCTTCTCGGCGAGGCCCTGCTCGTTGAGCCACCGGGTGAACCGATGGCTGGTCGCCCGCGAGACGTCGAGTCGGTCCTCTATCTCGCCGCGGTCGAGGGGTCGTTCGAGCAGCGCTTCGAGGACGGGGCCGTGTCGAACGAGGTCGACGAGGCCGTCGGTCTCCAGTCGGTCGTCGGACGAGTCGAGTCGCTGGCCGATGTAGCGACGGTTCCGTGCGTTCTCCAGCAGCGCCTCCAGCGTCGGCGTGCCGGGCTGTGGGGTCCGTTCGTCTGCGTGGCGTTCGTCTTCGTCGGCACCCATGGTAGCGTCTTGCTAGACAGAGGACCGCACGGGTAGTAGCTCTAGCTGTCGGGACCCGGAACGCGTCTCACGTGCTGAAACGGCGTTCGCGACACGGAACGGAGCCCAGCAGATGAGGCCAACACGACTGCCGTCGTCCAGTATCGTATGGCACGACCCGTCATCGACGACGCGAAGGTCGCACAGTTCGAATCGGGGTTGCACGGAGAACTGCTTCGGCCGGGCGACTCGACCTACGACGAGGCCCGGGCGGTCTGGAACGGCATGATAGACAGACGCCCCGCCCTCGTCGCTCGCTGTCGAGGCGTCGCGGACGTCGTCAGCGCCGTGACCTTCGCTCGCGAGAACGACCTTCCCCTGGCGGTCCGCGGTGGCGGTCACAACGTCGCCGGAACGGCGGTCTGCGACGACGGCCTCGTCGTCGACCTGTCGGAGATGACCGCCGTTCGGGTCGACCCCGTGGAACGCACCGCCTGGGTCCAGGCCGGTGCGACGTGGGCCGACGTCGACCACGAGACGCAGGCGTTCGGCCTCGCGACGCCAGGCGGGGTCGTCTCGGACACGGGCGTGGCCGGGTTGACCCTCGGCGGCGGCATCGGGCACCTCCGTCGGAAGTACGGGCTGAGCTGTGACAACCTGCGCTCGGTCGAACTCGTCACGGCCGACGGGGAGTTCCTGACCGCCAGCGCGGAGTCGAACCCGGACCTGTTCTGGGGCCTCCGCGGCGGCGGCGGGAACTTCGGCGTCGTGACCGCGTTCGAGTTCGACCTCCACGAGGTCGGCCCCGAGGTGGCCACGTGTCTCGTGTTCTATCCAGCCCACCAGATCGACGAGTGTCTGCGGGCGTACCGAGAGTTCGTCGAGTCGGCCCCCGACGAGGTGAGTACGCTCGTTTTCGCGGGCGAACTACCCGACGAAGAACTCTTCACCGAGGACGTGGTACACGACCAGAAGTTCGCGATCATGGGCTGCTACGCCGGCCCGACCGCGGCGGGCGAGGACGTACTCGCCCCGCTTCGGGACCTCGCCGACCCGCTCGCCGACTTCAGCGGGACGATGCCGTACGCTGAGTTCCAGCGCGTCCTCGACGAGGACTACCCCGACGGGATGCGCTACTACTGGAAGTCGCTGTACCTCGACGGACTCTCCGACATCGCCATCGAGCGCGTCGCCTACTGGGCCGACGCTGCCCCGTCGCCCCTGTCGACGGTCGACGTCTGGCACCTCGGTGGCGCGATGGCGGACGTCGACGCCGAGGAGAGCGCGTTCGCCGGTCGCCACGCCCCCTACCTGCTCGGCGTGGAGGCGAACTGGGAGGACCCCGAGACGGACGAGGCCAACGTCCAGTGGGTACGCGACTGTCTCGACGACATGCGACAGTTCTCCGACGGGTCCGTCTACCTGAACTTCCCGGGGTTCCTCGAGGAGAGCGACGAGATGGTGCGGACGACGTTCGGACCTGCCTACGAACGACTGGTCGCCCTGAAGGACGAGTACGACCCGGAGAACCTGTTCCGGCTCAACCAGAACGTCGCGCCGTCCGGGTCAGCCGACTGAGCCGTCGGCGGTCGGCTCACTGAACCGCCAGCGGTCGCCCCCGACCGTCGACTGGGCACGTGACGGGCGTCCGGGAACCTCGGGACGAGAGACCTCGTGGAGGACCCTCGTGACGAAGCCGACCGGTCCGTGCGGACCTGGCCCAGTCGTCACTCACTGGGAGAGAACCCGGCAGGGCCGACCGGCCGGCCAGGTTCGTTCGTCGGCGCGTCTCGGCTCACGACGGCTTCGGTTCGACGTTCTGGTTGAGGCTGAACAGGTTCTCGGGGTCGTACTTCGCCTTCAGTTCTGCGAGTCTGTCGTAGTTCTCACCGTAGGCCAGCGACTCCTCGCCCTCGGCCTCGCTGACGAAGTTCACGTAGACGCCGCCGCTCGCGTGCGGCCGCATCGCCTCGAAGAACTCCCGTGCCCACTCGACGCACTCGTCGTCCATGTCCGGGTCCTCCCAGCGGGTGTGGACGTTCATCACGTACTCGACGTCGCGGTGTGGATACGCCGTGGCGTCGGGGGCGACGCGTGCCATCTCGCCGCCGAGCTGGGCGAAGAATATCTCCGACAGGTCGGTCGGCAGGTCCGACGCGTACTCGAGGGCGACGTCGATCGCGCCGTCGGACAGTTCGGCGAAGTTGTGGGACTTCCAGTAGTTGCGGGCCCCCGGTTCGAGCAACGGGTCGAACATCTGCTGGAAGGTCGCGTACGGGGTCACGCCGATAGCGTCGGCGATGGGGTCGCCGTACTCGCGGAGCGGTTCGAGCACCGCCTCGCCCTCGTCGACAGCACCGGCGTAGAACGCCACGAGGACGAGCACGTCGGTCCCGTGGACCTCGGCCGGCAGGAACGGGAGCGGGGGTGCCTTCCGCAACACTGCCCAGACGACGGCCTCCTCGGGCGTCCCCTCGTTGAACTCGCGGACGAACTGCAGGACGTCGCGGGCGTCGTCGTGGCTGTAGACGATCGGCCCACAGAGGACCTCGGGGCCGACCTCGTGGAGGTCGAACTCGAAGCTGGTCACGACGCCGAAGTTACCGCTCCCGCCCCGGATGCCCCAGAACAGGTCCGGGTTCGACTCCGCACTGGCGTGGACCAGTTCGCCGTCGGCCGTGACCACGTCGGCGGACCTGAGGTTGTCGACGGTCATGCCGTACTTCCTGGTGAGCCAGCCGAAGCCGCCGCCGAGCGTGAGGCCGGCGACGCCCGTCGTGGAGTTGATTCCCAGCGGCGTCGCGAGGCCGAACGCCTGCGTCTCGTGGTCGACGTCCGCCAGCGTCGCGCCGGCCTCGACCGTGGCCGTCTTCGCGTCAGGGTCGACGACGACGGACCGCATCGCCGACAGGTCGACGACGAGGCCGTCGTCGCAGACGGCGTTCCCGGCGATGTGGTGCCCACCGCCACGGACCGCCAGGGGAAGGTCGTTCTCGCGGGCGAAGGTCACGGCCTCGATGACGTCGCTCACCCCCGAACACCGGGCGACGAGGGCGGGGCGTCTGTCTATCATGTCGTTCCAGACGGCCCTGGCCTCGTCGTAGCCGTCGTCGTCGGGTCGTATCAAGTCGCCGCCAAAGGTCGCTTCCAGTTCGGCGACTGTGTCTGTACCTATCTTCGGATGTCTGGTTGCCATGTCTCTATCTCTCCGTGTATTCGTCGGTCGGGTCGAACGGCGTCGTCCTGGTATCTGCTCGCATTGCCCCATCGTGGATACCCGGCTGCCACGGTCCTGACCGTACGTAGCCCGCTGCACGTCGTCTCCACCGTCTTCGTTCGTACGCAGGACTAACGATACCTATGAGCGCCGCACGTACTTTGTTAGGTGTCCGCGTTCGGTGGTAAGACGTCGTCTCGAACGCGGCTCTCGACGGTCCCGACCGTTCCCCGGGCCGTCCGGTAGACCCCTCTGCCGTCCGGTAAGCCTGCCTTTCCTCACTCGACGTCGCCGGAACGGTCGTCCGTGGCGAACTCGTGGTCTATCCCCACGATGGTCGCCTGCCAGTAACTCCCGTCGTCGTCCCACCCGACGTCGGCCTCGACAGGTATCCGGAGGCCGTTGCGGTCCCGGTAGTCCCGGAAGTGCCCGGTCCAGGCTCCGTAGCTGTCGTCCTCCACGCGATAGCGCTCGGCGGTGACGCGCTCGACTTCGTTCCCGTCGTCGAAGTGGAACACGACGGTGGCCGACCGTCCGCGGTCGGTCAGGGTCGCCCGCGCCGACCGGTCGTCGACGGACGTCCACTCGACGCCCTGCGTGGGGAGGAGTGCTGTCGGGAACCAGACGGCCTCGGCGAGGTACCTGACCAGTTCGCCCTCGTCCATCCGGGGGTCGGGACCGGCGCTCGCGACCGGTATCGCTCCCAGTAGCTTCGCCCGGAGCATCCCGTCACCGCGCTGGTAGAGGTCGATGACGCGGGCGGAGAGCATGGGAGCGACGTCGATGGTCGCGTTCCAGACGAACCCCGGCGGTCGCGTCGTGACGTACTGGGTCGCGACGAGGGGTCGCCACGCCGCGTCGGCCCCGCCGAGTCTGAACGCCCCGCGCTGCCGGAGGCGTGCGGAGCGGACGTACTGTTGCCCGTCGTCGAGGACGTGGTCGAAGTACCGGCGTACGGGCCGGGGCAACCCGGCGAGGTCGTCCGGCGTGAATCGACCGCCGACCTGGGCGTCCACGTTCGACCGGAGTGCATCGACGCGTCTCGAGATCTCGTTCTCGAATCGCCTGCGGCTGGCGAGGCCGGCCCCGAGGACGCCGACGCTGACTGCCAGGGCGGCCGTCGTGGAGGGACGGAATCCGGTGTCTTCGTCCGTCGGTCCGGTGTCTTCGTCTGTCATCAGTCTGGGGGGTCGCCTCCCGACCGTTCGGGCACGGAGGGGCGTCGCTCCCGGCGAGTCGCCCGTCTCTCGACCTACGGACGCCCCGACGAAGAAAGTGACTGCGGCCCCCTCGACGCCGAACTCGTGGAGTTCGCGACGGGGGTAGCGCCGGCGGTCAGTTCAGGTCGGCACGCTCGAACACGAGATAGCCGACGACGACCGGAACGACGGTCCAGACGACCAGGACGAGCGCGAAGACCCACCATTCGAGGTAGACCGGCACCGGGCCCCCTAGCTGGGCGGCCGTGCCCGGCAGGGACGGGTTCGTCGCACTCAGGGTCTCCGTCACGAGCGCGCTGTACGCTCCGGACGGGCTGAGGCCCTGGAGCAACAGGAACCAGCCAGGGACTGTCCCGCCGGGGGGCGCACCCTCGACGACGAAGTGTGCCCCCTGCGGAAGCAGGTCCCAGAGCAGTGCGAGCGCGAGGTACGCCGCGACGCCGAGCGTCATCGCCCGCGACCGGGTCGCGGTCGCGGCCGAGATGCCGATGGCGATGCCGACGAAGGCGACGCCCAGCGCGACGGTGAGGACGAGGACGGTGCCGAACGCGACGACCGAGAGCGACCCGTACACGGCCCACGTGAGCGCGGTCGCGAGCAGGAACCCGAGTCCCAGGCCGGTGGCGACGACCCCGCTCCGGCCGAGGAACTTCCCGAGGACGACGGTCCCTCGCGACGGTTCGAGGCCGAGCAGGAGGCGGAGACTCCCCGATTCGCGCTCGCCGGCGATACCGAGGTACGCCGCGACCAGCGCGACGATGGGCACGAGCATGGCGGCGAACTCGCTGGCAGCACCGAGTCCCACGACGGCGTTGGCGTCGAAGCCGGGAATCAACAGCGGGACGACCGACGTCAGCCCGAGCATGACCGTGACGACGGCGACGAGGCCCCAGAGGAGTCTCGACCGGACGGCGTCGTCGAACTCCTTGGCCGCGATGACCTGCCAGCTCATCCGTCGACCACCATCGGGGCCGCGTCGGACTCGTCGGGGTGCGTGTACGACGTGAAGAGGTCCTCGAGCGACGCCTGGTGCGTCTCGATGTCGACGACCGTACTCCCCGTGGCACGGACGCGGTCGATGACGGCGACCTTCGCCGCCGGGTCGGTACAGGTGGCCCGGACGGTGGTCCCGTCGACGACGACGTCGGTCACGCCGTCGAGGTCCGCGGCGGTCACGCCGGTCGGTGGCGCGTCCACGGTCAGCGAGATGGTCGTCCCGGTGCCGACCGCGTCTCGAAGGCCGTCGATGGTGTCGACGGCGACCAGTCGCCCCCGGTTCAGGATGCCGACGCGGTCACAGACCGCCTCGACCTGGCTGAGGACGTGCGAGGAGAAGAAGACCGTCCCACCGTTCTCGGCGTGCTCCGTCGCGAGTTCGCGGACGTCGCGGATGCCGTCGGGGTCGAGACCGCTGGACGGTTCGTCGAGCACGAGGACGTCGGGGTCGCCCACCAGAGCCATCCCGAGGGCGAGACGCTGGCTCATCCCCTTCGAGTACGTCCCGGCGGGCCGTTCGGCCGCGTCGGCGTCGAGCCCGACGCGTCGCAGGATGGCGTCGGGGTCGTCGTCGGCCCCCTTCAGGTCGACGGCGAACTCGACGTGCTTCCGGCCGGATAGTCGGTCGTACAGACTGTACCCGTCGGGCAGGATGCCGACCCGGTCGTGGACCGCCTCGGCCTCTGCCTGGACGTCGTAGCCGAGGACGGTCGCGCTCCCCGCCGTGGGTCGGACGTAGTCCAGCAGCACGTCGATTGTCGTGGACTTGCCGGCCCCGTTCGGCCCGAGGAACCCGAACACCTCCCCCTCCTCGACGGAGAGCGTGAGGTCGTTCACGGCGTAGACGTCGTTCCCGTACCGCTTGGTCAGGCCGGTGGTCTCGATGGCAGTCATCCGCCGCCCACCCCGGGACCGGACCGGCCAGGTCGGTTCATTCGGTCGGTTCGAGTTCCCCCGGCGTCTGCACTGGTGTCGTTCACACCGGATGCTGGCCCCGCACGACGAAATAACTTGTCATCCGTATTATATATTGACAGACGTACTACTCAAATTCTCTTGAGCGTGCCGGAGCGACGGTTCGCCGTAGACGTAGCACCCGATGCATCGCCCGCTAAGTCTACTTTCACGGCGGACAGTAGACTTAGGTGGGTGGGTGCTCGATGCTACGTCAACATGGACGCCGAGGAGTTCGCGGACGGACCGGGGTCGATCGACCCCCACGACGGGTTGCCGTGTTACCGCCCGGCCAGCCTGCCTCCCGACATCGAGTACACGGACGACCTGTTGCGGGTGTACGGCGACGCACAGTACGCGCTCGGGCGACTGGCGACCCTCCACCGCAACCTCGACAACGAGAACCTCCTCATCGCGCCCTTCGTCGTCCGCGAGGCCGCGATGAGTTCCCAGATAGAGGGGACGAACGTCACGGTGTCGGACATCATCCTGCACGACATCGACACGTCGCCGTCGCGGTCGGCCGCGGACTCCCGGGACGTCCGCGAGGCGTACAACTACGTCGACGCCGTCCGGCAGGGCTTCGCACGCCTGGAGGCGGGCGAACCCATCTCGGTCGACCTCGTCCGTGACCTGCACGAGACGCTGCTCCAGGACGCGCGGGGGGTCGACGAGCACCCCGGCAAGTTGCGCGACGTCCCCGTCTACATCGGGTCGCCCGACGGGTCGGCCGAGAGCGCCCGGTTCGTCCCCGCCAACCCCGACACGGTCGACATCCTGCTGGAACAGCTCGTCTCGTACGTCGGGCGCGGGTCGTACCCGCCGCTGGTCGACGTCGCCATCACGCACTACCAGTTCGAGACCATCCACCCGTTCCACGACGGCAACGGTCGCCTCGGCCGACTGCTGATGATGCTCCAGCTGTACGACGCCGGCCTCCTCCCGGAGCCGTACCTGTACCTGAGCGCGTACTTCAATCGTCGTCGCAAGCAGTACCTGGACTACCTGCTCGAGGTGAGCAGGGACGGTGCCTGGAACCAGTGGATAACGTTCGTGCTGAACGCGGTGGCCGAGCAGGCAATCGACGCGTACGACTGCGGCGTGGAACTGCAGTCGCTCCAGACCGAGTACCGGGCGCAGTTCCCGAACCGCCCGGCGGTCAGGGACGTCATCGACTACGTCTTCGAGGAACCGTACCTGACCGCCCCGCGGGCCATCGAGGCGACCGGGCGGTCGCGGCAGGCGGTGTACGACGCCATCGAGGCGCTCCAGTCGGCGGGGATCGTCGAGGAGATATCGGACTCGGAGCGGTACCGGGTGTACGAGGCACCGGCCGTCCTCGGCGTCGTCGGGGAACCGTGACGACCGCGGACGGACCGGTCGGCCGTACCGGCGTCAGGCGACGGACGACGAGGGCGGTCCGTCGGGGAGCGAGACGCGCAACGCCTCGTCCAGTTCGACCCGCATCGTCTCCCCGTCGCACGCGACGGTGACGGCGAACCGCGGCGGGTCCGACTGGACGCGGTCGACCTCCCAGTCGTCGAGGACGGCGTGGACCTGCCAGAACGGGACCGCCGTGGCGTCGACGCCGTGGTCCCAGAAGAACGAGACGACTGCGGGATGGTACAGCAGGCGGACGCCGAGGGGTGCGAACACCTGGTGTCCGCACTGCTCGCACGTCGCCACGCCGTAGTAGTCCAGCGGTTCTGGGCCGTCGTGACGCTTCGGTTCGACGTCCGTCGCGCCGCCGCACGTCGGGCAGGTCCCCCGCACCGCCGTCGCGTACTCCTGGTGGACGCGCTGGTCGCAGGACCGGAGGACCGCCAGTGGCGTCTCCCGCCTCGCCTCGGCGGGGGGCAGGTCGTAGGTGACGACCCGGGTCCCACAGGCGTCGCACTCGACGGTGAGGAACCCGTCCCGGAACGCGGCCACGAGCGTCGTGGCCGGACAGACGGGACACTGGCCGTCGAGTTCGGTCCGTTCGAACGACGGGCGGTCGGTGTAGGTCCCGGCGCGGATGGCCCGGACGACCCGGTCGCCGGCCTGCGTGAGCGAGTACCCGTCGCCCGACTTGCGGACGAACACGCCGTCGAGGTACTCGAGGTGGTACGACAACTGTGACGTGCTCTCGATGTCGAGTCGGTCGTATATCTCCGAGAACGACCGTACCGGTCGGTCCTGGTCGGCCGCGTCGGCGAGGGTCCGCAGTATCGCCACGCGCCACTCGTTGCCCACCGCCGCGAACGCGTCGGCGGGGGAGTCCGGGTCGGCGGTCATTGGCGTGTCCAGGCGTCGCTCGCTTGTCAACCTTCGCGTGTGACGCCCACCGTCCCGGTACCCTCACAGGCCCCACGCGACCGGCAACCAGAGGTACGTCGCAGCGGTCAGAAAGAGGATGCCGAGGAGGTTCAACCAGAAGCCGACGCGGGCCATCTGCGGGATGGAGACGTAGCCACTCCCGAAGACGATGGCGTTCGGGGGCGTCGCCACGGGGAGCATGAACGCGAACGACGTCGACACCGCGACGGTCACCATCAGGACGAGCGACGACCCGCCGAGCGTCGCGCCGAGACTCGCCATCAGCGGGACGAACAGCGACGCCGTCGCGCTGTTGGACGTGACCTCCGTGAGGAAGACGGTGAGCGTCACGACCGCGAGGAGCACCCACGCGAGTCCGACCCCCTCCAGTCCGGTCAGGCCACCCGCGATCCACCGGTCCAGTCCGCTGGACTGGAACGCCCTCGCCAGCGAGAACCCCGCCCCGAACAGGAGCAACACGCCCCAGGGGACGCGTTTCGTCGACTCCCAGTCGAGCAGGAACTCGCCACGGTCGAGGTCGACCGGCACGAGGAAGACGAGGATGGCACCGACGACGGCGACGACGGTGTCGGTGATACCCGGGACGAGGGGTTCGAGCACGAAGGGTCGCAGGAGCCACCCGGAGACGACGACGGCGAGGACGGCGAGCACGCGACGTTCGCCCACCGACATCGGCCCGAGGGCTTCCAACTGCTCCGCGACGACGCCGCGACCGTCGCCCGCCGTCTCGACCGTCGGCCGGAGGAGCGCGACCAGGACGACCCACGTCACGGCGAGGAAGACGACGGCTATCGGGAGGCCGTACAGCATCCACTGCAAGAAGCCGATGTCGATTCCCAGGGACGACCGTGCGACCCCCGCGAGGATGGCGTTCGGTGGCGTCCCGATGAGCGTCGCGACGCCGCCGATGGAGGCCGAGTAGGCGATGCCGAGCATCAACGCAGTCCCGAACCCCGACTGTCGCACCGAACCGGCGTCGAGCGTCTCCAGCGGCGGACTCGGTGTGGCCGGGGGCGCTTCGTCCGGACTCCCGCCGTCCTGCAGGTGTCCGACGACCGCCATCCCGATGGGGACCATCATCATCGCCGTCGCGGTGTTGGAGACCCACATCGAGAGGAACGCCGTGACGAGCATGAACCCGAGCAGTAACCGGCGGGCGTCGTCGCCGACGCGGACCAACACCGTCAGCGCGATGCGGCGGTGGAGGTTCCACCGTTCGATGGCGAGTGCCACCAGGAACCCGCCGAGGAACAGGAAGACCACCGGGTCGGCGTACGGTGCGGTCGTCGACGCGACGTCCGCCACGCCGAGCGTCGGGAACAGGACGACGGGCAGCAGACTCGTGACCGGAATCGGCACCGCCTCGGTCATCCACCAGACCGCGATCCAGAGCGTGCTCGCGAGCACGGCGTTGGCCGCCGGCGAGAGGCCGGGCGGGGACACGAACGACCTGGTCAGGACGAACAGGGCCGGACCGAGGACGAGTCCCACGCGTCGCACCCGACCGTACCGCTTCTCGTCGCTCCCCATCTGCTATCGTATCGAATTGATATGTGTGGCCCAATAAGTGTACAGTCTCTCGCGTGCGGACCGGATCACTCGTGACGCCCCGGCGACGATTTTTGGCCGAGGGATGCGAACGTATCACACGCAACCATGCTGGAAGACAAGATAGCCATCGTCACGGGCGGTTCGACTGGAATCGGCAAGGCAATCGCGGAGAAGTACGTCGAGCACGGCGCGGAGGTCGTCATCGCGAACCGCACGGAGGAGACCGGCAAGGCGACGGCCGAGGAACTCGGCTGTGACTACCACCGGTGTGACATCTCGGACTTCGAGCAGGCCGAGGACCTCGTCGAACGCACCGTCGAGGAGTACGGGCGACTGGACGTCATGGTGAACAACGCCGGCATCGGTCGCGCGGGCACCATCGAGGAGATGACGCTCAGGGACTGGGAGGACGTCATCCAGGTCAACCTCAACGGCGTCATGTACGGGTCGCGGGCGGCGCTCCCGCACCTGAAGCGGTCCGACGGTGCCATCGTCAACGTCGCCTCCATCTACGGCCTCGTCGGCGGCCCCGGCGCCTCGGCGTACTCGGCCGCGAAGGGCGGCGTGGTGAACCTCACCCGCGAGGTGGCCATCGATTACGCCAGCGATGGCGTCCGCGTCAACAGCATCTGTCCGGGGTTCGTCGAGACGCCGATGACCGACGAGTTCCTCGACCAGGAGCAGTTCTACGAGTTCGTGCGCGGACAGACCCCGATGGGCCGGGTCGCCCAGCCGGAGGAGGTAAGCGGCATCGCGATGTTCCTCGCCTCCGACGAGGCCTCGTACATCACGGGCGCGAACGTCCCCGTCGACGGCGGGTGGACGGCACACTAGGCCGACCGGTCGACGACGCCCGACTCGCGCATGTACTCGTCCAGTTTCTCGGCCATCGCGACCGCGAACGACTCGTCGTTGATGTCGGTCTCCTCCTCGACGAGTTCGACCTCCGGGTCGAGGTGCTCCCGGATGGCGTCGAACAGCGCCCCGTCTGCCTCGGGGTCGTGGAACGCCTCGCCCTCCACGTCGAGCATCGAGACGCCGCCGAGGGGGAGAAAGAGTGCAGTCGGTCCCGTCGCGGCGTTGAGTTTCTCGGCGAGTATCTCGCCGAGGTCCGCACACTCCTCGACCGTGGTCCGCATCAGCGTCACCTGCGGATTGTGGACGTGGAACTGCCGCCCCTCGAACTGCTCGGGCACGGAGTCACGGGGACCGAAGTTGACCATGTCGAGCGCCCCCGTCGAGACCACCTGCGGGACGCCCGTCTCGGCGGCCGCGTCGAGGCGTTCGGGGCCGGCACTGAGGACGCCCCCGACGAGTTCGTCGGCCCACTCCGTCGTCGTCAGGTCGAGCACGCCGTCGATGACCCCCTGCCGCACGAGGTCCTCCATGGCCCGGCCGCCGGTCCCGGTCGCGTGGAAGACGATGGTCTCGTAGCCGCGTTCCTCCAGGTACTCCCTGGCACGCTGGGCGCAGGGCGTGGTGACCCCGAACATCGTGATGCCGACCGTGGGGCGCTCCTCGACCGTCACGTCGGGTTCGTTGGCGACCATGCCGACCATCGCCAGCGCCGCGTTCGAGATGACGCGTCGGGAGAGCTGATTGAGCCCCTCGATGTCGGCCACGGAGTAGAGCATCATCACGTCCTTCGCGCCGACGTACGGTTCGGTGTCGCCGGAGGCCATCGTCGACACCATCAGCTTGGGGACGCCGACCGGGAGCGCACGCATCGCCGTCGTGGCGATGGACGTGTTGCCCGACCCGCCGAGTCCGAGCACGCCGTCCAGCCGTCCGTCCTCGTACATCCGGGTGGCTATCGCGGCCGCACCCGCACCCATCGCCTCCATGGCCTCCCCCCTGTCGCCGGAGTCGCGGAGCGCCGCCAGCGTCGTCCCGCCCGCCTCGGCCACCTCGGCGGCCGACGTGTCCGGTTCGAACTCGGGGTCGCCCATCACGCCGGTGTCGACGACGTGGACGTCGATACCCTGCGACTCGATGACGTCGCGGGCGAACGCGAACTCCTCGCCCTTCGTGTCCAGCGTCCCGACGAGAACGACCGCCACGGTCACTTCGCCTCCGGGTCGACGTTCTCGGTCGTCGGGAGTTTCCAGGCCGGGACGATGTCACACTCCGGCAGGTCGCGGAGCACGTCCTCCGGCCCCGGCGGCGCGTACACCGCGAGGAGGACGAGTGGTTCCCACCCCGTGTTGACCGTCCCGTGCTCGACGCCTTCGGGGACGAACACCATGTCGCCGGTCGCGATGTCGCGGGTCTCGTCGGCGACCTCCTGCTCTCCCTCCCCGCGGACGACGTACAGTATCTCGTCGCTGTCGGGGTGAGTGTGACGCTCGTGTCCCTTGCCCGGTTCGAGTTTGACGACGCCCGCACTGAACCGCTCGCCGCCGGTGACGTCGGGGGTACTCATCCACTTCAGGACGCCCCAGTCGAACAGCTGGCTCTCCACGTCGTCGGGTTCGACGAAGTACTCGGACGTGGCCATCAGAACTCGACCTCCTTGAACTCGCGGGCCTGGTCCTCGATGGCCTTCTCGGTCGGCAGTCGCTCGATGCTGGACGCGCCGAAGAAGCCGACGACGCCGTCGGTGTGTTGCAGGACGTACGCCGCGTCGTCCGGCCAGGCGATGGGACCGCCGTGACAGATGACCATGACGTCGTCGTTCACCTCCTTCGCGGCGTCGTGGTGGGCCTGGACGCGTTCGGCGGCCGTCTCCAGGTCCAGTGCGGTCTCGGCCCCGATGTCGCCGGAGGTCGTGAGTCCCATGTGCGAGACGACGACGTCGGCGCCGGCCTCGGCCATCTCGCGTGCCTGGTCCTCGCTGAAGACGTACGGGCACGTGAGCATCCCCTGGTCGGACGCCTCGCGGATCATCTCCACCTCCTGGTCGTACCCCATCCCGGTCTCCTCCAGGTTCTGTCTGAAGCCGCTGTCCTCGTCGATGAGGCCGACCGTGGGGAAGTTCTGTACGCCCGAGAACCCGCGTCGGCGCAGGTCCTCGATGAACACGTCCATCTCCCGGAAGGGGTCTGTCCCGTTGACGCCCGCGAGGACCGGCGTGTCCTCCACGACCGGGAGAACCTCCTGTCCCATGTCGAGGACGATCTCGTTCGCGTCGCCGTAGGGCAGCAACCCGGCCAGCGACCCCCGCCCGTTCATCCGGTAGCGTCCCGAGTTGTAGATGATGAGCAGGTCGACGCCGCCGCGCTCCGCGAACTTCGCCGAGATGCCGGTTCCCGCGCCTGCCCCGACGACGGGTGCTCCCGATTCGACCGTCTCCCTGAGTCGTGCGAGCGACTCGTCGCGTGTGTGCTTCATGCTCGTACCACGTGATAACACATGACAACCTGGGCGAAGAATCTTTCTCAGGTCCACCTGCTCTGGCGTCCGACGGCTACCCGGTCGATGGCCAGGATGCCGACCGCCGACGCTCCACCTCCAGAACAATGATACTCCTGTCTGAATAATTTCAACACAATGCCTTCTGCCGAGGACGTTCGCCTCGCCGTGGTCGTCGCGGACGCGTCGACGCTGGACGAGACGGTTGCACTGGGTA
Source organism: Haloarchaeobius marinus (assembly GCF_051207415.1). NCBI lineage: Archaea > Methanobacteriati > Methanobacteriota > Halobacteria > Halobacteriales > Halorubellaceae > Haloarchaeobius > Haloarchaeobius marinus. The sequence goes on along the minus strand of NZ_JBPKGD010000005.1, from coordinate 52,059 downwards.
TCGAGGAGTTCGGTACCGACCGCCTCGTCGTCACCGTCTTCTGTCCCGACAGACCGCTCGCCGACAGGGTCGGGTCGCTCCTGGACGACCGGGGCCTGGACGCGACCGTCGAGGTCCTCGGCCCGTTCTCCGTCGATACCCTTGCGGACGCCATCGAGACGGCCGCCGCCGAACGGGTCGTGGTGGACCCCCACGTCTCCCGTTCGTCGCTCCGGTCGCACCTGCCCGAGGTCCCGATACACGTGCGCCCCCGGCCCACGTCGCCGCGTCGCTCGCACAGGAGACTGCGACGACGGACCGGGTGGGCACAGCGAGCGACCCTCTTCGCGCTCTCGTTCGGGTTCTACCTGCTCCTCGGGGACCAGACGCCGTTCGACGTCGTCACGGGTGCCATCGCGGCCACCGTCGTCGTCCTGCTCCTGTCCCACGTCACGTTCACGGCCCCGCCGACGCTGCGTCGGTCCCTGCCCCGTGTCGCCCGGGCGGTTCTCTTTCTCCCGTACCTCGTCTGGGAGATACTCCGGGCGAACGTCGCGATGGCGGCCGTCCTCCTCGACCCTCGCCTGCCCATCGACCCCTCCCTCGAGGCGGTCGACGTCGCGGCCGACTCGGACCTCGAACGGGCTATCCTCGCGAACAGCATCACGCTGACGCCCGGGACGCTCACCGTCGACGTCGACGACTCGTCGCTCGTCGTCCACACCCTCACCGAGGCGTCGCGGACGAGTCTCCGCGAGCGCACCCTCGAACGGGCCGTCGGGTTCGTGTTCCGTGGGCGGGAGGCGGACGGATGACCGGCGTCGAGAGCGCCCTCGTCGACGACGCGATGGTGGGGGCCGCCCTCCTGGTCGTCGTCGCCGTGCTGGCCTCGTTCTACCGGGTGGTTCGTGGACCGACGCTCCCGGACCGGGTGGTCGCGGTCAACGGCATCGGCACCGCGACGGTGGTCGTACTCACCCTCCTCTCGGTCGGCCTCGACGAACCGGGGTTCATCGACATCGCCCTGGTCTACGCCCTGCTGAACTTCCTGCTCTCGCTCGGCCTCGCGAAGGTCTCCATCGAACGTGGAGGGGTACTGTGACGCCGACGGAGGCGGCCGTCCTCGTCTGCTGTGCCGGGACGGTGTTCGCGTTCGGACTCGCGACCCTCGGCCTGTTCCGGTTGCCGGACCTCTACTCGCGCGCCCACGCCACGTCGAAGGGCGACACGCTCGGGACGCTCTTCGCCGTCGCGGGGACCGGCCTCGCGGTCGGCCTCGGCGGCGACGCCGTCAAACTCGCCTTCCTGCTGGTGTTCGTGTTCGTGACGACGCCCACCGCGACGCACGCCATCGTCCGCGCCGCCGACGTCGAGGGGTACGACGCGTGGACGTCGGAGGTGGACGACGAGACATGACCGGCGCCGTCGTGGCCGCACTGCTCGTGTTGCTGCTCGTGGCGGCCGTGACGGTGGTCGCGTTCAGCGACCCGCTCGCGACGCTCGTCGCGTTCGGCGTGTACAGCCTCGGGATGGCGATGCTCTGGTCGGTGTTCCGCGCCCCCGACGTGGGGTTGACCGAGGCCGCCGTCGGCGCCGGCGTCACCACCGCCCTGTTCCTCGTCGTCGCCGTCCGGACCGGCCTCCCCCGACCGGGACCGTTCCGGTCCGTCGAGACCGTCCGACCCCGCTCGGTTGCGCTCGTCGCCGGGTTCGTCGTGGCGTTGCTGTGGACCGTCCCCGCGCTCCCGGCGGTCGGCGACCCGTCGGCACCCGGGTTCCAGCGCGTCGCTCCGGCCTACCTGGAGCGCGCCCCGGAGCTGGACGTGTCGAACGTCGTCACGGCCATCCTGGTCGTCTTCCGTGGGTTCGACACCTTCGGCGAGGTGGTCGTCGTCTTCGCCGCGGGCGTCGCCGTCCTCGTCGTGTTCGACCGCGAGGTGGTCCGATGACCGGTGCGGGACCACCCGGCGAGGACCGCCCGGACGCCCATCCCTCGGGGCGACCGCTGGACAGTCCCGTCGTGACGAAGACGGTCCGGTTGACGACGCCGTTCGTCGTGACGTTCGGCCTGTTCACGATGTTCCACGGGACGAGTTCCGTCGGCGGCGGCTTCCAGGGCGGCGTCGTCGTCGCTGCGGGCATCATCACCGTCGCGTTCTCGTTCGGCCTCACCCAGACCAGGCGCTGGCTGAGTGCGCCGACGCTCACCTGGTTGGCCGTCTCCGGGGTCCTCGTCTTCGCCACCGTCGCCACCGTCGCGATTCTGTTCGGTGGCGAGTTCCTCGACCTGTCGGCCTACCCCGTCCCGAAGGCGGTCGTCTACGGCGTCGAACTGGTCGAACTCGGCATCGGCGCGACGGTGGCGACGACCATCCTCGTGATGGTCCTGCAACTGGGCGTGGAGGCCGACCGATGACCGCAGTGTTCGGCGGGCGGGCGGCGTACGTCGTCGCCGTCCTGCTCATGGGACTGGGACTGTACGTCCTGGTGGACGACGAGAGCCTCGTCAAGAAGGTGCTCGGTCTGAACCTGTTCCAGACGGGTATCTTCCTCGTGTTCATCGCTGCCGCCGTCCGGACCGGGGGACAGTCACCCCTCGTCTCGGGACCGGGCGAGGGACCGTACGTCAACCCCCTCCCGCACGTCCTCATCCTGACGGCCATCGTCGTCGGCGTGAGCGTGACGGCCCTCGCGGTCGCCCTCGTCGTCCGCATCTACGACGAACGGGGCACCGTCCGGGCGGACCGACTCCACGACTCGACCGACGGGGTGGACCGGCGTGAGTGACCTCGTGCCGTTCCTGGTGACGATTCCCATCGTGGCCGCGACGGCTCCCCCCGTGCTGGCACGGCGGTTCGACCGGATCGGGTGGCCCGTCGCCGCCGTGGGGTTGCTCGCCCAGACGGTGCTCGCGGCGTGGGTCGCCTGGACGGTGGCGGTCGACGGGCCGATGCAGACCGTCGTGGGGGGCCTGCCGGCGACGCTCGGCATCGAACTCGCGGTCGACCGCCTCTCGGCCGTCTTCGTCCTGCTCGTCGCGGTGGCGGGGCTCTGGGGTCTGGCCTACACGCGCCGGGGTGGTCCCCGGACGGCGACCGGGTACACGCTCTACCTGCTACTGGTCGCGGGGTCGACCGGCATCTGCGTCACGCGGGACGTGTTCAACCTGTACGTCTTCCTCGAGATAAGCGGCCTCAGCGCGTACGCCCTCGTCGCGGTGGGCGACGACGCCGGTGCAGCGCCGGCCGCGCTGAAGTACCTCCTCGTCGGCACCGTCGGCGCGTCGCTGTACCTGCTCGGCGTCGGGTACCTGTACGTCGCGACCGGGACGCTGAACATGGGGGCGCTTTCGTCGCTGCTGGCCACCGTCGGGTACGACGACCGCCTCGTCCTCGCTGCGTTCGGCCTCGTCGTCGTCGGCCTCGGCGTGAAGATCGCGCTCTTCCCAGTCCACACCTGGAAGCCCGACGCCTACCAGACGGCCCCGGCCGGAATCGCGGCCGTCCTCGCCGTCATCGTCTCGACCGTCGCCGCCTACGCGCTGATTCGGCTCCTCGTCTCGGTGTTCACCGTGGACTTCCTCGCGGCGAACCAGCTCGTCGTCGCGGGCCTGCAACTGGCGGCCGTCGTCAGCATCGTCGTCGGCGCTGCGCTCGCCCTCCTCCAGCGGGACGTCCGTCGGATGCTCGCCTACTCCAGCGTCTCCCAGTTGGGCATCGTCGTCGCCGGCGTCGCACTCGGGACGCCCCTCGGCATCGTCGGCGGCGTCGTCCACCTGCTCGGTCACGCCGTGATGAAAGGCGGCGCGTTCGCGGCCGTCGGTGTCGTCGAATCCGCCACGGACGCCCGGACGGTCGACGAGTTCGCCGGCACCGGGGACCACCTGCCGGTCACGAGCGCCGTCCTCGCCACGCTCTCGCTCGGCCTCGTCGGCATCCCACCCCTCGTCGGCTTCTTCGGCAAGTGGTACGTCGTCCTGAGCGCGGTCCGGACCGGTGCCTGGGCCGTCGCGGTCGCCGTCCTCGTCAGCACCGTCCTGTCGCTCACGTACTTCGCACGCCTCGTACAGCGACTGTACCTCGAACCGGGCGACCGACGGGTCGATCCGGGGTCGGTGAGTCCGGGGATGGTGGCGGCCGGCGTCGTCGCCGCGCTCGTCGCGCTCGCACTCGGGTTCGCCTCGGCGGGCCTCGCCGACCTCCTGCTCCCGGCCGTGGAGGGGGGTCGCCCGTGACCACGCCGTCGGTCCTCCCCCTGGCCATCGTGGTCGTTCCACTCGCCGCCGTCGTGCCCATCCTAGCGTCGGGCGCTCGTCCGACCGTCCGGGAGGGCTGGACGTTCGTGGCTGCACTGCTCACGCTCGGCGTGACGTCGCTGGCCACGACCCGCGTCCTCAACGGCGTCGTGTCCGAGACGGTGCTCGGCGAACTCGTCCAGGGGACGCCCTTCGCCTTCCGCGTTGACGCCCTGGGCGCGCTGTTCGCGTTGCTCGCCTCGTTCCTCTGGCTGGTGGCGAGCGTCTACAGTGTCGGGTACATGCGCAGCCTGGACGAGCACGACCAGACGCGGTACTTCGCCGCGTTCGCAGCGAGCATCGGGACGACGATGGGCGTCGCGCTGGCGGCGAACCTGCTGACCCTGTTCGTCTTCTACGAACTGCTGACCGTCGCGACGTACCCGCTGGTCACGCACCACGAGACGGCGGAGGCGCGCCGGAGCGGCCGGAAGTACCTCGCGTACACCCTGACCGGAGGCGTTGCCATCCTCGCCGGCATCGTCCTCGTCTACGTGACAGCGGGGTCGGTCGACTTCGTCGCAGGCGGACTCTCCGGCCTCGAATCGGAACCGGTCGTCGCGACCGTCGCCTACGCGTTGCTGGTGGCCGGCTTCGGCGTGAAGGCAGCCGTGATGCCGTTGCACGGCTGGCTCCCCGACGCGATGGTCGCGCCGACGCCGGTCTCGGGCCTCCTGCACGCCGTTGCGGTCGTCAAGAGCGGCGTCTTCGGACTGGCCCGCGTCGTGCTGTTCGTCTTCGGCGTCGGAACCGTCCGGTCGCTGGGGCTGGGCGACCCCCTGGCGTTCGCGGCGGCGGCGACGATGCTGCTCGGCGGCGTGCTCGCGCTCCGCCAGGACAAACTGAAGCGCGGCCTCGCCTACTCGACGGTCAGCCAGCTCTCGTACATCGTGCTCGGCGTCGCACTGCTGACGCCGACGGCCGTCTTCGGCGCGCTCCTCCACCTGGTCGCCCACGCCTTCATGAAGATAACCCTGTTCTTCTGTGCGGGCGCCATCTACGTCGAGACCGACGTCGAGTACGTCGGCGAGATGGGCGGCATCTGGCGACGACTGCCGGCGACGATGACGGCGTTCGCCGTCGGGAGCGCCGGCCTCGTCGGCTTCCCCGGCATCGCCGGATTCGTCAGCAAGTGGCACCTGGTCCTCGGGGCGCTCGAAGCGGACGCCCTGCCCTACGCCGCAGTGTTCCTCCTCGCCGGCGTACTCAAACTCCTGTTCCTCTGGCCGGTCCTCCTGACGGCGTACTCGGGTGGCGACGCACTGACAGGGTTCAGACCGGTGCGGGACCACGACGACGGGGCGAGAAACGACGAACCCGCCGCGGCCCACGACGGCGGCAGAGAGGCTCCGGACGAGGACGAGCAGTCGACCGGGTGGGACCGCAGAACGCCCCTGACCGAGAGCACGTGGCGGTTGGTCGGGCCGATACTCGTCACGGCGGGCGGTGCCATCGTCCTCGGCGTCGTCCCGGACGCGACGCCGTTCTGGGACCTGGCCCGGACGGTCTCGACGGGGGTGGTCCCCTGATGGTCGACCCGCTCACGCTCCTCCCGCCCGCGGTCGTGCTGGTTCTGGCGGCGGTACTCGTCGCGGTCCTGCCGCGGCGGGCGGGGACACCCTTCGGTATCGGCCTGCCGGTCGTCGTGGCGACGTGGCTGGCGTTCGTCCCCGAGGGCGTCTACCTCCGGACGCGACTGTTCGGGTTCGACGTCGCCCTCCTGCACGTCGACCCGTTCTCGCGCACGGTCGGACTGGTCCTCGCGTTCCTCGCCGGCGCAGGCATCGCGTACGGCTACGGGACCGGTTCGTCGCGTCGCCAGCTATCGCTGTCGCTGCTCTACCTCGGTGCCGGCCTCGGCGCGGTCTTCGCCGGCGACTGGTTGACGCTGGTCGTCGCCTGGGAGGTGCTGGCCGTCGGTGCCACGGCCCTGGTCTGGGTCAGCGGCGACGCGTCGGCACGGCGGGCCGGCCTCCGGTACGCCATCTACCACGAACTGGGCGGCCTCGCACTCCTCGCTGCCGTCCTCGTACACTTCACGGAGGCGGGGACGTTCCTCTTCGACGGCGGCGGCCTGGCTGGCGGCCTCGCCGCGACGCTGGGACTCGTCGGCATCGGCCTGAACGTCGGCTTCGTCAGCCTGCACCCGTGGCTCGTCGACACCTACCCGCGACCGCACGTGGCGACGAGCGTCGTCCTCGCCGCCTGCACCACGAAGGTCGGCGTCTACGCGCTCGCCCGGGCGTTCCCCGACGGCGGAGTCCTCCTGGCGTACCTCGGTGGTGTGATGCTCGTCGTCGGCGTCACGTACGCCATCCTCCAGACGGACGTCCGGCGACTCCTCTCCTACCACATCGTCTCGCAGGTCGGGTTCATGGTCGCCGGCATCGGCATCGCGTCACCGCTCGGGGTCGCCGGCGCGTTCGCCCACCTCGTCAACAACGTCCTGTACAAGAGCCTGCTGTTCGCCGTCGCCGGCGTGCTCGTCGTCCGGACCGGCGAATCGAACCTGAAGCGACTCGGCGGCCTCGCCCGACCGATGCCGGTGACGCTCGCCGCGTTCCTCGTCGCCGCGCTCGCCATCTCGGGCGTGCCGGGGTTCAACGGGTTCGTCAGCAAGGCGATGGTCGTCGACGCCGCCGAGGACGCCGGCCTCGACGTCCTCTGGTGGCTGCTCGTCGTCGGGAGCGTCGGGACCGTCGTCTCGTTCGCCAAGTTCGGCTACTACGCCTTCTTCCACGGCGACCACGGTCACGACGTCGCGGACGCCGGCCGGATGGAGACGCTGGCGTTCGCGGCCCTGGCCATCCCGTGTGTCGTCTTCGGCCTCGTTCCGGCCCTCCAGTTCGCCGTGCTGCCCGGGTCTACCGAGGCGGCCAAGCCCTTCGCCACGAGCCAGTTCGTCAAGGCCGGCGCGATACTCGCGGCGGGCGGCGTCGCGTTCGTCCTCCTCAGGGACGCACTCGGTCGCGTCTCGGGCGTCCCCGACCTCGACTCGGTGTACCATCCCGCCGGGAACCGCCTGCTGTGGGCCGGGACCGTGGCCGTCGGCGAGACGGCGTCACGGCTCGATTCGGCCGTGCGCCGGGCGACGGCGGCGGCGATACGGGTCGCGTCCCACCCGGAACGACTCCGTGAGGAGGGACCGCTAGGCCCCGTCCCCGACGACAGCATCGGGACGGGCATCGCGCTCCTGGTCCTCGCACTCGTCGTCGTGCTCGGCCTGCTGTTCGTCTGAGCCGAGTCCCCGTTTTATTACTCGCGTCGCCGACTCCCTACACATGGCGAAGCCGAACTACGAGGCGTTGGTCTCGTTCCTGCACGACCGCTTCGGCGACTCGCTCCGGTGGGTCGCGGCGTTCGACCACGAAGCGTTCTCGTATCACGTCCACTACATCCGGAAGGGGCTGGAGTCCGAACTCTCCGAACAGGAACTTGACGTCGTCATCCACCGGTCGATGACTGTCTTCAACAAGGACCACGTCGAGGACGTGTACTCCCACCTCGGCGAGGCGCGGTCCCTCGTCGTCGAACACGAGCGTGCGATGGCGATTCACCTCTACCTGGACGACCGGAACGGCGTCGTCGTCAAGGTCGAACGCGGCGAGGAGGTCACGCTCCCCGAGTTCCGGGAGGCGTGTCTGGCGCGACTGGAGGGGTGAACCGGTTGGCAACAGATGGTGGTTCGCACGGACGTACTCGTCGACCTCGCACTGGTCGCCGTCGCCGTCGTCGGCCTATGGTACGGAGCGTTGCAGTTCGTTCGGGGGGCCGGTCGCATCGCGAGGCGACTCCGACTGCCCGGACTCGTCGTCGGCCTCACGGTCGTCGCCTTCGGGACCTCGGCCCCGGAGTTCGCCGTGACCCTCGACGCCGCACTCGCCGCGAAGTCGGACATCTCCGTCGCGAACGTCGTCGGGTCGAACGTCGTGAACCTCGGGTTCATCCTCGGCGGGGTCGCCCTCGTCCGCGAGTTGCCCACCTCGCAGGACCTCGTCAGGCGCGACAGCGTCACGTTGCTCGGGGCGACCGTGCTGGTCTTCGCGCTGCTGTGGGACCTGCGACTCTCACGACTCGAAGGGGGCCTGCTGTTAGCCCTGCTGGCGGCGTACCTCTTCGTGCTCGTCCGGACGGGAAGCGGCAGCCTCCGCCCCGAGGAGCGCGCACCAGTCGCGTTCCAGTGGACCGACGTGGTCCGGCTGGTCGGCGGCCTCGCCATCGTCGTCGCCGGGGCGCACCTGCTCGTCCTCGCGGCGTCGAACCTCGCACGAGACGCGGGCGTCTCGGAGTGGGCCATCGGCGTGACCATCGTCGCCGCCGGCACCTCGATGCCGGAGTTCGCCACCTCGATGGTCGCGGTCCGGCGCGGCCGAACCGGCATCTCCGCGGGCAACCTCGTCGGAAGCTGCGTCTTCAACTTCCTCGGCGTGCTGGGACTCGCGGCGCTCGTCAGACCGCTTCCCGTCGCCAACACGGCCATCGAGAGCATGGCCTGGCTGCTCGGTATCGTGCTCGTCGTGACGGTGCTCTTCTGGTCCCGGAACGTGCTCTCCCGGCTCGAAGGCGGTCTCCTGGTCGGGCTGAACGCCATCAACTGGGTCGTGGACTTCCTCCCCTGACGTCACCGGCCGGAACCGGGTGACACTGTATCCACGGACCGGGCTGGTCACCCGGAGGTAACGACCACGTCCGTGACTTCGGCGTCGAGCACCGGGACCGACGACCGGTCCTCGACGATGGCGACGTACGTCGCAGTCTTGGCGACCGCTGCCAGCGACGCGCCGAGGACGAGCCCGACCCACATCGAGAGGGCGGGGATGCCGCCGAGGACGACCACGTGCTGTTCGAGCAGTGCCGGAAGCTGCTTCGTTCCGACCGCCATGTCGACCGCGACTGCGAACTGCATCACGAACAAGGGGATCGAGAACAGCGTCCCGACCACCGGAACGACGCCGAGGTGCACTGCGGCCACGTCTCCGACGTTCGAGCGGACCATCGACGCGCTCTCGCGGAACATCTCGACCGTTGGGGCCCCGTCGAGGACGGCCGCGGGCGTGACGAAGAACGTCAGCGCGACGTAGGAGGTCCCGACGGTCGCGGCGAACACCGTCCCGAGTCGTTCGGTCCGGCGTTCGAGGAGTGCGACGACGAGGCCCACCGCACCGGTGAGGACGGCGAGGACGACGAGCTGTGGAAGCGCCCTGAACGCGTCGGCCACCCCTGCCCCGATGGAGACCGGTTCGCCGTCGACGAGTCGGGCCGTGCATGCGACCAGACCGGCGTTCGTGAAGAGAACGACCGTCGCGAGGGCCGAGAACAGCAGCAACGTCGACGCGTACAGTCCGAACGTGAACGCGGAGAGCGGGTCCAGTCCGACGGTCTCGATCAGCGCGACACCGACAGCCCTTGTGAGTGGCCGGAAGACCAGGAAGAATCCCAGCCAGACGAGCAACGACCCACCCACCCCGAGCGCCGGAAACCAGCCGAGCCTGGGGTGGTCCCGGAGGAACGCCACGGTCCGAATCGTCGGCTGGATTCCATTGCTCAGTATGGCACCGGCGTTTCTACGCATCCGTCGACCGGTCTCGCCGTTGGGGAATCAATCTAGCGGCCGTTCCGGTCGTCGTCGGCACCCCCGCGGTCTCGACGCATCGTCCGCGGTCGCCGACGAGCGGACCGGCAACGAGCGACCTCCCGTTCGCGACGCCGAGCGAGTGGTCTTCCCGTCCCGATTGCTGTTGAGACGGTCCACACGTCCTCCCCGGTTCGACCTGAGATACGTGTCTGTGGTGTCATCGAACGTGACGTTCGGAGAACGCTTAACATCGATATCGTGCTACAATATACCATGGAACTGTTCGAACAGACGCGTCGCCGGTTCGTCAGACTGGCGAGTGGCGTCACGGCCGTCGGTCTCGCGGGGTGCGTGGGAGGCGACGGCGAGAGTCCGGCCACCGAATCGCCGTCACCGACCGAGGAGGGCGGAGCCCCGGCGGACACCGCCACCACGACGGGCGGGGACGGTGAGATGGACGGGGAGGAAGAGGAGCTACCGGAGGGCGTCTCGGAAGAGGAGTTCGTGAGCGGCCCCGTTCCAGAGGAGTACCGCACTGCGACGTCGCAGGCTGGCGAGCAGCGCGACCCCGACGGGCTGGTGACCAAGGAGGCGGCGAGGTTCCAGGAGGCCTCGGAAGCGGTCGCCGCCGGACTCGCCCCCGAGGGCCAGACCTGCGAGAACTGCGAGGAGTTCATCCCCGACAAGAACGGCGACGGGTTCGGTGCCTGCGTGAAGGTCGAGGGCTACATCGGCGCCGATGACTGGTGCGGTCTCTGGGAGGCCATCGACGAGGACGACGAGTAGAATCACCGACCTGCCACTTCTGCCACACCGCGTTCGGACGCGACCACGCGCCGCCCTGTCCCCGAGAACACGTACGGCGATGGCCGGCCGGGACCGCCGCAGTTTTCCCCGTCGGCGGAAATCGGGAGCCGACGACACGATGGAACACGACGAACGCGAACGAGCGTACGGACGCGACGAGTACTACTGGGGGACCGAACCGAACGACCTCGCCAGACGGACCCTGGAGCACCTGCCGTCGGACGGGTCGGTCACCGTGCTGGACGTCGGGGCCGGCGAGGGGCGCGACGCCGTCTTCTTCGCCGAGCAGGGCCACGACGTGTACGCGATGGACGACTCGCCGGCGGGCCTGGCGAAGGCCCGACGACTGGCCGACGAACGCGGCGTCGAGGTCCGGACCCTGGAGGCCGACGTCAACGACCTGGCGGTCCCGGAACCGGTGGACGTCGTCTACTCCGTCGGGGCCGTCCAGTACCTCCGCCCCGAGAACCGCCGCCGGCAGTTCCGGGCGTTACAGGCCGCGACGACGCCCGGCGGCGTCCACGTCGTCTTCGCGTTCGTCGACCACCCCGACGTGCCGACCCCGCCAGACTGGACCGAGAACGAGCACTTCTACGACCCCGCAGAGCTGGCCGACTACTACTCGACGTGGACGACCCTCGACGCCGAATCCATCGTCTTCGAGGACGACTCCGGCGGCGAACCGCACGAACACGCGGCAGAGGTGCTCTTCGCCCAGAAACCGGAGTGACGCCGACCAGGTCGCTCGCTCGGGCACCGGGCCTACCTGGTGCCGGTCCGACCGAGGGCATCGTCCTCCCGGTGCGACCCTATTCATCTGGAAACAACGCCTATGCGCCGCGCCGTCGAACCGTCGAGGTACGATGGTCGACCAGATCACTGCCGAGGAACTCGCCGACAAACTCGACGCGGGCGAGTCGTTCCTGCTCGTCGATACACGGCCGGAGAACAGTTACGAGGCCTGGCACGTCAGGGGTGCGAAGAACGTCCCGTACGACCCGCGAGAGGGCGTCAGCGACGAGCAACTGGAGACGGTTCGGGAGCTCACGGACGGGGACCAGTTCCTCACCATCTGCGGCAAAGGGCTGACGTCGACGCCGTTCGCGTTCGACATGGAGGAGCACGGGTTCGACGACGTGACCGTCGTCAAGGGAGGGATGGAGGACTGGAGCAAGGTGCACGAGGTCGTGCCCATCGAGACCGGCAGCGACGACCTGGTCCTCCGCCAGATACAGCGACGCGGCAAGGGCTGTCTCGGCTACGTCGTCGGGTCGCGCGAGACCGGCGAGGCCGCCGTCGTGGACGTGACGCGCCAGCGCGAGGTCTACGAGATAGCCGCCGAAGAGGCCGGACTGACCATCGGGACGGCCGTCGACACGCACGTCCACGCCGACCACATCTCGGGGACGCCGGCCCTCGCCGAGACGCTAGGCGTCCCGTACCTGCTCGGTGCGGGGGCGAGCGACCGGGACGTCGAGTACGACTACCGACCCGTCGAGGACGGCGACACCATCAAGGTCGGCAACGTCGAGTTGACCGCCCTCCACGCGCCGGGTCACACCACGGACATGGTGAACTACCTCGTGGACGACCAGTTCCTGCTCTCGGCCGACACGCTGTTCGTCGACTCGGTCGGCCGGACCGAACTCCAGTTCGGGGACGAGGGGGCCGCAGAGGGCGCAGAGCAGTTGTACGACACGCTCCACGACGTGATACTCGAACTGCCGGACGACACGCGGGTTTTGCCGGGGCACGTCTCCGTGACCCCCGACGGCCGGGTCGAGGGCGGGACGCCGGGCGAACCCATCGAGGCGACCCTCGGTGCCCTCCGCGAGCGCCTCGACCTCCTGCAACTCGACAGGGAGACGTTCGTCGACCGACTCGTGGAGAACGCCCCCGAGAAGCCCCCGAACTACGAGACCGTCATCGACATCAACACCGGCCGCACCGCGGTCGAGAGCGACAGCGAGGCGACGGAACTCGAACTCGGTCCGAACAACTGCGCCGCGTGACGGGTCCGCCGGGACGAGAGAGCCGTCCGTTCGTTCTCGGGGTCAGCCCCGCGTGACGATGGTGCCCCACCGTTCTCGAACCGACGAAACCCGTTTTCGGGTAAGCCACGACCCGTGTGGCTCCGGCCATGCCCGCACCCATCACGGAATCGGTATGCATGCTGGAATAGGAAAGCATATGTGGCGCGTCCAAGTCGGTCGAACCACACGATGTACACCGGAGTCATCGAGGAGACCGGGACGGTCCGAGCCGTCGGACGTACTGTGGGCGACCGCGGCCGCAGAACCGCCGCAGACGATGGGTCACACGCCACGGCCCACGACGCCGGACGCTCGTCCACGGCCGGACGTACTTCCACAGGGCGACGCACCTCCACAGACGGCCCCTCGAAACTCGAACGATGATGCAGGCGACGCTCTTCCAGCTGGACGATTACGGACCGTGGACGACGACGCCGGCGCCCCGTGCCGAGATGGACCTCCAGACGCTCCAGTCGCGGGTCTACGCCGACGTCGCCTCCTTCGTCGGGTCGCGCGACGGGTACGCGTTCTACGCCCGGGGCGACAACCTGCTCGCGTTCACCAGCGGCATCGACCGGGGCGCACACGAGACGCTCCAGTCCACCATCCGCAACCGGTACCCGGTCACCCTCAGCGCGGGCATCGGGACCGGGTCGACGCCACGGAGCGCCGTCGAGGACGCGACCGACCGCCTCCAGGCAGCGGGGAGTGCCCAGGACAGCACCCGGACGGAAGCGTGTCGCGGCACGGCGCTGGCGGCTGCCGACCCCTTCCACGTCGCGCACTTCGACGTCGTCGACGCGACGGCGACCTACACCGACGAGACGGGGGCGTACGATTCGTTCCTCGCGATGACGAGTACCTTCGAGGCCGTCTCGCGCACCCTGTACGAGCACCACGGCCTCGCGTTCTTCGTCGGCGGCGACAACGTCCTCGCGCTGTGTCCCCTCCTGGCCGAATCGACGTACGACGGTGTCATCGACGAGGCCCGGGCGAGGGCCGGCGTCGACCTTCGCGTCGGCGTCGGGCAGGGCGTTACGCCGGCGACGGCGGGGATGGACGCGAAACGCGCACTCGAGGTCGGCCGCGAGTCCGACCGGGCGACCGTCTTCGCGGACGGCGCGACGGCACCGCCCGCGGACGCGGCCGACTGACGGGTCCGTCGCCGCGCCTGCCCCGATTCTCAGTCGTCTGGAATCGGCGACCTCGTTTTTTTAACGGTACGTCGTACCACCGTACATGACGCGAACCCAGACGAGGAGACAAGGACCGGACGTGATATCGCTCGCTCGTGGTGCAGTGTGGCTCATCGCCGCCGTCCTCTCGCTGGGCGGACTGTACCTGTTGCTCTCGGACGCCGGCATCCTCACGCACCTGTCGCCGATGATCGTCGGCACGGTGCTCGCGACGCTCGTGCTCGGCGTCGTGATGGCGCTGCTGGCCCGGAAGCGACGGCGGACGCCCCCGGCGCAGTCCTTCCACCGGTAGTCCCTAACCGAGTTCCCTTCTCGCCACGTCGTCGTCAGAGCCGCCGAGAGGAGTTGCCGACGACGAGGAGGCTCGACGCCGCCATCGCGACCGCGGCGACCAGCGGGTTGAGGTAGCCGAGCGCTGCGGCGGGGATGGCGAGCGCGTTGTAGCCGAGCGCCCAGGTCAGGTTCTCCCGGATGCGACGGCGGGCGCCCGTCGTCAGCGAGAAGACCTCCGGCACGCGGTCGAGGTCGGCGCTGGTCACGACGACGTCGGCGGCGTCGGCTGCGAGGGCCGTCCCGGAGTCGAGGGCGATGCCGACGTCGGCGACGGCGAGGGCGGGTGCGTCGTTGCTGCCGTCGCCGACCATCGCGACGGTGCCGTCGGCGGCGAGGCGTTCGACGACGGCGACCTTCCCCTCGGGTGGCACGCCGGCGAACACGTCGGCGACGGCCTCGTGGTCGCGAAAGCGCTCGGCGGCGCGTTCGTCGTCGCCGGTGAGGACGACGACGCGCTTGCCCCGGTCGGCCAGCCTGGAGACCACGGCCGCCCAGCCGTCGCGGGGGTCGTCGCCGACGACGACGAGTCCACGGGCGCGCCCGTCCCAGCCGACGACCACGGGGACGTCGCCGTCGGCCCGGGCGTCGTCGACCCCGTCCCGCACGAAGTCGGGGATGGACCAGCCACGCGCCGCGAACAGGTCCGGGTGGCCGACGACGACCCGGTTGTCGTCGACGTCGGCGCTGACCCCGCGGCCGGGGTGGTTCTCGAAGGCCGTCACGTCGGCGTCCGTCTCGGGTGCGGCGTCGGCGACCGCGTCCGCGATTGGGTGGGTCGCGAGTCGTTCGACCGCGCCGGCACGGGCGAGCACCTCGTCGCCGCCGTCGACGCGGTGGACGCGCATGTCGCCGGTGGTGAGGGTGCCGGTCTTGTCGAACACGACGGTGTCCGTCTCGGTGGCGTCCTCGAAGACGCTCCCGTCGCCCACGACGATACCGCGGTCCAGCGCGGCCGTCACGCCGGAGGCGACGGCGAGTGGCGTCGCGAGGCCGAGCGCACACGGACAGGACACGACGAGCACGGCGAGTCCGGTGAGTAGCGCCGCCGTGACGGACGCCCCCGTGGCGAGCTGGACGCCGACCGCGAGCACGGCGACGAGGACGACCAGCGGGACGAACACGCCGGCGAGTCGGTCCGCGAGGCGCTGGGCGCGCGAGCCACCCGCCTGGACGTCCCAGAGGAGCGTGACCAGGCGGTCGATGGTGCTCGCGCCCCCCTCGTCGACGGCGACGACGAGCGGAGCGTCGGTCACGACGCCGCCGCCCGGCACCGGGTCGCCGGGTTCGACGCGGACGGGGACCGACTCGCCTGTCAGAAGCGACTCGTCGACGGCGGCGGTGCCCTCCACGACGTCGCCGTCGACCGGGATGCGTTCGCCGGGTTTGACCAGCAGTTCGTCGCCGGCGGTCAGGGCCTCCACGGGGACGGTCTCGGTTCCGGTTCCGGTGCGACGGCGCGCGTCGGTCACCCGTTCGCCGGTGAGGTCCGCCAGCGTGCCGGCGGCCCGGCGCTTGACGCGAGCCTCGTAGTAGTTCCCGACGGCGACGGCCATGACGACGACGACGGTGATGTCGAAGTAGACGTCGACCCCGCCGAGGAGCATCGTCGCCGTGCTGTAGAGGTAGGCGTTGACGGCGGCCAGCGACACGAGCAGGTCCATGTTCGGGTGCCCGGCGCGGAGGCTGACGTACGCGCCCCGGAGGATGGGACGGCCGGTGAAGACCAGCACCACCGTGGCGTTCACGAAGACGTTCGCGAGCAGGTAGCCGCCGAACGACCCCGAGAGGTCCGCCAGCAGGAACTGCGCGTCCAGTCCGAGGTACGTGGGATAGAGGATGAGGACGTACCACAGCATCGTCATCATGCCGAAGAAGCCGCCGACGAGCAACCGCAGGAGTTCGCTCCCGTCGTCTCCCTCCTCCTCGTCGAGTCCGTGGCCGCTGTAGCCGGCACGGTCGAACAGGCCCGGCAGGTCCTGCTCGCGCAGGCGCGACGGGTCGTACACGACGCGGGCGAGGTCGTTCGCGTAGTTCGTCTCGACGTCGACCACGCCGGGTTCGTCCCCGGCCTCGTGTTCGAGGAACGCCTCGCACGTCGTGCAGTGCATCCCGTCGACGCGGACGTAGGCCGTCTCGCCGTCGGACAGGGCCCCCTCGTCGGCGTCGGCCTCGCCCTCGTCCTCGTCCTCGTCGACGACCGCCCGGGCGTCGTCAAGGTCGTCGAACTCCCGGGAGACGGCGAGACACCCCCGACAGCAGAACTCGCCCTCGACGTCTCCCGCGGTGACGGGCGGGTCGGGCGTCGGCAGGTCACAGAGGTCACAGGACATGGCGTCAGTACGTCGGCATCGGCATGGGCAGTGGAACGTGCGGGACGTGGATACCGAAGACGGCCAGGCCGTTCGACAGCGGGATGACCCCCAGCACGACGAACGCGACGCCGAGCGCACGGTGCAGGCGGACGCGGTCTGCGGTGTTCACGGCACCGACGACGGTCCCGTAGAGGAACACCGCGGGGAGCGTCCCGAGGCCGAGCGCGGCCAGCGAGAGCGCCCCCTCCGTCGGCGCACCGGTGCCGAAGGCGTAGAGGAACGCCGGGTAGAGGATCGGACACGGCAGCAGGCCGTGGACAGCACCGAGGCCCGCGATGCCGGGCCCCTCGACCCAGCCGTCGACCCTGGCCGTGAGAGCGCCGTAGACGCGCCCGAACGCGCCGTCGAGTCCGGGGACGCGGTGGTCGGGGACGGTCCCGCGGAAGACGTAGACGAGGCCGGTCCCGACGACGAACAGACCGACGACGATGCCGGTCACGGAGCGCACGACGTCCGCGAGGGGCGTGACCGCGGCGGCGTCGAAGAACACCAGCCCGAGCGCGCCGAACAGCGCGCCGACGACCGCGTAACTGGCGGTCCGGCCGAGGTTGAACAGGAGGTGCTGCCGGACGTCGTACCACCGGAGGCGCTTCCTGTCGCCGCCCATGCGGTCGGCGTACATGGTCACGAGCGGACCGCACATCCCGATGCAGTGTGCGCCGCCGAACAGGCCGACCACGAAGAACGCGGCCAGCGACGCGTCGCTCACGCGACCACCCCTGGAGCGTCGCTCCAGTGTACTCGCACTCGCTCGCGATGCTCGCTCATGCGACCACCCCCGGAGCAGAGCCCCGGTATACTCGCACTCGCTCACGACGTTCGCTCACGCGACCACCCCCGCGACTGCCGCGAGGTGCCAGACGCCGGCCGCGACGACGAGCACGCCCGCGACGCGGTTCGCGTGCTCTGCGACGCGGGGGAGCGTGTCGGTCCCGACGTCGTAGCCGGCACCGGCCAGCAGGGTGACGCCGACGAGCGGGAGCGCCATGCCGGTGCCGTACGCACCGACGGAGAGGGCCGCCACACCCGCCGGCTGGGCGAGCGACTGTCCGAGGACGGCGACGAAGACGGGGAGCAGGCACCCGGCCGCGGCGACGGCGTAGCCCGCGCCGAACACGGCGAACCCGGCCACCGAACGGCGGCGCTTCGGGAGCGCCACGTGGACGTCGACGCGACCGGACAGCAGGGCGACGCCGACCACGACGAGGGCCACCCCGACGACCGGTTCCGCGACGGTGAGGGCGTCCAGGGCCTGCCTGCCGAGCGTCGACAGAACGAGCGCCGCGAGTGCGAACACGGCGAGCACCCCCACACCGGCCGCGACGCTCCTGACGAGTGCGCCGGACATCGGGTCCTCGTCGTCGGCGTTGGCCACGTAGTAGCCGACGTAGCCCGGGAGGAGCGGGTAGGCACACGGCGCGAAGGTCGAGGCGGCGCCCGCCGTGAAGGCGGTGACGAGGCTCTCGTTCATGCGACGGCCCGCACCTCCTCGACGACCCGGTCGGCGCTGGTGACGCCCGACTCCGACCACGTGACCCGGCCGTCCGGTGCCACGACGGCGGTGAACGGTATCTCGCGGGCACCCAGTCGGTGGATGAGCGTGCTGTCGTCGTCGAGCGCGACGGTCCACGTGCCGCCCGCGTCGGCGAACCAGTCCGCGACGTCCCGCCGGGTCAGGCGCTCGCCGACGAGTTCGTTCGAGACGGAGACGAACGTCGCGTCGACGTCGAGTCGCTCCCGGGCCGTCGAGAGGGCCGCCACCTGGTCGTCACAGGGGCGACAGGACGTCGCGAACAGGTCCACGACGGTCGGGACGCCGGACCCGGGGACGGTGACCGCGCCGGCGTCGCCGCCGTCCGGGCCGACCGCGTCGACGGTCGCGGGTTCGAGGGTGTCCGGACCGTCGCTGGACAGCGCGAACCGGGCACCCAGTCCGACCGCGACGCCGCCGCCGACGCCCGCGAGGAGCGTCCGGCGGTTCACGCGCCACCCGCCTCCTCGAGCGCCCGGTAGTCGTCGTACAGTCGGTTCCAGTCCGGTGCTTTCGACTGGTAGGCGCGTTCGACGTAGCCGTCGGCGTTGGCCAGGAGGACGAGGGCCGTGTGTGCGAACATGTACATGTCCATCTCCTCCGGGTGGGTGCGCTCGAACGCCACGCCGAACTCGTCGGTGACGACGTCTTCGGCCTGCTCCGGGTCCGCCGGCCTGAGGAAGTACCAGTCCTCGGGTGCGACGTCGTGCTGCTCGCGGTACTCGCGGAGTCGGGCCGCGGTGTCGCGCTCGGGGTCGAACGTCACCTCGAAGAAGGCGACGTTCTCGCGGCGTCCGTCGCGCGAGGCCGCCGTCTGGACGTTGCGCAGCGCCGTCGTCAGCACCGGGCACACCGTGTTGCAGTGACTGAAGACGAACGTCACGAACGCGGCGTGGTCCTGGTCGGCGAGGTCAACCGTCGTGTCGTGGAGGGGTGCGTGGAGACTCGTCGCCGGCAGTTCGTCGCCGTGGACGGGATACGGGAGTGCGTCCGCGTCGTACTCCCGGTCCGGTTCGGACAGGTAGGTGTTCGGCAACCCGCCCGACCCGCCCGCGAGACAGCCAGCCGACGCCGACGCGACCGCCGCCCCGAGAGTGCCGAGGTACGCACGTCGCCGCATCTCAGTGGGCCACCTCGTCCGGGTCGGTCTCGCTCGGGCCGAACATCCGCAGTAGGCCCCACGTAATGAGCAGTACGTTCACCACCGCGAGCGCCGGATACAGGGTTCTACTCGTCGAGTAGGCGAGGATGGCCGGGATTGCGAGGAGCGCGAGGTACGCGACCTGTCGTACGTTCATGTGGGGCCGTACAGACCTCGGTAGCTTTCAGATATCGTCGATTCCCGACCACTGGGAATCGACTTCCAGATATAGGGGGAACTGGGGTAAACGCCCGACCGTGCAATGTTGTGGATAGACTGCAATCGGACGTGGCACGCTCGTGCCAGCGCCGACCAGCGGAGGTGGTGGCAGTGAGCGACGAGGCACCGGTCGTACGGGAGCAGGCGGCCGACGACGTCGTCACGCGCGAACGGGCGGACGACGTCGCCGTCGCCGGTTCGTCGGACGAGGACCTCGACCACGAGGACTTCGACCCGGTCGGCACGCTCGCCCTCATCGCCGTGTACTTCCTGATACTGGTGGGCATGTGGGTGTTCGTGTACTTCGTCGAGTTCCTCGGGAACGGACCGACGGTGGTGGGCTGACGTGCACATCCACAAATACGAGAAACTCTGGCTCGTGGCGTCGTTGCTGCTCATCGTCGGCTTCATCGCGACCGTCACGTACGGGGCCGTCGGCCTGGGCATCCAGATGGTGGACGACATTGGTGGGACGGTCGACCCGCAGAACCTCGACAACCACTCCGAGTTCTCCGACCCCGGCGTGCGAAAGACCGGACCGAACGAGTACGAGGTGTACGTCGTCACCAGGCAGTTCCTCTTCGAACCGGGGACGAACCAGCCGATCCGCGTGCCGAGCAACTCCGAGGTCACGTTCCACATCACGAGTGCGGACGTGATACACGGCTTCGAGGTGGCCGGCACGAACGCGAACACGATGGCCATCCCCGGACAGGTCGCGACCATCACGGTCGAGTTCGACGAGCCCGGTACCTACGGCCTCGTCTGCAACGAGTACTGCGGCGGCGGGCACCACGTGATGGAGGGCAAACTCGTCGTCGTCCCCGAAGACGAGTACACCTACAACGGGAGTGATTCGTCGTGACGTTCGTCGAGGAGTACCCCTTCGAGGCGAAGGTCGTCCGCGTCTGCTTCGCCATCAGCTTCGCCGCGCTGGGCATCGGCGGGTTCATGGGGATGGTACAGGCGCTCCACCGCACCGGCGTCCTCCGGGTCATGGACTCCACCGACTACTACACCGTCCTGACCTCCCACGGCGTGTTGCTCGCGCTGGTCTTCACCGTCTTCTTCCTCGCGGGCATCTTCACGTGGGGGGTCACGCGGAGCCTCGACAGACCGCTCCCGAACCCGGCGGCGACGAAGGCGTGGATCGCGCTCATGACCGTCGGCACGCTGTTCGCCACGGTCGCCATCCTCGGCGGCTTCGTCGACAGCATCCCGTTCAGCGCGGACGTCCTGTTCACGTTCTACGCGCCGCTACAGGCACACCCCATCTTCTACATCGGCCTGTCGATGTTCCTGCTGGGGACGTGGCTCGCCGGCCTCGACTGGATACAGACGTTCCGCGCCTGGCGCGCGGACAACCCGGACGAGCGCGTCCCGCTCCAGACGTTCATGGCCATCGTGACGATGCTGATGTGGTACATCGCCACGCTCGGACTGGCCATCGAGGTGCTCGTGTTCCTGCTGCCGTGGTCGCTCGGTCTCATCCCCGAGGTCGACCCGCTGCTCACGCGCACCCTGTTCTGGTACTTCGGCCACCCCGTGGTGTACTTCTGGCTGATGCCGGCGTACTTCGTGTGGTACACCATCCTGCCGAAGCTCTCGGGCGGCCGCCTGTTCAGCGACCCGCTCGCCCGCGTCGTCTTCCTGCTGTTCCTGGTGCTGTCGACGCCCGTCGGCTTCCACCACCAGTACCTCGACCCCGGCATCCCGACCGGGTTCAAGTTCGTCGCGATGACGAACACGATGTTCCTGTTGCTCCCGAGTCTGTTGACCGCGTTCACCGTGGTCGCCAGCATGGAGTACGGCGCCCGCAAGAACGGCGGGACGGGCTACTTCGGGTGGCTCCGCACGCTCCCGTGGGACGACCCCGCGTTCGCCGGGGCCGCGCTGGCCGGCCTGATGTTCGCCGGCGGCGGGTTCTCCGGCATGGTCAACGCCGGGTTCAACATCAACTACCTCGTGCACAACACGCTCTGGGTGCCCGGTCACTTCCACCTCACCGTCGGGACGGCCTCCGCGCTGACGTTCATGGCCGTCTCGTACTGGCTGTGGCCACAGGTCACGGGCAAGCGCCTCCAGCACCGCCGCCTGGCGACGGCCCAGCCGTACGTCTGGTTCGTCGGCATGACGCTGATGTCGAACGCGATGCACCGCGGTGGCCTCGCCGGTCTCCCGCGTCGCACCGCCGAACCGGAGTGGAACGTCGCACAGGACGTCGTCTTCGACACGCCATTCGGGACCATCCCGGAGATACAGATACAGATCGCCGTCGGCGCGACGGCGCTGTTCGTGGGGCTGGTCATGTTCCTCATCGTGATGACGGGGACCTGGCTGGTCGAGCAGAAGGGCACCATCGAGGTCGACGGCACGATTCCGGCGCCGCTCTCGGGGCCCAGCGACAGTCCGCGACTGCTCGACGACTTCCGCATCTGGGTGGCGCTCGCCGTCGTGTTGGTCGCCATCGCGTACGGCTTCCCGCTGTACAGCCTGGTGGCCGACGGCGCCTTCGCGCCGGGGGTGCCGCCCGCCCCGACATGAAGCGACGGACGGTCGTCCGCCTCCTCGTCGGCCTCGGCGTCGGCATCCCCGTCGCCATCGAGAGCGCGACCCTGTTCGGCCTCGTGTTCGGCGACGGCGATGGCGGGTCGGACGCACCGGAGACGACGGTCGCGTCCCCGGGGTCGACCGTCCTGCCCGAGACGGGACCGACCGAACGCATCGATGCCGTCGAGCGAACCGACGCCGGCGTGCGCGTCGAGGTGTCCGTCGCGAACGACACCCGCGAACCGTACGAACTCCGACTGACCGGCGTCGAGACGGCCGACGGTGGGATAGTGTCGGAGACTGTGTCGACCGGCCGCATCCCCGCCGGCGAGGCCCGGTCAGTCGGCGGCGAGTGGGCCGTCCCTGCGGACACGGACATCGTCGCGCTCCACGTGACGGCCGTGACCTACGGCGCGAACGCGGTCATCACGAACGACCGACGCGCCCCCATCGCGGTGGCCTGAGCAGTCGGTCCGGTCGCCGACAGGTACGACGGCGGAGTTCGGGCCCGGACTGGAACGGATTCCCAGGCCGTGTCGCGTAACCTTCACTTTCCTGCGAAACCCTGACGGAGACGCCGAGTACCGGGTCGTTCCAGAACCGACGACCGGAGCAGAAACGCGAGGTTTCCGCAAGTACGGCGCGAAACGACGGCGATTGGGATATAATAACAATGCACCCGGGGAGTCCATAGACTCCTCAATAGGCGAACCCATCTGTCACGGGGCACCACGGACCCGGTTCGTGGGACCGATTCGCCCCCCAGAGGGCGTCCTATCGACCGTCGACAGGGAGAACACCATGCCACGACAAGAATTTCACGGACAGATCGGACGCACGTACGACGAATCGGAACCGTGGTGGCCAGAACAGACCCGGGCGCCGGAGGACGCACCGAACGTCCTCATGGTCGTCCTCGACGACGTGGGCTTCGGGCAGTTAGGCTGCTACGGCGGACTCGTCGACACACCGAACATCGACCGACTCGCGGAGAACGGCCTCCGGTACAACAACTTCCACACGACCGCGCTGTGCTCGCCGACGCGGAGTTGCCTGTTGACGGGCCGCAACCACCACTCGAACGCCATGGCGGGCATCACCGAGATATCGACCGGTTTCCCGGGCTACAACGGGCACATCCCCCACGAGAACGGGTTCCTCTCCGAGGTGCTCGTCGAGGAGGGCTACAGCACCTACGCGCTGGGCAAGTGGCACCTCACGCCGGCCGAGGCCACGAGCGCCACCGGACCGTACGACCAGTGGCCGCTGAACCGCGGGTTCGAACGCTACTACGGGTTCCTCGGCGGCGATACAGATCAGTACACGCCGGCGCTGGTCCACGACAACCACCAGGTCGAGCCGCCGGCGACGCCCGAGGAGGGCTACCACCTCACCGAGGACCTCGCCCAGCGCACCATCGAGTTCATCGGCGACGCCAAGCAGGTCGACCCCGACAAACCCTTCTTCACCTACTTCTGCCCGGGTGCCTGTCACGCGCCCCACCAGGTGCCCCAGGAGTGGGCCGACAAGTACGAGGGCGAGTTCGACATGGGCTGGGACGAGGCAAGGGAGGTCATCCTCGAACGACAGAAGGAGATGGGCGTCGTCCCCGAGGGTACCGACCTCTCGCCGCAGAACCCGGACGTCGACCGGTGGGACTCGCTCTCGGACGAGGAGCAGGAGCTCTACGCCCGCATGATGGAGGTGTTCGCCGGCTTCCTCGAGCACACCGACGCCCAGATAGGGCGGGTGCTCGACTACCTCGAGGAACTCGGAGAACTGGACAACACCCTGGTCATGGTGGTCTCGGACAACGGCGCCAGCGCCGAGGGCGGCCCCTCGGGCTCGGTCGACGAGAACCGCTTCTTCAACAACGTCCCCGAGGACTTCGAGGAGAACCTCGCAGCGATGGACGAACTCGGCGGCCCCGAGCACTTCAACCACTACCCCTGGGGCTGGACGTGGGCCGGCAACACCCCCTTCCGCCGGTGGAAGCGCGAGAGCTACCGCGGCGGCAACTCGGACCCCCTCGTCGTCTCCTGGCCCGACGGCATCGACGCCGAGGGCGAGGTCCGCGACCAGTTCGTCCACGCCATCGACCTCATGCCCACGGTCCTCGAAGCGACCGGCATCGAGGCGCCCGAGGAGGTGAAGGGGTACTCCCAGTCCCCCATCGAGGGCACCAGCTTCGCCTACAGCTTCGACGAGCCGGACGCGCCCGAACAGCACACCACCCAGTACTTCGAGATGCTGGCCACCCGCGCCATCTACCACGACGGCTGGCGCGCGGTTCACCCGTGGCCGTTCGGCCAACGGATCACGGCCGAGGACCTCTCGGCGACCAGCCTCGAGGAGTCCGGCTGGGAGCTCTACAACCTCGAGGAGGACTTCTCGGAGGCTCACGACGTGGCAGACGAGCACCCGGAGAAGGTGCTCGAACTCGCCCAGCTCTGGTGGACCGAGGCCGGCAAATACGACGTCCTCCCCCTCGACGGGCGCGGCACCCAGCGACTCGCGGAGGTGCGACCCCAGCCCGGCAAGTCGCGCGACCAGTACGTGTACCACCCCGGTGGGCAGTACATCCCCGAGAACGCCGCCGTCCGGGTGTTCAATCGCGACCACAGCATCACTGCGGACCTGGCGGTGCCGATGGGCGGCGCCGAGGGCGCCCTGCTCGCCCACGGTTCCCGCTCCGGTGGCTACACCCTGTACGTCGACGAGAACCGCCTCAAGTACGTCCACAACTACGTCGGCGTCGAGGAGTACGAGGTCGCCGCCGACGAGATGCTCCCGGAGGGTGACGTCTCGGTCCGTATGGAGTTCGAGGCGACCGGCGAAGCCGGCGTCACGAACGGGAAGGGCGTCCCGGCGACCGTCCGCCTGTTCTACGACGACGAGCAGGTCGGCGAGGGCGAGATTCCCGTGACGACTCCGATAACGACCGGCCTCACGGCCGGGCTGAGCTGCGGGAAGGACAGCGTCAACGCCGTCACCGACGTCTACCGCGACCGCACGCCGTTCGCGTTCACCGGTGACATCGCGCGGGTGACCGTCGACGTCAGCGGCGAGCCGTTCGTCCAGCCCGAGGCCGAACTGGACCGTATCATGGCGAGAGAGTAACCGGAGAAACCAATGCCAGAACGAGATTTCCACGGCCACATCGGTCGTACGTACGACGAATCGGAACCGTGGTGGCCCGAACAGACCCGGGCCCCCGAGGACGCCCCGAACGTCCTACTGATAACGCTCGACGACGTCGGCTTCGGACAGCTCGGCTGCTACGGCGGCCTGATCGACACCCCGAACATCGACCGCCTCGCCGACGACGGCCTCCGCTACAACAACTTCCACACGACCGCGCTGTGCTCGCCGACGCGCAGTTGTCTGTTGACGGGCCGGAACCACCACTCCAACGGGATGGCCGCCATCGCCGAGTCATCGACGGGCTTCCCGGGCTACGACGGCCACATCCCCCACGAGAACGGGATGGTCTCGGAAGCGCTCGTCGAGGAGGGCTACAGCACCTACGCACTCGGCAAGTGGCACCTCACGCCAGCCGAGTCGACGAGTGCGGCCGGTCCCTACGACCAGTGGCCGTTACAGCGGGGATTCGAGCGGTTCTACGGCTTCCTTGGCGGCGATACAGACCAGTACACGCCGGCGCTGGTCCACGACAACCACCAGGTCGAACCACCGGCGACGCCCGACGAGGGCTATCACCTCACCGAGGACCTCGCCCAGCGCACCATCGAGTTCATCGGCGACGCCAAGCAGGTCGACCCCGACAAACCCTTCTTCACCTACTTCTGTCCGGGCGCGGCCCACGCGCCCCACCAGGTGCCCCAGGAGTGGATAGAGAAGTACGAGGGCCGGTTCGACATGGGCTGGGACGCGGCCCGCGAGCAGATCCTGGAGCAACAGAAGAAGGCTGGCGTCGTCCCGGAGGACACCGAGCTGTCGCCCCGGAACGAGGACGTCGACCGCTGGGACTCGCTCTCGGACGAGGAGCAGGAGCTCTACGCCCGCATGATGGAGGTGTACGCGGGCTTCCTCGAGCACACCGACGCCCAGATCGGCAAGGTGCTCGACTACCTCGAGGAACTCGGCGAACTGGACAACACCCTCGTGATGGTGGTCTCGGACAACGGCGCCAGCGCCGAGGGCGGCCCGACCGGCTCCGTCAACGAGAACCGCTTCTTCAACAACGTCCCCGAGGACTTCGAGGAGAACCTCGCAGCGATGGACGAACTCGGCGGCCCCGAGCACTTCAACCACTACCCCTGGGGCTGGACGTGGGCCGGCAACACCCCCTTCCGCCGGTGGAAGCGCGAGAGCTACCGCGGCGGCAACTCGGACCCCCTCGTCGTCTCCTGGCCCGACGGCATCGACGCCGAGGGCGAGGTCCGCGACCAGTTCGTCCACGCCATCGACCTCGTGCCGACGATCTACGAAGCGGTGGGCATCGACCCGCCGGACGAGGTGAAAGGCTACTCCCAGTCCCCCATCGAGGGCACCAGCTTCGCCTACAGCTTCGACGAGCCGGACGCGCCCGAACAGCACACCACCCAGTACTTCGAGATGATCGGTACGCGGGCCATCTACCACGACGGCTGGCGCGCCGTCCGCCCGTGGCCGTTCGGCCAGCGCATCACGGCCGAGGACCTCTCGGCGACCAGCCTCGAGGAGTCAGGCTGGGAACTCTACAACCTCGAGGAGGACTTCTCGGAGGCCCACGACGTGGCAGACGAGCACCCGGAGAAGGTGCTCGAACTCGCCCAGCTCTGGTGGACCGAGGCCGGCAAGCACGACGTCCTCCCGCTCGACGGCCGTGGCGTCGAACGACTGGCGGAACCCCGGCCCCAGCCGGGGAAACCCCGCGACCAGTACGTGTACCACCCAGGCGGCCAGCACGTCCCCGAGAACGCCGCCGTGAAGGTACTGAACCGCGACCACAGCATCACCGCGGACCTGACGGTACCGATGGGCGGCGCCGAGGGCGTCCTGCTCGCACACGGGAGCCGGTCGGGCGGGTACAGTCTGTTCGTCGAGGACGACCGGCTGCACTACGTCCACAACTACGTCGGCGTCGAGGAGTACCAGGTGTCGGCGGACGAACCGCTCCCGGAGGGCGATATCTCGGTCCGCATGGAGTTCGAGGCGACCGGCGAGCCCGACGTCGCGAACGGCGAGGGCGTCCCGGCGACGGTCAGCCTCTTCTACGGCGACCAGCAGGTCGGCGAGGGCGACCTCCCGAAGACGGTCCCGATCATGATCGGTATCGTCGCCGGACTGAGCTGTGGCCGGGACGCCGTCAGCGCCGTCAGCGACGTCTACCGCGACCGCAAACCGTTCGAGTTCACCGGCGACATCGCGCGGGTGACCGTCGACGTCAGCGGCGAACCGTTCGTCGACCGCGAGGCCGAACTGGAGCGCATCATGGCGACAGAGTGACAATGAGTTCAGAACACGACACCCCACGGCCGTTTCGGTACGACGCGGAGGTCGACCCGGGTGATATCCGCCACATCCACTACGACGTGGGGGAGACCTACCTCGGCCGCCCGGTCGAGCTGCCGGTCACCATCATCAACGGCGAGCACCCCGGTCCACGCCTGTGCCTGAGCGCGGCGATACACGGCGACGAGGTCAACGGCGTCAAGGTGCTCCAGAAAGTGGCCGACCGGTACAACCCGGCGAACCTCCACGGAACCATCGTCTGCCTGCACGTCGTGAACGTGCCCGGCTACATCGCCCAGCAGCGCTACCTCCCCATCTACGACCAGGACCTCAACCGGTCGTTCCCGGGGACGAGCGGGGGCTCGACCGCCTCGCGGATGGCACGCATCATCTGGGACCGGTTCGTCAGCAAGTGCGACATCGGCCTGGACTTCCACACGTCGACGCGCAACCGGATGACCGTCTTCCACGGCCGCGCCGACATGACGGACGAGGACATCCAGCGACTCGTCGAAGCGGCTGGTATCCCGCTCGTCATCTCGAGCGAGGGCAGTTCGGGCATGCTCCGCCGGGTCGCGACCGAGAAGGGCACGCCCATCGTCACCGTCGAGATGGGCGAGGCGAACCGCTTCCAGCCGATGCTCATCGGCCTCGGACTACAGGCCGTCGAGAACGTGCTCGCGGCCTACGAGATGCACCCGGAGGCGACGCCACGGCGCTCCGAGTTCCAGAAGGTCCTCACCAGCGAGCACCAGAAGAAGTGGATCCGCGCCGACGACGGCGGCCTCGTCGAGATGAAGTGGGGGCCGCTGCCCATCGTCGACGAGGGCGAGACCATCTGCGTCATCTCGGACCACTTCAGGACGGAGGAGCACGTGGTCGAGGCACCGTTCGACGGCTACCTCGCCGGCATCCTGGCGAACCCGCGGGTCCTGCCGGGCCACCCACTCGTCCACCTGGTCGAACTCGACGACGAGGACCGCGAACACGTGCGCAGAACCTACGAGGACGTCGGGTACGCACGACACGGCACCTTCCACTGGATGGGTAAGATGGGCCAGCAGATGGTCGAACCCCTCTTCGAGGACAGACAGGGCGAGGAACCAGACGACGGCTGACGCACCGAACGAAACTATGGCAACCACCACCGAACCCAGGACCGACTCACTCGCCGAGGACGCGTACGGATTCGGCTTCCAGGACCGGACGACCATCGCGTCGCTCGACGACGGCACCTACCACATGTCGGGGGTCGTCCCCGTGGAGGCGTGACCACCGATGGCCGTCATCCTCGAATCGCTCGCGACGCTGTCGGTGCTGGTCTTCGTCGTGAGCAGCATGCTCGCGATGGGGTTGAGCCTGACTATCAGTCAGATACTCGATCCCCTGGGAGACCTCCGCCTGGTCGCGAAGGCATTGGCGGTCAACTTCGTGCTGGTTCCCCTCGTCGCGTATCTCGTCCTGCTGGTCATTCCGCTCTCGGAGGCGCAGTCCATCGGTGTCGTCCTGCTGGCGACGGCCGCCGGTGCGCCCTTCCTGCCGAAACTCGTCGAGTTCGCGAAGGGCGACGTCGCCTTCGGGGTCGGACTCATGGTCCTGCTGATGGTCGTGACGGTCGCGTACGTTCCAGTTGTCCTCCCGTTCCTCCTCCCGGGCGTGCAGGTGGACCCGGTCGAGATCGCGAGTTCGCTGGTCGTCCTGATGCTCATCCCGCTGGCCGTGGGGCTGCTCGTGAAGGCCCGCTACGACGAGACGGCCGCCTGGATTCAGCCGAAGGCCAACCAGGCATCGAGCGTCGCGCTGGTGTTCCTCGTCGTGCTCATGCTTGTGCTGAACGTCCAGACGCTCATCAGCGTCGTCGGCACGGGCGTGCTGGTGGCCTTCGCGGTGCTCATCGCCGTCTCGTTCGGACTGGGATGGGTGCTGGGAGGGCCAGAGCATGGGACCCGGCCGGTGCTCGGCCTGGGGACGGCACAGCGGAACGTCTCGGCGGCGCTGGTGGTCGGCGCGGCGAACTTCGACGACCCCGACGTGGTGGTGATGCTCGTCGTGGGGGCGACGCTGATGGGACTGCTCATCGTCGTCGCCAGCGAACTGGGCAAGCGGACCGGGCGGACCGAACCGGTCGAGGTAGCGGGGGCGACCTATGACGACTGAGCGGGGCGGCACGCTGACACGAACGCGGGCGACCGCAGCACTGGAGGATAACGAAATGACTCGACACGAACCACAGCAGACGACGCACCGAGAACAGACGCATCGAGAACAGCGCGAGGAGACCGACCGATGAGCCCCCGACAACGCCGAGAGCGCCGACAGGCACGACGGCGGGGCGGTCCCGCAGCGACGACGCGGTACCGGATGCGAGAGAAGCTACTCACGATCGGGGACGACTTCGTCATCGAGACGGCCGAAGGCACCCCGGCGTTCAGGGTCGACGGCAAAGCCTTGCGACTGCGGAACACCATCAAGCTACTCGACCGGGCGGGGAAGCCCCTCTACAGCGTCCAGGAGCGCATGCTTCGACTCAGGGAGACGATGGTGATAGAGCGGAACGGGAGGCGAGTCGCGTCCATCCAGAAGGCGTTCGTGACGCCGCTCCGGGACCGCATGACCGTCGACGTCGCCGGCGGTCCACCGTTGCAGATTCGGGGGAACATCCTCGACCACGAGTACACCATCACACGGAACGGCGCACCGGTGGCCACCGTCTCGAAGCGGTGGTTCCGCATCCGGGACACCTACGGCGTCGAGGTACAGCCGGGCGAGGACCACGCGTTCGTCCTCGCCGTCACCGCCGCCATCGACACGATGTGAGCGCGGGGACGACCTCGACCAGTCGGTCGACCCCGGGCGGCCTTCGAGCCGCCGATAAGGTGGGATTATCGCCACGGTGGGAAGGGTCGTGCTCCGTCACCGCTGGGTAACAAAGGACGAACGCGCCGTCGGGGGGAGTAATCCGACCAGCGATGACCGACACAGACACCGAGCCACCGGACGCACCGCCCGACGACGGGATGGTCTGGGTCCCGGGAGGGACCTTCACGATGGGGTCGACGGAGTTCTACCCTGAGGAGGCCCCGACGCGCGATGTCACCGTCGACGGGTTCTGGATGGAGCAGACCCCGGTCACCAGCGCCGAGTTCGCCACGTTCGTCGACGAGACCGGCTACACGACGGTCGCAGAGCGCGACCCGGACCCGGATGACTACCCGGGTGCCGACCCGGACGACCTCGTTCCGGGCTCTGCCGTCTTCCGCTCCCCAGACGGCCCGGTGAATCTCCGCGACCCCAACCAGTGGTGGGACTACGTCGGAGGGGCCGACTGGCGGCACCCCCTCGGCCCCGACAGTTCGATCGAGGACCGCATGGACCACCCCGTCGTTCACGTGACCTACGAGGACGCCCGGGCGTACGCCGAGTGGGCAGGCAAGCGACTGCCGACCGAGGCGCAGTGGGAGCGCGCCGCCCGTGGCGGCCTGGAGGAGAAACGGTTCGTCTGGGGTGACGAACACGTGCCCGACGGGCGATTGCAGGCGAACACCTGGCAGGGGGAGTTCCCGCACGAGAACAAGACGCTGGACGGCTACGAACGCACCTCGCCGGTCGGGGCGTTCCCCGCCAACGGGTTCGACCTCTACGACGTCGCCGGTAACGTCTGGGAGTGGACCAGCGACTGGTTCAGCGCCGACCCGACCGCCGGCGAATCGCCGACGTGCTGTACGCCGACGAACCCACGAGGCGTCTCCGAGGATGCGAGCGTCGACCCGCGCGACCCCTCCCAGATGCCACGCAAGGTCCTGAAAGGTGGGTCCCACCTCTGTGCGCCGAACTACTGCTTCCGGTACCGCCCGGCAGCACGCTACCCCGAACCGATAGACACCTCGACCAGCCACGTCGGGTTCCGGTGCATCGCGTCGCCCCGACCGTGACCGACGCTTCGCCGGTCGTGGCGCCACGGGGATGGTGCCCGACGGTCTGCGTGCCCGGGGAACGCTGACATGTCCTCGTTCGCACCCCTCGCCACCGAGTATTCCCTCGTCACAGGCATCCCGTTTCTGGTCGTCCTCGCCCTCGCCCACCTGTTCAGGGGACGGTGGTGGACCGACGACCAGAAGGCGCTTCGATGGTGGCTGTCAGCAGCGGGCGGGGCGTCCGTCGCGTACGTCTTCGTCCTCCTCCTCCCCGAGGTGAGCGAGGCGGCCCTGACGGTCGGCCAGATCCGCGGCGACGCACTGCTCGCAGAGCAGGAGGTCTACGTCGTCGCGCTCGTCGGCTTCGTCGCCTTCTACGGGATCGAGGTGTTCGTCACCCGGCGCAGGGACAAATCCGTCGAGGACGCGCCGCTGGTCTACTGGTCGCACCTCGCCGTCTTCACCGTCTACAGCGCCATCATCGGCTACCTCCTGTTCCACCAGGAGGCCCAGGATGCCGCGAACCAGTTCTTCTACGTCCTCGCGATGGCCTTTCACTTTCGCGTCACCGACTACGGGCTCTATCGCCATCACGGGCAAGCGTTCGACCGAACCGGGCGCTGGATACTCACGACCGCCACGCTGGTCGGCGGCGTCGCCGGGTTCACGACCGAGTTCGGCGGCCTCCCGCTGGCGATGGCCTACGGGTTCGTCGCCGGAGCCATCGTCTTCAACGTCGTCAAAGAGGAGTTACCCGACGTCGACGAGAGTCGGTTCACCGCGTTCGGAGTCGGCACCCTCGTCTATACGGTCGTCTTACTTTTGGTCTGAGGACCCGCCGTCTCGTCGACGGCGACGACCGACAGGAGCAACCCGTTCGATGACACGAACGCACAGATTTATACCTCCCAGGTGCCGAGTAGCAGTCGATTACCAGCCGATGATCGCTCCGCCCGCAGACCGCCCGGACGCGACGACGAAGATAGACTGCGAGACCACCGGCGGATACAACGTCAAGCCAGGCGTTCACGTCTACGAGTTCTGTCCGTTCTGTGGCCACCCGGTCGTCGAGGGCGACGACCACGAGCTAGTCATCACCGTCCCGTCGTGAGTTCAGGTCGGGTCGTTCACGTACCCATACCGGCACGTTCGTCGAACGTGTCCGCGTTCCGTGTTCGTCGTCTCCAGTAGCGAGCCGGTCGGTACCAGGTTCTACTCGCCGTGCCAGTCTAGTGTAATTCCGCCTCGCGAGAGTCGAAACCGCCGCGTGTGACCGTTGCAGTGGTGCGCACGGGTCGGGCAAGTCCTCGAGAACGGGACCCTGGACGCGAGGCTCGAAGCGAAGGCCGTACGGTACGAAGGCCGTTCGATACGGGGCCAGTTATATAAATTCGATTACTGGATGGCGTACGTTACAGGACGAACGTACGTAGTGCACCGAACGACGAACCGGCCCATCGGTCACGTAGAGTGGGGAAACAGACCGGCGTCGGTGGGAGGGGCACACGTGAGACGACCATCGAAAGCAGCCACGGGCGTCGTGCTGGTGGTCTACCCGCGACGCGGGTGCCGGGAGAGAACTCGACCGTCGACCCGTGAGCTGCGACGGTCCTGTTACCACACGAGCCGGGACGTCCGACTGGTAAGATAACCATGTATAACACTTTCCTGATTATTTTGTTCGATACCGGGCGTCGGTTCGCGCCGTGTACACGGTTCCCTGGGAGAGATGTCGGGGTCCTCGGGTACCCTCGACCGGCAGTAGTCCCCGGCGATGACCACGGTATCGGGGGTCACGAACGGCTCCTCCTTCGGTTTCGTCCGCCGATGCCGACAGTGTGCAACCCGCCGGGATGCTGTTACAACCGTATCTTCGTAACGGGAGATTATCGTTCGAGTTACTCGGACGTCAGCAGCCGTAGACCGGGCACTGCCGTGGCAACGACGTCTCGTGTTCGTCTCGGCTGTCAGGTCGTCCTGTCCGTCTCGCACGTCCCGTCGCACCTCGACTGGCCAGGTGTGTCGTCCGTCCCGCTGGGGAAAACTGGCGCGAGCAGAGCATGCGCGACCGGTCGTCCCAGTTACTCGGATTCCCGTCCGTCGTCGACCCGGCACGCTCTGCGGTTCGAACACCCCGTCGCCCCTCGAACGACCCTCAGAACGCCACCGCGTCGAGGATGCCCTCCTTGACGCTGATGGCCTGCGGGAGGTAGTAGTCCTCCAGCGCGTGCAGCGGCATCGGGGCGTCCATCCCGGAGATGCGCTTGACCGGCGCTTCCTGGTAGAGCAGCGCCTCCTCCTGGATGACGGAGCTGATCTCCGCGCCGACGCCGCCGGTCTTCGGGGCCTCGTGGACCACGGCGGCCCGTCCCGTCTTCTTGAACGACTCGGCGATGGTGTCGACGTCCAGGGGCGAGAGCGTCCTGAGGTCGACGACCTCCACGTCGACGCCGTCCTCGGCGAGTTCCTCCGCGGCGACCATCGTCGGCCGGGTCATCGAACCCCACGTGTAGACGGAGACGTCGGTCCCTTCGCGGCGAACCGCGGCCTCGCCCAGGGGGACCTCGTGCGACCCGGTTGGGACGTCCTGTCGGAACGCCCGGTAGACGAGCTTCGGTTCGAGGAAGACGACCGGGTCCGGGTCGCGGATGGACGCCGCGAGCAGTCCCTTCGCGTCGGCGGGCGTGCTCGGAATCACGACCTTCAGTCCGGGTTCGTGGACGAAGAACGCCTCCCTGGACTCGGAGTGGTGCTCGGGCGCGCGGATGCCGCCACCGTAGGGTGCACGGACGACCATCTGGCAGTTGTGCCTGCCCTGGGTGCGACTCCGGATGCGCGAGGCGTGACTGACGAGCTGGTCGAAGGCGGGGTACATGAAGCCCATGAACTGCATCTCGGGGACGGGCTTCAGCCCGCTCAGCGCCAGGCCGATGGACGCCCCGACGATGCCGGACTCGGCGAGGGGCGTGTCTATCACGCGCTCCTCGCCGAACTCGTCGTAGAGGCCCTCGGTGGCGCGGAAGACGCCACCGTTCTTCCCGACGTCCTCCCCGAGGACGACGACGCCGTCGTCCCGTTCCATCTCCGTGTGGAGGGCGTCGCGGACGCCCTCGACGAGGGTCATCGACTCCGTCTCGACGGTCGCGGTCTGCTGGCTCATCCTACTCGTCACCCCATTCGACGAGGGCGTCGTCGCCGTACTTCTCGCGCAGTTCCTCCAGCTCCGCCAGTTGCGACTGGAGTCGCTCGGGCGGCTCCTCGTACACGTGCTCGACGATCTCCTCCGGGTGGGACTCGGCCTGGCTGGCCTGCGCCAGGGCGTCGCCGATCTTGGTCTCTATCTGCTCCGATATCTCCGCGTCGAGTTCGTCGTCGAGGAGTCCCTCGTGGCGCAGGAACTGCTCCATGCGCGCGAGTGGGTCCCACTCGCGCCACTCCTCGGCGGCGTCCTCGGCGCGGTAGACGCTCGGGTCGTCGGCCGTCGTGTGTGCGCCGTAGCGGTACTGCACGGACTCGATGAGCGTCGGCCGAGACTGCTCCGGACCGGGGTTCTTCGCCTTCAGGATGGCCTCGCGAGTCACCTGGTAGACCGCCAGCGGGTCCATCCCATCTACTCGGACGCCCTCGATGCCGTACCCGTCCGCCTTCTGTGCGATGGTGTCGCTGGCGGTCTGGCGCTCGCGCGGGACCGAGATGGCCCACTGGTTGTTGTTGCAGACGAACACTGCCGGCGCATCGAAGACGCCGGCGAAGTTCAGCCCCTCGTGGAAGTCGCCCTCCGAGGTCGCACCGTCGCCGAAGTGACACAGGCACGCGCGGTCGTCTTCGCCCTGCTTCTGGTAGCCCCACGCCATCCCCATCGCCTGGGGAATCTGCGTCGCGATGGGGATGTACTCCGGCATGACGTTGACGCCCTCGGGGACGGCGTAGCCGTCTCTGTGCCCCTGCAGGGGCGAGAGGAGGGCGCTCAGGTCCACCCCGTGGACGTGCTTCGCGGCGTGGTCCCGGTAGGTCGGGAACAGCCAGTCCTGCTCGTCGAGGGCGTAACTCGTCGCGACCTGGGAGCCCTCCTGGCCCGTCATGGGCGCGTACGTCGCGATGCGGCCCTGGCGCTGGAAGCTGATCGCCCGCTGGTCGTAGCGCCGCGCCAGCTTGATGTCGGCGTACATCGCGAGTAGTTCCTCGTCGGAGAGGTCTGGTACCTCGGCGTCGGGCAGGACGTGGCCCTCCGCGTCGAGGATACGGGCCATGCCGTCGTCCGTCTGTGGTTCGACTGGGTATGAATCCGCGTCGGTGTCGTGTTGGGTACTCATGCTCGTGCTCGTGTTCGAATCCGCCGCTGGTCGGTCGTCCGCGTCGCCCGCTGCTCGTCGCGTCGGACGGGAGGACCACGGAACGTCGCGGTCGCCCCCGGTGCGTGTGCCGTCATCGTTCCCGGACTCGTCGGGGTGCCCCGTCACGCGTGACGTGGCCCGTTCCGTGACGGGACCCCTCCGTTCGGCCGGGGTCCGGCGGTCTCCCGAGTCGAGCGGGAACGGAGTCGGGCTGCCAGGAACCCTGTGAACGAGCGAAACACGCCAAACTCGGCACTCGGTCGGTCGAGTGTCTGGACGACGGCGCGAACTGCTCGGGTTCTGGCAGGTGCCATACAACGGACGATACGAGCAGAAGACATAATTATTGCGTGAGTTGCGTTGGCACGAACCCCCGACGGGAGACGACGTTCGAGACGGGTAGCGACGGAGGCGTCCCGTCGTCGTCTCCATGGCTCGCGAGAGTGACTGGACTCTGTCCGGTCGGGTCACCTGGAGTCGACCGACGTCGGGTCTCGGTTCGAGTATCGACCGCCACGACTCGTTCCCAGTCCGCTGAGGGGTCACACGTCCCGGCTGGCGGGGACAAGGATGAAATATCGGCGCCGCGAGCGTATCGTATGCCAGAGTTACTGGACGGAGAGACGGCCGTCGTGACCGGCGGTGCGAGCGGGAACGGCCGTGCGATCGCGACGAGACTGGCCGAGTACGGGGCGAACGTCGTCGTCGCGGACGTTCGCGAAGAGCCACGGGAAGGTGGCGTCCCGACCCACGAACTGATCCGGGAGCAGACCGGCGTCGACGCCGAGTTCGTCGACTGTGACGTGACCCGGTGGGACGACCTCGTCGCGGCGACTCGTGCGGCCGACGCGCTGGGCGGACTCACCGTCATGGTCAACAACGCAGGCGTCATCAGGAACGGACCCATCACGGAGTTGACCGAAGCGGAGTTCGACCTCGTGATGGACGTGAACGTCAAGGGAACCTTCCTCGGGTCCAAGGCCGCGGCACAGGCGATGCTGGAGGGTGACGGTGGCTCGATAATCAACATCTCGAGTATGGCAGGGCTCGTCGGCGGGAGCGAGAACAGCATCTACTGCGCGTCGAAGGGGGCCGTGCGACTCCTCACGTACTCGCTGGCCGCGGAACTCGGCGCTCGCGACGTCAGGGTCAACGCCATCCACCCGGGACCCATCGAGACGAAGATGATCGAGGACGACATCCCCATCGTCGGGACCGACCGGGCGGAGGACTACCGGCAGTCGATTCCGCTCCAGGAGTTCGGCCAGCCCGAGGACGTCGGGAACGCCGTCGTGTACCTCGCGAGCGAACTCTCCGGGTACGTCACGGGGTCCTCGCTGGTGGTCGACGGCGGGATCTCCAACACCGGCGGCGTCAACTGAGACGGGCGAACGCGTCGCAGGTAGCGCCCGCGAGGGTGGTCATCCGTCCCTGTGCTGGACCGTACTCGTCGCGGCAGGTGACTCCTCACGTCTCCCTGCCGAGTTCGTGGCCGTGGTAGACGGCGTCCGCGATGCGACGGGGGGAGACGCAGTCCCCTATGGCGTGTATCTCCTCGATCTCCGTCTCGGCCCGGAGCGTCTCCTCGTCGGCCCTGAGTTCCCGGTAGAGGTCGTCGTTCGACGTCCGCATCGTCGTGAACACGACGTGGTCGGCGCCGAACGTCGTCTCCGCCCCCGAGTAGACGTTGGCTGCGACGACCGAGTCGTCGTCGACCCGGGAGAGCGCGTGGTCGGGGACGAAGTCCACGCCCGACGAGTAGAGGTCGGAGTATATCGACTTCCGTTCGAAGGTGTGGAGCGTCTCCTGGAACGCGCTCGTCCGAGGCGTGACGAACGTGACGTCGTTGTCGTCGGCGAGCGTCTGGGCCACGCCGGCGCTGACGTTGTAGCCCTCTTCGTCAAAGATGACGACGCGTTCGTCCGAGAGGTCGGCGTCGATCGCCGCCTCGGGGGTCAGGACGTGGTCGCTGTCCCACCCGGGAACTGGCTGGTGGGTCCCCGACGTGATGCCCTTCTCGGACCACTGCCCACCCGTCGCGATGACGACGATCTCGGCACCGTAGGTGCGAACGTCGTCGTAGTCCATCTCTGCACGGCTGCCGGTGTGGACTGCGACGGAGTCGAGCCTGTCGAGTTCCGTCTCCCGCCAGTCGCGGACTCGCTTCCACTCGGCGAGTCCGGGCAGACTCCCCTCGAAGTTCACGCGACCCCCGAGCTCCGACTCCTTCTCGTTGAGGTGGACGATGTGTCCCCGTTCGCCGGCGACACGCGCGAACTCCGTCCCCGCCGGACCACCACCGACGACGAGGATGCCCTTCGGTTCGTCGACCTCGTCGTACTCCTCGGGTCTCCAGCGTTGCTCCTCGCCCACCGTCGGGTTCTGGGTACAGATGAGGGGAATCCCCTGCCTGGACTGTGAGACGCAGATGTTGCATCCGATGCACTCGCGAATCTCACCGACCCGACCGTCGCTGACCTTCTTCGGCCAGTGCGGGTCCGCGATGGACTGGCGAGCCATCCCGATCATGTCGACGGCACCGCGTTCGAGGATGCTGACGGCGTCACCGGGGTCGGTGATGCGACCGGTTCCGCCGACCGGGACGTCGAGTCGCGCCGTCGCCTCCTCGACGAACTCCATCTGGTAGTTCTTCGAGTGCTTGCGACTCGGGCCGATCATGTCGTCGATGGACTGCTTGACGCCGATGTCGACGTCCCAGAAGTCGAGGTCGTCGCCGATGCGTTCGAGTATCTCCAGGCCCTCCCCGTCCTTCGTGAGGCCGCCGTCGACGCGCTCGTCGATGGTGTACCGCGCGCCGATGGCCATGTCGTCGGTGATGCCGTCCTCGACGCTCTCGATGACCTCCTCGAAGAAGCGCATCCGGTTCTCCAGGGACCCACCGTACTCGTCGTCGCGGTCGTTGTAGAACGGGGAGAGGAACTGCGAGATGAGGTAGCCGTGTGCAGCGTGGAGTTCGACGCCGTCGTACCCGGCCCTGCTGGCGCGTTCGGCCGCGTCGCCGAACGCCGTCACTATCTCCTGGATGTCGTCGTGCTCCATCTCCTTCGGCGTGTAGTACCTCCCGCTCGGCGTCTGCGAGGACGACAGTGGGGGGTGGCGCGTGTCGTAGTTCGAAGCCGTGAGTCCACCGTGCCAGAGTTCGACGAATATCTTCGACCCCTGGTCGTGAACCGCGTCGACCAGTTCCCGCTGTGGCGGGATGGTCTCATCGCTGTGGATGAAGCCCGGGTCGACGGGGGTCACGTCCGTCGATTCGTGTATCTGGCTGTACTCCTGGATGATGAGACCGAAGCCGCCCTTCGCCTTCTCGGCCCGGAACGCCGTCTGCTGGTCGCCGAGGCCGTAGGCGTTCCCGTGCGGTGGCTGGTAGACGCGGTTCGGGACCGTGACCGGACCCAGTTCTACCGGCTCGAACAGGCGCTCGTACCCTGTTGGCATATGCCAGTACGTCTCGCCACGCAGAGTAAAGTCCTTCCGGATAGTTTCACGCGATTCGAGACGGGAACGCATCCCGAAAAGTGCGGAGAACGGACCGGGTCCGACGGCGGTTCAGCGTGATTCAAGGTGGGGCCTCCCGCCTCAAGGAGCGAGCGAAGCGAGCGAGTAGGCCGGAGAGGAACCCGTCACGGTACGACACCAGCCATGCTCGATGGCGGGCTGACTCCCCCACCGAACCGGTACCAATATAAAGAACAGAGCATACATCTGAAACACTGATGGAGGTCCGTCGCACCGTCCCCGTCAAGCTTGACGTAGCCGACAGCGACGCCGACCTCCTCCACGAGACCATCTCCGAGTTCCTGTGGGCTGCGAATTACGTCGTAGACTACGCGTGGCAAGGCGAGTACAAAACCACGAATAAAGCCGAACTCCAACGCGAAACCTACGACGACGTGCGGGCAGAGACGCGGCTGCAAGCGAACCTCGTCCAGAACGCTCGCAACAAGGCCGCCGACGCCGTACAGGGTGTCGTCGCTCGGTGGAAGCAAGGCGACTACGCGGGGAAACCGCAAGTCACAGCTCCGACGCTCGTCTACGACAAGCGGTGTGCGACGTTCAACGACGACCACGCGACACTCTCGACCGTTGAAGGACGCATCACCGCCGAGTATGTCCTCCCCGACGAGGGACGAGAGACGCCCCACTCGGAGTATCTGTTCAACGATGGTTACGAAGTGACGGGCGGGGAACTTCACTACCGAGACGGTGAGTTCTACCTTCACGTTCGAACAAAGGCGGACGTAGAGTCCGAGACTGCCGACGACGGCAACGCCGGGCACAGCACAGTCCTCGGCGTTGACCTCGGCATCGAAAACGTCGCCGTCACTTCCACAGGGACGTTCTGGAACGGGTCGGAGTTGAACCACTGGCATCGTGAGTTCGAGAAGCGACGTGGGTCGCTCCACCAGCGTGGCACGCGGGCCGCCCACGAAACCATCCAGTCGGTCGGACGCACCGAGACGGGCCGCTACGACCACTTCTTACACGCCGTCTCGAAGGAACTCGTCGCGGAAGCTGTCGAGAACGACTGTGACGTGATTGCGTTCGAGAACCTGACGGGGATTCGTGAGCGGATGCCGAACGCCAAGAAGTTGCACGCGTGGGCGTTCCGACGGCTATTCGAGTATGTCGAATACAAAGCAGAGGTGGTCGGCGTGTCGGTCGAACAAGTGAGTCCCGCGTACACCTCTCAACGGTGTTCCAAGTGCGGGTTCACCCACGAGGACAACCGTCCGACTGCGGATGGACAGGACGTATTCGGGTGCCTGAAGTGTGACTACTCACCCCATGCGGACTACAACGCGGCGAAGAGCATCGGGCTGAAGCATCTCCGCTCGGCGCAAACGTCGTCGGGCGGAGGCGCATCCGTAAACGTGCGCTTGAATCGCGGGACGTTGAATGTGAATGGCGAGTACGAGCCTGCCGCTGACGGCGGCCAGAACGGGAGTCCACGCGAAAACCCCACCCTCAACGAAGCGAACGGCGAAGCCGTGAGCGAGTAGGGTGGGGTAGTTTACGCGAAGCCCTGAACACCGATGTACCGGTCGACGATTTCGTCGTTGGCCGCGAGTTCCTCGCTGGTCCCGTCCCAGACGATCCGCCCCTCGTCGAGCACGAGAACGCGGTCGGCGACGTCCAGTGCGAGGTCGATGTCGTGCTCGATTATCATCACGGCGAGGTCCTGCTCCGAGGTCAGGCGGTCGAGGAGGTTCGCCACCTTCTCGACGAACTGCACGGCGAGGCCCTGGACCGGTTCGTCGAGCAGGAGCAGGTCCGGGTCGGCCGCGAGCGCCTGTGCGATGGCGA
Organism: Haloarchaeobius marinus; assembly: GCF_051207415.1. Lineage (NCBI taxonomy): Archaea > Methanobacteriati > Methanobacteriota > Halobacteria > Halobacteriales > Halorubellaceae > Haloarchaeobius > Haloarchaeobius marinus. Next base: position 10,996 of record NZ_JBPKGD010000005.1, on the reverse strand, counting down.
CCATCTGCTGTTGCCCGCCGGAGAGGTCTGCCGCCCGGGACCGTTCGTACTCCCGGAGGTCGGGGAACAGGTCGTAGAGGTACTCGAAGTCCGGTTCCACGTCCCGTTCGAGCGTCGGCAGTCTGACGTTCTCGCGGACGGTCAGGTGAGGGAACACCTTCTCGTCGGCGGCGACGAAGGAGACGCCCTTGCGGCCGATCACGTGGGGCGGCTGGCCGTTGATGACCTCGCCGTCGTACGTGATGGTCCCCGACCGGGGTTCGAGGAGGCCGGCGACGAGTTTGTACGTCGTCGTCTTCCCGGTCCCGTTCCGGCCGAGGTACGCGACGACCTCGTCGCTGTCGACGTCGAACGAGATGCCGTCGAGGACGTGGTGGTCGCCGTAGTAGGCGTGCACGTTCTCCAGCTGGAGGAGCGGCACGTCGGTCACGACGACGTCACCCCCCGGAGGTAGGCATCCTGAACGGCCGGGTCCGAGAGCGTCTCCTCCGGCGGACCCGACGCGAGCAACGTCCCGTCGTGCATGACGACGAGTCGGTCGGACACGTCGCGGACGACGTCGAGTTTGTGCTCGATGAGCAGGACCGCGTACTCGTCCGCCAGGTCGCCGACCACGTCGAAGACGAGTTCCTTCTTGTCGACCGCCAGCCCCGCCGTTGGTTCGTCGAGCAGGAGGACGTCCGGTTCCGGAGCGAGTGCGATGGCGATCTCGAGCAGCCGTTTGTACCCCTGCGAGAGGTTCTCGGCGGCCGTCGTCCGGTCCTCTTCGAACCCGACGAGGTCCAGTATCTCGCTCGTTCGCCGGTTGACGTCCGAGTCCGACAGCGCGTCGTCGAACACGTTCGCGTAGGAGACGTCGCTCACGGCCTGCACCGCGAGGCGCACGTTCTCGAACGCCGGGAGTTCCTCGAAGAGATTCGTTATCTGGTAGGTACGCGAGAGTCCGTGGTGGACGCGGGTCTCCGGTCCCTTTCCAGTCACGTCGACGCCGTTCAGTTCGATCCGTCCCGCCGTCGGTCGCATCGCTCCGGCGAGGAGGTCGAACGTCGTCGTCTTGCCCGCCCCGTTCGGCCCGATGACGCTCGTGAACTCGTCGTAGATGTCCACGTTCAGGTCGTCGACCGCCGTCACGGCGGCGAACTCCTTGCGCAAGTCGGTACAGCTGACGATGGGGTCGTTGTCGTGCGTCATTCCTCGTTCCCTCCTGCACTCGCCGCCGTCGATTCCGTCGCCTCCGTGCTGGACTCGTCGTCGAGGAGGACGCCCTCGACGCGCCGAACGCGGGAGAACCCGAGCGCACCCGCGATACCGCTCCTGAACCGGAGCACCGTCAGCATGAACAGGAGCCCCAGCAACAGCGGCCATCGCTCGGGGAGCCGGGCGAGGAGCGCCGGTGCGCCCTCGGGGATGAACCCCGCGAGATACGTCGACAGCGCGTACTGCGTGCCGATGACGAACCCGGCGCCGATGATGGGGCCGACGAGCGTGCCGAGCCCGCCGATGAGTATCATGAACAGTCCGTCGCCGGTGGTCGTCCAGTAGAGCGTGCTCCCGGGTGCGACCTGGGTGAAGTACGCCGCGTAGAGCGACCCCGACAGGGCCGCGAGCGCCCCCGACAACGAGAAGACGGCGAGTTTGAACGCCCGGACGTCGTAGCCGATGGCGCGGGCGCGGTCCTCGTTCTCGCGGATGGCCTGCAGGACGTGTCCGAAGGGCGACCTGACGACGGACCGCGTCAGCAGGTACGTCCCGACGACTGCGACGAGCGCCATGTAGTAGTACCCGATGGGTTCGAACGGGTTGAACTGGTATCCGAGCACGGTCGGTGGGTCGATGATGATGCCGGTGTCGCCCCCGACGTAGTCCCAGCTCTGGAAGAGCGTGTAGAACACCTGTGCGACGCCGAGGGTGATCATCGCGAAGTAGACGCCAGACCGGCGGAACGCCACCGCTCCGACGACGAACGCGAACGCCGCGGTTCCCGCGATGGCCCCGGGAACGGCCAGCACGAACGGCACCCCGAACTTCTCCATGAGTACCGCCGTCACGTACGCCCCCGACCCGAGGAACACGGTGTGGCCGAAGCTGACGTAGCCGGTGTAGCCGACGAGCAGGTTGAAGCTCATCGCGAACACGGAGAATATCATCACCTCGATGGCGATGCTCGTGATGAACGGCAGGCCACCGACGACGTTCGCGACGAGGGGGAACACAGCCACGATGGCGAGTGCCGCCACGCCGGCGTGCTGAGTTCGGACCGTCTCTGCGACGTCGTCGGTCGCATCGAGGACGCTCATACCTCCACCTCCGCCTCACCGAGTATCCCCTGCGGTCGGAGCAGGAGGATACCGATCATCAGCAGGAACGTCACGGTCCCGGCCGGAATCGGCGCGTAGACGGCCGAGAATTGCCAGACGATTCCGATGAGGAGTCCGGCGATGACCGACCCCCAGAAGGAGCCGAGTCCGCCGACGATGACGACGATGAACGCGGGCAGGATGATCGAGGACCCGACGGTCGGGTCGATCGCCCGGTAGATGTACACGACGCCGCCGAGTGCGGCGATGGCCGACCCGAGACCGAACACGGCCGTGAACGCACGCTCTACGTTCAATCCGAGCGTTGCGGTGCGGTCGGTGTTGTACACTCCGGCACGGACGATGAGGCCGTACCGGGTGCGCGAGAGGAACAGTGCCGTCCCCGCGACGACCCCGACGCCGAGCAGGATGGTGAACAACCGGTAGTACGGGAGGCTGATACCAGCGAGCGACACGGCACCGTCGAACGCCGGTGGCCGCGACGGAACGCCCGGTGGCGCGGCCCCCCAGACGTACTTCACCGCCTCCTCGATGACGACGGCGAGACCGAAGGTCAACAGCAGCTGATAGATAGGTTCGGTCTCGTACAGCGGTTTGAAGACGGTCTTCTCAAGGCCCGCTCCGATGGCGGCGACGACGAGCGGTGCGACGACGAGCGCCAGGCCGAAGCCCGCGAGACCGCCACCGGCCAGTTTCATCACCGCCAGCCCGACGTACCCGCCGAGCATGAACAGTGCGCCGTGGGCGAAGTTGAGGACGCCCATCAGGCCGAAGACGAGCGAGAGACCCAGCGCTACCAGTACGAGGATCATCCCGTACGAGACGCCGTTGACGAGCGTCGTCGCGATGTCACCGAGCCCGATCGACAGCGGGGTCATACCGTTCACAGTTCGATGCCCGTACACCCCGTCTCGCCACAGGGGCGAATGCTCGATTCCGCGTCGAACGTCTCGTCCAGGACCGGCTCGACGTCCATGGGGCCGTCGGAACTCTCCTCGAAGTGCCCGAGGTACATCGGGAACTCGGCCTGGTGGTCACATTCGCGGATGTGGTAGTTTCCATCGCCCCTGGCGGTCTTCTCGACGGTCATGCCGTGCCACTCCTCGATGAGCGGGTCGGCGTCGCTGGAGCCAGCGGCCTGCATGCCCTGTGCGATGGCGTAGCCGCTCGCGTGTGCGCCGGCGGTGAAGATGGACGGGACGGTGTCCCAGTGGTTGGAGTACTGTTCGATGATCCAGTCGTTCGTGTCGTTGTCCGGGAAGGTCCAGAAGTACTTCGGAATCCCGCTGAAGCCCATCGCCGCCGTTCCGACCTGTTGCATCCATGGGACCGTCGTGACGCCGGTCGCAGTGACGTTGAAGTCGGCACCGGCGTCGGCGAGGTCACGGCTGAACCGGATGCCGTCGGTTCCCGTCAGCGCGACGACCATCGCGTCCGCCCCGCTCTCCTGTGCGTTCTGGAGGTACGGCGTGAAGTCGGAGGTGCCCGGTGCGGCGTACGATTCACCGGCGGCGGTTCCACCGTTGTCCTCGATGACGGACTTCCACTGGGCGACCGAATCCTTCCCCCACGAGTAGTCGGCGCCGACGAAGTAGAAACTCGACCCGAGGTTGTTCGCGGCGTACGCGCCACCGGCGAGCGCGTCCTGATACGTCGTCTGTGAGAGTCGGAACGTGTACTTGTTACAGTTCTCGCCCGTCAGCGAGGTTGCGGCCGCAGTGTCGATGAACATCGGTTTGCTCGCGTCGGTCGCGACGTCCTGAACTGCTGCCGCGACGGACGAAGAGACGCTCCCCTGGAGGATGTCGACCTGGTCGTTCTGGACCAGCTTCCGGGCCTTCTGGCGGCCCGTGTCGGCCGCCAGTTCGGAGTCCTCCGCGATTATCTCGACGGTGATGCCGCTTCCCTCGACCGTGTTCGAGTCGGCGAGACCCCCGGTGTCTGCGTCAAGAGCCTGTGCGAGTCCGAGCTTCAACCCCCTGATGACGGAGTTGCCCAGGTGGGCGTACGGCCCCGAGGTGTCGGTCACGACGCCGATGGAGAGGCTGTCAGCGCTGCCGCCACCGCCACCACCGAGACAACCCGAGAGCCCAGTCAGGCCGGTCGCGCCGGCCGCCGATGCTAGCTTCAGCAATCGCCGTCTGCCAATGTCAGACATACACTCTACGTCCCATTCATCCATTATAAATGCTCGGTCCCGAGGGGGTTCGACCTGCGCCGTCGGCGCACGACGCGTCGGCCGTCGTCGTGGGCCACGCATGCCCGTCGCGGTGTCGTCTCTGTCCGTGTCGACCGGGGACGTTCCGGACCTACTGCACGTGACACGAACTACGAAACGCAACAGACTAATCTAGAACCGAGTTAACAAGGCACACGATACCCGGCCTGTAGCGCACTGCCGTCGAAGAGGCCCCGGGAGAGCCGACTAGTCCAGTCCCTGCCTGGACAACCAGCCGTGCGGTCCGTCACGGTCTGACTGGGTTCCGACACGACGGCCGACGCGGGCAACCGGGCAGCGGTACTCTCCAGTTCGCCACCGAACGGGACACCTGCCCGACGTCGTCGTGGCGGCTGGAACAGGTCACCGAACTGGAGAGACACCTGTTGGGAAACTGCCCTGTCACCGTCTCGAACGGGCACCACGGGTGTCCAGTCGCAACCCGTTCGACGGCGTCCCGTTGGCCCAGCACCGCCTCACGGACCGGACCCGAACTCGGACCGTCGTTCTGGCCGGGGAAGAAACACCTAACTGGCCGTCCTCGGTACGTCAGTCCACATGGAGAGTGTCAATCCGGCCACCGAGCGCCTCGTCAGCGAGTACGAGTCGCTCTCCGAACGCGAGTTAGACGACGCCATCGACCGTGCAGACGCCGCGTACCAGACGTGGCGCGACCGGCCCATCGAGGAGCGCCAGCGCCTCCTCGCCGACGTCGCGACGGTCCTCCGCGACGGCGTCGACGAGTACGCCGAACTCATCACGCGGGAGATGGGCAAGCCCATCTCGGAGGCCCGGAGCGAGGTCGAGAAGTGCGCGTGGGTCTGCGACTACTACGCCGAGAACGCCGGCGCACACCTCGCGGACGAGCGAATCGGGACCGTCCCCGAGGCGAACACGAAGGTCGTCTACGAACCCCTCGGTGCCGTCCTCGCCGTGATGCCGTGGAACTACCCGTTCTGGCAGGTGTTCCGGTTCGCCGCACCCACGCTGACGGCCGGCAACGTCGGCCTGCTCAAGCACGCCTCGAACGTCCCCGGGTGCGCGGTGGCAATCCAGGAGATATTCGAGGCGGCCGGCTACCCCGACGGCGTGTTCACGACGCTGCTCGTCGGGTCGGGCGACGTCGAACGGGTCGTCGCCGACGACCGGGTCGAGGCGGCCACGCTCACCGGCAGCGAGTACGCCGGCCGGAAGGTGGCCGAGACGGCCGGCTACCACCTGAAGAAGACCGTCCTCGAACTCGGGGGGAGCGGTCCGTTCGTCGTCCTCGACGACGCCGACCTCGACAACGCGGTCGAGACCGCCGTCACGGCGCGCTACATGAACACGGGGCAGTCGTGCATCGCGGCGAAGCGGTTCGTCGTGGTCGACGACGTCCACGACGAGTTCGTCGAGCGCCTCACCAGCGCGGCCGACGCCCTCACCGTCGGCGACCCGATGGACCCGGAGACCGACGTCGGCCCCCTCGCGAAGGGGAAGTTCGTCGACGAACTGCACGAACAGGTCGAGGCGAGCCTCGATTCCGGCGCGACCCTGGAACTCGGCGGCGAGGCGCTCGACCGCCCCGGGCACTACTACGCACCGACCGTCCTCACGGACGTTCCACACACCGCACCGGCGGCCTGCGAGGAGACGTTCGGCCCCGTCGCGGCCGTGTTCTCCGTCGCCGACGAGCGAGAGGCCGTCGAACTCGCGAACGACTCGCGGTTCGGCCTCGGCGCGAGCGTCTGGACGGAGGACCGCGACCGTGGCGAGCGAGTGGGTCGCGAGCTGGAGACGGGGTGCGTCTTCGTCAACGAACTCGTGAAGTCCGACCCGCGCGTCCCCTTCGGCGGCATCAAGGCGTCAGGGTACGGCCGCGAACTCTCGAAGCAGGGCATCCGCGAGTTCGTCAACCGGAAGACGCTGTGGGTGCAGTAGGGTCGACCGACCCGGCCCGGACCGCGTACACCGATAGAACAAAGGCGAACGCGGTGGAAGTCGCGCTAACTGCCGCACGCGCGGTCCTGCTCTCCGCACCGGTATCGAAGCGTCCGTCGGCGCGTCGACCGACGGTGACGGAGCGCGGTCCGTGCGTCGGTCACAGCGGAACTCAAATCCCAATCCACATGACTACCGTAAGCACACAGATCGTTCGGACGCTCGAGGACCTCGACGTCGACTACCTCTTCGGCTACCCGGGTGGCCGGGCCATCGAACTCCTGGAGGCGCTCGCGGACTCGGACATCGAGGTCGTCCGCCCGCGCGACGAGCGCGAGGCGAGCGTGATGGCGGAGATGTACGGTCGCTACCACCAGGAACCGGGCGTCTTCACCGGCCAGGGCCCGTGGGTCGGGAGCATCGGGGCCATCGGCCAGATGGAGGCCCGACTCGGGTCGTCGCCGATGGTCGCCATCACCGAGGCGTCAGAGCGTGGCGACTACTCGACGCTCGCACCCTACCAGCAGGCCCGCGGCGACTACGGCGGGTTCTCCCTGCCGAAGATACTCGACGGAATCACCAAGGAGTGGTGGTTCCCGCGCACGCCGAACGAGACGCTCCGGTCGACGCAACTGGCGTTCAAGCACGCGACGGCCGGTCGGCCCGGTCCGACCGCCGTCATCCTCGACGGCGACGCCGTCACCAGCGAGGTGCCGACCGACGAGGTCCCGCCCGTCTGGTCGCCGGAGCGCCAGACGAGGAACTGGGAGTCGGCGCCGGCCGAGTCGGACGTGGCCGAGGCGGCCGACGCGCTGTCGAACGCAGAGCGTCCGGTCGTCGTCGCGGGCAACGGCGTCCACGTCTCGCAGTGTTACGACGAACTGGAGGCGGTGGCCGAGGCGTACGACGCCGTCGTCGCCACGTCGTACCTCGGGAAGTCGACGTTCCCGGAGACGCACGAACGGGCGGCAGGCGTCATCGGGTCGTTCGGCCACGAGGGTGCGAACCAGGTCGTCTCGGAGGCCGACGTCCTGCTCGTCGTCGGCTGTCGCATGAACCCGATGGACACCAACTGGCAGGCCGCCTCGTTCATCCGGCCCGACGAACAGACCATCGTCCACGCCGATATCGACACCAGGAACGCCGGCTGGGTCTACCCCGCCGACGTCGGCCTCATCGGTGACGCCGGGAACTCGCTCGCGTCGCTCGTCGTCGCGTCGGGCGGACGGAACGGTTGGGCGCTGGACCGCGCCGCGGAGGCCAGGGAGGACTTCCACTCGCCCGAGTGCGACTCGGACTCGACGCCCATCCTGCCCCAGCGGGCCGTCTCGGCCATCGACGCCATCGTCGACGAGGACACCATCGTCACGGCCGACTCCGGCAACAACCGGTTCTGGCTGCTGAACTACCTCCAGACGCCCGCTGTCCGGACGTACTTCGGGAGCGGTGGCGTCGGCGGGATGGGCTGGGCCGGTCCAGCAGGCGTCTCGGCGGCCATCACGACCGACAGGGACGTCGTTGCGGTCGCGGGCGACGGCGGGTTCACGATGACGATGACCTGCGTCGAGACGGCCGTCGAGTACGGCGTCGCCCCGACGTTCGTCGTCCTCAACGACACGAGCCTCGGGATGGTCCGCCAGATGGACGACTCCATCCCGGGCGTCGAGTTCCACGACACCGACTTCGCGACGGTCGCCGAAGGGTTCGGCGCGGACGCGATGCGCGTCGACGACCCCGCGGACCTCGACGACAGACTCGCCGAGGCGAAGGCCGCTGACGTCCCGACGGTGGTCGACGTGCGCATCGACCGCGAACCGGACATGGCAGAGACGCTCCAGTCCTCGTTCTACGCCGAGGTCGGCGGCCTGCACGAGTAGCGACGGCCAACGCAACGTTTTTTGCGCGGTCGCGTGAGTATCGAAGGGATGGCAGCAACAGAGACGGTACTCGTTACTGGTGGCACCGGTTTCATCGGGTCGTACGTGGCCCGGGACCTCGTCGACCACGGCCACGACGTCGTCGCCTACGACCTCTCGACGGACCCGCGAATCCTCGAGAAACTCGGCATCGCCGACGACGTCGATATCCGACGCGGGGACGTGAGCGACCCGACCGACGTCGTGAACGCTGTCGCCGAGACGGGCGCGAGTCGCATCGTCCACCTCGCGGCGCTGTTGACGACCACGGCCGAGGCGAACCCCCGGGCGGCGATGCAGGTCAACGTCGAGGGGACGAACAACGTCTTCGAGGCGGCCCGAACCCTCGACGACCAGGTCGAACGCGTCGCCTGGGCGTCGTCCGCTGCGGTGTACGCGCCGCCTGCGAACTACGACGACGGCGGCGACTGGTGGGTCACCGAGGACGACCTCGTCTACCCCGACACGCTCTACGGCGCGACCAAAGAGTACAACGAACACCAGGCCCGCGTCTACAACGAGGAGTTCGGCGTCGACCACGTCGCCATCCGGCCGACGGTCGCCTACGGCCCCTACCGCGAAACCGGCGGGAGCGCGTTCCTCGCCAACATCGTCGAGAAACCCGCCGTCGGCGAGTCCTTCTCGGTGGAGTACGGCGACCAGGAGATCGACTGGCAACACGTCGAAGACATCGCCCAGGCGTTCCGCCTCGCCGCCTTCACACCAGAGGAGGACCTCTCCCAGCGCGTCTACAACGTCCGCGGCGAACTCGCCACCATCCGCGAAGCCGCCGACACCGTCCAGCGAATCATCCCCGACGCCGACATCGACGTCAGCGACGACGGCGAACTCCCCTGGACCCAGCGCCTGGACATGACCGCCTTTCAGGACGACACCGGCTACCAGGTCCAGTACGACCTCGAATCCGGCTTCCAAGCCTACATCGACGTGCTGCGGGAGGAAGCCGGACTCGAACCGCTCTGAAGCGTAACAGCGCCTTCTCCGTCGCTAGTCCTGGGTCTGGCTGTACTTCGCGACCCACTCTTTCAGGGTGATGCCCATCGCGGACTGGGTGATGGCGTTCGAGGACGCCGAGTTCGCGCTCTTGACGAGTTCGGCCTCCAGGGTTCGCGTCGGGACCTCCCCGAGGAAGTGGGGGATGGCGCGCTGGACCGCCAGCGGTGCGCCGACCTCGTGGGCCAGCGCGTACCCCGAGATGGAGTGGGGTATCTCCTCGCTGGCGTAGTGCTCGCGGTCGGTGCCCGCCAGAACGTCGGCGTCGACGAAGTCGACGTACTCGTAGCACTTGCCGACGTCGTGGAGCAGACAGGCCGCGACGACGACGTCGAGGTCCGGGTCCGCACCGTGGAACTCCCGCTGTATCTCGGCGGACTCGACGGCGATCTTCGTCACACCCCGGACGTGTTCGACGTTGCTGACCTCGTGGATGTTCCAGGCGTAGGGGATGTCCCCGACGTCCCGCCACCCGCCGCGTTCGAGACCCAGCACCCACGCCTCGACGACCTGGTCGCGCAGGTCGTCGTCCTCGATGTGGTCCAGTTCCGGGTACGCCTCCCGGACCTGCGCCGCGTAGTCCGGTCCGGCCATCTCAGTAGCCCTCGACGTCTTCGACCTCGCTCTTCCAGACCTTCTCCTCCCCGATGAACCGGGGTCGCTTCTCGACGGCGAGGAAGTTGTTCACGTCCTCCCTGGCTCTGGCCGCGACCTCCCGGGTCGGGTCGTAGTCCCGCGAGCCCTCGCTGCCGAGAGCTTCGTGGAGGTCGTCCAGCGTCTCGAAGTACAGTTCTGCGACGCCGTCGAACTCGGCGTTCTCCGGGTCCGTCGGATAGACGGTCTGGTAGCGGACGACGCCCTCGATGTCCTTCGCCAGCGGCGAGTGGTTGCTCTCCCAGTACTCGCGGAACTCCTCGTGGCTCATCCCGTCCTTCCGGACGAGGAACGCCGAGTGCTTGTAGAGACCGTCCGTGTCACCGTCGACCTCGTCCTTCCAGACCTTCTCCTCACCGATGAACCGGGGACGCTGGTCCACGGCGAGGAAGTTGTTCACGTCCTCGCGTGCTTTCGCCGCCACCTCCCGGGTCGGGTCGTAGTCCCGCGAGCCCTCGCTGCCGAGGGCCTCGTGGAGGTCCTCCAGCGTCTCGAAGTACAGCTCCGCCAGCCCGTCGAACTCGGCGTTCTCCGGGTCGTTCGGATACACGGTCTGGTAGCGGACGACGCCCTCGATGTCCTTCGCCAGCGGCGAGTGGTTAGTCTGCCAGTAGTCGACGAACTCCTCGTGCGTGAGGTCGTCCTGCCGGACGAGCAACGCTACGTGCTTGTACATCTATCTCACCCATCGTGGGTTCCCCTCATAAATCATCGGAAACTCCCGGTCCGCCATCGCCGGTGGTCGCGTCGCGACCGTCCGGAGAAGGTGGCTTTAAGAGCCCGGTCGTGAATCGATAGAACGTAATGTACGAGCGGAGCTTCATGGAGGGGACGCGGGGTACCCAGGCGGTGGACTGGGAGGAGCGCATCGACGTCAAGCGACTGCGCGAAGAGCGCTACGAGAAGGCGCTCTCGCGCCTCGAAGACTCCGGGCTGGGCTCGATGCTGCTCGTCTC
>NZ_JBPKGD010000004.1:0-354814 GCF_051207415.1 Haloarchaeobius marinus | reverse complement strand
CTCCTCGTTGCCCCAGTACGACGGTGGGTTAGCGTTCTCGCCTTTCTCTTTGAGGGCAAAGAACGACCGCCACGCTTCGCTGTTCTTGCGCGTGACCTGTTGGACAGTCGCGCTTCCGATGACACCGTTGTAGCGTCCTCGGTACTCGGACGTGTCCCACACGTCGCCGTCACCGAAGTAGCTCTGACGACGTTCGTAGGTCAGTTCATTCCACAGGGAGGCGGACGCATCAAGTAGCCGTAGAAGGCACTCTTTGTCGTTCTCGTTCTGTGGAACCACCTCGAAGGCGTTGGCGCGCTTCATGCGTCGTCACCCTCCTGTTCAGCGATGTAGCGTTCGACAGCACCCTTTGAGGCGCTTCCCGCCGTGCCGACGTAGTACGAACGAGTCCACTTCACGCGGTCGTCGTACCGATGGTTGTACTTCCGCGCCGAGATGCCCTTGACCCAGTTGACGATGAGTGACGGGGCGTTCTTCGGTGGACTCCCGATGAACAGGTGTACGTGGTCGGGCATGACCTCGGACTCGGCCAGCTCGAGGCCCTTGTCCTCACAGATTTCCGCGAAGATGGTTTCGAGACGTTCCTTCGTCTCCCCCGTCAGGTGCGAACGCCGATACTGAGCGGAACCCTGTTCCGCGAGGTCAGCGGGACCTTCGGTCCCGCCCGATTTCGGCACGAACACTATGTGGTAGTAGAGTTCGTATTTCGAGTGACGGGTGCTCTTTACCATCTATGCATACTATCACGGTCGGATGGCTTAAAGACTACGTTGGAACCCCGTCCGTGCTATCGTCGGCGGTTGAATACTGTTGGTCGGCTTCATCCCCGCCCTGAAGGGCGAGGCTTTCGCCTCGAATTTCCGTAAACCGCCCCACCCGGTGCCACGACGAATCACAAGACATTCACGACGCAGTCGTCTGGTTTCACCGATGACAGACGTTTCGCGACGGCGCTTGCTCGCGACCGTCGGCAGTGTGGCCATCGGGAGTCTCGCAGGCTGTTCGGCTCTGTCCTCGGAGGGGGCCGACGCCCCGGCGGGCAGTCTCAAGTTCGTGAACGAGCATACCCTCCCACACAGCGTGGGACTGCGCGTGACCGGCGTCGGACCGGTGGACGACGGGGGCGACCACCCGCCCGTTCCACCGTCGCAACGGTCCCTGAGCGCCACTGCCGCCCTCGACGCAGGCGAGACGCGCACCTACGACGAGGTGTTCACCGAACCCGTCCGGTACGAGGTCGCGTTCACCCTCGACGGCCGCCGACCAGAGTCGGGGTCCGAATCCACCATGCGGTTCACGCCGTTCCCGTCCGACTCGGTGGAGGACCGGTCGCTCCGCCTCGTCGTCGGCGAATCGGGGCAGTTGCTGTGGTTCGAGGCGGCGGCGGACGCGCTCTAGCGCACCGGCCTAATTACATGTAATTAGGATTTTTGTGGCAGGAGACGGAACTAGACCGTACATGACGTCGCCCATCCTCCAGTCTACGGAACCGGACGCTCTCACGAACGGCCGAGTCGACCGTGAACGCACGGTGTGACGACCCGTGGAGAAACACCGTCGGTCGATACTCAAGGCCACGACGTACCGGCTCTTCGCGACCACGCTCGTGTTCGTCATCGCGTTCCTGTTCACCGGGAGCGTCGGCTCCTCGGCCAAGATCGGCCTCTCGGCGGCGGTCGCGAAGACCGGCCTGTACTACGCCTGGGAACGACTGTGGAGCAACATCCACTGGGGGCTGGAGGAGCGCTGACCCGTCGTCCCGCGGAGCAGTCGTCGTCCGTCGCCAGTCGTCCGGATAGACACACTTTTGGACGGTTGCTCGACAGGTTGGCCATGGACCAGCGAACGTTCCGATACGTCGTCGTGCAACTGCTGGCGCTCCTCGTCCTGCTCCTCTCAGTCTCCCTGCTCGCGTTCCACAGCTACCTGGCCGCGATGACGGGACGGCTTGACGGTCCTGCGGTCGAACTGCTCACGGGCTTCGGGTGGTTCGTCGCGCTGTTCGGCCTCGTCCTCTTCCTGGGGAGCACCGCCGCCGTCCTGAAGCGCTTCGTCACGGGCGGGCCCTATATCGACTGAAAAACAGTGTACATGTGCGTGCTAACGCTCATCACCGTGCCGGAAGAACGAGGGGTCAGGACGACGGTCTACGGCAGGTGCGACGACCCGGGGGACGGTATCCGTACTCGCACCCGGGCGGTGAGCGTCACCGTGGACCGGTCGCAGACTCGCTGGAGTGAATATCGATGACTGCAAACGGACGCGTCGCCGCGTGTCAGTTCGAACCGACCATCGGCGACGTCGACCGGATGGGGTCGATACTCGACTCGCTGGAGTCCGACGTGGCACTCGCGGTGTTCCCGGAACTGTGTGTCACCGGCTACGCACTCGACGTGGCGACGGAACGGGGCGGCGAGGTCCCCGGGACGCTGACCGACCGGCTCGTCGACCTGGCCGAGGCGCTCTCCGTCGCCGAGGGCATCATGCAGTCGTTCGGGCCCGCGCCGTGACCCTCTACCGCCTTCGCTCTGGCGCCGCTACCCCCACGTCCACCGCGCTTCGAGGACGTACCGGTAGATGCCACTGCCGCCGATGGCGGCCGCGTTGGCGGCCAGATACGAGACGCCCCCCAGCTCGACGAGGAGCAGGAGGATTCCGAGCTGGATGGGCATCGCCGTCGCACGGACGACGTTCGTCTTGAGCAACCCGACGAGGTACTCCACGGAACCGGTGTTCTTCGCCGCACTGAACGTCCAGGCGTTGTTGAGGGCGTACGAGAGGACGATGGTGCTCTCGATGGCGAGCACCGCCCCGAGGAGGTAGTTCGCACCGACGAGGTCGACGAGCATCCACAGCACCACCAGCTGGACGCCCGCAGCGACGGTCCCGACGACGACGTACCGGCGTAGCTGTGGCGCGTAGGGACCGCTTTCGAGATTTCGAAGGAACGCCCGTATCATCCTCGCTACCCCTGTCCCTCAAACTGCGACCGGATAGCTCTATCGACGTGGCACTCGCCTCTCAGTTGACTGAAACGAGGGGTTCGGCACCGTCGGCAAGTTCGGCAGCTTGGAGTTCTGTCCCTTCTCGACGGTGCTCTACCCGGTCCGGTCTCCAACTTCCCTACGTCCGTCCAGCCCCTCGCCCTCGTCGACTCTTGCCCTGTTGCGTCGACGGACTACACGCGGTGCTGCTGGGGGTGGTCGCCATCTGCGTAGCGTGGCTCGAATCCAGGCGCCGATTTGCGATACGATGCGGGTCCAGCCCGGCGTTACATCTATTGCGTATCGTAACGGAGTGTATCGTAACGATGAAGACGGTCACCACGCGCATCCCGGAAGACGACGAGGAGGCACTCGCCGAACTGGAGCGAGAGATGAGTGCCGACCGGTCGGAGGTGCTCCGCCGCCTCATCCGGCAGGGGCTCTCCGACTGGCGCACGGAGCGAGCACTCGACCAGCTCAGGGACCACAGCATCACACTGCGGACGGCGGCGGAGCTCGCAGACGTCTCGTACGTCGAGATGCTGACGCTCGCCGCCGAGGAGGGCATCGACGTGGGGTACACGACTGACGACCTCGAACGCGACCTCGACCGAATCTGATGGTCGTCGTAGATTCGTCCGCGCTGATTCCGCTCGCGTGGGTCGGGCGACTCGACCTCGTCTCGACTGCCTTCGACGACGTTCGGACGACTGAAGAGGTTCGGGAGGAGGTCCTCACCGAGGGGAAGCGTGGGACCGCGGCGCTCGACGCGTTTCTGGAGGGCGTCGCTGTTCACGAAACGCCGGACGGAGCCGACGACGTGGCGTCGATGGAGGGGATCGCGGTGGCCGACGCGTCAGTGATCCTGCTGGCAGAGGCTGACGAGGAACTCCTCCTCGCGAACGACAAGGGCCTGATCGAGGTTGCACGGAGTCACGGCGTCGAGTGCTGGTGGGTGACGACGCTGTTACTCGGGTGTACGAAAGACGGTGACGTGACGACGGACGAGGCGTCCGACGTCCTGTACGATCTCGTGGACGAGGGAATGAACCTGCATCCGAAAGTCTACACGCGGGTACAGAAGAAGCTCCGAGAACTCGGGAACTGAAGTAGCGTGCTCGGCCGGCTGGAGAGACGCGTTGTGCCCATCTGGGAACGACAGCGTGCGAGCAGTCTCCGCGGTAGCGTCGTCACCGGTTTCCCGGTTCGGTATCGGCCTCAGTCCTGCCAGTCCGGGTTGTCGCGGGGTGGGCTGAAGATGTCGAGGCCGACGGCCGGGACGTCGCCCCGGTTCTCTGCGCCGTGTGCTTCGCCACCGGGGATGACGTACGAGTCGCCGGCCTCGACGACGAGCGTTTCGCCGCCGACGTCGAACGTGAGCGCCCCTTCCAGCATGTAGCCCGTCTGCTCGTGTGGGTGACTGTGCTCGGGAACCGTCGCACCGGGGTCGATACGGAAGTGCTGGACGTTCATCTCTGTGCCACCGGCCAGGAGCTTCAGGTGTGCACCGTCGACCGCCTCTGTGGCCTCCACCGCGGACGCTGTGACGACATCCATGGTACTCCATCGTAGCCCGTGGTGAAAAACCCGAGCCAGTGACCACGTTCCTATCACGATTGTAACACTGGGGTCTCTCGGTTTCGCTCCAGAACGAACGCGGGTGGTCGCGGGACACGACAGAGCACCTAAACGCGTCCACCTCGCACAGCCGGTATGCAAGCTGCGGTACTCGAGTCCTACGGCGAACCCCTCGAACTCGAAGCGGTTCCCGAACCCGAAGCCGCCGACCACGGCGTCGTCGTCGAGGTCGAAGCGTGTGGTATCTGCCGGAGCGACTGGCACGCGTGGCAGGGCCACGGCGAGTGGGCCGACGACCAGGTCCCGCTCGGGCAGGTCCTCGGGCACGAGCCGGCCGGTCGCGTCGTCGAGGTCGGAGCCGACGTCCCTGGACTCGACGTCGGTGACCGGGTTGCGGTCCCGTTCAACCTCGGCGACGGGACGTGCCACCAGTGCCGGAACGGGCACGGGAACGTCTGTGTGGACGGCTACGCGCTCGGATTCGAGGCGGCCGCCCCGGGGGCGTTCGCCGAACGGGTTCACGTTCCCCACGCCGCGTTCAACCTCACTCGGCTCCCCGACGGGGTCGCCATGGACGCGGTGGCCGCCCTCGGCTGTCGATACGTGACGGCGTTTCACGCGCTCGCCCACCGGGTCTCGCTCACCGGCGGCGAGTGGGTCGCGGTACACGGCTGTGGTGGGCTCGGTCTCGCGGCCGTCCAGATTGCCACCGCGCTCGGTGCAGGGGTGGTCGCCGTCGACGTTCGGGACGCTCCGCTGTCGATGGCGAGCGACCTCGGTGCGGACGCCACCGTTCGTGCCGACGAGGAGTCGGTCTCCGACGCAGTCGACGACGTGACCGACGGCGGCGCACACGTCTCGATCGACGCTCTCGGACGGGCGGAGACGTGTCGCAACAGCCTGGCCTGTCTCCGGGCGCGCGGAACGCACGTCCAGCTCGGCCTGACGACGGACGCCGAGCGCGGCGAGGTGGCGCTCCCGGTCGACCGGATGACCCGCTGGGACGTCTCGTTCCTCGGGTCGCGCGGGATGCCCCCCTCGCGGTACGACGAGCTGCTTCGCATGGTGCAGTCCGGGCGAGTCGACCCGGGAGCGCTCGTCACGAACCGCGTGGCACTCTCGGACGTGTCGGATCGGCTCGCCGCGATGACCGAGTACGAGACGCACGGCATCGAGGTCGTCACCGAGTTCTGACGGAGCGTGTTCGTTCTTGCTATCGCCGTTCGGTGGCGCGCCGGAGTCGGTCGACGACGTGTTCGGGGTTCTCGACGTACGCGAGCGTCTGTCGGTAGAACCCGTACGGTGACCGTTCGACGTCGAGGTCGGTGCGGTCGAGCGCGACCGTCGCCGCATCGGTGCCCGGCGGTGCCGTCCAGCGGCCCCGTTCGACCGAGATGTCTCGAATCGCCTCCAGCGGAGCGCGCCACTGCACGGCGCCGAGTCGCGTGTCGTACGCCACCAGCTCCTCGCCGTAGAGCCGGTACTCCATCGCCCCGAACGCCAACTCGAAGTGGCCGATGCCGACGAGGCCGAAGCCGAGCGCGAACACGACGAGCGCGACCACGGTTCCGACGACGAGCGACGCAACCAGTCCGAGCTCGGCGGCGCCAGCGGCCAGAAAGCCCCCGAGAGCGAGGACGAGGAGGGCCGTGCTCCGGGAGAGGACGTTGAGGACGTCCCACTCGAGTCGCGGGAAAGGGCCGTCGAGCACGCCGGCGATTCGAATCGCACGCGGGTCGGCTCGAAACCGTTCGTTCGGCCGTCCCGGGGGTTCCGACAGTTCGAACGGAGTCGCCCCGCTCGGTGACGCAGCCGGGCGTCTCCCGTAGGCGAACCGTTCGACGACGAGCAGGAGTGCGACCGCGGCGAACCCGGTCGCAGGGTCGAACTCGGCACTCCGGTGTACTGTGTCGACGGCGACGACCGGGAGCGCCAGCAGTATCGAAGCCAGCCACCTCGTGAAGGGGATGGCCCGTGTGGCTGGGGGACGGTCCGTGTGGACGAAGCGTCGGAACCTCCAGCCGTGTTTCACGACGATAGCGAGGCCGCCGAGTACGAGCAAACCGCTCGTGGGCCACGCGTGTACGGCGAACGGCGGCTCGAGAACCGTCGCCGTCAGGCCGATGGCGAGCGTACTCAGAGAGACCGCGACGGCACCCATCGCGCCCGGTTTCAGGTTGTGGACCGCTATTGGTGGCAGGGACGAGACCGGCTCGAACGTGCCGAGTTTCGGGGTGAGGAACCGGAACGGGTTCGGATCGCCGTTCCGGTTGAGTGCTGGTGGCTCCGTCGGGGAGTACGCTTCGCGCGGCGCTGCAACGACAGTCTGCCCGACCTGCCGAAGCGTCCCGACGAACAGATCGGCCCAGTACAGCACCAGGACGACGTACAGCGGAGCCGGGTGGAAGGCGATGGTGGCGAGTGCGACGACGTCGACACCGAGTCCGGCAGCGCGTCGGAACATATCGGTTTTCATACCGCTGGAACAGGTGATGAAACAAAAACGTTCCGACGGTGGGTGGTCCAGGCTTCGGTCCTGGGAACGGACGCAACTCGGCAGCACAACCGAAGTGAGGCTCGGACGCACTCCATCAGGGTCTGGTAGTCGTACCCATCGGGCAGAAGGACCATACGTGCAGCTTCTGACCACCACGTATGCAGTCGAACCACCTCCGAAGCATCGTCCCCATGTTCGGCGGGGCGACACGGTACGTCGAGACGTGGGCTGGGAGCGACTGGACGCCCGAGGGGGGCGAGGCGGGTATACCCGCCCACACGTACGAGACGGTCGTCCTGGCCCGGTCGGTCGACCCCGAGTTCCGCGCTATCGCGCTACGGGCGAACGTGTCCCGTTTCGGGCGTGGACCACGCCGGCCTGCTCGACGATTCCAATGAAAATGACTGACGGACTCGAAACAGCCTCGCAACTCTACCACGTTACTGGCATCAGGAATCTCGACGCGATACTCGAACGAGGCGTCCAACCACAAGCGGGTCACCGAGACGCACTCGAAGACGATCTGTCGGACGTCGCAGTTGCCAACGACATCGACCTCCCGATCGATCGCAGCGAGTGCGTCTTCTGTTATCCGACGCTGGCAGCCGCCACCGAACTCGTGGAGCCCATCGGCGATGAATGCCCATCCCTCTCTCGACGTAAAGCGATCGTCGTAATCGAGGGCTCTCGAATCGGTCGACAACTCTACGTCGGAGAGTTCGATTACATCTCGGACGCGATCGACCTTCAGTACATGGAGGAACCGGACGCGGCAGTGACCGCAGAATCGTACGACGACGCCCTGCATCGCTACGCAGCGACACTCACAGAACTCGAATCGTTCGAGGAACTCGACCACCTCACAGGAGCGTTCCAAAGACCAGAAATCGTCGTCGAAGGAGGCATCGAACCAGACCGGATCGTAGAATGGCGGTTACTCAAACAGATTCGAGACAAAACGCGGTCGTCTGAGTAAGGCGTAAACTACCCCACCCTACTCCCTCGGCGCGACGCGCCTCGGTCCTTGAGGGTAGGGCTTTGATGTGGACTCCCGGCGATCAGTCTCCGGCAATCGGCCGGTGACTCTCACCGTTCACCGTCCCACCAGTTATACGCAGGTCTACTTCTGCGTCTCCGCTCCCCGACGTGGGCGAGGACCGGAGTCTGTGTGTTCGCTTCCGGGCGTACCGGAGCCCGATGTTCTTCGCGCCGTTGTAATCCGCGTTCACCTCGTACCCGCACTTCTGGCACTCGAAGTGTTCCCCGTGACGGTTGTCCTCGTGCGTGAACCCACAGTCCGTCCGAGAACAGCGCTGGGACGTGTGGTTCGGCTCGACCTGCTCCACGGAGACGCCCTGCTCGGGCGCTTTGTACTCGACGTACTCGATGAGGCGTCGGAACGCCCAGACGTGGTGCCACGTTGCGTGTGGAAGCCGCTCGCGGATGTCGGTCAGGTCCTCGAACGCAATCACGTCACAGTCGTGCTCGACGGCTTCCGCGACGAGCTCGTTCGCAACCGTGTGGATGTACTGTTTGCGCCACGCGTCTTCGCGTTTGCCGAGGCGAAGCAGGGCGTTGTGGGCGGCCTGGGTGCCGCGCTGTTGCATCTCACCACGTCGCTTTTCGAACTCGCGGCACCAGTGGTCGTACTCGTCGCCCTGCCAGAAGCGCCCTGTTGAGGCGACGGCGAGACTGGTGACGCCGAGGTCGATACCGAGGACCGTTTGGTCGGGGTGCCCGGTATCTACCGAAACCTCGGGGTCGTCGCCGTCAACCCGCCGAGTCGAGATATGGAGGTAGAACTCGTCGGTTACCGCGTCGTACCGAAGCGTACTCTCACGGAACTCGTAATCTTCGGAGAGTACGTACCGCTCGTAGGGTGTCGGGCTGTCTGCCGGGAGAACGAACGACGGTTCGACCCGGCCCGCAACAGTTGCCAGCGACACCTCGTTGCGGTAGAAGGTCGCGCTCCGCGTGTCGTAGTCCATCGTCTCGGCGGTGAACGTCGGGCAAGAGACGCGCCGTCCCTTCTTCCATCGTTCGACAACGCCTTTGACGGCTTCGACAGCTCGCCGGATGGCGGCTTGGACGAGTTGTGCCTGTAGGTCTGTCTCCTCTCGAAGTTCGGCGTAGAGCGCGTCACGAACCTGCCGCTTGTTGGTCTTGCACTCGGTGTAGGAGGTGTCGGACCAACAGTAGTCAGCGGTGCGGTTCGCGCAGTACAGGTATTGCTCGGCGGTTCGGCGGAGTGCGTCGCGTTGCTCGTCGGAAACGGCGAGTTTCACGACGGCGGTTCGACGCACGCCCATACTTCAGAGGAGTTCCAACGGTACTTATATGTCCGGGAGTCGACCGGTCGTAGTATGCCGGTTGAGTCGCACCGTGTCGGTTTCCTCTCCGGCCTACTCGCGCCCTTCGCTACGCTTCGGTCGCTCCTCGAGGCCGGAGGCTCCACCTTGAATTACGCTGAATCGCCTCGAGGTCACGCGCCGAGCTGCTTGGCCTGCGCCTCCTGGCGGGAGCGGAGGCAGCGTGCGACGAAACGCCTATTTGTAAGACTGGCGTATTACGCCCGTATGTCTGAAGCAACCACAGGGGGCGACAACGGAGACGACATTGCTACGGTGAATTTCAAGGTCACCGAGTCGTTCCTCGAAGAGATCGACGACACGTGGCAGGGTCGTGGCTTCAACAGTCGGAGCGAGTTCATCCGTTACACGCTCCGGGACGCTGTCGAGTTCCCGACGTTCGACCGCGACGAACTCATCGCACTACTCACCGCCGAGGAAGACGTCCGCGAGGGACAGACGATGAGCGCAGACGAGGCACGCGAACGGTTCGGGACGGATGACGAGTGACGGCGAGTGGTCGTGGGAACTCTCCACGAAGGCACAGGGCGATCTCGATGCACTCTCGCCTTCGGAACAGGACCGTATCCTCGACAAACTCGACGAAATCGTCACCTCGCCGTGGCGCGATCCACCTGAGTACGGCGAGCCACTGCAGAACAGTCCCTACAAGAAGATTCGCATCGGGGGATTCCGCCTCTCTGCGACCTTCCGACAAGATGAGCAACGGTTGGTCGTCGCCCGAATAAAACACCGTGGTGGCGCATACACCGCTGACGACGACTGACCGGCCTACTTAATTGCGCTGTGAGTGCAGTCCTGATCGACACCGGTGGAAGCCAGCAGTCATTATCCCGATAATCATTATTTAGATAATGACCATAGTGGCACTGTCTAGAGCCTCTACGGTGCGCTCCAGGACGAGGTACCCGTGTTCGAGCGCCAGTTGCAGGAGTTGGACGAGCAGATTGACCGACCCGGTGCTTGCGAGTGGCCCATTCGGGCAGAAGGATCATACCACGGCCGCCCGACCACCACGTATGCAGCCGAACCGCCTCCGAAGCATCGTCCCCATGTTCGGCGGGGCGACCCGGTACGTTGAGACGCTCGACTCCATCCTCGCGTTCGTAGACGCTCACCACCCCTCGACCGACGAACTCGTCGACTGGCACCGCGGCCAGTTCGCGAACGTATCCAGCGCGGACTCTATCATGCGACGGGTGCGGTACCTCGAGAACGTTGGCTTCCTCGCCGAGACATCGGAGGGCTGGACGCTCGGCGAGGCCGGCGAGAAGTACGCAAAGGAGTTCGATACCGCGACGCTGCTGGGCATCATGTGCGACCGGAACGTCGGCCTCCGCAGCCTGCTCTACGCGCTCGTCGTCGCCCCGATGACCATCGAGGAGATCGGCGAGCAACAGCTCGACACGCACCCCGAACTCGGCTGGAACCCGACCGAGACCGACATGGCGAAACAGCGGGCGAACTGGCTCCGGAGCATGGGACTCGTCGAGAAACGTGGCGACGAGTTCGCACTGACCGACGAGGGTCGTGCGTTCGTCGACGGTGCCGTCGAGGACTGGGCCGGGAGCGACTGGACGTCCGAGGGCGAGGGTGAGGATATCGCCGCCGGCACGTACGAGACGGTCGTCCAGGCGCGGTCGGTCGACCCCGAGTTCCGGGCGACCGCGCTGTCGCGCTACGGGCGAGCGTGTCCGGTCTCGGGCGTGGATCACGCCGGCCTGCTCGACGTTGCGCACGTCCTCCCGTGGAGCGAGTATCCGGGCCATCGTTCGGACCTCTCGAACGTGCTCGTGCTGAGCAAGACCCACCACGCCGCCTTTGACCGAAACCTGTTCACGCTGGATACCGAGTACCGGCTCGTGGTGAATCCGGGCTTCGACACCGAGAGCGACCTGCTGGAGCGGACGATCCTGAATCGAGACGGGGAGCGCGTCGGCGTGCCCGACGGTGCCGTGGATGCTGGGTATCTGCGACAGCACAACGAGGGAATGGAGTGGGTTTGATTAGGATGGATGGGGCTGGCTGATACAACGTTCCGAGTCTGAAGCTGACCACCCAGTTTGCCGTTAGAAATATTATCTGTAGATTGAACAACCTAGTCACGATGCCGATGGAGATTGTCGTATACGATGGCTCGGAAAAAGTCAAATCGGTTCAATTACCGGGTGACGTGGATGAGTACGACATCCTGATAAAATCAACGGACGATGTGCCGTTCCCTCCACGCCGGGAGAGCGGCGACCCCCCCGAGATTCCGGAAATCGAACCAGACGAGATCGACAAGGCGAACAACAGGAACGCCTATGAGACGATGGTGAGGAATCCGGAGTCACAGCCGGCGAAGGTCCGCCGATTCGTGTACGAGCGACAGACCCTCACCCGAAAGCAGGTGGATGCATGGGCGGAGGAAGAGGGGTACTCGCCACATGGCGGAGGAATCCAGACCGCATTGGTAGTTCTGGACAACGTGACGGATGAAATCAATCGAACCGGGGCCGAGAACGAGAATCAGCGAATCGTCTGGACCGGGAACTGACCCCCGAACTCAGTCCGCGTGCCCCTGTGACCGCTCTATCGTCTCGGGGTTGCTCGCGTGGCGCTGGATTCTCTGCTCGACACACTCATCCGATGTGCAGGTCGGTGGTTCCCCGCCGACTTCCAGATAGTCCTCGAGTTCAGACGGCCTGAAGGCATTCTCCGGGTTGTCGAGAATCCATTCGGCACAGTGGTTCAGCTTGTGCGCCACGTAGTTGGCGGCGACGAGCTTCATCAGGACTCGAACCGGGAGGTTCGTTCCATCCAGAAGCTCTGGTACGGGAAGCAGATTACCTTCTGCTCGACTCTCCTCCGGGCCATCATCCGCGAAGTCCGAGAGATTAGTCGACTCGTCTCCCTCCATCACGAAGTCGAACCCGTCGTGTGGTTCGAACAAATCACGGGGGAAAAGTTCGTCGACGATACCCTTTCGATTGGACTCTCTGTGCGACGCAATTGTCTCGAGTATGTCGAACTCCCTCGGTTCGTCCCACTCATGTCGTCGTGATCTAATCGCCTGGAGCGTGGTTGCGTCAGGCACCTCCGGCGCCAGTTCCTCGTTCAAGGAGGACAGGAACTCGGAGACCTTCGCCTCGAGCTCGGGCCGCTTCTCGACGAGCCGGCCCAGGTACTCCAGCGATTGGTCGAGCGAGACAGGAGTGCTCTCGACCTCCTTCGCGTATCCACGGTAGAGCACCACCCGGAATCCGACCGGGTGAACCAGATTCATCTGGACCATGTCGGAGACCGGTGGGCTGGTATCGGGGACGGAACCTGCCGACCAGGGGTGTTCGTACCGCTCATCGACGGTCTCGAGATCGACCCTGAACTCTCGCATGTCGTCGTACGGGACGTGATGTCTGAACGACCGAGAGAGGCTGAGCCTACGGCGGCCCTTGGACGACAGGTCTCGCCCATTGAGGTTCATATCGGGCTCGGGGACCTCGCTGTTCAGAACAGGCTCGATGTCATCTCCCAGTTCGTCGAGGTCGTCGAGGATCGACAGTCCGAGTCGGTAAGAGACCGTCGGAGGGACCGCATCACCGACACGTCGCCATTTCTGCGACAGCGAGGAGCCCTGGAACTGATAGCTGATGGGGAACCCCTGGATGGTGGCAATCTCACGGATGGTCGGCTTCCGGAACTCGCTGTAACCCGACGGAGACTCGGACTCTTCCAGCACCAGCGTCTCCCGTGCAATCCGTCGGTTCATGGCGAGGACAGTCCGGGACGGCTTCCCTGGTTCGTCGGGGAAGGACATCGGTCCGTAGAACGAGTGGTCCTCCTTCCGGACCCGAATCTCCTTGGCCTCCCGTTCCGTGAGGAAGGAGTTGTAGAAGTGATCGGAGAGTTCTACCCCGGGGAGTTCCAGCGAGTCGTAGACCGGGTCGCTGATCACCCCGACGGATTCTGGGTCACTGTCCGGGTCGGGGAGCAATTCCTGCACCTCACCAAGACCCAGACCGGGACTCCCGAACTTTTCCGAGAGGGGGAAGTCGCCGGAGAAGAGCCGGGTCCTCCGCTGCGGTGTTCCGTACTTCTCGGCGTCGATTTTCACCCGCCTGGGAATCTCGAGGACGCCTTCGGCATCGTCGGGCATTCCGGGTATGAGAGAGTGTTCGACCTCGTCCGGCAGATAGTCGTCCAGCCGCGGGACGTTCTCCATAATCCAGTAGTCCGGGTCGAGCTCGACCACGAAGTAGAGGAACCTGTAGACCAGTTTCATCCCCTCCTCGATGTCCCCGCCGCCTCCCTCCTTCGCGTAGGAGAACTCCGTACATGGCGGGGATCCAATCAGGATGTCCACATCGTTCGGAAGGTCCTCGGGCTCCAAATCGAGGACATCGGCCTGCGCGACCGTCGCATCCTCGTCGGGTCTGCAGTTGGTTCGGTAGGTCTCACATGCACCCGCATCCAGGTCAGCCGCATACGAGACCTCGAACCCAGCCTGGCGGAACCCCTCGCTGAATCCACCGCCACCGCAGAACAAATCGACCACCGTTGGGTCCTGGGTCATGATTGTAGCTCACCCTCCACGATAATCAACCTTCGGATCTGCGTCATACCTCTGGCCCGGGACCCATTCATCTGTCACCCTCGTTGTAGTACCGACAGTAGTCTCTGGCGAAACACTCCTCGCAGCGAGGCGACCTCGCCGTACAGACCAACGCTCCGAAGTCCAACAGTCCGAGGTTGTAGAGTCGGCCACTGTCTGACGGGACCAGCTCGTCCAACAGCTTGATCTGTTCGTCTCGGTCTTCCGGCCACTCGTCTCCGAGTATCCGGCCGAATATCCTGTCGATGTTGGTGTCGACGATCGGCCTCGGCTCGTTCTCCGCGAAGCAGAGGGTCGCGTTCGTCGCGTACTGTCCCACGCGTGGGAGTTCGAGCAGGAGCTCCTCGTTCCTTGGGAGTCCCTCCTCCCGCAACCGGTCGGCCATCTGCTTAAGCGCATCCGCACGACGGTTCTGCAACCCCATGGGCTGAATCACTTCGACGATCTCCTCGTGAGAGGCCTTCGAAATCGCCTCGAAGTCCGGGAACCGAGACAGGAACTCCGGATACACCCCTTCGACCACATCAGCCCTCGTTCTAGCCAGGAAGAACTCGGCGATGAACACGTCGTAGAACGATAAACCGTCATCTCGCCAGGGGAACTCCCTCATATTCACGTCTGTCCACTCCATCAAATCCTCGCGGAACCTGCGACCATGTTCGAGCCCCATGTCCGGGATTGGCACCTCTCGCTATTTAAACAGGCGTACTGAGACTCGTACGCCTTGCCTACCTATCCCAGAAGTTTAAATAGGATGACCTCTAGGTGGCTAGCAAGCACCCACCTCATCCGGGGCCAAAGCGCGCTCCGGGAAAGTGGTGCGGAGAGCAAAATGCAAGCGCACTTCGAACTCACTCCCGAGAAGGTTCGTGACGTAGTACCGCAAGACGCAGTCGGGTTCTATAGGCTCGGCAACGTCGTGGATGGACAGTTCTGGCCGATGTACTTCGGTCGTTCGGACAGGAATCTCCAGTCCCGTCTCCTCGACCACGCTCGAGATTACGAGGGGGTGAACCGGTTCTCTCCCGTCGTGACCGAGAACATACAGCGTGCCTACCAACTGGAGTGCCGGGAGTGGCACCTCCAGGGCGAGAAGATGGAGAACGAGATTCACCCCGCCCGTCCACGCCTCATCGCCTACCAATGCCCGTACTGCCAGATGAAACTGAACTTCGCGGAGATACAACACTAAACATGAGCGAGAACTTCGGTAAGGTCCGGTCGTTCGCAGGTGACGAGACGTTCCTGATGGGCGCGAGAGACCTAGGAATCGGAACAGTGGAGGCGGTGTCGGAGCTGGTCGACAACAGCATCGACGCCGAAGCCGAGGAGATTCACGTCAAGGTCGGGAAGAACGGCGAGAACCTCAGGATATACGTCGAGGACGACGGAATAGGCATCAGACAGACGATAGAGCACGACGGCGAGGAGTACGACGGCCTCCCCTACGTACTGTCCTTCGGCGGTCGGCAGAAGGACAGAGATGTCGAAATCGGGAAGTTCGGCTGGGGGCTCAGCTCCTCTGCGACCTGTCAGTCGAATCTGACCCGAGTCTGGACCAAGCGTCCCGACGAGGACGACTGGCGGTTCACCGAAGTGGATCTGGAGGAGATGGACTCTTCTGGCGATACGACACCGCCCGACTCCGAATATAGGGAGTTCGACGACCATCTCGACATCGAGAACCCCGACAAGGAGTCCGGTACGCTCGTCGTCTTCGAGGAAGCCGATCGAGCGGACTACACCCGTGCGGGGGACGCACGGAACGCGCTGGTGAAAGAGCTGTCCAGAGTGTACCGGCAGTACCTCCGAGGGGGACGAACCATCACGGTCAACGGAAAGGAGCTACAGCCGTACGATCCACTCTACAGATGGGGGGATGCGTACAACCCGTACGACATCCCGACGGTCGACGATCTCTACTACGAGGACTCGTTCGAGATGGAACCGAACGAGGAACATCTCGACGACGAGTACACCGTGAAGGTGCGTATCGCCTGGCTCGACGTCGAGGCAATCAGGAAGAAGGAGGACTGGAGCGGGAGCTGGATGGGCAAAGTAGGTCTAACGGAGGAGAACCAGGGCTTCTACCTCGTGAGAAACGGACGAGAAATCGGCGGAGGCCTCTCCTTCGGCCTATTCACGCGACACGCCGATAAGAACTACTTCCGAGGGGAAATCGAGTTCCCCCCCGAACTGGACTACTACTTCGGCATCACGACGAACAAGAGCAAGTTCTCACTGAAGCAGGAGATGCGGGACAAGCTCAATGACTCGATCGACAACATCCCGAACCAGATACACAACCGAACCCGTAATCTCATCAGCGAACTCGAGGCGAAGGCAGAGAAGGAGTCGCGAGACCAGGACCAGACCCTGACGGAAGAGATTGCCGAGGACGCCGACAGGCTCCTGAAGAGCCGGGAGAAACTCGACGAGGACGAGGAGGAGGAGCTGGAGGAGGAACTGGAGAAAGAGAAAGAGGAGAAGATTCAGGAAATCGAGAACGACGATTCGCTCGACGACGAGGAGAAGGAGGAGGAGAAGGACCGAATCAAGAAGGAGTACAGGGGCTACATGGAATACCCCTTCAAGATTACCTACGACACCCTGCCGAGCGGTCAGTTCTACGAGGTGGAGAAGAAGGGGAAGCAGACAAGAGTCATACTGAACGACGGCCACGAGTTCTTCGACGTCTACGAGAAGGCGACGCAGAACTCCCAGGAGCGCATCCATCTTGATTTGCTCCTGATGTCCGCTGCCCACGCCGAGGACTACTACTCCGACAAGGAGGAGATGCAGCGCTACCTCAACGAGTGGCGGACTGAATGGTCGACCGCGCTTCGGGTGTTCCTCGATCAGACACCTGACACGGTTGACGAGGCGATGAAGGAGATTCGAGACCCGATTGCGGGTGACGATTAGGTATAAGAAGGACTGGAGTTTCCACTTATTGAAGGATTCGGACTGGTGGATTTCGACGAGCGAATTAGGGTCCGTCACCACGAGTGGGAACGGGTCCTTGCCACACTCGTTACGGAGCGAATCAATCACGAACAGAAGCCCCGGTCCTTGCAGAACGACCTTGCCGTGCAGCCATTGGACAGAGCGGGACAGATTTTCGATTCGGTGAACGAACGCAATCCGGGACAGAATCCGTCGTTCGACGAACTGAAAGAGCAGGTTGAGGATACACGGGAGAACAATCACCGCCTACCCATCTTCGGCGAAACTCCCCGAAGCGCGCAAATCCTCGAATACGAGAACCTAGTAAGCGAGGCGAATGAAATCGAGGGTGGGATGGAGAGGCTTCGGACAATCGATTGCAAGCGAAGGCATGAACTCCAAGATTCGATTCGGAAGCAGTCGAACTCCTATCGCTCGACACGCATCTCCAAGACTGCTGAGAAGCACGTGGTCGAGGTGGTCGAAGAAATCGAAGACGAGGCCGACACTGAAAGGTCATGATACTCTTATTCGAGTGTCTCGATTAACCGACGGAGTCGAGAGCTTGTCCGAACATACGACGTCGTGAAGAAGAGAGCCTAGCGCGAAGCCAACGATTCACTCACAACTAACAGTAGACAATAACGAGGCAGTCCAGTCGGTTAAGGTGTCATCTCTGAAGGAGATGCAGATATGGCTATGAAAACAATTTCCTCCTGCTACCTCCTACTACCTAGAGCACTCAGAACGACGGTTATGATGAGAGTCCATGATTTTAGTCACGATTCACCTACAGTTCTCTCAATCGGAGGTCCCTGGTCCAAAATGGCGGGGGTGATTCCCCATCATCGGGAGCCGGCCCTTCGAACGGGACGGTCATCTCACAGTGTTCAGGGAGCCATCTTGCCTTGATACGGGTTTCAGATTCGAGATCGACCTCGTCCCGTGCTAACCATTCCTCCTCCTCTAATAAATCGTCGATAGATTCTTCTCCCATCAGAATACCAATCAGCGAGGGAAGGGCAGCAGTCGGAATCATCGCGAGTGAATCTTCTCTCGCGAGACAGAATCCGATTGGTCTATTGCTGTCAGCATCTTCGACGACTAGCAGGTCGACGCCATCTTGGAGATATCCTGTCACCCCGGTCAATATATGGAAGATTTCGTGGCCCAGTGTCAGAATCGACCGGTCCTCTGGCTGAGAGCTAGCTTCGACATAATTCCCATCGGAGTCCTCGACAACCAACCGTCTCCCAGACCCGTCCTCCTCGAGTACAGCATCCGGCGCAATTCGGGCCAGTATCTGTATGAACTCCCTTCGAGTCTTCGTCGAAAGTGGTATCGAATCGTCCAGTGGGCCCCAAACTCTCTGGATGGCATCATGTTGGAGACTCTTACGAATCTCGCCTAGTTCCTCGAGGGCGTTTTCCGTATCCACCGCCTCTCCTGACCGACCTCTGGAAACCTGTGAACGAATCGCGTCACTCACGATGTCGGGTGATTGACCGACTGCGACATCGTACAGGTCCTTTCGCTCTGTCAAGCGAGTATACATCTTAGCTTCGACACTCTCGGGATACCAGAGATTGTAGATGAGGACCTCATCTGCGGATTGGCCAAGCCGAGCGATACGACCGATTCGTTGCTCCAGTTTCGCGGGGTTCCAAGGGACATCGATGTTTATCATAACCCTTGCTGCCTGAAGATTCAGGCCCTCGGCCGCTGCTTCTGAACAGAAGACTACCTTTATCTCTTCATCTTCGAGAGCGTTCTTCACGTCCTGTTTGGTCGCGTCGGTCCGCTTTCCTGCGACGGATATCCATGCTTCATCTCCGGTGTACATGCCGAACCCGACACCCGAATCGCACGGTTGTTTCTTTTTGAATGCATCCAGACAGGCGTCGATGGTGTCGGTGTACCTCGAGAATATCAAGATTCCATCAGCAGGGAGATGCTCCTTGAGAAGTCGAAGCATCGCATCTATTTTCGGATCTTGGATGTGATTCTGTTCGCTGGTCCCCTCCAACCGACCGAGCAGGTCCTTGATATATGTGGTTTCGATACTCTTCGCCCGTTCGAGTTTCCGCTTTTCAGTATCGATATCTTCCAATGACGATTCTTCATCCTCCTCGACATCGGGCTCCTCGAATTCCGAGGTGAGGATGTCCTCGTCGGCATCGTCTCCTGCGGCCATCTTCTCGATTTTCTCGAGGCGATTCTCCAGGCTCCGTATCGCAGAATTCAAACTCGAAGCCGTGCGCTGATGGTATGAACTTTTCGCGAACCCGAGACTGATTTCACTATCTGGGTCCGCGGCCTTCTCTACCTGTCCATACGCATCCCACAGGTACTCATGGAGCCCGTCGTAGAATCGTGCTACCGGCTCCGGGATATCGATAGCAGGTGATTCGAACCGACGCTCGGGAAATCGATATCCGCGTTCTACGAGTGACGTTCGACTATTTCGCAATGTAAGCATGTGCGCGGGATGGAGTAGAACGAGGAGCTGATACGCAGCCTGCCAATCTCCCAGTACCTTGTTCGCCTCGGTGAAGGAAGGATTGCCATCACAATCTTTGGCAATCGCCAGTATCTCCTCTTGGGCAGGTGTGAGGCCCGACGGCTCGTAGTCCATCTCGGTCGAACTCGACCCGATTAGCTTCAACATCCATTGCGCGTTCCGAAGAGAGCTTGCACCGTCTCCCTTGGATAGAATCTCTAGCGACCTTTTATACGCACCCAAATCCTGCCACGGTTCCGGAAGTCCCAGCAACTCGAGCAAAGCATGGTACTCCTCCAAGTTCGTCTGCAGAGGCGTCGCTGTCATCAATAGCAGATGGGGAATCTGGTCGACGATATCAGCGAGAGTCCGCCAGAGCCTCGTGGGTCGGAACGAACCGTCGAGCGTTGGGCGCACTCTTGCTGCATGCGCTTCGTCGACCATCAGAACCTCAGGTCTCCGGTCAGTATCTTGGAAGATGTGCCCCCTCTTCCTCGTTCCGCGGGCCAGCTGTGCCGATATCAAGACCTTCGACGGAGCCTGGGGCCCGACAGGACTGCCGTTCAGAGACCCCTCCCATCGATTACCCTCCGGTGATACATAGCACCGGTCGGTGGAGTCCCATCGCCAGAATTCGAGCCCGAAATGGACGGACAATTCTTCTTGCCACTGATTGAGGAGGTTCGCCGGAGCGAGGATGGTCACCTCATCGACTCCCCCATATTCGAGAAGGTAGGCCAGTATCGCGCCGGCTTCCAACGTCTTCCCGAGCCCTACCTCATCAGCAAGCAATGCACGGACAGGCCATCTGCTCAATGCCTCTACGAACACGCGCTCCTGGTGAGGATACAGTCCGACCCCTTCGAACGAAAGGATTGAGTACGCCGGACTTCTTTTCGCCGTCTCCAAGATGTCATCTACATCCACGACCGATACCTCTGGGATGGCTGCAGGTCTGTCCGGCGAACCGAGTCGGTTGAGAAGCTCGTCGGCGAAGGAATCATCGATATCGACGACCTCGATGTACTCTTGTCCGTTGTTCCAAATCGTATCGAAGCTCTCTACATGGCGCTCTACGAGGGGGCGTTGTCCCTCGTTCCAGTTCCTGAAGACCGTCAGTTCCTCGATGTTCTCCTGGAATCCAGCAGCAGTCTCGTTGGGACTACCGACCCCGACAAGGATGTTGTCCTCGCTATCTCGGAATATCAACCGCTTCTTGTGAAAGATGCCTTCATCCGGTAGTCTGTCATGTGCTACGGGACAAGCTACGCGAATCTGGAGCAATCCATCTTGCATCATCCACGCCAGCGTGGCGAGTCTATCCCGTTGGAACTCTTTGTCGATGGTCGATACTTCGTCGAGCAATCGATTCCTGACAGCCTCGATGACGCTCCCGACGTCGTCTTCGTCCAGCTGTCTGACCTTGAGAACGTCGGGAGGGATATCGTGGATTCCGATGACCAACCGCATCCGACCACCTTGACGCCAGAGTTTATCGATGCCTTCGGCTACCGCGAGCAAGGAGTGTAGCGTGAAGTAGCCGGTCAATCGATCGTACCTCTCAGAGCGACTCAGGGCAGGTTCGACGAACCGATTGCGCACATCCATCCCCCACCCTTCGTAAAGGACATCGAAATCGAAATCCTGTAGCGCCTCACCCGTTTTTTCAGACATCGGATATCACCAGCCAAGTGCATCCAGAACCTGATTGCAGATTTCCTGATCATCGTCTGGGGACTCTCGTTTGATGGCTCCCTGGTCAGCCATCTCCTCGAGGAGATC
Source organism: Haloarchaeobius marinus (assembly GCF_051207415.1). Classification (NCBI taxonomy): domain Archaea; kingdom Methanobacteriati; phylum Methanobacteriota; class Halobacteria; order Halobacteriales; family Halorubellaceae; genus Haloarchaeobius; species Haloarchaeobius marinus. The sequence continues at coordinate 333,564 of NZ_JBPKGD010000004.1, read as the reverse complement.
ATGAGCCCAGTCCGCCTGTTTCGGGGACATCTCACCGTCGTTTGATCGCACCATCCCCATCTGGTAAAGGAACTTCCGTGCCTTCCCGGATAGCAATTCGTACTGCTTCGCCTTGGTCGAGAGATGGAAGAACACTTCACCCGGGAGCTCAGAGACTTGCTGCTCTGGTGTCGGTCCACGAACCTCGAGGACCGCGGTCTTCACCACGGAATGAGGCGACTCATCTTCTGACATCTCCTCGAGAGCATCCAATCCAGCCTCGATTTCGCCCACCGAAGCTCCCGCGAAGGTGAACCAAGTCGTCTTCGGTGGGACATCCTCTGCGAGGAGTTCTAGTGCCTCATCTTCCATCGTGGCTAGATTGAGCACAGCAGCCAGTTCGCCGGAACTAGTATCTAACAGCTTCGCAGCCGATTCGATACCAAATTCACTCTCGTAGTATGCTCTCGAAACCGATTGGACCCACTCGTCGAACGGTTCACGCGAAGAGTCCCAGGCATCGACAAGATTCAGCATGGAAGACCCCTCCTCGGCTTCTTGCCCTCTTGTCTCATCAGGTATATCGAAATTATCGTTCTCGCTCATCCTTCACTCACCCATCGTCCTGAAGAGCCACCGGTTACGGATACGACGTGCATCGGCGGGGTCGTACGCCATCTCATCGGTCAGGAATGCGGCGACACAGTCTGCCAAGGCTAACGTTCCCAGCATCTCGTGATCGGATGATTCACTCAGTAGTCGGGAACCAGTGTTGAGTATCGCCTGAAGTTCATCCGTCGAGTCATCATAGATGTAGTCCCATGGTAACTGCTCATCCGGTATCTCGGCCATCTCGTACGAGAGTTCGATTTCCTTTCCGTTCACCACGATGGTCTTGGCTTCGACCTGAATCTGTTCGTCATCTTCCCTGCTAGAACCCGCATCCTCATCGTCCACTCCACCATCTTCGTCCCCGGTGGATTCGTCGACATCTGAATCATCCTCGCCATCCGAGTTTTCTGCGACGTCTTCACTCGACCCCATCGCCTTCTGCAGTCCCCTTGCTGCCTTCCTGAACTTCTGAGGGTCTTTTCCCCGGCTCGCTTCCCGCGAAGCCTTGACGACCGGTTCGAGCACCCCTTCCATCTTCTTCGAGACCATCTTCCATTCATCAGATTGGTGCTCGAATCCACGCTTGTAGAAATTTGGGGGGACGAAATCAAGGTGAATCTCACCAATGATTCTGGACGTCATGAGGTGGACCTTGAACCATTCCTTGTTCCAGGCCTCGATGAGTTGTCCCTTCCGATAGAGGTTCAAACCGAAGTAATCATCATTGTGGGTTTGAGTATCTAGCGCGACCCATCCATAGATTCGGTGTTCCTCATCACCACAGGTGGTGTCAATCTCGACCTTGGACCCCTCGATGAAATCGTACTCAGGTGGCTGTGCCGGTTCACCGTTCACCTTGATTCGATCGCCAGACTCGATGTGACCCTTATATGCTCGTCCCAACTTGTCCAGCACCGGACCTGCCAATGGGTTGTAATCTCGTAGTTCCTTGATTACAATCGCGGTCCCGTGGTCCCGCCGCCCCAATACACCATCTTCATCCGGTTCCCGCTCCTCGATATCAATCGACCACTCGAAGTCGGGGTCACCAGCTCTATCCGACCATTCTTTGAGGTCGAATTCGATGAAGTACTCCTTATCCTCCTCGATTGGACGGGTCGTGACAGACCACCGTTGGCCCAGGCTCGCGCATGCCGTCTTCATTCCGAGCCCGAACATCCCCTTTCTGTCCTCGGATGAGCCATCCTCTTGGTCCATCTTGACTCCGAGGCGTACGGCTTGAGCAAGGACTTCGTCTGTCATTCCCTTCGCATCATCAAGGACTCTGATTTCCGAAGAATCGATGAAAATATCGATTTCGATATCCGATTCCTCTACCTTGGCGTCTATACTATTCGCGACAAGTTCGATGATGGCTTCAGCAACAGTGAAACTGGCCGCCCCGATGTCCTCCATCAATGTTGGGTCTGGACTAATAGATACTGTACGACGCTTAGGCATGTCATTCGATTTTTATCTCGGGCACATATAATTCTACCTTCCAATATCACACAGGTCGACTCGGTTCACGGACCGAATGACATCCTTCCTATCATGAAGAGCGGGGTTTTAGCCTTGGAACTTCCAACATTGTCCAATCATGGTCTTTGGATAGATGGTGAGCGAGCAGACCGGGAAGCCGATTGGGCCGCCCTGAACGACCCTCCCGAAGGCGAACCTCGTGCTGAGAAAACCTACGCGACGACGACTCCCCCACACCAGTTCAACATCGACACGCCGGGACTGACCAAGTGTTCACCATGAAGAAGCCTCACGACGAACTTGAGTGACTGTTCGGAGTCGGGAATTGTCGTGGGGATGGCCACGAGGTCGCCATTCGTCGCAGAATCTCTCGCAAATCACCTGAGGACGACACGCACCGCTCGAAGAATTTCGCCGTCCGAAGGAGTAGTCCTGGGAGGATTCGAACCTCCGTCGAAGCCCCCAGAAGGCTTCATGATTGGCCACTACACCACAGGACTTCACTCGAACGGAAGAGACTGGCTTACTAAATCCTGTCGTTTTCTCCTCCATCCGTCGGCGCATCGAGGTGCTCCTGACGGTGGCAGTTCGCACAGAGTATCTCGCACTTCTCGACCTCGTCTCGGACCGCCGATTCGGCATAGCTGTTCGCGATCATCGCCCCGACGCCGAGGGTCTTCTCCTCGACGTGGTGGAACTGGAGACAGCGCGGATCGTTTTCGTGGCAACGACTGCAGCCACGCTCCCGCTTGTACGCTCGGGTCCAGGCACGGAGGCGCTCCTCCTTCGTTCGTTGCTCTGCGGAGGGGTCGATTGCAGCAGTGTGTTCGCGAGCGTGGCAGTTCGCACAGAGGAGGACACACTTCTCGATTTCGGCGCGAATGTCGGCTTTCGAATACCCGGACGGCACCATCTTGTTCACGGCCATCTCCTTCTCGTGCTCCTCACGGTGGTGGAAGTCGAGGCAGAGGGGACTGGACACGTCACACCGATCACAGCCGTCACTCCCGCGTTTCATCTCGTGAATCCACCGACGGAGCGACGCACGGCGTTCGAGCGTCCGTTCGGTGTTCCACTCCCGATTCCGGTAGTGCCAGCGCTGGTCCACGGAGAGGGATTCCCAGGCTTCGTCGACGTCGTCGGGCAGATCGTCTGGCTTCGAGCCGACTCTCGTCCCGGACGAAGGATTCGTCTCCAGCCCGGCCGCCTCCTTCGCGTCGTTCCACCCGCCCATGGTTCGAATAATCGTCGCCGACGCGGGCCGGAGCCCCAGCTCTTCGTAGGCTGCTTTGGTCGGTGACTCTCCGAGCGTCGACGCTGCTTCACGCAGTGTTTCGATGCATTCTTTTTCGGTCGTCATCGGTCGTTCGTGCCGACGGATAAACTGGCCGTGGCCGCACGCGGTGATCCAGATGTGCTACAGAGACTCACACGTTCGAGGGTGTCGAAGTGGTCGTCGCCCGACCGCCTCCGTTAACGGAATGATAATCAGGGTGGACCACAAGGCACAGGGAGATGAGCACGGAACCGTTGACCGACAGTCTTCGAGAGACCCTCGAACTCTTCGACGGCCCAGAAGCGTGGACGCCCCGAACGACTAGCGAAGTCGCTGAACGTCTCGACCTGGGCAGACGAGCCACGTACGAGCGTCTCGAGCGTCTCGTCGATCGAGACTGTATTGAAACGAAGAAGGTCGGTGCTCGCGGTCGAGTCTGGTGGCGACCTCCGTCAACCGATGGGGGCGGCTACGACGACTCCGGACGCATGCTCTCGCGACTTGTCGACAACGTGCCGGGGATAGTGTACCGTCGCCGGAACGAGCCTGGCTGGTCGATGTCGTTCGTCAACGAGGCCGTCACCGATATCACGGGTTACGAACCGGATGAGGTGACGTCAGGTGAGGTTAGCTGGGGTACCGACATCGTTCACCCTGACGACCGGGACACGCTCCAGGAGGAGGTGGATACCCAACTCGACGAGGAGGGTCGGTTCACCGTGGAGTACCGCATCCAGGCCCCCGACGGAGAGATTCGCCGTGTTCGCGAACGCGGTTACGCGGTCGGCGAAGTGGGCGATACGAGCACTGTCTTGGAGGGTGTCATAACTGACATCACCGAGGCGGAGCAGGCGAAACGAGCGGCGATCGAACGGGAGCAGCAGTTCCGTTCGCTCGTCGAGGCGACCGAGAAGTGCGCAATCTTCATGCTCGACTCCGACGGGCACGTCCAGACCTGGAACAGAGGTGCGACACGGATCAAGGGCCACGAGTTCGAGGACATCGAGGGAGAGCACGTGTCGACGTTCTACACCGGCGAGGAACGTGCGGCCAACGTCCCCGAGGACCATCTCGCGACCGCCGCGGCCGAGGGCGTAGTCGAGGACGACGGGTGGCGCGTCCGGGCTGATGGCTCGACGTTCTGGGCGAACGTCACGATCACCGCTCTCTATGACGACCATGGAGACCTCCGGGGCTATGCAACGGTCGTCCGGGATATGACCGATCGCCGCGAGCACGAACAGCAACTCCGCCGCGAGCGGAATCTGATCGAGAGCGTTCTGGAGACAGCTCCCGTTGGTATTGGTGTACTCACGTCCGCTGGGGAACTCGTTCGTGCAAACGAACGTGCGACAGAAATCCTCGCTATCACCGATGACGAGAACAACCCCTCCGTGGCGGAGGAACGGCAGATATACGACCTCGACGGCAATCCGGTACCTCCAGCTGAACGGCCATATAGACAGGCGTTCGAGACCGGCGAAGCAGTGCTCGACTGGCAGTGTCAAATCCGGGGATCCGACGGCGAACGACGCTGGTTGTCGGTGAACGTCGCTCCGCTAGAAGGGGAGACAGGCGATATCGAGCGAGTCGTCACGGCCGGTGAGGATATCACCCAACTCAAAGAACAGGCCCGACGTCTCGAACGCCAGCGTGACGAACTCGAATCGGAACTCGAGGACGTGTTCGGCCGCATCTCCGACGGCTTCTACGGACTGGACGAGGCCCTCCGGTTCACCTACGTCAACGACCGTGCCGAGTCGCTCCTCGGGGTCGACGAGTCAGACGTGCTCGGGCAGGACGTTCACGAAGCAATCACCCTCACCGACCGTTTCGCTGCCGCGCTCCAGGAGGCCCTCGAGGGACAGGAACCGGTCTTCGTCGAGGACTACTACGGACCCCTGGATGCGTGGTTCGAGAACGCACTTTACCCCTCCGAGACGGGTCTGTCGGTCTACTTCCGTGACGTCACTGAGCGCAAGGAACGCGAGCGCGAACTCGAGCGGTACGAGACGATCGTCGAGACTGTCGACGACGGCATCTACGTCGTCGATCAGGACGGCTGCTTCACCGAGGTCAACGGGGCCTACGAATCGATGGTCGGGTTTACTCGCGAGGAACTCGTCGGCGACCACGTCTCGAAAGTCGTCGGCGAGGACGTCCTTCGGGAGGCACAGGGCCTCGAGGACGAGCTGGCGGCTAACCGGCGAGCGACGGCGTCCCTCGAAGCGGAGATCGGGACCGAAGACGGCGACTCACTGACTGGGGAGGCGACGTTCGCGCTGATGCCGACCGACGACGGGTACGAGCGCATCGGGGTCGTGCGCGACGTCACCGAGCGCAAGGAGCGTGAGCGCGAACTCGAACGCCAGCGCGAGCAACTGGTCGCACTCGACAACCTCAATGGGGTCGTCAGGAAAATCAACGAGGCGGTGATCGAGCAATCGACACGAGAAGAGATCGAGCAACTGGTCGTCGATGCGCTCGCAAACGCGGACTCCTACGAGTTCGCGTGGATCGGCGACATCGACCCCGTCACGGAGTCGGTCGAACTCAGATGTGAAGCCGGTGTGGAGGGGTACCTCGACGACGTGATCATCACCGTCGACTCTGACGATCCCCGGAGCGCGGGTCCCACCGGCCGGGCGCTCCAGACTGCTGAAATCCAGGTCTGCCAGAACGTTCGTACCGACCCGACGTACGAACCCTGGCACGACCACGCTCGTGAGCTGGGCTATCGGTCGTCTGCAGCGATTCCCATCGTTCACGAGGGCTCACTCTATGGCGTGCTCAACGTCTATGCTGCACGACCCGGTGGGTTCGCAACCGAGGAACGTGAGGTGATCGGCCAACTCGGCGAGATCGTCGGCCACGCGATCGCGTCAGTCGAGCGCAAGCAGGCGCTGATGAGCGACGAAGTCGTCGAGCTCGAGTTCCAGGTAACAGACATATTTGAGACGCTCGACCTGCCTGTCTCTGCGGACGGAACGGTTACACTCGACCGGACGATTCCGATCGGCGACGGATCGTACCTCGAGTACGGCACTGCCACGGGCGACGCAATGGCGACAGTCGAAGGGGTAGTCGACGCAGACTCGTTCCCCCACTGGGAGTCGGTGAACGTTCTCTGGACCGACGGTAACGAGACGCGCTTCGAGATCGAACTAACCGAGCCTCCCGTAATCTCGCTTGTGGCAGCCCGCGGCGGCTACGTCGACGAGGCGAGGCTCGAAGACGGCGACTTCTCCATGAAGATCCACCTTGCACCAAATACTGATGTCCGTCACGTCAGCGAGGCGATTCAGGAGTTGTACCCCGGACTCGAGCTGCTGACTCGGCGACAGAAACAGCGTTCTGGGGCATTAGCAATGCACCTCGAGCGAACGCTCGACGAGAAGTTCACGGATCGCCAGCGTACCGCAATCGAAACGGCGTACCGTGGGGGGTACTTCGAGTGGCCACGCGAGAGTTCCGGCGAGGAGGTAGCTGACTCCATTGGGGTCAGCTCGTCAACGTTCCATCAGCACCTCCGAAAAGCCCAGAACAAACTCCTCACAACCGTTTTTGACGAACAGAGCTAGAAAGCACCGACAAACCTGTCCACGGCACGTACCGACTTGCTTAGTCACAGCAAACGCGTCGAGAACTCCATCGATGGGCACGACGCTTCGAGGTATCGTCGCGACCGTCGTCGGCGGCGTGAGCTACCATCCGGTCAGCGGTCTCCGACTCGGTGTCCGCATTGTGGTTCACTTCACGCCAACTGTTGCCGCTATATCTCGAAGCAATCGTTGGTGTTTCGAAAGCTAATATCCAGTACTCACAACGGATTGTGTGGATTTATAACTATTAATTAACCCGAACCTGCCTATTTTGAGTCAATGTATTTCCAGATAGAATATCCACAGTCGGTCGATGGTCGACGAAGAGAACAACCAGACGGCAGGCGGACTGCAAACGAAACGACGGACGTTCATTCAGGGACTCGGCATGGTGTCGATGTCGGACTTCCTGCTGAACGAGGTAAGTGCGGCCGAGACCGAAGTAAGTGCGACCGAGCAGGACAGCATTAGCAGCACCAGCACCACCGGAACGGACCGCACGTTCACCGTCCACGCGATCGAGGTAGACATCGTCTACAACCGGTTCGATCTGCACCAGCCCAACGGCGCGATGTACGTCCTCGAGGAGAATCTCGAGGAAGCCAGAGCAGCGTCCGGGAAGACACCCGACGACGGGTTCGCGATGATCGAGGAGGGTGGGTCCAGCAGCTCCGCTGCGGGCGCCATCGAGCCGCTCGTGATCCGTGCGAACAGGGGCGACACCGTCGAGATCGAGTTCCACAACCACCTCGACGAACCCGCCTCGATGCACCAGACCGGCCTGCCCTACGACGTGCAGACGTCGGACGGCATGTCGGTCGGCTACAACGCGGACACGACGGCGGCTCCCGGCGAAACGGTCACCTACACCTGGGAAGCGGCCAACATCGGGACGCACTTCTTCTACGACGGCGCCAACCAGGCGCTCGACAGCGCACCCGGCGACGTCGACCAGGTGAACCTCCTCTCGCGAGGGCTGTTCGGCGCGATCGTCGTCGAACCGCCGGGCGCGACCTGGACCGACCCCGAGACGGGCGAGGAACTCCGCAGCGGCGTCCGGGCGGATATTCAGGACCCCGACGCCCTGGAGACGAGTTACCGCGAGTTCGTCGTCTTCTACCACTCGCCGTCTGGCCTGTATCCCGACATCACCTGGCCACACAGCGACACGGAACAGCATCCACACGCGATCAACTACCGCTCCGATCCCAGCGGGCAGCGAGTCAACGACAACTGTCCGGACTGCAACACCGAGAAGACGTTCTATCACTCCTGGACCCACGGCGACCCGGGAGGGGGTGACAACATCTACGACGTGTACAAGGGCGACCCCGTCAAGTTCTGCTTCGTCGGCGCCTCCCAGGAGGAAAACCACACTCACCACATCCACAACAGCCGCTGGAAGCAGGTGCCGCGAACTGATGCCGACACGATCGACGCCCAGACGATCGGCCTCGGCGACGCCTTCCAGTCGTACTTCGTCGCGGGTCACGGCCCGGGGTCGGTCCGACCGGACATGACCTTCGAAGAGGCGTTCGAGAACGGCGGGGGTGGCTACATGCACGAGGGCGCCGGAGACGTGCTCTTCCACTGTCACATGTTCCCTCACTACGCCGAGGGGATGTGGGGGACCATGCGCGTCCACGACAAGGAGCGGGACTTCCTCCAGCCGCTGCCCAACTCCAGCGAACTCATCTCGGCGGACTCGAACACGCCCGGCTTCCCCGAGTTCATCGGCGATGCGATCGAGAAGGTAAACGGCGTCGACGATCCGAAGGGCTACATCGCGCCCGAACCGCCACTACAGTCGGTCGACGACCCGCGACAGCCGACCGCGGCCGAGAAGGAGGCGCTCGGCGACGACATCGAACCCGGCGCCCCCTACACGAGTCCGGTTCCCGACGGTGAAACGCCGAACCGGGTCATCGAGTACACCATCGTCGCCATGTCGGCCCAGGTCGCGTACAACGACTCGGGCGAACACGACCCCGACGGGATCGTCTACGTTCTGGAAGAGGCGAACGTCCCGGGCGTGACAGACGGCCCCGTGACGGTCAACAACGCAGAACAGGTTCGTAACGGTGACCTCAACCCCGAGCCGCTCTTCCTGCGGGCCAACGTCGGCGACCTGATCAAAGTCAGGCTGAAGAACGAGGTCGACGGCGCCGGGGCGTCCATCCACCCGCACTTCGTCGGGTTCGACGTGCTCGGGTCGGATTCGCTCGGGAACTGCTACAACTACTACCAGGGAACCGACTACGGCGAGACGCACGAGTACCAGTGGTACGCCGACGAACGTGGAACGATCTACTTCCACGACCACATCATCGCGCTGAAGGAAGGCCAGCACGGGATGTTCAACGCCCTGCTGGTCGAACCCGAGGGGTCGGAGTGGGTCGATCCCTACTCGGGCGACCCGGCGTTCAGCGGCGCCCAGGCGAACATCATCACGCCCGACGACTCCGACGAGGACGACTTCCGCGAGCAGGCGCTCTTCCTCCACGACTTCGTCCCCCTGCGAAAGCCCGACGGCGAGTTCGTCGTCCAGGAAGAAGAGCACAACGTCAACGCCGGGACGATGGCGGTCAACCTCCGGAACGCGCCCTACTACAACCGCGACGACGCGGATCCCGCGTACGTCCACAGTTCGCAAACTCACGGCGACCCGCCGACGCCCGTACTGGAGACCTACGAGGGCGACCCGATCAAGTTCCGCGTCCTCCAGGGCGCCTACGAGGAGCTGCACAACTTCGCCGTCCACGGCCTCCGGATGGACCCCGAGGGATTCGCCCCGGACGACTACGTCTCCCACATGATCGGTCCCTCGCAGGCGTTCACCTTCGACGTCGACCCCGAGACCCTGCAGAACGACTTCGACAAGGTGCCGAACCCCGACGGCGTGCCGGTGCGGGATTACCGGTACGGCTCGACCATCGTCGACGACCTCTGGGCGGGCATGTGGGGGCTCGTTCGGACCTGGGGCGGTACGGTCAGCCACCTGAGGCCCCTGCCGGATCACGGCTCCCCGGCCGCCGCGGTCACCGACGACCAGCTCGAGGCGATGGGCCATCCCTCGCAGTTCTCGGACTTCGACTGGACCGAGGAGGGGCAGTGGGCGAAACACTACTACCACCCGGACGACACCGACCGGAAGACCCCGCCGGACAAGAACGCCCGGCAGAACTCGAACGTCGGCGGCGAACCGGCGCAGACGCCCGACGACCTGCTCGATCCGGGACTCGACGACCTGGTCGACAGCTCCGACGTGAGGGTGCGGGAATACGACGTCACCGCAATCGAGACGGAGATTCCCTACAACGACCACGGCGACCACGACCCGAAGGGCGTCGTCTTCGTCCTCGACCGGTACGTCGACGAGGTCCGCAACGGTGACCGCGACCCACAACCGCTGACGCTGCACGCCAACGAGGGCGACGTCGTCAGGGTGAACCTCACCAACGACCTGCCCTGGGACCTGAACAACGACGACGAGCACCCGCTGATGCGCGTGCGCCAGGACTGGAAGCGATCACACCGGATCTCGCTGCACCCGAACCAGGTCCGCTACGACACGAACACGTCCGACGGCTCCGCGGTCGGCTTCAACTACGACACGACCGTCGGCCGAGGCGAGACGGTCACCTACGAGTGGTACGCCGACGGCGACCTGGGGACGGTTCTGTTGACCGACGCGGCGGACATCCGGAGCAACCGCCACCACGGCGCCTTCGGCCAGTTGATCGTCAAGGAGAGAGACTCGATCGCGCTCGACGCCGTGACCGCGGAGCCCACGCCCGACGCGTTCACGAATCTGGTCAAGACCCAGGGGACCGAAGCGGACTACCGCCAGACATCACTACTATTCGCCGACTCGCAGTTCATCCTGAACCGTCACAACCCGGACCAGCCCATCGTGCCGCCGGGCGAGGACGGCAGTCTCGACGATCCGCCGAACCAGCTCGGCGAGGACGAGGACCACGGCTACGGCGCTATCAACTACCGCTCGGAGCCGTTCCGGTACCGCTTCGATGACGACGACGCCCAGCACAGGGTGTTCAGCTCCGACGTCCACGGCGACCCGAACACGCCGATCCTCGAAGCGTTCGCGAACGACCCCTCGCGCTTCCGGGTCGCCTGCGTCGCGGACAAGGCGCGGTCGGTCACGTTCCACCTCGCGGGCCACCAGTGGCAGCGCTACCAGGGCGTCGCGGAGTCGCCGATCACCGGCGTCGACGCGGACCTCACACCTGGCAAGTCCGAGACGTTCGACCTCCTCGGGGGGACCGCAGCAAACCCGGGCGACTACCTCTACGCCGACGCCAAGCAGCGGCGCAGGCTCGAGTCGGGGATGTGGGGGATGGTCCGCGTCACTGACGGCAACGACGACGATGCGGCCGATCCGCAACCGCTCCCGGACCGAGCCGACGACGTGCCGCTCCGGGACCGTCCCGGATACACCGTCGTCGAGGGGTACGTCACCACCAACGCGGAACTCGACACCGTCGTCGGCGTCTCGGCCAGCGCCATCGGCGCCGTCGGCGCCGGGGGCGTCTACCTGTTCACCGACACGACCGCCGACCAGGTCACCGACCTCTCGAACGCCGACGCGCAGCTACTCAACCAGTACGCCAACGAGGGCGCTGGAGCCGACGTCTCGCTGGTCAACGAGTCGACCCTGGCGATGTCCGACCTCGTCGTCCACACCGAGACCGACGTCAACATCGTCCTCGAGGGGACCGTCCTGGCGGACCTCCTCGAGCAGGAACCCGACTCCGAGCTCGCCGCGTTCGTCCGTTCGACGACCAACTCCCGGGCTAACAGGATCGCACCGCTGAGCGGTATCGGGAAACGGACCACGAAGACCCTGGCGCAGATCGTCGACGACCTGGGTGGCAGCCTGCTGTAACGGCCTCGACCGGCTCTCATCTCTTCGTTTCGCGGTTCAGGGGTGCATCCCAACACGGTCGTCATCGGTCGGTCGTGCCGACGGATAAACTGGCCTGCGCCAGAAGCTGGAAACGATTGGTGGCAAGCGAGGAGCCACCGGAGACAGTTCGCGGACTGGTCGAACGGACGACGTGGTTCACACCGACGAGGGGGAACCGACGGTACCACAGCGAACCCGGATCTTCATAATCGGTTTCAGTACTGCAGTTTCGGTGGTTCGGACGGACGCATCACGGCCAACCAGGGAACCGTGTCTAGCACCGAAGAACCACACGAGAGAGTCGACTGCCGCGGCGTCCGAAGACGTAAACTCGGGTGGGGGCGGTGGACGAGGGTCGACACGACACCGGATTCATAATCGGCCAGAACGGCTCTCACCCGCCGAAACACGCCGAGAGGCGCGCTAGACGACTCTCGACCGATTCATAATCTGAAAATCCTCCGGTAGTAGCTGCAACCACCCCGCACAGACACCGATATAGGACCATCGACGAGGGTAGCACTGGCCAGGTGGTGGGACTCACTCGGTAGGCAGTTCGACGGCATTACGTCGAGTACGTTCTATTGCAGAGTAAAACGACTTATTACGCTCTATTACAAAGTACAACACATGCCGATCAGTATCGACGAGTTCAACGAGCGGTCGGACGAGAGCCTCCAGATCACTGCGGGAACACAGATGGACGAGGTCCTCACGTTCCTCGGGAGTAACTCGGAGCAGGCGTTCACGCAGACGGAGATCGCGGAGGTAACGGGAATCAAGCGTGGGAGCGTCGGTGCAGTGCTGTCGCGACTCGAAGATCGAGATGCCGTCGAGCATAAGGGTCGGTACTGGGCGATTGCAGAAGATGATCGAGTGGCAGCGTATCGAGCAGGGGCGGATGCAGGATCAGCATCGGTCACTGACGACTACTACGGCGAGGACATATAGATGGGAGTGGAGCGTGGAAGCGTCGTCAAAGGTCCAGACTTGGTCGGTCCTCACTCTGCTCGTCCGTGGCTCGTTCTCAGTGACCAAACACACCCATTCGACCAGAACGAGTGCTTGGCCGCGGCAGTGACGACGACCCAGCGTCCGGAGGCAATCGAACTCTCTGCTGAAGACTTCGTCCGTGGCGGAGTTCCCAGAAAGAGCTACGTTTCTCCGTGGGTGGTTGTGACGGTAAACTACCCCACCCTACTCCCTCGGCGCGACGCGCCTCGGTCCTCGAGGGTGGGGCCGCCGATAGAGCGCTGCTCTATCGAGGCCTCGAAAGGCTTCGCCTTTCGGTGGCTTTGGTGTGGACTCCCGGCGATCAGTCGCCAGCAATCGGCCGGTGACTCTCGCCGTTCACCGTCCCACCATTCATACGCACGTCTACTGGTGCGTCTCCGCCCCCCGACTTGGGCGAGGAACGGAGTCTGTGTCGGCGCTTCTGGGCGTACCGTAGCCCGATGTTCTTCGCGCCGTTGTAATCCGCGTTCACCTCGTACCCGCACTTCTGGCACTCGAAGTGTTCCCCGTGACGGTTGTCCTCGTGCGTGGACCCACAGTCCGTCCGAGAACAGCGCTGGGACGTGTAGTTCGGCTCGACTTGCTCCACGGAGACACCACGTTCGGGGCCTTTGTACGAGACGTACTCGTAGAGGCGTCGGAACGCCCAGACGTGATGCCACGTCGCGTTCGGTAGCCGCTCTCGAATGTCGGTCAAGTCCTCGAACACGATACCGTCGCAGTCGTGCTCGACGGCTTCCGAAACGAGTTCGTTAGCGACGGTGTGGATGTACTGTTTCCGCCACGCGTCTTCGCGCTTGCCGAGCCGAAGCAGGGCGTTGTGGGCGGCCTGGGTGCCGCGCTGTTGCATCTCACCACGTCGCTTCTCGAACTCACGACACCAGTGGTCGTAGTCGTCCCCCTGCCAGAAGCGCCCGGTGGAGGAGACGGCGAGACTGTTGACGCCGAGGTCGATACCGAGGACTGTTTGGTGCCCGGTATCTGCCGAACCCTCTGGGTGGTCACCGCCGTCTCCTTCGGAGTCGTCCTTCCGTGTGGTGATGTGGAAGTAGAACTCGTCGTCCACTGCGTCGTACTGGAGCGTACTCGCCCGGAACTCGAACTCCTCGGATAGCACGTACCGTTCGTAGGGCGTCGGGCTGTCCGATGGGAGTTCGAAGTCACACTCGACGCGACCGTTGACAGTCGAGAGCGAGACTTCGTTCCGATAGAACGTGGCACTCCGTTTGTCGTAGAGCATACTCCAGGACGTGAACTCCGGTTGACTCACGCGCTTGCCGTTCTTCCACCGTTCGACGCACCCTTTGGTTGCGTGCACAGCGCGTCGGATGGCTTCCTGGACGAGGTTCGCGGTGAGGTTGGTTTCCTCGCGGAGGTCGTCGTACAGTGCGTCCCGTGCGGTCGTGTTGGATGTGACGCACTCGGTGTACGAGTCGTCGGACCAACAGAACTCTGCGGCACGGTTGGCGCAGTGAAGGAACTGCTGGGCAGATTCGTGGAGGTCGTCGCGGCGCTCGTCGGGAACGACGAGTTTGACGGGGGCGGTACGCCGGACCTCCATATTTTCATATGTGTTCTCGATGATTATTAAACATTCGGGAGTCGGGCCGTCGCAGTGTGCCGGTTGTGTCGTCCCATGTCGGGTTCCTCTCCGGCCTACTCGCTCCCTTCACTACGCTTCGGTCGCTCCGTGAGGCCGGAGGCTCCACCTCGAAAAATGCTGAAAACCGGCGAGACGCTCTTAAACCCTGTCTCTGGCCTTCGATGGGGCAAACCCCGATTATGAACCCGCTGTTCTCTCCCCAAACCAGCACCACAGGTCTGGTCGCCAGGATCTCGACCAGTCCGAGCGAGTGTAGTCCGGTCATCGTGACGGATACACGACCAATCTTCCACAACCGACGAGATCCAGTTTGGCCGCACGAGCGCGCTCCACGACACCGCTCGCGCGAGCTGTGCGGTTCCACAATCGGTGAAACCACCCGCAAGAGCGGCTGTGGACGAGTGTGAAGACCGATTGTGGACCCGAGAGGGAGCGACAAGCTGCGGAGCGACGAACTCGCGATTCGGCCGAAATACGCACAGAGAACATTCACAGGGGGCTAATCGAGGAGAGGAGCCTCTCGACGATTCCCGCTTGCCTGGGAATCGAGTCGACCCACCAATGTTCCACAATCGGCTCCCGTCGTGTGGTTTTGTTCTGCAGGACGTTCGCTGGTCGGCTTGCAGGTCGCACCGACGTCGGCCGAACGGTCGAAACCGGACGGGAGACACGTTCACGACGCAGTTCGGCACTCGAGGACTCGGCCCGATTCCGGGTTCGTTTGGCTTCCACAATCGGATACACACTCGGGTTACAGCCGTTCTTGCGGGTGATTTCACCGATTGTGGAACGACAGAGAAGGGTCGAGCGACTCGATGCGCCGCTGACGTGGCTTCGATGGGGTGAAATCTGAGTGTGGAACGGTGGGCTGAGGACTGCACGCTGAAACCTCCAGCTGGTGATCGGTATCTGAGCCTGTGCTGCATAGAGCGAGCGTAGTCAGCATGTGTCGGACGTCGCCTGGTGAAGACCCGCCAGAGCTCTGCTCCGGGCGCCTGATGGTGATCCGACTCAGCGTCGACGATCCAAGAGGTAGCCTGCTGCAATCGAGAGGCCGCCTACTGTACCGGCTCCGGCGAGGAGGCCAGGAACACCGACGTCCAGTACCCCGTCGTCGGAGCGCGGAGAACCGTCGCCATCTACATCTAATGCGTACAGGTTGTTGTCAAAACTCCCGACGAAGACGGTGCCGTCGGCCACCGTCGGCGACGAGTAGAGCAATTCGTCGGCTTCGAAGTGCCACCGTTCGTCGCCGGTTCCGGCGTCCAATGCGTACAGGTTCGTATCGAGACTTCCAACGAAGACGGGGCCATCGGCGGGGTAGATACCGACCACGTCCCGTGCCGAACGTCGCTGGTCGTACCGAATCCGTTCTCTGTATGCAGCACGCTGTTTCTCACATACCTTCCGCAGGTGATTTGAAGCGTGCAAGATACGCGGCGCGAGTCGCGTACGACGCTCCACCCTCCATCAGATCCTGTACACTACCCCGTCGTTCCCATAGGTTCATGCTGCTCAAACGCGTATAGTGGGTAGTCCTCGTCGTCGTCGACGAAGCTGGTGACAGTCATGTCCGGTAGAGAACACGGATCAGATGGATGGCAGTTAGCCGACAGTGGCCCCGAAGCATACGAACGCTACCTGGTTCCAGCACTCTTCGCCCCCTGGGCTGATCTCCTCGTCGAGTATGCGGATCTACATCCCGGCGAACGCGTGTTGGACGTCGGGTGTGGGACCGGTATCGTGGCGCGGCGCGCAGCGTCGCAGGTCCGTGATGACGGTGTCGTAGTCGGACTCGACATCAACGAAGCGATGCTCGACGTAGCCAGAGAAACTTCGAGTGAGGTTCGACCGGCAATCGAGTGGCGTCTAGGGGATGCGACCGACGTACCGTTCGGCGACGAATCGTTCGATGTCGTGTTCTGTCAACAGGCGTTACAGTTCGTCCCCGACCCCGCGGCCGCTCTACGTGAGATGCATCGAGTCCTCTCGCCGGGTGGACGACTGGTCGTGGGCGTCTTGCGCTCACTCGAGTTCAATCACCCGTACGTCGTGCTGGCGGATGCGCTCGCAACGCACGTGAGTGAAGAGGCGGCTGAAACGATGCGATCGCCCTTCCCGGACTGGGGTGCTACTGCGATTCGCGCGCTCATCGAAGACGCTGACTTTCGAGCGGTGACGATTCTGATCGACATTCGAAGCCTGCGGTATCCCTCGGCCGAGGAGTTTCTCCGACGTGAGGCTGCGAGTTCGCCGCTGGCCGGCCACCTGGCTGAAGCGACCTCGAGCGTCCGAAGTGCAATAATCGAGGACCTCGAAACGGAACTCGAGGAGTACACAGATGATCGTGGAATCGTTTTCCCGATCGAGACCTACGTAGCGATAGCCCGTCGTGAGCCGAGAGAAACCGCGCCTCGCTGAAATCCAGCACCCTCACGTCGAGGAAAGGGGTCGACTTCCTTCCTGCTGTTACCCTCTTTGTGATGGATTCATCCTCCGAGTCGGTCACCGCATTCCTGACCGGACCCGAGTCGTTCGGACGCCCCGTGTCGAACTTACAGTACGAATGCAGTGGGGTCCCGCTTCGATTCGAGAGTGGCAGGGTCCGCCCAGTACAGTCCTGTCTGCCTCGGCGATCGTGAACCGCCTCGGGGTCAAGTGGTTCGAGAGACCGTAGGTCTCTCGTCATCACGGAAGATCGAAGATCTTCCGCACGACCCCGAGGCACTCGGCCTGCTCCGCCTGTAGAGTAGCGTGTCCCATTGTTCGACGAGTGGTACTGTTTTTTAAAGAAAATGAACAGAAAAGTCACCGGATGAGAATACGACGCCGGGTTCATACTCGGCCAGAACGGCACTCAGCCGCCGAAAAGCACCGGTAACACAAAACCGCGTAGTGGACGCTCGTTTCCATCCTACTCTTCTTCTTCCTCGACGGAGATCACGGGGCAATTGACGGCCGCCCCCAGCGCCCGGATGTTCCCGAGGAGCGTGTTGATGGGCCCCTCCTCGGCGAAGCTGCTGATGTCGCCGTCGAGCACCAGGTCGATGATCTCCTCGTGGTCCTCCAGGATAGTCCGGTCCGCCTCGTCGACTTCCCACTGCAGTGGATGGAGGTCCCAGAGCGGACTGTAGAAGAGCGAACAGTCTGTCGGGTCGCTCGGGTCTGCACAGACCTGCTCGGACCGGGTGATGTTGTGGGGCCCGCCGTTGCCTTGAAGAGCCGACTGCAACCCCTGCCCCGGCGGGCCGTTCACGACCGGGAAGATGGCCTCGCGCGCGGAGCTCTCGAGGTCGCGGTCCCCCACAGCTGGTGCCTCGCTCAGGTTCGGTACCAGCGTGCCGCCCTCGAGCGCGGCCACCAGGCCGGGGTACGCGTCGGTGGTCAGGTAGAAGATCTCCCGGAACTCGTAGAAGCCCTGCACGAGCCGGAGGGTCACCGTCATCTCGTCGGTGTCCATCTCGAGGAGCTGGTCGTGCTCTCCGGTGCCGTTCGCCACGTGAGGAGCGTTGTAGACGACCTCTTCGTCCGACGTCGTGATGAACGGGCTGTAGGTGCCGTCACCCTCGGCGCCCGGGTCGGCCTCGTCGGGCGGGAAGCCGGTGTCCGGGTTGGGGACGACGTTGCGGGTCAGCGAGAAGTCGACCGTTCCCTCGAACTCGTTGTTGGGGTTGTTGGGGTTGAACTCGCCGGAGCTCCCGGTCGACACCTGCTGGACGGCGTCAGTTCCGATGACGTGCTTGAGTTTCGCGGCCCAGTTGAGACCGAACTGGTTCGCCTTGCCGATGTCGGAGGACTCCGTGAGGACGTAGTAGACGACCTCGTCGTCTGGCCCACGGCCGCGGAAGAGTGGGAGCGTGACCTCGAGAGCGTCCTCGTCAATCTCGATCGCACTCGGCAGTTCAGTGGGGATACCGGACTGGTGCCCGGGCGTCGCGTGTGCGGCGACGGGGCGACTCCCACCCAGCATGCCGAGGGCGGCGAGCCCGGTTCCAGCACCGATCGCTCCGAGAACCGTTCGGCGGTTCGTCCCCTCGAAGCGCTGTCTGGCTGTGTCGTTGCTTCTCGATTGGTCGACTGGTCCTTGTTCCGTCATTGTCATTCCGGCACTCGTTGAATCGGTCACCTCGATCGAAGGATACGACCCGCGTGACAGAAACCCGGGTACCTTGTGTGGGGATGTCTTACAGTCGCTTTGTTATTAACGAGTTACAGGTTCTGCGATCGGACCGTCTTCTACTAAGGCAACCGTACCGCTCGTGTCAGTCTTCCTGAACACCGGCCGTTAGGGTGGCGGCCTCTTTCGATAACGAGTGACGGACAACGGTAACTTCAAAAGTAATATAGAGAAAATTGGGACGCTTTGTACAGAAATACTAGAATGATGTGCAAATGATTTTGAAAAATCTATAATCTCCTGTCGGTTCTCCATGAAAGTGAGGTCTCTCGTACCAGGGTACGCAGATGAATCGAAACTATGCCCAGAGAATCGACTATCGCTCGTTTCGGGCTGCACTCCCGGACGTTGGCGAGTCCAGCGTTCGTATCGTATAACCTGAATGGGATGAAATGAGGGAGCAACTGTGGCACGTCATCGTCGGTACTAACGGCGGCAAGAAGCGGGCTCGGATCATCAAGATCTTGAACCGCCGTCCTTGCAGCACCAGCCAACTCGCCGACCGCCTCGACGAACACTACAATACCGTTCGGTATCACCTCGAAATTCTCCACGAAGAGAACATCGTCAAACCGAGTGGAAACGATTAAGGAGAGGTATACTTCCTGACTGACGAGTTCGACCAGCACTACGAGGAGTTCGAAGCGATCGCCGACCATCTCGACCTCGAAAACTGAACGCCGGGCACCCCATCGAATCACCCATCACGCACGTCGCGGTCTTCGCTCCCCAGCTATCTGATAAAGGGCTAATGAATGGAGAAGAGAGATGCAACGACAGAAGTCATCCTCCCGGGATATCGAACACATTATAGTCCGAGTTTGGACAATGAGTATCTCCCGACATAGACTTCTTAGTTCTTGGCGGGATTGACAGCGTGGACGAGGTAGTGGAGGACGGGATGCGCGAGTACGTCCGCCTGTGGCTGCTCGAGGTCACTGACAACACCTACCGCGAGATGGCAGCCTGGCGAGACCGTGTGTGAGAACACTTCGGCAGAGCCGGAAGCGGAGAACAGCATGCCTGCTGCCTCAGCCTCGACCAGTCGAGGCGGGCACCGTCCATCAACGTGACGAAGACACGACCAACTTTCCACAACCGACGAGACTCGATTTGACCGCACGAGCGCGCTCCACGACACTGCTCGCGAACGCTGTGCAGTTTCACAATCGGCGAAACCACCCGCAAGAACGGCTGCGAAACGCGTGTAACCCCCGATTGTGAAGCCGGCCGACAGCGAAGAACCGGTGAGCGACGAACTCGCCATTCGGGTGAATGCAGCGCAGAGAACGCTCACAGGTACCGTTTGTGGAGAGTGGTTCTCCGACGACTCGCACTCGCCCGGCGGCCGATTTCACCGTCCGAATCTTCACAATCGGTCCTCGTCGTGCGGTTTTGATTCTGCAGGACGTTCGACGGTCGGCTTGCAGGTTGCACCGACGTCGGCCGAACGGTCGAAACCGGACGGGAGACACGTCCACGGTGCAGTTCGGCGCTCGGGCGGTCGGTCCGGTTCCGCGTTCATTTGGCTTCCACAATCGGATTCATACTCGGGGTACAGCGCTACTTGCGGGTGGTTTCACCGATTGTGAAACGATGGAGAAGGGTCGAGCGGCTCGATGCGCCGCTGACGTGGCTTCGATGGGGTGAAATCTGAGTGTGGAATGATGGGCTGGGGACTGCACGCTGAATAGAGCGTGCGAGCCTTCCAGAACGAGAGGCGACTCCGTCCGGTTCCACGAGGAAGTGAGAGCCGGCGTTAGCGTGCGGGGGTGAGCGCCGTGTCGATATCCCCGCGCCAGGGAGTACCGTGTCCGGGGAGGAGCGTCACCTGCCCCAGTCCTTCGAGGCAGGCGAGCGAGGCGCTGGCCTCATCGTGGTCTTCGTCGGCGGAACCGAGGATCTGCGGCTCTCCCTCCCGCTGGGTGAAGATGTTCCGCGTCGCGAGTCCGTCGCCACAGAAGAGGACGTCGCGGTCCGCGACGAACAACGCACACGACCCGGGGGTGTGACCGGGCGCGAAGAGCACACGCGGTTCGCCTGGCACGGGGAGGACGTCCCCGTCGGTGAGCGGTTCGACGTCGGCGAGCGACGCGACGGACCTGACGCCGTCGCGGAGCATCTCGAGAGCGTAGGCGAAGAACCGTGGCCGCCAGAGGTTCCGCAGGTACCACGCGGGCGGGCTCTGTGGATGGTTCCGAAGGAGGGGCAGGTCGTCCGGATGACAGTAGACGGGGACGTCCCGGTCGGCCAGCGTTCGAGCGAAGCCGACGTGGTCGACGTCCGCGTGCGTCAGCACGAGCGCAGCGACGTCGTCGAGTTCGTAGCCGTTCTCGTCGAGCCAGTGGCCGAGCTGCGACGGGGAGGATGTCAAGTCGTGGTTCCGAGGTAACCCACCCTTATCAGCCAATTGCAGAAAATAACAAAACCCGTAGCAGATGGTACTACGACCATCATCAAGCGGAGCATCGGGGAAACATACGATATGAGACACGAGACACGCGACACGACTGCCAGCTCGGACTCCGAGTCGCTGCGGACGACCCGTCGAACTGCGCTTCGCGGGACGGGGCTCGCCGGATTGCTCGCGATGGGCGTCGGCAACGCCAGCGCCCACGGAGGAACCTCTGGTTCGACCGGTCAACAGGCGCGCCAACAGACGGCGGAGAGTAACGGGTCGGTCCCCGTAGACTACACGAACTACGTACGAGCGCAAACAGACAGGTACCTCGAGAGCTATGCCGAACTGGGTGGATTCGGCGAGTTCTACCACTATCGAACGCCCGTCCCCATCGACGAACAGGTCGTCGCAGTAGAGCATCGCGATGTGCTCCCCTCGATCGGGATCTTCGATCTGACTGAACCAGTCACCATCACCAAACCGGACACTGGTGACCGGTACCAGTCGATGCACGTCGTCAACCAGGACGCGTACACGAAGGCAGTCATCTACGAGCCTGGCGAGTACACGTTGACGCGAGAGAAGATGGGGACGCGGTACGTTCAGGTTCGGTTCCGTACGTTCGTCGACCCGACCGACCCGAACGACATAACGGAAGTGCAGAAACTACAAGACGGGATCGCGGTGAGCCAGCGGTCGCCCGGGACACTAGAACTTCCAGATTGGGACCGGGACTCCCTCGACAAGATCACCGAGGCGCTCAAAGCGATCGTAAACACACGGAACAGGATGCCTGAGCACTCGTTCGGCGACGAAGGCGGGGTCGACCCAGTCGAGTTCTTCATCGGCTCCGGGATCTGGGGCGCACTGCCAGCGTCTGAAAACTTCTTCATATATGGGTCTGTTCCGCAGAACGACGGCGAGACGCCGTATACGCTCACCTTTGCGGACGTTCCCGCCGACGCGTTCTGGGATATCAGCGTCTACAACAGCGACCTGTACTTCGAGAAGAACAGATACGACGCGTACTCGGTCAACAGCGAGAATGCAGCGCGGAATGCTGACGGCAGTGTCACGATTCACTTCGGTGGCGACCCCAGTCGGTCGAACTTCCTCTACACGCCAGACGGCTGGGTCTATTATATCCGGCTCTACAGACCACAGCAGAAGGTTCTCTACGGCTTCTACGAGTTCCCAGAGCCGCAGCCGGTTGCGTGAATCGACGGTCCCTGAGAGGACGTTCGACGAGTCACGGCGAGCAAGTCCGTCACACGACGACGAAGCGAACGGAGTGAGCGACCAGACCCGTCTCGCCCGGTTCGCCTCCACATCCGGTCACTATCGGGAGTTCGACGCCCGGACGCACAGGAACGTCGGGTATTTCAGTCGTTTCTCGTAGGATTCGGGCTTCTTCGCCTGGAACGTCTCTGTCGGCTTCGGTTCGACCACCTCGTCCAGTTGGAACCCGGTTTCGAGGAGTGGGTTGACGACCTCGGAAAACGGCCGGCGATAGAACGGGACGTCGACGTCCTCGCCGGCGGCCGACCACGTCATCCGTTGCCGTTCGACCTCGAAGTAGTTCTCGGCCTCGAACGCGACGTACTCGTCGACCGGGTGTTGCGCCGAGAACACGAGGAATCCACCCGGTCGGAGGATGCGAGCGAACTCCGCGAAGGGCTGTCGCCAGTCTTCGACGTAGTGGAGCGACAGGCCGCAAACGACGCCGTCGAACGCGTCGTCGTCGGCGAACTCGAGGGGCTCTGTGATATCGGCCTGGCGAATCGCTGCCCGGTCGCCGATCCGCCTGCTCGCCTGTTCGAGCATCTCGGTGTTGCTGTCGACGGCGAGGACGTCCGCTCCCCGTTCGAGCAACCACTCTGCGTACCGACCGTGTCCACACCCCGCATCGAGGACTCGTCTGCCCGCGACGTCTGGAACGAGGTCCGTCGTCGCAGGAAACTCGAGGTCCGCGCAGTACGGGTCCTCCTCCTGGGTCTCGTACGTCTGCGCCAATCTGTCGTATGCGTCTGCTACGGTGGGAGTCTCCTCGGGCGGCATGGAACACGAGTGTGTGTCACGCTTCGAGTTAATCGCTGTGATTCCTCGTCCGCGACCGTGACTTCGGGACGACCGCCATCCAGTCCCGCGACCGGTTGAACCTGTAACGCACCGAGGCGTTCACCAGGGCTGTATCGACCGTCCTGTGAGCTGTCCCAGCAGCGAATCGTGACGGGGGTGTCGAGTCGACTACAGCCCGCCCTCGTAGTACTTGTACTCTCGTGGGGCCCCTCGGGGGTCAGCACACGTTCTCCATCCACGTCGGAATCCAGGAGGACGGTGGCCGATGCTACGTTCGGTGTCCCGCCTCCGACAGATACGAGCGATCCGACGGTGCGGGTTCGGTCGACCGCATCACGCGCCCGGCTCGATCTCCCGAATCGTGAGCGAGTACTGGGTGGGGAGGTCTTCGATCCGCACCCTGATCTTCAGCACGCGTTCGTCGTTCGCGAGCCGCTCCATCGTCTCCATCTGTGACCGCTGGAACGACGCGTCACCGGTCTTGATCTCGCAGTAGTACCGTTCCAGCGTCGCCCCGTTCCACCCGTCCCTGGCCGTGACGACACAGTCCGGTGTCCACCGCGTTCTGCCGTCCGAACGGTCGACCGAGAGGGGCCTGCCGGGTTCGACGTCGACGTTCAACCCACGCTCGAGTTCGTCCTCGTCGACGTCCAGGTCCTGCCGGACGAAGTGGATCAGTGCGTGTGGCTTCGGAGCGTCCAGGAGGACTGCCTCGCCGAGCGCACCGTAGAGATTCGCCCCGACGTCGAACGTCCACGCGTCGCCGTCGACCTCGGCTGGCTCTCGAATCGACGGCGCGTGGTCGGCCAGGAGGTACGCGTCGACGTCGTCCGGTTCGTTCTCCGGGGCCGCCTGGACCCTGAGGGAGCCGTCCGACGCGGACAGGTGACCGGCATGACATCCTCCCCGGCGTGAACGCCGGGGTTTCCTCGCGCGGGGGGTATCGACTACCGGCCCACGGAGGCAACTTGCGGGTTCGTATGCTCCTCGTTGGGACGGTGAGAGCGTGGTGACTCCGACCAATCGTGGTCGTCCCACTTGAGGCATACAGGCCGTGCCATCGGCCTTACTACGTCGGTCTGCCGTCTCAGGAACGTCTCGGACGCGACGAGGTCCGCGTGGCCCTCGAAGCCACACTCGCACGCCAGCGTGTCCTGGTGGCGTGTCGTCCGGTCGGTCGCCCCGCAGTTCGGACACGTCTGCGACGTCCACGCCTCCGACCGAACCGCCACCGAGATACCGAACTCCTCGGCGGTGTTGGCGAGTCGCTCGACGAACGCGCGGAACGCCCAGAAGTTGTGTGTCTTCTCGTTCGCCCGGACGGACCAGCTCGTTTCGAGGACGTCCGTCAGGTCGCCGACGTACACAGTCGCGACGCCCTCCTCGTGCAGTCGCTCGACGAGGTCGCGGGCGAGTGCGTCCTGTGCGTGGTCGCGACGCCGGGTTCGCCGGCAGTACAGCCGGTCGATTCGCTTGCTCGACCGCCGCTGGTCGTCCAGTTTGGACTGGAGGCGCGCGATCTCGCGCGTCGTCTCGCGGAACCGCTCGAACAGGTCGCTTCCGTCGTAGAGATACTGCTGGCCGGTCGTGGTCGTACAGGCGACGAGGTTGTTCGCACCGATGTCCAGCGCGGCTTCTTCCGAAGCCAGTGGTTGTGCCAGTCGAGAATTGTCGATAGTGACCGGCTGAAAGGCCCTGAACTCGTCCGAAGCCTCGTCGTAGTACAGTTCTAACCGACCCTGCTTGTCGTACTCTTTCCAGTTCGGGTCGCCCCGAACTTCGAGTCGCAAGCGCTCGCGGTAGCCAAGCCCGTACTCGTCTTTCAGGTCTTGGCCGACCAGAATCTCGAGGCGAGAGTAGTCACCCCACTCGACCGTGTACGACGTGTTGCGGATGTACGTGCGGAGCTCGCGGTCGTCGCCGCTCCCCCAGAAGCCGGGTTTGCCGTTGGCTTCGCC
The DNA here is from genome assembly GCF_051207415.1 of Haloarchaeobius marinus. NCBI lineage: Archaea > Methanobacteriati > Methanobacteriota > Halobacteria > Halobacteriales > Halorubellaceae > Haloarchaeobius > Haloarchaeobius marinus. Next base: position 308,454 of record NZ_JBPKGD010000004.1, on the reverse strand, counting down.
CTTCTCTTGGAGTGCGAAGAACGACCGCCACGCTTCGCGGTTCTTCCGCTCGACCTGCTGGACGGTGGACGCGCCGAGCGTGCCACCGTAGCGCCCGCGGTACTCGCTGATGTCCCAGACGTCGCCGTCCGGGTCGGCGTAGTTCTCGCGGCGCTCGTAGTTGATCTCGTTCCAGAGTGCGGCAGAAGCGTCCAACAGCCGCCGGAGTAACTCCTCGTCCTTCTCGGAGCGAGGGCGGACGACGAACTCGTTGGTCCGCTTCATCAACAGGTCGTTGTCCCCCGAAGACTGATGTATGTTTGGATTCTGTGTGTCTGTATGGCGAAGAACATCCACGTTGTCGTCGACGACGACGTGCACGAACGGTTGAGTCGAATCAAGAACGAACACGGCCTGACGTGGGAAGGGATGTTGCTCCACGCGGCGAACGACCTGGATACCCCGGACTGAGCGGTACCGGCGGCTGTGTCCCTGTTGTCGGATTCACGCCCGCCGTGAACGGCGGGACTCTCTCCTTGATTCAGGTAGCCCTCGGCGTCCGACCGTGACCCGAACTCGAGGAGGCGGCCCTCGGACTCGACGACGTTCCGGAGCCTCCCGTTCACCTCGAGCGCTCCCGACTTCACTTCGACGGAGAATCCCGCCTCCTCCCCCGGTTCGACCGGTTCGGCAGCATACTCGGTCTTCGAACCCCGACGGTCGTCGTCTGCTTCGACCAGTCGCCCGTCCTCGAATCTCAGTTGCGAGGTCTTCGTCCCGTCGTCGCTCATCTGCGTTCCCCGACATCGGAACGAATTGACAAAACTGTTATCGGTATGGACGAGGTCCGCGTCGGCTCCTGCACGGTCGACCCGTTCTGTGCCGCTCTCCCGTACTATCGCTCTCGCGCCGGTTCACGTGGCCGTCGTTCACCCGTCGTCCGTGGTGACGGTGTCGGCGGTGCCCGTCGACCTGCCGACGAGGGGAATCGACCGTTCGGTCTCCCGATACGTCCGCAGGAAGATCCTGACGAGGGCACCGAGACCGAGCGCGACGACGACGCCGTCGACGACGCGTCCCAGGTACGGGATCCGGATCGCCAGTCCCACGAGTATCAACCCGAGGAACAGGGCGGCCCAGCGGTTCTCGATCGGCGACTGTTCGACCCCCACGGCAGAGAGCCCGCGAGGAATCACGTCGAGCAGCCAGACGCCGACGGCGAACCGACCGTAGATGGCGCCGACCCACGAGGCGAGCAGGAAGAGCCCGCCGCCGACGAGTGCTAACGGGAACCCGAAGAGGCTCAGGACCAACAGCAGGAGCAAGAGTGGGGTGACCACCATGACGGCGAGGCCGACGATACCGGTCCGGAGGGCGTCGTGGGTGACCTCGTCGGCAACGCGGCGCGAGAACGCGGGGAACAAACCGACGAGTATCAGGCCGAGCAGCAGGTTCACCATGAACCCGTAGAGCTCCCAGAACGAGACGTCGAACCAGCCGCCACCGCCCGTCTGGGCTGGAGTCCAGACGCTGGGGGGCAGGGTCCAGCGGACGACTTGCTGAGCGTTCGCCGACCCGACGTCGGTAGCGAACACCGTGGCCGGAGCTACCGGCTGTCCCGTCGGGACGGTCCCGTTCCAGAACGCGGTGAGCTTTCGATCGAACACCCCGAGGCTGGCGTTGAACTGCCAGTCCCCGACCGTCGTCCCCAGGACGTCGTTCGCGTCGCCCTGGACGCTCGCGTCGAACGCCGTCGACGCCGTCAGGTTCATTCTCCCGATGCTGAGGATGGCGTTCGCGTTGAACTGTCCGGCTGCGCCGACCTGCCCGGTGACGTTGCCAGGAACCCCTCCGACGCGCCCCCCGAACGCGATGTCGCCCCCGAAGTCGGTCACGGCGATATCGACCTGCTGGGGGACGACCTGTGACTGTGAACCGGTCTCGGACGCACCGGCAACGCCCGCCCCCAGGACGGCTGCGCCGAGAATCGTCGTCACCACGACGGTGACGACTGCTAATCGCGTGGCGGTGGAACCTCCAGCACGTTTCATCTCGCTCGTTACCACCCCTCGTTGCACTCGACTTTGTTATGAACTGATGATTCGTGAGTGGTCGTCCCCCGAACCGGGACGGACCGAGTAACCGAATCGAAACTGCGGTCCCGAGAAGGGCTCCCCATCTCGAAAAATCGACTCACAGAACGGAGGTCCGGCCGGTCATCGGGGATTACCGAGGTGGCCCACATGTACGAAACGAAATAGCAAACGCGACGCGGCACCGCTTCGATTCGGTCAGAATCCGTGCTCTTCGAGCCACTCCCCGAGGGCGACCTTGGCGTCAGCGATCGCCTTCGGCCCGGTGTAGACCGTGACGGGTCGGCTGACCGTTTCAGTTCGGTCAGCGGACTGGGTTTCGTTCATCTCGGTCGTAGATTGTAACTGTAACATATTAACCATTTGCGTACTGCTGGTCGGGGTGTTCGATGTCCGCGAAGTCTCGCAGGACCGTGGAAACGGACTCACGCAGGAACGCGACGACCGGAATCACCACATTCCATCTACTGCAACGACCGACTCGAGAATCGACCCCTGGCCGTGACGAAACCGGCCCGCGTCCGACCGACTTTTGCGGGTGGAGCGCCTGCGTCCGTGCATGCGTGCAGCAGTCTATCACGGGCCGGAAGACATCCGCGTCGAGGACGTTCCCAGACCCGAGGTCGAGGCACCGGGCGATGCCCTCGTCCGGGTCACCCACACCTGCATCTGCGGGTCGGACCTGTGGCCGTACCGTGGCGTGAGCGACCGCGACGTCCCCTCCCGCATCGGTCACGAACCGATGGGCATCGTCGAGGAGGTCGGCGAGGACGTCACGAGCGTCGAACCGGGCGACCGCGTGTTCGCCCCGTTCGTGATCAGTTGCGGGGAGTGCGAGTTCTGCCGGCGGGGCCTGCACACCTCCTGCGTGGACGGCGGGTCCTGGGACGGCGCGAACGGCGGCGCGCAGGGCGAGTACGTCCGCGCGCCACACGCCGACGGGACGCTCGTGCGCGTCCCGGACCGGCACGCCGACGACGAGGACACCCTGCGGTCGGTCCTCCCGCTGACGGACGTCATGGGGACCGGTCACCACGCCGCGGTCAGCGCCGGCGTCGGGCCCGGGAGCACCTGCGTCGTCGTCGGTGACGGCGCGGTCGGACTGTGTGGCGTACTCGCCGCGCGCCGACTCGGCGCCTCGCGCATCGTCGCCGTGGGCCACCACGCCGACCGACTCGAGCTGGCCGGGGAGTTCGGTGCGACCGAGACGGTGCTGGGCACCGACCACGAGGACACCGGTGAGCACGTCGCGGAGTTGACGTACGGCGGGGCCGAGCACGTCATGGAGTGTGTCGGCGCCGCGAGTTCGATGGAGACGGCCGTTTCGGCGGCCCGTCCCGGCGGCACGGTCGGGTACGTCGGCGTCCCCCACGGCGTCGGCGACGACGGCATGCCGATGTTCGACTTCTTCGGCGACAACGTGACCCTCAGGGGTGGCGTCGCGCCCGTCCGCGCCTACGCGGAGGAACTGCTCGCCGACGTCCTCGGCGGGACGCTGGACCCCGCGCCGATATTCACGAAGACGGTCACCCTGGAGAACGTCGCGGAGGGCTACCGCGCGATGGACGAGCGCGAGGCGCTGAAGGTCCTCGTAACGCCCGAGCACTGACCCGTCCGCGACTTCCCGACGGCCGGCACCACGAACACGGCGGTGGCGTCAGCCGCCAGGGCGCCTGAACGTGTACCGGACCTCGTCGCCCTCGACCGTGAGCGAGCCAGCGTCGTGGTCCACGACCAGTTCGACCGCACTGTCCTGCTCGAACTCGTGGAGCGGCATCCCCGTACTGACGTGCCCGTCACGCGTCACCTCGACGTGTGCAGACCCGAAGTCGATTCGGACCCAGCCGTCTCCCGTGGTCACCGTTCCCGGGTCTCCGAACCGCCGAAGTTCGTCGACCACTGCGTTCCACTCCCCGAGCGGGAGGCGCGTCGACATACGGTGTCGTACGACCCTCGGGAACGTAAAAGCAGACCTGCGCCGCGCCGACGCCGTCGAACCTGGGGACGGCCTCGATGGCGCGCCTCGGCAGGAACGCTTTTCCCGGCCGGTGCGAATCCGGTCAGCATGCGCCTCTCTCGTGGTGGACTCGTTCTCCTCGTCGCCTGTCTCGTCGCACTCGCCGGATGTGCAGCGGTCACCGATACGACCGGAACGACCCCCGATAGCACGTCGACGGCCACCCAACCCGGGACCGACGTCGACGTGAACGGAACGCTGGAGGTCCACTTCATCAACGTCGGGCAGTCTGTCAGCACGCTCCTGGTGACGCCGACGGGCGAGACGATACTCGTCGACTCGGGCGACTGGCGGGACGACGGCGAGTACGTCATCGACTACCTCCAGCAGGTCGGCGTCGAGCGACTGGACCACCTCGTGACCTCCCACGCCGACGCCGACCACATCGGCGGCCACGCCGCCGTCATCGAGTACTTCGAGACGCAGGGCGAGGGCGTCGGCGCCGTGTACGACCCCGGTATCGCGTCGAGTTCCCAGACGTACGCCCGGTACCTCGACGCCGTCGAGACGTACGACGTGCCCCTCTACCAGACGCGTGAGGGGGCACAGATGCCCGTCTCCGGCGTCGACGTGTCGGTCCTCGGCCCGCCACAGGACCTCGTCGGCGACGGCGACCGGAACGAGAACAGCATCGTCCTCCGCGTCACCCACGGCGAGACGAGTTTCCTGTTCACCGGCGACGCCGAAGCCGAACAGGAGTCCGTCCTCGTCGACGAGTACGGCGCCCGGCTCCAGTCGACCGTCTTCAAGGCCGGCCACCACGGCAGCAGTTCGAGCTCCGGCGCCCCGTTGCTCGACGCGGTCCAGCCACGCGTCGCCGTGATATCGAGTGCGTACGACTCCCAGTACGGCCACCCACACGAGGAGACGCTCCAGCGGCTGGCGTCCCGGTCGATATCGACCTACTGGACGGCCGTCCACGGACACGTGGTCCTCACCAGCGACGGCACGTCGGTCAGCGTCGCCACGCAGGCCGACGCGACGACGACCGCGACCGAGCTCCGCGCCGCCTCGCCGGTCGACCCCGGGACGGCCGGTGGCGTCACGGTGCGCGAGACCTTCGACGCGACCGGCACCGGGGCCTCGTCGACGTCCGTCGCGGCCGACGGCGGCGGCCTCTCGCTCGTCGACGTCCACGCCGACGCCAGCGGGGACGACAACGAGAACCTCGACGACGAGTACGTGGTCTTGGAGAACACCGGCGACTCTACGCTCGACCTCGGCGGGTGGCGACTGGAGGATAGCGCCGGCCACGCGTACACGTTCCCCGGTGGCTTCACGCTCGCTCCCGGCGAGCAGGTGACCGTGTACACCGGACGCGGGACCGACTCGTCGACCGAACTGTACTGGGGAGCAGACGGCGCCGTCTGGAACAACGGCGGCGATACGGTGCTGGTGACGGACGACGAGGGGACGGTCGTCGTCAGGGAGACCTACTGACGTCGGCTGGCGTGCTGTCGCCTGAAGTGGACCCGATGCCGAGGCGGAAGGCCCATACCGCTCCAGTGGCGACCGGCGGGCATGCGCCGCCGACAGCTCCTCGCAGCGCTCCCGACGACCGCGTTAGCCGGTTGTCTCTCCGGCCTGGGTGAACTGGACGACCGACTGTCGCACGACGGCCGAACGCCGCCCGACGGCGTCGAGTTCGTCGAGTTCACGCACCCGGACTCCGTCCGTGCCACGCGCGAAACCCGACTCGGCGGGGTCGTACGGAACACGGCCGACACCACGCAGGCGGGGACGGTCTCGCTCGAACTCTCGCCCGACGGCGAGCAGTGGCGACGACTCCTCGAACGGTCGTACGAACTCGCCCCCGGCGAGCAGCAGATAGTCGAGACCCCCACGACCACCCACTTCCTCGGCCCGCTACACCTGCGTCTGGTCCCGTTCGACCGACGGACGAGAGTGGAGTCGACCGACCCGACGCTCCCCTACGGCGACGCCTACGTTCTCCCGAACGGAATCCACCTCACCGTCGCGGACCCGACGTCCATCGACTCGTACGAGTACGAGGCGGACGGCCAGCGCCAGACGGCGACCCAACGGGAGGACTGGAACTGGTACCTCGCGACGGTGACCGCCCGGAACGAGGGCGACGAGACCGCCACCGCTCCCTACCGGACCGCGTTCGGGACGATGGGCTACGACTGGAACGAGGCGATCGTGTATCGCGCCGAGGACGCCTACGAGGGCGGCGAACTCCAGCCAGGGGCGTCCCGTTCCGGTGCCGTGCTCTTCGAGAGTCGGTACAACTCGTCCACCCAGCCCATCCGGATTCGTCACCCCTACCAGAACGGGACCGTCGGCGCGACCTGGACCCCACCCTGACCTCGGGCAGACGGCTCCCGTCGGCACGTCGTCGTGGACGATTCGACTCTGCGACCGTCACTGCACCGCCCGTCTCCCCCACCCGTCGTTAGAACAGCCCCTCGATGCCGACGAAATTGAGGAGGAAGAACACGGACAGTGTGACCAGGATGACGACCGCTATGAGCATCAAAAACCCGATCACCGCGTTGAGTACGTTCTCCGACACCATACCTACCCCAACCGTTAAGAGAGGACTGTCCTAACTGTTTCGGAAGCCCATCGAACGAGGGGAGAGCGCGTCTAGCGGTAGTGGAGCGCGGCGCTCGTACGCTGCGACGGACGTTCAGAGGCCGGTTTCGCGGGCCCCAACTGGTTCGAGTGTGCCCTCGGGAGGGTTCGAGAGACGCTCGACGATTCACCACCTGGAACGCCCCATACGGTTGTATCCTGTGACAGTCGTGTTGCATATCATGTCGTCCTGGATCGAGCGGGTACGAACGAATGCACTGGAGGGAAGGGGTCGATGTTCGGATTGTCCGGCGTTCGAAGACGACCGGTCGTGTCGGGTGAATCCCGGGTTGTTCGACCCCCACGGTGAGGTGATGTTCGTCACGATCGAACCGAGCCATCGATTCGACTGGGACGACTACGAGGATTGGGCGGAATACAACGAGGTCATCACGCGGAAGTTCGTGGAAGAGTGGACGGGTGGGCCGATCCTGGCGGAATTGCTGGAGCCGATTGACGGCCTGGATATGGCCTCGGTGTGGATGACCGACGCGATCAAGTGTCCGCCTGAAGGCGGACTCGACGACCAACCCCGGAACGACGAGTTCGCTCACTGTAAGGCCTATCTGCAGGAGGAGATCGAGTACGTCGACCCGGACGTGATCGTAGGACTCGGGGCGAACGCGTGCCGTCGAACGCTGGCAGCACTCGGAGTGGAACGCACGGACATCTCGACTGCGGCCGAATGTGGGCGAATCGTCGACACGGACCCGCCAGTCGTGATCTCGCCCCACTGGAGTCACGGCTGGCTACGTCGCGAGACGAGTGCCTCCTGGGGCGACGGATGGCTCTCGACGCACTCCCACCTTCAGGAGTCTTCGCACCGCAACATGGAGGTCGTCAGAGCGTCGATTCAGGAAGTTCGGTCGAGCGTCGAACCAGCAGAGGAGGTCGACACGACCGCTGGACGAGTGGTGACGGCAGCAGCCGGCGTACATTCTGTCGTTCGGTCGGACTCCCATCGCGGGAGCGTCTGCGAGGCCCTGTCAACCACGAGATGGATGGACTGTCGTGACGTTGCAGACGCGATCGGCTACTCCACGTCCGGGGCATCGAGCGTTCTCTCGGACCTGTACAGGGCCGATTACGTGAACCGACGCCAGAGAGAGACCCACGGGACGGTCGAGTACGAGTATCGATTGAAGTCGGGCGTCGAGGTGCAGTGACGAACTGTGCTATCTATCCGACGACGTCCGACGACGACGCCCCGGTCGGCGGGATTCGTGACTCTGCGCACCTCGTTCGCGTCGCTGTCGTAACCCTCTCGCCCGTCGGTGTTCGGGTCGTCGAGTGTCCTGTTGCATCCCCGTGCAACCTGCACGAGTCGAAATCTGATTAGAACGCCAACATTTCTGCCCGCCGTGGTCCCCGTGAAATATTGGAGAAACTATATTTTGCCCCGTTCGCTGGTTGACAGCATGGGGAAACGTGTAGACGGCCCAACACGACGTTCGTTTCTGAAACGCACTGGCGTCGCCGCCTCCGCGGCAGTCACTGGACTCACGGGGGCGGCCAGCGCCACGGGCAAGCCGACCGACAGGGGGAACCGCGGTGACACCGGCAAGAACCGTCGCCTGAGCCTCAACGTCGACGGTGAAGTGGAGACACTCGACCCGGTACGCCAGTTCGACGCCGCGCCGGGGCAGATAATCGAGCAACTCCACGACGGCCTGTTCGATTACCCGGACGGCGAGACGACCTCCGTCGGGGGACTGGCTGCCGAGTACGCCGTCGACGAGACGTTCACCACCTACACCATCACGCTCGAACGGAACGCCCGGTTCCACGACGACCGGTTCGGGACCGTGACCGCACAGGACGTGGTCTACACGTTCGAGCGCATCAGGACCTCTCCCCGGTCGCGCATCGCGAACTACTTCCTCGGCTACCTCGACCTCGAACAGGAGACGGACGCCGACGGGGAGTACGTCCCGGGAACCCTCGGGGTCGACGCGCTCGACGAGCGAACGGTGGAGTTCAGCCTCGAATCGCCGTTCCACTCCACGCTCGAACTCCTCAGCCACTCCATGTTCTCCATCCTCCCGGAGGGTATCGTCGGGGACGTCCCGGGATACGATGGAATCGTGGACTACGAGACGTTCTCCAGGGAGGAACCGGTCGGGGCGGGCCCCTTCCAGCTCCGGGCCTGGACTGGCAGCGACCTCCATCTCGACAGGTTCCCCCGGTACCACGGCGACACGGCGACAATCGACGGTATCGATTACTCACACGTAGCCGACGAAGCTGCGGGGTACGAACGTGCGCTGGCCGAGCAGGTGGACGTGTTCGGAATCCCGGACGCCGAGTACGACCCCGGTCTCGCCACCCCGGAGCGAACGGACGAGAAGGGTCGAGAGTTCGGTCGGTACGGCCCCCTCCCGAACGGCCGCGAGGTCGACTACGTCTCCGCGACGTCGCTCACGACGTTCTATCTGGGCTTCGTCGTGCCGAACGTTCCCCGCCCCGTCCGGCGAGCCTTCGCCCTGGCCCTCGACCAGGACCGCGTGGCACGGGACCGGTTCGACGGCCGGAGCCGGCCAGCGTACAACTTCGTCCCCCCGAACGTGTATCCCGGCGGGACCGACGGCTACAGCGACCACGCGACGGAGTACCCCTATGGCACGGACGCCAGGGTCGCGGCGGCGAGGGAGGTCATGGAAGCCGCGGGCTACGACGAATCCAACCGCTACGAGGTGCGCTACACGACGTACGAGAGTGACTCGTGGGAACAGATGGGGGAGACGCTCGCGTCCCGTCTCGCAGACGCACACATCGACGTGACCGTCGAGCGCATCGGATTCGGTGCCCTCCTCTCTCGCGGCCGGCAGAACGACCTCGACGCGTTCACCCTCGGCTGGCATGCCGACTGGGCAGGCGCAGACAACTTCCTCCAGCTCCTGTACCCGCAGAACCACAGGCGGAATATCGGCCTCTTCGACTGGGGCGACACGCCAGCCGCCGAGCGAGCCTCGGAGGCGTGGGAGACAATCCAGGCCAACCCCGGGTCGTCGCCGGCCGCTGTCGAGGCGCGCGAGCAGGCCGCGGTGACGATGGAAGAGGCGAACTGGACCGACGCGGTCGCCATCCCCGTCGTCCACAACGACGTCCAGCGGTTCTGGTACGACTGGGTCGACGTCCCTGCCTTCGGCGCGCTCGGCCCGTCCCGGCAGAAGCTGAACGACGTGCGGTTGCGCCCACCGCAGAGTGCGAACGGGAACCGTCCGTGAACTCCCCGAACGGGAGACGCATGTCACTGAACTCATATATTTAAGACCCCCCGGGGTATCTCAGGTCAGTGATGAATGGCCGAACAGACGGTACCACCGGTGCGAACGGGCGAACCCCGACGACGACGCGACGGCGATTACTCGCGGCCAGTAGCGGTCTCGCTGTCGGTGGCCTGAGTGGCTGCCTCGGGCGGGCCGCACGCTCGACGACCAACACCGGGGCGGCCCCGGCCGCGTACTACGCCGGCGACGCCACCCTGGCAGCAACGGCCGACGGTGACGACGAGACCGTCCGCGTGTACAGGGCTGGGCAGACGGACGTCCGGCACGTTCCGTCGACGTTCGGCGGGGGGTCCTGGCTCCTCTCCGCCGACGTCGAACTCGACGGGTGGAGCACGAGCGCCCCAACGAAAGCACAGGACTACAACTCCTCCCGGTCGAACAGACCGAGGACCAGCCGGTGGGACGGCGCTCCCGACGACGATGACTCCGACGCCGACGGCATACAGGACGCCGAGGAAGCACTGTACGGGTACCTCGACGGTGAACCGACCATCGGCGAGCGGTTCATCGTCTCGCTCCCCGACGCACGCCTCCCGGACGACCGCGGCACGGTCGCCGACGAACTCACGCCACGGCGAGTCCTGGAGTACTTCGTCGGCGACCCGGACGGCGAGCGATGTGCGGCCGACGACGGGGCCGTCTCGGTCCACCGGGACCTGGCGTGTCGCACCCTCCTCTCCGCGACGCTCGAGGAAGACCCATCGAACGCCAGAGCCGTCGCCGTCTTCCCCACCTCCGGCGGGGTCGTCGTCACGGGCGCGTCTCCCGAGGCAGAGGAATCGGCACGGCTGGTACTCGTCTCGGAAGACGGGACCACGAACACGCCCCGGACGCTCGACGCGTGGGGGGACGAGCGCGTCGTCGGAGCGGCAGGCGTGACGCCGACGCTCGTCTATCCCCTGGCCGTGACGCCGGCTGACTGTCCGTGTCGGATGCCCGCGCTGTTCTACGTGCGACGGATTCGCCACGACGACCAGTACCTCTACGCCGGTGGCTGGCTGGTCGACGACGGTGCGCTCTACGAGAACGCCGCCACCCTGCTGGTCGGGGCGGCCCCCAGCGACGTCGTCGGGCTCACGCTCTCGGACGTCGAGCGCAGTGCGACGGACCTCCAGTCGCTCATCAGGCGGCGACGGCGGCCCGGACGAACCACGTACGCGAACGTGACGGTGGGCGAGTACGACCCGGACGCACCCACGCTTCCTGACGGTGCCCAGCCGGTGTGCGGTACGGACGGGGGAGACTACTGGCGGGTACAGTCGAGGGACGCACTGGCCCCCGGGACCGGTGACTGTGACGACACCGACCGGAACCGCCCGCCGACGTGCGTCGTGACGGCGCTGGATGCCCCGGTACTCCACCTCGTCGACGCTGCCGAGCTCTCGACCGAGGTGAAGTTCAAAGCGGGTGCGGAACTGTCGAAGTCGGTCAACTGAGGGCGAGGGACGACGAGGGACCGGGGGAAGGCCCCGACCGAACGACTTTCGTCGACCGCAGCTGGCGCTCGGCGAACACGCGCCAGCGGAGGCCTGATACCGGATAGTATCACTTCCAGATACAATATAAAAGGTAGGTATGTCAGGTGTCGATTGCTATCGGCGTACCGTTCCCAGCCGGTTCAGCAGGCCGAACTACGGCCCACGCGGGTGCGAGCCCGGGGCACCTCGCGGTCGACGAAACCGGGACCAGGCTCGGTGACGAACGCTACTGTTGTTACGCTGCTGCCGGTTCGGGCCCAGCTCGCTGCGCCCCGTTCGTCGCTACCGGGCGTGAACCCGAGTTCCGTCGATGTCTGAGCCGTCCCTCGACGAACGTCGTGAAGAACAGCCCGTCGACGACGGACCAGCGACGAGCTCCTCGGCGACGAAGCGCCGTGCTACAGGCGGCCGACCACCGTCACACCAGTCTCCGGTTCCACCCGACACACGCGAGAACCGAACCGTTGGCGAACATATCTGTTACGAGTCAAAACGACGAAATACATGGTTTCCATACATTTTTGACCGCTCTTGCCCGAACACGGGAAACAAAATTCGGTGGTTGTGTCGCCGACCGGCGAGTCCGCGACTGCTGTGGTCGGCGACTGGAACCGCCCGTCGACGACCCGCGCAGACAGGAACGGCGGCTGGAATACAGCCCGGGTGAAAATTCCGCACGAACCGAATCTTTTATCAACTAACTTCTGGTTGTCTGTGATACACAGTCACGTGGTAGCACGGTCCACCAGCGATGGGGCTTCCCGTGTCGACCCGTAGCGACGTGGCTGTCGAACGCAGGAGACGAGACCAATGACAGAGGACGACACTTCACCCGACGACGGTACAGAACGCTCGAACCGAGACGCGGCAGCGGACGAAGCAGAGCCTGGGAGTGCATCCGAACGCGACCGCCCGACCGACAGCCTGACGTCTATCTCTCGCCGGAGCACGCTGAAGGCGCTTGGCGCGTCCGGGGTCATCGGCAGCGGCGTCGACGTCGTCAGTGCGATCGCGGACTCGAACGTCCACAGCGTCGGTGCCGGCAGCTACACCACCGAGTACCCCGGGGATAGCACCGCGGACATGCCCCCGACGTCGGACGAGTTGCGAACCACCAGCAACGTCGACCAGCCGATCCCGACGAACGGCGTCTGGAGCGGCCTCCACTTCGCGTACAATCCCTACTCCGAGGACTGGCACGAGTACTGCAACGGGGCGACCGTCACCTACCCCTACTACGCGGACGCCCGTGCGGACGGCTTCCGGCTCCAGATACCGAGCACCTGGCAGGGCTGGCGCGACCCCTGGGACGACCTCGAGAACGAACCCGCACCCATCGAGGAGGCGGACTTCGTTCGGATGGACTACCAGGAAACGCCCCGACTGGTAATCGGCAACACCGCAGCATCGTCCTACAGCGACACCCGCACCCACGACTACGGTGACTGGCACAACGTGGCCCGGTGGGGTGACGACACGTCGGTCCCGATGGACGTCACGCAAGTCCGGGGCTGTCCGTTCGTCTTCGTCGAGTACGGCGGTGGCGGCGCGGAACTCTCCGTGCTGGACGAGAGCGACGCCGCACTGGACGATGCCAACGTCTCCGTCTTCTCGGACCAGGGCAACGTCCTTGGACTCACGGTCGAACCTACCCAGTCGGGTCACTCGGTCCAGCACTTCGGCCTCTACGCGCCGGACGGCGCCACCTGGTCCGGCAAGGGGACCGACACGCTCACGTCGAACCTGGCCGGTGCAGGCTACCTCACCGTCGCCGTGCTGCCCGACGGCACCGAGTCGACGCTCGACGCCTTCGAGCAGTACGCGTACAACGTCGTGCGCGACACCACCGTCGACTGGAACTACGCGGAGGCGGACTCGGAGGTCACGACCACCTACTCCTACACCCTCGAACAGAAGGCCGAGAGCACCACCAGTGGAACGCTGTCGGCCCTGTTCCCGACCCAGTGGAAGCACACGAGCGCGTCGTTCACCGGCGACGAGTACTGGTCACCCCGTGGCACGATGAAGGTCGTCGCCGGGTCGTCGTTCTCGACGACGCTATCCTATCCGGGAATCCTGCCGGTCCAGCCGGACGTCGGCACCTACGACGGGGCACAGCTCGACCAGTACCTCGAAGACCTCCGGTCGGACTACGGCCCGTACACCAACCAGGGCGTCCCCGCATGTGCGTACTGGAGCGGCAAGGACTTCATGCGGAACACCCAGGTGGCCCCCATCGCCGACGTCCGCGGGCTGACGGCCGAGCGAGACTACTTCCTGCAGGCCCTCCGCGGCCGGTTGTCGACGTACCTCGACGTGACCAACGACGACTGGACGGTCGACGGCGACAGCTTCTCGACCGCCGAGGACGAGGAGGTCTTCTACTACCACGACGACCTCGGCGTCATCCAGTCGTATCCCGACTGTGAGTTCGGTGGCGCCTTCGCCGTCAACGACCACCACTTCCACTACGGGTACCTCGTGAACGCCGCGGCGGAAGTCGCCCGACAGGACCCACAGTGGGCCGACGACTACGGCCCGATGGTCGAACTGCTGATCCGGGATTACGCCAACTGGGAGCGCCCGGACGAGTCCAACCCACTCGACCCGTCTACGTACCCCAGGGATTCGTTCCCGTTCCTCCGCACCTTCGAACCGTACGCGGGGATGTCGTACGCAGGCGGTATCAACGGGAACGACTGGGGCAACAACCAGGAGTCCTCCTCGGAGGCCATCGCTGCGTACGCCGCGATGGTCAAGTGGGGTGAGATAACCGGCAACACCGAGCTCAGGGACGCCGGGATATGGATGTACACCCACGAGGTCAACGCGGCTCGCGAGTACTGGTTCGACGAGGACGACGACTCCCTGCCGGCCGGCTTCGGGTCGAACCTCGACCCGAACGAACTCGACACCGAGGGCTCCGGACCCTTCAAGTACTGCTCGCAGACCTGGGACGTCGGCTCCTGGCGGTCGGTCTACTGGGACACCTCGGACCCGATAGAGCTGTACGGCATCAACCACCTCCCGATCGGTGGCCACTCCTTCTACCTGGGATACGACCAGGCCTACAACGAGAACAACTGGGACCGCCTCATCACGGCGCGCGACCAGCTCGTCGGCGGGCCCAGTCCTTACGACCGGTGGCCGGACGGCTGGGCGGCCGCCGCGTGGTGCTACCGCGCGATGTCGGACCCCTCGCGCGCCATCGACCCGAACATGGCTGGGGAACTCCCGATCAGCCCCACCGGGACCTCCACGCCGTACGTCTACTACTTCTTGCACCACCTGAACGAGATCGGAACGCCCGAGCCGTCGGTGACGGCGGACACCCCGTTCTACCAGGTGTTCCACGACAGCAGTAGCGGGACGACCACCTACGTCGCCTACAACGCGTCGTCGTCGGCGACGACGGTGAACTTCTCGGATGGCACGTCGCTGTCCGTGGCCGCCAACTCGGTGGGGTACACCACGTCGGGGAGTGGTTCGGGGACCCCACCGACGGTCGACAGTCTGTCCGCAAGCGAGGTCGAGACGAGCGACTCGGACGCCGAGTTCGACGTCTCCTGGGACGTCGGCGACAGCGACGGCGACCTCTCCACGGTCGACCTCACGCTGACCGACGACAGCGACGGCAGCACGGAGGACACCGCGACCATCGGCGTCAGCGGCAGCGACGCGACGGGGACCACCCGGCTGGTCGCAGCCGGTGACGATGGCTCGGGTCATTCCTACACCGTCGAGTGCGTCGTCACCGACGGCGCGAGCAACACCGACTCGGCGGTCACGAGCGTCAGCGAAGACGAGAGCACCAGCGGCGGGAACGCCCCCTCCGTCGACAGTCTCGCCCTGAGCGAACGGAGTCACAACGGCCCGCACGCGGACTTCGACGTCTCGTGGACGGTGTCGGACGCGGACGGCGACCTCGACGCGGTCGACCTGACCCTGACCGATACCGACGACGGACAGGTCGAGGACACCACGAGCATCGGCGTCAGTGGCGGGTCCGCGTCGGATACGACGTCCATGCGGGCCTCGAAAGCGGAGAACGACGGCCACACCTACGAGGTCGAGTGCGTCGTCACCGACTCGAACGGCAACACCGGTACTGCGACCGCGACCGAGGTCGAAGACGGGAGCTAGCCGCGTTCGGTCGCGCCGGAGCGCTCGCCCTCGGCGTGACGCCCGCGGGAACGGTGCTGCCTCGACACCTGCTTTTCGTCGGCCGCACCTGCCTCGACAGGGGTTCACCGACTGCCGACGAACGAGAACCGGCCGAATCCACCCGTCCGGACGGTGACTCGCTCGACCCGTGACTGCGATAGCGTCGGGACACCCGCGATGGCGGTGTGCATACCCCGAACCAGTCGAAAGTATGTTGTGTATCGCTCGAAACAGAGATTCCAGAGAACTGGAGGCCGACGACTCGCCCTGGTTTCACCGATATATATCATAAAGTAATATTTTACCGAAATTCTATACGATGTGGCGACCGACCACTGGAACGGACGCTGCCAGCGGTTGTTACAGTATTATTGTTGTAACGCCCACCGGGAGCGTGGCCCGGACGTTTCTCATCGCCAAACAGCCGGGGTGCCGTTTCCGCACCCTCACCCTTGCTCGATCTCGATCTGGTTCGCCGCTCCTCTGACGCTCGCCGCCAGTTCCTCGATGCGGTCTTCGTCCAGCCGCGACGCGTGTCCACTGACGACGATTGCACCCATGAGCCCCCCCGACACGTACTTCACGGAGGACGCGACCGAGCGTGCGCCCAGCACCTGCTCCTGGTCGTTCACGGCGTACTCCCGTTCGCGGATCCGGTCGAGTTCCTCGCGGAGCAGTTCCGGGTCGGTGATGGTCCGCGACGTCATCGGGTTCAGTCCCCGGTCGAACACGGCTTCGCGTCGCTCGTCCGGCATCTCGGCCAGCATCGCTTTCCCGACCGCGGTCGCGTGCAGTGGCGCCGTTCGACCGAC
Source organism: Haloarchaeobius marinus (assembly GCF_051207415.1). Classification (NCBI taxonomy): domain Archaea; kingdom Methanobacteriati; phylum Methanobacteriota; class Halobacteria; order Halobacteriales; family Halorubellaceae; genus Haloarchaeobius; species Haloarchaeobius marinus. The sequence goes on along the minus strand of NZ_JBPKGD010000004.1, from coordinate 292,023 downwards.
CGGGGTCGTGGACTCTATCGCGTCCGGGCCGCCGCGGGCCGCGTGCACGAAGTGGACCTTCTGGTCCTCCTCGACGGCGAGATGGACGACCTCACCGGTCGATTCCGCGAGCGAGTTGGCGATGGAGACGCCGTAGCGATACAGGTCGAAGCTCTCCCGGACCCGGTTCCCGGTCGTGAGGAACCCGAGGCTGGCGCGGTACCCGTCGCCGTCCTGCCGGACGTACCCGAGTCGGGACAGCGTCGAGAGGTGCGTGTGGACGGTGGTCTTCGAGCAACCGAGTGCGTCGGCCAGTTCGGTGACGCCCGCACCCTCCCGTTCGACGAGTTCGTCCACGATCGCGAACGACGTGCGAACAGATTTGATCGAGCGCGGTTCCGTGTCCCTGCTTGCCATAGCGTCCCTCTCGCGACGACGACCATAACTGTTTGGGATTGCCAAACGGGTCACGTCACAGCATCCCGACGCGTCTGTCGGGTCTGTGGAAATCTATTTCAACGAGTGGCGAATAGCGGGAGGGTGATGGACCCAGTAGTCGTCGTTGGCGGCGGCATCATCGGCGCCAGTCTCGCCTATCACCTCCGCGACCAGCCCCGCCCTGTCGTCCTCTACGAACGGGACACACTCGGCTCCGGAACGTCCGGGGACTCCGTCGCACTGTTCGTCTGGCATCAATCGACGCCGGACCGGTCGAGCCACGAACTCCGGGCGCGTTCGTGGGAGCAATACGAACCACTGGTCGAGGACGGAACCCTCAGTTTCGAGCAGATCGGGACGCTCGACGTCGCCAGGACCGACGACGAGGTCGAGTCGCTCCGGGAACTCACGGGGACGCTCGCGGACTTCGGCACCGAAGCGTCCTTCCTCGAACCGGACGCACTCGCCACCCACGGCATCGACCCCGACGCCGTCTCGGGCGCGATGGCGACCCCGGACGACGGCTACCTCGACCCGTCGGAGATCATCCAGCACTACGTCCGTGAGGCAACCGCCGCCGGCGTCACGGTCGAGACGAAGACCGCAGTCACGGACATCTGTACCAGCGACGGCAGCGTCACGGGCGTCGAGACCGAGGCTGGGACGCGGCCGGCACACGCCGTGGTGAACGCGGCGGGACCGTGGGTCCCGACGGTGAACGACATGGTCGGCGTGTCGCTCCCGGTCCGGCATAACCGCGGGCCCGTCGTGGTCCTGCAGAAAGACGACTCCTTCTCGCTCCCGTTCGTCCAGTTCGGCGACGGACTTTACTTCCGCGGCGAGGGGCGGAACCAGGCGTTCGCCGGGAACTTCGGCGTCGACTACGCGGACGCGGAGGTACTGGACCCGATGGCCGGCCGGTCCATCGGCCACGAGTTCTACCTCGAAATCGACGCTCGCATCGAAGCGGCGATCCCCCGGCTCGACGGCGTCGAACTCGTCAACGAGTGGGTCGGCGTCCGGACGCTCACACCCGACGGCGCACCGATCGTCGGCGAGACCGACGTCGACGACTTCTTCGTCGCCGCCGGGATGAACGGGCTCGGCGTCACGCTAGCGCCAGCGGTCGGCGCGTTCCTGGCCGCCGTGATAGGAGGCGAAGATGTCGATTCCGACCTGGAGTCGTACCTGTCCCCGGCGCGATTCGCCTGACCGTCCCGCAGCTCTCTGCTGCCAGTCGAGGCGACCTACCGATACGTGCCAGGAATGTTGCTAGGCCCTGGCATGAGGGACAGTAACATTCATATACCTCTACTATCATGGTCATTCTGTATGTTAGAAGGCACAGTCTGGTCGTTACTACCGGTCGTGGTGGCGCTCGTACTCGCATTCGCGACGAGAAACGCGGTGTTCTCGCTCCTCGTCGGCTCCGTCGTCGGGGTCGTGATGCTCGGGAGCGACCCCTTCACGGGGACCGTCCAGTTGATGCAGGACGCACTGGGCAGCGGCTGGTTCATCTGGGTGGTCATGATCCAGGTCTTCGTCGGCATCTTGATCGCGTACTTCATGCTCGCCGGCGTGACCGAACGGTTCGCCGAACTGGCGTCCGAGCGCGTCGAAACCGACCGGGGCGCCCAGGGGATGACGTGGTTGCTCGGGGTCCTCGTGTTCTTCAGCGACTACTTCAGTCCGCTGCTGTCCGGCCCCGTGATGCGGCCGGTCACGGACGAACACGACGTCTCCCGCGAGAAACTCGCGTACCTGCTCGACTCGACGAGCGCAGCGGTCCCGACCCTCATCCCGATCAGTGGGTGGGCGGTCTTCATCGCGGGGCTCATCGCCGAGCAGGGGAACGTCGCGGACAAGACCGTCGCGCTCGACGTGTTCGTGAACTCGATCATGTACAACTTCTACGGCATCTTCTCTATCGCGTTCGCCGGCATCATCGCGGCCGGCGTCATCTCCGACTTCGGTCCGATGGGGAAGGCAGAGCGTCGCGCACGCGAATCCGGGAAGGTGCTCCGCGACGGGGCGAACCCACTCGTGGGCGTCGAGATCGAGGAGATCGAAGCGAAAGAGGGCAAGACCGCGAGCCTGTTGCTCCACCTCTTCGTGCCGGTCCTCATCATCCTCGGCATCAGCATCGGCACGTTCGTCGTTCTCCAGGACGTCAAGATACTGGCCGCGTTCATGGCGGCGACGACGTGGCTCGGCGTCGTGATGTACGCCCAGGGGTACTTCGACGACGTCACGGACCTCATCGACACCTCCACGGACGGCATCAAGGGCGTGTTCCCGGCCATCATGGTGCTCTCCCTGGCGTACATGATCAACGAGATCACCGGGCAACTCGGCGCTCCCGATTTCGTCATCGGCGCGAGCCAGGGCTGGCTGACGCCCGCCCTGTTGCTCTTCGTCACGTTCGTCACCGGCGCGTTCATCTCGTTCTTCAGCGGAACCTCGTGGGGGACGTACGGCATCATGATTCCCATCATCGTCCCGGTCGCGTTCAGCATGAACGGCACCACCTTCGGCCCGGTCCTGTACGCCGCGGTCGCGGCCGTCGTCGGTGGCGGCCTGTTCGGTGACCACTGTTCACCGCTCTCGGACACCAGCATCCTGTCGTCGTTCGGTGCAGCGTCCGACCACATGGACCACGTTCGAACCCAGCTCCCGTACGCCATCGCCGCCGGCGGAGTCGCCGCGGTCTCGTACGCCGTGCTCGGGGTGGTCATCGCACCCTGAGAACGTCGTTCGTGGAGTTCCGGGGTGTGGCGGCTCCCTGCTCGGCAGGACGCCTCGACCCCGAGTGATTCTCACCCGCTCTCTGGTCGGGCCACCGAAGCGGTGTCGCGGTGGCTTCGACTGGCGGAGATGCATGCGAACACTTTTTGCGCAATCGACGAATCTGGGCGTGATGACCGAGCAACGGTACGACGCCATCGTCGTCGGAGTCGGCGGAATGGGCAGTGCAGCGACCTACCAGCTGGCCAGACGCGGGGTCGACGTCCTCGGTCTGGAGCGCTACGACGTTCCACACAGCCGGGGGTCCTCGCACGGGGACACGCGGATATTTCGGCTGACGCAACACGAACACCCGGAGTACGTTCCACTCGCGAAGCGAGCGAACGAACTCTGGCGGGCGCTGGAGGCGGAATCCGGGACGGACCTCCTGACGAAGACGGGGTCCGTCCACGCCGGGCCCGCTGGTGGCTCGATGGTCGCAGATTCCATCAGGTCCTGTGAGGCGCACGACCTCGACTACGAGTTGCTGACGGGGGCCGAACTCAACGACCGGTTCCCCGGCTACGACCTCCCCGACGACCATCGTGGCGTCTATCAGCCGGACGGTGGGTTCCTCGCCTGCGAACGCGCGATTTCGACGCACGTGAAGCAGGCATTCGAACACGGTGCGACGATCCGTGCCCGGGAGGCTGTGGAAGACGTCGACGTCGGAGAACGCGGCGTCACCGTGTCGACGACGCGCGACAGGTACACCGCCGACAACCTCGTACTCACTGCGGGTGCGTGGGCCGGCAAGTATCTCGACGTCCTCTCGGGCAAGTTGACGCCACAGCGCCGCGTGCTGGCCTGGTTCCGCCCAGCGGAACCTGAGCACTTCCGTCCCCGAAACTGCCCGGTGTTCAGCGTCGACGTTCCGGAGGGGAACTGCTACGGGTTCCCGCTGTTCGAGCGTCCGGGATTCAAGATCGGCACGACGCCGGAGGCTCCCGACGTGATAGACCCCGACGGGTGGGACGACGAACCGACCATCGAGGACGAGGAACGGCTTCGGCGGTTCCCGGAGAACTACTTCCCCGGGGCAGCGGGTGAGACGATGCGGCTCGCGACCTGTATCGTCACCAACTCCCACGACGGGCACTTCTACCTCGACACCCTGCCAGAGTACCCCCACGTGTCGGTCGCCGCTGGCTTCACGGGACACGGATACAAGTTCTGCACCGTCGTCGGCGAAGTGCTGGCCGATTACGTGACCGAGGGGGACACCGAAAACCCCGTCAGCGTTCACCAGTTCGACGGCAGACTGTAGTCGTACAGAGCAGTCGTGGCTCGTGCCACCGCCATACGTCGAGGTACTATCCATGGGGCGAACATCGCTCTTCCGATCAATCCGCTGCTCTATCTGGTGACTACCGGGGAGTAGCTACGACGCACAGACCCTGCTGACCCGTCATCGACAGCGGGAGTCCCGTAAGCCGGGACCCCGTACCCTGGTTCGTAGCCGGTCCCGGGATTCACAGCGTGCTGGTTGTCCGTCGACGATGGTCCCTGTCACGATGGCTGGAAGTCACCGTGTTGCTCGTCTCCCGACGAACCCCTCCACTCTAGTAAAGATACTGACCGAAAACCCGAGAACCCGGCCAGGCGTTGTAAGAGACACCTCGTACATAGTTTTATCCACACTATAGTAAGCTCTCTAATTTTGAAAATCACACGATTATGTGCGCATCTAACTCTGGTTAATCATATAATTGGGGAGATATTATTAGAAATGTACATGGCTGCCCCTGTGGTTGAAAAAATAAACTGAAGGCTGTTTTATCTGTAGGCAGCCAGTAACTTTGATTGAATCCTTATGAATACCGTCCCCAGTGCTGTCTCGGTACGCCAGTTCGAGCAGCGACGAGGCGATGGTCGAGAACCGAGCGGGTTCTCCGGCAGTACGCACCTGACCGCCGTCTCGACGATTCGTGCGACCGGCGATCCCTCGTTCATCGAGACCGAGGCCGGTTTCTTCACCTGACTCGTCGACGTGGAGGATTACGGCAGGCGCGTCGATACCGACCTCAAACAGACCGAAGACCGGGATACTGCCACTGAACCACGTTCGTCCCCACAAAACGGAGGGTACGACCGAGACGGGGACGCAGGCTCGAACTCTTCGACGTGGAATTCGACAGTCCGAAGCGTCACTCCCCGTTCGCTGCACGCCAGACCTTCTCCGGCGTGAGCGGGGTGTCGACTTCGGAGCGGTCGGCGTCGAACGGCTCCAGTGCGTCGAGCACGGCGTTGATGACCGCACCGTTGGCCGCGATGGGACCGGTCTCGCCGACACCCTTCGCCCCGAGCGGGTTGCCGGGCGCTGGCGTCGAGATGGGGTCGGTCTCCATCGTCGGCGCGTGGAACGCCTTGGGCATCGCGTAGTCCTGGAGCGAACTGGTGAGCATGTTGCCGCTGTCGTCGTAGACGACGTCCTCCCAGAGCGCCTGACTGATGCCCTGGACGATGCCGCCGTGGAGTTGTCCCTCGACGATGGTCGGGTTGACCTGGTTGCCGACGTCGTCGACGGCGAGGTAGCGCTCGAACTCGACGTCGCCGGTTTCGGGGTCGATCTCGACGACGGCGACGTGGGTCCCCGCGGTCATCGCCAGCTCGTCCGGCAGCCAGTAGGTCGTGGCCTCCAGGCCGGGGTCGCCCGGGAGGTCGAACGCCCGGTGGGCGTCGTTCGCTACCTCCTGGATAGTCACCGAGCGGTCGTGTGCGCCCCTGATGTAGAACTCGCCGTCCTCGAACTCGACGTCTTCCTCGGGCGCTTCCAGTCTGTGCGCGGCGATCTCCCGCGCCTTCTCGACGATGTCCTGTGCGCTTTCGACGAGGGCTGACCCGCCGACGACGAGGGACCGACTCGCGTGAGTCCCCGTGCCGTCGTTGATCTGCCGGGTATCCCCTTCGATGACCTCGATGTCCTCGATGGGGACGCCGAGGTTGTCGGAGATTATCTGGGCGAAGACGGTCTGGTGACCCATCCCGAAGTCCTGGGTGCCGACGTACGCGGTCACCTTCCCGGACGTGTGCATCGTGATGCGACCGCTCTCCCAGTGGGTCTTGAAGATGCCCGCCTTCTTGCAGATGTCTGCGGGACCGACGCCGCTCACGTGGGCGTAGCACGAGAGACCGATGCCGAGGTAACGGCCCTCCTCGCGGAGTTCCTCCTGGCGGTCGCGGAGTTCGTCGTAGTCGACGACGTCGAGCGCCTTGTCGAGCGCTTTCTGGTAGTTCCCGCTGTCGTACGTCTGACCCGTGACGGATTCGTAGGGGAACGCGTCCGCCGGAATCATGTTCTTCCGACGGAGTTCCGCCGGGTCCATGCCGACCTCGTCCGCCGCGGCGTCCATCAGCCGTTCGATGAGCGTGATGGCACCGACCTCGTGAACGCCACGGTACGAGTCGAGCGGGGTCGCGTTCGTGAGCGCCCCGCGGATCCGGGCGTAGAGTTTCGGGAGGTCGTACTGGCCCGGAATCAGGTCCACGCAGAATATCGTCGTCAGCATGTGGATGTGCGAGGAGACGTACCCACCGACGTCGGCGAGTCCATCCGCGCGCACGCCGAGGACGTTCCCATCGTCGTCGAGTGCGATGTCGGCGTCGAAGTTCAGGCCGCGACCGTGCGACGACGTCTGGTGGATCTCCGTGCGTTTCGCCTGCCACCTGACGGGCATCTCCAGTTCGCGGGCACACCACGGGACGAGCGCTTCGACGTCGTAGTTGTGAATCTTGGCGCCGAACCCACCGCCGACCTGTGGCACCTGGACGTGGATCTTCTGTTCCGGATGCCGCAAGATGCCCGAGAGCGCGTGCCGGTCGGAGTGGGGCGTCTGCGTGCTCATCTGAATCGAGAGCTCGTCCGACCCCGCGTCGTACTCGGCGATGGCCGCACGGGGTTCGAGCGCGTCGGGAATCAGCCGTTGCTCGTCGATGGAGACGCTCGCGACGTGGTCGGCCTCGTCGAAGACCTCGTCGAGTTCCTCCTCGTCACCGAACTCCCACTCGTACCCGAGGTTGTTCGGGCGGTCCTCGTGGAGCGTCGGTGCGTCGTCCTCCAGTGCCTTCTCCGGGTCGGTCACCGCGTCGAGTCGCTCGTAGTCGACGTCGATCGCAGCCACCGCGTCGTGAGCGATGTAGCGCTCCTCGGCGACGGCGATGGCGATGGGTTCACCCTGGTAGCGGACCCTGTCCTTCGCGATGACCGGCCGGAACAGCTCCGGCGGCACCTGGATGTAGTCCGTCGACATCGACGGAATCTTCCGCGGCGGTCGGGTACTCGCCTCCTCCTCCATCGTCTGCTTCGTGTAGACGGCGATGACGCCGTCCAGCTCCTCTGCGGCACTCGTGTCGACGTCGTCGATCTTCGCGTGCCCGTACTGACTGCGGAGCACCGCCGCGTGGGCGGCGTGTGGCATCTCGATGTCGTCCGTATACTTCGCTCGACCGGTGATGAGACCCCTGTCTTCCGTCCGGTTGACTCTGGAGCCGATAGCACCGTCGTCGTCCGTCTCGGTCGTCCTGTCCTTGCTAGCCATCGATTTCACCTTGTGTTCTGTCTCTGGTTCGTTCGCCTGTTCGTGAGCCGGTACGTGCTCTACCCGGGATGTCACACCACCTCCGGTTCGGGCGTGGTTCCGACGCGGTCGGCGGCGGCTTCGATGGCACGTCGAGTGAACACGTGCAGGAGCTGGGTGCGGAACTCGGCGGAGGCCTGGATGTCGTCCATCATCATGAACTCGTCCAGGTCGTCGGCCGCGACCTGGGCGGCGTCCTCGATGCCGTCTTCGTCGTCGAGCGAGACGCCGACGAGCGCATCCTCGGTCGGCTCTAACCGCACTGCGTGGTCCATCACGCCGTTCGCCGCCAGCCGCGCCGACGTGACCTCGTCCCCGTCGGTTTCGAGCACCGCGGCGACACCGACGAGTGCGTATCCCGAGGAGGGACTCGGCTTCTTCACGTACGCGCTCCCCGTGTCCTCGTCCTGGTGCGGGATTCTGACCCCGGTGAGGAGTTCGTCCTCGGCCAGGTCGGTCGCGTACATCCCCTGGAAGAAGTCGTCCGCGGCGATGTCGCGTTCACCGTCGGGTCCCTGCGCGTGGATGGTCGCGTCCGCTGCGAGGACCGCCCCAGGAAGGTCGGACGCCGGGTCCGAGTGGGCGATGTTCCCACCGATGGTGCCGCGGTTCCGAACCTGGATGTCGCCCACCTCGTGGGCTCCTTCCGCGAGGACCGTCACGTCGGCCCACAGCTGTTCGTTCTGGGCGATGGTGGCGTAGGTGGTCAGGGCGCCGAGTTCGGTCTCGCCGTCGCGACGGTCGATACCCTTCAGCGACTCGATATCGCCGATGTCGACCAGGCCCCCGGGGTTCGCCAGCCCCGACTTCATCGTCGGTAGCAGACTGTGCCCACCTGCGAGGATCTCGGTCTCCGGATTCTCGGCTTTGAGCTCGATCGCTTCCTCCACGCTGTCCGCACGGTGGTACTCGAATTGCGAGGGAAACATCCTAGTCGTCCCCCTGGGCCGGTGCGTCCCGTTCGCCGAGTTTGTCCGCGGCCGATTCGACGGCGTGGACGATGTTCTGGTAGCCGGTACAGCGACAGAGGTTGCCTTCGAGTCCCTCACGAATCTCCGCTTCGCTCGGGTCGGGGTTCTCCGCCAGGAGCTGTTTGGTCGTCATGATCATCCCGGGCGTGCAGTACCCACATTGCAGGCCGTGTTCCTCGTGGAACGCCTCCTGGATCGGGTGGAGGTCGCCGTGGCGCTCGGTCAGCCCCTCGACCGTGTCCACTTCCGCTCCGTCTGCCTGGACCGCGAGCAGCGTGCACGATTTCACCGCGTCGCCGTTCAGGTGGACCGTGCAGGCACCGCACATGCTGCTCTCGCAGCCGACGTTCGGCCCCGTATAGCCCAGTTCGTCCCGCAGCGCGTGGACCAGCAGCGTTCGCGGCTCTACGCTCAGTTCGTGTTCTGTTCCGTTCACCGTGAGTGTGATGTCGTGTTCCGTCATTGCTCACCTCGGTTCGTCACCGTCGTACAGTTCGTTTCGATAGCACCGATGCTGGGCTGTGGAACCCCGGTGGAGTCCCGCAGGGTCGTCGACGGCGACTCTCGTCGTCGATACGAGTCGGTCGGGTTCATACGAGTTCCTTGATGCGGCCGGTGAGACCCGAGGACTCGTCGCCGACGTCGCTCAGCTGGGTCTGGACCTGGTCGAAGAACCGATTGACGACCCGGTTCGCGACCGGGTTGACGACCCGCTGGCCCATCCGCGCGATGCGACCGAAGACGTGGGTCTCGGCCCGCCAGTCGATGTCGACGGTGCCCTCGTCTTCGTGCTCGACGAGCGTCATCCCGGAATCGAGCTCGAACGAGCTGTCGGACGCGCTGCCGCTCCCGGACGCGTCCATCTCGGGGAAGTCCCGCCTGTCTATCGTGACCACCGTGTCGAACGTCGGTTTGACGCTCCCGACCCCGATCTGGACGCGGGTCGCGTAGTGGCCGTCCTCGACGAACGCCCGGTCCGCCACGTCCTCCGGCTCCGCGTCCGGAAGTATCGGTGGATCTTCGTCGCCGGCGGTCGCGGCTAACTCGTCGAAGTCGACGTCGTCCGGGTCGTCGACGTGGACGAGGTACTGACAGCCAGGCAGTGCCTGCTTCACCATCACCGGGTCCGATAACGACAGCCAGACCTCTTCGCTGGTTACGTCCTCTAGCGTGAATGTTCCGCTGAACTCCATGTACAGGCTCTCCTCACGTGCTCCCGGGTACTCGTTTGGTAGTCATTGTCTCGTTACCGATGTGGACACAACGGAATATCGCGTTAAAAAGGCTTGCCCCGCCTTGTCCGGGTTTGAAACCCCTCCACGGCACGAGCGGTGCCCGACTGTGGCCACCGCTGCTCTGTCGCAACTCGCCTCGCGGGGTCGTGGGTCTCCCTTCGTTCCCGGTCCGTCGTCCGCCCGCTATCGAAATCGACGGCGAACTGTCTTGGTCGATTGTTACAATAGACCTCGAGTCTCGAATTCACGACAGTGGACTCACATGACACGAACCTGTCGGTCGTGTTCCAGAACGAAATCGACGATGACTGTCGTCACTCGGACAGCACGTTCCCCAACTATCAAATCAGTCACCAAAATGCCTGTGCTCGAGACGGACAGATATCCTGGTCGAGTGCGCTCCCCGGAACGTCCGAAGAAGGTTGTTTCAGGTAGTGAGGGCGTGGAGCGGCCGGTTCCACGACTCACTGGTGGCCGGTCGGCCGAGCATCTGCCAGTATCTTGTGATACTTGTTCAACACTGTGCCGTTCAGCAGCCGCATCAGTCGCTCTGGTCGAACGCCGGCCTGGCAAGGTGACCAGACAGTGTCCAGTGCACAATCATGTACAATAACCGCCATCTGGACGCAACAACCTATTTCGGGATTTGTGGTGTTTTACCATGCGAACCTTGCCCACAGATGAGCACCATAACGTCCACACCACCGAACCGCGTCCAGATACTCACCGACGAGGGCCACGTCCGGGACGGCGAGCGCGTTCCGGACCTCACCGACGACGAACTCGTCGAGATGTACCGCAACCTCTACCTGGCCCGGCGCTTCGACCGCCGGACGGTCAAACTCAACCGCCAGGGCAGGATCGGGTCGTTCCCGCCACTGTACGGCCAGGAGGCCGCCCAGGTGGCGAGCGCGTGGGCGCTCGACGGCGACGACTGGGTCGTCCCGAGCTACCGGGACCACGCCGCGCTCATGGTCCACGGGCTCGACCCCGCGAACATCCTGCTCTACTACATGGGCCGTGAGCAGGGGAACCGCGTCCCGGAGGACGTCAACGCCCTCCCCATCAACGGGTCGGTCGGGTCCCAGCTTCCCCACGCGGTCGGGCTAGCCTGGGCTAACGCCCTCCGGGACGACCCCACCTCTGCCTGCGTCGCGTACTTCGGCGACGGGGCGACCAGCCAGGGGGACGTCCAGGAGGCGTTCAACTTCGCGGGCGTGTTCGACACTCCGAACGTCTTCTTCTGCCAGAACAACCAGTGGGCTATCTCGGTTCCACGCGAACGCCAGACCGCCAGCGAGACCATCGCACAGAAGGCGAACGCGTACGGCTTCGAGGGCGTGCAGGTGGACGGCATGGACCCGCTGGCGGTCTACGAGGTCACGAAGACTGCAGTGGAGAAGGCGAAGAACCCCGACGGCGGCGAACGACGCCCGACGCTCGTCGAGGCGGTGCTGTACCGCCTCGGCGCACACAGTACGGCCGACGACCCGTCGAGGTACCGCGACGAGGAGGTGACCGAGAAGTGGCGGCAGAAAGACCCCGTCCCGCGCTTCGAGTCGTTCCTCCGGGAGACTGGCCGCCTCGACGACGAGCAGGCGACCGCCATCCAGGACGAGGTGGAGGACCGCGTCGCAGCGGCCATCCGCCGGGCGGAGAACACCGAGCCCCCCGACCCGAGGCAGCTGTTCGAACACACCTACGAGGAGCTACCCGACCACCTCGAGGAACAGGCCGAACTGCTGGCCCATCTGCGCGAGACGTACGGCGACGAAGCACTCACAGAGTAGGGGGCACCCGGCGACCGCATCGACCCATGGACGTGCGCTCTGTGAGGCGGCCATCCCGCTGCAGTCTCGGACGCTCCGTGTACGCCTGTGACTCGCTGCTCGAACCCTTCGACAAGCAGGGCCACGCGGCGGTCGTCTACGACCCGTCGACCAGCGCGTACAGCGTCCCGTTCTCGCGTTCCACCGGAACCGCCTCCAGCGACGCGTCCTGCCCGCTGGTACACGCGCCGGTTTCGGCGTCGAACTCCCAGCGGTGGTTCGGACACACGAGCGTCTCCCCGTCGGACACCCTCACTCGTCCGCGCTGGTGTGGACAGACGGCGCTGAAGAGGACGGGACCGTCGCCGTCCGCCGAGAGGACGAACCGGCCGCCGGAGGGTGGCGAGACCACCGTCGGCAGGTCGTCGAGGAGGGTAACCGGGCCGAGTTCGACCGGTTCGCCAGCATCGTCACCGCAGCCGTCGTCACTCATCGTCGACGTCCCAGACTGGCACTTTGCGGTGCGTTCCGGTGGTCTCTACCCGGGTCCGTGCGCGCCCTTCGTCCCCGTCCACGGTCAGCAGTATCTCGCCCATGGCACACGCTACGAAGGTTCCTGCCTTGTATCTTTACGCAAAACCCGCCTCTCGGGACGTCCGTAACTGCGGACTCGACCCGCCTCCTCCGGACTACTGCCCCGCTTTCAGTTCGAGTTTGTAGCCGAACGGGTCCGTCACGTACACCGCGGGGTTCCGACCGGTCGCTCCGAGCGGGTTCGACTCGCGGTCTATCTCGATGCCCGCCTCGTCCAGGACGGTCTTGATGTCGTCGATGTCGGCGTCCAGCACGATGCAGTAGTGCCTGTAGTTGTGCTCGGTCGGCGGTTCGAACCCGTCGGTCGGGCTGACGTGGACGACGCTGCTCTCGCAGAGGCGGAACGAGAAGAGCGGTCGCTCCCCGTCGCGCCACGCCTGCAGGTTCTCGGTTTCGAATCCGAGGCCGTCACGGTAGAACGCCACGGCCTCGTCGACGCGGTCCGCCGGGATTCTGACGTTCACGTGGTCGATCGCTCGTGCGTCCATGACTGTACGGATACGTGACCGCCATACACATAAACCGGCCGGCTGGCCGGCACAAGAGTCAACTCCCCTGCGCGAGAGTGATAACTGATGACACGAGACAGCGAGAGTGCCGACCTCGTGGTGGTCGGCGCGGGGATGGCGGGCCTCGCAGCCGGGGTCAGGGCGGTCGAGCGCGACGCGGACGTGCTCGTCCTGGAGAAAGGTGCCCGTGCCGGGGGGTCGATGCGGCTCTCGGCCGGACTGATATGGTCGTACGAGACGTTCGAGGAGGCGCGCGAGGAGGTGCCGGCGGGCGACCCCGCGCTCCAGCGACTCGTCGTCGAGGGCCTGGACGACGGCTACGAGTGGCTCGAGAGCATGGGTATCGAGGTGCTCGAACCGCCGGTCGAACTCCCGACGGGCGACGTCGTGACCGAACCGACGCCGGGCGCGAACTGCGGGAAGATCGACCCCGACGAGTACACGAAGACGATGCGCGGTCGCATCGAGGACGCTGGTGGCCGGGTCCTGCTCGAAACGCCGATGACCGACCTGCGGACCGACGACCGGGGCCGCGTGGTCGGTGTCGAGGCACGGGGGCCGGACGGCCACCTGACGGTGGACGCCGACGCTGTCGTCCTCGCCACCGGCGGGTTCCAGGGAAGCGAAGAGTTGCTCCAGGAGTACGTGCTGGAACCCGTCGAGAACCTCTGGCTCCGGGCGAACCCCTGGAGTACGGGCGACGGCCTTCAGGCGGCGCGAGACGTCGGTGCGACGACGACGGCTGGCCTCCACACGTTCTACGGGCACAACCTGGCCGCGCCACCTGCCGAGGTCACGCCCGACCGGTTCCTCGACGCCACCCAGTACTACGGTCCATTCGCCGTCGCCATCGACCGGCAGGGCGAGCGGTTCACCGACGAGTCCGAGTCCGAACTCGAACACACGCTCGCCCAGGACACCGCGCTGAAGGCGGACGGTCGGGCCTACTACGTCCTCGATGCAGACCTCTACGACGACGACGTGTTCAGCATGGGCCACGTCGGCACCATCGTCGAGCGCGCCGCGGAGATGGGTGCGGAGGTGCTCCGCGCGACCACGCTCGACGGCCTCCGCGACCGGTTCTACGACGCCGGCGTGGACGGCGATACAGCCGTCGCCACCATCCGCGAGTACAACGAGGCGGTCCGTGCCGGTGACGGCGACCGCCTGTCGCCGCCACGACGCGACCACGCCCAGCCCCTCGACTCGCCGCCGCTGTACGCCGTCGCCGTCCAGCCGGGAATCACGTTCACCATGGGCGGACTGGCAACCGACCACCGCCTGCGCGTCCTGCGGCGGGCCGAGAGCCAGTCCGGGCTCTGGGAGTACGACTACGAGCACGACGCCCTCCGGTCCCGGCCGATTCCCGGCCTCTACGCGGCGGGCGTCGACATCGGTGGCGTCAACAACCGCCACTACATGGGTGGACTGGCGAACGCGCTCGTGACCGGCCGGACGGCGGCCGAACACGCGACCGAGTGACCGTCCCGGTCACGTTCCGGTCGGCGGGCACGCCGTGAACGCGTCCCCGTCTGCCCCTCACGGGACTGCCAGCCAGCGGGTCCGTACGACCGCCGCAGAGCCCGACTAGAGGTCGTATCCGCCGGCGGGTTCGTCGGCACCGCGAATCGAGAGCCCGCTGTCGGCCTCGACGATGGTGCCCGTGGAGGCCCGCGAGTCGCGCTCGGAGGCGAGCAAGACGTAGTAGCCCGCGTACTCCTCCGGCATCGGGATGGGCAGCGGATAGCGCTCGTCGATCTCCTCCGGGACGGCAGAACTCGACTCCTGGCCGAGTGCGTCGATGCCCGAGAGGTTGGTCGGACTGTAGCCGATGCCGACCCCGTTGACCCGGACCTTCGGCGCGAGTTCGTACGCCAGCTGCCGGACGATGCCGGCGACGGCGTGCTTCGACGGGGTGTAGAGGAACCCGCCGGTCGCCGGGTAGAAACTGGAGTAGGAGGCGGTGAATATCATCCGACCCCCGGTCTCCAGCAGTTCGGGGAGCGCGGCTTTCGCGCCGAGCATGTAGCCGAGGACGTTCACGCTGAACAGCTCGTCGAACCCGGCTTCTATCTCCTCGGGCGTGAGGTCGGCCATGTGGACGGCGTCGTCGAAGATGCCTGCGTTGCCGACGAAGACGTCCAGCTGGCCGAACTCGGCGACTGTCTCGGCGACGGCGCGCTCGTTGGCCTCCCACTCGCTCACGTCGCCCTGCATCGCGTGGACGTCGTCGAACTCGTCGTTCAACTCGTCGACGCGCTCCTGGACGAGTTCGAGGACGCCGACTCGCGCACCTTCCTCCACGAACCGCTCGACGACGGCGCGGCCGATGCCTGACCCGCCACCGGTGACCAGCGCCGTCTCGCCTTCGAGCCAGCCCATCTAGGACCCCTTCTCGAGGAACTCCGGCCCGGGTACGACGCCACCCCAGTTGGAGACGGTGTTCTCCTCGCGGTTTATCTGGCGGACGCCGGGCTCTGCACCCTCGTCCACCGTGGCCATCTCCGCGGTCAGTTCGATGCGGTTGCCGCCCGGCGTCCAGAGGTACGCGAAGTTGTTCGCGCCGGCGTTGTGGCGGCTCGGGCCGAGTTCGAACTGGTAGCCCTTCTCGGTGAGGCGGTCCGCGAACGCCTTTATCTGGTCGAATCCCTCCATCTCGAAGGAGAGGTGGTGGAGGGTGTACGCGACGTTGTCGGCGGTCGAGATGCCGACGTCGTGGTGGAACTCGCCGAAGCGCAGCCACGCCTGGATGGTGAACCCGGACTCGCCGACGATCTTGTCGGACATCCGGAAGTCGAGGTGCGTCTCCAGGAACTCCCTGTCGCGGTCGGGGTCCCAGGACATCAGGTTGATGTGGTCCACGTCGCGGGGCGTGACGCGACGACGCTCGCCGACGGACTTCGTCGGGTGGTGATAGCTCGCGTCCGCGACGGTCACGAGTTCCATGTCCACGCCGCTCGGCAGGGAAAAGCGCACGCCCTCGACCTGGTTCGGTTCCGCGCCGTCCGTTCGTTCGACGTCGACGCCTGCGTCTTCGAGGCGGTTCTCGTAGTGGGCCAGTTCCTCGCCGTCCGCCAGCCGGATGGCGAAGTGTTCGACGCCGGTCTGTCCCTCCACGAGGCCGACGTCGTAGTTCTCGTCCAGGCCACAGCCCAGGTAGACAGCCCCGTCCGTCCGCTCTATCTCGACGAGTCCCATCACGTCCGTATAGAACTCGACGGCCTCGTCCAGGTCCTCCACGCGTAGCGTCGCGTGCTCGAATTTCTTGACTCCTGACATTGTCTAGCGTGCCTCCTCGAATCGGTTTATAGTTTGTTGCATCGTCCACTCCCGTCCAGTCGCTGTCCCGTTCCGCGGTGGGGCCGGCGTCGACGACCGACGAGGCCCCCTCACGGGCGCCTCAGTGTCCATGGTCGTGGTCGTCCGCATCCGGCCCGAACGGCGTCTCGAGCCACTCGGTGAACGTCTCGTGGTCCTGCGTGGCCAGCCACTCCAGTTCACGGACGTTCAACCGTATCTCGTACCCCAGTTTCGGCGCGCTAACGTGGAGCAACTCGGTCCCGTCCTCCACGACCTTGGTCACCCTCGCGAGCGCGAACTCGCTGCTGACGGTGACCGGTTCGTCGCGCTCCTCGCCGTCCAGTTCCGGCACCGGAACCGCGGTGTCACGGTCCAGCGCCTCGGCACGGGCCGCCATCTCCTCGGTGTCCTGCCAGGAGACGCTCTCCAGTGCGATGGCGTCCATCGAGACCGACTGGCCGAGCGTCTCTGCCGTCAACTCGAGGCGCTCGCCCATGGGGGTGAACACCTTCTGGGCGGTCACGACGTGCTCCTCGTCAGCCACGTGGAACGGGTCGCCGGCCGGCCGGGTCGCGTTCCGCATGGTCAGAAGAACACCGAGATGTTCTTCATCGGCAGGACGGTGTGGTCGAGGTGGATGTCGCGCTCGGCCAACTTGAGGTCGTCGTCCACCCGCCGAAGCGTGTCGACGCGCTCGGCCGAGAGCACCGTCCCGTCGGTGTCTTCACCCTGCCCGCGGTACAGCAGCAGATTCGTCTTGACGGTGAGTTCGTCGCCGTCCACGTCCTCGACCCGGACGTTGGTGACGAAGTGTCGGGTGCGCGACGGCGGGTCCTCCGACCAGGCGAACTCGGACTGGAAGCGCTCTACGCGGGCTTCCAGGGTGCTGTAGTCCTCGCGGTAGTTGTAGCCCTCGACGCTGAACTCGGACCGCTCCGCCGTCTTCTCTCGCGAGACTCGTATCGGCATGTCGTAGCGGACGTCCTCGGTCAGCATGGTGAGCCACTCCTCCAGTTCCTTGTCGTCGAGCAGTTCTGCCTCGCGGTTGTAGAACGCCACGCACTCGTAGTGCCGTTCCATCTCGCTCTTGCGTTCGGTCGTCTCGCTCATGGTTCTAGACGTGGTCCTCCGGGTAGCGCATACCGACTTCCTGTCCGGTCATCGCCTTGTACCAGTTGCCGTGGAAGGTGCGACAGGTCCCCTCTTCGAGGTTGGTGTCCCAGGCGGTGCCGGGGCCGTCCCAGTCGTCGTCGATGCTGGCGGGACTGACGTCCTCCATGCCCATCTGGTAGTTCATCTCGAATCCCTCCTTCTCGACGAACACCGAGCCTGCCGCTTCGGCGATGCCGTCCCAGACAGCGAAGTCGTCCTGCTCGAAGTTGCCCGAGGGGCTGAACGTCCCCAGCGCGACGTCGTAGGCGCGCTGTTTGTACTCGTCCGACGCGGCGGCAGGGGCGAGCACCCAGCTCCAGGCCTCCATCTGGCCGGGAGCGACCGGTTGCCACTGGCGGAACGACAGGAAGCCGTCGAGGTCCTTGTCGGGGTCGTTGGTCGCCGCGAGGTGGATGAACGAGAGGTTCGGGAAGATGGTCCCGGTCGCCGCACCACAGGCCGCCGCGACGTCCGTCTGTGCGTCGTCGAAACTCGACGTGTCGACGTACTCCTTCGGGTAGCCGAAGTATATCTCGTCGTCGGGGTCGAGCAACCGGAGACTCGTCGAACCGGAGTCCACGTGCGTCACGTGGCGCTGGGTCTCCTGGCCCGCCGTCCCGGAGATCTCCTCCGCGCCGAAGCCGACCTCGAACACCGACCGGTGTGCGAAGCCGGTGTGGTAGGAGTCGGCGGAGAAGTTGTCGGCGCCGGACTTCCAGTCGCTGTCGGCGCGCCACCGGTGGGGTTCGCCGACGACCTCCATCCCGCCCTTGGCGACGTCGAGGTGGATGTCGAGGAACCACTTGAAGTCGCCCAGGTACTCCTCCAGGCCCGGGCCGTCGCGGCTGAGGGAGGCGAACACCATGCCCTTGTAGTTCTCGACGCGCGGCGCACCGTGCATCCCCCACTCGCTCGGGTCGAGTTTGTCGTACGCCTTGTGTTTCAGCGGGATGCCGGCGAGTTCGCCCGTGTTCTTGAACGTCCAGCCGTGGTACGGACACCTGAAGTGCGAACTGTTCCCCTGTTCGGCACGACAGAGCTTGCTCCCGTGGTGGGTACAGGAGTCGAACAGCACGCGAATCTCGTCGTCCTCGCCGCGGACGAAGACGAACGGGTCCTTCCCGATGTAGCGCTGTGCGTAGTCTCCGGGTTCGGGAATCTCGGTCTCGTGGCCGACGAACACCCAGTTCTCGCCGAAGATACGTCGAAGCTCTGCCTCGAAGAGTTCCTCGTCGTTGTAGACCTTCTGCGGCAACCGTCCCGATTCGAGTGCCTGCCCGTGCTGGTCGATGATACGCTGTGCCCGGTCGGAGATTTCGAACTCCATCCCCAGCGAAGAGGGGTCCCGTCCCTCATCGTGCGGGCACGCGTCTTCTTCCGTTGCCATGTGGTGACAATACTACTCCTAGGACTTAGTGATTCGCGTCGACATAGGAGGGATTTATCAGCAGTCGTGGAACTTCGGCGCACGGTTGCGTATTCGACCGGGGAGGCCGACGTCCACGACCGGAACCGCGTGAACGCGTCCTCGGCGCCGAGGGAACCGACGTTCACTACGGGCGCTGTTCGACGGGACGGGACTGGTCTGCTGTCCCGACCCGCGTTCGACGCCACCTCCGTTCGACTACCGAATCGACGTCAGTTCGTCTTTCAGCACGCTGCCGCCGCTCGGGTTCCGTGGAATCTCCGGGACGAATGCCACCTCCCGTGGTCGCTTGTAGTCGGCCAGGTGGCTCTCCTTGCAGAACTGCTCCACGTCGTCGGCGTCCAGCGACGCATCGGGTTCGGTCACGACGAACGCCTTCGGCGTCTGGCCCCACTCCGGGTGGGAGACGCCGAGTACGGCCACGTCGTCGACGGCCGGATGGCCGAGCAGGACGTTCTCGAGTTCGCTCGGATAGACGTTCTCGCCGCCGCTGATTATCATGTCGTCCTTGCGCCCCTCGACGTAGAGGTAGCCGTCCGCGTCGCGCCGTGCCAGGTCGCCCGTGAAGTACCAGCCGTCCACGAGGACCGACTCGGTCTTCTCGGGCAGGTTGAGGTAGCGGTCCATCACCGACTCGCCCTCGACGACCAGTTCGCCGGTCTCGCCGGGGTCCACCGTCGCGCCCGGGTCCGGGTCACCGTCCGGTTCGACCACCCTGACTTCCTGCCCCATGTGGCCCGTCCCGCAGGACCCCGGCCGTTCGTGGCTCTCCTCGGGCGGGAGCGTCGAGACGGGTGGGCCGACCTCGGTCGCGCCGTAGACGATGGAGTGCGTGTCACAGAGCGTCTCGTGACACCGGTCGCGCAGTTCCTCGGTCAGCGGTGCGCCCGAAACCCACCAGAAGCGCATCGAGTCGAGGTCGGAGTCCGACTCGGCTGCCGCCTTCGAGATGCGGTCGTACTGTGCCGGAACGCCGCCGAGAACGGTCACGTCCCACTCCTCGATGGCGTCGAGCGTCAGTTCGGGGTCGAACCGCCTGAGGACGATGCTCGGAACGCCGAACTGGACGAACGGCATGAACCCCGTGTACAGCGGGCCACTGTGGAACAGGGGGAGGGGATTGCAGTTCACGTCGTCCCGGCGGAGGCCGAACTCCGAGACGACGTTCACGTTCACGAACACGCGGTCCGAGTGGGTGTGGACGACACCCTTCGGCCTGCCAGTACTACCCGACGTGTAGAAGTAGCCGTCCTCCGCGTCTGCCCCCACCGTGATTCCCGGTGGCGTCGTCGAGGAATCCGCGAGGTCCTCGTAGCTGTGATACTCGCCGTGGTCGCCGACGGTGACCACGTCGACGTCTCGGGCCGCCACCGTGTCCTCGATTCCATCCAGTTCGGCCAGCAGGTCCGGTTCCGCGACGAGGCAGGCGGGGTCGGCGTCCGTCAGCACGTGTTCGACGTCCGCCGCGTCGAACCGGACGTTGATCGGTACCACCGGTGCCCCGATCTTCTGGGTGGCGAAGAGCGTCTCGACGAACTCGATGGAGTTGTGCGAGAGGACGGCGACGGGGTCACCGAACCCCACTCCGTGGTCGAGAAAGCCGTTGGCGACTCGGTTTGCGGCCTGGTCCAGTGCAGCGAACGACCGGGTTCGCGTCTCGTCCGCCGAGAGACACGCGACTGCGAGGTCGTCTCCGAAACGCGCCGCTGACTGGGCCAGCATCTGTCCCATGTCCATTGTTATCACGTTATTCCCGGTGGTGACGGAATAAACATACCGGTAGAACCGATTCGGCAGTTGACATTCCCCGGATTCTAGCAGATAGTGACCAGGTTATATATATTTAGCTATCGTACCAATCCTTGTTCCATGCCATTTGATACCACTACCCGGAGGGATTTCCTCAGGGCGAGTGCTGGCGCGGCCGCTGCCGCCCAGTTCACCACGGTGACACTCGCTTACCAGGAGCACTCCGGACAGCAGGTTCGAGTCGTCATCAGGCGGGACGAGTACGGGGTCCCACACGTGTTCGCGCCGGACGCGAGCGGACCGGAGGCAGTGTTCTTCGGCTACGGATACGCCTCGGCCGCCGACAGACTGTTCCAGCTGGAGCTGTCGCGCCGGTTCTACCACGGCACCGTCGCGGACGTTCTCGGCCCGGACTGGGTGGATTTCGACCGGGCCGCGCGGGTGAACCGGTCCCTCCAGCCGAGCGTTTCGGAACAGCTCGAAACGCGACTCGACGACGAACACCGGTCCGTCCTCCAGGGGTACACGGAGGGCGTCAACCGCTACATCGAGACGGTAGAGACCTCGGACGAGCAGTTCCACAAGGGGTTCGTCGACAACGACTTCACGCCCGACCGGTGGACCGCAGAGGAGGTCGCGGGTATCTTCGTCGCCGTGATGGAGTTCTTCAGCAACTTCCAGCTGGAGACGCTCGGTGCCGCCGTCTTCGGCAGTCTGGAATCGGAGTACAGCACGGAGCAGGCCCGCGAACTCTTCGCGGACGTGCAGTGGGGTAACGACCCTGGGGCACCCACATCTGGCGCGGCCGCGTCCGGTTACACCCCGCCGTACACGCCGTCCGGTCCCGGGTCGGACGAGGAGGAGACAGCGTCGGCAGACGTAGCTGACGGGGACGCGGTCGCTCCCGAACCCATCGGCACCCACCGCATCCCGAGCGACCCCGAGGGCGTTCACGAGGCGGAGATGGAGCGCCAGCGCATCCTCGCGAAGGGGCTGGACGCGCTCGGCCTCCCCATCAAACTCGGGAGCAACGCACTCGCCGTGAACGGCGAGAACACCGAATCCGGCGACGCCATCCTCTTCGGCGGCCCGCAGATGGGCTTTTCCTCCCCCTCGGTCATGTACGAGGTCGGACTTCACGGACCCGACATCGACGTGACCGGCAGCACCGTCGCCGGGTTCCCGTTCGTCATGTTCGGACACAACCAGCACGGCGCGTTCACCAGCACTGCGGGCCTCGACAACGCCGTCCAGACCTTCGTCGAATCCATCGACACCGGTGGCGAACAGCCGACCTACACCTTCCGGGGCGAGGAACTCCCCGTCGAACGTCGGACCGAGTCGATTCCCGTGGCTGGCGGCGACGACGCCTCGGTGACCATCCGGCGGACTCGACACGGCGTCGTCACCAGCTGGACTCCGGAGGAGAACGAGGCCCTCGCCATCGACCGCGGGTACGAGGGACGGGGGCTCGACAGCCTCCGTGCGTTCTACGACGTGCAGTTCGCGTCCACCGTCTCCGAGTTCGCGGCGGATGCGAGCCAGTGTACCCACCCCATCAACTTCATGTGGGCGGACGAGGCGGGCGACATCGGGTTCTTCCACCTCGGCCGATACCCCGACCCCGAGCAGGTGGACTGGGACCTCAGACTCCCGGCGGACGGGACCCGGCACGACCTGACCCCAGGGGACTACCGGAGTGCCGCCGACGGCGACACCCCGTTCGTCGTGAACCCGGACCGGGGGTTCACCGCGAACTGGAACAACAAACCAGCGCCGGGGTGGAACAACGGCGACCTCAGCTACGCCTGGGGGACCGACCACCGCGTCCAGCGCATCATCAACCTCGTCACGAACCGCATCGACAGCGAGGGCGCGGTCTCGTACGAGTTCATGAAGGACATCGTGCGCGACATCGCGTTCGTGGACCTGCGGGCCATCCGCTACAAGGGTGCCCTCGTCGACGCACTCTCGAACGCGGACCTGAACGAGACCGAGCAGCAGGCCTTCGAGGCGCTCCGGTCGTGGGACGACTACCGACAGGCGGACGGCGAGGACTTCCTCGGCACCTATCCCGTCGGTTACACCGTCTTCGACGCGTTCTTCCCGCACCTGCTTCGGCGGACGTTCGAACCGACGTTCGGGTCGGCGTTCCAGTTCTCCAGGGGCGTGTTCTTCAACTACCGGTACGGGCGCCCACTGCTGATGCGTGCGCTCCACCCCGACGAGGCCGCGCTCGAACCCGCCGTCGACTACTTCGACGGGGAGCCGGAGACGGTGATGGTGGCGGCGTTCCGTGACGCGGTCGCCGACCTCGAATCGGAGTTCGGGAGCGACGTCGGTTCGTGGCGTGCGGACGCCATCGTGGACCGACTCGACAACATGGCCCTGTTCGGGATGCCCATCGGCGTCGGCGACGCCGGGAACATGCCGTTCTTGAACCGCGGCACGGAGAACCACTTCGTCAGGCTCGACACCGACGAGGCGAGCCAGACCTTCACCGCCGAGAACGTACTCCCACCGGGCAACTCGGCCTACGTGGCGCCCGACGGCACGCAGGACGAACACTACGCCGACCAACTCGAAGAGTTCCTCGACTTCGAGTACAAGACGCTGCTGTTCACACGCTCGCAGGTGTCCAAGAACCAGGAATCCACCCGGTCGGTCCATAGCGACTACGACGGACGGGGTGCCTGACCGGGTTCACCCGTCTTGCTCGTGGCGGGGGACGCGCCGACGAAGACGACGAACCCGATTATCCGGGCGAGTTGCCCACCGACGAAGCCCATCGGCAGCGCGACGCCGCCGTACTCGACCGTCAGAACGAGGGGAGGACCTCGTCCACGAACTGCTCTAACTGCCCTTCCTGGTCCTCGCCACCGAAGCGGATGATGAACTCCTTGCACCCGCGGTCGTTGAAGTCCTCGATCCACTCGATGAGGTCGTCGGCGTCGCCGCTCGGGCCCCACTCCAGGGGGTCCTTCCCCTTGTAGAGGTGGGGGTAGTAGGTCTCGATGTACTCTGCCATCTTCTCGTCGGCGGCGTCCGTGTCGTCGTCGATGGTCATCGTGACCTGGAACGTCGTGTGCACGTCGTCGGGGTCGTAGCCGTTGTCGTTGGCGTAGTCCGCGATGGCGTCGATCTGGCGCTCGTACTCGTCGGGGGCGTGGCCGAGACCGGCGGCCATCCAGCCGTCACCGAGTTCGACGATGCGCCAGGCGGCGCGGTTGACGACCTCGTCGCTCGCGGTGCCGTGGTGGGCCGGGTTGGAGACGACGAGAATCGGTGGGTCCTCCTGGACGGGTTCGAGGTCACGGACCTCGGGGCCGCGACGGAAGTCGACGTCCTCGTACTGGTAGATGTCACCGTCGTAGTTCAGTTCGCCCTCGCGCCAGAACTGCTTGAATATCTCCAGTTGCTCCTCCAGCATCTTGGCGCGCTTGCGGTAGTCGAGGCCGACCGCCTCGTACTGCTCCTTGCAACCGGGCGTCGGCGGCCCCATGCACGCCCCGAGGACCATCCGGCCGTCGGACAGCATCTCGAGGCTGTTCCACGCCTGCAGGAACTGGATCGGGTTCCGAAGCGGCGTTATCATACAGCCGGTGCCGAGTTTCACCTCGTCGGTCCCCCGGGCGAGGTGACCGAGGAGGCTGATCGGTTCGAGGCGCGGCCTGTCGAGGAGGCTGTCGCCGACCCAGACCGAGTCGAAGCCGTTCTCCTCTGCCAGTTCCCCCATGCGCATCATCTTGTCGACGGTGTAGCTCTCCACCAACAACGGCTCGCGATTGTTGATGTTGATACCGAACTCTACCATTTCCTTCTGGGATACGGAAACCCCCGAGTTAATACTTACCACGTCTATGTGGGGGTGGACGTATCGTACGGGCTCCGACAGGTACTCGTCGCCCCTCTCACTCGGATTCGTAGCGCGCCTCCAGCGCCTGTATCTCGGCGAGACCCGTTATCTCGTCACGGCCCTCCCACGAGACGAGGCGGTCCAGGAGGTGCGTCTGGGTGCCGGTCTCCAGAATCTCCCCGTAGAGGTCCTGGAGCGTCTTGCAGACGGCCTTGAACCCGGTCGCCGGGAACAACACGACGTCGAAGCCCAGCGCTCCGAGTTCGTCCGCGGGGAGCATCGGCGTCTTCCCTCCCTCGGTCATGTTGGCGACGAGCGGTGCGTCGAGTTCGCGGCCCACGCGGGCGAGTTCCGCCCGCGACTCCGGGGCTTCGACGAACAACACGTCTGCGCCGGCCTCGTGGTAGGCCCGTGCGCGCTGGAGTGCGGCGTCGAGTCCGTCCACCGCTGCGGCGTCGGTGCGAGCGATTATCTGGAAGTCGTCGGACGTACGCGCGTCCGTCGCCGCGTGGAGTTTCTGGACCATCTCTGACGTCGGAATCACGTCTTTGGACTCGAAGTGGCCACAGCGTTTCGGGAACGTCTGGTCCTCGACGTGGATGCCTGCCACGCCTGCTCGCTCGAACTCCTCGACGGTGCGCCGGACGTTGATTGGGTTCCCGTAACCGGTGTCGGCGTCGCAGAACACCGGAACGTCCACTGCGCCGGCCATCTGGCGCGCCCGCCGCACCATCTCGGTCGCTGTGGTCAACCCGACGTCGGGGCCGCCGTGGACCGACGTCGAGACGCTGGACCCACTCATGTAGACGACGTCACCGCCGGCTTGCTCCACGAGAGACGCAGAGAGCGCGTCGTACCCGCCGAGGGCGATGGTCGGGTCGTCCGATTCGACGAGCGCGCGGAACCGCGCCCCTGCTGTCCGCGTCCCCGCCTCCGTGGCTGGTCCGGAATCCGTCATCTTTCACCAAGCAGGAAGCCCCGCCGTTTACGGCGGGGAGGAATGCGACACTTGACTGTCTGTCCCATTATTGCGCCTCCTCGGTGTCGAGCGCCTTTGCGCCCTCTAACATCAGGCCCTTCCACGTGTATCCGCGGTCGTCTTTGAGTTGGGTTAGCCATTCGTACTGTTCGTCGTCTACCTCGAACCGAACCGATTTGCTCACACATGTTTATCGTTTCCGTGCAATTTATGTGCTTTGGTTGCGTACGCTGTACTGTCGGATGCCCGCCGGAACCACCGCCACGAAAACGCTCCAGGCCACGCTCGCGCCACCGCCGGCGCACAAAGAGCACCGACTTCAGCGGACCGTGGCCACGTACCGCCGCGCCCTCGAAGACGCCTTCGAGAGTGGCGCGGACACGCAGACGGCGGTCAACGATGTCGTCACCCCCTACACCCTCACGTTCTACGCCAAAGACGCGCTCAAGAACTACGTCCCGAAACTCCGGAACACGTACGACGCTCGTGAGATCGAAGACGACCACCCCGTCCGGTTCACGAACCGGGGGTTGCGTCTCGACCACTCCGAAGACCGCGAACACGAGTTCTGCTGGCGCGTCCCGCAGGCCGGACGTGGCAACGCCTTCTGGATTCCGCTCCGCATCAACCCCGCACAACGCGAGCTGTGGGACGACCTGCTCGACGGTGACGTGACGCCCTGCGAGTTCCGACTGCAGGAACACCGCACCACCTGGGAGTTCCACGTCACCGTCGAGTACGAGGTTGCGGCCCCCGAGGAACCAGACGACCCGACGCCGGTCGGCTTCGACATCGGCGAATCCAACCTCCTGACGGGCTGTGCCCTGACGGACACTGGTACTCCGACCCGACCCATGCTGTTCGACGGCGGGCGGGCGCGACGGCTCCGCAAAGAGATGTTCACGACCCTCCGCCGACTCCAGGAACGCGGCGCCGCCGAGTGGCGCGTCGACGAGCGGTTCGACCACTATCAGAACGCGCTCACGGACATCGTCGAGAAGGCGTCTCGGCAGGCCGTCGAGTACGCCAAACAGTTCGAGCGCCCGGTAATCGTCCTCGAAGACCTCTCGAACATCCGTGAGGGCTTGGACTACGGCAAGTGGATGAACCGGCGGTTGCACACCTGGGCGTTCGCGCGTCTCACCGGACGTATCGAGGATAAGGCCCTCGACGCGGGTATCCCCGTTCGGAAGGTGAACCCGGCGTACACGTCCCAGACGTGCCACGAGTGCGGACACATCGGGTCGCGGTCGTCGCAGGCGGCGTTCCGCTGTACGAACGACGAGTGTTGGGTGACGGAATACCAAGCAGACATCAACGCGGCGGCCAACATCGCTGGCCGCCTCGACCCGTGGGGAGAGAGCCTGCCGCTGAACACGGCGGGCGATGACTCGCCACAGGACGGGAGTGCTTGTGACAGCACCACGGGACACCGGGAGACGAGTCGGAACCCCCGACAGACGACTCTCTCGGAGTACGTCCCGGAACCTCCTCGAACGACGAGGCTTCCCTTGTAGGAAGCCCCGCCCTAATGGGCGGGGAGGAGTCACACAGCCACCTTCGAAGCCGAGGCCAAAAACCGCGTGGGTACCTCGCTGGCTCCGTCCCCCGCCCGAATCCCGAAGCGTTTAGTTCGCCTACGGCCTCAACTCGTGCAATGTCACTGTACACGCGGGTCAGGCCGGTTCTCTTCTCCCTACCGCCGGAGACGGCACACGAACTCGGCAAGAAGACGATGCGGGCGTCCCAGCAGTTCGGCGTCACCCGGCGACTCGTCCGGAAGCAGTTCCGCTACCGGCACCCGAAACTGCAGGTCGAGCGGTTCGGGCTCACCTTCCCCACACCGGTCGGTGTCGCTGCCGGGTTCGACAAGGACGGCGAGGTGACCCACACCCTCGCAGACCTCGGTTTCGGATTCACCGAGGTCGGGACCGTCACGCCGTTCCCGCAGGACGGCAACCCCAGACCTCGCCTCTTCCGTCTCCGGGAGGACGACGGGATGATAAACCGCCTCGCGTTCAACGGCCAGGGGGCCGACCGGGTCGCCCGCCGCCTCGAGGCCGACGGTCGCCCGGACGTACCGGTCTCCGTCAACGTCGGCAAGATGAACGACTCCGACGCAGAGGACGCCATCGACGACTACCGCTACGTCTTCGAGACCCTCTACGACCACGCCGACTACTTCGTCGTCAACGTCTCCTGTCCGAACACGCCCGAGGAGTACGACGAGCAGAGTCCAGAACACCTCGAAGCCATATTCTCGACGCTCGACGACGCGAACGACGACGACAAACCCGTCCTCGTCAAGGTCGGCCCGGACTCCCGCGCCGATGACCTCGCGGACCTCGTGGACATCGTTCACGACTTCGACGTGAGCGGCATCGTCGCGACCAACACCACCACGGACCACTCCGGCCTGCAGTCCGAGGACGCCGACGAGTGGGGCGGCGTCAGCGGCGAACCCCTCGAAGAACGCGCGACGGAGACGGTCCGGACCCTCGCCGGACTGACCGACCTCCCGATCGTGGGCGTCGGCGGCGTCCGCGACGCCGAGTCCGCCTACCGCAAGATTCGGGCGGGGGCGAGCCTCGTCCAGCTCTACACCGGGTTCGTCTACAACGGTCCCCGGACTGCCTACGACATCAACACCGGGCTCGTGGAACTGCTGGACAGGGACGGCTTCGACTCCATCGAGGAGGCCGTCGGCGTGGACGTCTAGTCCGTCTTCCTGCTCACTGCCACCCCTTCGCCGATGGGCAGGACGACCGTCTCGAAGTCCCGGTCGTCGCGGACCGTCGTCAGGTAGTCCGCCACGCCCGCCGTCGAATCGTTCAGGTCACCGGCCTCGCGTCCTTCGAGCGTCGCCAGCAGGCCGTCGAACTGGATGGACGTGCTCACCATCGCGTTGTCGGCGACGACGAGTCCACCCGGGTTCACCCTGTCCCGAACCGCGTCGAAGGCGTCCCGGTAGCGGGACTTCTGGTGGTCGATGAACACGACGTCGAACGACTCGAAGTCCGCGACGACGTCGTGTGCGTCGCCGACCGTGAACGTCGCCCGGTCCGCGACCCCGGCCTCGGTGTAGAACTCCTCGGCCTGCGCCACGTTCTCCTCCTCGACGTCCGTCAACACGACCGCCGCACCGCCGAGGACGAACCAGTACCCCGAGTAGCCGTACCCCGACCCGAACTCGAAGACGCGCTCGGCGCCGGTCAGTTCGGTCAGCAGGCGGCACAACTGGCCGACTTCGCGCCCGACCGTCGTCGGGCCGTGCGTCTCGCCGTATGCTTCCATCGCCGCCACGGTCTCGTCTGCCTCGGGTGCCATCGCACGCACGAACCGCGCCGTCTCCGCCGGTATCACGTCGTCCATGTCCGTTCGTACCGACGGCGAGCCGATAAATCCGTCCCCGGAGCACCCAGCCCGAGACGCCAGTCCTGGCGCTACCGTCGCGCCCGCAAGAGCACCTTCAGGTTGGCGAACGACGCCATCCCGTCCTCGTCGTGGGTGACGTCGTAGAGGTCGCTCGCCCCGTCCGGCGGGTCCGCGAACAGGGATTCGAGTTCGCGCCTGTTCTCCTCGGGCGTGTCCAGCTGGATCACCCAGTCGCGGTAGTCGATGGTCTTCTTGACGACGAGCGTCTCCTCGACCGAGAACCCAGCGGCGTCGACCCACTCGCGCCACTCGGACTCCCGGTGCGAACGACCGTGTGAGGGGTCCCGCAGGCGTTCGACCCGGTTCAGGAACGAATCCAGGTCGTCGTCCTCGGGCGCGATGTTGTCCTCGAACGCGAACACGCCGCCGGGTTCGGTCACCCTCGAAACCTCCTCGACGAACGCTTCCGGGTCGGGGAAGTGGTGTGCGGCGATGCGGCATGTCACCGCGTCGAACGAGTCCGCGTCGAAGGGCAACCGCTCGGCGTCGGCCACCACGCCCTGCACGCCGGGGAACTCGGTCTCCGCGGTCCGGACCATCTCCGGCGCGGCGTCGGTCGCCACGACCGCCGCCGCGCCCCGGTCGAGCACCGCGCCGGCGGTGTGACCCGCACCCGTCGCCACGTCGAGCGCCCGGTCGGCGTCCGCACACCACTCCGCGAGGGTGTCCAGGTCGTCGCCCGCACGGTGGACCGCGCTCTCGACGTAGGCCGAGGCGTGCTCGTCGAACGTCTCCGCAGCAGCGCGCTTTCTCCCGCTGTCGTCGGTCATTGCATCCACGATTGCCCGCGGGTGTGAAGTGGTTTTCCCCGACCTGCTCCGCGGAGTGTGCTGTCCGCGACCCTCGCAGAGAACACGACCCTGGGACGGTCCGACGGACGGCGTCGGCCGATACTATAAGGACCAGTGCCACGTAGCCCCGACCAGATGACACAGGAGAGCCTCCCCGCCACGCTGTTTCGGGGCGGGACGAGCAAGGGGGTGTACTTCCGGGAGTCCGACATGCCAGAGGACCGTGACGACTGGGACGACCTGCTGTTGACGCTCTACGGCAGTCCGGACCCGATGCAACTCGACGGCATCGGTGGGTCGCACTCGACGACGAGCAAGGCGATGATAGTCTCCGAGAGCGACGAGGACGACGTCGACGTGGACTACCTGTTCGGCCAGGTCGGCGTCGAGAACCCGGTGGTCGACTGGGGTGGGAACTGCGGCAACCTCTCGTTCGCCATCGGGCCGTTCGCGCTGGAGCGCGACCTGGCGACCGCCGACACGGCGGACGGCCGCGCCTCGCTCGTCCTCCGGAACTCGAACACCGGCACCGTCGTCGAGCAGTCGATACCGGTCGAAGACGGGACGCCCCGCTACGACGGCGATTTCAAGGTGTACGGCGTCCCCGGGACTGGCGGGCGTATCACGTCCCGCTTTCTCGACCCCGGCGGGTCCGTCACCGGCGAGGTGTTCCCGACCGGGACCCGGACGGATACCCTCGACGTCGACGGGGTCGGGGACATCGAGGTCTCGCTGGTGGACGTGTCCAGTCCCTGCGTCTTCGCGCGGGCGGCCGACCTCGGGATGGACGCGACGGAACTTCCGGACGAGGTGAACGCCGACCCGGACCTGCTGGACCGACTGGAGCGCGTGCGGAGCGCGGCCTGCGAGCGCTACGGGTTCGTGACCGACCGGGCTGACGCGACCGCCGAGAGCCCGGGAATCCCGAAGATGGCGGTCGTGGGCGAGCGCCAGCCCTACGAGACCGTGGGCGGCGAGTCGGTGACGCCCGACGACTACGACCTGCTCGCGCGCATCATGTCCATGCAGAAGCCGCATCACGCCTACGCGGTGACGGGTGCGATGTGCACCGCCGTCGCCGCGGCCGTCCCGGGGACCATCCCGAGCGAGTACCTCGACGCGGAGCGCCCCGACCGGGTCGTCCTCGGCCACCCGAAGGGGACGATGGGTATCGGCGTGGGACTGGACGGGGAGACGGTCACGTACACCGAGGCCGAGCGGACCGCCCGCCAGATAATGCACGGCGACCTCTACTACGTCCCGAGATGAGCACCGACCGGGACGGGACGGACGTAGAAGGGTTCGTCGGGCAGACGTTCGAGGGGAGCGAGTTCACCGTCGAGCGCTGGATGGCCTACCTCTGGGCGGACGCGACGGAGAACCCCGACGACGGTTTCCGCTACCCGGACGACGACGGTGTGCAGTACGTCCCCCCGACGTTCGGGCAGGTTGTCGCGCGCCAGGCAGCGGGAATCGACGACATCGAGGCGAGACTGCGCGGCGGCGACTGGGCAGACCCGAACGTCTTCCTCGGCGGCCAGCGGTTCTCCTTCGACCGGCCGCTCCGCGTCGGGGAGACGTACCGGGCCAGCGCCGAGATAACGGACCTGGAGGAGAAGTCCGGGTCGTCCGGCGACTTCCACGTCCTGACCGTCGCCTACACCGTCGAGACGGCGGACGGCACACCGGCCTACGAGATGGAGACCGACCTCGTCGTCCAGCGACCGGAGGCGGACGGATGACCGGGGACGGCGACCCCCTGGAACCGGGGACGGTCCTCGCCACGCGGACCATCGAGGACGTGGACGCCGAGGCGATGAAACTGGTCACGGCCGTCGTCCGCGACCCGAACCCGATGCACTACGACCCCGAGTACGCGACCGACCAGGGCTTCCCGGGTCGGGTGAACCAGGGTCCGATCAACGCGGCGTACGCCGCACAGGCGGCGCTGCTCGTGGCCGACTCCCCGGCCGACCTTCGCACGTTCGACGTCCGTTACGACGGGTTCGTCTTCGAGGGGGAGACGGTGGAGGCGACCGCGACGTTCGAGGGTGCCCGCGATGCGGACGGTCCCCTCGTGGACCTCTCGCTCGAACTCGTGAACCAGGACGGGGACGTGGTCCTGACGGGAACCGCGACCCTCCGGACGTCGCCGGAGGACATCGTCCGGTCCGGGAGCGAACGATAGGCGAACCCACGCCTCGCTCGTGAGGCACCCTCGGCGTGACACCTGCGCTCCCCGGTGACTGCAGCAGGTCTCACCGGACGTCGCCATGCACACTTAAGCCGTCGACGCCCGACGTCTCGCCCATGCGCGGACTCGCCGAGAAAACGGTTCTGGTCACGGGCGGTGGTCGTGGCATCGGACGAGCAGTCGCCGAGCGACTGGCCGAGGAAGGGGCCTCCGTCGCGGTGAACGACCGCCACGAAGAGCGCGCCGCCGAGACGGCCGACGCTATCGCGGACGTTGACGTCGCGGGAGACGCGGTCGCCATCGAGGCGGACGTGACGGACTTCGACGCCGTACGTTCGATGGTCGCGGACGTCGCGGCGGCCGTCGGTCCCATCGACGTACTCGTGAACAACGCGGGGTGGTACACGATGGATTGGTTCCTGGAGGAGGACCCCGACGTCTGGCCGGACCTCCTGGAGGTCAACCTGCTCGGACAGATTTACTGTGCGCGTGCAGTCGCGACGCAGATGGTCGAGACCGACACCGCGGGGACCATCGTCGCCATGAGTTCAGACGCGGGCCGGAACGGGACGAGCGCACAGGCGGTCTACGCCGGTGCGAAGGGCGGCGTCGTCGGCTTCACCAAGTCCATCGCCCGGGAACTCGCCCGGTACGACATCACCGCGAACGTCGTCTCGCCCGGCCCGACCGAGACCGAGGGTATGGACGAGGTGAAAGCGGAGAGCGAGGTTGCCAGGAAGATTCTCGGTAGCATCGGCGACCACACCCCGCTCGGTCGGATGACCCGCCCGGACGACGTGGCGGGGACCGTCGCGTTCCTCGCCAGCGACGACGCCGACTTCATCACCGGACAGGTCGTCAGCGTGTCGGGCGGACTGACGATGAACGACTGACGGGGGCACCCGGAGAACCGCCCGACGGCCGGCGTTCTCGAAGCACCCCCGACGGCGGCGGCACAACCCTTATAGTGGCACTTTCTGACTATACTGCTATGGCCGAGCAGCGACTTGTCTACGAGGACGTAGAGGGAATCTTCGGTATCATGCCGACGCCGGCGACGGACGACGCGAGCGACCCCGCCGTGGAGTACACGCTCGACGAGGAGGAGTCGAGACGGGGCGCCCGCGCGTTGGCGGACGACGGCGTGGACGCCATCATGATAAACGGGACGTTCGGGGAGGCCGCGACGCTCACCGAACGCGAGTGGAAGGAGTTCACCCGCATCGTCGTCGAGGCGGTGGACGGGGACGTGCCCGTCATCGCCGGTCCGACCACCCTCAATACCCGGACGACCATCGAACGCATGCGGTACGCCAGGGACGTCGGTGCGGACGGGGTACTCCTCGGACGGCCGATGTGGCTCGAACTCAGCCAGGAGGCGACCATCGAGTTCTACCGACAGGCCGGGGAGGCGGTCCCCGAACTCGGCATCGTCGTCTACCACAACCCGCCCGCGTTCAAGAACCGCATCACGCCCGAGATGTGGCGACAGCTCGCGGAGATTCCCCAGGTCGTCGCCGCGAAGTACGGCGCGACGGACGTGATGTGGCGCGACGCGGTCGCGCAGGTCGGTGACAGGGTCCAGTTGATGCCCATCGAGCGGAAGTGGTACCTCGCGAACGAACTCGCGCCGGACCGTGCGAACGCCGCCTGGTCCGGCAGTGCCTCCTGCGACCCGCTCCCCGCGCTCCGTCTGAAGGAGGCCATCGAGTCTGGCGACGAGGAGACGGCGCGCGAGCTGAACACCCTGATCAACGCGACGAACACCAAGTTCTACCCGCAGGTCGGCCCCGAGGCGGTCTATCCCGAGGCGCTCAACGTGCGCCACGACGACCTCTACGGCCTCTACACGGTCGCGCTGCAGAAGGCCCGCATCACCGGTTCCGGGTACATCGACGCCGGTCCGCCGCGCCCGCCGTACCACGTCGCGCCGGACGAACTGGTGGAGATGGCCGCCGAGTCCGGCCGCGAGTGGAAGGAACTGGCGGACGACCTCCGGGAAGCCTGAGAACGCCCCACCGCGACCGCGTTCTGCTCGCCGGAACCGGCCGGGCGCCGGACGTATCCCTCCCGGCCGTTCCAAACTCACACCGACCGCGACGCCCCGCCGTCGATGAGGACGCTTTCGCCGTTCACGTACCCCGCCCGTGGCGAGCAGAGGTAGGCGACGGTGTCACCGAGTTCCTGCGGGTCGCCGACGCGTTCGACGGGAACGTCCGCCGCCCAGTCGTCGAGTGCGTCCTCGTAGCTCTCGTAGTCGCCGCGTTCGACGCTGTCCCGGGCGAGTTCCTGCATGCGGGCCGTCTCGTGAGCACCGGGCAGGACGTAGTTCACCCGCACCTCCGGCGCGAACTCTCGCGAGAGCGTCTTCCCGAGGCCGACGACGGCCGACCGGACGGCGTTCGAGAGGACGAGGTCGTCGGCCGGTTCCGTCACCGTCCGTGACGCGACGAGGGCGACGCTGCCGCCGTCGCCCGCAGCCAGGTCGTCTGACACGGCCCGGAGCAGGCGGACGACGCTCATCACCAGCAGGTCGTAGGCGTCGTACCAGTCCTCGTCGGTGGTGTCCACGAACGACCCGCTCGGCGGGCCGCCGGCCGAGGTGACGACGTGGTCCAGCCTGTCGAACTCGTCCCGCGTTCGCTCGACCAGCGTCTCGATACCCGCCACCGTCGAGATGTCCGCCGGTACACCCAGGACGCGCCCACTACCGGCGGCGTCGATTTCGTCGACTGCGTCAGCGAGTCGGTCCGTATCGCGACCGTTCACCACGACGTGCGCTCCCTCGCGTGCGAGTGCCAGCGCGGACGCCCGGCCGAGTCCGCTCGTCGATGCCGTCGTCAACGCCACGTTCCCCTCCAGTTCGAGGTCCATGTACCGTCCGTCTCCCGGGAGACTGAAAAACCCCTCCCCGTCGGCGACGGTCCCGGTGACGCTCCACGGGAATCCGCCTCAGGATTTATCTCGTATGTCCCAGTAATTGAGAGTGGGTTTACCATGGGACTCGACTCACACGAGTACATCATCACCGCGGACGGAGACGCTATCCTCGGAATCGACCGGACGGAGTTCCTCGACGTGCTGCAGGACGAGGAGCGACTCACCGTCGAAGACCTCTTCTTCGACGGCTTCGTGACGGAGTACACGGACTTCGACTCGTTCGACGGGTTCGTCGACGAGAGCCCGTGGACGATAGAGTCGGCGTCCGACTTCGAGGACGTCCCGAGGGACGCACTCGACGAGTACGTCGCCGAGAACACCGAGTTCGAGAACTGGAAGTGGATGGTCCGAGCCGCGAGCGAGGAGTACGTCCAGCGCAAAACCAGCTACTGACGTTCCGGTGTCCCCGCGGACCGACTACCGCGGCTTCCCGCCGTCTGGCAGCAGAGAGCGAGAACAGTGCCGGACGAACCGGACGTCGCTCAATCGTCGAGCGGTGCGGGGGCTTCCTCGCCCACGTACGGGTCCTCGGTGTAGTGCTCCAGCCACGCCTCGCCGGTGAGGAACCGGTCCGGAACGTCGTCCTCGGTGGCGGCGGCGGTGACGTGGAGCCAGCCGTCGCCCTCGTCGGTCCGCCAGGCGTGACACGGCTTGCCGAGCGCCATGTAGACGTCGCTCTCCTCGGGGTCGTCGCCGTCGATGTCGACGATGATCGCCGAGAGCGAGGTCTCGTCCGTGTACCCGTGCTCCTCGTGGCGGCAGATGGAGTTCAGCCCGGGACCGTTCTCGTGGTCCACCGAGAGGTCGCGCATCGTCTCGACGGTCACGTCGCCGGCGTTCTCCTCCAGGACCTCCATGACGCGACCGTAGCGCGCGTACGAGGACGGAATCTCGTCTTCGGACCGGGCGAGGTCGGAGAGGACCTGGAACTTGTTCGCACGGCCGATGACCTCGTTCTCGACCCACTCGCTGGCGAGGTGGGTGAACTCGCCCTCCAGGACGATGGCGCGTTCGTGGTCCGCGATGTCGATGTTACCGGGTGAGGACATCGGGTCCGCAAAGAGCATGGGCGTGATGTGCTCGGCGACCTCGTCGGCGGTGTCACCGTGCAGGATGCCCTGGCGCATGTACTCGCCGCGCGAGGCAGCGGCCCAGTCCTTCGAGTCCGTCCCCTCCTCGTCGAAGGTGACGGTCCGGGAGATGTTCGACCCGATGGCGACGCCCTGGTCGTTCAGCCCCATCTTCACCGCCGAGGACCCGGCGGCCGTGATGGCGATGACCTTGTTCCGGTCGTCGGGGTCCTCGATGCGGACGACGTTTATCTGCTGGTGTTCGTGGTAGTCGTCGCCCTCGAACTCGTCGGCACCCTTCTTGTCGCTCTGTTTGAAGAAGACGGTGTCGCCGGCGGCGGCGGCGTCGCCGGCAGCGATGGCAGTCGTACAGCCGTCCGGAACGAGCGTCTCCTCGAACAGGGTGAACGCGAGGAGGTCGCTGTACGCGACGCCG
The DNA here is from genome assembly GCF_051207415.1 of Haloarchaeobius marinus. Taxonomy (NCBI): domain Archaea; kingdom Methanobacteriati; phylum Methanobacteriota; class Halobacteria; order Halobacteriales; family Halorubellaceae; genus Haloarchaeobius; species Haloarchaeobius marinus. Next base: position 255,839 of record NZ_JBPKGD010000004.1, on the reverse strand, counting down.
GAGGTCTCCGCCTTCCCCTCGAGTTCGGCCCGCGTCTCGGGTGCGAGACGGTCGGCTCTCGCCCGTGCTTCCGCGTACACTGTTTCGCGGTCGATGCCGCGTGCGGTCACGTCGCTCCAGAAGCCGCGAACGTTGTGGCGGATGGCGTCCCGCAGTCGGCGTCCGCGCTCGCGGCCGAATTCGATGTAGTAATCGGTGCTCATGCGTATGCGTCGGTGATCTCTTTCACGTGTTGGTTGATAACCGATGGTGGTCGTGCGACCCGAACTCGTCAGTACGCCTTGTCGAGTTCGGTCTCTTTGCGCTCTTCCGGTGGTTCGCCGTAGTCGTTGTCGATGTCGTCTACGTCGACGCGGGTTCCGAAGCCCGGTTCGCCGACGACGTCCTGGTCCTCGTCGTAGACGAGTTCGCCGCGCACGATGGTCTTGGTCGCCTTGCCGGTGAACGACTCGCCTTCGAACGGCGTGACGGTGTTCTTCGAGTGGAGGGTGTGGCGGTCCTCCAGCGTCCACTCCCGGTCGAGGTCGAAGATGGTGAAGTCGGCGTCGGTCCCTATCTGGAGCGACCCCTTCTCGGGGTACATGCCCCATATCTGGGCGGGGCGGGTGGAGTGCATCTCGATCCACTTCTCAAGGCTCATCTTGCCGTCGTTGACGAAGGTGAGCATCGCGGGAATCTCGGTCTCCAGGCCGACGAAGCCGGAGATGACCTCCCAGGTGTTCTTGAACGGGTCGTCCATGCCCTTCTCCTCGTCCGTGTGCGGCGAGTGGTCGGTGGCGATGCAGTCGATACCACCGTCCTCGTCGAGCACCTCGTCCCAGAGGATGTCCCGCTCTTCCTCGTCGCGGATGGGTGGCTGGATGCGTGCGACGTTGCCCTTCTCGTTCATCACGTCCTCGGTGAACCAGAGGTAGTGAGGCATCGTCTCCGCGGTCACGTCGAGGTCCCTGGCCTTGCCATCGCGGACGAGCTGGGCACCGGTGCCACAGGAGAGGTGGAACATGTGGATCTTCGTGCCCATCTCCTCGGCGAAGAGCATGGTCCGCGAGATGGATTCACGCTCGGTGATGGGTGGACGGGACCACGAGTGGTGTATCGGGTCGTTCTTCCCTTCCGCCTGGAACTTCTCCGCGAGGTGCGTGAGAATCTGGTCGTTCTCCTCGTGGAAGCCGAGGCGCTTGCCCGTCTCGGCGACCTTGCCCATCGCCTCGAGCAGTTCGCCGTCGTTCGGCGGGGGGATGGCACCGATGGTGGTGCCGAGGAAGACCTTGTACCCGATGACGCCGGTTTCGTCGAGCCCCTTTATCTGGTCGAGGTTGTCGGACGTGATGACGGCGTAGGCCTGGAAGTCGACGAGGGCGTTCTCCTCGCCCAGGTCGAACTTCGTCTGGAGGTACTCCGGCCGGTCGATGATCGGGTCGGTGTTGGGCATCCCGACGACCGTGGTGACGCCACCGGCCGCGGCGGCGCGGGTCGCCGTCTCCCAGTCCTCCTTGTACTCCAGCCCCGGCGACCGATTGTGGATGTGACAATCGATGACGCCCGGTGCGAGGTACGCTCCGTCTGCATCGATGACTTCGTCCGCGTCCGGCAACTGGTCGTCCTCACTGACGGCGACTATCTTGCCGTCGTCCACCGCGACACCTGCGTTCGGACCGGTCTGTCCATCCGGTGTCACGATGGTGCAGTTTCTGACCACTAGGTCGACTGGCATACGGTGCCAATTTCAAAGCCCGACGTAATAAATGTGTGCTGTCCCGGGAAGCGTCACTTGACGCCGAGGTACTGCTCCATCAGCTCGCGGTTCTCCTGGAGTTCGGCCGCATCGCCCTCGAACTCGATGGCACCGCTGTCGATGACGTACGCCCGGTCGGCGAGCGTGAGCGCCATGTCGGCGTTCTGCTCGACGAGCATGATGGTGACGCCGTCGTCGTTCAACTCGCGGATGATGTCCGCGACGTCCGAGACTATCTGGGGTGCGAGTCCCTCACTCGGTTCGTCGAGGAGGAGGAGGTCGGTGTCGAGACCCACCAGTGCGCGGGCGATGGCGAGCATCTGCTGTTCACCGCCGGACATGGTCCCCGCCTTCTGGTTCCGGCGTTCGTCGAGGCGCGGGAAGCGGTCGTACATCGCTTCGAAGTCGCCGTCAGAGTCGTCCCCGTGGTGGGCGGCCAACCGGAGGTTCTCCGCGACGGTCAGCATCGGGAACACGCGCCGGTCCTCGGGGACCCAGGAGATTCCCGCACGCCTGACCTCGTGTGGGTTCGAACCCTGAATCGCCGTTCCCTTGAACCGAATCGTTCCGGATTCGGGTGGCGTGAGCCCCATGACGCTGCGCAGGGTCGTGGTCTTGCCCGCGCCGTTGCGCCCGACGAGCGTCACGACCTCGCCTTCGTCGACGTCGAACGAGATGTCGTGGAGGATGTGACTCGTCCCGTAGTAGGCGTCGACGTTCGAGACGTCGAGCATCGTGCGCCCCCGTTGCTCGCGCCGGGAGGTTTTGCAGTCGATACCACCGTCCTCGTCGAGCACCTCGTCCCAGAGGATGTCCCGCTCTTCGGCAGCGTCGCTCATGCGACCTGCCCACCTCTCAGGTAGACGTCCTGGACCTGTTCGTCCTCCTGCACCGCCTCGGGAGTGTCCATCGTCAGCAGGGTCCCCTGGTTCATCACCGCGATCTTGTCGGAGACGCTCATCACCACGTCCATGTCGTGTTCGATGACGAGGAGACTCGTCTCCTCGGCGATGTCCTCGATGAGGTCCATCGTTTCCCGCGTCTCGTCCGGCGACATCCCGCTCGTCGGTTCGTCCATCAGCAACAGGTCGGGGTCCGACCCGAGTGCGATGGCGATCTCGAGGTGGCGCTGCTGGCCGTGCGACAGCGTCTCTGCCGGTTCGTCCGCGATGTCGGCCAGGTCGAGTCGCTCCAGCACGGCCCGTGCCTCGGCCCGAGGGCCTTCGAGCGAGGAGTGGTGAGAGAGGAAATCTCTCGGTTTGAACCCCGTCTCCTCGGACTGCGTCGCGAGTCTGACGTTCTCGAAGGCGGTCAGTTCGGGGAAGAAGTTGGTTATCTGGAACGAACGGGCGATGCCGGCGTGATAGATGTCGTGTGGTGGGTCGCCGTCGATTCGCTCGCCACGGAACCGTATCTTCCCCGTGGTCGGTGTGTAGTTGCCGCTCAACAGGTTGAAGAGGGTGGTCTTCCCGGCACCGTTCGGCCCGATGATGGCGGTGACGTCCCCCTCCGCTACGGAGAGCGAGACGTCTTCGACCGCCGTGAGTTCGCCGAACTGTTTGGTCAACCCCTCTGTCTCGAGGAAACCGCCCATGTTCTATGTAACTACGGACGTGGGTCTTATAATTACCGTGCCGGACGGCCTGGCAATATCTTCGGAACCGACTGTCCTCCTCTCTGTCCGGGAGATTCCCCAGAAAATATATTGATTTTTACATTTCCTAAAGGTTATGTCACTCCTGATTCCAGACTCACGTATATGCCAACGAGTGGCAGGGGCAGCAGACCGGCCAGTAGAGAATCATCAACGAACAAATACTTCTCCAGGCGCTCGGTCCTCGCAGCGACCGGTACGGTGGGTGCAGCGTCGCTCGCGGGGTGTCTGAGTGGATTCGGTGGTGGCGACTCCGGCACGCTCACGGTCGGGTTCGCAGAGCCGCTGTCCGGGTCCATCGGCAACCTGGGGAACGAGGTCATCCGCGGCTTCAAACTGCGCGTGGACGAGGAACTGGACGGCGAGATAGGCGGCATGGAGGTCGAGTACGCCCAGCAGGACACCGCGGGCGACCCGTCGACGGGCGTCTCGGCAGCACGGAAACTCCTCCAGGAGGAGCAGGTGGACGTGCTCGTCGGCCCCGTCTCCAGTGCCGTCGCACTCGCGATGGTGTCGCCATTCAAGCAGGCGGCGCAGTCCCGCGACGCCATCTGGCTGAACGCCAGCGCGGCGAACTACAAGATCACGTCCGAGCACTGCCTGAAGTACCAGTTCCGCATCGCCCGGAACACGTGGCACGCGGGCGCACCGATGGCTCCCTACGTCTACGAGAACGTGTCGGACAACGTCGCCCTCGCGTTCCTCGACTACGCGGGCGGCGAGCAGACGGTGAACTTCTTCCAGCAACGGTTCGAGGAACTCGGCGGGACCATCGCGGGCCGGTTCCCGGTCGGCTTCGACGTGTCCGACTTCTCGTCGTATCTCCAGCAGATAGAGGACAGTGGCGCGGACGCAGTCTTCGGGATGTTCATCGGCGGCAACGCGGTGAACTTCGTGAAAGACTACGCCCAGTTCGGTCTGGACGAGAACATCCAGCTAACCGGCATCGGCGACATGGTCTCCGAACGGCTGGTCCAGTCACAGCAGGACGCCGCCCAGGGAGCCATCACGCACAGCTTCTACACGTCCTCGGACGACATCAGTCGGAACCAGGAGTTCGTCGAGTCCTACACGAGCGCCTATCCGGACCAGGGACAGCCCGACTCCTACAGCTGTGGCGGCTACGACTCCGCGCTGGCTATCGAGAAGGGCATCGAGGAGGCTGGCGGCATGGACGCGGACGGCATCGCCCAGACGCTCGCCGGGTCCGAACTGGACAGCCCACGTGGCTTCTTCCAGTTCCACCCCGACACCCACGACCCCATCACCGAGATGGACATCCGCAGGGTCGTCGAGCAGGACGGTGGGTTCGGGAACGAGGTCATCGACAAGATAGAGAAGGCAGAACCGCCGACCTGGGGCTGTACGATCGAGGAATAACCAGGTGCCATGGTCGAAATCACGACGCTACTGAAGACGACGCTGTTCGGACTCCAGCTAGGGATGACGCTGGTGCTCATCACCGTCGGACTGACGCTCATCTTCGGGATGATGGACGTCATCAACATCGCTCACGGGTCGCTCTACATGCTGGGCGCGTACTTCGGGCTCGGCGTGGTCGGCGCGACCGGGAACTTCTGGCTGGCCCTGCTCCTCGCCCCGCTTCTCGTCGGCGTCGTCGGAGCCGTAATGGAGGTGTTCGCCATCCGTCCACTGTACGGACGCGACCCGCTCTACCACATCCTCTTGACCTTCGGCATCGCCCTCATCATCCAGGGCACAGTCGAGGGGACGTGGGGAGCGGAGATCCAGAACATCACCAAGCCGGCTCTCATGCAGGGGACCTACACCATCGGTCCCATCCTCTACCCGAAGTTCCGCATCTTCATCACGGTCGTCAGCACGCTTCTCGTCGTGGCAATCTGGGTGCTGTTCACCCGGTCGAACTGGGGCATCCTGATGCGCGCGAGCGGCTACGACTCCGAGATGGTCGACGCACTCGGCATCGACGTGGCGAAGGTGTTCACCGGCGTGTTCATCTTCGGCGCGGTCCTCGCCGGGTTGGCTGGCGTCCTTCTCGGGACCGCCCGCGCCGCCTCGCCGTCGATGGGCGTCAACATCATCATCCAGGCGTTCGCCATCGTCGTCATCGGTGGCCTCGGAAGCTTCCGCGGTGCGGTCGTCGGCGCCATCGCCGTCGGAATGATCAACGCCTTCGGCGCACTCTACGCCTCGACGATGGTCGAGTTGCTGGTGTTCCTGCTCATGGCCGTCGTCCTGCTCGTGAAACCGAACGGGCTGTTCGGCGAGGAGGCGGAGGTAGCCTGAGATGTCGGTCGTCGGCCGCTTCATCGACTGGACGACGCCGGAGGCACACTCGGCGCTGCTCGGCCGGAACGGCCGCATCGGGATGCTCGTCGTGGGCATCGTGCTCGCAGTCCTCGCGCCGGTCGGCTACCTCGTCCAGCCGTTCTGGATCAACATCGCCGTCAGGATACTCATCTTCGCGCTGTTCGCGCTGAGTTTCGACTTCGCCTTCGGCCACGGCGGCCTGGCGTCGTTCGGCCACGCGGCCATGTTCGGCACGGCGGGCTACGCCGTCGCGTTCATGTTGCAGTCCGTGACGCAGAACGTCGTCGTCGTCCTCTCGGCCGCGGTCGTCGTCGGCGTCTTCGTCGCCGCGGTGCTGGCGTGGCTCTCCGCCCGAGCACGCGAGATATACTTCGCGTTCCTGACGCTCGCGTTCGCCCAGATGTTCTACGTCGCCGCACTCCGCGACATCCCCGCCGTCGTACTCGGCGTCGAGGCCATCACACAGGGTGACAACGGCATCGTCGCGCTGCCGACGTACGAACTGTTCGGGATGTCGTTCGGCCCGGTGCTGAACTACTACTACCTGACGCTCGTGCTCGTCGCGGTCTCGGTCGTCCTCGTGTTGCGCATCGCCAATTCGCCGTTCGGTCGCGTGATGCTCTCCATCCGCGAGAACGAGGACCGCGTCGCCTTCCTCGGCTACGACGTCCGGAAGTACAAGATCGTCGGCTTCGCCATCAGCGGCGGATTCGCCGGCCTCGCCGGCGGCCTGTTCGTCCCGTTCCAGAGCCTCGTCCACCCGAACATGCTGTTCTGGACGATGAGTGGCGACGTGTTCCTGATGACCTTGCTGGGTGGCATGGGAACGCTCTGGGGACCGATGGTCGGGGCCGCTGTCGTCATCCTCATCGAGGACACCTTCACGACGAACTGGAAGGTCGTCCTCGGGACGTTCTACGTGGTCGTCGTCATCTTCGCACCCAAAGGGCTCGCCAGCCTCCTGCGGTCGGTGAGCCGTGAACCCGAGCGAGCGGTTGCGAACGTCCGGAACGCGCTCCGGACGTACGTGGAGAAGGTCCGTTCGTAGCGGGCCTGGCCCCGACCCGGCTTTCTAGCGCAAATCGTCGTCCGACATCGCCTTGTACCAGTTGTAGTGGACCGTTCGCTCGATACCCTCCTCCAGGTTGGTGTCCCAGCCGACGCCAGGGCCCGGCCACTCGTCGTCGATGTCGGCGGCGCTCGTCCCGTCGAATCCCATCCGAGGTAGCCGGCGAGCGGTTTCTCGGGACAGCCGAAGAAGCGGTTCTTCTCCGGCGGGACGAGGCACGTGCTCACCGACCCGGCTCCACAGTGGGTGACGTGCTGCTAGCCGGGGTACACTTTTGTGACCGCCGCGAGTAGCCGACAGGGATGATAGCAAGGGACACACAGCCGCCGTTCTCGGGACGGGGGGGTCGACGATGACGGTCGTGGACGCGGAGACGCTCGTGCTCGACAACGACACGGGCTCGCAGTCCCTCCCGACGGGCAGCACCGACCTCGAAGTAGACATCCGGACCGTGCTTCTGAGACTCGAAACGGACGACGGACACACCGGTCTCGGTGCGTCGTTCCACCACGCGGCGTCGCTCACGGACACGTTCGCGCTGGCGAAGAGCGTCGAGGCGCTCGCCGAGCACGTCGTGGGGGAGGACGCAGACCCGGTCCGCGGGCACTGGCACGAACTGTACGACACCGTCAAGCGCTCGACCGCGTTCGAGGCGCTCTCGGTCGTGGACCAGGCGCTCTGGGACGTCAAGGGCAAGCGCGCCGACCTCCCCCTCTACCAGTTGCTCGGCGGGACGACCGGGGACCTCCGGGCGTACGCGACCTTCCCTCACGCGAAAGCGGCCGAGGAACTCGTCGCCGACGCGGAGTGGCTGGCGGACGCCGGTTTCGAGATGCTGAAGATAGTCGCCGGTTTCGGCCCGCGGGAGGACCGCGAGCGCATCGAGGCGGTCGCGCCGACCCTGCCCGCGGACTTCGGCCTGGCAATCGACGCGAACACCTCCTACGACTTCGGTGACGCCCTCGCCGTCGCACGGACCGCGAGCGAACACGACCTTCGCTGGTTCGAGGAACCCATCGCGCACACAGACGTTCGCGGCATCGCAGACCTTCGTTCGCGCGTCTCGGTCCCCATCGCTGGCTACCAGACGCAGACGCCCCATTATCCCGCGGTGGACCACCTCCGGGAGGACGCGTACGACGTCTACCAGCCGTCGCTCTACCACGTCGGCGGCGTCACCGCCGCGATGAACGTCGCGACGCTCGTCGAGGCGTTCAACAAGACGATGGTGCCCCACGCGGTCGGGCCAGCGGTCAACTACGCGGCTAGCCTTCACGTCGCTGCGGCGGCGCCCGCCTGCTCGCTCGTCGAGTTCGCCGTCTTCGACGACGAGGCAGACGACCCACGAGAGTTCGTCGCGAGTCCGTACGTGGCGAACCAGGACGAGTTGAGCGTCTCTCCCGACGGAACCATCTCACCTCCCGAACGCCCCGGGCTCGGGGTGATACTGGACGAGGACGCGGTCGAGGAGTATCGCGTGGAAGAGCGCTGAGTAATCGCCGTCTACGCTTCGTCGTCGTCCAGGTGCCCGATGACGCCCTTCTCGGCGAGTGCGACTATCTCGTCGTCCGAGTACCCGAGTTCCACGAGTTTCTCCACCGTCGTCTCGCCGAGCGTGGGTGCGTGCTTCTCGAAGCCAGCGTCGGAGTTCGAGAAGCGAAGCGGTTGCTCGATGACCGGGAAGTCCTCGACGGTCGGGTGGTCGAGGTCGGTCAGCAGGTTCCTGGCACGGGTGTGTTCGTTGTCGAGCGCCTCCGAGACGGGCGAGACGGGGCCGACCGGGAGGCCGTGTTCGTCCATCAGGTGGTCGACCCACTCCTCGACGGTGCGCTCGCGGAACGTGGCTTCGAGTTCGGCCTCCAGTTCGTCCATGTGCTCGACGCGGTCACGGTTCTGTTCGAACCGCGGGTCCTCTTTCAGGTCTTCACGGTCGAGCGCCGTGCAGAACTCCTCCCAGAGTTTCTGGCTGCCGATGGCAACGTTGAGGAACCCGTCGGCCGCCTCGAAGCTCTGGTAGGGGGCGATGACGGGGTCCTTCGAACCCATCCGTGTCGGTTCCTCTCCCGCCAGAGCCTTTCCCGCCTGCTTGGTCAACCACGGCAGGACGCCGTCGTACATGGCGAGTTCGATGTAGTCGCCTTCGCCGGTCCGCTCGCGCTCGAACAGCGCGGCGAGGACGCCGAAGGCCGTCCACGCGCCGGTGATGTGGTCTGTGAGCGCGATACCCGCTTTGGCCGGTGGCCCGTCCTCCTCACCGGTGACGGACATGATGCCCGTCAGCCCCTGCATCAGCAGGTCGTAGCCCGGTCGCTTCGACCAGGGGCCGGAATCCCCGAAGGCAGATACGGAGCAGTAGACCAGCGAGTCGTTGTGTTCCCGGAGCGTGTCGTCGTCGATGTCGAGGCGCGCCGCCGTGCCGGGGCGGAAGTTCTGCACGAACACGTCTGCCTCGGCGACGATGTCGTACAGTATCTCCTTGCCCTCGTCCGACTTGAGGTCCAACTCGACGCTCTCCTTGCCGTAGTTCACCGTCATGAAGTACGGCGACTCTCCCTCGACGAACGGCGGGCCGGCACCGCGAGCGGGGTCCCCGACGCCGGGGCGCTCGATCTTGACCACTTCCGCCCCCAGGTTGGCGAGCATGAGCGTTCCGAACGACGCGCTGACGTACGTCGAGACGTCGACGACGGTCACGCCGTCGAGGACCCGTCCACTCATGTCCCGTCGCTGTCGGTCGCCACGTTCTCCGTCCTCTCTCTGCCCGTTCGGATGCGCTCACCCGTCTCCGCGTCGAAGTAGCGCAACTCCGCGGGGTCGAGTTCGAGGCCGCGCCGTTCACCCTCGATGATGGACGACCGCGGTTCCTCTGTCACGACCCGCACTTCGCCCTGTGGCGTGTTCAGGTAGACGATGCGGTCGTGGCCCAGCGATTCGACGACCTGCACCTCGCCGGTGAGGTGGCCGTCCTGGGCGGTCGTGAGTTCGACAGTCTCGGGGCGGAAGCCGATGGTGACGGTGCCGTCCGGGACCGCCCCCGCATCGACCGTCGGAACCTGGCCCATCTCCGTGACGGACACGGACCCGTCGCGCTTCTCGCTGTCGAGGAGGTTCATAGAGGGCGTCCCCATGAAGCCCGCGACGAAGACGTTGTCCGGACGGTTGTATATCTCGTCGGGGGACCCCACCTGCATGATGTCGCCGTCGTTCATCACGACGACCTTGTCGGACATGGTCATCGCCTCCTCCTGGTCGTGGGTGACGTAGACCATCGTCTGGTCGGTCTCCTGTGCGACCTTCTGAATCTCCTTGCGAATCTCGACCTTCAGCTTGGCGTCGAGGTTGCTGGTCGGCTCGTCGAACAGGAAGACGTTCGGTTGCTGGACGAGCGACCGCGCGAGCGCGACCCGCTGTTGCTGCCCGCCGGATAGTTCCGGTGGATGCTTGTTCAGGTACTGCTCGATCTGGAGCATGTCTGCGGCCTCGTGCAGGCGGCGGTCGCGCTCGTCCTGTGAGACGGTCTGTATCTTCAACGGGTAGACGATGTTCTCCGCGGCGGTCATGTGCGAGTAGATGGCGATGTTCTGGAACACCATCGAGACACCGCGCCGTTGCGGGATGACGTTCGTCACCTCCCGCTCGTCGAACTTGATACTCCCCGAGGTCGGACTCTCGAGCCCCGAGATACACCGCAGGAGCGTGGTCTTGCCACACCCCGACGGGCCGACGATGGTGACGAATTCGCCCTGCTGTGCTGTGAAACTGATGTCGTCGACGGCGACCTCGATGTCGGGGCCGACGTCGAACTCCTTCGTGAGATTCTCGACTGTGACTCGTGCCATGTTAGTGCATTCCTCCGATGCTGAAGCCCTCGAGGACGTACTTCTGTAGCGTCAGTACGACGACGAACGGTGGGAGACTGACCAGCGTGATGGCGGCCATCATCTGCCCCCAGAGGATAGTGTTCTGCTCGACGAACGCCAGGATGCCGATTGGCAGCGTCTGGACGTTGAGTTTCGTGAGCAACAACAGTGCGAGACTGAAGTCGTTCCAGCTCATCGCGAACGCCCAGATCGAGATGGCGATGAGGCCGGGCTTCGCGTGCGGAAGCGCGACCTGGAAGAAGGCCCGCGGACGCGATGCCCCACAGAGCCACGCCGCCTCCTCGTAGGACTCGTCGATGGAGAGGAAGAACTTCCACATGATCCAGACGCAGAACGGCAGGATGATGGCGAGTTGCGCCAGCACCAGGCCGTACAACGTGTTCACCATGTTCAGCTTGTCCCAGATCATGTAGATGGGAATGCCGAGCAACAGCGGCGGGAACATGTACCCGAAGAGGATCGACTTCGCGAACGTCTTCTTCCACGGGAACTCCAGGCGCGCGAGTCCGTACCCCGCGAGCACGGCCGAGACGTCGGTAACGACGACCGTGGAGACCGCGACGATGACGCTGTTCCAGTAGAACGTCGGGAACTTCGATTTGAACAGCACGTCGCGGTAGGCCTCGAAGCTGAACGTCTGGGGGACGTACTGCGCCGGGAGCGAGTAGGCGCCGAGTCCCTTGAACGACGATACCACCATCCAGTAGATGGGGAAGAGATAGAACAGACACACGGCGCCGATGAGCACCCCGACGACGAGCCGTCGGAAGGTCTGCAGCGTCTCCGGTGGGACGTACTCGTAGATGCCGGCGAATCCGGTATCCGCGGTCGTCGTGGCGGTGGATTCTTCGGCCGTCATCGCGCCGCCACCTCCTCAGCCGGGCTGAACACCCGGAAGTAGACGATGGCGACGATGGTCAGCAGGACGAACCCGATGACCGATATCGCCGAGGCGACCCCGAGCCTGAACTGGATGAACGCCGTCTCGTAGGCGAACACGGGCAGCGTGTTGAGCGCGTCGTTCGGACCACCCCTCGTCAGTATCCAGATGATGTCGAACTTGTTGAACATCCACACACCCCGAAGCAACAGGACGATGAGGATGATGCCCTTCAACTGGGGGAACGTGATGTCCCAGAACTGCCGCCAGGGGCCGGCGCCGGATATCTTCGCGGCCTCGTAGTAGTTGTTCGGGATGCTCTGGAGGCGTGCGAGGGTCATCAGCACCACGAACAGCGTGAACTTCCAGACGCTGGCGAACACGACGCCGATGAACGCGAACGGCATCTGCGTGAAGAACGGCTCCGGGTTCTCGAAGATGCCCAGTTTGAGCAGGATGTCGTTGAACACACCGAACTGCGCGCCCATGAACTGGAACAGGATACCGACGACGACCGTCGGCAGCAGGTACGGCGAGAGGACGACCATCCGGATGATGGAGATGCCCTTCATCTTCCTGTTGATGAGCAGTGCGATGGCGACGCCGAGGACCAGTTCGAGGACCGTCGTCCCGATGGCGTACGCGAGGCTGATGAAAAGCGAGTAGTGGAGCGTCCCGGACGACAGGACCTCGGTGTAGTTCTGGAGTCCGATGAACACCCACTCCGGCCGGAACACCGGCACCTCGTTGAAGCTCGCTGCGACCGCCCAGACGATCGGCAGGACGGCCGAGAGCGTGAACAACACCAGCACGGGGAGTATGGTCAGGTAGCCCAGCAGCCGTTCGTTCTCCGAGGTGACGGTCACGAACGACCTGCGCAGACGCTGGATGGTGGGGGTCTCCCCCTCTGTCTCGACGCTCATCTACGGTGACTCCCTCCTGTGTGAAGCGTCGTCATCCCTGGACGTCATTGAGGGTGTTCCGGAGTGTCTGGGCCGCCTGGTCGACTGCCGCTCCCGGGTCCTCGCCCTGGACGGCGACGGCGTTGCCCATATTCCCGATGGCGAACGTGCCCTGGAGCGCGCCGATGTACGGGTTCGGCGTGCCAGTCGTCAGGAACCGGGGTTCGCCTCGCGGCATGATCTCGTTCTTGAGCGTGTCGAGGACCTCGTCCGGGACGTCGTTCTCCTGCATGTAATCCGCGTTGCGGTACCGGTCGTCGTTGTAGATGGTGTCGAGGACCGGTGCGTTGTGCAGCGGTGCGAAGTTCAACAGCATGCCGAAGATGGTGTCGCCCGTGAGCAGGTACTCGATGAACTGCCGACCCGCGTCCGGGTACTTCGCGTTCTTGAGGACGGAAAAGCCCTCCAGGAACGAGAAGTACGTCGGGTCGTCGCCGGACGGTCCGTGTGCGAGCGGGGTGAGCATGGAGTTCCGTGCGACCTCTGGGTTTTCCCGGTAAGCGGCGGTCAGCGGACGCGGCCCGCCGTACTCGCCGATGGCGGACTTTCCGGTGAAGTAGGTAGAGGCCCACGAGGAGATGCCCATCTGCGGGTCGACCGAGTACTCGGCCACCGTCTTGCAGTGTTCGAGCGCCTCGATGGCGCGTTGCCTGTTGTCTCCCTGGTCGAGGACGACCTCGAACCCGGAGAACGGGTCGTCACCCGAGTGTGAGAGCATGTTCACGCCGTTCACGTCGATACGGTGGTGGGTGGTCGCCGTGCCGACGAGTCCGGTGTTGAACGCGAAGTTCCCGACGCTCGTCCCCTCTGACAGCGAGTCGGCGAGCTGCGGGAACGCCTCCTGCTCCTCGGCGAAGGTGGTCGGCGGTTCGACGCCGGCTTGCTCGAAGATGTCGGTCCGATAGGTCTGGCACGACGGGTTGATGTGGAGCGGTGCCAGGTAGTCCTCGCCGTCGAGAACGAGGCGGTGCTTCTCACGGTACTCTGTGTCCCAGGACTCTTCGATGGCCTCCCGGACGCCGGTGACCGGTGCGGCGATGTCGTCGCGGATCCAGTTCGTCACGAGGTACCCGGGCGCCATGGCCACCTCGGGCGCGTTACCCGTGCGGATGAGCGTCGCGATGCGCTGGTCGAAGCTCGACCCCAGACCGGTGAACTCTGTCGTCACCGGGATGTCCGTCTCCTCGGTGAACTTCGCCGCGGCCTCGTTGATGAACGTCTTCGCAGACGGTGAACTCTCCTCGGTGATGAAGTGGACCTCCTCGTTATTCCCCGACGTCCCACCGCCGCCTCCCAGACACCCTGCGAGTGCGGTCGCCCCGCCGACGCCAGCCAGTTTCAGATACTGTCTTCTCGAACGATACTCTGCCGGCCCCATGCCAGAGTTTGTCATGCAAACCAGTTCTATCATATTTGCTACTGTATTTAAATCTTTGCCTGTAGTGGCGGTTCGACAGGGTTCTGGGACCCTCGGAGCTTCTACCGCCTTCCATCGTCACGACCACCGAATAACTATCCTGAACGTTAATTAAGGACTTCTGGGAATCTGCAGAGGCCTTCTGTGAAATGCAAAAGCCGGCCTCGTTCACCCAGATAAATAACGCACTTAGTGTGTTATTTCCCCGATTGGACAGAACGTATCAAAGATGCGGTTCTGTGTGAGAGTGTGTCATGGTGGCCGTCGAACCGAGACGGGTCATCACCAACGCTTTTGCTCTCCGACGACACACCCACCGTCGTATGGGTGAATCTACCACGGTCTCGGAATCCGTCGATTCGCTCTCCACCGGTCCGTTCCACCGACGTCTCCTCGCGCTCACTGGCGGCGTCCTGAGCTTCGCAGCGGTCGAGATACTCGTCATCTCGTTCGTCCTCCCCCAGCTCGTCTCGAACTGGTCGCTGTCGGGGTTCGAAGCCGGGTTGCTCGGGAGCGCCAGCCTGATCGGAATCATGCTCGGCAACTGGGTGGGCGGGTGGTACGGTGACAGGGCGGGGCGAGTCGTCGCCCTCCAGTGGTCGGTGCTCGGCTACTCGCTGTGTGCCGCCCTCACCGCCCTCTCGGTCGGGTTCTACTCTGCGTTCGTCTTTCGTCTCCTCACCGGTGTTTTCGTTGGCGGGACCATCGCCGTGGACGTCTCCTACCTCACCGAGCATCTCCCCACCGACCGCCGGGGACGCTATCTCGTCTACCTCGAGGCATTCTGGCCCTCGGGAACCCTCCTCTCGGTTCTCGTCGCCTGGCTCGTCCTCTCGGCGTTCTCGACCGGGGGTACCACGTTCGGCATCGACTCCTGGCGCGTCCTCTTCCTGTTCGCGGCGCTCCCTGCGCTCGCGACCCCAATCCTTCGCCGGACGCTGGCCGAGACGCCCTACTATCTCGCCGGTGACGGGCGACTCGACGCCGCCAACGACCGCATCCGGGAGATGTCCCGCGCGAACGGTGACGAGTTCCACCCCGTCACCGAACCCGGCGACGACGAGGGCGAGTCCGCCAGCTTTCGCCGCCTGTTCGCTCCGGGACTCCGTGGCCGGACCGCCCTCGTTTGCGTCCTCTGGTTCGGTCTCAACTTCGGCTTCTACGGCGTCTTCATCTGGTTGCCGAGTACCTTCGAGGCCGTCCCGCTCGGCGGCAGCACCTACGAACAACTGTTCGTCGTCGGGGCCGTCCAGTTACCCGGCGTCGTCAGCGCCGCCCTCCTCGTCGACCGACTCGGCCGCCGCCCCACCATCGGGGGCTACCTCTTCCTCTCGGGCATCTTCATGGTCCTCTTCGCGGACGGACTCGGAAGCGGGTCCACCCTCGCGGCCGTCGTCCCGTTGCCCCCGCTGGCGAGCCTCTTCCTCTCCAGTTTCTTCTTGATCGGTGCGTGGGGACCGATGTTCGCGTACACCGTAGAGGTGTTCCCGACGTCCGTCAGGGGGACCGGTTTCGGCTTCGCGAGCGGCGTCGGCAAGATCGCCGCCATCCTCGGCCCGGTGATGGCTGGCGCGCTGGTCCCGATGGGCTATCGCATCGCCTTGCTCCCCTTCGGGTTCGGCGTCGCGCTCGCTGGGGCGGTCGTCCTCGCAGTCGGCCCGGAGACGAGGGACGAGGCGCTGTCCTGAGGGACAGACCGGTTCCCGGAAGCCCCCTATTTAAGACACCCGACGCGGTATCGGCGGGCATGACGTTCCGTTTCAGTACGACGCCCTTCTTCAACACGCGCCAGTTCTACTACGCGCTGGAGTCGGGCGAGGTAGATTCCGGATTCCCCCTGGCGATCGAGCACAATCACTCGCCCGTCAAGGACCAGAAACTCCTCTGTGGTGACCTCGACGCCACCACGATGTCGATGGGGAAGTACGTCACCTCGAAACTCGTCAGCCACACCGACGTCGTCCCGACCGACCCACTCGCCGTCGCGGCCGGCCTCACCTACCGCGAGGGGAACGGCATGTTCGTCCGCGCCGACGCCGACGTCCACGACCCCCAGGACCTCGAGGGCAGGCGTATCGGCATCCACGACACGACGCTCGCGATGACCTACCACAAGGCCATCCTCGAGACGCGATACGACCTCGACCCCGACGACGTGGAGTGGGTGGTCGACACCCATCGGGCCCTCGCCGACCGGATGGAGCGTGGCGATCTGGACGCCGTCGAGCGCATCAACGACTGGTACTGGACCATGCGCGAGGGCGACGACTACCGCCTGCTCTACGACATGGGTCAGGAGTGGGACGGACTCTACGGCTACTATCCGCTCGTCCACCTCGTCTCGGTGGACCGCGCGGTCTACGACGAGGACCCGGACCGCGTCGACGCGTTCGTCGAGGCGCTCCGGGCGTCACGAGAGTACCGCGACGACAATCACGGCGACGTCCTGCGGGCGTTCCTCGCCGAGGAAGACGGTGGCGAGTGGGAGGGAGAACGCACGGTCGAGGCACTGCGACGCGTCACCGACGGCGTTCGATGTCCGTTCGAACTCGGTCCGGACCAGCGTCACAACGTCCTCGACTGGATGCGACACGCCGACGAGTACGACGTCTTCGAGTCCGCCCCCGTCTCCGAGGAGCGACTGTTCCCCGAGTAGGCCGTCGCCGCCCATCTACCTACATACATTCTGACAAAACGGCTAAATAACGCTGCTGAGCATGTTGTATCAGAGCATGTTCGAGTACGAACTGGAGACCCTTTCGGGGAAGCGGATTCCACTCCATATCGAGGACAGGATGTACGTCGACGGCGAGTTCGTCGGGTCGGACGAGACCTTCGAGACGGAGCACCCGCCGACCAACGAGGTGCTGGCGAACCTCCCGGTTGCATCCGAAGAACAGGTAGACAGGGCCGTCCAGGCCGCAAAGCGGGCGAGCATGGTGTGGCGGGACCTGGACGTCTTCGAGCGTCGCGAGATACTGGAGGACTTCGCCGACTTCCTCGAGGCCCACGAGGCGGAACTCACCAACCTGGACGTCGCCGACAACGGCAGCTCCATCGCCCGGATGAAGTTCGACGTGGAGAAGGGCGCGAAGAACATCCGGTACATGGCCGGTATCGCACACGAACTCAAGGGCGAATCACCGCCGACGGGGGCGAACACCCACGACTGGACCCAGCGCGAACCGTTCGGCGTGGTCGCAGGCATCGTCCCGTTCAACCACCCGAACATGTTCGTCTCGGAGAAGATCGCACCCGCGCTCGCCGCCGGTAACGGCATCGTCGTCAAACCCTCCGAGTTCACGTCGCTCTCGGCGCTCTACATCGGCCACCTCGTCGAGAAGTTCGGCCGATTTCCAGACGGCCTGGTCAACGTCGTCACCGGCTTCGGCGAGACCGGCGCTTCGCTCGTGGAGAACCGCGACACGGGCCTGGTCTCGATGGTCGGCGGGCCCGAGACGGGCAAGGCCATCATGCGCGGCGCGGCCAGCCACCTCGCGCCCGTCCTCCTGGAACTCGGCGGCAAGAATCCCTTCATCGTCTTCCCCGACGCGACCATGGACGACGTCGTGGACGGTCTCCAGGGCGCGATGGCGCTCCCGTGGCAGGGCCAGTCCTGTGGCAGCGGCACACGCCTGCTCGTCCACGAGGACGCCTACGACGACGTGGTACCCGCCATCGTTGACCGGGTCGAATCCGTGACGGTCGGCGACCCGTTCGACGAGTCCAACACCATGGGGTCGGTCGTCTCCGAACCCCAGTTCGAGAAGGTCGTCGGCTACATCGAGCAGGCCAGGGAGGAAGGTGCCGAGGTCCTGACGGGTGGCGAGGTCGTCGACGATTACGACACGGGCTACTTCCTCCGTCCGACGATCTTCCGCGCGACGCCCGAGCACACCATCGCCCACGAGGAGACGTTCGGCCCCGTCCTCACCGTCATGACCTGGTCGGACTACGACGAGATGGTCGGGGTCGCCAACGACATCGACTACGGCCTCGCAGCCAGCGTCTGGACGAACGACCTCAACTCCGCACACCGGGCGGCCGACGACATCGAAGCGGGCTACATCTGGATCAACCAGCACGGCCGTCACTACATCGGCGCACCCTTCGGCGGCTACAAGGAGAGCGGCATCAGGGGCAAAGAGGACCTGCAAGAACTGCTCGACCACACCCGGGTGAAGAACGTCAACGTCGACTTCAGCGGCGATTCGCCCACCCTCGCGGGCGGGAACGAGTAGTTACAGTCACGCCGGAGGAACGTCTCTTCGGTCGCCATCCACCGTGCGACCCCGTCGTCCGGCCAGTCAGACCTCCAGAATCGCGAGGTCCCCCGTTCTATCCCTGGTCGACTCTGCCGTCCTCACTCGCTCACGTGGATACTCGCGTCGACGACGGCGAGTCCGTCCTCGTAGCAGAACACGGGATTGAGGTCGAGTTCCCCGATCCGTGGGTTGGCAGCGACGACCTCGGAGACCGTGACGAGCAACTCGACCAGCGCGTCCTCGTCGATGCCGGCCCGTCCCCTCGCGCCGGTCAGCAGCTCCCTGCCCTCGATACTCTCGACCATCTTCCGGGCGTCGTGTTCGGTCACCGGGACGGCACCGAACGAGACGTCCTCGAGTACCTCGACGAAGATTCCGCCCAGACCGAACAGCATCACCGGGCCGACCTCGTCGTCGTGGACCGCGCCGAGTATCACCTCGACTCCCTCCTCGGCCATCGGCGAGACGAGTACCCCGTCGATGGTCGCTCCGGGGTCGTACTCGTGGGCGTTCAATACCAGGTCGTCGTAGGCGTCCCGGACGTCGGACTCGCCGGACACGCCGAGCGCGACGCCGCCCGCTTCGGTCTTGTGCTGTATCTGCGGCGAGACGACCTTCATCGCCACCTCGTCACCGAAGCGGTCCGCGGCTTCCACGGCGTCGTCCACGCTGGTCGCCAGTTCGTAGGGAACGACGGGAACGTCGTAGTCGGTCAGCACGTCCTTCGCCTCGGCCTCGGAGAGCTGGTTCCGGCCGTCCGCGACGGCACGTTCGATGGACTCGTGGCCGCCCTGCTCGGCGTCGAGGACGAACTCGGTCGTCGAGTCGGCCGTCTCCAGGTACTCGCTGTAGTCGGCTAGCGCCTCGAACGCGATGGCTGGGTGTCTGAACGTGGTGTACACCGGGATACCGGCGTCGCGCAAGATGGCCAGCGCCTCGGACTGGTCGGGCGTGAACGTACTCTTGACGACGACGGGCTTGTCGTACTCCCCGGGGAGGGTCGCGATGTGGCGCGCCGACTCGACCTGCGCCTCGGCGGACGCGTCGTCCGTGGGCAGTTCGATGCCAGTCCCACCGATTCCGTACCCGCCGTACGCTCCACAGATGACGAGGCCGTCGACGTTCGGGTCCGAGAGGAGTATCTCTGCGGCATCCCCGTGCAACGACGCCGTCTCCCCGGTCACCATCGTGTCGACGGGGTTCGCGAGGTTCGGGGAGTAGGGGAACAGTTCGGCGAGTCGGTCCTGGGTCTCCCCGGCCAGTTCCGGGACGTTCAGGCCGTGCTCCACGAGTGAGTCCGCGGTTATCGTCGCGACGCCGCCCGCTTCGGTCAGTATCGCGACGTTCCGTCCGGACAGCTCCGGGAGCCCCGTCACGGCCTGGGCGACCGGGACGATGTCGTCGAAGCTCTCGACCGTCACCACGCCAGCCTGGCGGTACACCGTCTCGACGATGTCGGCGTCGCCGGCCAGGGAGGCGGTGTGTGACGCCGCAGACGATTTGCCGGCGCCGGTCCGGCCGCCTTTCAGGGCGATTATCGGTTTCTCCCGCGAGAACTGCCTGGCCTCCTGCACGAACGAGCGACCGTCGGACATCCCCTCCGCGTACACCACGACCGCCTCGGTCTCGTCGTCGTCGGCGAAGTACGGGAGGAGTTCGTGGAACTTCAGGTCGGATTCGTTGCCGATAGAGACGAAGTGACAGAGGCCCGTATTCCGCTCCTCGTTCGCCAGCATGCCGAGGTTCATGCCGAGGTTCCCGCTCTGGGAGACCATCGAGAGGCCGCCCTGCGCGTAGTTCGCGTCGATACCGAGGTAGATGTCCGCCGGAACGTTCACCATCCCCATGACGTTCGGGCCGAAGTACCGGATGCCGTACTCGTCGGCGATTCGGACGAGTTCCGCTTCGGCCTCCTCGTTCCCCGTCTCGCTGAAGCCGGCGGAGAAGATGACCGCGCCGGCAGCGCCGGCCTCGCCGGCGTCTTCCAGGACCGATGCGACGACGCTAGCCGGCGTCACGATGTAGACCAGGTCGACCCGGTCGGGAATCTCGGAGACCGAGGGATAGACGGTCTGGCCGAGGATTTCGCCCTCGTACGACGGGTTGACGGGGTACACCGCACCGTCGTACTCGGAGTCGACGAGGCGGTTCGTCGCGATGTACCCCCGTTTCGAGGTGTCGGCAGAGGCACCGGCGATAGCGATGGAGTCCGGGTCGAGGATGCGATTCAATTGCGCTACTGAGGCCTCGGAGTCCGCCATACGCACCGATTGTATCAGCCGGTATTATAAGTTGTGACCGGGTCGTCCGTCCTGACACCGCACCGTCCCCTGCTCGCTCCCGCGAACATTTACCACCTCGCGGCGTGACGTCCCGGACGACCATGGACATGGACCTGGGGGCG
The DNA here is from genome assembly GCF_051207415.1 of Haloarchaeobius marinus. Taxonomy (NCBI): domain Archaea; kingdom Methanobacteriati; phylum Methanobacteriota; class Halobacteria; order Halobacteriales; family Halorubellaceae; genus Haloarchaeobius; species Haloarchaeobius marinus. The sequence goes on along the minus strand of NZ_JBPKGD010000004.1, from coordinate 235,280 downwards.
TTCGTGACGCCCTACTTCCGGGGCGACGTGCCGGCGAGCGAGAACGCCGAGGCGCTCGTCGGCCGGGCCGAACTCGCGACCGAACTGGACTACGAGTACGTCGAGGTGGGCGACCACCACGTCACGAGCGACGACCAGTTCTTCCAGAACGTGCCGACGGCCGGGAGACTGGCTGCCGAGGTGGACCACCTGGCCGTCCTCTTCCTCCTCCCGATGTACCATCCGCTCTACGTCGCGGAGTACCTCGGGACGCTCGGTGCGTTCACCGACCGCCTCGACTTCTGGTGTGCGGTCGGCGGTAACCCCGACTCGTTCGATGCACTGGACATCCCGCTCTCCGACCGTGCCGGTCGCATCGAGGAGGCGCTCGCCGTGGTCACCCGACTGCTCGACGGCGACCCGGTCTCGTTCGACGGCGACCACTTCTCGCTCGACGAGACGACCATCAGTCCGACTGCAGACCCCCGCATCTGCATCGGCGGGCTCGCGCGTCCCGCCGTCGAGCGCGCGGGCCGACTCGGCGACGCCTGGGTCGTGCACCCGAGCGAGCGCGTCGACGACCTCCGACGCAAGCGCGGCTGGTTCGAGGACGCAGGTGGCGACACCGTCATCGTCCGTCGAGACGCGCTCGTCCTGGAGGACGGTGACGAGGCTCGCGAACGGGTCGAATCGATGCTCCGGGCAGGCTACCGCGGGTGGCCCGAGGACGCCGAGTACCCCCTCGTCGGTGACGCCGAGGACGTCGCGGCCGACCTCGAAGCTCTCCAAGAAGCAGGTGCGGACGAGGTCGTCGTCGGGGCGATGGACCACGAGACCGCAGCAGAGACGTTTCGGGAGGTCGCAGCAGCGCGGGAACGGCTGTGAGGTCGGGGCGGACCTACTGGGCCGCGCGTTCGGCCGGCTGGACGACGCCGTGGTCCAGGCCGGCGTCCCCGATTGCCATCGCGCTGTCGGGCAACAGTGCCGTGACGAGCAACGACGACTCGTCGGCGAAGTACGCGAGCAGGTCCGCCGTCCGGTCGGCGTCGAACGCGCCCAGCGTATCCATCATCAGCACCGGAACCACCTCGGACACGTCGTAGGCGACGTACCCCGCGAGCGCCAGCACCAGGCCGACCATCTCGCGCTCGCTCTCCGAGAGGTTCGAGATGGAGTCCTGACGCGTCACGCCGTCCTCCTCGCGGGCGATGACGAGGTCGAAGTTCCCGTCCAGCCAGACGCGCTCGATGCGTTCGTAGCCGAGCACGTCGAGCAGTTCGTCCATCGCACCGTTGAACTCCTCGCGCAGTCGCCGTTCGAGGTTCTCGATGCGCTCGGTCAGCGCCGTGATCTCCTCGGACAGTTCCTCGACGCGGGCCTCCTTCTCCGACCGCTCCTCGCGCTTCGATTCGAGTTCCTCGATGGCTGTCTCCAGGCGCTCGACCTCGCGGCGCGCGGTGTGGAGTTCCACGCGCCGGGACTCGATATCGTCCGAGAGGTCCGACACGGCGGTCTGCTGCTCGGACTCCCGTTCGGTCAGCGTCTCGTCGAGCGCGGCGAGTTCGTCGCGCAGGTCGGCGAGCTGTTCGCGTTTCGTCGAGAGCGACTCCTCGCGGCTCTCACGCCGCTGTTCGAGGTCCCGTTTCTGTGATTCCAGCTCCGTCACCCTGCGGTCCGCGCGTTCGGCAGCCTCTATCTGGGATTCTATCTCGCGGAGGCGCGGCTCGTACTCCCGGCGACGATGCTTGTCGCGCTCGATGAGGTCCTGGAGCTCTGCGACCGTGTCCGCGAACTCGGACTCGCCGGCCTCGTTGCCACAGGCCCAGCAGGTGACCGAATCCTCGAGCAGGCTCGTGTCCTGCCCGAGTGCCCCCGCGTACGAGGAGTTCAGCATCTCCCGGTTCGCCGTCAGCACCGACTGGAGCACGTCGATGCGGTCCGTGACGTCGTCGAGGTCGCGCTCTATCTCCTCGCGCTCCGCGCGCAGTTCCTCCACGTCGTGTGCGTTCGCGTCTTCGCGTGCGCTCTCGACGTCCCCTGCCGTCTCGTCGATTCGCTCCGCGAGTCGCTCGATGGCACCCTCCAGGTCCGACACCTGCTCCTCGTACTCGTTGCGCTGCCGAGCGAGTTCGGCCCGCTCCTCGCGCAGGTCCGCGAGACCGCCGTCCGCCGTCGTCGCGTCGGTCTGTCGCTCGCGGAGCTCGTCCAGTTCCGTCTCGAGTCGCTCGACCTTCTCTCGCGTCGTTGCGAGTTGCTCCCGTCGGTCCGCCAGTTCACCGTCGACGTCGCCCATCGCGTCGAGTTCCGACCCGAGGTGCTGTTTGCGTTCGACCTTCTCGGCGCGCTCTCGCTCCAGTGCGTCGAGGTTCATCGGTGCCTTCAGCACGTTCTCGAACTCCCGGTCGTCGTACACTGCCTGGCGGACCTCGTTGAACTCGAGCAGGCACGCGAACCGTTCCAGGAGTTCGACGTCGCCGGAGGTTTCGAGCCAGCTCTCGCCGGAGACGTCGACGCCGTTACGGGTCTTTCGTGCGGTCCTGACGACGCTGTGGCCGTCTATCTCCAGTTCGACTCGGGCCTCCTCGGCGTCGTTCTTGATGGGGACGGTCGAGTGACCGAGGCCGAACGCGATGGCCTGCAACAGCGACGTCTTGTTGGACGCGTTCGGCCCGGTGATGACGGTCAGGTCGTCGTCGAACGAGCACTCCATGGCGGTGATGCCGCCGACGTTGGTGATCGAGATATCCAGTTCAGTCATCGGCGGTCGCCTCCGTCGGCTGCTCGCAGTGACAGACGCGGCCGCGCCGGAGCGCGCGCCGGAGCGGGACGCGCGTCTGGCACTCCTCGCACTCCAGCTCGACGTCGAGGTGAACGGCGATGGAGTCCCCCACGTCCAGTTCGCCCTTCCCGACGAGCGACCTGACGGCCTGCTCGACCTTCTCGTTCGCGTGGTCACGGGCGATGTCGATGGCGTCTGGCTCCCAGTCGGTGGGGGCGTCGGGTTCGTAGGTCGCATCGAGACAGTCGGTGATGTGGGTCCTGACGACGCCGTAGGAGACGAAATCTGCCTGGAGCGAATCGACGTTCACGCCCTCCCGTTCGAGCATGTTCGCGACCTCCAGCGCGTTCGCGTCGTCGCCCTGGAGTCGTTCGTACTTCGACGCCGCCTCGTCGCCGAGCGTCGGCAGGCCGACCTCGTCCATCTCTCGGCGGAGGAGCGTGACGTTGAGCCAGCGGGCGAGCTGGCGGTATCCCTTCCGTCGTCCGTTCTCACCGCGCCACTCCGAGAGCAACCGGTCGTCGTAATGATGGAGGCCGCGTTCGTCGAGCACGCGACAGACTTTACATCCGTAGTCCGGGTTCATATCGGCCGTGTAATCCATGGACGACCAAAAATGTGCTTATCCTCCCATCGTCCCCAGGTCCGCGTCTGTGATTTCAAGGTGTTCCTCGAACGTTCCTGTCCAGGGCAAGTCGGCAGTAAGAATCAGTGTCGGCGACCGTGTCTGGAGTCGAAATCTGGAGCGAGAAGACGGTTACAGCGAGAGGTAGTTGTCGATGTTCGTCGTGCGGTCGGTCTCCATGGCGTGTTCGACTTCCGTGACGTGTTCCAGGCCACGCACGGCGCTGATGAGGTCGCCGGCGTCGCGGTTCGACTGCACGGTCGCGACCGCGTAGAGGTCGTAGGTCCCCATCACCTCGCAGGTCATCCAGAACGGCAACTCGTCCAGCTCGACGAACGTCTCGGCTTTCGAGTCGGGCGCGTTCTCGACGGAGATGAACAGCCGCATGACCTCCCAGCCGTGTTCCTTCGGTGCTGTGAGCAGGAGGATGGACGTCGTCTCGAAGAGCTTCGAGACCCGGTATCGGATCCCCTCGCTCGACATCTCGTGGCCCTCCTCTTTGAGTTCCTCCGCGATGTCGGAGTAGGGGATGCGGGGGTCCTGGGCGAGGATGCGGAGAATCGTCCGGTCGATGTCGTCCAGGCCTTCGATGGGTCGGTCGGTCATGGACTCGGGTACGGAAACCCCGCCAATAAATGTACACCCACCGGACGTGGACGACACCCGAGCGCCCGTCACCGTATCTGTGGCTATACTCCACCGGCAAATACTCAGAATCTTTAGTGGAATAGTAGGAATTTATTATCATAGCCGAATCAGAACCGACTAATGCCCAAGCGTATCGGCTTCGACGTCGGGGGTACGTTCACCGACTTCGTATTGGTCGACGAGGAGACAGGTGAATTGGACGTCTACAAGTATCCGACGAACGTCGAGGACCCGGCGCAAGGGGTTCTCGAAGGGTTGGAGGAGTTTCTGACGGAATCCGACACGTCGCTGTCTACCGTGCGCCAGTTGATCCACGCGACGACGCTCGCGACGAACACCGTCCTGGAGCGTGACGGTGCTGACACCGCGCTCGTCACGACGGAGGGGTTCCGCGACGTGCCCATCCTGGGACGCCAGAAGCGGTACGACCTCTACGACCTCTTCATCGAGAAACCGGACCCCATCATCGACCGGGAACACATCTACGAGATAGACGAGCGAATCCACCCCCGGGAGGGCGTCGTCTCGCCGCTCGACGAGGACGCGCTCGGCAACCTCGCCGCGCAACTGGACGAGGACTACGACTCGGTCGCCATCAGCTTCCTCCACTCCTACGAGGACGACCAGCACGAGGTGCTGGCCGAGGACGTGCTGGCGGACGTCGCGTCGGAGCTCTACACCACCCGGGCGTCGAACATCTCGAAACAGTACCGCGAGTACGAACGCACCAACACGGCCGCCCTGGACGCCTACGTCAAACCACGCGTCCAGCAGTACCTCGGGAAGATAGAGGACGAACTGGACGCCCTCGGCTACGACGGGTCCTTCTTCATGATGAAGTCGAGCGGGGGCGTCGCCACGCCGGCGATGATCCAGCAGTCGCCGGTCCAGATAATCGAGTCCGGCCCGGTCGCGGGCGCGCTCAACGCCGCCTACCTCGGCGACCACGTCGGCTTCGACAACGTGTTCTCGTTCGACATGGGCGGGACGACGGCGAAGATCTGCTTCATCGTCGACGGCCAGCCGAAGCGGACCGACGTGTTCGAGGTGGACGAGGCCGAGATGAAGGAGGGAAGCGGCCTCCCCATCAACCTCACGGTCATCGACATGATAGAGATCAGTGCCGGCGGCGGGTCCATCGCGTCCGCGGACGACACGGGTCGCATCAACGTCGGGCCGGAGAGCGCGGGTGCACAACCCGGCCCCATCTGTTACGGCCGCGGCGGTACCAGACCGACCATCACGGACGCCGACCTCGCACTCGGCTACCTCAACCCCGACTACTTCCTCGGGGGCCGGATGGAGATAGACGTGGACGACGCACTGCAGGGCATCGAGCGCGACATCGGTGACCCCCTCGACATGGACGTCCACACCGCGGCGTGGGGCATCAAGGAGATCGTGGACAACGCGATGACGCGTGCCAGCCAGATTCACGCCTCCGAACGCGGCCTCGACCCACGCAAGTTCGGCATGATAGCCTTCGGTGGTGCCGGACCGGCCCACGCGGCGTTCCTGGCGCACGAACTCAACGTCCCGACGGTGTTCGTCCCGCCGGGTGCGGGCGTCGCCAGTGCCGGCGGGCTGCTCGTCGCGGACGTAGAGTTCCACCTCGACCAGACCCACATCGGCGAACTCGATTCGTCCCTGCTGGACCCGGTCAACGATATCTACGACCAGCTGGAGGCCGAGGGCCGCGAACTCGTGCGCGAGACTGGCGGCTCGGACGCGACGGTCGAAATCGAGCGCGGGGCCGACATGAAGTACGTCGGCCAGGCCCACGAGATCGGCGTCGAGATCCCGAACGGCACGCTCGACGAGTCCGACCTGGAGACCATCGAGGAGTCGTTCCACGACACCTACGAGACGACCTACGGATACAGCGACCGCGACGAGGAGGTCGAGGGCATCACCTGGAAGGTGACGGTCCGCAGTCCGACCGAGTCCCTCTCCATGAAGGAGGCTGAAGGCGGTTCGACGCGGGCGAGCGACGCCAGGAAAGGCACCCGCGAGGCGTACTTCAAGTCCGCGGGCGGGTTCACCGAGACCGAGATATTCGACCGGTCGGAACTCGGCCCCGGCGCGACGTTTACCGGGCCTGCCGTCGTCGAGGAGGTCAACTCCACGACGGTCGTTCCGCCCACCGACGCGGTGCGCGTCGACGAGTACGGTAATCTGGTCATCGACATCGGGGGAGGTGAGTGACGATGAGCGACTCGACGGACACTGATACGACGACCGGGGCGGGAACCGAGGGAGACGTCGACGGCATGGAACCCGGGGAACTCGACCCCATCACGTTCACGGTCATCTGGGACCGACTGGTCGCGATGTGCAACGAGATGGGGACGGTCCTCCAGCGGACGGGGAAGAGCGAGGCGGTCTCGCTCGGCCAGGACTTCTCGACGGGCCTGTTCGACCGAGACGGTCGCCTGGTGGCACAGGGGAACTTCAGCCCCGGCCACCTCGGCTCGATGCCGTACGCGGTCGAGCACGTCCGCCAGCGCTTCGACGAGGACGACCTCGAACCCGGAGACGCCATCGTCCTGAACGACTCCTACATGGGGTCGGGCCACCTGCCGGACATGTTCATGATATCGCCCATCTTCGTGGACGACCGCGTCGAGGGCTACGCGGTCACCATCGCCCACATGATAGACGTGGGCGGGATGACGCCCGGTTCGCAGGCCCCCGAAGCGACCGAGATATACCAGGAAGGGCTGCGCCTGTTCCCCGTCAAGGCCATCGAAGGCGGCGAGATTCAGCCCTGGTTCGAGAGCCTCATCGAGGCGAACGTTCGCATCCCGGACATGGTCCTGGGCGACCTGAAGGCACAGCAGAACGCCAACCACCGCGGCGAGACGCTGTTTCGCGAGGTCATCGAGGAGTACGGACGCGAGACGGTCTACGCCGCCATCGACCAGGTCATCGACCAGTCCGAGCGCCGCGTGCGCAAGAATCTGGAGGAGATACCGGACGGCGACTACAACTTCACGGACGTGATGGACAACGTCGTCGAGGGCATCGGTCCCGTCAAACTCGAGGTCACCATCACCATCGACGGCGACGAGATGATATTCGACTACGAGGGGACCGACCCCCAGACCGAGAGCGCGATAAACAGCTACATCAACTACACCAGGGCCTACTCCGCGTTCGTCCTGAAGGCGATCACGGAGAAGTACCTGCCACAGAACGAGGGTATCATGCGGCCGATGACGGTCAAGGCACCGGACGGGACCTTCCTCAACCCCGAACCGCCGTGTGCGGCGAACGCGCGGCCCATCATCAACCAGCGTATCGTGGAGGTGAACCTCGGTGCGATCGCGAAGGCCGCGCCCGAGGAGGTCATCGCAGCGAGCAGCCACTTCGCGAACCCCAACTTCGGCGGCACCGACCCCGAAACGGGCGAGCGGTTCATCCTCTACGACTTCATGATCGGCGGCGTCGGGGCCGCCCACAGCAAGGACGGCGAAGAGGGCCTCTGCTCTGCGTTCAACGTGACGAACATCCCCGTCGAACTCCACGAGACGCGGTACCCGGTCGTCATCGACCGCCTCGAACTGATGGCGGACTCCGCGGGTGCCGGCCGCCACCGGGGTGGCTGTGGCCTCCGGAAGGACTTCACGCTCCTCGGGGAGGACGTCTCGTTCACGAACCTGCTCGAACGCACCGAGTCCCAGCCCTGGGGACTGGCGGGCGGCGAGGCCGGTGACCGCGGCACGACGCTGCTCAACCCCGACGGCGAGGTGAAGGAACTCCACCCGAAGGGCGAGTACAAGCTGGAGTACGGCGACACCGTCAGCTTCCAGCTTTCGGGTGCTGGCGGCTACGGCGACCCGACCGAGCGCGACCCCGAAGCGGTCCGGACGGACGTGATGCGGGGCTACGTCACGCCGGAGGAGGGACGCGAGGCCTACGGCGTCGTCGTCGTCCAGGAGGACGGCGAGTGGGTCGTTGACGAGGAGGCGACGGAAGCGCGCCGCGCAGAGATGGCCTGACCCCCGAACTGCGTTCTGACTCGAACCGCGACAGTGAGACGGGTTTTCCACGATATGAGTACACCCGGCCGACGAGCGTGGACGCGATGGCGAGCGTACCCCGACGACTACCGGCGGTTCTGCGGCGTCATCTTCGTCGCCGGGTTGGCCTACGGCTTCGTCGACATCCTCGTCCCGCTGTACGGCGACTCCTTCGGGGTCTCGAATCTCACCATCGGCCTGTTGTTCGCGGTGTTCAGTCTCCCCAAATCCATCATCTCGCCCCTGGTCGGTCTCCTGGCCGACCGGATGGGTCACCGCCGGAACATCGTCGCCAGCGGGTTCGTCCTCGCGGGACTCCTCTACGGTCTGGTCCCGGTGCTCGGCCTCGTCACGGCCTTTCTCGCCATCCGCTTCCTGCTCGGCGGACTGGATGCGGCCATCCGACCGACTGCACAGACGCTCGTCTCGGAGGTCGGTGGTGACGACGGTCGTGGACAGTCGTTCGGGCTGTACAGCTCGTTCCGCACGTTCGGGACCGTCGTCGGTCCGGTCGTCGCCGGCGTCCTCATCGCCGTCTCGGGCTTTCTGGCCTCCTTCGCGGTGACGGGTGCGCTCTTCGTCGCCGCGGGGGTGTTGACCTACGTGCTGGTCGCACCGGAGTTCGGTCCCGAGTCCGAGAACCTGTCGCCCAACGAAGCCCTCTCCTCCATCCGCGAATCCGTCGACGGTGCATCGCTCCGCACTCCCTCGGCCGCACTGGTCGTCCTCTACTGCATCGTCTTCCTCAGGTTCCTGGGACTGCACGCGTACGTTCGCTTTCTCCCGCTCTACCTGGAGGTGGTCGGGTTCGCCCCCGGTGCCGTCGGGACGCTCTTCTCGGTCCGGACGCTTTCGGCCGCGGTCTGCTTCCCGTTCGGTGGCCGGGCGTCCGACCGGTTCGGGCGACTGCCGGTGCTGGCGTCCGGCGTACTCTTGAGCGGCGTTGCACCCGTCGTGCTCTACCTCCGGCCGTCGCTCCCGTGGGTGGTCGGCGGGTTGCTCGTCGCGGGCGTCGGTCGGGCGCTGTTCATCCCGACCCTGCCCGCCTACATCTCGGACGTGTCGCTGGAGACGGCCCGCGGGTCACAACTCGGCGGCGTGGCCGCGGTGAGTTCGCTCGCCGTGGGCGTCGCACCGCTCGCTGCTGGTGCCCTTGGCGACGCGTTCACCATCGCGGAGATACTCGTCTTCGCCGGTGCAGCGCTGGGGCTGAGCCTGGCGCTGTTCGGCGTCCTGGAACTGGTGAGAGAGTAGGGAGCCCCCTACAGTGCGAGACCGCTATCGACCGGCAGGACGGCGCCGGTGATGGTCGCGGCGTCGTCCGAACTGAGGTAGAGACAGGCGTTCGCGACGTCCTGTGGCGTGGTCAGTCGCTCGTAGGGTTGCTGGTCGTAGAGGTCCTGCTTCTGGTCCTCCGAGAGCGCGTCCGGGTCCCGGATGAATCCCGGTGAGACGACGTTCGCACGGACGCCGTGCGGGCCGAGTTCCCTCGCCGCCTCCTGGACGAGGGCGACGAGACCCCGTTTGCTCGCGTCGTACGCGGCGAGGCCGTCGTTGCGGATGATTCCGTCCGAAGCGGAGAGCGCGACGATGGTGCCGTGGCCCTGCTCCTTGAGATGGGGGGCGGCGGCGCGGACGAGGTTGAACGCCCCGGTGACGTTGGCGTCCATGTGGTCCTGCCACGACCCGGGGTCTATCTCGTCTATCGCGCCCGGAGAGATGACACCCACCGTGAACACGATGGTGTCTATCTCGCCGAGCGCGTCGAACGCCCTGTCGACGACCTCCCCGGTGGCCTCGGCGTCGGTCACGTCGCACTGCCACGCGTCGTGTTCGTCGCCGGGGACGTCGTCGAGCAGTTCCTGGGCTTCGTCCGCGCCGGAGTTGTACGTGAACCCGACCGTCCCACCCGCGTCTGCGACGGTTCGAACGAGTGCTCGGCCGGAATCTGCGGTACCACTGACGACCAGGGCGGTTGTCTCTGCGTCCACCATATCGTTCGTGTCGACCGACTCGTATTTCAACTCTCGGGAAGCGGACCTCGCCCGTGAGCCGACGACCAGGGCACACGACCCGGTTCCCGCCCGGCCAGTCCGCCACGAACGTCTCCACGCTCGTTCGAGAGCGATTCGGCCGACGTGGGTACCACGTCGCCGGTGGAGTCGATAGGGATAGGCTCCCGTCGTGAGCCCCCCTGATTTACGTCGGTCCACGCCAATCGGGAACGTGATGCAAACCGTCGCCGTCGTCGGCGGCAGCAACGGCGGGTACGCGGCCGCCGCTGACTTCGCCGACCAGGGATTCGACGTACAGTGGTACGTGCGCTCACCGGACAACCACCGGCGGGTGCTCGAACGAGAGACGATCACGCTGGCCGTCTCCGAGAACTACATCGGCCGCAGGACGCCGGGCGAGCGCCGCGAGGTGACCCCCCACCTGGTGACGACGGACCTCGGTGAGGCGGTGTCGGGTGCCGACCTGGTACTCGTCCCGTTGCCGACGACCACACAGGAGGCGGTCGCCGAGACGCTGGTGCCACATCTCGAAGACGGGCAGGTCGTCGTCACCTGCCCCGGCAACTGTGGCTCGGTGCTCTTCCGCCGGGCGCTCGACGACCTCGACGGTTCGGCGGCGAACGTGGTCTTCGCGGAGACGCCGACGTTGCCGTACGTCACCCGCAAGTCCGGGCCGGCCGAGGTGACCATCAACCTCGACGCCGTCCGGCTGCCGGTCGGCGCGTTCCCCGGCCGCGACACCGACCGAGCGTACGAGGCGACGACGCGACTCTACGACGCCGCCCTGCCGGCCGAGAACGCGCTCGACGCGGCGTTGAACAACAGCAACGCGTGTGTGAACGCGACGCCGACGCTCCTCAACGCGGGTGCCATCGAGTGCGACGAGTTCGCGTTCAACATCCACCGCCACGGCGTCACCGAATCCGTGTACGAGGTCATCCTGGCGGTGGACGACGAGCGAGTTCGCATCCGTGAGGCACTCGGGTACGGCGACCCCCACTTCACACAGGACGAGTACTACGAACCCGGCCCGGAGACCGGCGAGCACTTCTACGGGGCACGGTCCCGCGAGGCGCTGGTTGCCGCCGATACGTTCAGCGAGGACCCGCCGTCGCTCGACGACCGCTACGTCCACGAAGACGTGAGCATCGCGACCGTCCTGCTCGCGTCGCTCGGCGACGCGCTCGACCTGCAGACGCCCACTATCGACTCGCTCGTGCACATCGCCGAGACGATGATGGACGAACCGTACGCCGAGACCGGGCGGACGCTGGAGCTGCTTGGACTCGACACCGGCTCGCAGAGCCAGCTGGAGGCGGTCCTCGAACGGGGGTTCGACGCCAGATGAGCGCCGACGTACCTGACCCGGAGGACGCCACCATCGCCGTCGTCGGTCCCGGCCGGATGGGCTGTGGCATCGTCCAGACGTTCGCGACCGCGGGCCACGACGTGCGGTTGCTCGATACCAAGGACCGCTCCCCGGAGGAACACGAGGAGACGTTCGAGACCGCACTCGACACGGTGCGGTCGAACCTCGCGTTCCTCGCGGAGGCGGGCGACTTCGAGGGGGACGCCGACGCCGTCGTCGACCGCGTCACCTGCACCACGGACGCTGCCGAAGCGCTCGACGGTGCCGACTGGACGTTCGAGGCGCTGCCAGAGGACCCAGACGTGAAGAGGGCCTTCTTCTCCGGAGCAGCCGAGGACGTCCCGGCCGAGGGCGTCGTGGCGACGACCACGTCCTCCATCAGCCTCGACACGGTCGCCCCGGCCGCCCCGGACCGGTCCCGGATGGTCATCACCCACTGGCTCAACCCCGCGTTCGTCGTCCCGCTCGTCGAGGTCGCCCGTGCGGACTACACGAACGACGTGGCCGTCGAGGCGACCGTCGAACTGCTGGACAGCGTCGGGAAGGAACCGGTCGTCTGTGCGGACAGTCCGGGGTTCATCGGGTCCCGCGTTCAGGCGGCGGCGATGAACGAGGCGGTCCGCGCCTGGGAGGAGGGCGTCGCCAGTGCCGAGGACATCGACACCGCGCTCCGCACGGGCGTCGGGTTCCGGATGGCCGCCATCGGTCTGCTGGAGTTCGTCGACCTCGGCGGCGTGGACGTCCTCTACTACGTCAACGAGTACCTCCAGGAGGAACTCGGCCCCAGGTTCTCGAACCCCGAGAGCGTGACCGAGAAGATGGAGAAGAACGAACTCGGCCCCAGGACCGGCAAGGGGTACTACGACTACGACGACGTGGACGTGGATGCCCTCCAGGCGGAGAAGTACCGGGTCATGCTCGCGCTCCGAGAGGCGCTCGCGGACGCAGAGCCCTAGTCGTCCGCCGCCGTCGTCGATTCGGCTCGGTCGGTCACTCCGATAGGCGGTTCAGCGCGTCGGGAACGACCCTGTTCGTCCGGGCGTCCCCGACTCGTCCGAGCAGCGAGTCCCGCAGAATTATACTGTCTCGACCTGATGAGGGAGACGATGCAGGTACTAGGGATAGACAGAGTGCTCGTCGCGACCGCCGATATCGACGACAGCGTCGCGCGGTTCGAGGAACTGCTCGACCTCTCGTTCGGGTCGCTCATCGACCCACCCGGGGAGCCGGCGGCCAACCGCATGAGTGCGTCCGGTATCGAGTTCGTCACGACCGACGACGAGGACTCGGCCGTCGGCCGGTTCCTCGCCGAGCGAGGGCCGGGGCTCTACGCACTCGCACTGGAGGTCACAGACCTGGACGCTGCGCGCGAACGTCTGGCCGAGAAGGGCGTCGAACCCATCGGCGAGATGGACGTCGCGGACTTCCGGGAACTGTTCTACCATCCGTCGTCGTTCGAGGGGGCGCTGCTCGTCCTCACGGAGTACGACCACCGCCACCCAGCAGAGATTGCTGCCCGTGGGCTGGGTGGTGACGACGACTGAGTGGAGCCAGCGCTTCGACTTTCCTTCTCTGTGCAGCAACTTTTAAATAATAATAAAGGTTTATTAGCCGGTCTTTCATTGACAACGTATGGCAATGGCAGGAGCCACGGGGAAGTCCAGCAACGCAGAGGCTAGCAAGAGTAGACGTAGCAGACGTCGTTTCCTCCAGGTGGCGGGTGCAGCAGGGGCGCTCGGGTTCGCTGGCTGTGTGCAACAACGCAACGGTGGGACGACCTCCGGTGGCGGTGGCGATGGCACCACCCAGGGTACCGCTGGCGGTGGAGGAGACATCGGGACCGTCACGTTCGGTATCCTGAACCCGGTAAGCGGCCCGCACAGTCCCCTCGGGTCGGCACAGCGTCAGGCGGCGAGGATCGCCGTCGACTACGTCAACAACAGCGACGACTTCGATTTCGAGATCGACGCCGTCTACGAGGACACCAAGACCGACCCCGCGACGGGACGACAGAAGGCACAGAAACTCGTCGAGCAGGACGGAGCGCAGGTGCTCGCCGGCGACACGAACAGTTCCGTCGCGCTCGCCGTCGCGGACTACGCGAACAACTCGGAGGTACTCTACACCTCCGGCGGTGCTGCGATGGCACTCACCGGCGAGAACTGCAACAGGTACACGTTCAGGAACGAGACGAACACCGCACAGCAGGCCGCAGGTCTCGTGGATTACGCCGTGAACAACCTCGGCAAGAAGATGTGGATCCACACGGCCGACTACGCGTACGGCAACTCGGCCATCCAGCAGATCAGGAGCCGCATCGAGGCGGAGAACTTCAGCGACGTCGAAGTCGTCGGCACCACCAAACCCGAGCAGGGAGCGAGCAACTTCGGCCCGCAGATCAGCCAGATAGCCAACTCGGACGCGGAGGTGCTCGCCATCCCGCTGACCGGCGGTGACCTCATCAACTTCATGAAACAGGCGGAGAGCCAGGGACTCCACGACCAGGTCGAGATAATCGGCACCGCGCTGTTCGCACAGGTCATCCGCGGTGCGCTCGGGTCTGCCGCGTACGGCACCTACTCGTCGACGCTGTACAACCACAAGCTGGAGACCGGCGACAACGCACAGTTCGTGCAGGCGTATCAGGACGAGTACGGCAGCCCGCCCGGCAGCTTCGCCCGCGTCGGCTACGAGGCGGTCCGCATGGCGGCACGTGGCATCCAGATGGCCGGCACCGCCGACCCGACAGAGGTCGCGAACACGTTGCCCGACAAGACGATGACGACCGTTCTCGGGGACACGCACTTCCGTGCCTGCGACCACCAGTCCGTCAACCCGGTCTGGACCGGCAAGATCAACGAACCGGACAGCGGGGACGTCGGTACGGTGGAACTCCTCAACGAGATTCCCGGCGAGGAAGCGATTCCGCCGTGTGACGCAGTGAACTGCAACATGTAACCGGCCTCCCGACACTCTTATCGTGGGCAAGGTTGACAAACAACGTAGCTACCCATTGGCATGGTATCAGGCACTCAACTCCTCGAACTCATACTGAACGGACTGACAATAGGGATGGTGTACGTACTCGTTGCGGCAGGGCTGTCCATCGTCTTCGGCGTGATGGACGTGCTCAACATCTCCCACGGCGAACTGCTGGCGCTCGGCGCGTACTTCGCGTTCTCGCTCATCTCTTCGATGGGGGGTAACGGCTTCTGGGTCGCGCTCGTCGTCGTCCCCATCGGCGTCGCGCTCCTCGGGGTCGTCATCGAGCGGTTCACTATCCGACGCGTCTACGGACGTGGCCACCTGGCCCACGTCCTGTTGACGTTCGGGTTACTGCTCATCATCTACGACCTGAAGCAGATACTCTGGGGCACCGAGGCGAAACTCTTCTCCGCACCGGCGGTCATCGACCACCCGGTCCAGATACTGGGCTTCAGCTACTCGCTCTACAACTACTTCATGATCCTCTCGGCGGCCGGACTCGCCCTCGCGACCTGGGCCCTGCTGAACTACACCAAGTTCGGGCTGGTCGTTCGTGCGGGCTCCGAGGACCGCGGCATGGTCCGGAACCTCGGCATCGACATCGACCGCTACTACACGCTCGTCTTCGGGTTCGGTGCGGCGCTCGCCGCGTTCGGCGGCGTGGTGCTCGGTGGCTACCAGAACGTGAACCTGGAGATGGGGAACGCGGTCATCATCCCCGCGTTCGTCATCGTCGTCCTCGGCGGTCTCGGGAGCTTCCGGGGCGCGGTCGTGGGCGGGCTCGGCGTCGGTATCATCCAGAGCGTCCTGAGCACGTACGTTCCCCAGCTGCAGGGACTCGTCATCTTCCTCATCATGATCGGCGTCCTGCTCGTCCGTCCGCACGGGCTGTTCGGGAGTGGAACCTCCCACGTGGCCGGGCGGTCGGAACCGAGCGAGTTCGTCAGTGGTCTCGAGGGAGGGCTCATCGGGGACCGGTTCAGGTCCAGACTGGGGCTCGCTCTACTCGGGTTGCTCGTCCTCGTTCCCGTGTTCGAGGGCATCCTGTACACTCCGTTCGTCGTAACGCTCGCGATAGAGGTGCTCATCTGGGCGCTGTTCGCGTTGAGCATCGACATCATCCTCGGCTACGCGGGCCTCATCTCGCTCGGCCACGCGCTGTTCTACGGCGTGGGGGCGTACACGGTGATGCTCGTCTTCCTGCACCTCACTCCCTCCGTGTTCGTCGCACTCGGTATCGCGCTGCTACTCTGTGCGATGCTCGCGTGGGTCGTCGGGTACCTCTCGCTCCGGGTCTCGGGCGTCTACTTCGTGATGATAACCCTGGCGTTCGCGGAGCTGTTCTACAGCGCCGTCTTCAAGTTCGACTTCACGGGTGGGAGCAACGGCCTGTTCGGCGGTCCGACGCCGCTGTACGGCATCGCGGGCGTCGGCATCCACCTGAACGACATCGTCGTCGGCGTGGAACCGTTCGCGTTCTACGGCGACGAACTGTTCTACTACTTCCTCCTCGCGGTCGTCGTGGGGGTCTACCTGACGACGCGGCGCATCATGGAGGCGCCGTTCGGGAGCATCCTCCAGTCAATCCGCGAGTCCGAACAGCGGGCGAAGTTCATCGGCTACGACGTCCAGGGATTCAAGCGCCGCGCGTTCGTCCTCAGTGGAACGCTCGGCGGACTCGCCGGTGCGCTTTTCGCGGTGCACTACGGCTACGCAGCCCCGGCGTTGCTCCACTGGATAAACTCGGGTGACGTCATCATCATGGCCGTGCTCGGTGGGACGGGGACGCTCTACGGGCCCATGATCGGTGCGAGCGTGTTCATCGTCTTCGAGGAGCAACTCTCCTCGCTCATCCCGTGGTGGCGGCTGCTGCTCGGGGTGTTCTTCGTGCTGGTGGTGCTGTTCCTGCCGAAGGGCATCATCTCCTTCCCGGCAAAGCTCGACGAACTCGTCAACGGCGAGGGAACCGACATCGCCCTCGGGGACGAAGCGGAGGCAGATAACTGATGGCACGAACGACACGAACGGCGGCCGAAGAGGAGCAGGGCGTCGTCCTCCGGACCGAGGGACTGACGAAGAAGTTCGGCGAACTCGTCGCCGTCGAGGACGTGGACTTCTCGCTCGAACGCGGGGAGTTCCGGAGCGTCATCGGTCCGAACGGGGCGGGCAAGACGACGCTGTTCAACCTCATCAGCGGGGCACTGCCGGCTACGGCCGGCACTATCACGTTCAAGGGTGAGGACGTGACCGCGCTCGACCCCTACCAGCGGGTTCGGCGGGGGGTCGCGCGGTCGTTCCAGATCACGATGGTGTTCAACGGGCTGTCGGTCCGCGAGAACGTCAGGCTCGCCGCCCAGTCGATGGCGCTCGACGACATGAGCCCGCAGCAGGTCCTGTTCGCGGACAAGAACGGGTTCGAGGACGTGAGCGCCATCACCGACGACGTCCTCGAGCGGGTCGGTCTCGAAGGGATGGGAGCGGTACAGGCCAGCAATCTCGCGTACGGCGACCGCCGTCGTCTCGAGATCGGACTCGTCCTCGCGACCGACCCCGAGGTCATCCTGCTCGACGAACCGACGGCAGGCATGAGCAGCGACGAGACCGTGGACACCATCGAACTCGTCGAGGACGTGCTCGCGGACAAGACGCTCATCCTCGTCGAGCACGACGTGGAACTGGTGATGAACGTCTCCGACAAGATAACCGTCCTCCACCAGGGACAGGTGCTTGCGGAGGGCACGCCACAGGAGATATCGGACAACGAGGCCGTTCAGGAGGCCTACCTCGGAGGGTACGACTGATGACGACGACAGGTTCGGCCGACAGAACGCACAGGCTCACCGACCCACTCCTCCGCATCGAGGGCTTCACGTCGGGGTACGGCGGGACCGAAGTGCTCCGTGACGTCTCGCTCGACATCGACGAGGGAGAGGTCGTCGCCCTCATCGGCCGCAACGGCGCGGGCAAGACGACGACGCTCCGGACCATCCTCGGGAACCTCATCCCGACCGCGGGGACCGTCACGTTCGACGGCGAGGAGATCGGCCACCTCGGTCCCGAGGAAACCGTCAAGCACGGTATCGCGCTCGTCCCCGAGGAGCGACGCATCTTCCCCAGCCTCACCGTCAGGGAGAACCTGGAACTCGCCAGGCTGGGCGGGTCAGGGGCCGGTGTCCGGCGCGACATCGACGAGGTGCTCGACACCTTCGAGAACCTCGCGCGCAACGAACACTCCGCCGGCAGCCAGCTCAGTGGCGGCGAACAGCAGATGGTCGCCATCGCGAGGGCGCTCGTGGGTGGCGCGCGCCTCCTCCTGCTGGACGAACCGACCGAGGGACTGGCACCGTTCATCGTCCAGCGCGTCGAGGAGGTCATCGAGGAACTGAGCGACGAGGGCCTGCCGATACTGCTCGTCGAACAGAACGTCCGCGTGGCGCTCGACGCCGCCGACTACGTCTACGTCATCGACAACGGCCAGATCGTCCACCAGGGCACCGCCGAGGAGGTGCGGGCGAACCAGGAGGTCCTCGACCGGTACCTCGGCGTCACGGTCTGACACTGGACCGCCTGCCGTACGGTTCTGGCTCGTCCAGAACCTTTATGCTGAGATTGGGGCAAGAGGAAGACGACCGGAGTAGCTCGCAGGATGCCAACACAACACAATACGTTCGGGTCGGTCGTCGTCGATTGGGACGAGGAACCGGTGCCGAACATGGGGCAGTTCGAGACGTATCAGGAGGCGAGAGAGGCGATGGAGTGGGACGTCCCGGAGACGTTCAACATCGCGACCGACGTCGTCACGAAGCACGCGGACGACCGCGGCCGCGTCGCCATGTTCCAGGAGATAGAGGGCGGTGACGAGCGGACCCACACCTTCTGGCGACTCGACAGGCGGTCGAACGAGATCGCGAGCGCGCTGGAGTCCCGCGGCGTCGGTCGCGGTGACCGCGTCGCCATCATCGGTTCACGGAGCGACCAGGTGATGCTCTCTCACCTCGCCACCTGGAAACTCGGCGGCATCAGCGTGCCGCTGTCGGTGCTCTACGGTCCGGACGCGCTCGAGTTCCGGCTGAGCGACAGCGAACCGACGGCGGTCTTCGTCGACCCCGAACTGCTCGACGCGGTCGGGGAGACCATCGCGAGCATCGAGAACGTCGACTGCGTCGTCGGAATGGGCGCGGAACCGGACGTGGACGGCGTCGAGACGCTGGCCTTCGAAGCCCTCGACGGCGACCGCACCTACGACGCTGCCGAGACGGCACCCGACGACCCGGCGTTCATCCTCTACACGTCCGGGACGACCGGCCAGCCGAAGGGCGTCCTGCAGACCCACCAGGCGCTCGTCGGCTGGTTGCCGAGCTTCCAGATGTGCTTCGAGTTGCCCTGGCACGAGGCGGACCCGTTCCTCTACGCGACGCCCGACCTGGCGTGGATCGGCGGCATCAACCTCGTTCTGGGGTCCTGGCACTACGGGTTCCCGGTGCTGCGGTACGACTCCACGTCCGGGTTCGACCCGGCGACCATCTTCGAGAACGTCGAGAAGTACGGCACCACGCGAGCGGTCATGGTCCCCGCGATGCTCAAGCCGATGTCGAAACTCGACGCCAGCCAGTACGACCTCTCGACGCTCACGGTCGTCATGTCCGGGTCCGAACCCGTCTCGGAGACGCTCTACGAGTACGTGACCGAGACGCTCGACGCCAACCTGAACGAGATGTACGGCCAGACGGAGGCCATGCACCTCATCACCACCTGTGAACGGTGGTTCGACGTGGAACCCGGGAGCCTCGGGTATCCGGCACCTGGCCACGAGATAGACGTCATCGACGAGGACGGGAACCGGTTGGACGACGGTGAGACGGGCATCATCGGCCTCGAGAAGCCGGACCCGGTGATGTTCCGGGAACTCTGGAACGACCCGGTGGGGACGGAAGACAAGTTCGTCGGCGACTGGATGAACACGGACGACCTCGGCCAGAAGGACGAGAACGGACAGTTCTGGTTCAAATCCCGTGCAGACAACCTCATTCTCACGTCCGGCTACCGCGTCGGTCCGGCGGAGGTCGAGGACTCCATCATCGAACTCGACGCCGTCGCCAACGTCGGCGTCATCGGCGTCCCGGACGAACGGCGTGGCGAACTCGTCAAGGCGTACGTCGAGGTGGCCGACGGGTTCGAGGAGAGTCAGACGCTCGAATCGCAGATTCAGGACCACGTCCGTCAGAACCTCGCGAAGTACGAGTACCCCCGTGAGATAGAGTTCATCGAGGAGATGCCGACCACGGTGACGGGCAAGATTCGGCGTCACGAACTCGAAGAGCGGGAGGGACTGGAGTGACCGGGAGTGCCCGGCACCGCCCCGTCGCTCCGGGTCGGACCGTCGCGTTCGCCGAACCCGTCGACTGACCCGATTCGCCCGCCAGCAGAGTGCTGTCTCCCTCGTTCGCAGGTCAGCGTCTGTGACTTCGGGCAAGTAGCGTACGCCGACCCCACCAGCTATTTCGTGTTCCGACGAGACGGTTCCCGTATGACCGGTCACGGGGACCGACTCGGGACGGGCCGCCCGAACGCAGGTGACAGACGGTGGTAGGAATCGACGTGGACGTGGCGGACCACGTCGCCACGCTGACGATACGGAACCCGGAGAAGCGGAACGCCATCGCCCCGTCGTTCCTTCCCGACCTCGCAGAGGAACTCGACGACCTCGAATCCCGGGACGACGTCCGGTGTCTCGTCGTCACCGGGGCGGGAGCGAAGGCGTTCTCGTCGGGATTCGACCTCTCGGAACTCGACGGAGACGCGTTCCAGGAGGAGTACGAGGACGTCTACGACGAGGCGTTCACTCGACTGGCCCGGTTCGACTACCCCACCATCGCCAGAATCAACGGTGACGCGGTCGGCGGGGGCTTCGACCTGGCGACGGCCTGTGACCTGCGCGTCGCCGCCGACCGGGCGAGATTCGGCATCCCCACCGCCAGGATCGGTCTCGTCTACACCGAACGAGCGATTCGACAGACGCTCACCGCAGTCGGGGCCGCTAACGCTAAGGAACTCCTGTTCACGGCCGACCTCGTCGACGCCGAACGCGCGGAGGAGATGGGGCTGTTGAACGACCGCGTCCCCGCGGCGGAACTCGACGACAGGGTCGACGACCTCGCGGAGCGGATAGCCAGTAACGCGCCGCTCTCGCTCGTCGGGACGAAGCGCATCGTCCAGGGGATACTGGACAAACAGGCGTTCTCGCCCGCGGAGCGAGCACTCGTCGAGCGATTGCGCGAGGAAGCCTACCAGAGCGACGACTACGACGAGGGCCGTGCAGCCGTCTCCGACGACCGCGAACCGGAGTTCACGGGGGAGTGACGGGCGCCGGTCACCTCGGCGTGGAGAACGACCGCCAGCAGGTCGGCCAGCGTCCCGCCACGTCCTTTCACCGCCGAGGCGTCCGTGCACTCCGTTTCGCACACGGGGGGACACTGATTTGCCACAACATGACAGGGGTTTATATGGAGGCTCTCCGTACGGGCCGGTATGATAGAGGAGTGTCTCGTGGTGGAGTTCGCCGTCACCGGCGACGACTGTCCCTTCGCAGACGCGACGTCGGAACTGGATACGACCGTCCACTGTCACCCGCCCCAGTACCGTGCGGACGGGACCACGCTCTTGCGTTTCACGGCGACCTCCCGGACCGACGACCTCGCATCCTGGCTCGACGAGGACGACCGCATCGCGTACCTCCACGTCTCGGACGCCGGCGACGGGAGCAACTACCGCTGTCTCTCGAAGCATCCGTGCGTCATCCACGACCTCATCAATACGGGGTTCATGGCGGAATCGCTGGAGTACCGCAACGGTCGGGGCATCTTCAGTGGCGGTGTCGTCGGGTACGACGTGCTCCGGAACGTCCTCGAGACGACGCAGGACGCGGTCGGCGTGGACCTCAAGCGCGTCTACCCACTCGACTCCTCACAGGACGAACTCATCGTCAAGAAGTGGGACCTGACCCCCGCACAGGAGGAGGCACTCCGCGTGGGACTCGAGATGAACTACCTCAGCGTTCCGCGCGAAGTGACCGCCACCGACGTCGCGGACGAACTCGGCATCAGCAAGTCCGCGTTCCTGGAGCGACTCCACCGTGGCGAGCAGCACCTCCTGGGACAGATATTCGACGACGGATGACGGGTCGGGACTCGACGCCCTCGCTGACGTCGGTCGAGACGAAGCCACTCCCCGTACTCACGAACCGGTCTTCGCCCTGGAAACACGTTGCTCTCGTGGCCGTGCTTTCGCGACCGTCCCGACACGGCAATCCGGCGTAGTTCTTTACCATCTCCCTACAGAGTGTGTCCTATGCGAGACCGAATCGACCTCTCGGGGGCGGTGGACCTCCACACGCACGTCGGCCCGTCGCCGTTCGACCGCAGGGTGGACGGCTACGAGTGCGCCATAGAGGCAGCAGCTGCGGGGATGGACGCGGTCGTGATGAAGGAACACCACCTGCCGACGGTGTACGCCGAACCGTACATCGACCGGCTGCTGGACCGTGACGGAACCGACATCGAGATGCTCGGCAGCGTCGTCCTCAACTACTGCAACGGTGGGTTCAACCCGTTCGTGGTCGAGGCAGCCATCCAGTACGGAGCACGGGTCGTCTGGGGACCGACGATAGACGCCAGGCACCACGCCGAACAGACCGGCTCGCTCGGTGCGTTCCTCGGCGTCGACGCAGGGAGGGAGTACGACGGACGGGACGGCATCTACGCGCTCGAGGACGACGGCACACTCCGGCCGGAGGTGTGCCTCTGTCTCGACAAGGTCGTCGACGGCGACCTGTTGTTCTGTCTCGGCCACCTCTCGTTCGAGGAGACCCGGGAGGTCGTGACCTACCTCACCGAACGGGGGCACGACAGGGTAGTCATCGACCACCCGAACTACCACGTCACCGACCTGGACCTGGACCAGCAACGGGAACTCGTCGACCTGGGCGCGACCCTCAACTTCCCCTTCATGGCGATCAGCCCGAAGTACCACTGGATCTCGAGTGCCGACCTGGCCGAGAACATCCGGGACGTCGGGGTTGAGAACTGCGTCGTGTCGAGCGACGTCGGCCAACTCGTCAATCCGAGCGTGCCCGAGAGCCTCCGCATCCTCGGGGAGACGCTCCTCGAGGAGGGGTTCGCTCCGGCAGAGTTCGAGCAACTGGTCGAGACGAAACCGAAGGAGCTTCTCGGACTCGGGTAGTCGGTCACTCTCACGGGGGTGACCCACGAGTGAATCTACGGAACGGCCCCGACTGCCCACAGCAAACCCGACAATAAACCTTTACTTGGTTCAGAGTACCAACTTATTTCCTACGGGATGGAATGTGAAAAAGCGTTCGGAATCAGAGCTGGGACAGGATTCCAATTCCCCGAAAGTATAAAATAAATCTATAGTTTAAAATGCTCCCGATTTCCACTGTGCGACAGTGACTCGGCGCAGGCGTCGATCGCACCGAACGCTCGCACTCGTGACAGCCCTGCCCTTCTCCTCCCGGCCGTGAGAGCCAACCGAGGTGAGCCTGCAGACGATACTGGCGGCTGACACGCCCTGGCAGTCACCCGCCGAGTACGCCACGGCGGAAACGCATCAGATACGTGGCACTCACCCCCTGGGGAGGTACTTCTAAGACGTGGGGCTTTCTAACGTAGACCATGCCTTCGGAGTACGAGGAACGACTCGACGAGTTCGAGTGGGACATCCCGGCCGACTACAACATCCCCGCGGTGGTCGAATCGCACGCCCGGGAGTTCGGCGACCGGGTCGCACTCCGGTTCCGGGACGCGTCGGGGCGTGCCGAGGAGCGGACGTACGCGGAAGTGCGTGCGGACATGAACCGGTTCGCGAACGCCCTGGCGGACCTCGGCGTCGGGAAGGGCGACCGCGTGATACACCTGTTCCCGCGACACCCCGACGCGTTCGCCGTCCAGCTGGGCGCGCTCAAGCGCGGCGCGCTGCTCGTCCCCAGTTCGGAGATGCTGAAGCCGAAGGACATCGAGTTCCGCGCGAACGACTGCGAGGCGTCGGTCGTCGTCGCCCACGACTCCCTCACGGACATGGTCGAACCCATCCGGGACGCGACGCCGCTCTCGACGTTCGTCGTCCTCGACGGGGCGGGCGAGGGCGACTGGCACGCCTTCGAGGACCTCGTCGACGACGTGCCACCGACCCACGACGGGCCGGACCTGGGTGCGGACGACCCCATGACCATCAACTACACCAGCGGGACCACCGGACAGCCCAAGCCGGTGATGCACCGCCACCGCTGGATGCGCGCGTTCGAACTCGTCAACGGTCCCCACTGGTGGGGCGTCACCCAGGAGACGGACTTCGACGACGAACTCCTGTGGGCGACGACGGGGACCGGCTGGGCGAAGTGGTTCTGGAGTCCGGTCGGCGTTGGGCTGACCACCGGGGCGAGCCAGCTCATCTACGAGGGCGAGTTCGACCCGCAGACCTTCCTCGACGTGATGGAACGGGAGGGCGTCACGCGACTGTGTGCGGTGCCGACGCAGTACCGGATGTGGTCACAGGAGGACCTCGAGGAGTGGGACGTCGACCTGACGGACGCCCTCTCGGCGGGCGAACCGCTCAACCGCGACCCCATCGCGGCGTTCGAGGACGCCTTCGGCGTCACGCCCCGGGACGGCTACGGCCAGACCGAGACGGTCGCGCTCGTCACGAACTACCCCGGCATCGACGTCAAACCCGGCAGCATGGGCAAGCCCGCACCGGGCATGGGGACGACCATCATCGACACCGAGGACGAGACGGAGGTCGGCACCGACGAGATCGGCGAGATAGCCGTGCCGGTGGACTGTCCGGGCATCTTCGACGGCTACTACGAGCGGCCTGACCTGGACGCGGACACGTTCCGCGGCGACTACTACCGGACGGGCGACCTGGCGAGTCGCGACGACGACGGCTACTTCTTCTTCGAGGGCCGCGCCGACGACATCATCATCTCGGCAGGCTACCGCATCGGTCCCTTCGAGGTGGAAGACGCGCTCATCGAACACCCCGCAGTCGCCGAGGCGGCGGCGGTCGGCAGCCCCCACGACGAGCGCGGGCAGGTCGTGAAGGCCTACGTCGTCCTCGCCGATGGGTACGAGGCTGCCGACGACCTCGTCGAGGAGGTGCAGGAGTTCATGAAAGAGCAGACCGCCCCCTACAAGTACCCCCGCCGGGTCGAGTTCGTCGACGAACTCCCCAAGACCTCCTCCGGGAAGATCCGGCGCATCGAACTCCGCAAGCAGGAGCGCCAGCAGTTCGGGTAGTGAGCGCGGTCGGGTACATGCGAACCGTGTAAGACCCCGCCTCGAAGTCCCCACCGGTGTCGCGAACCCCGTTTCGTCGCCTCGAACGTCAGTACCGCATCGTCCGCCTCCGAGACGACGTCGACCTGGCCGTCGGCGACCGGTTCCCGGTGCGGGTCCTGGACGACGACCTGGAGCGTTGCGGACGTCGCAATGTGCAGGACGTCGTCGGTGACGTGTCGCCTCCGTTCGTAGCGGGGGATTCCTGGAAACGCCCGCTTACTCCTCTTTGCGGGCCACGCGGTTCCGGACGGACCCCAGAATCGACCCGGGCCTCCTCGGTCCCGGAATCGTAGCCGATACGGAGCTTCACTTTCAGTTTCACTCCGCCCATGGCTCACCTATACAATCGCGTTCCTGTACTATCCGGACTGATGGGACGGAGAAGACCAGCGGTCACCGATCGGAGAGGGAGAGAATGAACTACGCGCAGGTCTTTCAGATTCGGGTCAAAGAGGACGGCGACGGCAGCTACCGGGCCCAGGAGGTCGGCACGACGACCGTCGGCACCGGGGAGACCGTCCAGGACGCCATCGTCGACTACGCAGAACGGTGTCGGGAGCGAGCGACGCAGACCCACCCCGACACGCAGGAGGCGTGATTCGATGGCCGCAACAAACCCCGCCTACCGCGACGTCGTGGACGCCTGGACCAGCGACGTCGAGTCGTACAAGCGCGCACTGGTCTACTACGAACACCAGCGGTCGGTCGAGGACGTCATCGAGCACGTCCAGCAACTGGCCCACGCCGGCGGCTACTACGACAGCACCGACCCGACCGAGTCCATCCTCCTCTCGGTCTGCATCGGCCAGCAGAACGACATCCGCGACCTCGAGGACCGCGTCGACGAACTCGAAGCAGCGCTCGACGACGGCGACTGAAAGTCACGATCATAGCCCGACGCCTGACGCATTATTCCATCGGTACGACGTCCGAGCGGGAAGAACCGTGGAGGGGCGGGCGGACTGCCTACTCGAAGTCGAACAGTTCGGCGGCGGTCTGCATGTCCTTGTCGCCGCGCCCGGAGAGGTTGACGAGGATGGTGTCGTGGGCCCCCTCCTCGGCGAGCTGGAGCGCGCGTGCGACGCCGTGACTGGACTCCAGGGCGGGGATGATGCCCTCGGCCTCGCTGAGTTCCTGGAACGCGTCCAGGGCCTCGTCGTCGGTGACGGCGGAGTACTCGCAGCGGCCGACCGCCCGGAACATCGCGTGCTCGGGGCCGACGCCGGGGTAGTCGAGACCCGCGGAGACCGAGTGCACCTCGACGTCGTCGTCGATGACGCGGGTCTTCATCCCGTGGATGACCTCGTCCTTGCCCTTCGCGAGTGGCGCTGCGTGGCGGTCCGACTCCGACCCTTCGCCGCCGCCCTCCGCGCCGTAGAAGTCGACGTCGTCGTCGCGGAACGCGTGGAACAACCCGATGGCGTTCGACCCACCGCCGACGCACGCCACCGCGGCATCCGGGAGCCCACCGGTACGCTCCTGGAACTGCTCGCGCGCTTCACTCCCGATCACGCTCTGGAAGTCACGGACCATCCGCGGGAACGGGTCCGGTCCGACGACGCTCCCGACGAGGTAGTGGGTGTCGTCGATGTTCTGTGCGAAGTCCTCGAGTGCAGCGTCGACGGCGTCCGCCAACCCCTCTCCGCCCCTCGTGACCTCGTTGACCTCGGCGCCCATGAGGCGCATCCGGAAGACGTTCATCTTCTGGCGCTCGACGTCCTTCTTCCCCATGTATATCTCCGTGTCGAGTCCGAACAACGCTCCGACCATCGCCGTGGCAGTCCCGTGCTGGCCCGCACCGGTTTCCGCGATCAGTCGTTCCTTTCCGGCTTTCTTCGCGAGCAACGCCTGCCCGAGACAGTTGTTTATCTTGTGGGCCCCGCCGTGGAGGAGGTCCTCCCGTTTCAGGTATATCTCGGCGTCGTATCCCTCGCTCAGGTTCGCGGCGTGATAGAGCGGCGTCGGCCGTCCGGCGTACTCCTCCAGATGCCGTCGAAAGTCCGCCTGGAAGTCTTCGGTCTCGCTGATCTCGTCGTACGCACCGGCGAGCTGTTCCAGCGGTTCTTCGAGTGGTTCTGGGACGAATCGACCACCGTATCCTTCGAAGTCACCTTGTGACATGTCCACATTGAACTCACACTGGTAGTCAAATAAAACTATGTCCCGAAAACGCGTCAGCTGATGCCTCGAACTGTCGCCTGGACGCCGATGCCCGGGTGCTGTCGCACTCGGCAAACTGAGGGTGAGAGGCTTCGTCGCCTGCTCGGGTGTCGCCTCTCGCTTCAGAAGATCTCACTCGGAGCGGTCGCTGACACTGCCGAGGCGGTCCACCCGCCCACTCGACCGGACAGTATCGGGAGTCCCCGGTTCGGAGCAGAAGATACCCTTTCTGTGCCGGAGCCGAAGTGTGGTACGCAAACGTCTCGCCGAACCCCACGCCGGGACAGGAGTACCGGCCGATCGGCACAGCCGGTACCCGCCCACCCCGGGCTGTCGCAAACCGTACCCGTCCCAACTCACCGGTGCGGTGCAGTGCCGCGGGAGTCCTCGCCCGTCAGGGCGGGGCGGCTGTCAGGTGGTACAGTACTCGATCGCCTCTCGAACGGCCTCTCTTCGACCGATGAAGGTCAGGTGGTCACCCATCTCGATCCGGTCGTCGGGATGTGGGAGTCGGTTGGTCTCGTCGCGACTGATCAGCGCCAGGTGGCACCCCTCCGGAAGTTCCTCCGTCAACCCCGAGACCGTCTTTCCGACGTGCTCTCTCGAGGTTACTTCGACCTCCTGGACGTCGCCGTCCTGGTCGAGCTCTTGCATCCACTGCGAGATTCCGGGTCGCTCGATGACGTTGTCCATCGACCAGGCGACCGACATGGACGTCGAGATCGCTTCGATGTCGATGTCCTCGAACGCGTCGAGATTCGACGGTTCGTTCACTCGGGCGACGACCGTCTCGACGTCGTACGTGTTTCTCGCGAGCTGTCCGATCAAGAGGTTCACGTCGTCGTCCCTCGTCGCCACTGCAACGATCTTCGCGTTCCCGACACCGGCGTTCTCCAGTACCTCCTGTTCGGTCCCGTCTCCGTTGTGGACCGTCAGTCCCGCCTGGCGCAACTCTTCGACGACCTGCTGGTCTTTCTCGATGATGACGACCTCTTCACCCCGGCGTTCGAGTCGTTCTGCAAGCTCTCTTCCGACGCGTCCACCGCCGACGATGAGCGTACGCATCGGTATCACGTCCAGCGCCTGAGCGATGTGACGGGCCAGTCCCCCTTCAAACACGACGGTAACGAAGATGACAAGAAAGACCGTGCCGACCAGTGTCGTCGCCGCTGTCTGATTCGTCGACTGGAGTTCGAGCGCGAACAGCGTCGCGACGCTAGCGGGAATGATCCCTCGCGGACCCAGCGCACTGATGAAGAGTCGCTCGCGGAGCGTCAGTCGGTCGCCGACGGTACTGACCAGAACGACTGCTGGACGAACGATAGCCGCGATGGCGACGACGGCGACGACGCCTCCAGCACCCAGTCCGAGCAAGTCCTGGAGCGAGAGCAACGACGCGAGCGTGATGAACACGAACGCGATCACGAGCAGCGAGACGTCGCCTTTGAACTGTTCGACCGTATCCCGGTAGGGGATGTCCGTGTTACCGAGGATGAACCCACCCGTCGCGACCGCAGCGATCCCGGCTTCCGATGCCCCAAACTCTGCCCCCAGCACTTCTGCAATGGCGTACATGGTCAGCGAGGACACGAGCACCATGAGGCGAGCGTTCTGTGGCGCATTTTCGACCGACTGCGTCCCGTACCGAAGGATGTACACCAGTGCGACTGCGACCGTCGCCCCGACGAAGATTCCGAGGCCGAATCGGATGGCGAACTCCTGGACGAGCCTCGGCAACCCCTGAGACCCCAGCAGGACGTACTCGAACATGACGATCGCCAGAATCGCTGCCGTGACGTCGTTGACGACACCCTCCGTTTCGAGGGTCGAGGCGACGCGCTCTCGGACGGGCACGACGTTCATGATCGGAGTGATCACCGTCGGACCGGTGGCGATGAGTAGCGACCCGATGAGGAACGCGACGTCCCACGGTGCCCCGAGCACGTAGTGCACGACGATTGCCGTCCCGACGAGCGAACCGAGCGCTCCGACCGTGATCAGTCGAAGCGTCTCTCGCTGGGCACCGCGGATCCGGTCTATCTGGAGGTGGAACGCTCCCTCGAACACGATGATCGCGACGCTCAACCCGACGATCGCCTGGAGTGCACTCCCGAACACCGCGGGAGTGATGAGACCGAGCCCTTCTGGCCCGACGACGACTCCTGCGAGAATCAGAAACACCACACTCGGGATTCGCACCCGGTCTGCGAGGACTTGCGCAGCGACGCCTAGTCCCATGATCGTCACGACGATCTGGATGATAGCGACGGCGTCGCTCATGGTGGTGAACGACGGGAGACCAAGGAGCAGGTGATAGACGTGTCCATTGGGGGCTGTCCAGTGGACTTGACTACGGGGCCTCTCCACAAAGTGCCTTGCACAACTCGAATCGCAGCTCTCCCACCGAAACCGCCAGGAGACGGGACGACCGGTATAGCTGAACCGCACCCAACGGCGTTCTGAACCCGTCAGGCCCAGAACCGTCTGTCCGACCGGCTCTGTCGAAGCCATCAATAACTGACATAAACGACGTACAAGATATAGAGGCTGGGCCCTGTTTAGACGCTCCTGACCAACCGGGAGCAATCGTCACTAGTAACTTCTAGTGTCCTAGCAATACTCGCTACTTGTCGAATCTACTATGAAGTGAAGCGGGACGGGTTCGGTGTGCAAACCAAGACCGCCCGCTTCGCGAAGACAGTCGTAACGTTCGCCCAAAAAGCCGTCGCTGGCGAGCCCGCTCCGGCATACCGCCCCGGTCAAGAGGGGTATGCCGATTGGGTGATTCTGGCGATTCAGGGGTTCAAAGAGTATCTCGGCCACGATTACCGGAAGCTGATGGACGTGCTGCGAGAGATGCCGCGGGTCGCGAACTCACTTGATTTGACGGTGGAGACGCTGCCGCACTTCTCGACCGTGTGTGCGCGGAAGCAAGCGATTCCGATGACGCGGTGGCGAGCAATCCTTGACGCGTCGGTCGAACTGTACGAACTCGGCGATGTTCAAGCGATCGACGCAACCGGTGTGGATCGTGTCCAGGCGAGTCAGCACTACGCGAAACGGACGGATTACACGTTCGAGGCGGTGAAGACCACGCTTCTCATCGATTGTGAAACGAGTGTGATCCTAGATATACACTGTTCGATGAAACAACCGCACGATACACAGGTCGGCTGGCAGGTGCTGGTGCGGAATCTTGACGCGTTGACGGCTGTGGCGGCGGATAAAGGCTACGACTGGGAGCAGCTCCGCACGAAGTTACGTTCTGAAAATGTCACACCGCTGATTCCGAAGCGTGACCCAGGATTCCGAGGGTGGGCGAGGAATCTACTCATTCACGATCGGGGCTACAATCAGCGCTCGAACGCTGAATCGGTGTTTTTCGGCTTGCGCCAGCGATACGGTGAGACGCTGTGGGCGAGAACGTGGTTCGGTCAGTTCCGTGAACTTGTCATGAAATCGGCGGTCCGAAACATCGAACGCGCGTTAGAGGGGTCAACCCGCTGAATTCAGGCGTCTAAACAACGCCTAGAGGCTGTAGTCAGCATCCTACAGACTTATGTTCCACTACTCGAAGTTGCTTCTTGATGGCTGATACGTTCATTCGAAAGCAGAAGATCCGCCCCGGTAAGACCGAGCGCCTCCGAGAGTGGATTACAAAGATGGAGGCCGAAGCAGAGGCGGACAGCCAAGGTGTCCAAGACATCTGGTCAGCGGAAAGCCTCCACACGATATCGTTGTTTATTGAACACGCTGAGGATGGGGACTACTTCGTCTGGTATCTCGAAGCGGACTCGATGGAACAACTCATCGAAGCTCGACGTGCCTCGACACACCCATTACACGATGTCGAAGACGCGATGATGGAGGACATCTTGGAAGACCCGGACGAAAACGGTGATTTCGAGCCACTGCTTCACGGGGTGAGCCCCGAACGTCCCGATGACTTTGCAATTCAGCAGTACGTCGAGGAGTCCTGATACCCCGCGCGCTGAGCGTTGTTTCATCAGGAAACCAGACTAGGTTACGGGAGAATCGGGACGAAAATCCGATCGTGAAACGTACGGCCTCGTCGAACCTCTCGCCAGGTGACGGAAATCGCGTGCTGCATACAGCTGACGAACCCGACAGACGGCCCGTCTCCCTCTTTTCACGAGCGGTGAAGACGCTGGTCGACCGAGATGGTGGCCCTACTGCTTCTCGTCCTCGGAACCTGACTGGCTGTCCCCTATCGGCGGGGTCTCCCAGCGCTCGTCTGTGCCGAGGAGACCGGTGAGTTCGAGCTCGAACCCGATATGGACGCTTGCCAGGGCAACCAGCAGTACGACGGACACGAACCCCATAATGAACAGAGCGAGGAGTTCCATGCCAGAAACGGTCGCTGTGTCGTCATTACCGTTGCGGTCGCAACGAACGTTCGACCGGCCGTCCCGGTTCACTGTGCCATCCAAACCCGCTGCACCCCCGCTGACGGGCGGTCAGTACCAGGTGCACGCTCTGTATGCGGCACGTTCCTGGAATCTGCCCAGTTGCTGTCAGCACAGGTGTACTGCAGACAGCGGACGACTCGTGTGAAGGGAAACGTACATGTCCTTCGAACGACAATCGTGCTTCTATGCCGCCCAGCGAGGTCCCCCCGCGATCGACGAACGACAAGTGGAAGTACGCCCTCGTCGGCGGGCTGGCGTCCATCCCGTTCACGGCGACGAGCTACTGGCAGTCGGGGTCCGAAATATCACTCACTCCGGTGCTCTTTGGCGGCCTCCTCGCTGGCTATCTGGCGAAACGCAGGGTCGGCGACGGTCGCGGGGTCGGTGCCCGGACCGGTCTGCTCGGTGGGCTGCCAGTGCTCTGGATGCTGATCGACATCCTACCTGTCGTGATCGGAATGCCCAATCCACGGTGGTTCACGGTGGTGGGCGTCGGGGTGGCGTTCGGGATTACATTGGTCGGGTTCGGGCTGGCCGCGCTCATCGGTGAACTCGGAGGGAGAATCGGTGGCTGGCTGGCCGACCGTGGCGGTCGGGGCCAGCAGACTCGGGCCTCGAGCTGACGCTGAGCCTGTACTCGGCGCAGCGTTCGTCTCGGTCCACGCTGGTGCCGAACCGGTACCAGCGGTGCACGAACTCACGCGCTCAACATGTTAGGGCCCCAAGGTTAATGACTGCGCCACTCGACCCCTGAATCGATGTTCCGGAGACAACTTCTGAAGCGAGGTGGTGCCCTCGCAGGGGGAGGAATCGTACTCAGTGGGACCGTGGCTGCGCGTGACGACGGGGAACTGCCGAACGGGAACGTCCCGGTGTCGCGGGTCCACGTGTTCGGGTCGCGGGAGGACCCGCTCGAGGTCTCGATGGGCGACTGGGTGAAACACACGGTCGGGTGGATCGATGGCGAAGGTGGCGATTCGACGCGCGAAGACGTCCAGCGGTGGCTCGACGCCAAGGAGTACTCGGCGTGGATCGACGGCGAGCCGGTGCCGGACGCCGACGAGCGCTACACCGAGCCCTACTTTCGTGACGACGACCGGACCGGGTGGGTCTCGTCCTGGAAGTACACCACACCCCCGAAACAGCCCGGCCTGCACACCTGGCGTAGCCAGTGGCACTACCCCGACGGGTTCTCCGACGGCCAGTTCACCATCCCGGCGGGCCACCGCGCCGAACTCGTGAGCTTCTACGAGGTCGTCCAGGACAGCAACCGCTGACCACCAGGTCAGTACACGCCACCGTCGGTGGCCGGTTCGAAGTGGTGGTAGGTGACGACCGTCTCGAATCCCATCCCCTCGTAGAGTGGCGCGCCCATCTCGGACGATTGCAACACGCCCACCTGGCAGCCAGCCTCGCGTCCAGCACGGAGCACCTCCCAGGTCATCGCTTCCCCGATTCCCCGTCGACGGAGCTCCTCGACCACGCCGATGGTGTAGACACCGGCCACGTGCCCGCTCTGTATCAAGAGCCCGCTCGCAGCGGGCTGGCCGTCCACTCTGCCGAGGAACAGACGGATGTCGTCTGCCGCCAGCGCGGCCCGGTCGACCTGCGCTACGACGTCCCGCGGCCACCCGAAGGCCGACGCCGTAACCGTGCTGAACTCGTCGCGTTCCGCCGGGTCGGTCACCTCGGCGAACTCGGCGACAGGGTCACGGGGTGGTATCTCGTCGAGTGGGGCCATCGCCATCCCCGGTTGCTCGGCGGCCTTCACGAGGTCGAGGTCGGCACGGTGGGTCTCGACGGCCTCGACCGCAGGGTCGGTCACGGTGACCCAGAACGGCACGTCACGCTCGGCCAGCCACGCGACCGCCGCCGACAGCTCACCGACGGGCGGGACGTCGAAGACGAACACTCGATTGAAAATCGGTGCTGGAACCCCGGCAGCGGCCACCGTGAGTGGCCCGAACTGTCGAGACTCGCCGGACCGGGCTTCGGCTGCTAGCATGCCGAAGGCACGCCGCAGGTTCTCGTTCGCGGCAGCGACGATATCGAACGCATCCTCGCCCGGCTCGGCGTCTCTATCGGAGTCGGTCACGGGTCCTCGATGGTAGCGGTCGTTCGTGGGCGATGCGGCGTGCTCGTCGTGCATCGGCTGCGACCCCCTGGCTGGACATTGCGGTCACGAGGGATTACTCGTGTTCTGTACCCATCACTGTTGGCCAGTGTCCCGCCCGCGGTCGCTGTCCCCGGGCAGATACCCGCCGGGACGGAGGACGGCCGTCACCGGACAGGTCGAACCGAACGATCGAGCGTCGCTGGAACCCGAAATCGACGACTGACCACAAGACACTCGTCCGAGTGGCTGGAGTGTAGTCGTAACCGTGGTCACATTTCCGAATCGGTGGTCGTTGGTAGTCGTGATAGCCGTGGTTCTCGCAGGGTGTACCTCGGGAGGAACGAGCGGGATTTCGTCGTCTTCACCGACGTCGACAGCGACGGAGGACTGGGTCGAACGAGCGGAGAACACCCACGACCCGAAGACCGTCTCCATCGAGAACGCTCTGGACCGACCCGTCACCGTCCAGGTCCGTATCAGGATGTCGGGTGAAACGGTACAGAACGAGAGCTATCTCCTCGAACCGGATGCTTCGAAGCAGGTGTACGACACGGCCATCGGTGACCCCGACGGAAGCGAAGCCTTTGCGGCCGTAATCACCGTCGGGAACGTAACGAGAGAGGAGGGGATAGCCACGAATCAGTGTGTCGGAGACCCGACGTACATGATACACGAGGACGAGAGCGGAGAACCGTCGATCGACGTGCACCACTCCGTCTGCTGAGCCCTTGTTGACCGAGTTGTCCCTCCGACTGCCAGCCTGCTGACCGTGTGCCCTCTCTTCAGCACGGCCAGCAAGCCGTGTCACCAACCGTTGATTTAAACGAGACCGTTCAGCACGAGTTCGCCTCATCACGAATCCGTCTGTGCTGCGTACGGGCGCTCGTTCAGCAAACTCCGAGCCAATCACTGTCCTTACAATTCCGAGACGGCCATCAGGGAGAACATCTCACACCGTCGGGCTATCGTCGAGAAACAGGAGCGTCCCCCCGGTCGACAGCAGATAGCCGCCGAGTACCACACCTCGATACGGTGTCGCTCGACATCGGTAGTCGATGCGATCCGTGTGGTCTCCGAACTTCAACTGGTTCGCCACCCAGTCGTACGTGATACCGTGTCCGCATCCGGTGGGTATCCCAGGTCGTTACAGCCGACGGCGCCACCGTAGACGCCGACGACGAACATTGTCAACCCGAGAACGACCACGAGCCCGGCGATCCGCCGTCGCCGACTCATCACCCAGGCGAGCAAGAGGAACCCGGCGCCGACGCTGGCGACGAAATATCGGAGGAGGGACGTCAAGTGCCACGACACCGACCCGTACGTCGACGCCTGGGGCCCGGCGTTCGAGGAGTACTGGAACCAGCCGGTCGGCTCCAGACGGATCAGTCGACTCGGCCTGCTCGCCTACCGGGACGTCAGGGACATCCAGCAGGCCGAGGAGGTCGAGTGCGAACGCGGCGACGAGGCGATAATCGAGGCGTACGACGAGTGGCAGTCTGACTCGCGCGGCCAGGTCCTCCTGTTCAGCAACGACCGCACGTTCGTCGAGCGCGCTCGCGGCCACACGATACTCGCCCAGCACGTCGAGCTTCCCCGGGACCTCCCGCGGAAGACGACCGCGACGTGGCGCGAGGTCGAAACCTTGCTCTACCTGCTGACGCTGCTGTTCGGCGTCGTCGAACTCCCTGGCGTGACAGTGCACGGCGTCTGGCGCGGAAAGGACGGACTCGATTGGCAGCGCGAGCGCCTGAAGCTCGACTGTCGGAGCACGACTCTGGAGCCAAAGCTGGAGTGTGACCTCGCCATCGCAGACGCGTTCGAGGAGTTACCCACCGAGTGAGCGGACGGTGCTCCGGAGACGGTGGAGGGAAGCGTACGGTCGCAGGCTGGTCGACGGACTCGCCGTCCTCGAACTGCTGAATCACTCCGGGTCCCGCTCCGTTCGAGTTCGCGTCGACATCGACCGTGACCAGGAGTACCTTCGCGGTTTCAGTCACGGGCGTATACCGCGATGCTCCTCTCTCCACCGCAGCCGATTCGGAGCCATGGATGGGGAGACCCCGTCTTCGGGACTCACGACCTCCTCTCTGCTCACCCCTCTCTGTCGTCGTCGGCATCCACGTGGAACGACGGCAGGACGCGCCCGTTGCTGTCAGCGAAACTTACATAACGCGTTACGAATTACCTATGTCAGACAGGACTCCTCTCGGGCATCACTATGGGACGTAAAATAGACGATATCGTGGACGACCGGGCGATAGAAATCCAGTCGGCAGGTGAGAAATATCACGACGAGTTCCTCCGCAAACGACCGAAGACGGAGTGGTCACCCTACATCGACGAAACCGCGAAGGACATCCGGTCTGGCATCCAGATCGACGATCTCGTACTCTCGAAGGACGATTTCGGGCGGGAGCTGGGAACCTACTATCGGCGTGGATTGAAGCAGACGGCGGGACGCTACGCCGACCTCCCTGCAGTTCTGGAGGAGGAGGTCAGCGACGAGAAGCTCGGCCTCCTCGCGTACCAGCTCAACGAGCTCAGTTACGACATCTCGACGACGGACCTCGGTATCGACGACGTCGAGAAGGCGACCGAGGCGGTGGTCGAGAAGCTCCTCACTCGGCACGTCGGAGCGGATCTGAGCGTCTCGTTCGACCTGTCCGGTGCGACGGTGTCCGACATCACGACGCAGCTATTCGACGACGGGGCCATCGCGTCGAACGTCGATTTGCTGCTGACCGAATTCGAGGACAGCGCATCGCGGGGGTTGCTCGCGCTCCTGGACGAACCCCAGCTGATGACGCCGTTGTGGGAGCACCAGCGCGATGCGCTGCAACAGTGGTGGGAACACGACAGGCGTGGCTACGTGGACATGGCGACGGCGACCGGGAAGACCGTTCTCGGTCTCGGCGCGATAGCGCTCCAGTACGGCGAGTTACATCCGGACGACCAGTCCATCGGTGGAGTGGGCGAACACCCGGGTTCGAACGGCAGCGACGACGTTCTCGTCGTCGCCCATAGCGACCTGATTCTCGAGCAGTGGCGCCGAGAGTTCGAGAGGCACCTGAACATCCCTCGAGAGCGAACGACCGGGAGCGACGATATCACGCTGGAGTGGGGGACGGTTCACTTCCGGACTCCCCAGTCACTGGTGAACGAGGAACGGATCGCGTACGACCTGGTCCTTCTCGACGAGGCCCACCATTACGCGACCGGGAGCGAGTGGGGGTCACTCCTCGACGAGTTCGACGGCGACGTACTGGCCATGTCCGGCTCCGTCGACGACGCGGGGAGCGACAGCGGACGCATCAAGGAACGCCTCTCGAACAGCATCGGGCCGGAGCTGAAACGATACACCATCACGGACGCGAGGGCGGACGGCGTCATCCCCTCGTTCGACTGGGAGGTTCACTATGCCCCGTACGACGTCGTCGGCGACGACCTGGAGACGACCGCGGAGCGAGCCGAGCGGTCGTTCCGTGACTTCCGGGAGCGCATCACGCGAGGTGAACTGTCTCTCGATACCGAACGCCGACTCCGGACGTACGAGGACGTCCGTCGGTTCTCCCACACGAAGGAGGGGAACTCACTGAAGCAACGGGACGATGCCTTTCGAGACCTGGTGACTCGCCTGTTTTCGAGGCGGACGAAGCAGTGGAACCTCTCGCCGGTGCTGGAGGCGGTGACCGACCTCGTCGTCGAACACCACACGACGGAGAACGTGGTCGTTCTCGCGGACAGCAACGCACAGGTCGAGGAACTGGAGTCACGGCTCACCGACGTCGTCGCGAATCCGTCCTCGGTGTATCTCGTGTCCGGTTCACAGAGCCGGGAGGAACAGCGCGAAACCATCGACGAATTCGACGAACCCGAACGTGCTGGCGTCCTCGTCGGAACCGGTGACCTGCTCGGTGAAGGCGTCGACATGCAGCACGCGTCGGTGGCGGTCAACATGGCCACCGGCGGGGTCAATCAGGAACTCGTGCAGCGTATCGGCCGTGTGCTTCGCAACCCTGCCGATACGCCCAAGCATGCGATGTTCTACAACGTCGCTGGCGTCCCCCCGACCGAAGCGGCGGCTGTTCCACGAGAGGACGGACTGCAGCTCATCGAGCAGGCGGCAGGCTTCTGTTCGCTCGGACGGCGCTTCGAGAAGCTACCCGGATTCGCGATGGCAGAGTCGATGGACGGCGGCGTCGTCGGAACGCTCCTGGAGGAGGGGGCCCGGTTCGTCGACTCGCTCGACGCTGACGGGGAGTACGACTGGGACAGAGAGACCATCGACCGGAACGACCTGACCGCACTCCACGACGCTGTTCAGGCCGATGCGGGAGACGTGGATACCATCTTGGGCGAGTGGGAGGAGTACGCGTGGGAACACAGCGACGAGACCGAGGAGCCAGTCACAGACCGGATAGCGGTCGAGGAAGACGAGACGGGACTCGTGCTGGGCGACGAGGAGGAAGCAGTGACGAAGCTGGAGCGTATCCTCGACCTCGCACGGCTACAACCGACGACGGACGCAGAGCTACAGGACCAGTGGGCGTTCTCGTCCGAACGGGACGTTCGGAGGTACTTGCAGTCCGAGCTCGCGGACTACCACTTCCGTGATGGAGACCGTCTCGTCTGGGCGAGTGACGAGGCCGAAGCCCTCGTGGAGCCCGACTCATCGTCCCGTGAAGAAGCCCATCCGTCGAGGTCGGATTCCACCGTCGGGACGGAATCAGACCCCGGTGCCGACGAGGACAGTTCAGCCCCGGAACAGACGATATTCTGGGACCAGGACGTCGACCCGATCACGGAGTACAGGGACGAAGAGACGGTTACCGAAGACGCCGCACCAGCCGGCGACTCGCTAGACAGAAAGATAGACGAGTGGAAGTCACAGTTGCTCGACCTGACCCGTCGGAACAAACTCGTCTCGTTCCAGCCGACGAAGACGAAGTCCCTGCCGTTCGAGGAGGCGGACCCGACGACTATCGCCGACGAACTCGACGGAGATGGGGAGCTCTACATCCGGAAGCGACCGACCGACGAGGAGGAATCCGAGCGACCCGACGTCTCGTCGAACGAATTACTGTCGACCCGCTTGCCAGACGAAACGGAGGACTCGCTGTACAGTATCGGTCTCAAGAACAAGCAGTACCTTCGGGAGCGGGGGGTCGATTCGCTGTACCTGTCGCTCGGGATGCTGCGCTGGTACAGTGTGGATTACAGCGACGACGCGAATCGCTCACCGCTGTTCCTCGCTCCCGTCGAACTGGAGGAGACGGCGCTTCAGGACGGGGAGAAACACAACTACGTCCTCAAGCCGAAAGCGGAGGGGTTCCGGTTGAACCCCGCGCTCCGCAAGAAGCTCGCGGCCGAGCGGGGAATCAGTTTGCCTGCGGACAACGCGCTCTCGCTCGACGGAATCGACGCAGCGTTCGAATCGGTGTACGAGACGCTGTGTGGATTCGACGGATGGACGATTCGACCGGACGTGGTCCTGGGAATCTTCGACTTCACCAAGCTCAGTCTCTACTCGGACCTGGAGCGCAACAGGGCAGCCATCAAGGACAACCCGGTCATCCAGGCACTCAACGGCGAGATGGGACCACTCCGGGAAGCCGAAGGCGACATCGCGCCACCAGCAGCGCCGGAACTCGACGACGTCGTCGACCCAATCGACACCTACCAGGTCCTCGACGCCGATTCGAGTCAACAGGAGGCCATCGAGGCTGCGAAACGCGGGAAAAGTTTCGTCCTCCAGGGACCACCCGGCACGGGGAAGAGCCAGACGATTTCCAACATCATCGCGGAGAAGTTAGCCGACGGCGAGCGCGTCCTGTTCGTGAGCGAGAAACAGGCGGCACTCGACGTGGTCAAGAACCGGCTCGACGACGTCGGGCTGGGTCGGTTCTGTCTCGAAGTCCACGGCGAGAAGGCGAACAACAGGGACGTACTCGCAAGCCTCGAAACCGAGCTGAAAGCACCGCAGATCGAGTCCGCAGACGAACGCGCCAAACGGCTCCGGAAGCTCCGTGACCGGAGAGACACTATCAACAAATACGAACAGCAACTGTTCTTCTCACCGGACGGATGGGACCTGACGGCGTATCGGGCGTTCGGCATCGTGAGCGAACACGCTGACGCACCACGGCTCGAAATCGGCATCGAACAGCCGTTGAGCGTGGGTCAGGACACGCTCGAACGCGCCGTCGACGAGCTAGAGACGCTCGCGCGCTTCGGCGAAGAGATCGACACGTACGAGACGAGCCCGTGGCGACACACGACGCTCAGCCGATGGGGCGTCGATACGGGCGACTCGATGCGACAGTCGCTGGACCGGCAGGTCGACGCCGTCGACGGTCTGCGAGACCTTGCAGGCGACCTCGAGTCCGAACTGGGAGTTCGACCGACGTCGCTCGCGGCGGTCCGTGAGTGTACTCGATTGCTAGAGCAC
The DNA here is from genome assembly GCF_051207415.1 of Haloarchaeobius marinus. Lineage (NCBI taxonomy): Archaea > Methanobacteriati > Methanobacteriota > Halobacteria > Halobacteriales > Halorubellaceae > Haloarchaeobius > Haloarchaeobius marinus. The sequence continues at coordinate 195,346 of NZ_JBPKGD010000004.1, read as the reverse complement.
GTCTCGAACCGACCGGACGTCGCCTGGCAGGAAGCGTTCTTCGACGGGTCGTTCGCACAGGTGGGTGGACGGTTCGAGGAACTCGCAGAACTGGAACGACAGCGCGAGTCGCTCATCGACGAGCTCTCGAACCACTACCGGCGTAGCTTCTTCTCTGCGAACGGACCCGAACTCAACGACGAACTCGCGGCATACGGGGCGCTGAAGGCACTCAAGCCGAGTTATCGGTCGCTCAAACGGACGGTCACGAATCACGCCCGGGAGGACTACGACCCGGGTCACGACCAGCTACTCGAAGATACACGCAAGCTCGCCGAAGTGCAGCGCATCGAGGACCGGAGAGAGGACTTCCGGGGGGTCATACAGCGCCTCGGTCCGCTGTACGAAGGCGGCGATACGGACTGGGAGACACTCATCCAGGCACAGGGCTGGGTCGCTGGACTCGACGAGTACGAGTCCACGCTCACGGAGCCGATAGTCGAAGCTCTCGTCGATGGCACCCTGCCGGGTGTCGACCGGTTCCTGGTTCGAGCACGCGAAGCACTGGCGACCTACGACGACGCTGCCACGTTCTTCGAGAACGCGATGGACGTCGAAGCGATGCGGGTCGACGGCACCCCGCTGCGACGGGCGCCGTTCCAGGAACTGTCGGAGACGCTCCAGGACCTTCAGGACGAAGTCCCTGCCCTTCAGCGCCGTGTCCAGTTCGCCTCGCAACTGGAGACCGTCCGTGAAACGGTCTGTGCGGAGTACGTCGACCGGTTCTTCCGGGGAGACTACAGTAGCGACCACCTCGTGCCGGCCTTCGAGAAGCGGTTCTACACGGAGTGGCTCGACAGCGTGTACGGGCGGACGGAACTCGGCTCGTTCAACGCCGACGAGATGGAACGGTACGTCGAGGATTTCCGCCGCCTGGACCAGGAACAGCAGGAGCTCGCGAAGATTCAGGTACAGCACGAGGTCACGAACCGTCGCCCCTCGCTGAATCTCGAACACGCGTCCAGCGCAGAGCAGGTACTCGTCCGTCGAGAGACGGAGAAGCAGCGCAGACACAAGCCACTCCGTGAGTTGTTCGACGAAGCGGGACCGTTCATCACGAGGTTGACGCCGTGCTTCATGATGAGTCCGCTGTCGGTCGCGCAGTACCTCAAAGCGGACTCGATACAGTTCGACGCCGTCGTGTTAGACGAGGCATCACAGATCATGCCACAGGATGCCGTGAGTAGCCTCATTCGAGCGGACCAGGCCATCATCGCAGGCGACACGAAACAGCTCCCGCCGACGTCGTTCTTCCAGTCCGACGTCGAAACGACGGAGGACGTCCGGGAGGACCTCGACAGCATTCTCGAAGAGACCGCGTCGGTCCTCCCCGAGAAGAACCTCCACTGGCACTACCGGAGTCGCACGGAGGAACTCATCCAGTTCTCGAACTCCCACTACTACAACGACGGTCTGCGAACGTTCCCGGAGAACGAACCCGACGTCGAGACCGGCGTCTCCTTCGAGTACGTCGAGGACGGCGTCTACGACCGGGGTGGGTCGAGACGGAACGAGGTCGAAGCACAGCGAGTCATCGACCTGATAGAGGAACACGCTGAAGAGCACAGCGACAGGAGCCTCGGCGTCGTCGCCTTCAGCAGTGCACAGGAACAGGCGATCCGGGATGCACTCGCAGAGCGGCGTGAGGAGAGCTCCGCACTCGATACGTTCGTCAGTCGAGACGACGTCCTGGACGAGTTCTTCGTGAAGAACCTCGAGATGGTCCAGGGGGACGAACGGGACCGGATGATATTCAGCATCGGGTACGGTCCGGACCAGGATGGAACGATATCGACGAACTTCGGTCCACTCAACCAGAGCGGTGGTGAACGACGTCTCAACGTGGCGGTGACGCGGGCGAAAGAGCAGATAACGGTCGTGTGTTCGATGCTCCCCGGCGACATCGACCTCTCCGGGTCGAACAGCACCGGTGCAGCACACTTCAAGAACTACCTCGAATACGCGCGGAACGGGGACCGGTCTCTCGTTCGGAACGACCACGGTGTGGACGCGCTCGACTCCGAGGCACCGTTCGAAGAAGCAGTGTACGAAGCCCTCGAATCGGAGGGGTACGACGTCGTCTCGAACGTCGGGAGTTCCAGCTACAGCATCGACCTGGCGATAGAGCACCCGACCCAGCCCGGGAAGTTCGTACTCGGCATCGAGTGCGACGGGGCGGCATATCACTCCTCGAAGACGGCACGAGACCGGGAGCGGACCCGGCGATTGGTGCTCGAGGACCTGGGGTGGACGATTCACCGTATCTGGTCACCGGACTGGACGTCTAACCAGGAGCGAGAGATCCGCAAGATCGACGAAACGGTCGAGGCACTACTCGACGGGCAGCAGGTCTCGTCAGACCCGGCTGACGTCCCCTCGTACGAACCCGAAGTGACCGAAGTGGGCTCGAAGACGGAGCACGAGGAGATAATCGAGTACGAGGAACCCTCGCTCGAGTGGGACGACCGGTACGACCCCGACGTACAGGGGATGGACCAGGCGAACCGGAACTCGATTCAGGATGCGGTTCTCCAGAACGGTCCGATCGAGTACGACACCGCGATGCGGACGTATCTCGACGTCTGGGCCCAGTCGCGTGCCGGCAAGAAAGTGCAACGCATCTTCCGGAACCGACTCGACGAACTCGAGAAACGTGGCGCGGTTTACGAACAGGGCGAGTTCCTCTGGCCACCCCTCGACGAGCTAGAGTTCAGAATACGGGTCAATACGGAGTCTGCCAGTCGGACGATCGACGAGATTCCGATCGAAGAGATAGCGAAAGCGATCGCACTCATACTGCAGGAGGGCGGTGAGATCGAGGAGGACGACCTCGTACTCGAGACGACCCGGATGATCGGGTACCAGCGCCGTGGGAATCGGATCGAAACCCGCATCAGGGATGCACTGGACCTCCTCGAAGAGGAAGACCTCGTAACGAGAGGCGAGCGACTGTCACTCGATTCGGGGACAGACGTCGACTCGGCGATACTCTCTCGAATCTATCCTTCTGTCGCTGTTTCGACGCCGGAACTGGAACAGTGACGTCCACGACGCCGTGAACGGAGCGGGTCCGTCGGTCCCTCGGGCGTCGCTCGACGACGCCGGGGCTTCCCGTCTCGCAGGTTGGGGCAATTGCTGGTCTACTACACGACATGGTCTCTGGGTTGGAACGGCACTCGTCGGTCGCTACGCACTCGACACGCCGTGGGGGTTCGCGTGGTCGCTCCTACGAACGCCAGTACGAGGGTGTCAACAACACCAGTACCGGAATGATTTCGATCCGACCGATCCACATGAGGAACGTCATCACGAGTTTCGTCGACGTCGGGAACGGCTCGTAGCTTTCGAGCGGGCCAGCGATCCCGAATGCCGGCCCGACGTTGAAGAAGGTCGCTGCTGCTGCACTCATCGCCTCGAATTCGGTCACCGTCAGCCGAACGCGAGACGCGTCGACGACGACGAAGATCGTGGCGAGGATGAAGAACACGAGACTCACGAGCGCGTACGCGTAGATGTCTCGGACCGTCTCCTCGTTGACGACGGTTCCACTCAGACGGACTGGTCGAATCGCGCTCGGGTTCGAGGCCGTGAACAGGTCTCGTCGGAACGCCTTCATGACGACCAACCAGCGGAGCGTCTTGATCGAACAGGTCGTACTCCCGGCCATCCCACCGATGAACATGCAGACGAACAGGAGGTGCTTCGCCCCCGACGACCAGAGGTTGAAATCCGTACTCGCGTAGCCAGTGGTGGTCACGATGGAGACGACCTGAAAGAGCGAGTGACGGGCGATCGCTTCGAGACTTGTATACGGTGCGCCGTCGACGAACAGCATCCCTCCGACACCGAGTGCGAAGAACGCCAGAATCCCCACGTAGAATCGGAACTCGTCGCTGCGCCGGAGTCGCTCGAAATTCCCGTGGACGACGAAGTAGATCAGGATGAAGCTCGTCGCGCCGATCGCCATGAACGGGATGATTGCCCACTGGACGGCGGGGGAGAACGCGGCGATACTGTCCCCTCGTGGGGAGAACCCGCTCGTGGAGATCGTCGTGAATGCGTGAGCCACAGCGTCGTACAACGTCATCTCGGGGGCGTATCCGACGAGGCGCAGGCCGTAGAGCACTGCCACCTGGAGTCCGGTCAGGCCGATGTAGAGCTTCCAGAGAAGCGCTGCAGTTTCGGAGATTCGGGGCGTGAGCTTGTTGACGTCCCGCGTCTGCGTCTCGGTCTCCATCAGCTGGGCCCCACCGACCGAGAGTTGAGAGAGTATCGCCGTCGCCAGAACGAGGATTCCGAGACCGCCGATCCACTGCAGCACCGCTCGCCACATGAGGATCGCTCGCGAGTGCCGGTCGAAGTCGACGATGACCGTCGCCCCAGTCGTCGTGATTCCACTCATACTCTCGAAGAGAGCGTTCACGGGCTCTGCGAGCACTCCATCGCCGGCCAGTACGAACGGGACTGCACCGACCAGTGCGATACTCAGCCACGTCAGCGAGACCATCAGGAACGCTTCTCGTGCCCGCAAGTCACGTTCTTCCGTCAGTTGCTCGAGTCCGAAGCCGATTGCTGCTGTGCCGAGCATCGGCAGGACGAAGGGCAGCAGTGGCGTCCCGTCGTAGAGTGCAAGTGCGAGTGGAAGGACGAGCGGGACCCACAACCACTTGAGAATCGTTCCGACCAGTCGGCAGCTAATCCGCCAGTCGACTCGAATCCTCATACGACGTTCATGACGGCAGAGAGTACGTCTGCAGACACGAAGAGGACGACGTGGTCGCCGGGTTCGACGACGGTGTCACCGCGGGGAACGACGAACTCCTGATTCCGGGTTATCGCCCCGATAACGACTTCCGAGGGCAGTTCACCGATACTCTCCCGGATCGGCCGCCCGGTGAGTATACTCTCTTCGTCGACCTCGATCTCCAGTACTTCGGCCTGCCGGCCCTCGATCAGCGAAAGATTCTCGATCTGTCCTTCCTGTGTGAAGCGGACGATCTCCTCGGCCGTCGCCTCACGCGGATTGATGGCGACGTCGATCCCCACCGCCTCGAAGAGGTTCGCGTATTGCCCCTCCTCGACGACAGCGACTGTTCGTCGAACGCCGATGTTCTTCGCGAGCAGCGAGACGAGGAGGTTCTTCTCGTCGCTGTCCGTTACTGCGATGACCGCATCTGCACGGTCGACGTGCTCGCTGACGAGGAATTCCACGTCCGTCGCATCGTGTTCCAGCACGATAGTCCCCGGGAGGTCCTCGGCGAGCTGTCTGCCACGTTCCGCATCCTGTTCGATCAGGCGCGGTTCGAGGCCTCGTTCTTCGAGCAGCTTGGCCGTATGGTGCCCGATATCGCTCCCGCCGACGATGACGATATCGCGAGCTTCAGCTGGCGTTCTCGCCGGGGCGACGGTTCTCGAGAACGCCTGAACGCTTTCCGGACTGCCGATGACGATAGCTTTGTCCCCGGCTTCGATCTGGGTCGGTCCGCTGGCGATCACGACGTCACCACTCTGAACCAGCGCAGCGAACGTCAGTGCCTCGAATTTGTCGGCTTCCTCGACGGTCCGCCCGGCGATTTCGCTGTCTGCAGTCACCTCGAACTCGGCCATCTGAACGAGTCCACCCGAGAACGGGTCGACGTCGACCGCGGCCGGGAGCCCGACGACACGCACGATGTCGTTCGCTGTCAGGAGGTTCGTCGACACCATGAAATCGACTCCGAACGCGCCTTCCGACTGGGCCCACGTGTCGAGGAAGTTCGCACTCCGTACGCGAGCGATGGTGAAGATATCACCCACGGTCTTCGCCGTCCCACAGGTGACTAGATTCGTCTCGTCACGGTCGGTACTGGCGATGAGCATGTCCGCCTCGCCGATACCAGCGTCTTCGAGTATCTCCAGTGACGTCCCGTCACCCTCTATCGCGAGTACGTCACTCGAGTAGGTGAGTTTCTCGACCTTCTCGGGGTCCACGTCGATGACGATGACGTCGTGACTCTCGGCGAGACTGGCTGCGATATTCGAACCGACTTCGCCAGCTCCGACGATGATGACCCGCAATCAACTCTCCCTCGACGTATCCATTAGGAGTAACTAACGGGATACCCGTACAAAAAAGCCGTTCTCGGTCGGTCACGTACGGGTGGTTTCTCCCGGAGAACTGGTGCCGAACGAATCCAGGGGACAGCAACGTCGGGATGATGGTCCAGTCCACGTACCGGAAGTTCTGGATGTCGGTTTCAGGTATCTATCCCGCTCCTCCTCCTCCGGGATGTCCGGGAGAACCTCCCGACCACCAGCCACCTTACAGAGCCCGAAGGGGTTCTCGTTGTTGGTCCGGACGTCGTCACCCTCCCTGAGAATATACTGGAGGTGATACTGTTTCTGGCACCGCTTAGAAGTAATTGCTCGGTTCGGGATGGAACGCTGGTCGAGAGCGGTATCGGTTGCGGCTGCACGCTCGTCGAGTGAGTCAGAGAAGCGGTCGTCGAGAACGGCTTGAAGCTGTCTCCAGCACTCCTCAACCGGACTGAACTCGGGCGAGTACGATGGGAGCGTCACGAAGGCGAGGTCGACACGGGCCGCCAGGTCCGTGACGGCCGACGCCTGGAAATACGGCGCTCCATCCAGCTCTTTAGACGAGTCGTGAAAAGTTGCTTCGAATCATCTGCAATTATCTCCGATAGCTTTTGGCACCTTCCGAATTTGTGAACGTAAAAGACGGCCTGCTCACGCGACTCGACACCGACGAGTCGCGTGAGCCAACTGTAGATCGTTCGCCGCCGAACGTCGTACCACCTGGCTAACTCTGTCTGCGTCACACCGTTCTTGGACGTGCTCGCAGCTGACAGTCCCTGTGTCGGCTTCTTGCTCTCCACGTCGCCGAGACCTCGTCGCAGTTCTATGACGGAGGGCTCGTCGAGATGATTCATCATCTACCCCAACAGCTAACGAGTAACAACTTCTAACGGTTACTACGGTCGAGCCAGTTTGAGGACCGGGCAGGCCGTCGAGTTCATCGACCAAGATACTCACAGACCTGCCCAGCGAGTGCTACGACGGGGAGCGAGAAACACGAGCGCTCGGACGCCGTGTTTCTCGTCGATCGATTCGGCCAGTAGACCGTCGGCTCTCGGTTAGGGCTGGCTGCCGGTCGAGCGCACGCGAGTGACCAGACGGGCCGTCTCGCGTGTCAGGCCGCTTCACGGGCGGGCGAGGATGCTGCTGTCCGGGGTCGGGACGACGAGTCCAACTCGGCGACCCACCACGAGCCCCGGACCCGTACCCAGTCGAACACCGGCGTTCGACGACGGTGTCCGGCCAGCACTGCCGAGCCACCGCCGGGGCAGCCTCGGGGTGAGTTACAGTAGTATAGTTGTAAGGCACCCGGCTCGAACACGACACTCGCAACGGGCCGGCGCCCCTCCCGGTCCGTGAGAAGACGTCCGACCTCACGGGTATCAGAACTGCTCCGGGCGTATAGCCGCCAGTATGGGGACGACAGAGATGCGCCGTTTGGTATGTGAGAACAAACCACACCTCCCCGTGGCCGACTCCGCCCTCGGCTGGTTCCGCCGGGACGATCTGTTTTGACCGTCTGTTGCCCTGCGACTTGCGCGCGAAGACCGCCGCCCATCTCTCTGGTGATTCGGCCAGGTGCGTTCTTCCGACTTCCTCGGCTCACCCCGTCGCGTCACTCTCGAAACGACGAACGGTATTGCCTCCCTCCTTACCTCCCGGTAATCTGTTCTGGAACGGAACAGACCAGTATATCTCGGCGACAAACTTGTGGACCATGAAGTTATCGGCCAGTATATTCGAGATACGCTCACCCGACGCCGTTTTGGAATATGCGAAAGTAATAAATCCGTCGAGTACAGTAATCGAGCTAATGGATGGAGACGATACGCGAAAACGGTCCGTCAAAACCGCCGAGACGGTTTTCGACATCGTGGAATTACTGGCTGACGCCGACTCGGCCTCGCTTACGACGATAGCGGACCATCTCGACATGCCCCGCAGCACGCTCCACCCGTACCTGACGACACTCGTCGACCGGGAGTACCTGCGCAAGGACGGCGACGAGTATCTCCTCAGTTTCAAGTTCCTCGACCACGGCGTGGCGGCCCAACAGAACGAACTGGTGTACGAGGTGAGCGCGCCGTTCCTCGAGCAGGTCGCCGAGGAGACCAAGGAGATCGTGTGGCTGGTCGTCGAGGAGCACGGGCGTGCGGTGTGTCTCCGGAAGGCCGAGGGCGAACACGCGATTCAACCGTACAAGCGCATCGGGTTGCGGATGACGATGCACGACATCGCCTCCGGGAAGGCGATTCTCGCGGAACTTCCCGACGAGCGGGTTCGGGAGATCGTCGACCACCACGGCCTCCCGGCGCGGACCGACCGTACGATAACCGACGTCGACGAGTTGATCGCGGAACTCGAGGAGATCCGCGAGACCGGCGTCGCGTTCAACGACGGCGAGTCGATGGAGGGGTTCCGGGCCGTCGCGAGCCCCATCTGTCCGTCGGGGACGCTCTACGGGTCGCTCGTCGTCTCGGGGCCGAAAAACAGGATAAGCGGCGAGCGGTTCACCGAGGACCTGCCCGACATCGTCTCCGGCACGACGAACGCGCTGGAACTCGAACTGACCTCCCGGATGTAGTAGTCCGGGGTCGCCGTCTCCGTTTCGATTATTCCGGAAACTCTCTGGGTGCGTCAACGGCGCTAGGTCCCGCTGTGTGCGGAGAGAGGAGGGGGCTCGCAGCAGGATGGAGAGACTAACACTTATGACGGAGGCAATTCCCTGATTGGTATGGTCTCGCTTGAGACATTGACCGAAGAAGGGTACGTCCAGAATTACGTCGGCGGGCAGTGGGAAACGCCAACCGGCGAAGACGGACAGGACAGCGTGAACCCCGCGACGGGCGAGCATCTGGCGCACGTCCCGTTCAGTTCGGACGGCGACGTGCGGCGGGCGATCGACAGGGGCCAGGCCGCCTTCGAGGAGTGGAGCGCCCGGCCGGTCGAGGAACGGATTCAGCCGCTGTTCCAGTTCAAGACGCTGCTGGAGGACCACCAGGACGAGCTGGCCGAGATTCTCGTCCAGGACCACGGCAAGACGCGCTCGGAGGCCAGGGGCGAACTGCGCCGCGGCATCGAGAACGTCGAGGTCGCGTGTGGCATCCCGTCGATGATGCAATCGGGGTCGCTTCTGAACGCCGCTCCCGCCATCGACGAGAGCGAGGTGCGCCAGCCGCTCGGCGTGTTCGCAGCGATCACGCCGTTCAACTTCCCGGGCATGATTCCGCTGTGGTTCCTCCCCTACGCCGTCGCAACGGGGAACACCTTCATCCTGAAGCCCAGCGAGCAGGACCCGCTCGTCCCCCAGCGTCTGATGGAACTGCTCGACCAGACCGACTTCCCGGATGGCGTCGTCCAGATGATAAACGGCGGGAAGGACACCGTCAACGCGCTGCTGGAGGCCGACGGCATCGAGGGCGTCTCCTTCGTCGGGAGCACCCCGGTCGCCAGGCACATCTACGAGACTGCGGCGGCACACGGCAAGCGCGTCCAGGCACAGGGCGGCGCGAAGAACTACATCGTCGTCACGGAGACCGCCGACCTGGAGTTCGCCGCCGAGAAGACGGTCTCCTCGTCGTACGCCTGCTCCGGCGAGCGGTGTCTCGCCAACGACATCGCTGTCGTCGAGGAGTCGGTCTACGACGAGTTCGCGGACCTCGTCGTCGAGAAAGCCAGCGAGCAGACGGTCGGCCACGGCCTCGACGAGGGGACGACCATCGGCCCGCTCATCACGCCCGAACACGAGCGGAGCGTCCGGAACCACGTCGAGACGGGCATACAGGAGGGCGCGACGGTGCTCTACGACGGCCGCGACGTCGAGGTGGAGGGCTACGAGGACGGGAACTTCCTCGGCCCGGTGGTGTTCGGCGACGTCACCGAGGATATGGTCATCGCTCAGGAGGAGATATTCGGACCGGTGCTGGGCCTCATGTCGGCCCGCGACATCGACGAGGCCATCGAGGTCGCGAACGGGACCGACTTCGGCAACGCCGCGAGCCTCTTCACCGGGTCCGGGGCGGATGCGCGGAAGGCCCGCCACGAACTCGACGTCGGCAACCTCGGCGTGAACGTCGGCACCTCCGCACCGATGGCCTTCTTCCACTTCGGCGGCCAGAAGGATTCCTTCTTCGGCGACCTGCACGCGCAGGGCGAGGACATGATATTCTTCTACACCGACAAGAAGGTGTACATCGAGCGGTGGCCGGACGCGTAAGCGGCGGCCCACAGAACCGCTCTACGTAGCCCGGGCCGGAATTACACGCCCCGGTCGCTCGAACCTACTACGACGGGGCTTCAGTCCTCGAGTACGGCGACCGGCCGTATCGGCGACCCGGTGCCGTCGCGGATCGCCAGCGGGAATCCGATGAACGTGAACGACTCGCCCAGCAGTCGGTCGACGTTCCGCAGGTTCTCCACGTGGGGCAGGTCGTGTTCGCGACAGAGCGTGTGACAGGGGTAGGTGGGGTCGGCTGGAGTGTCCGGACTCGGCTGGTCGACGCCGAAGTTCACGATGCCCCTGTCGATGAGCCACTGGGTTGCCTCGGCGTTCAACCCCGGATAGTCCTGGGAGTATTCGTGGGAGGGGTACGTCTCGTCGTAGTGGCCGGTCCTGATGAGCACCGTGTCCCCCTCCTCGATGGTCACGTCGTACTCGTCACACGCAGCCTCCAGGTCGTCGACGGTGATGTACTCGCCGGCGGAGCGATGCGAGACGTCGATGGCCTTCCCCGGCGTGTGGAACCGTTCCAGCGCCAGCTCGTTTATCGGGTCGCCCTCCGGACTGTAGTGTTTCGGTGCGTCTACGTGGGTCGGTCCGTGGTCACAGAGCAGCAACCCGCGCGTCTCGAAGGTGAACGGCGGCTCCTCGCCGAGTTCCTGCTCGAGGATGGCGCGGATGTCCTCGTGGGAGGAATCGGTCCAGACGACGGTCTTCTGGTGGGTGTGGTATACGGGATGACCGTCGTATATCGGCTGTGCAAGGTCAATGTACTCCGGCATGGCACCGCGTTCTCCGTGAACGAACAATAAAGTTCCCCAGGGGGACGACGAACTGACAGGTCGAGGGCCGGTGGTGGGTGCTACTCCAGGCCGCCCAGCGACTGCCCGTAGATTCCCTGTGGCCGCACGAGGAGGAACAGGACCATCACGACGAAGATGGCGACCTCCGTCGCTGCGGGCCAGACGAGATACGAGAGCGAGCTCGCGATGCCGACCAGGACGGCAGCGACGATCGACCCGCGGAAGCTGTTCAATCCGCCGATGACGACCACCACGAAACTCTGGACGATGATCGCCGTCCCCATCTCCGGATAGATGCTGATCATGGGTGCGTGCAGAATCCCGGCGAGTCCGGCGATACCCACGCCGAGGGCGAACACGAGCGTGTAGATCCTGTCGATGTCGATGCCGAGCGCCTTCACCATGTCCCGGTTTTCGGTGGCGGCACGGACGATCATGCCCGTCGACGTCAACTGGAGGAACAACCACACGGCGAGGGCGACGATGCCCGCCATGGCTATCACGAACAGCCGGTAGGCAGGGTAGTCGACGAGGCCGAGCGGGACCGTGAAATCGAACAGCGCCGGCGTGGTGACCGACCGGCTGCCGACGCCCCAGACGAACTTGATGACCCCGTGCAGGACCAACATTAGCCCGAACGTCAACAGGAGTGACGATATCAGGTCCCGGTCGTACAGCGGGCGGATGACGCTCACCTCCACGCCGATTCCGATGATTCCGGTCGCGATGAGTGCGACGACCAGCGCCAGCAGGAAGTCGCCGGTGCCGCCGACCACCCCGAGGACTGCGATGCCGATGTACGTTCCCAGCGCGTAGAACGCGCCGTGTGCGATGTTGATGACGCCCATCAGTCCGAAGATGATCGTCAGTCCCATCGCGGTCAGCGCGAAGATACTCGCGAGTGACAGGCCGTTCAACAGCTGCACCAGGAACTGTGATACTGATACCATTGTTATGTCTCCGTGTTTGGGTGAGTTTCGGGCGTACCGCGCTGTTCCGACCCGGAATACCGCTCGTCGCTCTTCGGTGGGACCGTCACGGTCGAATAGGTCGTGTGTTTCTCCAGGTAATCCCTGGCCGTCCCGATGATTCCCTCCGGGAGGTACAACACGAGTCCGATGAAGATGAGGCCGACGAACAGCTCCCAGTGTTCCGTCACCGCACTGATGTAGTCGGTGATGAAGTAGTAGGAGACGCTGCCCACGACCGGTCCGACGAAGGTGCCGATGCCGCCCAGGAGGATGAAGAAGTTCACCTCGCCGGAGAGCAGCCAGCTGAGCGTATCGAGTCCGACGAAGTTCAGGAACGTCGGGTACAGAGCGCCCGCGAGGCCCGAGAAGCCGGCACTTATGACGAACGCGAGCAGCCGGTACCGGTAGACGTCGTACCCGAGGAAGCTCGCACGGTCCTCGTTTTCCCGGATGGCGTTGAAGACGTGGCCGAGGTTCGACCGCTTGAGCCGCCGAATCGCGTACAGTGCGCCGACGAAGATGAGGAAGACGAAGAGGAAAAACAGCATGCGCGAGGTCACGAGCCCCCCGAGCATGTCCTCGAACTGGAAGACGTACACGCCGGGAATCCCGATGCCGGGGGTCGACATCCCGTACAGGCCGTCGTCACCGCCCGTCAGCGACTCCCACTGGAAGACGATGAAGTATATCATCTCGCCGAACGCGAGCGTTATCAGGGCGAGGTAGGTGCCGCGCCTGCGCAGCGAGAGCGCGCCGATGAACAACCCGCCGACGAGTGCGAGGAGAACGCCTACCGGGATGCCCAGCAACCCGAGCCCGGCCGGCACGTCGACGTGGGTGAGGAACATGCCACACCCGTACGCGCCGAGGCCGAAGAAGGCGGCGTGCCCGAACGTCAACATCCCCGTCTCGCCGAGGGAGATGTGATAGCCCATCGCGAAGATTCCGAAAATCAGTCCGAAGATGGTCAGCGAGAAGTTCCCGGTGATGGCCGGAACCAGGAGGATTGCGAGAAACAGCAGTGGCAGTTCGCGTCCATCCACGATCGATGCCGTTCTCTGAAGCCACGTATCCGGCTGTGTTCGATTCGTCATGCCTAGTGGTATCCTCCCTCGGGCGAACATAAAATTAACGTACGCCGTACGGCCGCCACACAGCGAGCGCAGGGCGTGCACCGCACTACCCTGCCGGAACCGTCGAGAACGTGGCCAGAGAACCCGGGAGGGCCAGATGTAGTGGGGCAATCTTTTTACGCTCTTGCCTTCAGGATACAGCAGACCCTGCGTGAGAGATAATGGCAACACATGAAATTACAGTGACGGTTAACGGCACTGAGCACACGTTATCAGTTACTTCTGAGACGCTCTTGATCCACGCCTTCCGCGACCAGCTCGACTACACGGGCCCGAAAGTCGGCTGTCAGAGCACGATGTGTGGTGCCTGTACAGTCCACCTCGACGGGAGTCCGGTCAAATCCTGCACGCTCTTTGCAGTGCAGGCGGACGGCGCGGAGATAACGACCGTCGAGGGACTCGGCGACCAGGACGACCTCCACCCGCTCCAGGAGAGTTTCCGGGAGGAGCACGGCCTCCAGTGTGGCTACTGCACCCCCGGGATGATAATGGCCGGGAAGGCCCTGCTGGAGGAGAACGACGACCCGAGTCGGGACGAGATCGCCGAAGCGCTGGAGGGGAACCTCTGTCGGTGTACCGGCTACGAAAACATCATCGACGCCGTCGAAACCGCGGCAACAGCGATGGACGGTGACCGGAATGAGTGAGCAGTCCCGCGGCCACATCGGGGAGGCCAGAGCGCGACGGGAGGACCTGGAACTCGTCACCGGGCACGGGAGCTTCGTCGACGACATGAAGCGACCGGGGATGGCGTTCGCCTCGTTCGTCCGGAGCGAGTACGCACATGCACGGATCGAGGACATCGATACCGAGAAGGCGACCGCACAGGACGACGTCCTCGCGGTGTACACCGCCGACGACCTCGCGCACCTCCCCGCAGACATCCCGCAGATATACCGGGTCCCGACGCTCACCGAAACGAGGTATCCACTGCTGGCCGAGGAGAAGGTGCGGTACCAGGGGATGCCCGTCGCGGTGGTCGTCGCGGAGGACCGTTACGCGGCACACCACGCGGCCGACCTCGTCGAGGTGGAGTACGAACGGCTCGACCCGGTGCTCGACCCGGTGACGGCGTCCGACGACGACGCACCGACCATCCACGAGGACCGCCCGGACAACGTCGCGTTCACCTTCGACATCGGGGACGAGGAGGCGGTCGAGGAGGCGTTCGACGAGGCGGCACAGACGGTCAGCTTCGAGTACGAGAACCAGCGAATCGTTCCCAACCCGATCGAGCCACGGGCCGTCCTCGCCGACTACGACCCGTACACCGACGAACTCGACGTCGTCGTCCCCAGCCAGCAGCCGTTCCTCCACAAGACGATCATCTCGACCGTCCTCGACCACCCGAAGCGGAAAGTCAGGGTCGAGGCACCCAACATCGGAGGCGGGTTCGGCGCCAAGTCGATGGTCTACCCCGACGAGGCGGTGACCGCCTTCTGCGCCAAACAGGTCGAACGCCCCGTGAAGTGGGTCGAGACGCGGTCCGAGGCGTTCCAGGCTACGGAGCACGGGCGCGGACAGGTCATCGAAGCGGCAGTCGCCGTCGACGACGATGGGCAGATTATCGGACTGGACGTCGCGTCGACCGCCGACGTCGGTGGCGAACTCGGGTCGAAGGGCTGTCTCCACCCGTCGACGACGTTCGGACTCCTCCTGTCCGGCCAGTACGACATCCCCGCGATCAACTTCGACAGCACCGCGATGTACACCAACAGGGTCCCCATCGGCGTCTACCGTGGTGTCGGCCGGGCCGAGGCGATCTGTACCCTCGAACGGCTCGTCCACCTCACCGCGCGGGAACTCGGCGAGGACCCCGTCGAGTTCCGCAGACGGCACTTCGTCGCCCCCGACCAGTTCCCCTACGAGACGGCTGTCGGGAGCGTCTACGACAGCGGGCAGTACGAGCGCGCACTCGAGAAAGCCATCGAGATGGCCGACTACGAGGGACTGCGCGAGCGCCAGGCGTCCCTCCGGGAGGAGGACCGCTACCTCGGCATCGGCATCTCCTGTTTCATCGAATCGGGCGGACTGGCCCCCTCCAGCCTCTCGGAGCTGTTCGGGATGGGACAACCGGACGCCGCCGTGAAGTCGAGCTACTGGGAGTCCAGCATCGTTCGTGTGCACGGGTCCGGCGAAGTGACCGCGTACGTCGGGACGTCCAGCCCCGGGACAGGCGTGGAGACGACCCACAGCCAGATCGTCGCGGACAAACTCGGCGTCGACGTCGAGGACGTCGACCTCATCGAAGGTCGAGACACGGCCGGCAACCCCGACGGGTCCGGGAGCGTCGGCTCGCGCAGCGCGCCCGTCGGCGGCGGCGCGATGAAGTTCAGCATCGACAAGGTCATCCGGAAAGCCGAGAAGATTGCAGCCCACAAGCTCGAAGCCGACCCCGAAGACGTCGAGTTCGAGGACGGCGAGTTCCACATCGCGGGCGCACCCGAGCACTCGTTGACGCTGCAGGCCGTCGCCCAGGAGGCCGAAGTCGCCACGGACCTGCCCGAGGACCTCGAACCCGGGCTCGAGGCGACGTCGTACTACGACCCGGAGAACTTCACCTGGGCCTTCGGCACCCACATCGCGGTCGTGGAGGTCGACGAAGAGACCGGCGAGGTCGACCTGCGGGACTTCTACGCCGTGGACGACTGTGGCGTCCAGATAAATCCCCAGATCGTCGAGGGACAGATCCAGGGTGGCATCGCGCAGGGAATCGGCCAGGCCCGCTACGAGGGCGCCGCCTACGACGAGAACGCGAACCTCATCAGCGGGTCGCTGCAGGATTACACGGTCCCCAAAGCGGGCTTCCTCCCCGACCTCACCCTCGACACCACCGAGACGCCGAGCCCGCACAACCCGCTCGGCGTGAAAGGCGTCGCGGAGTCCGGCACGATCGGCGCGACGCCGGCGGTCGCCAACGCTATCGTGGACGCGCTGGAACCGTTCGGCGTCGAACACATCGAGATGCCGATGACAGACGAGAGAGTGTGGCAGGCGATGCACGGCAACGAGGGGGGACGATAATGTATCCGGAACCATTCGACTACTACCGGGCCGAGACCGTCGAGGAGGCACTGTCGCTGCTGGACGAGCACGCGGACAGCAACCCCGCGGTACTCTCGGGCGGGCACAGCCTCGTTCCGACGATGAAGTCAGGGCTCGCGTCGCCGGACGTGGTCGTCGACATCGGCGACATCGACGCGATATCCGGCGTGGACACCGGTGACGGGACGCTCGAAGTCGGTGCCTGTACGCGGTACGAAACGGTGGTCGACAACGAGACCGTTCTGGCCGGTGCACCGCTCCTCGCCGAGGCGACCGCGGAAATCGGGGACAAACAGGTCCGGAGCCGGGGAACCGTGGGCGGCAACATCGCCCACGCCGACCCCGCCTCGGACCTGCCGGCGGTGATGCTCGCCACCGACGCGACGATTCACGCCCAGGGTCCCGACGGCACCCGCTCGATTCCGGCCGACGAGTTCTTCCTCGGCATCTACATGACGGCGCTGTCGCACGACGAGCTACTGACGGGGATATCGATTCCGACGGTCGACGAGGGGACGAGCGCGTACGTGAAGAAGGAGAGCCCGTCGTCGGGCTACGCGATGATCGGTGTCGCGGTCCGCATCCAGACGGCGGACGGCACGGTGTCGGACGCCGGCGTCGCGGCAAACGGCGCGAAGAACTACGCCGTGCGTCTCGACGCCGTCGAGTCGCTGCTCGAAGGGCGGCGCCCGGACGATATCTCCGCTGCGGCGGCCGGCGAGAAGGCGATGGACGGTATCGCCGTCGAGGAGATGATGGACGACATCCAGGCGAGCCAGTCCTACCGTGCACAGCTCCTCGAGAGCTACACGAAGCGAGCCGTCGAGACGGCACTGGACCGGCTGTAACCGACCGCTCTCTCGGCGGTTCATATCGGTTCGCTCCCGCCGTGGGACTGTCACTCGCCGCGCCCCCGGTCGCCGACGGTGGTTTTATTCGTGTGTGCGGAAATCTACCGACACAGGCCCGACAGATGTCGCCACGCATATACGACTACGAGGGACCACCGCGAGTCTGCCACGACGGACACGTGTACTACGACGCCGAGGTGATGCGGGAACGGTACGACCTCCCCGACGTCGACGAGCGCGCCGAGACGGTCGGTTCGATGGACGGTCGGCTGGAGGTGCTGATATCCGGCGGGTCGATGGGTGGCCTGTTCGCCGCACTCGCGCTCCGGCAGGCCGGACACGACGTCACCGTCTTCGAGCGGACCGAGCGCGGTAAGATGAGAGAGCGCGGCGCCGGCATCATCGCCCACCCGGAGATGCTCACCTACCTCGAAGAGCAGGGCATCGCCGCCTGGGACGAGATAACGACGTACACCACCCGCATCCACCATCTCGACCAGGCCGGCGACCCCATCGACGTCGAGGGGCGGGCGGTGTACACCACCTCCTGGGACACCGTCTATCGGGCGCTGCGCGACGCCGTCCCGGAGTCGGACTACCGGATGGGAACACAGACCACCGCCGTCACGCAGACCGACGACGGCGTCTCGGTCACGCTGGCGGACGGCGAGACGGTGACCGGCGACCTCCTCGTCGCCGCAGAGGGCTACCGGTCGGACACCCGTACCCAGTTTCTCCCGGAGCGAACGCCGGAGTACGCGGGCTACGTCGCCTACCGCGGGACGCTGCCGGAAGACGAGGTCCTCCCAACCTACCCGACGCGATTCAGCGACATCTACAACCTGTACCACGCCCCGAACTCGCAGTTTCTCACCTACCCCGTTCCCGGCCCGAACGGCGAGATGGAACGCGGGGACCGGCGGATAAACTGGGTGTGGTACTTCCCCTTCGAGGAGGGCGAGGAACTCGACGACATCCTGTACGACGACCAGGGGACCCAGCGGTCCCACTCCCTGCCGCCCGGCCTGATGCGCGAGGAGGTCCGCCAGAAGCAACTGCGCACCGCCGAGGAAATCCTCCCGCCGCAACTGGCGTGGGTCGTCCGCCAGACGGACGAGCCGTTCGTCCAGTGTATCTACGACCTGACCGTCCCCCGGATGGTTTTCGACAACGCCTGCATCATCGGCGATGCGGCGTTCTTCATCCGGCCACACATGGCCTCGGGTACTGCCCACGCCGCAGCGGACGCACTCGAACTGGCGGAGTCGATCCACACGACGGATGGACTCGAAACCGCACTCGCCGCCTGGGAACGGGACCGGGTGGAGGCGGGATACCGGCTGGTCGAGGAAGCGAAGCGGCGCGGCGACCGGTACGTCGGGAAGTTCTGAGCGTCGTCTGTCGCCCGCGTGTCTATCACTCGGTCGCGTCGTCCCCTACCGGGGAGATGTTCAGCGACCCGTTCGCAGCCTCGCCGGTCTGGGGGTGCAGTTCACTCCGGTCGACGACGCCCGCAGTGATGTCCTCCGGCAGGGCGTCGATGTCAGGGTAGTCGACCTCGAGGAGGTTGCCCGCCGGGTCGCTGAGGTACATCTGTGCGCTGTCGTCCGGGAGCCGGTAGACGCTCCCCTCGGCGTTGTCGTCCCAGTTCGCGAAGAAGTCCCCTTCCTCCGCGCGGCGGTAGATGCCCTCGAAGTCGTCGACGGTCACGCCGAAGTGGTAATACGGAACGGCGTCCATCTCCCGTTCGAAGAGGTGGAGTTGCCCCGAACCGGCCTGTAACCACTGGACCGGCACCTCGAAGTTCGGCGTCGGGATGCGTTCCATGCCCAGCACGTCACAGTAGAACTCGGCCGACTCGTCGATGTCCTTCGCGAGGACGCTCACGTGGTTGAAGTCGACGGTAACCATTGGCTCGTTCGCTCTGTTCCCGAAGCAGGTACAATAAGATTCCCGTGTTTTTCACCGCACAGGCGTCGCTCCACTCTCTCGTCTGGTTGCGACGGAGTGCTAACCACTGCGACGCACCGGAAAACGTCGATTCGATGATGGCTCTGGGGGTAACCTTTTTTTATGTGGTTCACGAGGTACCGGTAGCCATGCAGACAGATGACTCTTCGGCTAGGGAGGAGACGGTCTCTCGACCGACTCGACGTAGCGTTCTCAAAGCAGCAGGAACGGGCGGACTGGTCGGGATGACGAGCATTAGCGGCTGTGCAAGCCTCATGGGCGGCGACAGCGAGGGCGCGGTTCGCCTCGGCACCGCCTTCCCGTACACGGGACCGTACAGCGAGGAGGCGAACACACAGAAGCAAGGCGTCGATCTCGCAGTCAAGGAGATAAACGAGAACGGTGGTCTGAACGGCCGCGACGTCGAGGTCATCGACCGGGACACGGAGCTGTCGGGCGACGTGAGCGCCCGGCGGGTTCAGGACCTCATCTTCAACGAGGACATCGACCTCCTGTGTGCGAATCTCTCTGGCGGCATCTCGCTCCAGACGAACACGCAGGCACAGGATAACGACATCCCGTACATGGCGGGCTGTCAGACGATTCCCGACCTTCACGCGCAGGGGTTCCTCTACGAGTGTACGTACACGCCGTACGCGCTGACGGTGCAGTCCCAGCGGGCGAACGCCCGGTACATCTACAACAATCTGGGTGAGAGCATGTACGGGCTGTACGCCGACTACGCCTGGGGCCAGGACTCCTGGAACCACCAGAGCACGGCGTTCGAAGGGCTCGGCGGAACGATCGAGGGCCAGGTGACCCACCCGCTCGGCGGGTCGGACTTCTCCTCGCAGATGTCGGAGATCCAGGACTCCGACGCCGACGTCCTGTTCATCCACAACCTCGGTGCCGACCAGGCGACCGCGATCAACCAGGCCCGCGAGTTCGGACTCCACGAGGACATGGAGATATTCATCGGCGTGACGACCACGACCGTCGCCCGCCGTGCCGGACGTGACCAGTGGGAGAACATCCACGCCGGCATCCAGTACAGCCCGGACGCGGACAACGCGGCGACCCAGGAGTTCAGCCAGAAGATGGAAGACGAGTACGGGAACCCGGGCGACTCGTACTCCGCGGTCTGTTACACCGGCGTCAAGGAGTTCGAACGCGCCGTCAACACCGCCGAGAGTCTCGAACCGGACGCCATCACGGAGGCCATCAACAGTAATCCGGGGTACCAGCACACGAAGACAGGCGAGGAGTGGCGGGACTGTGACAACCAGTCGATTCAGGACTGGTACATCGTGGAGGGCAAGCCCAGATCGGAGCAGGAGGACGAGTGGGACATCTTCTCCGTCCAGGGCAGCAGCGGCGGGACCGATATCATCGCCGCGTGTGACGACCCGATGTACCAGGAATAAATATGCCCGCCGCCAAGGTTGGTTCATGACACTACTGCAAACAGAGGGGCTGACGAAACGGTTCGGGTCCATGACGGCTGTCGACTCCGTCGATTTCCACCTGGAGGAGGGTGGCATCGCCAGCATCATCGGCCCGAACGGCGCCGGAAAGACGACGTTTTTCAATCTCATCACCGGCGAGTACGAGGTCACCGAGGGTTCGATAACGTTCAAAGGCGAGGACGTCACGGACACGTCCTCCCACGAGCGCATCAATCAGGGCATGGGGCGCGTCTTCCAGATATCGAACGTCTTCCCGGAACTCACGACCTTCGAGAACGTCCGGCTGGCCGTCCAGTCGATCGACAGGGGCGACGAGAGTGGACTTCTGGCGAAGGCTCACGACAACCAGGCTGTCGTCGACACCGCCCACGAGATCCTCGAGGATCTCGGTCTCCACGACAGGCGCAGCATGACCGCCGATTCCCTCCCGTACGGCGACAAGCGCCGCCTGGAAATCGGGATGGCGGTCGCGCTCGAACCGGACCTGCTGTTGATGGACGAACCGGCCGCAGGGCTGCCCGAGGAGGATCTCCACGAGGTCATCGACTTCATCGAGACCATCGCCGAGGACCACACCGTCCTCCTCGTCGAACACAAGATGGACGTCGTGATGGGGCTGTCGGACCGGATTTCGGTCCTCCACGAGGGGCGTCTCATCGCCGACGGGACGGCCGAGGATATCCGGAACAATGAAGAGGTCAAGCGCGTCTATCTCGGGGAGGACGGTCAGTATGCTTGAGGTCAACGCGATAGACGCGTACTACGACGAGACGCAGGTGCTGTTCGACGTGAGCCTCTCGATCGAGACCGGGGAGGTCGTCTCGCTCGTCGGCCGGAACGGGATGGGGAAGACGACCACGGTC
Organism: Haloarchaeobius marinus; assembly: GCF_051207415.1. Taxonomy (NCBI): domain Archaea; kingdom Methanobacteriati; phylum Methanobacteriota; class Halobacteria; order Halobacteriales; family Halorubellaceae; genus Haloarchaeobius; species Haloarchaeobius marinus. The sequence continues at coordinate 173,931 of NZ_JBPKGD010000004.1, read as the reverse complement.
CGGTCGATTCTCAACCTGGCCGAGGTCAGGAGCGGCACTATCGAGTACGAGGGCGAGGACATCACAGGCGCCCCGACGGAGAAGATCGCACAGCGGGGAATCGGTTACGTCCCCGAGGAACGTGACATCTTCAGCGACCTGACCGTCGTCGAGAACCTGAGGATGGCCGGCGTGGACATCGGCGGTGCCGAGACCGAGAAGCGCATCGAGGAGGTGTTCGAACGGTTCCCCAAACTCCGGGAACTCGAAGACAGCAAGGGTGGTCACCTCAGCGGCGGTGAACAGCAGATGCTGACCATCGGTCGTGCACTCGTCGGGGACAACGACCTGTTGCTCATCGACGAACCGACGGAGGGGCTCGCACCGCTTATCGCGGAGGACGTCGAGAAGGCCGTCGCCGACCTCAAGGGCGAGAAGACGATTCTCCTCATCGAACAGTCGACGGAGTTCGTCTACAACCTCTCTGACCGCATCTACGGCATCGTCAACGGCGAAATCGTCTACGAGGGCGACCCCGAGGACGCCCGGGAGACCGGCGACGTGAAGGACATTCTCACCGTCAGTTAGCCGGCCTGCGTCTCGCCGGGCGGCCGGTTCTACCGGCCAGCAGGTATCGCACCTGTAGCCGCCAGTGTCAGTACCACACCGTGCCGGCGTCGACGTTGATGTCCTGCGCGGTGATGTGTCGACCCTTCTCGCTGGCGAGGAACGCGGCCACCTCGGCGGTGTCTTCGGCCTCGACGAGCGTTCCCAGCGCGGTTTCGTCGGTGAACACTTCGGCTTTCGCCGCCTCGTAGGAGACGTCCCGGCGCTGTGCCTGCGCCTCGATCACGTCCTCGATGCGCGGACCCGCCGTCGCGCCCGGGCAGATGGTGTTGACCGTCGCACCCACGTCGCTCAGTTCGAAGGCGAGCGTGCGTGTCAGACCGACGACGGCCATCTTCGAGGCGACGTACGGCGTCCGGTCCGGCAGCGGACGCTTGCCGCTGATAGACGAGATGTTGATGACCCGCGGCTGGTCGCTGTCTTCCAGTGCTCCCACCGCGTGTTTCGTCGTGAGGAACATCCCGGTGATGTTCACGTCGAGCGTCCGCTGCCACTCCTCGAGCGACACCTCCTCGATCGGAGCCGTCGGCCCGGCGATGCCGGCGTTGTTCACCACGCAGTCGAGGCCATCGAACTCCTCGACCGTCTCCGCGACCGTCCGCTCGACAGACGACTCGTCGGTGACGTCCGTCTCCACGGCGAGCGTCCGGTCTGGCGCGTCGATCAACTGCTCGGTCTCGTAAATCCCGTCCGACCGGGCCGCGAGCGCGACGTTCGCGCCGTACGCCGCGAACCGCCGTGCGATTTCGCGTCCGATACCCTGACTCGCACCGGTGACGAGAGCGGTTACGTCCGATAGCACAGCAGTACGTCCACCCGGAATCCTCTTAGGTTGTGGGGGTCGCTCGACATGGGTCCGGCACGCTGTCGAGACGCCGCCCGGAACGCAACACTTGATTGATAGGTTGGAAGCAAAATATTACTATCGAGGGGGCATACGGCGAGACACCATGGGTAGGCAGTACCTCAAACAGACGGACCACGATTCGATCGAGATAGACCAGGAGGTCACCGAAACTGTCCGGGACATCCTGGACGAGGTTCGTGCACGCGGCGACGACGCGCTCCGGGAGTTCACGCGGGAGTTCGACGGCGTCGAGCGCGAGCAGCTGCGGGTCAGCGACGAGGAGATTCAGACAGCCCGCGAGCAACTCGACGCCGACAAACGCGAGGCCATCGACAACACCATCGCGAACGTCCGTGAGTTCCACGAAGAGCAGTTCGCCAACCTCGACGGCTTCGAACGCGAGTTCGACGAGGGCGTCTCGCTGGGAACGCGGCTGGTCCCCATCCAGCGGGCGGGGGCGTACATCCCCGGCGGCCGCCACCCGCTGGTCGCCGCGCCGGCCATGTCCATCGTCCCCGCGAAGGTGGTCGGCGTCGAGACGATGGTTGCGTGCGCGCCCCCACAGGAGGACGGGTCAGTCCAGCCCGCCCAGCTGTACGCGATGGACCAGGCTGGGGCCGACGAGATCTACTGCATCGGCGGGGCGCAGGCCATCGGCGCGATGGCCTACGGTACCGACGCCATCTCCGCCGTGGACAAGGTGTGTGGCCCGGGCAACGTGTTCACGACCGAGGCCAAGCGCCAGGTGTTCGGCCGCGTGGGAATCGACTTCCTCGCCGGGCCGACGGAGGTGCTCATCGTCGCGGACGCGTCGTCGGACCCGGCGCTCGTGGCGACGGACCTCCTGGCACAGGCCGAGCACGACCCGAACTCCCGGCCGGTGCTCATCGACCTCGACGAGGACCACGCCCGCGCTGTCGTCGAGGAGTTCCACGACCAGCTGCCGGAGTTCCGCACCGAGGAGGTCGCCCGCGAGTGCTGGGAGGAGAACGGCGAGGTAGTCGTCGTCGACTCCCGCGAGGAAGCCTGCGAACTCGCGAACGAGTACGCGATGGAGCACCTCCAGGTGATGGTCGAGAACCCCCGCGACGTGCTGGACGACCTCCACAACTACGGGTCGCTGTTCATCGGCGAGCACGCACCGGTCGTGTTCGGCGACAAAGCCGTCGGGACGAACCACAGCCTGCCCACGCTGGAGGTCGCCCGGTACAGCGGCGGCATCAACGTCACGACCTACCTGAAGATACTGACCCACCAGGAGACGACCGCCGAGGGGGCTGCTCGCGTGGCGCCGTGGGCGGCACGCATCTGCCAGCTCGAGGGGACCCACGCCCACCAGGTGTCGGCAGAGGAGCGCATCCCCGCCGACCACCCCTACTGGACGGAGTACGCTGACGAAGGCTCGCGCCGGCCGGAGTAGACGGCCGCTCAGGACTGCCGTCACGCGGACGCTCTCCGGGTGCCGACTCCTCTCGACGCTCGACGGGCGACCTCTCGGAGTGGGAGCGCGTGGGCGACGGCACGGTCGGCCGCGCGAAGCAACTGTTTTATTGTCCAGCCACGCACAGTAGCCACTGGAACGGTCGAGCGCCGCATCCGACCGGACAGCGGAGTGATAACATGGAATTCGACGGCACATTCACCATCGAGGACGTATCGGCGAAAGAGGTCTGGCTGTCCCTGTCCGACCCATACATGATAAAGCAGGCTCTGCCGGGTTGTCAGTTCCTGACGAAGGTCGAGGACCCGGACGACGTCGACTTCGAGGCGCTGCGCGAGCAAGCCGAGGACGAGGAACCGTCGCTGCTCCCGGAGGCCGACCCGGACGAGGTCGCGGAGCGCGGGTTCGACGAGGGCGAGCACTACGCCGCACTGATGGAGATCAGCGTCGGGGCGGTCAGCCCGAGTTTCCGGACGGTCGTCTCCATCGACGAGTGGGACTTCCCCGAGGGGGCCGCATCCGGCGAAGGGGATTCCAGCGGGAGTTCCTTCGAGATGAACTCCTGGATGGAACTGGACGACCACGATGAGGGCGTGGACATCAACTGGCACGCCGAAGCGGACGTCTTCGGCCGGATCGCCCGGATGGGCCAGCGGGTCATCAACCCCGTCGCCAACCGCGTCGTCAACCGGTTCTTCGGGAGCGTCGAGGACCAGCTCACCGCCGTCGCCGAATCCGAGGACGAGGCCGGCGGCTTCCGCGACCGGGTCCGCGATTTGATATAACGAGATTGGTGGGACCGAAGAAAGAATGACCCGTCTATCGTAACAGACGGGGGACTTTTCGAGGGGGTATCGCGGTAGTTGTGAGTGATAGGGGGAATCTAGAATACAGACGACCCTCTTCGATAACGATGGAGAACGGTGCCACTGTCTGGCCCTGTCAAAGTACTAAAAGAATTTATGAGTATGCCATCCTATCAGCTACAGATAAATTCAGTCGCTCCACGGGGCACGGGATGTTCGACTGGACTGCTCTCTACGGTCAGCGCAGTCAGAACGAGACCGTGGACTCCCGGCACAAACGCAAGTACGGCGCGTTCGTCGGCTCACGGCACTGGTGGGAACAGTTTCGAGAACTCACGATCGCCCGGCTTCGCTCACAACCTCGACCGGTCACTCTGGTTCAGGTTGGACTGCGCATCCAGGTTGATCGAATAGCGTCGGTCTCGGGTTTCTTTTGTAACGGTCACACACGCGGTATGGGCGTTCTCGGCACCATTTTCAGATGAACTTCGTGGTCTTGGTACTCGTCAACAGCGTCGTAGTCGATACGTCGAGGAGTATTACATGGATGTCCAGGCCCAGATTGAGATGAACTACTGGGCAGAGCCTGAAGGAAAGTCGAAGCAGTCCCAAATCCCTCCGGTCGAAGAAAATATCTACAACTCAGCAATAAACGCGTAGTGATAATATCGTAAGCAGGCACCATGATTAAAGAGTTACTCGAGTTACCCCCCACGGACGATGTCCACAAGTACAGCCGCGAGTGCAGTTCGGCACGCTATCTCCTACGTTGCGACCACGTTACGTCGCCCAGGGGGTTCCTCCCCTGATAGCTCTTCGTCGACGAGTCGTTCTCGAAACTCGTAGCGGAAGCTACGGCGCACTCCGCAGCCAGTTCATATTTCGGTTCCGTGAACTGACCCTCCAGTTTGTCGCGCGAATGCTCCGCAATCAGGTCAGTTACCTTGCCGAAGAGCAATCGAATGGGGTTCAGACCGTACCGCCTTCCGTAGAGCAGCGAAGTTCGGCACAATCCCGTAAGGCAAATAACTCGAACCCGGTACAGTTCTGGCCCACACAATCATTACACTGATAGCTGAATCCCAACCCATGGGCGATACGACTACAGGAGACGACCCGCCGCTATCTGGAGACCTCCGTCTGCTTCCGTTTCTGAGCGACCCGCTTCCGGACGCGGTCGCACCGATCTACGCCGACCTCGCCGCCGAGCACGGTGCGGAGAACGTCCTCGTCGTCAAGCGGTTCCCGACCGGGATCGACGACCTGGAATCTGCACTCGCCGACGAGACGGACGGTGTCACCCAGCCCAGGGTCACTGGACTTGCCGCGCATACGAGACGCGTGCTTGAGGAACTACCAGACACCCCGCGAGTGCTGACGCCGGCCGAGCAGGGGTTGCTGCTGGAAGCGTTCGCCGCCGAGTTCGAGTGGGAGTCGCCGTACCTCGAACGGGCGAGCGCCCACGAGTCGTTCGTCCCGGACCTGGGACGGTTCGTGGCCGAGGCGACCTGGCAGGGAAGCAGCATCGAGACGGCGGACGAGCACCTCTCCGACCTCGCGCGGTTCAACCGGTCGTTCCACGAGTGGCTCGGGAGGCACGGCCTCCTCGACCCGGGGAACGTGCTCACGACGGTCGTCGACTCGCTGCGGGACGACAGCACCCGCGACCGGATACAGCGCTCGTTCGACGCGGTCCTCGCGCTCGAGTTCGAGGAGTTCACGCGGGTCGACCGGCGGTACCTGGCGTGGCTCACCCGAGGCGTCGACCTGGTCTGCGTGGCCGAGCGAGAGAGCGCGATCCAGCGGCCGTGGAACGAACCGGGCCGGATCGAGGACCACGTCCCGGACCTCGAGACGAACCGGCGGTCGGACGGTGGCGCACGCTCGCTACCCAGTGCGGTGGCGTCGTTCCTCGCCACCGGCGAGCGCCCGGATTCGACCGGGGACGGAACCGTCACGGTACTCGAGAGTCCGACGTTCGAGGCGCAGGTCCGTCGCATCGCGGACGAGATCGAACTGCTCCGACGGCGGGAGGGAATCCAGTACGACGACGTCGCGGTCGTCCTGCAGGACTCGAAGGCGCCGATCCCTGAGACCCTCCGGTTACTGCAGAACGCGGGCATCCCGGTCACGTCGGCGACGGTCGGTGGCCTGGAGCACGACCCCGCGGCGCGTGAACTGTACGCCGTGGTGAGCTGGTGCGCCGGCGAGGCAGAGCCCGACGTCGGCTGGACGGACCGCCGGGCGAGGGCGCTGTTGCAGGCCCGGACGGACGACGCGACGGCCGCGACGCTGGACGAGGTCGCGAGACTGGGTGACGAGGACTCCCTCGAGGACGCACTCTGGCACTGGTGCGTCGAGAGCGACCTGAAGGGTCGCGTCGCGGACGACGAGACCCCGCTCGAGGCCAAGACGCAGTTCGAGCACGTGCGCGAGGTCCTCTCGCTCGCGGGGTTCGTCGACGAGTCGCCGCTCCTCGACGCGACGTGGGAGGCCCTCTGTGGCGGACTGGAGCGAGAGATGCGACGCGCCGCGGCGGACCGACTCGCCACGGAACTCGACGTCCCGGCGGACGGCGTCCTCGTGGACACGGTCCGGGTCGTGAAGAACTGCGCCAGGGACACCGCGTTCCTGGTGAACGTCGTCGACCGGGACTACCCGGCCGACCCGCGGTTCACGTCGCTGTTCCCCACACCACAGCTCGAACGGCTGGCAGGCTATCCGTCGTTCACCACGGCCACCGAGGCCGACGTTCGAGAGACGTTCGCGACCGAGACCGAGCTGACGACGCGGCCACTGCACGCCTACTACGCGGCGCTGAGCCGGCGGTTCCTCGGGGTCGGCGCGCGTGCGGCCACGAACCGCCTGTACTTCGGCACCTACCTGGAGGAGGCCGGCGGGACCGGGAGCAACCTCCAGCCGTCGCGGTTCCTCGCGGCGGCGGAGGACGCCTTCGGCCCGTTCGACCGACTCGAACACGACGGCGTCCACAGTCACGGGAGCGCGGTGGAGTTCGCGCTGACGCGGTCGGACCGGGCGCTGGACGAGATCCGGCGGGCGGGCGTCGTCGGCGACCCAGTCGACGTGACGTCGGTCGCGGCGGACTTCGCCACGGTACAGACCCTGCTCGACGGGGACCTCCCGCCGGAGGTCGCAGAGGCCATCCGGACGCGGGTCGACCTCGCACGTGGGGTGGTCCACCGTGAGTGACGGCGTCCGTCGCGTCTCCCCGTCGAGTCTGGCGGTGTACGCGGCCTGCCCGCGCCAGTACCAGTACGACAAGGTCTGGGACGTGGCGTCGCCGGAGGAGTCGCGGCGCTACCTCGACCGGGGCCTCGCGTACCACGGCGCGATCGAGGACACGTGCGCGTGGGCCGCCGGGCAGGACGAACCGGTGACGGACAGCGAGATACAGGAGTACGCCCGGTCCGCCATCGAGGACCGCTGGGTGACCGAGACGGACCGCGGCGAGTACGCGTCGGACGCACAGTACGCGTACGACCGGCGACTCGCGGTGGCCGCGGTCGCGGCGTACTTCCGGGAGGACGGCCTCGAACACGCCCGGAACTCGGTCGAACAGGAGGCGTGGCTCACCTGCGACCGCGGCGACGTGCACCTGCACGGTCGCGTCGACAACGTGGTCGCGACCGACGAGGGCCTGCAGATCATCGACTACAAGGGGTCGCTGACGGGCATCGTCTCCGGCCGGACCGAGGGGAAGATCGAGGAGCACCACGCTGGCGAGGCGTACCACGCCTCGATCCTCAAGAGCGTGTTCCAGGCGGCCGCCTACATCGAGGGGGCGAAGAACACCGACCACTACCGGCCCGGGATGGACGTCGAGTTCACCTTCTACGGGGTGATGCAGGACAGAGAGCGGATTCCCGAACGGGACGGCATCACCGTCGAGGTCAGCGGCCGGGGGCGCGACGTCGGCCGGATCTACGACGAACACGAGGACACCATCTGGGAACTCGTCGCGGACTGTTACCGGGGCATCGTCGACGCCGAGCACGAGCCCGTTCCCTGGGACCGCATCAGGGAGAACGCGTGCGGCGACTGTGCCTACCGCGGCATGTGCGGCGACTACCTCGGCGAGGAGGTGCGCCTGGATGACTGACGAACCGCACGCCCCGACCGACGACCCGGACCCGCGTCCGGCCCAGGAGGACATCATCACGAGCGACGAGTACCCGATGCGCGTCCTCGCGGGCGCCGGGACCGGGAAGACGTTCACGATGGTCCGGAAGATCGAGCGCCTCATCGAGAACGGGACGCCGCCGGACCGGATCCTCGCGCTGACGTTCACCAACAAGGCGGCGGACTCGATGCGCGAGAAACTCGTCGAGACGGTCGGCGACCGCGGCTACGACATCGAGGCGTACACGTACCACGCCATCTGCCACGAACTCCTCCAGGAGTTCGCCTACCACGCCGACCTCGACCCGCGCTACGACATCGCGACGGACGCCGACCGGTTCGCACTCAGCTACGACGTCCTCGACGAGATGCCGTACCGGTTCACGGACCCGGACGTGTACGACGGGGTCGAGTACGCGACCGGCGCACCAGAACGCCTGCTCCAGTTCGTCCCCGCGATGAAGCGGTCGGGCATCGGGCCAGACGACGTCGACGCGTACCTGCCGTCGGTCGACCGACTGTTCGAACTCGGCGACCTCGCCGCCCAGGTCGAGGCGGCGGCGACCGAACACCTGCGCGTCAACTGGCGGAAGATCACCGAAGAGCGACTCGACGAGCTCTGCGAGGGCCTCACAGCGATGCAGGCCGTGCTGGCGGACCTGTGCGACGGACTGGCCGACGAGGGCATGGAGGCCCACGTCCGGTCGTACCTCCAGTTGATGATCGAGACCTGTGCCGAACTCGTCGCCTTCTACCGGGCGAACGAGGCGGCGATACTCGACGGCGACCTGCCGTACACCCACAAACTGCCGGCACACCTCTTCGGACTGTACTCCAGTGCCCCGAAGGGGATGCCCGACCTCGACTACTCGCTCCCGGGCCGGCTCGACGAGTTCGTCGAGCAGTGCCAGACCGTCTCGGACCTCGTCCCCGGCTACCGTGCGTACGAGGCCAGACTCGACGAGGAGACCCTGCTCGACTTCAACGACCTCGTCCTCGAGGCGGTGTCGCTGCTGCAGGACGACGCCGTCTCGGCGTGGCTGGGCGAGCGCTACGACTACGTCTTCTGCGACGAGTACCAGGACACGGACACGGTCCAGTTCGACCTCGTTCGCCACCTCGCGGCGAACGCCGACCTGTTCGTCGTGGGCGACGACGACCAGGCCATCTACGAGTGGCGCGGCGCCAACGTCGCGAACATCGGGTCACGGCTCGAGGGGGCGTTCCCGGACCTGCACGACGCGACGCTGGAGGAGAACTTCCGGTCGAGACAGCCCATCCTCGACCTCGCGAACGAGGCCCTCTCGCGACTGGCGTCGCGGGGGAGCACCAAGGAACTCAGGGCGGTCGGCGGAGACGCCGAGGCCGAGGCCGGCGTCGTCACCGTCGAGGCCGACGAAGAACTCGAGGACGAGGCGACCCAGATCGCGAACGCTGTCACCCGACTCGTCAACGGCGAGGCCGACCTCGACGGGGAGTCGTACGGCCCCGGTGACGTCGCCGTCCTCGTCCGGAAGAAACGCCACGCGAGGCCGATACTGGACGAACTCGCCTCGGCGGGCATCCCGTACGAACTCGGCGGCGACCTCGCGTCGCAGGCGCCCGGCGTCGAGACCGTCGTCGCCGCGCTGAAGGCGCTCGCCGACCCCCGCGACGAGGTCAGCCTCAACCGCGTGCTCGCCATGCGCTACCGGCTCTGTACGGCCGACCTGGAACGGCTGAACACGTACGAGACGGCCGACGACGACGAGGACGCGTCGTTGCAGACGGCGTTGCTCCAGTTGCCACTCGACGCGTTCGACGAACCTGACCGGGTCGAGACGGCCAGGACGCAACTCGGCGACCTCTGGGGGAAGCGCGACACGTACTCGCTGTCCCGGCTGTACCAGGAACTCAAGTCGACGATGCGCATCGAGTGGTTCCTGTCCGAACAGGAGCGCCGCGACCTGCGCGCGCTCGACGAGGTCGTCTCCGCCTTCGAGGACGGTGCCGTCCAGCCCGAACTCTCCGCGGAGTTCGTCGACTTCCTCACGCATCACGACGTCATCACGGACGTCTCTGACCGGTCGATGGAGGACCAGCCCGAGACGCAGGACGCGGCGGTCTCCATCATGACCATCCACAAGAGCAAGGGCCTGGAGTTCCCCGTCGTCGTCCTCCCCCAGTTGCAGGCCGGCGAGTGGGAGCCGAACTCGCGGACGTACGACCTCCTCAACCACGTCCTCGACGGCGGGGCACCGACCGACCACGACTTCGCAGAGCGCGACGAGCACGAGGCCCGGCGACTGCTCCACGTCGCCATCACCCGGGCCGAGGACGTCTCGATACTCGTCGGGCGCGACGACGGCGACGACGGCGACGATGCCGCCGACGAGACGCTCCCGGTCGAGGTGATCGCCGACCTCCTGCCGGAGCGCGTCCCCTGGGCGATCGACGGCGTGTCCTTTCCGATCTGGGAGACGGTGCGCGAGAGCCTCCCGCCGACCGCCGTCGACGGCACCGACACGCTCGCCGCACCCGTCGACGTGACCGAACGCGTCGCCGCCGTCGACGGCGACGAATCACTCGTCCGGTCCGCGGCCCAGGAGCGCGTGCTCGACCTCGCCTCCGACTGCCTCTCGGGGGCACTCGACCCGGAACTCGCAGAGACGCTTCCGGAGGACGTCCTCGGCGAACCAGCGTCCCTCGGCGTGCACCGCAGACACAGCTACACGTCGCTCGACACCTTCGAGACGTGCGAACGACGGCACTACCTCACGCACGTCCTCCGGGCGTTCGACGACCCGGTCGAGGGGGCCCACGACGATGGCGGTTCGGGGCCCAGCCAGCGCGAGATCGGCATTCTGTTCCACGACACGGCCGAGCGCGCGGCGAACCGGGGCTACACGACCAGGGCGGAGTGGACGGAACTCGCCGGTCGCCTCGCGACGATCCGGGGCCAGGCGGACGTACTCCCCGCGGTCGAGACCTGCATCGACCGGTACTTCCAGACCGACGCGAGCGACTGGGAGATACTCGCGGCCGAGCGCGGGTTCGAACTCGAGTTCGCCTCCGAGACCGTCGTCGGCATGATCGACGCGCTCTGTCGTCGCCCGGACGGCGACCTCGTCGTCCTCGACTACAAGGCCACCCAGCGTGAGCGCTCGCTGGAGGAGAGCCTGCAACTGCCCATCTACCTGCTCGCCTGCGAGCAGCTGTTCGACGACCCCGTCCGGACGGCCGGGTACGTCTACGTCGGCGACCTCGGCCCCCGACTGGACCTGAAGACGTTCACCGACGCCGAGCTATCGGCCGTGCGGGACCGCCTCGAAGAACAGGTGGCGCTCGCGTCCGAGAGTTCCTTCGAGAACTACTCGGCCGGCGAGCACTGCCAGTGGTGCCCGCACCGGAGCCTCTCGTGCAGCGCGGAGGCCGGACTCGACGAACTGGAGTAGGTCGATGGGGGTTCCCCGCGTCGGGATCACTCCAGTTCGGCGCGCGGGCAACTCACCTCGACCCCGTTCTCTCGGGGGTCGACGGCCTCGATGGCCTGCGCCCGGAGAACGGTCTGGTCGGTGATGAAGTAGTTCGCCGCGTACACCGGTGGGTCGGAGTGGCGAGTCTCCGTCGCGTTCGGGTCAGGGTAGTAGCGGTACGCCGGCCCCCGGACCGCGAACCGTACCAGCCACCCCCCGTCCGTTCGAGTCGCACTCTCCTCCACCAGTACGTCGACCGTGTCCACGTCGATGGAGACGACTCGCTCGTAGCGCTGGAGCACGTCCCGCTCGACGATTGCCTCCTCGAACTCGATGGCAAACGCGAGCGCAGACTCGCTGGTGAACGAGTCCGGTCTCTCGGGGCACGTCGGAACCTCGACGTACGATCCGGTTCCCGTCAGTGCGGAGGTCGTCGAGGACGGCGTGGCGGTCGTCGACTGGTTCGACGGCGCCGCCTGACCGAGGCATCCGGGGAGGGCGAGGGTCCACCCGCCTGCAGCAGCGAGGAATCTCCGGCGGTTCATATCAGTCCACTAGCGTGTCGTGGGTAAGTACGTGAGGCAAGGACAAAGAACCGTTTCACCGGTCCGAGGCAACTCGGTGCGTCCCTCCTCGAGCCATTGCTCGGAGAGCATCCGGAGACGTTTGTACAGTATCGCCAGTGAATCCCCTTCCAGGGCCGCGTGCGAGCATCGGAGCGCAGGCCGAACGGGATTTCTCGCGTTACCCGTGTCGCTCGTCAACTCGTCGTTCGACCCTCGTACGCCGTCACGATCTGCAACTGGCGGTCGACCAGCGGCTCTATCTTCGGACTCCGACAGTCGACCTCGAGCAGTTCCTGCTGCCAGTCGAGTCCCGACTTCCCGTTCCAGACGCCGTAGATCGTCACCTTCGGGAGCACGAGGACGCCGAAGAGCACGCTCAGGAAGTAGAGCAGGTCGGCCACCTCGCGCCAGTTCGCCTCGACCGTCCGCGGTACCACGGGCGCGAACTGGACGTGGTGGGCGAGCAGTCCCGCGTCGTGGGCGTCGTCGACGAAGCCGTAGTCGTTGCTGAGGAGCAGCGGCGTCTTCCGTGACTCCGCCTCGTAGGTCGCGTAGCCGTCGACGATGCTCTCGTCCCCGGTGCCCGTCTCGACCTCGTCGACGTTCCGCGTGGCCATGAGTTTGCGGTACGCGTACAGGCCGAGGAAGCCCTCCCGGTTCGACCCGGCAGGCTGGTCGGACAGTCGCTCGAACTCGGGCCCGAAGGCCGCTTCGAGGGAGCTGGTGTCGTAGTGTTTGAAGTACCAGTCGAGTTCCTCCTTGACGCCCGTCGCGAGGGCGTAGCCGTTCGTCGCCCGACGGCCACTGTCGTCTTTCCGCCCCGTCCTGTGGTCGAACCCGAGGACGCTCGGGAGTTCCCAGGGGAACACGTTGGCGTCGATGCCGAGGACGAGCGGCGGGTGACCGTGTTCGAGGTCCCGGTAACCGTGGCGGTCGAGGTACCCCTCGAGGTCGTCCTGGTTCGTCGGCGGAACCAGGCCGGCGGCGGTCAGCGCCCGCACGTAGGTCGAGTGGTCGGGGAGGTCCTCGTAGGCGCTCTCGTCGCAGTCCCGGAAGACCCGCTCTCGCGTCGCCTGGTAGTCGTCGACGTCCTTCGTCAACCGCACCTCGGTCTCGTCGGGGGCGTCGAGCCGAATCTCGAGCAGTTCGCCGACGACGTCTGCCGGGTGGGAGACGGCGATCCTGTCGGTCCCGGTCCGGTGCAGTGCGTTCAACAGGGGGACGAGGTGGGACCGTGGAACCTTCATCAGAACACCTCCGAGAAGTCGACGAGTTCGGCCGCGGTCCGGGGGATGTCGGGGAGCACGGCACCGAAGTACTCGTCCGAATCGAGGTGCAGGTAGAACACGTGGTCCGCCGCGAATCGAATCCCCGCCTGGAACGCGATTGCCGACATGAACTTGCGTCCAGGCGTGACGTCGACTGCGACCGTGTCCGTCTCGGTCGCTGCCGCGATGGGCTCTCGGATGTGGTCGATGATGCCCCGGAAGTCCGTCTCGTCCGCGAGTTCGGTGACGTTGACCGTCGCCGCGCTGTTCCCGTACGCCTCGGTCGTCACCGCAATGAGCGAGGTGACCGCGTCGAGATACGGCTCGACGCCGGGATTGCTCAACAGATGGACGACGTCCGGAACGTATCCCTCGTCGCAGGCCGCGACGAGGGGATTCACCACCGATTCGACGTGTGTGCTCATCGCCGTCACCCACACTGAAACCATGTGACAATCGACGGAGGGCGGTGGGATAAAGATTGGCAGGACGCCCCGCTCTGGGTAGATATTCTCCCGAGCGGTTCGGGGTCGAGAATCAGAACGGGCACTCTCTCACCCGTTCAGCAACTGCGTCGCGAGTTCCTCTAGTTCCCGCCGCTCGTCTATCGCCGAGAGCCAGCGGTCCGGCAGGTCGTCCACGCCGAACCGGGCCCCGGCGACGGCACCGGCGATGGCACCGATGGTGTCCGCGTCGCCGCCGCGGTTGACGGCCGTGACTATCGCCTCCTCGGCGCTGTCGGCCGAGAGGGCGTCGTGCAGCGCGGTCTGGAGCGAGTGGACGACGTAGCCCGACGTCGACAGCGACCCGACGTCCTCCCTGCGAGCGAGAGGGTCGAGTGCGGTCACGAGTTCGTCGGGAGCGTCGGACCGGACGCGAGCCAGCGCCGTCGAGAGTGGGTCGGACTCGTCGCGGAGGAACCCCGCGATGGTCAGGTTCAGGACGGCACAGCCGTGGGTGCAGCGCGGGTCGGCGTGGGTTATCGTCGAGGACTGCCGACTCACCTGCACCAGCGTCTCCAGGTCGGTGGGGTACGCCAGGGCGAGCGGCGGGCACCGCATCACGCTCCCGTTCCCGGCGTTGCTCCCCTCCGCGCTCTCTCGCCAGACCTGCTGGCCGGCCTCGTCCCAGGCTTGCCCGCGCTTCAGCGCCTGGAGAGACTTGCGAGTCATGGTCCCGATGTCGAAGGGGCCGGTGTCGTACCACCCGACGAACCGGTCGGCGACGTCGGCCGGGTCGAACGCCCCCCGTTCGACGAGGCTCCGTGCGATGCACAGCGCCTGCTCCGTGTCGTCGGTTATCGTCCCGGCCGGTTGTCCCCAGGTCCCGTCGCCGCCCATGTCGGTCAGTCGGCCGTGTTCGGCGGCGATGGCGTCGGCCGACCTGAACTCGACGGGTCGGCCGAGGGCGTCTCCGCAGGCCAGTCCGAGGAGACATCCCCGTGCGCTCTCTGTCGTTAGCATCGTTCGATCCGGGCGAGCGCCCACGCTGCTCTGGTCCGTACCTCGACCGTCTCGTCCTGCCGTGCCCGTTCCTTCAGGTTCGCCGTCGCCTCGGGCGCTCGCAGGTGGCCGAGCGCCCAGCAGGCGTTCTCGCGGACGAGCGGTTCGTCGTCCGAGAGCAGGTCGAGGAACGTCGGAATCGCGTGTTCGACCGACGCCGGGAAGTCCTCGGCCACCCGGCTGAGCGTCCCGCTGGCGTTGATGCGCGTGTAGTCGTCGTCGGCCGTCAGCAACGCGGCTATCTCGTCGGCGTACGGTTCGACGACGTCGGTGTGGACGACGGCGACGTCGGCGAGGAGCGCGATGGCGTTGTTCCGGAGTTTGTGGTCGTCGGCGTCGAACAGGGGCACCACGTCGTCGACGATGTCCACCGCGACGCCCGGGTACTCGTCGACGACCTGTCCGAGGGCGCTGGTCGCGTTCAGGCGAACGCTGTCGGACAGCGACTCGTCGAGGATGGACTCGGCGAGCGTCTCGGCGACGGGTTTCACCTCCTCGGGGTACTCCCGGGCGACCCGGGAGAGCGCGTACAACGCGTACTTCAGGCCGTCGGCGTCGTCCTCGACGACGGTCGCGAGCCCCGGGACGGCGTCGACGGCGTCGGCAGGCCACTCCTCGGCGACGGCGGCGATGCACCGGGTCGCCTCGCGACGGGCCGTGACGTTGTTCGAGTCGAGGTACGGGACGAGTTCGCCGGCGAGGTGTGCGACCGCCCCCGGGTCGGCATCGGCGATGGCCCGGAGCACGACCAGCGCGTCCGCTGGGGACTGGAACGTGCCGGTCGCCAGCCCCGACCGCAGGACCGGAACCGCGGGCGTGCACTCCTCCGGTCGTGCGAACGCGACGTGGCGCAGCGCTCGCAGGGCGTTCCGCTGCAGGGTGTCCAGGGGGCCGTCGGCCTCGTGCTCGAACAGGCCGAGGAGCGTCGGGATGTGGACCGCGTCGGGGTCGACACTGGCGAGTCGCTTCAGCCCCGCTGCCGTTTCGGCCGGCGTCTCGGCGTCGGCAGTGTACCGGTCGGGGGGCGGGTCGACGACCGAGAGCAGTTCGATGTCGTCGAGTGGCACGATGAACCGGTCGCCACCGGGCGATACCGGTGTACACTGGATGGCTGGCGCTACCGACGGCCGTTCGAGCCGCACCGCGTCGAGCGAGACGCTGTGGCACAGCCGCGTTCGCTCGGTCCCGTCGTCCACGTAGGTGAGTTCGAACCCCGCCGCGTCGCCGTGCTCGTCGAGGAACGACGAGAGCATCGACGCGTCCATCGGCACGATTCCCGCAGAGGACGGGAGTCCGCCGTCGGTGACGGGTTCGCGGGCCCACGGCAGCGACGGGTCGACGTCGCCCCGTTCGACCGCCGGGACGAACTCCCAGGCGTGGTAGTGGTCCCAGCCGTCCACGTCGCCCAGGTCGAGGTCGTCGACGACGACGTAGCCGTCGGCGTCGGGGTGCAGGTCGGCGACGAGCGACAGGCGCTCGCGCCGGGTCGGGAACCGCTCGTACCGACCGTCGGGCCCCTTCTCGCCGAGCCAGTCGTCCCAGTCGTCGGCGTGGCGGCCGACGACGTCGACGACGCCGGGGATGGCCGCCTCCTCGGCGAGCGACTGGTTGCCGATGGCGTAGACGGCGTGGTCGGTCTCGTGGGCGAGGTGCCGGACCCACGTCAGCGGGACCGCCTCCCTGTTCGGGTGCGGGTTCACGTCGACCGTCCAGTCCCGGTCGAAGGCGAAGACGAGCATCAGTCCCGCACCTCCGTGGTCGACGCGGGTGCCTCCCGACACAGCGTCCCGAGCAGTTCCACCTCCTGCTGGAGCGTCTCGTCGGCGAGCGCCTCCGCCTCGGCTTCGAGGTAGCTCCGGAGGCGGTCGAACCGCTCTGCGTACTCGTCGGGGACGACCAGGGGGACGGACTCGCGCTCGTGCCGGCCGCGCTGGTCCGGGAGCAACCAGTCGTCGACGCCCGACGCCGAGTCGGCACGCTGGTGGACGTCCCTCGCCCACGCCCGGAGTTCGCGGGCGTACCGTGCCAGCGTGACGGCCTTCCGGACGCCGTCGTGAGCGAACGACTCGGGCTCGTCGGGCATCCCGACGTTCACCCGTTCCGTGTACTCGTCGCCGTCCCGTTCCGTCCACGACGCGACCAGTTCGAGGTCGGCGTCCTGGCCCGTCCGTTCCAGCCGGACGAGGACGACGCCACCGCGCGCCTCCCCGTCCTGCTTGGCCGACGGGAACAGCGTCCCGACGTGCATGAGCCGGTCGGTCGCGGCGTCGGCCGACGGTGACCCGTGGACGGCCGCGACCTCGTAGCCGTCGGCGTCGAGTTCGAGGTCCAGGTCGTACACCAGCGGCGTGACCATGTAGTCGAACTCCTCGCCCAGTCTGCGCTCGAACTCCGCCGCCGAGTGGACGAAGTAGTGGTTCGCCCCGCGGACGCCGGACAGCGCGTCGGCCAGTTCGGCGTTCGCGTCGAGGCCCATCCCGACGAACGTCGTGTGGACCCCGTGACTCGCGGCGTCGGCGAAGCGACCGACGAGTTCGTCCTCCCCCGTCGCGCCCGTGTTCGGCATCATGTCGGTCATGAAGACGACGCGCCGTTCGACCTGCGGGTCGGCCGCGTCGTCGACGAGCATGTCGACGGCCGCCTCGAAGCCGTCGGCCACGTTCGTGCTCCCGCCCGCCGCGATTTCGCGGACGTGGCGGCGGATGGCGGGCATGTCCGTCGTCGCGACGTCCCGGAGGGGCTTCGCGACGTGGGCGCGGTGGTTGTAGAGGACCACGCCCAGTCGGTCGTCCGCCCGGAGCTGCTCGGTGAGCGCACACAGCGACTGCGTGGCCGCGTCGAGCTTCGTCGTCGAATCGGACTCGGCCTCGCGCTTCCGGCCGTGTTCGTCGTAGTAGTACGCGTCGAACGGGCTGTCCATCGACCCGGAGACGTCGAGGACGGCGACGAGGTCGAGGCGCGGTCGCTCGAAGTCCGCGACGGACAGCGTCGAGTCCAGCCCGACGGACAGGTAGCGTTCGGTCTCCCCGGTGAGCGGGTGGTCGCTCACGGCGGCGGCGTAGCGGGGTGCGAACAGTGCGTCGGGTTCCGTCCGGGTCCCCGTCTCGAAGTGGTAGTCGTAGAACAGTCCCTCGTCGCTGACCGCCTCGGGCTGTGGCGTGTAGCCGTTCGCGACGTTCTCGCGGAAGTTGGCCGCGTCCTTGGCCCCGCCCGTCGCCAGGCCGACCGACTCCTCCATCGCCATGTCCGCGCTGGGCGCCGGTGACGCGTTCAGTAGCTCGACGGAGTCGGGGCTGCGGTCCGCCCCGTGGCCCGCCCGGAGTTCGTACGCGTCGAGGTGGCGCCCGCAGGACTCGCAGACGTAGTCGGGCGCGTACACCGACTCGCCGTCCTGCATCGGCGTCCAGTCGTCGACGGTGCCGTCCTCCCGGCGGACCAGGCGGACGGACGTCCTGTCGTCCACGATGCCGACCGGTTCGGTGATGCCGAGTTCGGCCTTCGCCTGCGCGAGGACCGGGCCCGCCGCGTCGATGACCTGTCCCGACCGGATGGTCCCCCCACAGTCGGGACAGTCGGCCGCGACCGATTCGCCCGAATCGATGGGCCCGGCCCCGAGCAGTCCCGACAGCCGGTACGTCTCGCCCGTCTTCAGGTCCAGCAACGGGTCGCCGTCGGGCGTGACGAAGACGGAGAACGGCGTCCCCGCCCGGTCGACGACCAGCAATCGCCGGACCCGTTCTCCCGCACAGTCCATCGGCCGCCGCGAGATGAACTCGACCGTCACGTCGAGTCGCTGGCCCTCCGTTACGTCCGCGTGTGTCGTTTCCATGAATTCTGTCTCGACTGCCGTGCCCCGGGCAGTCAACGGGTGTTCGGTGGCGGTGCAGACCAGCTCGCCGACGCGGTGTGAGAAAAAATACACCGCGGTGGGGCTTTCCCAACTCCCCCATCCATCGGATTGTCCCATACCGACATAAATCCTTCGACTAGTTGCAGGATGTAGTACGTTATCCGAACGAAAGGGACATCGGGATGGTCTTTATAGAGAAACCGGCCGCTGTCGGACGTCGGCTCCCCGGTTACCGGTCGATAACCGCCCCCGGACTGTCGTGTACGTAGTCGAAACAATCATTGCGACGGCTCTCGTTGCTGCGCCAACGAGACGATGTCCATCGACGCCGGTGATGCCCTGGTCCGAGCCCTCCACGAGCACAACCCGTGGTGGGAGCGCGGCACGGAGGCGTTCACGCTCCCCGCCCGCCAGAAGAGCGACTTCTACCACCTCGCCCGCCCCGACGACGAGGGGAGCCAGTTCGAGGACCAGCCCCTCCTCGGACTCGTCGGCCGCCGTGGCGTCGGGAAGACGACCCTCCTCCACCAGTTCGTCCACCACCGCATCGACGCCGGCGACGAGCCGGAACGGTTCCTCTACCTCCCCTTCGACGCCGACCCCCTCTACCAGCTCCAGTCGGACGAACAGCTCAGACGTGCGGTCCGGTACTACGAGAGTCGCGTCCTCGGCCGGCTCGAGACCGATACCCCCCACTTCCTGCTGCTCGACGACGTCCACTGGATCGAACACCCGAACAAGCCGACCATCGACGGCTGGGGCGTCCCGGTCGCGGAGTTGCTCGAGAACGTCCCCGACCGACACGTCGTCGTGACTGCGAGCGCCGGCGTCCAGGTCGAGCGCGAACTCGACGGCGTCGGCGTCCCCGACGAGGACTACGACGTCCAGCCCATCCTCCCCGAGAAGTTCCGCGACTACCTCTTCACCCTCTACCCCCAGCTCGAGGAGGGCGAGACGCGCGTCAGCCCGACGTCGATACGTGTCGGCGAGAACAGCCTCCCGGCCGCGATACAGAGCGGCGACGTCGACCCCCTCGTCGCGGAACTGCGACGGAAGCACGGACAGGTCGCGGCCGTCGAGCGCCGCATCCAGTCACAGGTCGTCGACTACCTCGCGATGGGGGGCACCATCAGCTACGCGCGAGACGGCGCCGTCGAGTCGGCCGCCGACCTCGACCCGGCCGACTACACGCGGCTGCGCGAGACCGTCCGCGACGCGCTGTACCAGGAGGTCCCCGGCTTCGAGTCGATACAGACCATCGCCGACCTGGAGCGCCTCTGTGCGCTGGCGGCCCGGAACCGGGCTGCGGAACCGTTCCGGTACCAGGCGCTCGTCGACCTGTTCGACGTCGACCGGCGGACCATCGCGGACAGCTACCTCCCCGCGCTCGGCCAACTGTACCTGTTGACCGGCGTCACCGAGTACGACAACAGCCGCCCGCGGTCGGTGCGCCTCTACCTCCGCGATACCGGGCTGGTGACCGCCCTCGCCGACGGCGACGCCGCGACCGTCCGGAGCGACTTCGACCGCGAGGCCGACCTCGCCCGCGTGGCCGCGTTCGACCACACGATGCGGTTCGCCTACGGCGTCAACGCCATGCAGGGAACCGAGGCCACGCCGTCGGTCCAGTACTGGCGCGGCCGAGCCGGCGAGGTGGACTACGTCTTCGAGGTGGACGACACGCCGGTCCCCATCGGGCTGGCCTACCGGTCGCGGGCCCGCGAGGACTCGATTGCGGCCGTGCGAGAGTTCAAACGGACGTACGACGCCCCCGTCGGGTTCCTCCTCGCCGGCGACACCGTCCGGGGCCGCGAACCGGTCGCGGACCTGGGCGACGGCGTCGTCCAGCTCCCGTACTGGCTGTACCTGCTGCTGTGTTAGGACCGTCGCAGGTGGCTGTTCGGGTCGGCAGTGGGTCACCGGTCCGACCAGCTGCAGACCGACTTGACGTCAGCGCACACGTGAGACCAAAGACTGATGTTGCTAGATACCAGTTAGCGGATATGTTGAGTCAGCGTGACTACGCCCTGCTCGGCGTCGTCCTGGGGACGGTCCTGCTGACTGGCTCGGTGTTCGCCTTCCCGAACGGGTTCTACCCCGAGTACCAGTACGAGGTCGAGCGCGTCACCATGGACGACGAGGTGTTCGTCTACGGTTGGGCGACCCACGCGCCCGAGGTCCGCACCTGTGACGAGACCGACGCCTCCCTGGCCTGCACGTTCGAGCGCCGCGTCAGGGACGATGGACCGGTCGTCAGCGACGAGTACGTCCGCGGGCGGTACGACCTCGTGTTCTTCAGGAACGACACGACCAGTGGCACCTACTACCTGGCGACCGCGACCGAACTCGCCAACGGTTCGTACGCACACGAACTCGAACAGCTCGGACCGCGAGAGGCGCTCTCGGTCGCCTCGCTGGACGCAGACCGTCTCCACCCCGAGTTCCGACGGCTACTCGTCCGCGGCGAGGCCAGGTCGACCACTCCGATTCCCGGCTGGAACGAGTGGGAGGTGTCCGAGTACCACATCGTGGAATACGACGGTCGGTACTACCGGCAGGATGGCTTCACGTACGACGGAACCAAGCGAGGAATCGAAGGACTCGTCCGTTCCCTCGTCGGCGTCGTCGGACTCGGCATTCTCGTGGTCAGCCTCGACCGCGCCCGGGACCCGTAACTCGCTGTACCGTTCCCGTGTGGTCGGCGAGTTCGGACAGGTCGAAGTCGAACGAGCGTGACCGGGTATCGATGGGCCGGACTGGCGACGCTCGGTCGAGATGTGACCGCGAATCTCACGTCCGCCTCCCTGCCCACCGACACAACTGTTAGTACGAGTGCAGTGGTACCATGACACATGGACGCGACCACGCGGCCGACCGAGTCGCCAGTCGACGTGGAGTTTCGGGTCCGTGACCGGGACTGCTTCTTCGTCGAGGCGTCGGACGCCGTCGAGCGCCGAGTGAGCCTCGAACACTTCGTCAATCGGTCGGACGGACAGCTGATGGAGTACTGTACGGTCGAGGACGCGGCCCCCGACCGGGTGCGGTCGATGGCGGCCGACGCGGACACCGTCGCCGACGCCAGACTCGTCAGCCGTGGCGTCGACGGGGTGCTGTTCGAGTTCGAGGTCTCGGGACCGTGCGTCACGACCACGCTCGCCGACGCGGGGGCCATCGTGCAGTCGGTCACGGCGGCGGACGGCGTCGGTCGCGTCGTCGCCAGCGTCCCGCCCCACGTCGAGGTTCGACAGGTGGTCGAGACGTTCCGTCGGCGACACCCACACACCGACCTCGTCGCGCGGCACGACTCCGGGGGGACGTTCCCCGTCCAGACCGAGCAGGGGGTGCAGGTGGCGCTGCTGGACCGACTCACGGAGAAGCAGGCGGAGGTGCTCCGGACCGCCTATCGTGCCGGCTACTTCTCCTGGCCGAGGACGTGTACGGCGACGGACTGTGCCGACGCGCTCGGCATCGCCCAGCCGACCTTCAGCCAGCACGTCCGGGTCGCACAGGAGAAGGTCTTCGGCGGCCTGTTCGACGGGTCCAGCCGGAACCAGTGACCGCTCACCTCGTCACGGCGGCGTGATGACGGCCCGGCCCTCTATCTCCCGGTGTTCGAGTCGCTCGGCGACCGTGTTGATGTCGTCGAGGTCGTACCGCGACGTCCGCAGTTCGACGTCGCCACGGTCGACCAGCGCGACGAGTTCCTGGAGTTCGGAGTACTTGCCGACCAGCGTCCCCCGGTAGGAGAACTCGCCGTTGACGAGCGCCTGGGCGGGCTGGTGGACGTGCCCGCCGTAGCCGACGACGTGGTGGTCGCCCCCGGCGGCGACGATGTCGGGTGCGTACCCGGTCGTGGCGTCGGCACCGACGAAGTCGAGCACCTGGGCGGCGCCCGTCTCGTCGGTCAGTTCCGCGACTCGCTGGCGCAGGTCCTCCTCGTCCGAATTGACCGTGTAGTGTGCCCCGAGGTCGGCCGCCAGGTCGAGCGCCTCGTCCTTGACGTCCACCGCGGTGATGGTCGCGGCGCTCATCGCGTTCAGGCACTGGAGCCCGATGTGGCCGAGTCCGCCGATGCCGATGACGACCGCGTGGTCGCCGGGGTTGAGCTCTCTCGCGGCCTTCTTGACCGCGTGGTACGCCGTGATTCCGGCGTCGGCGTGGGGTGCGATGTCGGTCGGGTCGACGCCCCCCGGGAGTGGGATGACGGCGCGTTCGTTCGTGAGCAGGTACTCCGCGAAGCCGCCGTCCGTGGTGAGGCCGTTGAACGCGTTGTTCTCGCAGTACATGTCCTCCCCCAGCCGACAGGGGCGGCACGTCCCGCAGGTCTGTACCGGGTGGCAGATGACGGGGTCGCCGACGTCCACCAGAGACACCTGGGCACCGGTTTCGGCGACGACGCCCGCGTTCTCGTGCCCGAGCGTCATCGGGAGTTCCTGCGGGACGTACTCGGCCCACATCCCCTCGATGATGTGGTTGTCCGTCTGGCACCACCCTGCGCCCGAGACCTCGACGACCACGTCGTCCGGCTGTGTCGCCACCGGCCGGTCGACGTCCTCGATCTGGAGCGCGTGACTCATGTCGTCCGTGTACTCGTGAAGTCTGGCTGCCTGCATGCTATCTGGTAACACATCGTTGGCCCGGAGAGTAAGCGACGTGCCTATAATCATCGGTACAACCGATATTGCCCATTGTTACCATTGTACATGCACGATGTACACACACGACGGCGAAGAGGTGTTCGTCATCGATAGCCACGTCCACCTCTGGGACGCCAGCGAGGAGAACATCACGCACGACGGGGGAGAACAGTTCATCCAGTGCTTCTACGACTACCACACGGCGTTCACGCCCGAGGAGGAGCAGTGGGACATGGAGACGTACCGGAAGTACGGCCAGGAGAAGATGGTCGAGGACCTGTTCCGCGACGGGTTCGTCGACATGGGCATCTTCCAGCCGACGTACCTCTCGGACTTCTACGACGAGGGGTTCAACACGACCGAACAGAACGCAGAACTCGCCGAACGGTATCCCGAGCGGTTCGTGCTGAACGGGGCCTTCGACCCACGCGACGGCGAGGAGGGCCTCGAGTACCTCGAAGCCCTCGACGACGAGTACGACCTGCAGGGGGTGAAGCTCTACACCGCCGAGTGGCGCGGCGATTCCAAGGGCTGGCGACTCGACAGCGAGGAGTCCTTCGAGTTCCTCGAGAAGTGTGCGGAACTCGGCATCGAGAACATCCATCCCCACAAGGGGCCGACGATTCGGCCGCTGAACAAGGACGCCTTCGACGTCGGCGACGTCGACGACGCGGCCACCTCGTTCCCCGAACTCAACTTCGTCGTGGAACACGTCGGCCTCCCGCGACTGGACGACTTCTGCTGGATCGCTGCCCAGGAGCCGAACGTGTACGGCGGCCTCGCTGTCGCCGCACCCCTCGCGCAGAACCGGCCCCGGAAGTTCGGCGAGATACTCGGCGAACTCCTGTTCTGGCTCGGCGAGGACCGCATCCTGTTCGGCTCCGACTACGCCATCTGGGAACCGGACTGGCTCATCCCGACGGTGATGGAGGCCGAGTTGACCCCCGACCAGCGCGACGAGTACGGCGTCGAACTCACGACCGAGATAAAGAAGAAGTTCATGGGGGAGAACGCCGCGGAACTCTACGACATCGACATCGAGGCGAAGAAGTCGCAGTTCGAGGACGACCAGCTCAGCCAGGAGTTCGGGCTCGGTGCACAGTACGAATCGTCGGCGGCCGACTGACCCATGTCGACGGACCACCCGAACGGCACGGTCGAGGGAGGCCCCGACCGGGACGCCATCACCGAGCGACTGCGCCGCGTCGACGACCCCGAACTGGACCGCTCCATCGTCGAACTGGACTACGTCGAGGCGGTCGCGGTCGACGGCGGCCACGTCCGGGTCTCGTTCGTCTTGCCGACGGCGTGGTGCTCCCCGGCGTTCGCGTGGATGATGGCGACCGGCATCCGGGACGAGGTCGGGTCGCTCCCGGGCGTCGCCGACGTGACGGTCGACCTGCGCGAGCACATGCACGCCGAGGAGATAACCGAGGGCGTCAACGAACGGCGACCGTTCCCGGCCGCGTTCCCCGACTCCGAGGCCGGCGTCGACGCCGTCCGTCGCAAACTCGACGAGAAGGCGCGGCTCGCCCGCCAGTACACCGCCGTCGAGGCCCTGAAGGACGCCGGTCTGGACCCGGAACAGATAGCCGCCCTCAGCCGTGCCCAGGTCGAACGCGACCCCGACGCGAACCGGTCGACCGTCTCGCTCCACGACGGGTCCGTGTTCGTCGTGGTCGACGACGAACCCCTGGCCGACTACCTGGAGAAGGCGCGAGCGACCGGCGTCGTGACGGGCCCGGACGACCCGCTGTTCGCCGACCCCGACGGCGACCCCATCGACCCCGGGGCGTTCGACCTGGTCCAGGCCCGGGCACGGTCCGCGAACGTGAACGTCGGCGGCCAGGGCAGCGTCTGTGCCGCCCTGCACGAATCGCGCAACGGGCCGACGGACGACGACTGATGGGTCGGAGAGCGCCGCCCCGACCCGTCTCGACCGACGGTGGAACAGCCGTCTCTCGCGGTGGCCGGAACGTGGTAGCGTGAAGATAGCCGTCGTCGGTGCGGGGGCGCTCGGGTGTCTGTTCGGCGGCCGACTCGCCGCCGCCGACCACGAGGTCTGGCTCCTCCACCACCGGGAGGAGGTCGCCCGCGTCCTCTCGAACGAGGGGGTGACGGTCCGACGACCCGGGGAAGCACCGCTGACGGTCGCGGTCGACGCGACGACCGACGCCTCCGACGTCGGGCCGGCCGACCTGGTCCTCGTCCTCGTCAGGGCACACCAGACCGGGACGGCACTCGCCGACCACGCCGCCTGCATCGGACCGGACACGCGGGTGCTGTCGGTGCAGAACGGCCTCCGGACCGACGACCACCTCCGCGACGCGGTCGGACGCGACCGGGCCTACTGCGGAGTCACGTACGAGGCGGCGACTGCGGCGGGACCGGGGACCGTCACCCACACCGCGGCGGGACTGACGACGTTCGGCGGCGGAACTGCCCGTGGCCGGTCCGCGATTCGGGACGCGCTGACGGACGCGGGCTTCGACGTCGAGTCGGTCGCCGACCCCCGACCGGTCGTCTGGGAGAAGGGCGTCCTGGTGCTGGCGACGGCACCCGTCCTCACGCTGACTGGCTGTCCCGTCGGACGGCTCACGACCGACCCACTGGCGGGCGTGGTCACCCAACTCCTGACGGAGGCGGCCCACGTCGCCGCCAGCCAAGGGGTCGACGTCGACGTCGCGGAGCGACGGGAGACCGTCGCGTCGATGGCCCGGTCCCACGGCGACCACACGGTGAGCATGGCACAGGACGTTGCCCAGGGCCGACGGACCGAGATAGACGAGTTGAACGGGGTGGTCCTCGACCTGGCCGAGGACGCGGACGTCGACGTCCCCGCGAACGCCCTCGTGACGGCACTCGTCCACGGGCTCGAACGGTGTTCGTGACGCCGTTCCGAGGTCATCGCACGTTCACGCGGGGTCGTCACCGTCGGGACCCGGAGCCGACGGCGATGGCGACGCCGGGAGACGACGTGACCAAACGTCGCCAACTGGACGCAACGGTTTACGACCTGCCTACGGACTGATGTACTACATGTCCTCCTCCAGGCGCTGGGTAGGTCTCGTCCTCGTGCTCGTACTCCTGACGCCGGTGGCGAGTGCCGCCGTTACGACGGCGGAATCGCGTGCAACCGTCGGGCAGGGTCACGCTCCGGCGGTCGTGCAGTCGGGAGCCGAGACGACAGAGACGACGGCAGGGCCGTCGGAAGCGACGACCACGACGACGGAGGAACCGGAGGCGACCACGACGGAGGCGCCGGCGGGACCGGAGGCAGAGACGACGACCGAGTCGACGCCCACGTCGACGGAGACGCCGACGGAACCGACAGCAGATACGACGCCCACGTCGACGGAGACCCCGACCGAGCCGACTGACTCGACCGACACCGTCACCGAACTGGACTCCTGCCAGGTGATTCGGGACCCCGGTCGGTACGAACTCACGACAGACGTCACCGGTGGCCAGGCCGGCATCTGCATCCACGTCCGGGCGAGCGACGTCGTCCTCGACGGGAACGGCAACGCGGTGACGGGTGCGGGCGCGTCCGACTCCGTCGGCGTCTTCGTGTACAACGGCTCCGCCGGGGAGGAAGTCGACAGGGAGGACAGCCTCTCGAACGTCACCGTCCGGGACGTCCGGGTCACGAACTGGGACGACGGCGTGGTCGTCGGCGACATGAACGGCATCGGGACCGAGGTCACTCTCCGGAACGTCGAGGCCCGGAACAACGCGAACGTCGGCGTCTCGTTGACCGAGGTCGGGGGTGCCGAACTCGTGGCCGTCACCGCCTCGGAGAACAGGTTCGGGATGTACCTCTGGGAGACCCACGACAGCACTGCCAGGGGCGTCACCGTCGCCGACAACGACGAGGTGGGACTGTACCTCGCCCAGGAGATTCACGACAACGTCTTCCGGGACGTTCGCGCGACCGGCAACGGACCGGGCGGCCGCGCCGCGGGCATCTACCTGTCGACCGACGTCGAGAACAACAGCCTCTCCGACGTCTACGCGGCGAACAACGCCCACGCCGGCATCCGGTTCTCCGACAGCTACGAGAACACGGTCCGAGACGCCGTCTCCGAGGCGAACGGCGGGCCGGGCATCCTCGGGATTCCGGCGAACGGGGACCGCCTGCAGAACGTGACCGTCCGTGACAACGACGGGCCAGTTCTCTCACAGCGCCGGGGGGGCATGGTCGCGGACGGCCTGCACGTCGGGTCGACGGCGACCCTCTCGTTCGACGAGCAACCGGTCGAGGTCGGGACGGTCGACAGGAACGCACTCCCCGGTGACCTGCCCGGTGACGTGGTTTCCGACCGCGCGATAAACGTGACCGGCGTCCAGACGCAGGTCGACCTCGCCCTCTCCTACGGTGGTGAGGGGTCGACCGTCGAACTCTGGCGCTTCGACGGCAGTTCGTGGCTGCAGGTCGAGGGCGCGACCGTCGACGAGGCGTCGAACGAGGTCTCGGCGACGGTGACCGGGGACGGCATCTTCGTCGCGGTTCGGCAGACGGCGGACGGACAGCCAACGGACGGGACCGGGAGGACTGCGACCGGGCCGACCGCGACGACTTCCACCGAACGGTCCACGTCGACCGGGACGTCCTCGACTGCCACGTCGACCCAGGTCGGGACTGGAGATACCACCGGGACGGCGACGGGTTCAGAACCGACCGCTGCCCCGGGAACGGCGACCGAGGTGGCCGCCCCGACCGGGACGGACGAGGTCGACCCGGCGGACACGACGACGCCGGGGCCGGCGGGTCCGGGAGACGGTGAGCCGGTTCCCACGCCGTCGCTCGTCGTCGTCGCCCTCGTCGTCGGCCTGACGATGTTCGTGGCCGCCCGGGTCGGCGGCGACCGGTAGCGACGCGGGACCATGTCGCTCCGGGAACGTACGCTCCGTCCGCTCCAGTGGCGGGCGGTCGCCCTCGGAAGTGCGGTGGAGGTCGTCGCCGTTGCGGTCGGTCTGTTCGTACCCCTCGCGCCCGGCGTCCTCGATACGGGCGTCGTGCTCCTCCTGAGCATGGGACTCCCCGGCGGGTTCGTGGCCGGCCAGCGCGCCGGGGACGGCTGGCGACGGGGTGCCGTCCACGGTGGTCTCGTCGGCGTCGTCGGTGGCCTCGTCTTCGCGCCGGCCCTCTGGGCGACCTTGTACGGACTGGTCCCCCGGGCCAGGGACAGCGCCTTCTGGGGGCTCAACTACGTCCTCGCCACGAGCGGGGTGGTCCCACCCGGACTCGTCGAGACGTACGGTCGTCTCGTCGTCGTCCTGCTGGCCGCACTCGGAGCGCTCCTCGTCGTCGTCGAGGGGGTCGTCGCCGGCGTCGCTGCCACGCGGTACCCCGCCGTCGTGTTCGAGCGCCGAGGGTGACTCCCGGTTCGGAACGGCCGCGTCACTCGTCGCGCTCGGAATCCGAACCGGGTTTCACGCCCTCGATGGTGGCGGAGACGAGGTACTCGCTCAGGTCGCGCTCGTCGTCCCACTCGCTGATGAACTCCTCGCTCTCGTCCTTCGGCGCGATGTCGACCGAGACGAACCCGACGTCCTCGAGCATCGATTCGAGCCGGTCGACGGTCGACGCGCCGGAGACGCACGCAGCCAGGGATTCCGGGTCGGTGCGGACGTCATCGGGGAACGGTGCCGTCTGTACCACGTCGGAGATGGCGAGTCGTCCGCCCGGTTCGAGCACCCGGAACGCCTCGGCGAACACCTGGCGCTTCTCGGGCGACAGGTTGACCACGCAGTTCGAGATGACGACGTCGACGGTCTCGTCGGCGACCGGGAGGTGTTCGATCTCGCCGAGTCGGAACTCGACGTTCGAGGCGTCGTTCTTCGCGACGTTCTCGCGGGCCTTCGTGACCATCTCCGGGGTCATGTCGACGCCGACGACGGTCCCCGATTCGCCCACCTCGGCCGCGGCGAGGAAGCAGTCGAACCCGGCGCCCGACCCGAGGTCGAGCACCGACTCGCCGGGAGACAGGTCGGCGATGGCCCTGGGGTTGCCACAGCCGAGTCCGAGGTCGGCACCGTCGGCGACCGCGCTCACGTCGTCGGCGTCGTACCCGAGTTGCTCGCTCTCGGTCCCGGAGTCGTCGCAGCAGGAGTCGTCGTCGGAACCGCTACAGCAGGCATCGTCGTCGTCGGCAGTCGCAATCTGGGCGTACCGGTCGCGGACGATGCGTCGGGTCTCGTCCGGGGTTCGCTCCTCCGGCGTGCGCCCGGACCGCGATTCCTCGCTCATCGTTCCCCCCGCAGGGCGTCGAGCGTCGAGAGCATCGCCTCGGCCGGGGTCGTCGTCTCGTAGTACCGCCACGACCCCTCCTTGCGACGCGAGACGAGTCCGGCCGAGTAGAGGCGGGACAGCGCCTGGCTGACCGCGCTCTGGCTCACGCCGACCGCCTCGTGGAGGTCACAGACGCAGACCCCGCCGTCGGCGTTCGCGACCCGCCGGAGCAGTTCGTACCTGGTGTCGTTGCCCATCGCCGAGAGCAACTGCAGGTCCTCGACCAGTGCGTCCTCGTCCACCGGTGGGGACCCGACGCAGCAGGAGTCTGCGGCCGTCTCCTCCGCGTCGGTCGGCGTCTCGGTAGCGTCCGGAGTCATTTCAGCTATTGCTTATACAAGCAGTTACTAATACGTTTTCCTCTGCGACCGACGGCACTCGTTTCGAGGCCGTCCGAGACTGCTGCGTCGACGTCGGCGACGTCCGCCGAATCCAGTCGGACGGGACGAGGCCGAAACGTACAGGACGCGTCCCGGTTCAGGGTACCTATGGCACCGACCGTCGACGACCTCCGGAACGAGATTCGACAGGCAGTGGGGAGATACGAGCGCATCGAGTCGACAGCCTTCACGAAGGAGGCCCTCGCTGCCATCTGTGAGGCCCTGAACTACGACGTCGACACGAACCGGTTGCCCGCCAAATCGCAGATGCGGGCCGGCATCCTCTGGAAGGTCGGCGTGCTGGACGACGACGACCCGGACGACGCCGGGGGTGCCTTCCGGAAGGCAGAACTCGAGGCCATCGCGGCCGCCCTTCGAGACGCGGCGTGAACGCTCTCTCCCTCGACGACTGACCGTCGCCGCCGGGTCCCGGCCGGCGGTACAGTAATACATCCCGCTGCCCTACCAGAGGGATATGTCTGACGGGTTGCAAAAGAATCGGATGGGGTCCCACCTGACCTTGAGCATCTGGCACCCAGACTGCTGGACGCTCCAGGTCACGGAGGACGCCGACGGGGGCATCTTCGGTCACGGCGTGTACAACGTCGACGACGCGGTGAAGGGGCGGTTCACCGTCTACGGCGAGTCCACGGCGGACCTCGAATCGCTGGTCGAGGACATCGAGGCGTCGGAGCTGACCGACTCGGTGTGGCTCCTCGACAACCACTTCGAGTTCGACAAGCGCGTCCCCACGCCGGGGAACGTGTCCCAGAGCCTGCTCGTGATGTACAGCCACGACCGAAGCATCAACGACGCACTCGTCTCGAACGGGTTCATCCCAGACAAGGCCGTCTGGATACACGACGGCCGCGAGTACTGGAACGTCGTCATCGAGGAGGACCGGTCGAGCATCCAGGACAGACTCGACGTCGTCCGCGACGAGATGGACGCCGAGATAGACGTCCAGCACATCACGTCGGACAACCGCGAGACGGGCGGACTCCTCCAGCGTGGCATCCTCTCCGAGCGCCAGCGCGAGGTGTTCGAACTCGCCCGGGAACGCGGCTACTACACGTGGCCCCGCGAGGTGAGCGCGACCGAGATCGCGGACGAACTCGGCGTCTCGAAGGCGACGACGCTGGAGCACCTCCGGAAGGCCGAGGCCAAGGTCATCGACGCACTGCCCTGAGGTCGGGGCCTCGTCGCCCACCCGAACCCGTCTTCTCGTCACCACGTCGTTCGTCACCACGTCGTCCGTCGGCCCCAGAGCCCGTCACGACGCGTCACTGCCTGCCATGCTAGGGGCGGGGATTAGGGTCTCGTCAGGGGTTGAGTAACCTGTACTAGCGAGCCGTCGAACCGCCGGACGTCGACGGCACAGCACCCGGAGACCTAGCATGAACGACGACACATCCACGACCGGTGCGACAGGTGACGCGACCAGGGTGGCGGAGCACGTCGACGAGGACGAGACGGTCGACCTCCTCCGGTCTCTCGTCCAGATAGAGAGCCCGTACTTCCACGAGGACGAGGTCGTCGAGTTCGTCCACGGCTGGCTCGACGACCGCGGTCTCGACCCCGAGTACCACGAGGTCAGCGAACCGGACGTCACCGGGTACGAGGGTCGGAACGTCCTGGCTCGACTCGAGGGGTCCGACCCCGACGCGCCGACGCTCGTGCTGAACGGGCACGTGGACACCGTCGAACTCGTCGACGGCTGGACCGAGGACCCGCTCTCCGGTCGCGTCGAGGACGGGCGGCTCTACGGCCAGGGGGCGGCGGACATGAAGGCCGGGGTCGCGGCGGCGATGGTCGCGTTCGCCGCGCTCGCCGACGCCGACGCGGACCTCGCGGGCGACGTCCTCCTCACCGTCGTCGTCGACGAGGAGGGGCCGTACGGACTCGGCACCGACCAGTTGCTCCTCGACGGCATCGTCGACGAGTGCGACATGGCGGTCGTCACCGAACCCGGCCCGATACTCGACGCCGAGGGCGGCGAGAACCCCGCGCTCTACCTCGGCGCTCGCGGTCGCTTCCTCTACGACATCGAGGTCCGGGGCACCGCCGCGCACGCCTCGGTCCCCGATTCCGGCCGGAACGCGGTCGTCGCGGCCGGACTGCTCGCGGACGCGCTGTCGGACATGCCCGTCGGCTCGCACCCGCGTCTCGGCGAGGGGTCGGTGTGTCCGCTCGCCATCGAGGGCGGGAGCGAGACGCTGTCGGTCCCCGAGTCGTGTCGACTCGTCGTCGACCGGCACGTCGTCCCCGGGGAGACGGCGGAGTCCGTCGTCGCGGACGCCGAGGCCGTCGTCGAGGACCTCGGACTGGACGCCGACGTCTCGGTCGGGCTCAGGGAGACGCCCCACCCCGATGCGCGCTACGGGCCGTACGTGTTCGACGAGACCGAACCGCTCGTGGAGGGACTGGCGTCGGCGACGCGGGCGGTCACGGGCGAGTCGCCGTCGGTCGGCTACTGCCGGAGCGTCGGGGACTTCAACTACCTCGGTCACCGCGCCGAGGTACCGACGGTCATCCTCGGCCCGGACGGCGACAACATCCACGGCGCCGGCGAGTGGGTCGACCTCGACGAGACGGTCGACGTGGCGCGAATCGTCGCCGCGGGCGCGGTCGAACTCCTCTCGTGAGGATGGCGCCGGCACCCACCTGCGGCGTCGACGCACCGACCGTCCACGTCGACCTCGACGCCATCCGGGAGAACGCCAGGGCGGTCTGTGCGCGCTTCGACGGTCGCGTCGTCGGCGTCACGAAGGCCGTCACGGGCGACCCGGCGGTCGCACGGGCGATGCTCGACGGGGGAGTCGACGGCATCGGCGACTCGCGACTGCTGAACCTCGCACGCGTCGGCGGGCACGTGGACGCCGAGTCGACGCTCCTCGTGTCGCCGATGAGCGAGCACGAGGACGTCGTTGCGACCGCCGACCGGTCGCTCCACAGCGAGGTCGCCGTCGTCGAGGCGGTGGCGGCGAGCGCCCGGGACCGCGGCGTCACGCACGACGTGGTCCTCATGGTCGACACCGGCGACCGGCGCGAGGGCGTGCTCCCGGGGGACGTCCTGCCGACGCTCCGGCGTGTGGTCGACCTGGACGGGGTCCGCGTCGTCGGCGTCGGGACGAACGCCGGGTGCTTCGGCGGCGTCCTCCCGATGCCGGAGGCGATGGCGGAGTTCGTCGAACTCGTCGAGGACGCCGAGCAGGCCCTGGACCGCACCTTCCCCGTCGTCTCCGGGGGCAGCTCCGTCACCCTCCCGCTCGTCGAGGACGGGACTCTCCCCGACCGCGTGAACGAACTCCGGGTCGGGGAGGCCATCCTGCTCGGGACCGACGTCACGAGGGACCGCGAGATTCCCTACCTCAGGGGGGACGCGTTCACCCTGCGCGCCGAGGTCGTCGAGTGCAGACGGAAGCCGTCGACGCCGGACGGCCCGACCGGGCACGACGTCGACGGGAACCGCCCCGACTTCGAGGACCGCGGCGTCCGGGAGCGAGCGATCCTCGCCCTCGGCAGGCAGGACGCCGTCATCGAGGACCTCGTCCCCCTCGCGGCGGGCGTGGAGGTCCTCGGCGCGAGCAGCGACCACACCGTCTGCGACGTCACCGACGCGGCCGACACCGTGACGGTCGGCGACACCCTCGAGTTCCGCATGGGCTATCGCGCACTCGTCCAGGCGTTCACGTCCGAGTACGTCGGGCGCACGCTACGCGAGGGAACGGGGGACGACGAGGGGGCGGTGACGGAGTGACCGACGACACCGACCGCGTCGTCGTCGTGGGTGCCGGTATCGCGGGGGCGAGCGCGGCCGACCACCTCGCCCGGGAGACGGCGACCGACGTCGTCGTCCTCGAACGCGGTCGAAACCCACCGGGCGAGACGACGGCGAAGTCGGGTGCGTTCGTCGGTTTCTGGGGGCACGAGTCGCCCGCCTGCGTCCCGCTGCTCCGGTACGGCATCCGTTACTACCAGCGCCTGCTCTCGACGGGGGCGACGCCGGCGCGGTTCGTCCACGGCGGCCGACTGCGACTCGCCACGACGGCGGCCGGCGACGACGCCATCCGGGCGGACTTCGAAGCCACCTTCGACCGGGCGGTCGAGGACGCGACGGCGACGGGGACGAAAGGTGCGCCCGTCCAGTACCTCGCGGGCGACGCCCTCGGCGAGACGCTGGTCCTGCCCGGACTCGCCACCGACGACGTGACCGGCGCGCTCTACAGTCCCGGCGTCGGCTACGTCGACGACCCGGCGGCGCTCGCGCGAGCGCTCCTCGACCGGGCACGGGCGGCGGGCGCGACGGTCGAGACGGACACGACGGTCACGGACGTCCTGACCGAAGACGGACGGGTGACCGGTGTCCGCACCGGTGACGACCGGATAGACGCCGACGCGGTCGTCGCCGCGGCGGGCCCGTGGAACCGCCGTCTCCTCGCGACCGCAGGCGTCGACCTCCCCGTCCGGAACACTCGCGGTCCCATCCTCGTCCTCGACGGCGACGGACACGGCCTGCCCGCGCTCTACCACGAGGAGAGCGACGTGTACACCCGGCAGAACCGCGACGGGAGCCTGTTCGTCGGTCACTTCCCCGGCCAGTACGACGACGCGGCCGTGCTCGACCCGGACGCGATACCCGACGCGGTCCCCCCTGCACGCCGGGAGTCCTGTCTCGACGCCGTGGAGCGCCTCTGTCCCGGCACCCGGGAGCGACACGTCTCGGACGAGTGGGTCGGCGTCCGCACCGTCACGCCCGACGGCGACCCCATCGTCGGCCCGACCGACGTCGACGGCCTCTCGGTCCTCGCGTTCAACGCGAACGGCATCCAGTACGCCCCCGCCGCGGGGCACGTCGTCGCCGCAGCGGTCGGCGGGTCGACGCTCGACCTGCCGACGGCCGGCGTCGCGTTCGACCGGTTCGCGTGAGCCACGACGGGGCCACGAGGGCGGTCAGAGTCGGATCCCGAACTCGCGGGCGAGGACGGCGTGCCACTCGTCGGGAGCGACGTCGGTCGTCGTCGTCTCCGCACCGACGGTACGGGCGAGTGCGTCGGCGTCGAGGCCCACTGAGCCGTCGGCCGTCGACCGCTTGACGATGGGGCCGGAGGTGAACGTGCCGTCAGGCTGGTTGGCGAGGAACTCGCAGGTGGCCTCGAAGAAGGTGAGTTTGCGGGGCGTGGTCTGGAAGCGGTACCGGACGGTCCAGTCCTCGCCGGGTTCGCGCAGTCGAAGGGTGTAGTCCGAGAGCGGCCCGTCGTCGGGCACGACGCGCCAGCGGACGCCGGCAGCGTCCTCGACGACGACGCCGTCGAGGGGGACCGGGGTGCGCAACTGGGGCGTGCCGGTGCCGACGTCCACGAGGAACCGCCGGTCGAGGTGGACGACGTTCGTGTGGTGGTTGGCGGGCGGGCGGCCGATGCTCTCGTCGTCGCCGACGACGCGGGCAGCACAGCGGTCGACGTCGTAGCCGAGTTCGGAGAGCAGCCAGTCGAACAGGCCGTTGACCTCGAAGCAGAAGCCACCGCGTCGCCCCTCGACGAGTTTCTCGTAGAGGTCCGGCAGGAACAGCGAGACGCCGTCGCCCGTGGCTGTCCCGTTCGGGTCGCCGACGATGGCGAGGTTCTCGAAGGGGACGCTCGTGACGTGAGCCGAGACCACGCGACGGAGCGTCTCACGGTCCGGCGTCGCGTCGGCGGCCTGCAGGTTCACGAGGCCGATGCGGTCGAGGTAGGCGTCGGCGTTCATCGGGTCACCATCGATACGGAGGGATTGTGACCCCTTAACCGCACGCTGAACCGTATTTTTGTTCGAGAACGGACCATACGAGGTGGCGGGGCGACGGCGGCCGACGCGCCCCGGTTCGGAAGCCCCCGGTCAGGTGTTCGACAGCCACCGCCGGATGCCGAGGACGAGGAGCGGGACGGCGATGGTCACGACGAGCATCACCGTCGCGAGCGCGTCTATCTGCGGGCTGATGCTCGTCCGGAGCATCGAGAAGATGACGACCGGGACGGTCGTCGTGGTCCGTTTCACCCAGAACTGCGTCGCCGTGAACTCGCCGAACGAGATGACGAAGACGATGACCATCGCGGTGATTATCGAGGGCGAGATGAGCGGCAGGGTGACCTCGCGGAACGTCGTCACCCGGTCGGCACCGAGGGTCTGTGCGGCCTCCTCCAGCGTCTCGTCGAACAGGTAGAGCTGGCTGCGGATGATGAGGAACGCGTAGGGGAGTCCCAGCAGCGTGTGCATCACGATGAGCCACCCGAGCGACCGGCTGATGCCGATCTGGCTGAAGAAGATGGTCGCCGCGACGCCGACGATGATGGGCGGGATGAGCAGCGGCGACAGCAGGACGATGACGAGCGCGTCCTGCATGCGGAAGTCGTTGCGGACGAACCCCATCGCCGTGAGCGTCCCGACGAGGCCGGCCCCGAACGCGGCGGCGATTCCGACCTGGAGGCTGTTCCAGAGCGCCCGGAGCATCCGGGTGTCCGACAGCAGCGCCTCGTACCACGTGAGGCTGAGCGACGACGGCGGGAAGTTCCCGAGCCGCGACGGGTTGAACGAGTTGATGACGATGACCACGAGTGGCAGGAGCATCAGCACGTACACGACGACCGTGACCGCGCGGATGAGGTTCCACTTGGTCTGCGTCCCGAGGGTGATGCCGAAGTAGCCGCGTTCGGCGTCGACGTCCGTCTCGCCCCGGGTCACGGGGTCGGTGTCGGTCGCCACGTCAGGCCACCCCCGTCTCGAGCGCCTCCTCGAGGTCGACGCGTCGCGTGAACAGGTACAGCAGGACGCCGATGATGCCGAAGTAGATGATGGA
Organism: Haloarchaeobius marinus; assembly: GCF_051207415.1. Lineage (NCBI taxonomy): Archaea > Methanobacteriati > Methanobacteriota > Halobacteria > Halobacteriales > Halorubellaceae > Haloarchaeobius > Haloarchaeobius marinus. Next base: position 137,303 of record NZ_JBPKGD010000004.1, on the reverse strand, counting down.
CAGCGCGGCGGCGAACGGCCAGTTGAAGTCGAGAATGAACACCGTCTCGATGACCGGTGCGATCATCCGCGTGCCGGGACCGCCCAGGAGCGTCGGCGCGAGGAACGCGCCCGCAGAGATGATGAACACGAACAGGACCCCGGAGACGATGCCGGGGAGCGACTGCGGGAGCGTTATCTCGCGGAACGCACGGAAGTCCGTCGCCCCGAGCGTCTTCGCCGCGTGTATCTGGTCCTCCTCGATGGTGCTGACGGAGACGTACACGGGCAGTATCATGAACGGCAGGAGGCTCACGGTCAGGCCGAGTATCATGCTGTAGTCCGTGTACATGATGTCCAGTGGCGCAGAGATGAGGCCGAGTTCGAGGAGGAACTGGTTCACGACGCCGTTGTTCGAGAGGATGATTATCCACGCGTAGGTCCGGATGATGAACGGGACCCAGTACTGGAGGACGACGAGGCCGAGGAGGATCCACTTCCAGTCGGTCTTCGACCGCCCGAGGAAGTACCCCACCGTGTACCCCAGGGGGAGCGTCAGGAGCGTCACGACGACGCCGTACACGAGCGACTCGAAGATGATGTTCTTGTAGACGTCGGCGCTCCAGAACCGCTCGTAGTTCGCCAGCGTGAACTCGTAGATGACGTTCCCGAAGTCGCCCGGCACGGAGAAACTGATGACGAGGATGACCGTCATCGGCAGGAACAGGAAGAAGAGGACCCAGCCGATGCCCAGGCCCGGCGAGACGAGGAACCGGAGCCAGTCGTTCTCCATCACCTGGTCTTTCACCTCGGCGAGACGGGCGCGTTCCGCACTCATGGCTCACTTCGCTCCTGGGCCTGCCCGTCGCCGGCCGGCAGGCACGTGACGTTCTCGGGTTCGATGTGCATCGACACCTGGTCGCCGAGTTCGTGGAAGGTCTCCGTGCTGTGGTCCGCGATGTGGCTCACCTGCAGGGTCTGGTCCAGTTCGGGGACGCGGATGAAGTAGTTGATGTCGCGGCCCCGGTAGTCGACGGACTCGATGGTACCCCTGATGACGTTGACGCTCGGCTCGGTCCCGTCGACGAGTTTCAGTTTCTCGTCGCGGAGGAACAGCGACACGTCGTCGCCCGCCGCGAGCGTCTCGTCGTCGGGGACCTGCAGTTCGATGCCGTCCCCGAGCTCCGCGACGGCGTCGCCGTTCCGGCGCCGGTACGTGCCGGAGACCTCCGTCGACCGGCCGAGGAAGTCCGCGACGAACCGCGTCTGTGGCTCTCGATACACCGTCTCGGGGTCGTCGTACTGCTCGAGTCTCCCGTCGTTCATGACGGCGATCCTGTCGCCCAGCGACAGCGCCTCGTTCTGGTTGTGCGTGACGTAGATGGTCGTCACGCCCGTCTCGTTCTGGATGCGACGGAGTTCGCTCCGGATGCTCGTCCGGAGGTTCTTGTCGAGGTTCGACAGCGGTTCGTCCATCAGGACGAGGTCCGGGTCGAACGCGATGGCGCGTGCGACCGCGATTCGCTGCTGTTCGCCGCCGCTGCACTCGTTCGGGTACTTCTCCTCGTACCCCTCGAGGTTAACCATCCGGAGCATCTCCTCGACGCGCTCGCGCTGCTCGTCCTCGGGGGCGTTACGCATCTTCAGGCCGAACGCGACGTTCTCGAAGACGGTCTTGTGCGGGAACAGCGCGTAGTCCTGGAACACCAGCCCGATGTTGCGCCGGTACGGCGGCAGTTCGGTGATGTCCTCGCCCTCCAGCCGTATCTCGCCGTCCGTCAGCGTCTCCAGCCCCGTGATGGACCGGAGTATCGTCGACTTGCCGCACCCGCTCGGGCCGACGATGGTCACGAACTGTCCCTCCTCGATGTCCAGCGACACGCCGTCGACCGCGACGAGGTCGCCGAACTCCTTTCGCATGTTGTCTAGCTCCAGAAATGCCATGAGTGTACGTCCCCCCTGTTTCGGGCGGCCTTAGTTGCCACGCACCTGCTCCCACCGCTGGGACCACTCGTCGTTGTGCTCGTTGATGTACTCCACGTCGGGGAACTTCAGGCCCTCGCCACCGGACGGGTCGTAGTCGTAGAGGTTCGTGATAGCCTCGGACGTGACCGACGTCGACGGCGGCAGTCCGAGCGCCTCGACGACCGGCTGGAGGATCTCGTCCCGCAGGAGGAAGTTGATGAACTCCAGGCAGGCCTCGCGCCGTTCGTCGGGGATGCCCTTCACGAGGGCGTGGTTCTGCGTGTACCCGTACGCCCCCTCGTCGGGGATGACGTAGCTGAGGTGGTCGTTCCCGTCCTGGACCGCGCCGAAGATGACGTTCCCCCAGGCCTCGCCGACCCAGGCGTCACGCGACGTGAACAGGCGCGCCTGCTCGTCGCCACTCGTCCAGTTCGTGACGACGAGGTCCTGTTGCTCCTCGACGCGGCTCCATATCTGCTCGATGGCCTCGTCGTACGAGCTGTCCGCTCCGATGTCGTTGGGGTCCATCCCCATCTCGAGGGCGGTCGTGAAGACGCGGATGAAGCCGAAGCCCTCGGGGGCGACGTGGCCGCTGTACGCCTCGTCCCACATCGCGCTCCAGGACGTGGGGTCGTCGAGTTCCTCGTTGTTGTACGCCATCCCGACGGTCCCGTAGGCGTGGGGGATGCCGTGAATCTGCTCGCCGGGGTCGAAGATGGGGTTCTTCAGCGGGTCGAGGACGTTGCTCTGGTAGTTCGGAATCTCCTCCGGGTCGACCGGTTCCCAGACGTCGTCCTTGGTGCCGTTGTACAGCGTGAACGGCGGGACGCTCGCCATGTCCACCTCGGCCTGGCCGGCCTTTATCTTCGCGTAACCGCTCTGCTGGCTGCTCCGGAGCGCGACCTCGACGGTCGTCCCGAACTCCTCCTCGAACGGCACGAACGCCTCGGATTCGAGGGCGTCCAGCATGGTCCCGCCCTCCATCTGGAGGACGATCTTGTCCGCGAGCCCGTTCCCACCGCCACCGAACACGTTGAGACACCCTGCCAGCGAGGTCGCGCCGGCCCCGGCCGCGAAGCCGAGTAGTTGGCGTCTACTGGTTCCACCACGACCAGACTCACCTGCACCCGTGTTGATACGTGACATGGCGAACTAGTGCATACTCGGGGCCATAACGATACGACCTTCCATGAGAGGGTCGGGCCGTGTGTCGGTCTCGGAGTGCCCTGACTGCGGTGGTCGGTCCCGTTCGCTCAGGGGAGGACGCCCGCGGGGAAGGTGAGCACCCCGGCGTAGACGAGTCCGAGAACGAGCAGCGTGTATCCGACCGACGCGAGCAGGTCGCGAGCGACCGCTCGCCGTCCGTAGGACCGCCGCTCCCCCGAAATGACCTCGGCACCCCCGACGTGAAGCAACACGAACCCGAGGACGTTCGTCAGCCAGTACCCGACGACGAGCGCTGGCACGAACAGGGGACGAGAGAAGAGTCCGACCACCGTCGCGAACCCGTAGGCGAGTGGGACGTTCACCAGCAGGTCGTTCCACCACGACAGAGGAGACAGAACGTAGCCTACCGTCGCGATGACCCCGCCCTCGATTCGCCGTCTGTCGAGTCGAATCTGTCTTCTACCGGTGTATACTCTGGGTCGCGAAGCATATATTCCTGGCTCGCGGTCCTGTTGGGCTGCCGTGTTCGCCCGTTCTCAGGTCGTGACCGAGTGGAACTCGGCGAGCACTTCCTCGGGAACGGGGTTCGTGTACTCGAACGGTTCGTCCTCACAGAGTTCCTCGAAATCACGGTCCGTCGTCAGGAGGACGTCCGCGTTCGCGTCCCGGGCGAGCGCAATGTAGAAGCAGTCGTAAACGTCGTGGTTCTTCTCCGCACTGACGTCGTAGGCGTCGAGGACAGTTGCTGGCGTCACCTGGACGGACTCCATCGGGTACTGGAGGAGCGAGCAGACCGCGTTCCTCGCGTCGACCGTCGCGGTGTCGAGGTCCTCCAGTACCCACTGGACGCGAAGCGGCAGGTATCCGAACATCAGGAGCGTGTGTTCGCCCTGGAGTGCTGGTACGAGGTGTTCTGCGACGTACGGATGTCCGGGGTGGTCGTCGACCAGCTGGATGGCGAGGGCGTTTATGTCGGGGAGGACGCGCATTCAGCGCCCCCCGAAGGTCGTCTCTCCTGCGTCCCGGAACGCCTCGTCTCCCCACTCGTCCCGGGACTTCCCCGAGGAGACAGTTTGTAACTCCGGGAGCTGCCGCACGAGGCGGATGTCGCTCCCCTCTCTGATGACCCTGAACTCGGTGCCGCCTTCGAGGTGGAGGTCGTCTCTGAGCCCTTTCGGAATCGTCAATCGTCCGCGGTCGTTGAGTTCTGCCGTTCCGTACTCCTCTTCCTCGCCGGACGGGTCGGTCGTGCTCATCGAATCACCCTCGTACAATCAAACGCAGACAATCACCATAAATCCTGGTGATTGGCCGACTCGGATAGGCGTGGCTCTCGGTGGGCCTACAGTACGAGTCCGGCGCGATACCGGCTCTCGAGCGGGTCGGGACGTCCTGCGCACGGTTGCGATAGACGGTACCTCCTCCAGGTCCGGCCCCGCACATTCATGTTCCCCTGTCTGGATTAGGGCTACATGGCACGTGCGGCGTCTCCCCTGACCGAACCGCAGGTCCTCGCGCACACGAAGCGCCGCCTCTTCCCGGACGACGCCGACGAGAGCTACGTCGTCGCCGACACGCAGTTCTCCACCGACCGGTGGCTCGCGACCGGGACCATCGACCCGGACGTCAAGGAACGGCTCGCGCCATTCAACCACGTCAAGGTCGGCTCCGGCTATCCGGACCTCGTCGGAGTTCGGGTCCTGGGGGACGACCTGCTGGCCGTGGACCGCCTGGGCACCGAACCGCCGCTCGTGGCGGTCGAGGCGAAGGGCTACACGGACCGCGGTGCGGTCGACGTCGAGCGTGGAATCGTGCAGGCGTACGACCGCCTCGACGAGGCGAACGTCGTCTACGTCGCTGCACCCGGAACGGCCATCTCGCAGTCGGCCCGGACGCTCGCCCGGGAACTCAACGTCGGCGTCCTCGGCGTCGAGTCGGACGGCACCGTCGAACCGTTCGAGGTGCCACGTCTCGTCGGCAACCGAGCGACGTCGGAGACCGACGCGATTCGGTTCCAGGCGAGCGCACAGGGCGTCGCGAACAAATCCTTCGGCCTCAACCACCCCAAGAACTACCTCGCGTACCCGCTCGCGGTCTTCCACCCCGACGAGACGGAGCAGGTACTTTCGGAACGGGTCGTCGGCGCCGTCGACGACGCCCGGACGGGAGCCACGTTCCTCGACCTCGTCGACGAACGCCACGGTCGCGTTCGACTGACGCCGCTGGGGCGGGAGGTCGTCAGGTTCGCGCTCCGTGAGTGCGGGTCCGTGGACGCCGCCCTCGACGCGTTCGACGGGTGGAGACGGTCCCGGAAGCGGTTCTGCGACCTCACGCCGAAGTGGGGGCTGCTCACCCGCAGGGTCGTGTACGCGTACCCGGCGACGCAGTTACTCGTCGAGGAACTCCAGCACATGCACGAGGACGGGTTCCCGGAACCGACGCTCCCGATGGTCGTCGAGTACCTCCACGAGTTGCATCCGTCCTTCACGGTCGAGTTGTTCGTTCGCGGCGACGAAGCGGTCCGGAGCCGCGTGCTCGGGGCCGACGGTGAACTGCAGCGCGAGGCCCTGACGGACGGGAACGTGTATCACTCGCCCACCGTGTTCCAGCTCAAGGCGATGCTGTACCACGCTGGAATCCTGACGTCGCGGGGTGCCGAACCCTCGAACCTGCACCCGGAGTCGGACGTCTGGGCGCTCCGCGAACCGGTGCTCTGACCGGGTCTCCGAAGGGGTGACTGGGACACGTCCCTCACCGACGGTCTCCGAACCCCACTCCCTACGACAGCACCGTCCCGTCGGCGGACGTCTGCCCCCGGTTGAACGAGAGTATCTTCACGCGAACGACGTCGCCGACCGACGCGCCCGGCGGGACGTCGTCCGCGAAGACGACGAAGCCCTCGACCTTCCCGACGGCGACCCGCTGGCCGGAGTGGTGGTCGGTGAACTCGGTGATGCCGAACTCGACCGTGTCGCCGATGTCGACCGGTGGGGCCCGACCCTGTGCCGCCTCGTGCGCACGCCGTGACGCCCGGGCGCCGGAGGTCCGTCGTCGCCAGAGGACGAGCACGACGAGGAACAGGACCGCGACGCCACCGCCAGCGATGTAGAGTTGCTGCATGGACTCGGTGTCTCGACGGACCAAGATATAGGTTGGAGGTCGAATCCGACGCGTACCTCGGGCAGTGACGGCCCCACCGACGGCAGGTTCGGGGTCGACGTAAGCCGCGTATTCTTTTCTACCTGCGTGCCGTTGACTAGCACATGTCACACGTCCCAGAAGTCCCGGAACTGTTCGTCTGTGCCGATTGCTACGTCGTGCACGCCGGCATCCACGACGAGGCACACCACTTCCGGCCACCGGACAGTTGTTCTGTCTGCGAGAGCGAGTCGTTCTACGAGATGTCGAAGTACCCGAAACACCCCAACAAGTGAGTCACGGGGCCGGGACGTGGCTTCGTCGTCGAAGCTCGTCCCGTGCCCGTCCGTTCGGGTGGGCCGTCAGCGACCGCCTCCGTACCAACAGCCAAGCGGGTCGACGCACTAGAGACGAGCATGGAGGTCACGGTGTACGGCCCGTTGCGGGGCGCGACCGGCGGGAAGCGCGTCACGGTGGCGTTCGACGGGGGCACGGTCCGGGAGGCGCTCGACGCGCTCGTCGAACAGTATCCACGCGCCGAACAGCACCTCTTCCGGGACGACGGGCGACTCGCGCCGAGCGTCCGGGTCTCGGTCGACGGGGAGTCGGTCGACCCGGACGACCGCTGTCCGCCCGACGCCACGGTCGGCGTCCACCCGGCGATGCGAGGCGGGTAGGCCGGACCGACTCGGCCGGTACTCAGAGCCCGTACTGCTCGCGGACCAGATGGTCGATGCCGCGCTCCTCGAGTTTCGCCATCGGCGCGAGCATGGTGAGTTGCACGAGTCCGGGCAGGCGGCCGATCTCGACGCCGCCGGTGAACGTACACCGGGTCCGGACCTCGCCCTCGCTCATGTCGAGCAGGTCGCCAGCGCGGGCGAACGCGTTCTCGGTTGCGTCGTTGACCGTCGCGCCGGAGCCGATGACCTGGATGGGACCCATGTCGGTCTCGACGTCGACGCCGTACTGCTCGCCGAGTTGCCGGCCGCGCTCGACGTCCTCGTCGCTGTAGGGCTTGCTGATGTGTGGCAGGTCCTCCTCGTTGGGCAGGAGGAGGGGGCCGTCGATGTCGAGGCCCTCGACGAGTTCGACCTCGAACTCGGTGTACCCGCTCACGTCGGTCGTGTGCAGGGCGAGTTCGCCGTCGCCCTGGTTGGCGTGCATGTCGCCGACGTAGATGCCGCCGCCGTCGACCTTCACCGGACAGACGAGGACGGCGCCCTCGCGCACGGCGTTGACGTCCATGTGCCCGTCGGTCCGCTGGGCGAGTTCGTCCTCGCTCTCCAGGCCCCAGTCGTGCCCGGCACCGATGAGGAACTGCCCGAAGTCGCCGGCGTTGTGCGAGTCGGGCATCTCGATAGGCGGCGTCGTGCCGATGTTCCCGACGAACGGCCGGAGGTGGCCGAGCGTCCCGGGCATCTCCGACGGTTCGTACAGCAGGATGGGGTGCTGGCGGGAGTTCTCGGGCAGTGCGCTGGCCTCGACCGCACGCTCTGCGAGGCCGTGGGCCGCGTCGTGGTCGACGGTGAGACCGACCTCGTAGTCGTCGTCGAAGACCGCGGTGATGCCGTACTCGAAGGCGAACGACGAGGCGTTGGCGCCACACTCGGCGCACCGGATGGCCTCCTCGCCGGTGCCCTCGACGACGCTCTCGGGCCACTCGGCGCCACAGCCGGGACACCTGTGGTCGACGAACGGGTCGTCGCCGAAGGCGTCCTCGCGCTCCGCCATCGACCCGGTGCTGGTCGCGACGCTGGTCACCTCGACGTCGCGGAGCTTGATGGCGATGGCGTCGCCGACCTCGGCACCTTCGACGGCGATGGGTTTCGTGACCTCGTGGCCGCCGCGGAACTTCGGCGTTATCATCGGCCCCCAGCAGGCCGGTGGGGTGTGGGTCCGGACGGTGCCGCCGTCGGCGACCGTCCCCGCCCACTCTTGCTCGGGTCCGACCAGCCCGAGTGTGTACTCGTCGACCTCCAGCTCGCGGACTACCTGTTGGGACATATCTATCGTAAATATTCGTGAGGGACTCTCTTAATGGTTCGCGCGGTGGCGTCGCCGTCGCTCCTGGTCGTCCCGTCTCGCCCCCGGGCGGCCGGCGCCTGTCACGCGCCGTCGGTGCCCGACCCGGCGGGAAGCGTCAGCCCCGGGATCTCGCCGCCGCGCGTGACGTACACCTTCTCGACGCCGTCGTCGTGGAGGTCGGTCCCGCAGTCGCCGGCGAGGACCCCCTCCCGGACGCCGTCGGGGTCGGTGACGCGAGCGCCGGCGACGAGGTCGACCCCGGCGTCGAACGCCGGTTCGGGCCAGTGCGACGCGGTCGCGCCGACGAGGACGACGGGCGAGACGTCGGCGTCCGCGAGGGCCGCGAGGTAGCGGTCGATGCCGCCGTAGACCAGCACCGACCCGGTGACGAAGCAGACGTCGGCGTCGGCGAAGGCCCCGGCGCAGTCCGACGGCGCGTACGTCGTGACCGTCACGCCCGGCGGTGCGTCGACCGTCGCGGGCGGGTCGCGCTCGACCACCCGCACCGTCACGTCGTGGAACTTCCGGAGCGCCGGCCGGAACAGGCCGACCGTGGCCACGACGTCGACGTCGGGCGAGAGTGCGGCCATCGGGTCGCCGACGCGCCAGTCCACGTCCGGTGCGGACAGCGCGTTCAGGGTCGCGATGCCGACGGCCCGCGGGAGGGGGTCGTCGGCACCGGTCGACAGCGCGGCCAGTTCGGCCACCGACGCCGGCCAGGCGTCGGGCGGTTTGCCGTCCGGTCTGTGGGCCAGTCCGGCCGTCCGTCCGTGGGCAGGGTGCCTGCACTCGACGAGGAGCGCCCGGTCACCGACGGTCACGCGGGGGTCGGTCGCCCCGGCCGCCGGGTCTCGAAGCCGGTCGTGGACCCGTCCGAGCAGGTCGGTCGTCATCCGGTCGAGACACCTCGCCGGTCCCGGAAGTCGTGCTGGTAGCCGACCGACCCGCCCGGGCCGTAGCGCTCCAGTTGGCGCGCGACCTCGGCGACGTCGGCCGGTCCACCGAACGCGAACAGTCCGTCGACGTAGGGGAGCGCCGCGTCCATGCCGCGACAGGTCGGCTCGTACCTGACCGACGCGGCGAGGGGGTTCAGCCAGAGCACCGACCCGGAGTGGCTGGCGAGCCACGACATCCCGGCCTCTAGGTCCGCGACGTCGCCGACGTCCAGTCCGTCGCTGACGACGAGTGTGACCGTCCGTCGGTCGACGGCGTGCGGCCACCGCTCGCGGAGCGTCGCCAGCGACGACCCGATGCGCGTGCCGCCGCCCCAGGCGACCTCGGCGCGTTCGAGCGCCGTCGCGGGGTCGCCGCGCGTGCTCTCGAACACGTCCGTCACCTCCTGGATGTCGGTGTCGAAGAAGAACACCCGGACGGACCGCCCCTCCGCGACCAGCGCGTCGAGGAACGACAGGAGGAACCCGCGGTCGATGGCGTCGAGCACGGACCGGCTCACGTCCACGAGGACGCAGGTCCGGAACGCCGACAGGTCGCGCTCCCGTCGCGGCAACGAGAGCACGACGCCGCCCGTGTCGAGGCTGCCCCGGAGCGCGCGCCGTGCATCGACGGTCGTGCCCGTGCGCGACCGCGCCCACCGCCGTCCCGGGAGCGTCGCCAGGACGCGCTCGAACCGCCGCATCGTGGCACGGTCGACCGACTCGCCGACGGTCTCGTCGCGCACCGGTGCCCGGTCGCTGGCCGCGCTGTACGTCCCGGGTCGCCGGTCGGTCTCGGTGACGTCGGCGGCGTCGGCGTCTGTCTCCGCGATGCGTCGGGACGCCACCTCCCCCTCGCCCTCGGCAAGTTCGTCGGTCTCGTCGAGCGTCGTCGCGAGCGACGCGTCGGCGAGCGCGCCCTCGACGTCGGGGCCGGCGAGTCCCTCGCCATCGGCCGCATCGTCGGCCCGGTCGCCGACCCCGTCGTGGGCCGCCGCCGCCTCGAGGCCGGTCCGGAGGCGGTACCAGAACCCGGGGAACAGTTCGTCGAACGTCTCGCTGTCTCTCGGGTCGGTGACGAGAGTCGCGTGCATCGCCGCCCGGACGCGCTCCCGGTCGTCGAGGCCGACCTGGGCCAGCGCCTCCGTCGCGGGGAGGCCGGCGTTGGCCGGGACCGAGACCCCCTCGGCCCGGAGTCGCCGGGCGAAGTCGACGACCTGCTGGACGACGTGGTCCCGGGCGGCGACGAAGTCCGGGGGGTCACCCGCCATGGTCAGGCGTCGACAGCCCCCCGCGCCTCGCTCGCCGCGGCCACGAGGCGTTCGAGCAGTTCGGTGTCGACGCGCTGGACGTCCTCGGCCTCCTTGAGCAACGTGCCGAGGGTGCGTTCGACCTCGGCCGGGGTGATGGTCGATTCGTCGCCGTCTGTCCGGAGCCTTGCGACGGCGCGCGCCCAGTCGAGCGTCTCGGAGACGCCCGGCCGCTTGAGGAACGCCTCCTCCCTGAGTTCCTGGACGATGCCACACACCTCGGCGGCGACCACGGCGTCGAGTTCGGGCACCTTCCGCCGGACGATTTCGAACTCCTGCTCGAAGCCGGGCGGTTCGACGTGCAGGTAGAGACACCGCCGTTTCAGCGCGTCGCTCAGCGCACGGGTCCGGTTCGAGGTGACGACGACGACCGGCGGCTGGCGCGCCGAGACGGTCCCGAGTTCCGGGACGGTCACCTGGAAGTCCGACAGCACCTCCAGCAGGAACGCCTCGAACTCCTCGTCGGCGCGGTCCACCTCGTCGACGAGGAGCACTGGCGGCGTCTCGCCCTCGTACCGCAGCGCCCGCAACAGCGGCCGTTCGTGCAGGTACGCGTCGGAGAACACCGACTCCTCGGCTCCCGACCCGTCGTCCGCCTGCACGGCGAGCAACTGCTTCGTGTAGTTCCACTCGTAGAGGGCGTGCTCGGCCGACAGCCCCTCGTAGCACTGGAGCCTGACGAGTTCGGTGTCGAACCCCTCGGCGAGCACCTTCGCGAGTTCCGTCTTGCCCGCGCCGGGTTCGCCCTCGACGAGCAGCGGTTTGCCCAGCGTGAGCGCGAGGTAGACGGTCGCCGTCAGGTCGTCGCCGGCGACGTAGTCGGCCTCGTCGAACGCCTGTCTGAGGTCGTCCTCGGTGAGGTCCTCGAACGCCCCTGCCGGACCCTCACCCACGCGCCGGCACCTCCTCGTCGCGGTAGCGCTCCGGGTCGTCCCGGAACGCCTCGGCACAGCCCTCGCCGCAGAAGTGGAACGTCTCGCCGTCGAGGGTCATCGTCGGGGCGTCGCCGACCGTCACGTCCATGCCACACACGGGGTCGACGGCGGTCTCGGCGTCGTCGTCGGACGTCTCGTCGCGGTCGTGCCGGGCGTCTGCACCGCCCTCGACGGCCGCCGTCTCTCCCCCGTCGCGCCGGACGGCGACGAGTTCGGCCAGGATGCTCACCGCTATCTCCTCCGGCGTCTCGGCGCCCACGTCGAGTCCGGCGGGCGTCGTCACGGCGTCGGCGACCGCGTCGGGGTCGAGGCCCAGTTCGGTGGCCACGTCGTCGAGCAGTTCCCGCCCGCGAACCGGACTCGCGACCAGTCCCACGTACTGCACGTCCGCGTCGAGTGCGACCGCCAGCCCCGCCTCGTCGTACGCGCCGACCGACGCGACGACGACGGCCGCCGCACCGTCGATGGCTGCGGACACGGCCTCGGCGTCGTCCACCGACAGCACCTCGTCGGCACCGTCGACGTCCGGGTCGGTGTCGGGGCCGGTCACGACCGTCACGTCGTACTCCACGGTCGCTGCGAGTCGGGCGAGCGTCCTCGCGATGGCGCTGTCGCCGACCACGACCAGCCGCGGCGTCGGGAGTACCGGTTCGACGAACAGTTCGATGGTCCCCCCGCTGTGGCAGGTCATCGGGTAGGCCGTCAGCCCCGGGCGTGCCACGTCGTCGGGGTCGGGAGCCAGGCCAACCAGCGTCGGTTCGCCGCGGTCGAGTGCGGCGAGGGCCTCGTCGACGGCGACGGACTGCGCGCAGGACGCGCCGCCGACCCACCCGTAGAGGTCGCCGTCTTCGGTGACGACGGCCCGGTCGCCGACGGTCGCCGAGACGGGTGCCTCCCGCCGGACGACGGTCACGCGGGCGAACGGTCGCCCGTCGCTCCGGAGGTCCGATTCGAGTCGGTCGACCTGCTCGCGGGACGCCGCGTCGGCGCGGTCGTCGGCGCCTTCGTCGCCGGCACCGGTCGTGTGGTCTGGCATGTGGTGGTCAGTCGTCGTCGTCGGCCGTTGCCCCCTCGTCGGCGTCGAACTCGAAGTCGAACCGGTCGGCCGGGTCACGGGACAGGCCGGCGTCGTCCAGGACGTCCCAGACGCGGTCGGGCGTCATGGGCATGTCGACGTGCGTGACGCCGGCGTGGGACATCGCGTCGACGACGGCGTTGACGATGGCCGGGGGCGACCCGACGGTCGGCGACTCCCCGACACCCTTCGCGCCGATGGGGTGGTGCGGCGATGGCGTGACCGTGTAGTCGGTCTCCATCTCGGGAATCTCCATGGCGGTGGGCAGCAGGTAGTTCATGAAGTCCCCGCCGGTCACGTTGCCGTTGTCGTCGTAGGTGACGTGTTCGAGCATCGCGGTGCCGATGCCCTGGGCGACGCCACCGTGGACCTGCCCCTCGATTATCATCGGGTTGATGCGGTTGCCGCAGTCGTCCAGCGCGTAGAACTTCCGGATGTCGACCTCGCCGGTCTCGCGGTCTATCTCGACGACGCAGACGTACGCGCCGAACGGGAACGTCATGTTCGGCGGGTCGTAGTAGTCGACCGCCTCGAGCCCCGGTTCCTCGTCGGCAGGCGAGTTCATGTAGGACGCGCCGGCGACCTCCTCGATGGTGATGGTCCGGTCCGGCGCCCCCTCGACGTGGAACCCGCCGCTCTGGCGGTCCCAGACGATGTCCTCCTTCGCGACCTCGAGTTCGTTCGCGGCGATGCTCTTTGCCTTGTCCCGGACCTTGCGGGCGGCGACGGCGGTCGCCGCGCCGCCGACCGGCGTACTCCGGGACGCGTAGGTGCCGAGTCCGTAGGGTTCGGTGTCGGTGTCGCCGTGTTCGACCTCCACGTCCTGCACGTCGAGGCCGAGTTCCTCGGCGACTATCTGTGCGAACGTCGTCTCGTGGCCCTGTCCCTGCGTCTGGACGCCGATGCGGACGGTCGCCTTGCCGGTCGGGTGGACCCGGATCTCGGCGGAGTCGAACATCTCGATGCCGGCGATGTCGCACTGCTTGCCGGGGCCGGCGCCGACGATCTCGGTGAACGTCGAGAGGCCGATGCCGAGGAGTCTGTCGTCGTCGTTCTCGATGCGCTCTCTCTGTTCCTCGCGCAGTCCCTCGTAGTCGACGGCGTCGAGCGCCCTGTCGAGGGCACGTTCGTAGTCGCCGGAGTCGTAGGTCCAGCCGGTCGAACTCTCGTAGGGGAACGCCTCCTTCGGGATGAAGTTCTTCCGACGGACCTCGGCCGGGTCCACGTCGAGTTCGTCGGCCAGGACCTTCACCAGCCGTTCGACGAGGTAGACGGCCTCGGTGACGCGGAACGAACACCGGTAGGCGATGCCGCCCGGTGCGGTGTTCGTGTAGTACGCGTCGAGTTTCCCGTAGGCGGCGTCGATGTCGTACGAGCCGGTGAATATCTTGAAGAAGCCGGCGGGGAACTTCGACGGCTGTGCCGCGGCGTTGTACGCGCCGTGGTTCGCCAGCACGTCGACGTCGATGGCCTGTATCTCGCCGTCCTCGGTGGCGGCGACCCGCCCGGTCATGTCGTAGTCGCGTGCGAACGCCGTCGTCTGGATGTTCTCCGAGCGCTCCTCGACCCACTTCACCGGCTGGCCGATGACGTAGGAGGCGGCCGCCGCGACGACGTACCCGGGGTAGATGGGCACCTTGTTGCCGAAGCCACCGCCGACGTCGGGCGAGACGATCCTGACCTTGTGCTCGGGGATGCCCGAGACCATCGAGAACAGCGTCCGGTGTGCGTGGGGCGCCTGCGAGGTCATGTGGACGGTCATCTGCTCGTTGTCCTCGTCCCAGTCGGCCACGCACCCGCAGGTCTCGATGGGGGCCGGGTGGAGCCGCTGGTAGTACATCGTCTCCTCGACGGTGACGTCGGCCGACTCGAACGCCTCCCTGGTCGCCTCCTCGTCGCCGGTCTCCCAGGTGAAGATGTGGTTGGTCTCCTCCGCCAGGTCCTCGCGGACGACCGGCGCGTCGTCCGCCTTCGCGTCCGCGGCGTCGACGACGGGGTCGAGCGTCTCGTACTGGACGCTGACGCGCTCTGCGCCGTCCTTCGCGACGTAGCGGTCGGTGGCGATGACTGCGGCGACCTCCTGGGACTGGAACTTCACCTTGTCGCGGACGAGCACCTCCTGGGTGTCCTCCATCAGCGTGGGCATCGTCGCGAGGTCGTACGCCGCCAGGTCCTCGGCGGTCAGGACGGCGACCACGCCGTCCATCTTCTCGGCCCGCTCGGTGTCGATGCTCTCGACGCGGGCGTGGGCGTGCGGGCTGCGAACGACCTCGCAGTGGAGCATACCGTCTTTCTTGATGTCGTCGACGTAGTTGCCCCGGCCGGTGACGAACCGGCGGTCCTCCTTGCGCTTGACGTCGTCGCCCATGCCACCGCGACCGTGTCCGCAGTGCTTCTCGGGGTCGGGTCCGCCGTCCTCGTCGTGTCGATACTGTTCGTCGGGTTTCTCGCGGGTCTCGCTACTCATCGGTGTCACCTCCGTCCGTCGGGTAGTCGTGGTCCGGTGCTGGTCCGCAGCCACAGTCGCCGCAGCCGTCGGTCCTCGGCTCCCCGCCGTCCGCCGCGGCCTCGACCTCCGACTCCTCGCTCTCCAGCGGGGATTCGGGCGGTTCGCGTCCGTTGTACACGTCGGCGGCGTACTCGATGGACTTGACGATGTTCTGGTAGCCGGTACACCGACAGAGGTTGCCGCTGATGTTCTCGCGAATCTCCGCCTCGGTGGGGTCGTCGTTCTCCTCCAGCAGGGCCTTCCCGGCCATTATCATCCCGGGGGTGCAGTAGCCACACTGCAGGCCGTGCATCTGCTTGAAGCCCTCCTGGAGCGGGTGGAGGTCGCTCTCGCCCATGCCCGCCTCGGGCTGGTCCTCCATCCCCTCGACCGTCACCACCTCGCTGCCGTCGGCCTGCACGGCGAACATGAGACACGACTTCACCGCCTCGCCGTCCCTGTAGACGGTGCAGGCCCCGCAGTTCCCGGTGTCGCAGCCGATGTGTGTCCCTGTCAGGTCCAGTTCCTCCCGGATGGCGTGGACCAGCAGCGTCCGCGGTTCGACCGTCAGTTCGCGTTCGGTGCCGTTGACCGTCAGTGATATCTCTTTCTCGGACATCCTCAGTCTCCCTCCCCGAGTGCGTGCGGACTGCTGCCGACACTCGCGGCCGGTCCGTCGCCCCTGGCGCGCTCGACCGCGTCGGCCAGCGCACGCTGCGTCAGGACGCGTACCATGTTGCGTTTGTACTCCGCGCTCCCGTGCTCGTCCGACTCCGGATTGGACGCCTCGGCGGCCAGTTCGCCGGCCTCCCTGAACAGGTCGCCCGAGGGACGTTCGCCCTCGAGGTGCGCTGCGGCGTCGGGTGCCGTCAGGTTCGTGATGTCGACGGCCGTCAGCGCGACCGTCGCGTCGGTGATGGTGGCGCCGTCGAGGACGACGCGGGCCGCCGCGCCGGCCATCGCGTAGTCGCCGACCTTCCGCTTGAGCTTGTGGTAGGCGCTCCCCTCGTCGTCGCCCGACGCGGGCACGCGGACCTCGGTGACGAGTTCGGTCTCCTCCAGGGTGTTGTCGTACGGGAGCAGGAAGAACTCGTCCGCGGGGATGGTGCGTTCGCCGTCCGGTCCCCGTGCGATCACCTCGCCCTCGTGCGCCAGGAGCACCGTGCCCCAGTCGCCCTTCGGGTCGGACTGCGTGATGGAGCCGACGACGGTGCCCCGGTTCCGTATCTGTGGGTCGGCGACCAGCGGGGCGGTGTCGGCGAAGCTCCCGTATCGCTCGTCGACGACCGACGAGGTCTCGACGTCGACGTGTCGCGCCAGCGCGCCGAGTTCGAGGAAGCCGTCCGCCTCCTCGAGGTAGTCGAGGGAGTCGATGCCGTTCAGGTCGACGACCGTCTCGGGGACGGCGAGCCGGAACCGCATCATCGGGACGAGGCTCTGCCCACCCGCGAGGATGGTCGGTTCGTCCAGACTCTCCAGCAGGCTCACCGCCTCGTCGACGGTCGTCGGTTCGTGGTGTTCGAATTGTGCTGCTTTCATGGTCAGAGTATGTTGCGCAGTTTGCTGGTGATGCCCTCGTCGTCGCTCTCCTCGACCTCGGTCAGCTGCTGCTCGATGTTGCTGAAGAACTTGTTCACGATCTTGTCGGCGACCGGGTCGATGACGCGACCGCCGAGTTGTGCGATGCGGCCGGCGACGTCGGCCTCGGTCTCCCACTCGATGCGCGACCCCGTCTCGGTCCCGGTTATCTCCATCTGGGAGCGCATCTCGAAGGTGCTATCGCTGGCGTCCCCGTGGCCGGTCGCCACCATCCGGTGCTCGTCGGGGTCGCGTTCCTCGATGGTGATGCGGGACTCGAATCGGGGTTTGACGCTCCCGACGCCGACCTGCATCAACGCGGCGTACTCCTGTCCCTCCACGAACACCCGTTCGGCGACGACGTCCGGGTCCGCTTCGGGGAGTGTCTCTACGTCCGCCTCCGGCTCGTACGTGTCGAAACTGAAGTCCTCGGTGTACGGGGTGATGTACTTGCACCCCGGCAGCGCGTTCCGGATTGCGATGGGGTCTGATAACATCACCCATACGTCGTCCGGTTCGGCGCCCTCCAGTTCGAACACACCACTGAAATCCATTTTTAATCCCTCGCCTATGTGAGTTCTAAGACTCACCGTGAACATTGTGAACACTGTGCAATAAAACTAGGCCGAACGAGGCGTCAACGACCGCGAAACCGGAGAGACGGACTGCCCTGGTGTCACTCGTCGGGGGCGGCGACCTTGACGATGATGTCGCCGTCCACGACGTGCCACTCGACCGTGTCCCCCTCGTCCAGGTCGAGGAAGTTCCGCACTGGCTTTGGAATCGTCGTCAGATACTTCTCGGATACTTTGGTCTCGGTGAGACGTCCCATAGATTCTACCTAGGTCGCTCTAAGTCGACCCCAGAAATCAACGTTTGGTTCCGACGCCCCGGCGACGGCTCATCCCCACTGGTGGGTCGCGCGCCTGGAGAGTTTGTCGATGGCGGCGGCGGAGGGTGCCGACCGGTGGAGGACTGGACCGACGTGGTAGCGACCGGACTCCTCGAAGTCGGGGGCCGGGACGAGCATGTCTCGGCCGGCCATCGTGTCGAGGACGTCCTCGACGGTCCGGTGCGTGTCGGGGCGGAGGTTGGCCTCCTCGATGACCCCGTCGACGGTCACCTCGCCCTGCGTGAACGCGAGGCGGATCGCGCCGACCCAGGCAGGTTCGCGGTTCAGCTCCCGACACATCCGTCGGCATCCGATATCGCGCCTGCACTATTCAAACTTCGTGTCCCGGGCGCCAGTCCGAATTGCTGCCCCGGCAGGCGCATCAGAGCTCTCGTAGCCCCGAACGCGGGACGGAGGGCCGAGCCACCCCTCCCGTGGTCGAATTGTAATCACCGTCGGTAGTGGTTGATAACTATTTCGACGGTTCGTACGTTCAATTTTGTCGATAGCACCCGGCTTACAATGTCGTTCGTCGCCGAATGCTGGACCGGACCGTACCATGTACTCGACACGGCGGACGCTGCTCAAACTGCTGGGTGGCACGGCCGCAATCGGTAGCATCGGCACGACTGCAGCGCGCGACCGTCCGGCGAACGGACGGATCGAGAAACTCGGCCACTCGCTGCTCTCGGACCCACCCGGCGGCTACACCGAGGGTGACGTCCGCGACGACGGACAGTACGCCCTCACGGGGAGCTTCTTCGGGACCGGCGGCAGCTTCCTCGTCGACATCAGCAACCCGACCGACCCGACGGAGGTACACCGGGTACCGTCGTCCGAGACCGTCCGGAACGCGGACGTGAAGTTCGGCCCCCGGGACGGGCTCTACTACCGTTCGCAGGAACCCAACACCGGCGACGCCGAGTTCGACGGCGTCGAGATAATCGACTACGGCTACGCGGACGGCACGCCGGAGGACCCGACCATCGTCGGGACCCTCGACTCGGGGTCGACCCACAACGTCTTCCCACACCCGACCGAGCCGTACGTCTACACGACCGAACATCACGGGATGGGCGTCTTCGACGTGAGCGACCCGACCGACACCTCGTTCGTCGGGACGTTCGGTCCCGAGGCCGACCTGCACGACGTCGTCGTCGACCCCGAGAGCGACCTCGCACACCTCGCGTTCATCGGCGGCGGCTTCGACGGGTACGTCGTCATGGACGTGAGCGACCCCGCCAGTCCGACGACGGCCGGGAGCTTCAGCTACGAGGGGCTCCCGGACTACGCGGACGTCCCGCTCGGCGAGGAGGCCTTCCAGAACTGCCACTACGCGAACTACGACCCCGACCGGGGCATCGCCGTCGTCGGCGACGAGATCGGCTTCGGCAAGCCCGGCGGCAAGCACGTCTTCGACATCGGCTGGGGCGACGGCTCCGTCTCCGACCCGCAACCGGTCGGCTACACGCCGTCCCCGAACGCGCAGGTGATGGACGAACCCACGGAGCTCTACGACTGGACGACGCACAACCACGACGTCATCTCGAAGGGGAACGGCTCCTTGCTCGTCGACGGTGCGTACCACGAGGGACTGGTCGTCTGGGACATCGGCGACCCGGCCAAACCTGTTTTTGTCGACCGGTACGAGACCGACGACATGGCCGACCAGGCCCAGAGTCCCGATTGGATAGGTGACGCCCCCATGGCGTGGGGTGCGAACTACAACGCGGAGCGCGACCTCACCGTCGTCTCCGACATGGCGACCGGCGTCTACGTCTTCAAGGTCACGCCTGCCGCCGAACAGGGGGTGAACTGACGATGGAGCATCCACGACGGCGGGACGTCCTGAAGGCGACCGGCGCACTGTGTCTCACCGGCGTCGCTGGCGTCGGGAGCGCCCAGGGACCCGGAAACGGAGGCGACGACGTGCTTCGACTCTTCAGCGAGGTCGCGGTCGGCGGTTCGCTGGAGGTCTCCACCCAGGGCGACCACGCGTACGTCGCCACCGGGAACGGCCTCGCGGTCGTCGACTGGCGGAACCCGACCGACCCCCAGGTCGTCGGGTCGATGACGGCCGCGGACCCCGCGGGTGGCATCCTCGACGCGAAGGTCGAGGGCGACCTCGTCAGCCTCGCGAGCAACGGCGGGCCCGGCATCACGCTCGTGGACGTGAGCGACCCGACCGACCCGACCGAGGTCGGGTTCGTCGACGTCGGCCACCACATCCACAACAACTTCCTCGCGGACGGCTACGCCTACCTCACCGTCAACGAGTCGGGGGACTCCGCGTTCAGCGAGGCGCGGACCACCATCGTCGACGTGCGAGACCCGTCGGACCCGGCCGTCGTCGGCGAGTACCGGCTCGCCGACGACTTCCCGGCGTTCGCGTCCGGCGGCGTCAACCCGTGCCACGACGTCTACGTCCAGGACGACCTGCTGTACCAGGCGTTCTGGGACGCGGGCGTCGTGGTCGCGGACGTGAGCGACCCGACCGACCCCCAGCTGGTGACCCAGTTCGGGGACGCGCCGGGGGCAGACGTGCCGGGATTCGACGTCGAGGACTACCTCACGCTGCCCGGGAACGCCCACTACGTCCAGCCGTCGCCCGACGGCGACCTGGTCTACGTGGGTGCCGAGACGTTCCCCGGGAGCTTCGTCGAGAACCCCGACGGCGACGACTACGGCGGCATCAGGGTCTTCGACGTCTCCGACCACGCCGACCCGCAGCAAGTGGCACGCATCGACCCGCCGAACGTCGACGCGTTCCGGACGTCGCACAACTTCGACGTCACGGCGAACCGCCTCCACGCGTCGTGGTACGACGGCGGCGTGACGGTCCACGACGTGAGCGACCCCTCGACCCCCGAGACGGTCGCCGGCTACCACACCGGCGACACGTCGTTCTGGGTCGCGGAGTCCGCCCGCGGCTTCACCGTCGCGAGCGACATCGGCGGCGGACTCGTGTTCCTCCACGAGGACAGCGGTCAGGTAGGCTCGCCCGGGTTCGAGGGTACCGGTCGCCCCGACTCGCCCGGCGTGCAGTGAGGTCCGGCGGGTAACTGGCCCGCAGACCCCGTCCCCCGAACGCCGGGGGAGTTTGCTGCGACGACCGGGAGCGCCCGGTCGACGTGTCCGGGCCGTCGATGAAATCATAAGGAGGTATAGAAGTAGTGTCTCGGTTTCGTTACTATTGAACGCCGAATCCGACGATGTTCCTGCCGGGTCCGAGTGGCGAGACGACGAAGGCCCGGCCGTGGACCCGGCGCACACAGGGGGTGGAACCGCCGGCAGTATTGCAATCAAAACCCACTACTACTGGTCTCCCCCGATACGTACCTCTATAGTCCCCTCGACGTGGAGTTGACGGCTTCTACAGGCTGGCAATTCGACTTCGAGGATTCGAACCGGAGGGTGTCCCGGACACGTCGGAGAACGAGCACACCGTCGACGGATGGCCTCGATTGCCCGGTGGCTTTTCGCTGCTGCCTTCGAGATACCGAGCAGGTGTGTCCCCGCCACTCACCTCTCGACGTTTCGACAACGGGGACTCACGCCGACCGATAGAATTGTGGGTTCTGGGGACTACTATCGGCGTCGCGTCCACCCCCGACTGCGTCGGTCGTGGCACATCTCGACGGCTCGAACGCGGCTCGTACGAACACATCTGAATCTAGCCACGTCCAATGACGAACGCATGTCACTTCTGACGTCGAGAGCGTCGAGACAGGAGCGACGTCGGCGTCGGAACTCTGTCCAGACGAGGCGTAGATTGCCGCCCGGTCCCGTTCAGGGACCGGTTCGCGGCGGGTCCTCCGACTCGCCGACGGGGTCGGACAGTTCGTCGGGGGAGAGGTGACACGAGACGTGGTGCCCCTCGCCGATGTCCTCGAGGGCCGGGTCGTCGGTCTCACATACCTCGCCGAGTTTCTTCGGACAGCGCGTCCGGAACGCACAGCCCGACGGCGGGTCGATGGGACTCGGGACCGTCCCCTCCAGCAACACGCGGTTCGTCCGCCGGGACGGGTCGGCGTGTGGCACCGCGGACAGCAGCGCCTCGGTGTAGGGGTGGTGCGGCGGGTCGAACACCTGCTCGACCGTCCCGAACTCGGCTATCTCCCCGAGGTACATCACGGCGAGGCGGTCGCAGATGTGCCGGACGACCCCGATGTTGTGCGAGATGAACAGGTACGCGATGTTCTCCTCGGCCTGTATCTCGTCGAGCAGGTTCAGTATCTGGGCCTGCACGCTCACGTCGAGCGCCGAGACCGGTTCGTCACAGACGATGAGTTTCGGTTCGACGGCGAGTGCGTGCGCGATGGCGACGCGCTGTTGCTGGCCGCCGGAGAACTCGTGTGGGTACTTGCCGGCCGCGCTGGCCGACAGTCCCACGCGTTCGAGGAGTGCTTCGACGCGGCGTTCCTTCTCCTCGCCC
Organism: Haloarchaeobius marinus; assembly: GCF_051207415.1. Classification (NCBI taxonomy): domain Archaea; kingdom Methanobacteriati; phylum Methanobacteriota; class Halobacteria; order Halobacteriales; family Halorubellaceae; genus Haloarchaeobius; species Haloarchaeobius marinus. Next base: position 115,385 of record NZ_JBPKGD010000004.1, on the reverse strand, counting down.
GTCGCCACGCCGTGCGTTTGCATCGCGCGACCGACGATGTGCCCGACGGTCTTGCGCGGGTTGAGCGACGACCCGGGGTCCTGGAATATCATCTGCATCTCGCGGCGGAGGCTGCGGATCTCGCTCCCACCGAGTTCGTGCAGCGGCACGTCGTCGAAGTACACCTCGCCGTCGGTCGGTTCCAGCAACTGCAACACCGTCCGGGCGACGGTCGACTTCCCGCACCCGGACTCGCCGACGAGGCCGACCGTCTCCCCTGGGTAGATGTCGAAGTCGACCCCGTCGACGGCTTTGACCGTCCGCTTCGTGAGCGTCGGGAGGCCACCGTCCGTCGACAGCGAGAGCGACTCGAAGAGACCGTCCCCGGCGTCGAAGTGCTTCTTCAGTCCCTCGACGCGAAGCAGGGGGTCGCCGGAGCGGTCCACCGTCTTTCGCGTCACCGGCCCCTGCCCGGGGCCAGCGGCCTCGGAGAGGTCGAGTTCGTCGGCGTGGAGACACGCGGCGGCGGAGGCCGTCCCGGCGACCTGTTCGATGTCGGGGTCGTCGCCCGTCCGGCACGCCTCCGTGGCGTGTGGACAGCGCGGGGCGAAGTTACACCCCTCGGGGAGTTCCGTCAGGTCGGGCATCGACCCGTCCAGGGTCGGGAGTTCGTCGTACTCCTGGTCCGTCTGCGGGATGGAGTCGATGAGTCCCCGCGTGTAGGGGTGGGTCGGACGCTCGAAGATGTCTTCGAGGGTCGCTCGCTCGACCATGTGGCCGGCGTACATCACGCCGACCGTGTCGCAGGTCTGGGCGACGACGCCGAGGTTGTGGGTTATCATGAGGATGCCCATCCCCTTCTCCGCCTGGAGTTCGTTCAGGAGGTCGAGTATCTTCGCCTGGGTCGTCACGTCGAGCGCCGTCGACGGTTCGTCCGCGATGATGAGGTCGGGTTCGCAGGCCAGGCCGATGGCGATGAGGACGCGCTGGCGCATCCCGCCGGAGAACTCGTGAGGGTAGTCCCCGAACCGCTCGGCGGCGTCTGGGATGCCGACCTCGTCCATCGAGTCGATGGCGATGCGTCTCGCCGCCTCCTTCGTGACGTCCTGGTGGCGACGGACCGTCTCGACGATCTGGCTCCCCACGGTGAGGACCGGGTTGAGCGAGCGCATCGGGTCCTGCGGGACGAGCGCGATGCGGTTCCCGCGGACGTCGCGCATCTCCTCGTCGGTCTTGCTGACGAGGTCCTCGCCCTGGAACCGGACCTCGCCACCGACGACCTCGCCGGGCCAGTCGACGAGGCCCATGATGGAGCGAGCGGTGACGGACTTGCCGGCGCCGGATTCGCCCACGATGCCCATGGTCTCGCCGCGTTCGAGGGTGAACGATACGTCGTTGACGGCGACGACCGGGTCCGCGTCGGTGTGGAACTGCGTGCGGAGGTCCCGGACGTCGAGGAGTGACTCGGTACTCATGATTCCACCGTGTCGACCTTCGGGTCGAGGACGTCGCGCAGGCCGTCACCGAGCATGTTGAACCCGATGACCGCCACGGCGATGGCGAGGCCGGGGAACAGCACCATCCACGGTGCGCTCTCCATGACGCCACGACCCGAGTCTATCATCAGCCCCCAGGACGGCTTCGGCGGTTGCGCACCGAGGCCGAGGAACGACAGCGAGGCCTCCGAGAGCATCGCGAACGCGATGTTGATGGAGGCCTGCACCAGCAAGGGGGCGAGGCAGTTCGGCAACACCTCGCGGAAGACGATGTGTGGACTCGTCTCCCCGCGCGCGACGGCGGCCTCGACGTACGCCTCGTTGCGTTCCGAGAGCGCCGCCGAACGCCCGACGCGGGCGATGTAGGGCGTGTAGACGAACGCCAGCGCGAGGACGACGTTCGTCAGGTTCGGCCCGAGGACGACCATCACCGTCAACGCGAGCAGGATAGGTGGGAACGACATCGCGGCGTCCATCACGCGCATCAGGAGTTCGTCGACGAACCCCCCGTAGTAGCCCGCGGTGACGCCGATGGTCGTCCCGACGAGCAACGCGCCGAGGATGGACCCGAAGCCCACCCGGAGCGAGATCCGGGTGCCGATGAGCACGCGACTGAAGATGTCCCGTCCGAGTTCGTCCGTCCCGAACGGGTGCTCGGCGGAGGGGGCCTCCGACCGGTCGTCGAGGTTCGTCTCCGAGACGGAGTACGGCACGACGTACGGCGCGACCAGCGCGACGAGTATCAGCGATATCACGATGGTCAGCCCGACCATCGCCTTCGTGTTGTGGCGGAACTGGCGGGCGAGGCGGCCGTACCGCTCGCGCCTGGCGTGGGAGACGTGGAATCGCGAGCCCTCGTCGGTGCCGGTCTCTGCAGCCATCACTCCTCACCCCCGTAGCGGATTCGCGGGTCGAAGTAGGCGTACAGTACGTCGGCCGCGAGGTTCGAGAGCATGTACATGAGCGCGACGACGATGATGCACCCCTGCAGCAGTGGGATGTCCTGGGACTGGATGGCAGACAGCGTCAGTCGGCCGATGCCCGGCCAGTAGAACACCTCCTCGAGCACGACGACGCCGCCGAAGGCGTACGCGAACTGGAAGGCGATGACCGTGATTACCGGGATGACCGCGTTCCGGAAGGCGTGTCTGAGGACGACGACGCGCTCCGACATCCCCTTCGCGCGAGCGAGTTTGATGTACTCCTCGCCGAGTTCTTCGAGCATCGACGACCGGGTCATCCGCATCACGTAGGCGGTGAGCGCAAAGCCCATCGCGGACGCGGGCAACACCAGGTGGTGCAGGGACCTCACGAGGTCCTCGGTCGGCGAGACGTACTGTCCCGTGGGGAAGAGGTCCAGCCAGACCGCGAAGACGAGGATGAACACCAGCCCCCACAGGAAGATGGGGATGGAGATGCCGACGAACCCGAACATCGACGCCGCGGTGTCGGCGGGTTCGTTCTGCTTGACCGCCGCGACGATGCCGAGTGGAATCGACAGTACGACGGCGATGAGCGTCGCTGCCACCGCGAGCATGATGGACCGCGGGAGTTTCTCGGCGATGAGGTCTATCACGGGCTCGTTGAAGAGGAGCGACCGCCCGAGGTCGCCCTGGAGCAACCCGACCAGCCAGTCGACGTACTGCACGTAGAGGGGCTGGTTCAGTCCGAGTTGTTCGCGGAGCGCCGCCAGACTCTCGGGACTCGCGTTCGGCCCGAGGATGAGCAACGCGACGTCGCCCGGGAGGACGTTGGTCACGGCGAACGTGATGAGCGTCACGAACAGCAGCGTGACTGTCAGGAACGCGAGCCGCCGGACGAGATAACTGAGCATCGACATGTCGTGGACTCAGTTGTCGTCGAAGTAGTTGTCGTGGAAGCGGAGCGTGGAGCCGTCGGGTGCGCCCTTCCGGCCCTTGTAGTTCGGCTGGGAGCCGTAGAGGTTCGCCTGCCAGAACAGCATGAGGTGGCCGGCGCGCTCCTCGTGGAGGATCTCGGTCGCGCGCTGGTACTTCTCGGCGCGAGCCTGCGTGTCGTACATGTGGCGGGCATCCTCGACGAGCTGGTTGTACTCGTCGTTGCTCCAGCCGGTGAAGAAGAACGCGCCGTCCGGGTGGAGGAACTTGTAGAAGGACACGTCGGGGTAGTAGAGCGCGAGGTAACTCGACGTGGTCGCCTGGAAGTTCCGGTCCGTGTAGACGTCGCTGAGCCACGAGTTCCACGTGATGCGCTGGATGTCGAGTTCGATGCCGACCTCGCTGGCCTGGTCCGCGATTATCTGTGCGGCCTGGACCTGCGCCGGGTACGACTGCGGAATCTTGAACGAGACCGAGAACCCGTCGGAGAGGCCGGCCTGGTCGAGGTGCTGCTGTGCCTGTTCGAGGTCGCGCGGCCGGGGTTCGATGTCCGGGTGCTCCCACGGACTGCCCGGCGGGGCCGGGGTCGCGGTGGCCTGTCCGGTCCCGTAGAGGGCCGCCTCGGTGGCGTCCTGCTTCGAGAACGAGTAATCGAGCGCGAGTCGTGCGTGCTTGTCGTCGAAGGGCGCCTCGTTGCAGTTGAGTCCGAGGTAGACGAGCGCCTTCGGGAAGATGGACTCGAAGTTGACGCCCGGGTCGTTCCGGACCTGCTCGACCTCACGCGGCGGGATGCCGTTGATGAAGTCGTACTCGCCGGCGCGGAACGACTGCAGGCGGACGCTGGGGTCGGTGATCTCGGACTTGACGACCTCGTCGAGGTAGGGACCGTCCACCTCGTCGTTCCAGTAGTCGTCGAACCGGGACAGCGTTATCGAGGACTCTATCTCGCGGCTCTCGTACTGGAAGGGACCGGTCCCGACGGGTTCGGTTATCTCGTCCTTCGCGGCCTCCGACTCTGGTAGTATCGCCAGTTCTGCGGTCGAGAGCTTCGCGATGAACGGCGCGAACGGCTCTGCGAGGTCGATCTCGAACTGGTAGTCGCCCGGTGCGGCCATCGACTCCACGTTCTGCATGAAGCCGTAGGAGATGTACGCCTCGTTGTTCCTGACCCGTTCGAGGGAGGCCATGACGTCCGCGCTGGTCATCTCGGAGCCGTCGTGGAACGTCACGCCCTGTTCGAGTTCGAACGAGAGCGTCGTGTTGTCTTCGCTGGTCTCCATCGACGACGCCAGGTGCGGCGAGAACGTCAGGTCGTAGTTGAGCTGGACGAGCCCTTCGTAGACGTTCTCGAAGACCCGGGCCGACGCCGCGGCGGTCTCGAGGTGCGGGTCGAGCGTCTGCACGGGGACGGCACCGCCCCACCGGAGCGTGCCGCCCATCTTCTGTTCCTCGGTCAGTCCCGTATCCTCGGGTTCGGTCCCGGTGTTGTCACCGTAGCCGCCCTGGTCCGAGGTCTGGGTGTTCTCGGAATCGTCGTCGTCTCCCCCGAGACAACCGGCCAGCGCGAGCGCCCCGGTCGCCGCTGCACCGCCGAGGAACCGACGACGGCGGACGAACCGGTCGATACGCTTCCCCTCACTGCACCTTTTGCTATCGCGTGCCATACACCGAGGAATATAGTCTACCATAATAAACTTGTGGGAATCCGTATTTTTGTTGATGGATGTCGACCAGATGGAATCTTACAGCCCCGGAGTATGACCAGGGTAGCTGGATACCTGTGGGAAACACATTTCTATACGGAGTCTGAACCCTACGTTCGTCGAATCTACTGGATCAGTCATGCACGTCGCTTATCTCGTTCCCCCGGACAGGCTGGATTACGCAACGGGAATCGGTCGGTCGCTCGACCGGCGGTTGCCGGACGAACTGGCCGAGACCCGCTTCTCCCTCGCCGACGACGAGTGGCCGGCCGACCCGGGGCGGTTCGACCTCGTCGTCGTCACGGGGTCGGAGACCAACGTCTCCGACTCGGCCGCCTGGTTCGACCCCCTCGGGGACGTCGTCGACGAGGTGATGGCCACCGGGACGCCACTCGTCGGCGTCTGCTTCGGCCACCAGTTCCTGGCGACCCACCTCGGGGGAACCGTCGACCGCCTCCACGACAGGCGCGAGGGCGTCCGGACCATCGAACTCACCGACAGGGGCCGGACGCACCCGCTCTTCGACGGCTTCGACGCCCGCTTCGAGAGCTTCGTCTATCACGAGGACGTCGTGATCGACCTGCCGCCGGACGCGGTCGAACTCGCCCGTGACGGGGCCGGGTTGCAGGCGTTCGGCCTCGAGGGGTCGCCGGTCGCGGGCATCCAGTTCCACCCCGAGTTCGACGACGAGATGGCACGGCGCGTCCGCATCATCGACCCTGCGGTCGACCGACGGGTCGCGGCGAGTCGTGCCGTCTACGCCAACGCGCTCCGGGTCGGGCAGGCGAAACCGAAGCGAGAATAGCGACGACCACTCTCCGTTCTGGCAGGTAGCGCAACGGTCAAGTGGGTCCCCGGAAAAGCGTGCCAGCATGCCTATTCGAACGGGACGCCTCCGGGAGGACCTCGAGACCAACGCCCGGTTCGGGGCCGTCGAGGGACCGGGGCACGGTCGAACCGTCCTCACCGGGACCGACGCGGACCGGAAGGCCCGGGAGCACTTCGTCTCCCGACTCGAGGACGCAGGCCTCTCGGTCCGCGTCGACGCCGTCGGGAACGTCGTCGGCCGATGGACGCCGGAGAGCGCCGCCGCCGACGCCGCACCGGTGGCCGCCGGGAGCCACCTGGACTCGGTGCCGGAGGGCGGCATCTTCGACGGCCCACTCGGCGTCTACGCGGCGCTCGAAGCCGTCCGGGCCATGCAGGAGGACGGCGTCGAACCTGCCCGACCGGTCGAGGTCGTCTCGCTCACGGAGGAGGAGGGACAGCGGTTCGGCGGCGGCGTCGTCGGGTCCTCCGTCGCCAGCGGCTCGATGTCCGTCGACGAGGCGCTCGCGCTGACGGACGACGGCGAGACCCTCGAATCCGCCCTCGAGTCCATCGGGTTCCGGGGTGAGGATGTCCTCGACGCCAGCGAGTGGGACGCCTGGCTCGAACTCCACATCGAGCAGGCGACCCGACTGGAGGAGGCGGGGGTGCCCGCCGGCGTGGTGACGACGATTACGGGACTCACCCGGTGTGCGGTCGACATCGAGGGCGAGTCCGACCACGCCGGGTCGACGTCGATGGCGCGTCGGACCGACGCGCTCGCGGCGGCCAGCGAGTTCGTCCTCGACGTCGAGGACGCCGCACGGTCCCGGGGAACCGAATCAAGCACCGCCGTCGGGACCGTCGGCCGCGTCGACGTCACGCCGAACGCCCCGAACGTCATCCCCGGGCGCGTGGAGACGACCATCGACGTCCGCGACGTCGAGACGGCGTCCATCGACGCCATCGTCGAGGCCGCGGGCGAGAGCCTCGACAGACTCGAGGCGGAGCGCGGCGTCCGGACGTCCCTCGACCGGGCGTGGGACCACGACCCCGTCCCGATGGACGACCGGGTCCGTGACGCACTGCACGGCGCGGGGTCGGCGGCCGGCGTCGACACGATGGACCTGCACTCCGGTGCGGCCCACGACACGATGTACATCGGGCGGGTGACCGACGTCGGACTGCTGTTCGCGCCGTCGCGGGACGGCCTCTCGCACACCCCCCACGAGTGGACGGACTGGGAGGACTGCGCCGCCGCCACCGAGGTCCTCGCCGGTGCCATCACCGAACTGGCCACGGACTGAACGGCGTCCCGGCGGGCGTCCCGTTCTCGAACCGAGAACAGCGTGCCGACGAACGTCGACAGGTGACCGAGGTCCCGCAGGAATCCTCGTGGCACCTGGCCACGACGCGGGCGCTGTTCTCGTGACGCGAACACCTATTGTGGCTCGATTCCTTGGGGTGAGCATGCCGGAACGCGAACCGAGTACGGATTCGCCGCGGACCCACTCGACGGTCCGGAACGCACTGGACGTCGTCCGTGCGCTCGAATCCCTCGACGGGGCCGGGGTAACCGAACTCGCGAACCACCTCGGGCTGTCCAAGAGCGCAGTGTACAATCACCTCGGGACGCTCCGCGAGGAGCGATACGTCGTCAAGGAGGGCACCACCTACCGGCTCAGCCTCCAGTTCCTGCTGCTCGGCGAGTACGTTCGCAATCGACACGTCCTGTATCGACACGGCAAGGAGGAGATAGAGCAGCTGGCCCAGGAGACGGGCGAGTACGCCCACCTCTCGACGGAACAGCACGGACTGAGCGTGAACCTCTACAAGGTGCAGGGCGAGAAGGCGGTCGGCAGCGACTACCAGACCACGAAGCTCCAGAAACCGGACTACCTGCACTTCTCCGCCACCGGGAAGGCCATCCTCGCACACCTGCCCGAGGAGCGCGTCGAGCGCATCATCGACCGCTACGGGCTGGTCGGGAAGACCGAGAACACAATCACCGACCGGGACGAACTGTTCGCGGAACTGGACCGCGTGCGCGAGCGTGGATACGCGACGAACGAGGAAGAGGAGATAAAGGGCCTCGAGGCGGTCGGGGCACCCATCCTGGACGCCAACGACCGCGTGCTCGGTTCGGTGTCGGTCTCCGGCCCGGTCAACCGCATGCAGGAGTCCGAGTACCACGCCCACGTGGTCGACAGCGTCACCAGCACGGCCAACATCGTCGAGGTGAACATCAACATGGCCGACACGGACACCGAACTCCCTGACTTCGGGGGTTGACGGGACCGGGGACGGCGCGTTCAGTTCGTCGTCGAGTGACAGACGGCGATTCCGTTCTCGAAGCGAGAACGGGGTTCCGATCCGGCACCGTTCCCGGCGTTACACTCCTATGGATGTAACGGAACGTTCCAGCGTGGGCCCGGCGACGGGTCCGGCCGAGTGTGAACCGGCAGGACCGTTCGCGTCTTCGCCTCGAAGGTCGTTCGTCCGAGGGTACCGAAGGAGAAACGCTACCGGGAATTATAATCCTGTAGTATTATTTCGAGATATGTCACGTATGCGCTCCTGACCCGAATCGCCCCGGACCTTCGACGCCGACGGCTACCCCGACCGTGGGCCATCGCGTTCCCTTCGTTCGCCTCCCTTATCGGGCCGCACACGTGCGAAACTGTTCGTACGGCACGTTGGGCCGATACGCGACCGAACAGTTCCGGGCGTCCCACTCGACGCGGACACGGGTGCTGGTCGAGTTCCATCTCTCCCGGTCCTGTACGGCGTTCTCCTCGACTCTGTGGCCCGGAAACCGTCTGTACGTTGCCGGTCGAGCCGCGCTGGCAGGGTCGACTACACGTCCCTGGACGAACGAAACAGCTAATCGACAGGACCGTTTAAAGGTAACATTCCTGTCTTACAGTCCGTGGTTTCACAGGGATTCGATGTGGGTGCCCTGGTTTCGTCGTGTTCCAGGGACCCGGCGAGTGCTCGCCGTCGGTGGTTCGTCGTCCGCGCCGTAGCGTCGGACCCGCCGGGCGGCCGGTCTCGACAAGAGGGGTCGCACTCCGTACGTAGCGTCCCGACCGAATCGCGACGCTGTGTGCTGTCTAACTACCAACGAGGAGGCGAACCGGGCAGTCGACAGGTGACGGGTCGTGGCCGCGTCGATAGATACCGACGAGGGTAACGCGGGTGGCGAGTACGTCCGCTGGCTTGCCGAGATTCACGGCCGTGAACCCCGACGGGACCCCGTCGGCCCGGTCGACGTCGCTCACGCGGTGGGGACGGTCGACCCGGAACCGGGCCCGGAACGACCCTCCGAGCGTAGCGTGACGACCTATCGTCGTCTCTCCCGTTGCCTGTACACATGACGCGCGACAGGGAGTCATCTCGGACCGAGGCATCGACTCGCGACCGATTCGGACTCGGACGGCGGCCGATGTTGAAGGCGCTCGGCGTCGGCGCCGCGCTCTCGGTCGGCAGCGGGGCGGCGGCCGCGGACCACCGCGACCAGAGGCAACCACGAATCGACCCGTACTACGGGTACACGACGCCGGACGCCGCCAACCTGCCCCAGTCGCTGGCTCCGGACCACGTGGTAGAACTCCACGTCGAGGACCCCTCGCCGGGTGAACACGGGCCACTCTTCCACTTCGAACCGACGGGCCTGTCCGTGGACCCGGGGGACGTCGTCCAGTTCACGTTCACGACCCCCGACCACACCATCACTGCCTATCACCCCGCACACGGCTTCCAGCGTCGGGTACCCGAGAACGTGCCGCCGTTCTCGTCGCCGGTCGTGAACGCTGGCGGGGCCTGGCTCTACCGGTTCGACCGACCGGGACTGTACGACCTGTACTGTGCGCCACACCACATCCTCGGGATGAACATGCGGATCGTCGTCGGCGACCTCGCCGAGGAGGACGTCCCGGCGTACGAAGACACGTTCCAGGGGTCGCAGGGGCCGCCGCCGCTACTGGCTCCCTTCAGCGAAGCGTTCCTCGAAGGCGAACTCCAGCACTTCAGCGACCCGAACGAGAACCAGTCCCCGGAGTGGGTGTGGCTGACGCCCCAGGAGGTACTCGACGCGACCGCGCTGGACCCCGCGAACATCCCGTCGGGGAATGGGACCGTCTCGTTCGAACAGGTCCGGTCCGAACTCGGCCTCTGAGGCCGGACGGCCCGCCGGCCAGTCGCCCCAATCGGATTCCCGGTCCCTCCCTACCTCCAGTTGCCGGGGAGTCGTTCGGGGTTCTCGTAGAAGAGTTCGAGCAACGGCCGGATGCGCTCGAACGCCGGCCCCGTCAACACCTCGTGCCGGTCGCGGTCCCAGTGGACGAATCCGGCGGCCTCCAGTTTCGGGAGGTGTGTGTGGTGGAGCTGTGTCGTGTACGGGTCGATGGCACCGTCGCGGTCCCTCAGTTCGCCGTACGTGAACGCCGCCTCGCGTCGCGAACTCGCTTCGACGAGGGCCGATAGAACCCGGCGCCGCTGTGGGTGGCTGAGCGCCTCGAACGCGGCGTCGAGGGTGTTCGTCTCGCGGAGGTCGTGGTCGCCAGTCTGCCTCTCGTGCCGTATGGACATGAGACGATACTACAGGGCGACGGCCCAAAGCGACTGGCGCTAGATAGCTAGCTCGTCGAAGAACGACCGGACGAGCGTCCGCTCCGCCTTGCGAAGGTGGCGGAGCCACGTCGAAGAGGCGACGCCCATCGACGCCGCGACGTTCTCCGCCGTGCTCTGTCGCGGCCACTCGTAGTACCCGGCCAGGAAGGCCGCCCGGAGCGTCTCGAGTTGTCGGTCGGTGAACCGGTCACGCAGCGAGTCGTGGTACTGTCGCGTCGTCATGAACGGACGACTCAGCGTCCGCTTGGCGACGAACTCGGAGTCGGGGTACCGGTCCAGGAGGGCGTCGATGACGCCGTGGAGGTCTGCTTCCGGAGCCGTTTCGGCGACGATGGTCGCATGGCCCCCCTCGGCGGCCACCGTTCGACCGCTCGCCCCGGCCGCTATCAACGTCTTCACCGCCGAGGTCTCCAGGTCGACCTCGAAGAGCGCGTCCCCCTCCGACCGATGGACCACCCGACAGTCGTCGACCTCGGGGGTCGCTTCGGCCACCGCGAGCACGTCCTCCGGCGGTGCGCCGTCCACCCGCACGTAGTGCAACATCGTCTCGTCCGTCGTCGAGACCATGCCCTCGAACGTACACCGGCAGTCGAGGCGGTCGGAGACCGAGACGAAGAAATCGCCGTCGTCGGTCGTCTCGAACTCGACCTCGACGACCTCGTCGGCGTAGAGGGTCTTCTGGTACTGCTGGGCGCGGGCCCGTTCGCTCTGCAACTGGGCTTCGACCTCCCGGTACTCGGTGACGTCGCGGAGGATGGAGAGGTGCCGTCCGGGGAGGACGTCCGTGGTCGCCCCGAACTCGACGACGCGCTCCTCGCCATCGGCCCGGACCAGGGGGAAGAGGCCGCGGTCGGCGTCCGACTCGTGGAACGCGCGCCAGGCCGACTCGACGTCGTAGTCTTCGGCGGCGAACTCGGTGATGGACCGACCGACGAGTTCCTCACGCGGGAGGCCGAAGAGTTCGCAGGCGGCGGGGTTGGCGTCGACGTACCTGGCGTCGTCGTCGGCGATCAGTATCGCGTCGAACGCCCCCTCGAAGACCGCCCGGAAGGTGCCCTCCTCCGTATCGAGCGTCCCGTCGGACCGGCCGTCCCCGGAAGCTACCGACGTGTCGCTCTCGGCCGGCAACCACCAGACGCGACCCCTGGCTCCGACCTTCTTCGTCCGGAGGGTTCCGTCGTCGACCAGGTCCTGGAGTTTCCCGTACGCGGTCGTCCGTGCGCAGTCCAGCCGGTCCGCCACCTCGCTCGACGTGTACGGCTCGCCGGACGGTGCCGCCTCGAATATCGCCACCGCGGCGTCCCTCGAAATCTTCGGGTCGGGTCCCCGTTCTCCCATGGTCCCCGGTGGCGACGAGCGACCAAAACCCCATCGTTGACGGTTCGGTTTCGAACCAAGGTCACGGAACCCGTTCGGGTCCGAGGGTCGCTCGCGGCGAGCGCGTCTCGAACTACCAGAGAAGTGATGCCCCTCGCACTCGCAGTGGCCTCTATGACCGACAGTGCGATGGTGGTGGGCGCATCTTCGGGCATCGGCGAAGCCCTGGCGCGCAAACTCGCGGCCGAGGGCTACGAGGTAGGGCTCGCAGCCAGGCGGCGCGAGCGACTCAAAGAGATCGGTGCGTGCCTCCCGACGCAGGCGTACGTCGCCCGCATCGACGTGACCGACGTCGAGGACGCACGGCAGGGCTTCGCGGAGGTGGCCGACGCGATGGACGGCATCGACCTGGTGGTGCTCAACGCGGGCGTGGGGTTCGAGAACCGCGACCTGGACTGGGAACCCGAGCGCGTCACGGTGGACACGAACGTCCGGGGGTTCGTGGCGCTGGCGACGGCCGCGATGGACCACTTCGAGCGCCGGGGGCACGGCCGACTCGTCGGTATCTCCTCGGTCGCGGCGCGCTTCGGTTCGGGGCTGGGCCCGGCGTACAACGCCTCGAAGGCGTTCGTCTCGACGTACCTCGACGGCCTCAGGTACCGGGCGCGGACGCTCGACGCGGACGTCGGGGTCACCACCATCGAACCGGGGTACGTCGACACGGCCCTCGCACAGGGGACGTTCTGGATGGCCGCGCCGGAGACGGCGGCGGACCAGATATACGGGGCGATCCGGCGCGGGAAGAACCACGCGTACGTCACGCGGCGGTGGCGACTGGTCGCGGGTCTCGTCGACCTGTTGCCCGACGTGGTCCGGCGACGACTGTTCTCGTAGGCCGGCCGTCGCACCCACGGGCCGACTTCACGTGGAACGACTGCGTATCCACGGGTGCCGATTTCCAGTCGAAACGAAGGGGGTCGACCGGCACCAACACCGATTTCTACCCGCACTCCATAGGCCTGCGCATGCAACGTCGAAGGTTCCTCGCGAGCGCGAGCGCGGTTGCCGCCGGGCTCGTCGCAGGCTGCCTCGCCGGCGGAGACGGGAAGACGACGACCGTAAACGGGGAGACGATACGACTGATGCCGGTCGACACGACGTACGAGTGGCACCAGGACGAGTCCGCCCGGTTCGTCGACGCCCGTGGGATCACCCAGTACGAGCGGTCCCACATCACCGGCGCCGTGAGTAGCCCGGCCAACACGGCCGGCAGTTCGGACGACCCGGTGATGGACTGGCCGACGGACACGCGCATCGTCTGCTACTGCGGCTGCCCGCACCACCTCTCCTCCATCCGGGCCGCACACCTCCAGCAGAACGGCTACACGGACGTCCAGGTCATCGACGAGGGCTTCTTCGAGTGGGTCGACCGGGGCTACCCCGTCACCGGGAGCGCCAGCAACGCCTACTACGAGATAACGGGCCGCACCGACCCCGCGTACGCCGGCGAGATGGTCTGGGTGCGCGACGTCGCCCGCGACCAGCTGGAGGCCGCGCCCATCCGGAGCGACGGGTCGTACACGGTCCACGTCCGATTCTCCGGGCTGACCGAGGAGTCGGTGCTGTCGCTCGAGACGCCGACGTACACGCTGGAGCGACCGCTGGCTGCGCTCGTCGACGGCGTCGTTACGGGACCGACGGACGAGTAGTCAGTCCCGCGCCTGCTCCAGCAGACAGCCGATGCTGCAGTAGTAGTGCCGAATCTTCCGGGTCGAGCCCTTGTACTCCATCGGTTTGACGACCACTATGTGCGTGTCCTCCTTCTCGTCGACGTCGTCCATACAGACGTTACATTGTGGCATGGTCCTGGCACCCCCGACCTGCGAGTCGTGACCGCTCGTCCCCGGTGCGGTCCATGCGAACCACCGGGGCGAACGGTGATAAATATTGTAGCCACCGGCCGTGTTCGCACCGGAGGAGCCTTCTACCGGTTATTTCCGTCGGAACCGGCGGCCCGCCCGTCGGTGTCGTACGCGCCAGCCCTCTCGTGGCGACCGCGTTCGCGCAGGACGCTGGGGGTGCGACACTGCCCCGGTGCGCCCGTCACCTGCGGGACGGTGCAGTTGTTACAGCTCTCGCAGACGACGCGGGTGTCGTCCGTCGCGTCGCCCCCGAGCAGTCGTGCGGGCAGGCGCGGTTCGGCGTAGAACGGGCGCGCCATCCCGACGAGGTCGGCGGCGTCGCCCAGCAGGCGGTCCATCCGGCCGCGTTCCCGGACCCCACCCTCCAGCATGACCGCGCAGTCGACGGCGTCGCGCACGCGCCGGGCGACGTCCGCGTTCCACGCCGGTTCGAAGTCGTAGGCGAACGACTCCAGCCAGTTGCCCAGCCGGACCGCACCGGTCCGGAGCCGACCTCCGAACGCGGCACGGTAGCCCGGCTGGAAGGACGACTCGCGCCACGCCCGGTCGGGATACTCCCCACGGACGATGCTCATGTCCCAGACCACCGACGTCTGCACCGGGACGACCGCGTCGTACCCGACGTCGTCCAGTCGCCGGGCGATGGTCACCGCGTCCTCGACGCCGATCCGCCGGCGGACGACGCCGGGCGGGGCCGGCGTCTCGACGGGGACCTTCGTCACGAGGGGTGCATCGCCGGCACGCTCCCTGAACTCGTCGTGGAGCAGTTCGAGGAACCGCACGCCGTCGGCGAACTCGTCGTCCCGGCGGTTGTAGAACGGCGAGAGGAACTGCTGGACGATGCCCATGTTCGCCCCGGCCACGTGGACCCCGTCGTAGCCCGCGTCGACGGCGCGTGCCCCCGCGACGGCGAAGTCCCGGGCCAGTTCGCGCGCCTCGACGGTCGTGAGGACGTGCGGGTCGAACGAGAGGAAGCCCAGGCGGTCGAGCGACCGCAACTGCCACGGCGGGCGCGACACCGCCAACTGCTGCTGGTCGGGGTTCGCCCGTCGATACTCGGCGTGCCAGGTCTCCATGCTCCGGAGTCCCCCGTGTTCGACCTGCAGGAAGATGTGACTCCCGTGGTCGTGGACCCGGTCGGTTAGCCGTTCGAGGTCGGCGACGAACGCCGGGTCGTGGACCCGGGTCATCCCCGGGGCCGCACACCCTCCGTCCTCGCGGACGATGGTCGCCCCCTGGCAGACGAGGCCCGCACCCGACGCCGCGGCCGGTTCGAGGTGTCGTATCAGCGCGTCGACCGCGTCCGGACCGTTGCCCGCACACTCCAGCAGCGGGGCGCGATAGAGCCGGTTCGGGAGGGTGAGCGACCCGACCGTGACGGGGTCGTCAAGTCGCGGCATGGCAGTCGTTTCGGGTCCGGCGGGCAAAAACACGGAGGGTGCGCCGTGCCGGCGGTCGCGCGAACGGGCGTCCGACCGTTCGTGCCAGGACTCCCGTGGTGGCTCGACTCACTTGTCGACGACCAGCAACGAGACCCGTTCCCTGACCAGTTCCGACAGCGTCGCGTCGGTCGCCGCGAGTTCGGCGTCGGTCACGTCGAAGAACGACCTGATGCGACCGGCGTCGGCCTCGCTCCCGAGCACGTCGCCGGGCCGGAGGACGTCCGCGAGCGCGTCGACCGCCGCCGTCTCCCGGACGTCTGTCTCGAACGGGTCGTCCGGGAACGCCGAGACGACGACGGCGACGACCGGGACGGCCTCGCCCTCGCCGACGCCGAGTTCGAGCGCCTGCGATATCTGGCGACGCCCGGCGGCGTACAGCAGCACCTCGACGCCCGGGTCGTGGGCGATGGCGTCGTCGCGTCGCCACGCCCGGGCGGCGCGGTCGACGGCCGTCTCGAGGTGCGCCTCGTCGACGACGTAGCGTGCGTCGAACGCCTGAATCACGCAGTCGTGCTCGTCGCCGAGGTCCGACAGCGTCGCGACGAACTCGTCGACGTCCTCGACCGTCGCGAACCCGTCGACCACCCGCATCAGAAGTCACCCAGGCTAGTCTGGCTCTCGTCGGCGTCGTCGGTCTCTCCACCGGCCCGTTCGAACGTCGCCGCCGGCGCGGCGTCCGGGTCGGGTTCGACCCCCTCCATCGAGGGGTCCTCGCGCCCGACGTTCTCCAGGACGTTCTCGGCGGTCTTCCGACGCCCCTCCAGCGCCGCCAGCACGACCGACTTCGGGACGGTCCGGAGGTCGTCGGGCGACTCGATGCCCGCGCCGTAGAGCCGTCTCGCGCGCTTTCGCCCGACGCCGCGAACCGAGACGAGTTCGAGCAGTTCCTCGCGGACGCCGTCCTCCACGCGCTTTTTCGCCTCCCGGACCCCGACCGTGACCGCCCCGGGGAGGTCGAGTTCGCCCGAGATGCGTTCGGCCGCACCGAGCAACCACTCCGCGGTCTCGACCTTCCCGCGCAGGTCGCCCGGACCGACGTCGTACCTCTCGGTGATGCGAGCCTCGTCGACCTCGTCGGCCCAGTCTTCGAGCAGTCGGGCGGTCTTGAGCGCCGAGAGCCAGTCCTCGAAGCGGTGCTCCTCGTACTCCGAGGGCGGCGCCCCGAGCAGTTCGGTCTCGCGTTCGTAGAACACCTCGGTGTAGGTCTCGCGGTCGCCCGCCTTCAGGTAGAGTTCGTACATGTCCGGCGTCCGGGAGACGAGCTGGTACAGGCCGAGTGCGGTCGGTTTCTCGACGCGGGAGTCGGCCGCCTCGTCTTCCCCGGCGTCTTCGTCGTCGATGCTGTACGTCTGGAACCCGGCTTCTCCCTCCGTCGCCGCGTAGCCGTCGGCGTCGGCAGACGCGGTGGCCGTCCGGTCGCCGGCAGACCGGAGTCCGTCGATGATGGTGGCGGCGCTCATCGGGTCGAGGTAGAGCGTCGAGACGGTGTGGCCGACGTTCGTGGCCGTCAGCGTGTCGCCGTCCCGTTCGACGAACCCGTTCTGTACCAGGTAGTCGACGACGCTGTCTGCGACCCGTTCGAGTCGCCCCTCCTCGGTGGACTGGGTCGCGTAGAGGGTCCGTTCGAGGAACGACAGGAGCTCCGAACGGGTCCGGGCGAACCCGGACGCGATGGTCGCCAGCACGTGCGTCCGCATGGCCGGTTCGGCGGCGAGTTTCGACCGCACGTCCTCTGGTTCGGCGTGGACGTACCGGTCCTGCAGGTCCTCCAGGTCCTCGTGGCTGTTCGCGAGCAGGACCGCCTCCCCGTACGGGTCACGCCCCGGCCGGCCGGCCCGGCCCATCATCTGGTGGACTTCGAGTACCGACAGGGGGCTCATCCCGGTGCCGTCGTAGCGACGCCAGTCGCGGACGACGACGCGACGACTCGGCGTGTTGACCCCGGCCGCGAGCGTCGGCGTCGCGGAGACGACCTTCAGTTTCCGGTCGCGGAAGGCGTCCTCGACGAGGCTCCGGTGCTCCCGGGCGAGGCCGGCGTGGTGGAACGCCGCCCCACGGGCGACCACGTCGGCGAGGTCGTCGCTGGTGTCGGCGTCGCTCACGTCCCTGATGTCGTCGGCCAGGTCCGCGAGTTCGGCCGTCGTCTCCGGGTCGAGGAACGGTTCGACCACGTCCGCGAGTCGCCGGGCCGAGGCCTCGGCGTTGCGCCGCGAGTTGACGAACACCAGCGACGACCCGCCCTCGTCGACCACGTCGCGGACGAGCGCGGCGGTCTGTTTCTCGCCGCCCCGGACCGGCACCTCGCGGGTGGTGCCGTCGTCGAAGTGGAGCGCCTGTCCGTAGTGGACGCCCTTCCGGAGGTCGATGGGGCGCCAGTCGTCGTCGACGAGTTCGGCGTCCAGCCACTCGGCGACGTCCTCGGCGTTGCCGACCGTCGCCGAGAGCGCGACGACCTGCAGACCGGGGTTGAGCTGTCGGAGTTTGGCGAGGGTCACCTCCAGCGTCGGCCCGCGGTTCCGGTCGTCGATGAGGTGGACCTCGTCGGCGACGACGCAGGTGAGGTCGTCGATCCAGGACGCGCCGTTGCGCACGAGCGAGTCGACCTTCTCGCTGGTGGCGACGATGACGTCCCTGTCGGCGAGCCAGCCACCCTCGGACTCGTAGTTGCCGGTGGAGACGCCGACGCTGACGCCGAACGCCTCGAACGCCTCGAACTCGGCCTTCTTCTCGGCGGCCAGCGCCCGGAGGGGGACGATGTAGAGCGCCTTCCCGCCGCGCTGGACGGCCGAGAGCATGGCGAGCTGGGCGACGAGCGTCTTCCCCGAGGCGGTCGGGATGGAGGCGACGAGGCTCGTCCCGTCGGTGACGCCCGCCTCGACGGCGGCCGCCTGGGGCGGGTAGAGTTCCTCGATGCCCGCCTCGTGCAGTTGCTCGACGAAGGGCCCTGGCACGCCCGGCACGTCCGCAGTCTTCATCTGTGCTGGTTTGGAGCCTCCCGTGGTTTAAACTGTCGTGTCGGGTTCGCAGTCACGAACCGCGGAACTGGGCGAGGGCCGCACCGGCGAAGCCGGTGATGGCGAAGTCGACGATGCGCAGGACGCCGACCTGCACTGCGGCGCCGAGAACCGTGGCGCCGTCGGCGCCCAGTGGCGAATCGAGCGCGAACGCGACGACCAGGGCGTAGCCGGCGAACACGGCGACGCCGCCGACGAGACCGATGGTGAGGGCGATGCTGCGGTACTCCGTGGACACGTCCACGTCGGTCCCGGTCCAGTAGCCGAGGCCGAACACGGCGACGGGTGACAGCAGGAACGCCACGAACGTCAGCCCCAGCGCGAGTCCGGGCGCCTCGCCCGGTCTGGTCCCCACGACGATGGGCAAGAGCTGGGCCACGGACGAGACGATACCGACGAGCAGGCCGAGGAGGGCGGCGGACAGCGCGAGATGGCGACTGTGCACACCGTCGACTGGTAGACACCACCGCCATAAGGGTTGCCTTCGAGGGTCGACTCGACCGACGCCCGCTCCGTCAACGATATACACGCGACGGGCGAAGCCCCGGACATGCGAATCGAGTACGACCGGGACACCTGCATCGGGATGTTCCAGTGCGTCGCCGAGTGGGGCGAGGGGTTCCAGCGCGACGAGGACGCCGGGAAAGCGGTCATGGTCGACGGAACGGAGACGGAGGACGGCCTGTTCGTCCGGGAGGTCCCCGAGGACGCCGAACTCGACGCGAAGTTCGCCGCCAGGGCCTGTCCCGTCGACGCAATCCGGGTGTTCGACGACGACGGCGAACAACTCGTCCCCTGACCGGTCGCGCCGAACGCCTTCGCGAGCCAACTTCTTTACGCCCGCGGTCGAACGGGGAGACATGAGTACAGAGACACGGGTCCTCCTCGTCGACGGGGACGCTGCGCGGGCGGCGGAGACGACGAGGCTACTACCGGACGTGGGACCCGACGCTGTCGACGTCGTCGACGACGGCGACGAGGCGCTGGCGGCCATCGGACGACGCGTACCGGGGTGCGTCGTGAGCGAGTACGACCTCGGCGAGTCGACGGGGGTCGACCTGCTGGAGACGGTTCGGACGGTCCACGGCGACGTCCCGTTCGTGCTGTGTACGGCCGACGGGAGCGAGGCGACGGCCGAACGGGCGGTCACCGCGGGCGTCGACGGCTACGTCCGCCGCGGCGTCGGCGACTGGGAGGACCGCCTCCGGGCCCGCGTCGAGGACTGCCTCGACGACGACACCGGCACCGACCGACTGAAAGAGCGCGCGCTGGACGAGGCGCCCGTCGGCATCACCATCGCCGACGCGACGGCGGAGGACACGCCGCTCATCTACACCAACGCGGCGTTCGAGCGCCTCACCGGCTACGACCGCGACGACTCTATCGGGCGCAACTGCCGGTTCCTGCAGGGCGAGGACTCCGACCCCGCCGCCGTCCAGGCGATGCGGGAGGCCATCGAGAACGAGACGTCCGTGACGGTCGAACTGGTCAACTACGACGCCGACGGCGAACGGTTCTGGAACCGCGTCGACATCGCGCCCGTCCGGGCCGGCGACGGCGAGGTGACCCACTTCGTCGGCTTCCAGACCGACGTGACCGACCGCGTCGAGGCCGAACGGACGGCCGAGCACCACGCCGCACAACTGGCCGCCGAGCGCGAGGGCCTCGAACACCTGCTCGACCGCATCAACGGCGTCGTCCAGGAGACGACCCGGGGACTCGTCGAGGCGACGAGTCGGACCGAGATCGAGCGCAACGTGGTCGCGTTGCTCGCCGACACCGACCCGTACACCTGCGCCTGGGTCGGCGAACCCGACCTCGCCACCGACAGCGTCAGTCCGAGCGCCATCGTCGGCGGGTCGGAGGACGGCCCGCCCCTCGAACTCGCAGAGAGCGACGGGCCGGTCGCCCGCGCCGTCGAGACGGGCGAGGTGCAGGTCGCCGCCGTCGACGACCTGCCGACCGCCGACTGGCACACCGGACGAACCGACGAGTCGTTCGCGACGCTCGCCGCGATTCCGCTGGTCTACCGCGACGCCCGGTACGGCGTCCTGACCGTCTACTCCGCCGACCCCGACGCGCTCGACGACCGCGAGGTGACCATCCTCGCCGCGCTCGCCCGGATGATCGCGACGGCGGTGTCGGCCGCCGAGACCCGGCGCACGCTCACGGCCGACAACATCGTCGAACTGCGGTTCCACGTCGGCGACCGCTCCGTGTTCTTCGTCGACGTCGCCGGCCGCGCCGACGCCGTGCTGTCCTACGCCGGGTCGGTCTTCCGCGACGACGACTCGCTGGGGATGTTCTTCACCGTCGAGAGCGACGACCCCGACCACGTCGTGTCGGTCGCCGAGGAGCACGACGGCGTGGAGGCGGCGACGGTCGTCACGCGCAACGAGGGCGTCTCACTCGTCGAGTTCACGGTCCGGAGCTCCGGCCTGCTCTCGACGCTCGCCGAGTACGGGGCCGACGTCATCGAGATAGAGGCCGACCCGAACGGCGCGACCATCGACGTGGAACTGCCCCGGGAGGCCAACGCCCGGACCGTCGTCGACCACGTCGAGGCCGAGTTCGACGAGGTGAGCCTCGGCGCGTACCGCGAGCGCGAGCGCGCCGCGACGACGAAACAGGAGTTCATCGCGGCGCTGGAGGCAGAACTGACGGACCGCCAGTTGACGGCGCTCCAGCGCGCCTACTTCGGCGACTTCTTCGAGTGGCCCCGCCCGACCAGCGGCGACGACCTCGCGGACTCGATGGGCATCGCGCGCTCGACGTACCACCAGCACCTCCGGGCGGCCGAGCGCAAACTGGTCGGCGAGTTCTTCGACCGACCCTGAGCCGGCCACCCGGGACCGCTTCGACACCAGCACGCGCCTGGTCGCACAGGCAACGACCGGCGTCGCCGGCGGGGGACGGAGCCGTCGGAACGCCCCCAATCCACCGGCCCAGAACGCCTATCTTCAGGCTGCGAGAGTCGGGACAACAGTTATGATTATTCGTGTCGATGCGTCCCATACGACCCATGGCCGCAGACGATCACACTGCCCGTCTCCGGGAGTGGGCAGAACTGCTCGGCGTTCGAGTATCGGAGTCGGACGCACGTTCCGCACGTACCGAGGTCGCGGGACCGCCCAGGTCGTCCCGCGACGGGGACCCGTAGCGTACGTGCGGGCACGCCGTTAGTCGCGGGCGCCGACTGCCGTCGTTACGCTATCTTGTCGTACTGCTCGCCGAGCTTGTCGGCCGCCTCGCCGAGCTGGTCGCGCTCGTACTCGGAGAGGTCCCACTCGACGACCTCCTCGACGCCGTTCGAGCCGAGTTTGCACGGGACGCCGAAGGCGACGTCGTCGTGACCGTACTCGCCCTGGAGCGTCACGGACGCCGGCAGGACCTCGCCGGTGTCGTGCAGGATGGCCTCGACCATGTGGGCGACGCCGGTCGCCGGGCCCCACTCGGTCGCGCCCTTGCGCTCGATGACGTTCATCGCGCTCTCTTTGAGGTCGCCCAGGATCTCCTCTTTCTCGTCGTCGGAGAACTCGGGGTCGGCACCGTCGACGCGGACCTTCGAGAAGACCGGGACCTGCGCGTCGCCGTGTTCGCCGAGGATGGTGGCCTCGACGTTCTGGACCTGCGTGTCGAAGCGCTCGGAGAGCACGTACCGGAAGCGCGCCGAGTCGAGGCGGCCGCCGAAGCCGACGACCTGGTTCCGGTCGCGGTCACCCGTCTCGTAGAGGTGGCGGTTGAGCAGGTCGACGGGGTTCGAGGTCGTCACCGTCACGAAGTCGTCGTTGTGCTCGGCGAGCGAGGAGCCGATGTCCTCCATGATTGGTGCGTTGTCGCCCGCGAGGTCGATGCGGGTCTGGCCGGGCTGGCGCGGGATGCCGGCCGTGATGACGACGACGTCGGAGCCGGCGGTGTCCTCGTAGCCGCCCTGGCGGACCGTCGTGTTCGAATCGTACGCGACGCCGTGGTTCACGTCTGCGGCCTGTCCGACCGTCTCGTCTTCCTTGTCCGGGATGTCCACGAAGACGAGTTCGTCGACCACGTCACGAAGTGCGATGTTGTAGCCTGCGGCGGCCCCGACCGTTCCGGCCGCGCCGACCACGCTAACTTTCGCCATAACACTCGAAACTGCACCCGATTCCCGGTTAAACGTGTCGAAGTCGGCACTGTTGACCTGCCCGACGGCGACCGGTTCGGTCGCCGCCCGCGAACCCGACAGGCCGCCGAACAGTCGCAGGGCTTTCGGTCTCTGACGTACTCTGGACGGGTATGAGCGAATTCGACAAGGAAGCAGAGCGGGAGAAACTTCGAAAGCAGTTCGAGGCCGAGGAGCAGGAACGCGAGTCGACGCGGCGCATGAGCGAACTGCTGTTGAAGGGTGCGACGATGACGAACAAGCACTGCAACCGGTGTGGCGACCCGATCTTCCGGTACGACGGCCAGGAGTTCTGCCCGACGTGCCAGGCCGCCGGGCAGGCGGCGGCCGTCGAGGAGGCGCCCGAGACGGTCGACGCCGAGACGGCGCCAGCGGCCGAGTCCGGCGTCGAACCCGACCAGTCCGCCGAGGCAGCGGCGGCCGGGGACGAGACGGCGCCTCCGGAGGAGACGACCACCCAGCCACCGGCGTCGCCGGCGGAGGCGTCCCGTCGCGCCCCGCCGTCACGGACTGGCGAGTCGCTCGGACGCGACGACGGTGAAGAACAGACTCCCGAGAGTGGACCCGCCAGCGCTGGCCAGCGCACCGGCGCGTCGGTGCCCACCCGTACCACCACCGCCGGCGCCACCGACGCCGACGCCGACGCCGCCGGCGACGGCGAGTTCGACGAGGCCGAGGCCGCCATCGTCGCGACGATTCGGCGGTTCAGCGACGCGGCGGCGACCACCGACGACCCCGCCCGCGCACGCGAGTACCTGACGACTGTTCGCGAGGCGGCGGACGCACTCGACGCGTTGCGCCGGTGAGACGGGCGAGAATCAGGGTTCGTACTGGCTGCCGACGACCGTCCGGATTCGCTCCGCGGTGACCGACCCGACGCCGTCGACGTCCAGCAGGTCCTCCTCCGGGGCCGAGAGCACGTCCTCGACCGTCCCGAAGTGTGCGAGGAGCGACCGTGCCGTGACCGGGCCGATGTCCGCGATGGACCCGACGACGTACTCCTGCTGCTCGGTCAGGGTCTTCTTGGACTTCTCGCCGTGGACCGAGACGGACCGGTCGTTGGCCGTCTGTTCGCGACTGGCGACGACGGCGAGCAGGTCCCGGGTGTCGGCCTCGCTCTCGGTCCGGAGGACGCTCACGCCGAAGTCCACCGCGAGCGAGGCCAGCGCGCCCCGGATGGCGTTCGGGTGGATGTCCCGCGACCCGACGAGGCTGTCCGTCCCCTCGACGACCAGGACCGGCCGGGCGTAGTGACGCGAGAGGTCGCGTATCTGCTCGAACACCGACCGGTCGCTCCCGGTCAACGTGTCGAGGAAGTCGGAGACGGACTTGCGTTCGACGGCGACGCGGTCCGAGAGGACGTAGTCGCCGACCGAGAGCGTCTCCAGTCGGGTGGTCACGTCGTCCCGGGTCGAGAGGTCGCGGGGAATCGAGGAGTCCATCTCGCGCTGGTCGACGACGATCTCGACCGCGTCGTCCTCGCCGTCCATCTCGGGCGTGGCGACGACGCCGTCGTCTTCCTCGTCGGGGCCGTCCTCGTCGTTCACGTCGGGGTCGTCCTCGTCCTCGTCTTCGTCGTCGTCCTCGCCGCCTCCCGACCCACCGTCGGTCGAACCGAACTCCTGCAGTCCCGGTTCGACGTCCTCGGCCGGGTCGCTCGCTGCGTCACCGTCGCCGCCGTCGAACTCGCCGAGGCTGGTCTGGCCGTCGTCCAGTTCCTCGGTCATCTCGTCGGCGACGCCTTTCAGGTCGCGGAGTTCGGACTCCATCCGCTTCTCCTTGCGCCGCGATATCCAGAAGTAGGCCTCGTCGCGGGTGTCCTCGGCCATCAGGACGACGACCCGTCCCTCGTCCTGTCGCCCGGTCCGGCCCTTGCGCTGGATGGACCGGATGGCCGTCGGGACGGGTTCGTAGAACAGCACGAGGTCGACCTCGGGCACGTCCAGTCCCTCCTCGGCGACGCTGGTCGAGACGAGCACCTCGAACTCGCCGTTCTTGAACGCCGAGAGCGTCTCCTGCTGTTGTTTCTGGGTCATCCCGTCGGAGCCGTCCTTGTCGCCCTGCCCGACGAACCGGCGGACCTCGAAGTGGTTCGAGAGGAAGTCGGTCAGCGCCTCGGCGGTGTCGCGGGACTCGGTGAAGACGATGACGCGCTCGCCGTCCTCGATGCCGAGCGTCTCGGCGAGCAGGATGCGCGCCTCGCGGTACTTCGGGTGGATGTCGTCGAACGACTCCGCCTTCCGGATGGCCTCGCGGACCTTCGGTTCCGAGACCATGCGCTGACTCGCCTTCGACGCGCCCGACGCCCGGGCGGCGTTCCGCTGGCGCTCGAAGTACCGGCAGGTCGCCTCGACCGACTGCGTCTCGACGTACGTGACGGCCGTCCGGAGCTTTCGCACCTCGGCGAGCAGGCTCATCCCCTTGTAGCCGGCCGACTGGTCGTTGTTCATCATCGCCCGTAGCTGGGACTGGATGTCGTTGACGTCCCGCTCGGACAGGTCGGGCGAGGTCTTGCGCGTCACGCCGAGTTCCTTGAGCTTCGACAGCCGGTCGGAGATGACCTCGTTCAGTCCGTCCCGGATGTCGAGGACCTCCTCGGGGAGCTGTATCTTCTTCCACTCGACCTCGGTGTCGTGGGTGTACTCGGAGACGTCGGCATCCTCCTCGGTCATCACCTCGACCTCGCGGATGCCGAGGTTCTCGCACACGTCGAGTATCTCCTCCTCGTCGCCACCGGGTGAGGCGCTCATCCCGGTGACGAGCGGGTCCTCGGCGTCCTGGTGGTAGCGCTCTGCGATGTAGTTGTACGCGTAGTCGCCCGTCGCCCGGTGGCACTCGTCGAAGGTCAGGTGCGTCACGTCCCGGAGCGAGATGCGCCCGCCGACGAGGTCGTTCTCGACGACCTGCGGCGTCGCCATCACGACGGTCGCGTCCTCCCAGAGTTCCGCCCGGTCGTCCGGCCGCACGTCGCCGGTGAACACCACGACCTCGTCGTCGGGTATCTGCAGCGCCTCCCGGTAGAACTCGGCGTGTTGCTGGACCAGCGGCTTCGTCGGCGCGAGCAGGAGCGACCGGCCCCCGACCTCGTCGAGTCGGCGTGCGGTCACCAGCAGACTCACCGTCGTCTTCCCGAGTCCGGTCGGGAGACAGACCAGCGTGTGGTCCCCGGTGGCGGTTCCCGCCAGCCTGAGCTGGTAGAGTCGCCGTTCGAGGACGCCGGACGTGAGCAGGGGATGTTCGATGGACTCCCCGTCGGTCGTCGCCATTCACTACGGCGTTCGTCGTCGTCGCTGTTAAGGGTTCGCCGACCGCGGCGAAAGTGAAACGCCGGGCGAGACGGCGCGACGGGCGGCCGTCGACCGCCAGGGTCAGACGACGATGGGGTACACCGGGTACTCGGTCACGATGAGTACCGCGGCCGCGGTCACCGACGCCATGATGGGGATGGTGAGGTTGTCGTCGATGACGTACGTCGCGACCACCGGTTTCACCCCGTCGGCCAGCGTCGCCGCCAGCGCGGCGGCCGTCGCCGCCAGCACCGGGAGGAAGGGGAGCGCGAACGCCAGCGAGACGACGAACATCGCGACGAGGACGCGCGGTCGCTTGACCGTCTGTAACTCGCCGGACCCGAGCAGTCCGCTGATGGGGTCGCCGATGGTCAGCATGTACATCGCCGGGACGGCCACCTCCGGGATGAACAGCACGCCAGCGACCGTTCCACCGATGATGTACAGCGCGTAGCCCGCGAGGTTCTCCTGCTCGTACTCGCGGGTGAGCTTCTCGAAGATGACCCAGTCGAGACCGACGAACAACCGGACGAACTCCAGTCCCAGCGCTACCGCGGTCGCCAGCAACAGGACGGTGCGGACCACCGACCAGGGGAGCGTCGGGACGCCGTCGAGCTGTCCGACGACCCACGCGGTAGGCAGTATCGCGCCGCTCGCGTGGACCAGTCGCCGGGCGACCTCGTCGCGCATCTTACAGGTCGTCGAACGACCGGTCGCCGGTTCGGAGGTCGGTCAGCACGTCGACCAGGTCGTCGAGGTCGACGCGAACCTGCTCGGTCGAGTCGCGCTCGCGGACGGTCGCCGTGCCCGCCGGGTCAGCGTCGAGGGTGACGCAGAACGGCGTGCCGACCTCGTCCTGGCGACGGTAGCGCCGACCGATGGACCCCGAGTCGTCGTGGGTGACCGAGAGGCCGGCGTCGCGCAGGTCGCGGGTGACGTCCAGTGCGCGCTCGGGCAGCCCGTCGTGGTCCGTCAGCGGGAAGACGCCGACGAACGTCGGGGCCACCTCGGGTTCGAGCGCGAGGTACGTCCGGGCCTCGCCCTCGACCTCGTCCTCGCGGTAGGCGTGGTGGACGACGGTGTAGAGCGCGCGGTCGACGCCGAAGGACGGTTCGACGACGTGGGGCGTGATGTGCTCGCCCGCCTCGGTGACCTCCTCGACGCCGAAGTTCACGTGCTCGGTCGGTATCTCGTAGCTCTCGCCGTCGACGCTGACGGTCACCGCGTCGCCGTCGAACGCCGTCCGGTCGCGCCCGGCCAGCGTCTCGAGTTCCTCGGCGATGGCGCCGGCCGCGCCGCCGAACTCGGGACCGAGGTAGCTCATGTCGGGGTCGACCGTCGCGCGCTCGACCGTCTTCGACTCGTCGTACTGCTTGAACAGCGTGAAGTCGTCGTCGGAGTGGGACGCGTGCTTCGAGAGGTCGTAGTCGCTCCGGTAGGCGAAGCCGGCGAGTTCGATCCAGTCGCCGTCGACCTCCGCCTCGGCGTCCCAGCAGTCGGCCGCGTAGTGGGCCAGTTCGCCCGGGAGATGCTGCCGGAACCTGAACCGGCCCATGTCGACGCCGACGCGGTCGTACCACTGCCTGGCGATACCGAGGTAGTACGCCACCCACTCGTCGCCGATGACGCCCGCGTCGACGGCCTCGCCGATGGTCCACTCCGTCGCCTCGGCGTCGGCGTCAGCCTGCATCTCGGCGGAGTACAGCGGCGCGGCGACGTCACGGACGGCCTCGAGGTTCGGTTCGTCCTCCTCGGGGTCGACGAACAGTTCGAGTTCCGCCTGCGTGAACTCGCGCACCCGGAGCAGGGACTTCCGGGGCGATATCTCGTTGCGGTACGCGCGACCGATCTGGGTGACGCCGAACGGAAGCTGGTTCCGGGCGTACTCCTTCAGCTGCGGGAACTCGACGAAGATGCCCTGTGCCGTCTCGGGTCGGAGGTAGCCCGGCTGGGACGAACCGGGACCGATGTTCGTCTCGAACATCAGGTTGAACGTCGTCACCGCCTGACCGGCGAGGCCGGCGCCGCAGTTCGGACAGACGAGTTCGTACTCCGCGACGAGGTCCTCTATCTCCGGGATGGGGAGCGTCTCGGCGTCCTCGATGTCGGTGTTGTCCTCGATGATGTGGTCGGCCCGGTGGCTCTCGCCGCACTCCGGGCACTCCACGAGCATGTCGTCGAAGCCGTCAAGGTGACCCGACGCCTCGAACACCGCCTCGGGGGCCACCGTCGGCGCGTCGACCTCCAGGTTGCCCTCCTGGATGGTGAACCGGTCGCGCCACGTGTCCTCGATGTTCTGCTTGAGCGCCGCGCCCTGCGGGCCGAACGTGTAGAAGCCCGAGACGCCGCCGTACGCGCCGTTCGCCTGGAAGAAGTACCCGCGTCGCTTCGCCAGTTCGACGACGGTCTTCGTCTCAGTCATACAGCGCCTCCAGCAGGTTCACGTCCCGGACGATGCCGACGAGCGGTTCGCCCGACACCATCGGAATCTGCTCGATGTCGTGGCGGATCATCAGCTGTGCGGCGTCGAGGACGCTCATCTTCTGTGAGACGGTGATGAGGTCCGCGGTCATGAACTCCGAGACGGGTTCGGTGGGGATCTCGACGTTCCGGGTCGGCAGGTAGCGCCCACCGACGGCCTTGATGCCCTCCCACATCCACTCGTCGTCCTGGTTCGCGATGGAGTCGCCGGTGTCGTCCTCGCCCTCGACGATGCGGGCGACCTCGAGGATGTCGACCTCCGTCAGCATGCCGGCGAGGTCGGTCTGGTCGTCGAGGACGACCGCGTAGGGGACGTTCGCGAAGTAGAGTTCGCGCTCTGCGACCGGCAGCGGTGTGCCGCTGTAGGTCGTGTTCACGTCGCGGGACGCGAGTTCACCGACGACGGCGTCCGTCTCCACGTCCCCCGACGCGATGGCGTGGACGACGTCCGTCACGGTGACGATGCCCTCCAGTTCGCCGTCGACGACTGGGATGCGTCGCTCCCCCTCCTCGACCATCAGGCGCGCGACCTCGGTCAGGTCGGTGTCCTGGGTCGTCGTCGGCACCTCCTCGTCCATCAGGAGCGCTAACTGGTCCTCGTCCGGTCGTTCGATGAGCAGGTCGCGGGAGACGAGACCGCGGTACGCCTCTTTCCCGTCGGTCTCTTTGACCACGGGAACCGACGAGAACCCGTGGTCCTGGAGGTACTCGAGCACGTCGTCGCGAGTGCCCGGCAACTCGACGGTGACCAGCTCTGAACGCGGCGTCATCGCGTCGGCAACTTTCATATCAGCGGGATACGGGCAAAACCCGCTTAAAGGCCTTGTTTCTGTGCTGCCCCGTCACGTGGCCCCCGGAACGCGCTCGTTCACCCGGTTCGACCCCTGTCCTCGCCCGGTTACTCGGGAGCGCCCCAAACTCGGGCGGGGAGAACCGACGGCAGACGCCGGGTATCACATGAAGTCGGCGATGCCGGATTGCTTGTTCGTGTCGTCCTCGAACACCGAGTTCAGCGCCTTCTCCAGTTTCTCCAGTCGCTGTTTGGTGTAGTCCCGGCAGCCGAACTCCTCGGCCACCGTGATGGCGGTCTGCATGTACTTGTTCACGGACCCACGGTGGACGGTGAGGTTCACCCGGCCGCCACACTCCCGGCAGTCGTCGGTCAGCGGGACGCGCCGGTACTTCTCGCCACAGTCCAGACACCGCGTCTCCTGCCGACTGAACGCCCGGAGGTTCCCGATGAGGTCCGGCAGGAAGTGGTACTCGATGATGCGCTCTGCCACGTCGGTCTCGTCGACACCACGCAGTTTGCGCGAGAGGTGTAACTGCGCGTCCATCTTGTCCTGCATCGACCCGAGCGTCTTGTACGCCGACAGCGCCGGCCCCAGGTGGATGTCGGTCGTGTCGTGGGTGTGGGCGAAGTCCGTGTACTCCCGGTCCGTCCCCAGCGTCTCCTCGGCTATCTTCATCACGTCCTCGACGTCCTCCGGGTCGGCCAGCTCCCGGGTCGCCTCGTAGAACTCCTTGGGGTATTCCCACATGATGTCCATGTTGTGCGCCTCGTCGTCGATCTCGGACGGGTCGATTCTACTGGACATTACCAATGGTGCGTCCATCCTTCCACCCCGCTGGTTTGGCAAGAACGTCTTCGAGAAGTTCAGGAGGCCGTCGAGAAGGAGCATGACGCAGTCCTCGTCGCCGTCGCAGTTCCGGCGCTTCGCCGCGTGGAAGTACGGGTGCGCGTACCCGACCGCCGCGCTGGTGAACCCGACGACCCGGCCGACGGTCGCGGCGGAGGTGTGGGGGGCCATCCCGAAGACGAGTTCGCCGACGAGGTCCTCGCGCTCGTCCATCTCGTAGAAGGGTTCGACGTCGTAGTACTGGGTGAGCAGGTCGTCGACGAAGTCGGCGGTCTTGAGCATGTGCTCGGCCGCGCCGTCGGAGAGGACGATGTCCTGGACCTTCAGTTCGACCAGCTGGTCGTCGTGGCGGAGTTCGTCGCCGTGGACGTCGGTCTCGTAGCCGAGCGCCTGGAACTGGTCGGCCGTGGTGTCGAGTTCGCTCGGCCGGACGGCGGTGACGGGCAGGTCGGTCATGTCGTAGCGGACCGTACCGTCCTTGAACGCGGTGACGCCGTGTTTGGCCCGGAGGACGCCCTTCTCCATCGGTTCGGGCGTCTTGTTCGCCGATGAGAGCCCCTTGACGCCCTTGAGCTGCCCGAAAGCGTTCTCGCGCTCGCCGACGCTGGCCATGGCGTCCCGGTACTCGGCCTTGAGGTCGAGTTCGTGGAACTCGACGCTGGTGCCGTCGACCTCGCACCGGTCGCAGTGGACGCGACCGGCGTCGTCGAGTTCGAGTTCCCGTTCGCAGGAGGGACACCAGTAGTACGGCTCGGTCCGGGCGTCGCACTCGGGACAGCGCGTCCTGTAGGACTGCTCGCCGCAGGCGGTGCACTCGCGGGTGCCGACCTGCGCGTCGATGCGTCCGGGCGTCGACTGCATGTCCGGGGCGTGCGTCGCGGCCTCGGCGACCGAGCGCTGACTCCCGCCGGCTTCGCCGACGGGGAACAGGGTGTGGACGGCGGGCGAGAGGTCGCGGGACTCGGACTTCTCGGGGCGGCCCATCCGGTTCCCGATGCGCGTCGGTGCGCGCTCTCGCACCCGGAAGGGAGCCACCTCGTTGACGGCCTCGATGGCGTTGGTGCCGGTCGGTCGGTCGTCGTCCGGGTCGGCGCTGGCGGCGTCCTCCGTCCCCCACGTCAGGGCGTGCTCGGAGAGGTCGTCGAGCGTCCACGTCCGCGTGAGGTCCTCGTCGACGCCGAGGCTCCGCAGGAACGGGACGTAGTCACGTAGCAGCAGTTCGTCCGCGGTCTGGTGGTGGGGTTTCAGCAGCGTCTCGACCGTCTCGCGCACGTCGCCACGGCGCGGGACGTGGAGGACGCCGTCCTCGACGAAGCCGTCGGTGACGGCGTCGGCGAGTTCGTCGTACTGTGCGACGGAGACGTCGTGCCAGACGTACGTGTACTTCGGGTGCAACGGCGCGTCGTAGTGTTCGACCCACGACAGCGCGTCCTCGGCGCTCGGGTCGGAGAGGTCGACCCGGGGGGAGTCCTGTAGCGCCTGCACGTCGCATCCCGCGTCGTCCAGTTCCTGGCGCCACCACTCGACGGTGTAGGAGGCCGGCGCGAGGGGGTGGTTGTTCTCGACGAACTCCCCGTAGTTCACGAGGTACTCGCCGAGGTCGAGGATGCGTTCGACGCCGTTGCGTATCTCGAGGGCCTCCTCGGGGTCGTCGACCCGTCGGACGTCGCCGTTGGCGAGGCGGACCGTCGGTCCCTCGATGCTGTCGACGGGAACGACGCCGGCCGCCTTGCCGGGGCGTTCGGTCTTTATCTGCGTGCCGGTGGCCAGGAAGTCGTCGACGAGGTGCATCGTCGCCGGGTGGACGCCGGCCGTCGCGAACCCGTGGTTGCGCGAGCGCCCGTACCGGAGTCGGAAACCGCCGGACTCGCTCGGGTGCGAGAAGACGGGCCGTCCGGCGATGAGGTCGCGCAAGTACTTCGCCGCCGGTTCGACGCGGGGCGGTCCCGACGGGTCGTCCGCGTCCTCTGCTGCGTCGCCGCCCTCGTCGGCGTCGGCCGTACCGGCGTCGTCGGCGTCCTGGTCGTCGTCGCCCGCCTCCTCGTCCCCGGCGTCGTCGTAGTACGTCCCGTCGATGAGGTCCTGGAGCCACGGCCAGTCGACCTCGTCGAGGTTCCGGGTGTAGCGCTGTATCTTCGGGGCTTTCAGCGCGATGCCCTCTGCGAGGACGAGACACATCCCCCCGCGGGCGGAGTTGGTGTCGACCCGTTCGAGGTCGCGGAAGCCGGAGACCTCCTCGTCGCCAGTGGCCTC
Source organism: Haloarchaeobius marinus (assembly GCF_051207415.1). Lineage (NCBI taxonomy): Archaea > Methanobacteriati > Methanobacteriota > Halobacteria > Halobacteriales > Halorubellaceae > Haloarchaeobius > Haloarchaeobius marinus. The sequence goes on along the minus strand of NZ_JBPKGD010000004.1, from coordinate 83,397 downwards.
CCCGTCGAGCATGATGGGCATGTGCTCGGCGATGAACTTCGTCTCCGTGCTCTTGGGCGAGTACTGCAGGCCCGTCTCCTTGTCGTAGAGACCGACCTCCTCGGCGTAGCGCTCGACCTCGTCGCCCCGTGCCTTGTACTGGTCGATGTCGAGCAAGGCGCGGGCGTAGTCGGCGACGAGCACGGAGAGCGCCTGTGCGGTCCCGCCGGCGGAACGAATCGGGCCGGCGTAGTAGACGTTGATGAACTCCGTGCCGTCGTCGTTCGTCAGCAGTTCGACGCGGTCGATGCCCTCGATGGGGGCCGCGACGACCCCCTCGGTGAGGAGTGCGACGGCGGTCCTGACCGCGCCCTCGACCTTGCCCTCACGACTGTCGTAGTCGCCGACGGTCCCCTCGACGAAGTCCTCGACGAGTTCGAGCGCCGCCTCCTCGCGGCTCATCTCCCCCTCGAGTTCGCGGACGCGTTCGGCGACGCCCTCGATGCCGAGGATGTTCTCGACGCGGTCGGCCATGTCCCGCGCCGTCGGAATCTCGACCTCGGGTTCGGGGTCGCCCCCGTTGTCCTTGGCGCGCTCGGCGAGGTCGAACGCCTCGTCGAGTCGCGATTCGATCCGTTCGAAGTACCGTTCGTCAGCCTCGCGCATCTATAGCCAGAGGTCCAGGTCGGTCACGTCGTCGTGTTCCCGGACGAGTGGACGGTCGAACGCCCGCACGTACACCTCGCCGGCCCAGACGGTGCCAGCGTTCAGGTGGCCGGCGAGTGCGCGCCCGCTCGGCCGCGAGAGGACGGCGTGGGTGTGGGCGAACGGGTCGCCGTCGAGGTCCGCGATGTTCCCCACGCACGCCGCCACCTCCAGCGGTTCGTCGAAGGTAACGGCGTCGTACTCGCAGGTATCCTGGTCGTAGAACCACACCTCCGCGTCCTGTACCGCGCCAAGCCCGGTGAACCAGGCGGCGGCCAGGTCCTCGTCGGCGGCCAGCGTCTCCAGTTGCGTGCGCCAGTCGCCGCCCGTCTCGAGTCTGCAGAGGAACTCCTGTTCGGTGGCGACCTCCCGGTAGTGCATGTCAACGTGAACGGCGGACGGTGGCAAAAAGGTGGTGTGTCTGGATTCGCGGCGCGGCCGCGCCAGGCGGTCGCGAGACTCGCCAGTGGGGGTCGCCGGAAGAACCGCGCGCGAGAACCGACTGCGAGAAGTGCGTCCGTTATCGCCAGGATGGGAGGTCCGGCGCGTCGTCCGCGCGCATCGAAAGCCAGGCGCCGTCTTCTGTAATGTCTGCGATGACGTAGTCCTGACTGGTGCCCTCACCATCGACAGACGCTACGACGTCGCGCTCGTCGGGGAACTCCGACGAACCGGACTCGGAAGCTGCCATGTGCGGTGCTTTGTCATGCCCACTCATAAACGCGTCGAATCGACAACCGAGTTTCTCACTCGATGGATAGGTACCGCGAACGGAGAGTAAGGTCTCCCTATATGAGCGGTGTGTTACCAGCAACTATATCGTGCCAACGCATACCACGGGCGGCAGGAGAGACACGCAGACGGCGACGGGGGTAACTTAAACATTAGGGTATGTAAAACGGCCACAGACCATAACGGTAATTTTAACCATATCGTCTCGAAAGGGGTGCGTGGGATGACAGACAGTAACAGCATTGACCGTCGTCGCTTCCTCAAGGCGACCGGCGGCGCAGCTTCTGCGGTTGCAATCGCGGGTTGTATCGGTGGGAACGACGATGACGGCCCAGCCGACACCGACACCACGGCGGATGACGACACGTCCACCGCCACCGAACAGACCACTCGCGACACGGAAGACCGCGAGATGCTGGACATGACGTTCCAGCTGACCAACTCCACGATGAGCACACTCGACCCAGTGGCCGCGACGGACACTGCGTCCGGTCGAGTCATCCAGCAGGTCTTCGACGCCCTGATGAACTACCCCAACGGGGAGGTCGAAGTCGTGCCGCTCCTCGCGGAGGACTACCAGATCTCGGACGACTACAAGACGTACACGTTCAACCTCAAGGACGCGCAGTTCCACAACGGTGACGAGGTCACCGCGTCCGACTTCGTCTACTCGTTCGAGCGCCTGGCGGGCTCCGAGCACACGGCTCGTTCGTACTTCATCCTCTCGTACGCGATGAACGTCCAGCACGAGACGGACTCCGAGGGCGCCTACGTCCCCGGTTCGCTCGCGGTCAACGCCGTGGACGAGAAGACCCTCGAGATCACGCTCACGAACCCGTTCGCGCCGACGCTCGAGATGCTGGCGTACACCTCGTTCTCCGCGGTTCCGGAGGGAATCGTCGGCGACGTCGAGGGCTACGACGGCGAGATGGCCTACGAGGACTTCTCGCGGAACAACCCGATCGGCGCCGGCCCGTTCGAGTTCGAGAACTGGGAGACCAACACGCAGGCGTCGGTCGTCCGGAACGAGAACTACCACGGTCCGGTCCCGTTCGTCGAAGGCGTCCACTGGCAGGTCATCAGCGACCCCGACGCCATCTACAACTACGGCCAGAACAAGAACTCCGACCTGGCCGCGATTCCGACGTCCAAGTACGACCCGAGCCTGGTCAGCGTCGAGGAGGAGGACTCCAAGGGCCGCGAGATCGGTACCTACGGTCCGATGCGTAACGGCGAGACCGCGAACTACCTCAAGTACTCGACCATCAACACGTTCTACATCGGCCTGAACGCCAAGAACGTCGAGCCGGCCGCCCGGAAGGCCATGGCGTACGCCATGAACCAGGAAGAGGGCGTCAACGAGGTCTTCAAGGGCCGCGGCAAGGGCGCGTACCACCTCACCCCGCCGGGCATCTACCCCGGCCAGGGTCCGGCCTACGACCAGCACGCCGAGCAGAACTACCCGTACGGCTACAACACGACCGACCTGGAGTCCGCACGGCAGGTCATGGAGGAAGCCGGCTACGGTCCGAACAACGAGTACGACCTCACGTTCACGACCTACCAGTCCGACACGTGGCAGGGGCTCGGGACCATCCTCCGCGACAAGCTCGCGAACGCACACGTCAACCTGACGCTCGAGGAGGCACCGTTCTCGACCCTCCTCAACCGCGGTCGCAGCGGTAACCTCGCGGCCTACTCGCTCGGGTGGATCATGGACTGGCCCGCGGCGGACAACTTCCTCGGGCAGGTCGTTCCGGAGCTCACCAACACCGACCAGGAGGGCGGTGCGCAGGGCTTCTACCTCGACTGGGACGACTCCGAGACCGACGCGCCGCAGCGCGCGTCCGAGGCGTGGGACACCATCAGCAACAACACGGCGCCGACCGAGGAGGCACGCGCCGCACGCGAAGAGGCGTACGTCAAGATCGAGGAGGCGATGTGGGACGACATGATCCTCCTGCCGACGTACCACTCCACCAGCGAGCGCTTCGCGTACGACTGGGTGGAGATGCCGCGCACCGGCGCCGGTGGCTTCAGCCGTCAGAAGCTCAACAACGTCTACCTGAACGAGCGCAGCTAATCGGTCGTCCACGACTTCCGAATTTTTCATTTTTCGGCCGCGTAGCCACCGGTACGTCGCTAAATACGGCAAGTAAGGAACGCAAGACATAACCATGGGTGCAAAATACACTATCAGTAGAACAATGGTGATGGAAGTGGATCACCGGAGGGAAGTGCTATGAGCAGGTGGGGGTACTTCGCCCGCAGGCTCCTTCTGGCAATCCCTGTGGTATTGTTCGGCACGACGATTACGTTCATGATTCTACGACTGGGTCCACTCGACCCGGTCGCAGCGATCCTCGGGCAACAGGTCCCCCCGTCCCAGTACGAACGGGTCGAGGCCATGCTCGGCCTCGACCAGCCGCTGTGGGAGCAGTACTGGGACTACATGTTCGGGCTGCTCACGTTCGACCTCGGTAACTCGTACGTGATACAGCAGGATACGAAGGCGATGACGCTCATCGTCCAGCACGCGCCCCGGACCCTCTGGCTGGGTTTCTGGTCGGTGCTCATCCCGCTGTTCATCGGCATCCCGCTGGGCTTTTACGCCGGTCTGAACCCCAACACGCTGAGCGACTACTTCGCGTCGTTCGGCGGTATCGTCTGGCGTGCCATGCCGAACTTCTGGCTCGGCGTCATCCTGCTGTCCGTGCTGAGCCAGTCGCAGGACTACACGTCGATGCTCACGCTCGGGCTCGTCGAGGTCGAGTGGCAGACGCTGTTCGTCGAGACGAAGGTCACGACGCCACCGCCGCTGGACTTCTACGACCCCAACGGGATGGAACTGTTCAGCATCGGTGGGACGACCATCTCGCTGTTCGAGTTCGACACGACCATGTTCCTGCAGGCGGTGAAGATGGTCCTCCCGCCGGCCATCGTCCTCGGGTCCGCGTCGATGGGGAACGAGATGCGCCTGGGACGGACCGCGGTCCTGGAGACCATCAACTCCAACTACGTCGAGACCGCTCGCGCCAAGGGTCTCTCCCGGCAGAAGATCGTCTGGAAGCACGTCTTCCGGAACGCCCTGATTCCACTGGTGCCCATCATCCTCAACGAGGCGTTCCTCCTCATCGGCGGCTCCGTCATCCTGGAACAGATTTTCGCCATCAACGGCATCGGCTACCTGTTCCTCCAGGCGGCCATCCAGGGCGACATGCCCCTGGTCGGCTCGCTGATGTACATCTTCATCCTCGTACTGGTATTCATGAACATCATGCAGGACTTCCTGTACACGCTCATCGACCCGCGAGTGGGGTACGAATAATATGAGTCAGCCAACCGAATCCGAGACGCTACGGGACCGAATCGTCGCGCATCCGGAGCCTGCGCTCATCTGGCTCGCCGGTGCGCTGTTCCTGCTCGTGTTCGAGTTCAGCGCGCTCGTCGATGGACTCGTCCTCTTCGGAGACCAGGTCAACCCGCTCATCGGCGGGAGCAAGGACGTCGGAACCTGGTACGTCGACCAGATGTACAACACGCTCGGCGTCGCCGGCGGGACGGTGATGTCCGCACTCGGCGCGGTCGTCGTCCTCGCCATCTTCTCCGTGCTCGTCAAGGCGGCGTTCGTGCCCTTCAGCATCGTCGAGAAGCTCGGTCTCGAGGACCTGCCGATATCGGTCGACTTCCTCGAACGCTTCATCATCGGCGTCGTGCTGGCCGTGCTGTGGGTCGTCCTGCTGTACGAACCGCTCTCGGTCCTGCCGGCCCTGCCGCTCATCGGCGAACCGTCGCTCGCACAGCTCATCCACGGGTTCGCCCAGACGATGGCGGGCATCGCGGACTGGATAACGGCGAACGTTCCGACGTTGCTCTCCCGTGACGTCATGCCCAACAGCGGGTTCAACCCGCCGGCCGGTGCGGAGTCGCAGTACCCGCCGGGGAGCGAGATACTCGGCGTTCGCATCGCCATCGGCCCGTTCCACGACACCTTCCTCGGGCTGGCACCCGCCTACGCGTGGGCCATCCGCGTCTTCGCGATCTACACCTACTCGTTCGTCTGGCTCCTCTGGGTCTGGTTCGGCTACAAGACGTTCCGTCGCCACTACCGCTACGCGGACTGGACGCCCCGCGACGACATGGTCGACCGCCTGAGCTCTCACTACTGGGGACTGTTCGGCTTCGTCATCGTGTTCGGGTTCCTGGTGATGGCGATGTTCGCGCCCGCCCTCGGCCCGACGACGACGGCGGCGAACATCTACAACCCGTACGGACACGAGTTCCAGTACGTCACTGAACAGGGAACCGTCGAGAACGTCACCCACGGGTCGGCGAACATCGCGAGTCGCTCCGAGGGGACGCCCGACGCCAACTACGGCCTGCTCAGCTACGACGACCACGGGCGGTTCCACCCCATCGGGACGATGACGAACGGGAAGGACCTGTTCACGTTCATGGCCGACGGGGCACGCGTCTCGCTGTTCATCGGCCTGTTGTCCATCCTGTTGAGTGGCTTCGTCGCTAGCGCGCTGGCGATGGTGACGGCGTACTACAAGGGACTCACCGACCTCGTCGTCGTGGTCGGCAGTGACTCGGTGCAGGCGTTACCGGGACTCCTGGTACTGATACTGGTGTCCGTCGTCTTCGAGAACCACCCGATATCGTCGGTCTACAGCGGCGGGCTGTTGCTGGCGCTGGTCTTCGCGGCCATCGGCTGGCCGGGGCTCTGGCGCGCCATCCGTGGCCCCGCACTGCAGGTCTCCGAGCAGGAGTGGATCGACGCGGCCAAATCCTACGGGCAGCGACCCTCGGCGACGATGCGAAAGCACATGCTTCCGTACGTCGCGGGCTACCTGCTCGTCTACGGTTCGCTCACGCTCGGCGGCATCATCATCAGCGTCGCCGCACTGTCGTTCCTCAGCCTCGGCGTGAGTCCGCCGACGCCCGAGTGGGGGCGTGCGGTCGACATCGGTCGGCAGCACGTGACCACGGTCTCGTGGCACATCTCCACGATTCCGGGCGTGATGGTCGTCCTCGTCGTCACCGGTTTCAACGCGTTCGGCGACGGCGTGCGCGACGCCATCGACCCGCAGGCTGGCGGGGCGAGTGCTGACGAGACCGCGGCCGCAGGGGGTGGTGGGTGATGTCGATGCAGACCCAGCGCGAGGACCCCATCCTCCGCATCAAGAACCTGCAGACCTCCTTCTTCACCGACAAGGAGGTCATCCGCGCGGTCGACGGCGTCAACTTCGACATCGAGCAGGGCGAGACGGTCGGCATCGTCGGCGAGTCCGGGTCGGGCAAGTCCGTCACCGCCCGGTCCATCATGGGACTGGTCGAGAGCCCCGGCCGCGTGCTCCAGGGGAGTTCCATCCAGTTCCGTGACCCCGACACGGTCGAACGCTTCGCCAACACGTACACGAGCAAGACGGTCGACATCGCGACGCTCGAAGGACGGGCCGACCTCGCCGAAGTGGTCCGCGACGCGATGGACCAGCACGGCGCACAGCCCAGCGAACTGACGGAGGACCCGAGGTACGCGGACCTGCCGGCCGAACAGGTCAACCCCAACGAGATGGTCGCCGACGGGGCGGTCCAGTGGGACGACGTCATCGCATCCGGCTACGCCGACCGCCTCAACCTCATCGCGTCCGACGACTTCGTCTTCGTCGAGGAGGGCGTCACCGGCGACGACGGCGTCCGCGTCGACCGCGGCTACGTCGACGTCACCCGTGCAGGCCAGCGCGAACTGCGCCGCCTGCGCGGCGGGAACATCGCGATGGTGTTCCAGGATCCCCTCACGTCGCTGAACCCGGTCTACACGGTCGGGAACCAGATAGAGGAGGCGCTCCAGCTCCACCAGGGGCTCCGCGGCAACGAGGCGACCGAGGAGGCCATCCAGCTCCTCGAATCGGTCGGCATCCCCGACGCGCGTCGCCGCGTGCGCGAGTACCCGCACCAGTTCTCCGGCGGGATGCGCCAGCGTGCCGTCATCGCGATGGCGCTCGCGTGCGAACCGGAGCTGCTCATCTGCGACGAGCCGACGACGGCGCTCGACGTGACCATCCAGGCCCAGATTCTGGAACTCCTGCAGGACCTGCAGGACGACCGTGGGCTCTCCATCATGTTCATCACCCACGACATGGGCGTCATCGCGGACGTCGCAGACCGCGTGAACGTGATGTACGCCGGCGAGGTCGTCGAGACGGCGGACGTCGAAGAGGTGTTCGGAAACCCGAAACACCCCTACACGCAGGGACTGCTGTCGTCCATCCCCGGTCGGCAGGAGGGCGACCGCCTCACGACCATCGAGGGCGACGTCCCGACGCCGAACGAGGAGGCGACGTACTGCCGGTTCGCCCCCCGGTGTCCGAAGGCGTTCGCCGAGTGCCAGGCCGTCCACCCCGAATCGGTGTCGGTGGCCTCCGCCGACGACGACCACGTCGCGGCGTGCCTGCTGTATCCGCAGGACGTACCGCAGACAGAGGCAATCGAGATACACAAGGCGAAAGGAGGGACCAGAGAATGAGCAAGCAAGTGATCTCCCAGCCCCAGTCGACTGCACAGACCGAGCCGATGATATCGGTGCGAAACCTGAAGACGTACTATCCCGGCGGCGGGCTCATCGACGACCAGCCGGTGAAGGCGGTCGACGGGGTCTCGTTCGACATCGAGAAGGGAGAGACGCTCGGCCTCGTCGGCGAGTCCGGGTGTGGCAAGTCCACCCTCGGTCGGACGCTCGTCCAGCTCGAGGACGCGACCTCGGGCGTCAGTCGGTTCCAGAAGCCCGACGTCGTAGAGGAGATGGCGAACACCTTCACCCGCCGTACGGTCGACCTGCGCGAGGTGTACGCCGACAACGACACGGTCGACCTGGTGACGAAACTGTTCGCCGACGGCGTCCAGCCCAAGGCGGTCGCCCCCGACCAGGGGTACGAGGACGTCGGTCCGAGCGACATCGACGCGGTCGACTTCGTCGCCCAGACGCGCGTGGACGTCCCGCACCTCGTCGACCAGGGCTTCGGTCCGCAACTCGGCCTGTTCGACGAGAGCGACTTCGTCTTCCTCGAGGAAGGGCGCATCGAGAACGGCGTCTACTCCGTCGAGCGAGGGTTCATCGACGTCACCGCCGCCCCGCCACGAGCGCTGAAGAAGCTCCGTGGCAAGCAACTCGGCATCGTCTTCCAGGACCCCGAATCGAGCCTGAACGACCGGATGACGGTCGGCGAGATCGTCCGCGAACCGCTGGACGTCCACGGCTGGAAGACGCCCCAGGAGCGCAGACAGCGCGTCCGCGACCTGCTGGAGACGGTCGGGCTTCGTCCGGAGCACTACTTCCGGTACCCACACCAGTTCTCCGGCGGGCAGCGCCAGCGCATCGGTATCGCCCGTTCGCTCGCGCTCGAACCGGACTTCCTGGTGCTCGACGAACCGGTGTCGGCGCTGGACGTCTCGGTGCAGGCGAAGATCCTGAACCTGCTGGAGGACCTCCAGAACGAGTTCGGACTCACGTACCTGTTCATTGCACACGACCTGAGCGTCGTCCGGCACATCTGTGACCGCGTCGCGGTCATGTACCTGGGCAACATCATGGAGATCGGCCCCACGGAGGGGCTGTTCGAGTACCCCGGGAACCCGTACACCTACTCGCTCCTGTCGGCGATTCCGGAACCGGACCCGACCGCGAACAAGGACCGCATCACCCTGCGCGGGACGCCGCCGAGCCCGCGCGACCCGCCGGTCGGGTGTCCGTTCAGCACGCGCTGTCCGGTGAAGATACGGCCGGACGAGTACCAGTACGTCGAGGACGAGGTCTGGCAGCGCATCGAGGTGTTCCGCGAGGTCGTCCGCGAGCGGTCCCGTGCCGACCGGTCGCTCACGGACCGCGCCAGGGAACTCCTCGGCCGGAGCACCCGGTTCTCCGACGTGACCGAGATCACCGACGAACTGTTCGGCGACGTCAACGTGCCGAACGAGGTGGCCGAGGACCTGCGCGAGGCGGCGAGCTACATCGAGCAGGGCCACGACAACAAGGCTCGGCAGTACCTCTTCGAGCAGTTCGGGAGCGTCTGTGACACGAGCAAGCCGAAGCACTACGTCGTCAGCGACGACGGTCGGACGAGTTTCTGTCACCGACACGTCGACGGCTACGAGGACCCGTCGAGGGAGTTCGAGAACCTCAAACAGTGACGGATGAGTGACGACCCGCCACCGGAAGTCGTCGGCGCTCTCCGGCTCGGGCGCAAGAGCCTGGACGCGCTGTCGTACGCGGCGGTGTTCGTCGCGGTCGTGGTAGGCGTCTCTGCGTTCTTCGAACTGTCCGCGCGAGGCACGCTCACCGGGACCAAGTACGTCCTGTTCTGGTTCGGGTTCGCCCTGCTCGCGTACGCGTCGCTCCAGCTACGACCGCCGCCGCCGGGGTCGTCCGACGACCAGTCGCAGTCGTTCACGACCGCTGGCGACGACCGGCACAGGAAGGCGTCGGGAACGGTCGGCTCCAGGTCGCTGACCCGGTTCGAGCGTCTCGTCGACGTGCTCCCGCCGATGCGGTGGGTCGACGTGGCCGTCGACGACCGGTTCACGCCGCACGCGAAGTTGTTCCTCGCGGCGCTGTTGATGCTCGCCACGTCGGCGACCATGGAGTTCGTCTTCGGCGTGCCGGGGTAGGCCGGCCGTCGCTGGCTGACGCGGTGAGATACCCTTATCCGGCTTCGTTTCCTGTGTCCACGTATGCCAGACGTGCCGAACAGTGGACAGGAAGAGGACTACGCCGAACGAATCGCGAACAACGCGGACGTGCTCACGGGTGCGTGGGAGCGGACGCTCGAGGAACTGGACGCGCTGGCCGAGGAACGGGCCGAGGAGGGCTGGGAGACGGTCACCGTGATGGCGGGCAACACCGCACCCCAGAACCGCGACGCGGGCGACGAGGACGACGACCGCTTCGGACTGGTGTTCGTGGTGCCGTCGAACCACGGCGAGGAGTTCACCGACGCCTTCGAGGGCAAGGACTTCCCGGAGTACGAGGTCTACCGGCGAGAGGTCGACGGCAACGCGTTCCTCGTCGTCGAGTACCGCGACCCGGACACGGAGACGGCCATCTTCGTCGCTGGCCAGTACGAACTCCGGCACGCCGCCGGGATGGTCCACGACGCAGAGGAGGCGGGCGAGTTCTACACCTACCTGCAGAAACTCGACCAGACCATCCTCGGCGTGTTCAGGCACGATTCCCACGAGAAGTTCGTCCCCTACGCCGACCGGATCGACGACTGGTCGCCCGCACTGTGAGTCGCGGTCGAGTCTGACGCGTCTTCTGCATCGAAACGGCTAACCGAGCACCGTCGCCACTATCCGGTATGGATCCACGAGTTCGGGAACACGCACAGATCGTCGCCAACCACTCGGCCGAACTCCAGCCGGGTGACAACGTGGTCATCGACGCGCATCCGGTCGCCGAGGACCTCGTGACGGCGCTGTTCGAACAGTGCGCCGACGTCGGTGCGAACCCCCTCGCAGTCAGCCAGCGCACCGGGTCGCGCTACCGACGGGCGTACCTGCGAAACAGCGAGGACACCGACTTCGACCTACCGAGCCACGAGATGGCGCTGTTCGAGGAGATGGACGTCTACGTCGCCATCCGGGCGGGCGCGAACGCGACGGAGACGTCGGACGTGGACCCGAAGGTGACCAGCGAGTACGACAAGGCTCGTCGACCGTTGCTGGACGAACGGCTCTCGAAGCGCTGGGTACTCACACAGTACCCGGCCCCGGCGAACGCCCAGTTGGCCGAGATGTCCACCGAGGGTTACGAGAACTTCGTCTGGGACGCCGTCAACAAGGACTGGGACGAGCAGGGCGAGTTCCAGGAGCAGATGGTCGAGATACTCGACGGCGCCGACGAGGTCCACATCGTCTCCGGCGAGACCACCGACGTCACGATGTCGGTGAAGGGGAACGTGACCCTGAACGACGTGGGCAAGCACAACATGCCCGGTGGCGAGGTGTTCACCGCACCGGTCCCCGACTCGGTCGAGGGCGAGGTGCTGTTCGACAAGCCGCTGTACCACCACGGCCGCGAGGTCACCGACGTCCGCCTCGTCTTCGAGGGCGGTGCGGTCGTCGAACACAGCGCCGAGAAGAACGAGGGTGTCCTCGACGAGGTGCTCGACACCGACGAGGGCGCGCGTCGTCTGGGCGAACTGGGCATCGGGATGAACCGGGACATCGACCGGTTCACGTACAACATGCTGTTCGACGAGAAGATGGGCGACACCGTCCACATGGCGCTGGGCCGCGCCTACGACGACACCGTCGGCGAGGGCAACGAGCAGAACCAGTCCGCCGTTCACGTCGACATGATCGTCGACATGAGCGAGGATTCGTACATCGAGGTCGACGGCGAGGTCGTCCAGCGCGACGGGACGTTCCGGTTCGAGGAGTAGGGAGGTTCTTCGCTACGCTCAGAACCTCCAGTACGCGAGCGGGGAGCGAAGCGACCCGCGAGAAGTAGCGAGGAACCTCCAATCGGAACGGCGAACGGAGTGAGCCGTGGAGACGGGTCGGAGGTCAGCGACCCGGTCAGACGCTACCGGGGTCCGTCACCGTTGCTCGTACAGGACGCGCCCGACGAACGTCTGTTTCAGTTCGCCGTCGGCGTCGAGCGTCTGCACGCGACTCCGGACGAGTCCGACGCCGGGTCGGTAGTCGGCCGTCTTCTCCAGCACCTCGGTCTCCACGTGGAGTTCGTCGCCCGGGCGGACGGGGTTGGGCCAGCGCAGGTCGTCGACCCCGACGGCACCCATCGCTGCCGTCCCCGGGAAGATGCCGTCGACCAGCAGGCGCATGGTCATCGCACCGGTGTGCCAGCCGCTGGCGACCAGGCCGCCGAACAGCGACCGGGCGGCGGCCTCGGGGTCGGTGTGGAACGGCTGGGGGTCGTACTGCTCGGCGAACGACACTATCTCGTCGTCGTCGACGACGTACGTCCCGTACTCGCGGGTCTCGCCGACCTCGATGTCCTCGAAGTACTCCATGGTCGGGAGTCATCCGGGGGCGACAAAAACGTGCCCGTGTAGGCAGTCGGCGGCGGCGGGTCCGTCTCAGTCCTCGTCCTCGAAGAAGGCGGTGAACAGCCGATTCTCGGCCTTCCGGAGGTGGGCGAGCAACGTCGGGGCGCTGATGCCCATGGCCTCGGCCACCTCCTCGGCGGTCGAGTCGCGGGGCCACTCGAAGTAGCCGGCACGGAACGCGGCCTCGATGGCCTCCTGCTGGCGGTCGGTGAGCGCGTCCAGGTCGTCGTCGTCGTCCTCGACCATGACGCTCAGGGGTCCCTCGCGCTCTCGCTTCGCGACCAGGCTCGTGTCCGGGGCGACGTCGTGGACGGCCTCGACAGTCGCGCGCACGTCCGAGTCGCGTCCGAGGGCGGCGACGACGCGGAGTCGCCCGTCGGACACCGTCGCCCGCTGGATGACGGCCCCGTGGTCGACCAGTGGGAAGAGGACCGACCGGTCGACGAGCACCAGTTCGACCGTCTCCTCGGTGACGCGGCCCTTCTCGACGCCGGGCATCGACTCGGCCACCTCGAGGACGACGTCGGGGTCGCCGCCGTCCACGTGGAGGTACAGCAGGACGCCGCTGCCGTCGGCGGGGACGACGCCCGACACCTCGAGGTCGGCCTCGGCCTGACGGGCGATGGCGACCAGCGCGTCCGAGGGTTCCGCACAGAGCAGTTCGACCTCGGTGACGGTCTCGGCGACGAACAACTGCCGGCGCTCGACCGTGCTGATGGCGTGGCCGATGGTATCGCCGAGTTCGTCGAGGACGGAGAGTTCCTGGACGCCGAAGGCGTCCTCCCGCGGCGTCGTCAACACGAGGACGCCGTGGATGAGTGGTCCGTTCGCCAGCGGGACCAGCGCCCACGAACGCGACCGGCCGTCGGTCGAGGCGACGGTGCCGTCGACGACGGTCGGGTCCGCTTCGACGGCCGAGTTGTCACTCAGGGCCTCCAGCGCCGCGAGCAGTTCCGGGTCGGTCGACGGCGACCCGTCGTCGACGGTCGGCGCACCGGCCGGCGAATCGTCACGTGCGTTCGCTCCCCCGTCGGGCGTCGGCGCGGCCGGCCGGGTCGTCCCGGAGACGACGTCCACGTCGGCAGCGTCGCCCACGTCGACGTCCTCGATGACCCAGGCGCCGTCGTACAGGGTCGTCGTCGTCAGGCGGTCACAGACGGACGTCTCTATCTGGGTCCGCGTCGTCGCCCGGACGAGCACCTGGTTGACGCCCCGGATGGCGTCGTTCAACTGGTTCACCCGCTCCAGTTCCACGCGCTGGCTCCGGAGGCGACGCTCCCGGCGCTTGCGCTCGGTGACGTCGCTGAATATCAACGTGTACCCGATCTCGGCGTCGTTGCGGTCCGTGATGGTGGAACTCCGCACCTCGTACGTACTCCTGCCGAGGGCGACCTCGGCGGGGAGCGTAGCCCGGTCGAGGTCGAGTGCGCCGTCGGGCGCGAGGTCGGTGACCGGCGTCGCGAGCGAACTCCGCTGGTCGCAGTCGAGGATGGACGCGGCGCGCTGGTTGAGGTACACGACGCGCGACGCGTCGTCGAGGATGACGACGCCCTCGTTCAGGTCTGCGATGGCCGCCTGTCGCCCCAGTCGCCGCGTCGCCGGGACGATGTCGAACAGTTGCCGGCGGAAGACCGCGTAGCCGAAGGCGAGGCCGGAGACGCTGAAGGCGTAGGGCGTCATGTCCAGTGCGACGCCGGCGACCGGCATCACCTCGAGGACGGTCAGTGCGTTGACGACGGTCGGAACGGCGAGGCCGACCACCAGCAGGAGCGCCTGGTCGGTGTAGAGGTAGTCGGAGAGGACGACGAGTCGAAGCAGCAGGAACGAGCCGACGGCCACGAGGACGTAGGCGTACACCATGAAGCCCCACAGCCACGGCCCGAACGTCTGGTCGAGCAGGACCAGGCCCTCCCTCGTGACGACGTCGTTCTCCGTCCAGACGAGCGACTGGTATCGGCTGGTCCAGACGAGCACTGCCGTCACGGCCGGGACGACCGACACGGCTCCGAGGGTCCGTCGCGTCAGGAGGTCCTCGTGTCCCGTGTACTCCAGCGCGAACGCCAGCCAGAAGACGGGAATCGAGACGGTACCGGCCCACTGGACGTTCTCCAGTCCCATGCGGAGCGCGTCCCCCATCCCGAGCAGTCCGGGATAGGCGAACAGGCTCAGCAGGTGCGCCCCGGAGTAGACCGTGAACGAGAGCGCGAGCACGCTGAACGAGCGCGCACCCGGTTCGACCCGGTTCTGGTGGGCGTAGCCGGCGAGCGCCCCGGTCGTCACCGTCGAGACTACGAGCAAGATGACGTGAAGTACCGTGCTGAGTATCATCTCTCACCTGGAATCGCACGCGTCACGACGGCCCGAAGTCGCTCGGGCAACGTCCACGGAGGCGCTGGTCCGGTCCCCCCAGACCGGACACGGATGTCGCTCTCCTCGGTCCCGCTCCCTGACGCGCGTCACGCGAGACCAGCACGTTCCCCCGGCGGTCCCCGCCACGCGCGTCACCCATACGTCGAGCCCCACGGCCCATCAATGCGGACGCTATCCTATTAGTGTTCGTGATTTTCCGACCCGAAATGTGGAATACGAGGTCCCAATCTGGGGTTTCTGCCCGACGGCATCCCGACGGCTGTCGTTCGCCCGGGCGGGTCGGACGAGTTATTTCCCGCTGGCCGCCGACGGTCGAGTATGGAGCGCATCGCCAATCGACGACGCTTCCTCGCCGCCGTCGCAGCGTCGACGACGGCGCTCGCAGGGTGTTCGGACGCCGGTGGGGGGCTCGTCACCACCGGCGGCGGTCCACCAACCGACGGCAGTCAGCCCACCGACGACGAACCGGGAACCGGCGACGGAACCGGCACCGACGACGAACCTCCTGGAGTGCCCGCCGCCGTCGGACTGGAGGCCGTCACGGTGGGGATGCAGGCACCCCTCGACGTGGCGGTTCACCCCGACGCCGACCGGCGCTACGTCGCCGACCAGGCCGGCGTCGTCTACGTCCACGACCCCGACGGCCGCCGCGACCGCCCGCTCCTCGACCTCCGAAATTCGGTCGAGTTCGGCGGGGAGAAGGGCCTGCTCGGCATCGCACTCCACCCCGAGTTCGCCGAGAACGGGCGGCTGTTCGTCCGGTACAGCGCCCCTCGTCGGTCGGGCACGCCCTCGTCGTACAGTCACACGTTCGTCCTCGCAGAGTTCTCGGTCGGGGACGACGGCCTGCGGGCCGACCGCGACTCCGAACGGACCGTCCTGGAGGTTCCCGAACCGCAGTCGAACCACAACGCCGGCGACCTCGCGTTCGGCCCCGACGGCTACCTCTACGTCGCCGTCGGCGACGGCGGCGCTGGCGGCGACCGCGGCCCCGGCCACGTCGACGACTGGTACGACCGGACCGCCGGGGGCAACGGACAGGACGTGACCGAGAACCTGCTCGGGAGCATCCTCCGTCTCGACGTGGACCGTGGCGACCCCTACGCCGTCCCCGAGGACAATCCCCTGGTCGGCAGGGCTGGCCGCGACGAGCACTACGCGTGGGGCCTGCGCAACCCCTGGCGGATGTCCTTCGACGGGTCGGACCTGTTCGTCGGCGACGTCGGACAGAACCGCTACGAGGAGGTCTCGCTCGTCCGGAAGGGCGGCAACTACGGCTGGAACGTCAAGGAGGGCACACACTGCTACCGGACCGACGACTGCCCGGACCGGACGCCGTCCGACGTCCGCGGCGGCGAACCCCTCGTCGACCCAATCGTCGAGTACCCCCACAGCGGCGCCACCGTCAGCGGGACGAGCGTCATCGGCGGCTACGTCTACCGCGGGAGCGCCATACCCGGCCTCTCCGGCCGGTACGTCTTCGGCGACCTGCGACCGGACGGCCGACTGTTCGTCGCCAGCAGACCCGACGGCGACGGCCGCTGGCCGACCGACACGCTCGACGTCGCCGGTGACGGCCTCCAGCGACTCCTCTCGTTCGGCCGGGACCGGGACGGCGAACTGTACGCCCTCGGCATCGGGGCCGACGGCGGTGGGCTGTACCGGGTCGTTCCGGCGGAGTGACCTCCCGCTCTCTGCCCCCGGCGCGTGTTCTAGTACCGACCGTCGTCGAACAGTCCGGGCACGACGAGCGCGACGGCCAGGATGACGACGGCGAGGACCAGCAACAGGGCAGGCCCCAGCTGTGGATCGACCCCGATGGTCTGGGCGAGCCCTCTGGCGACGGGGGCCGTCTCCGTCTCGACACCCTGGCCGGCGACCCCGGTCGCACCGACGCCGATAGCCGCCGTGATGACCGCTGGCGGGCCACCTGCTTTCACGGCACGAATCGCCCTGCGAGGGCTAACCTGTCCGGGCATGTGGCCAACTGAAAGGCGGCGCCGGTAAAAGGATTCCCCGGACCCGGGCCGCACCTGTGGAGACCCTCGCAGAAAGCGAGCACGATGGGAGTCCCGCGAGCGAGCGAAGCGAGCGAGGGGGACTACATCGTGCGAGCGAACGAAGTGAGCGAGCACGATGGGATTCGAACCCACGACCATCGGATTAGAAGTCCGACGCTCTATCCTGGCTGAGCTACGTGCCCTCGCACCCGGCTAAGACCCCCTCGTAAAAAAGCAGTCGGGATTCGACGGACGACGGCACACCTGCGAGCGCCGCACACACCGGTCGGAGCGTTTTCACGGGGCGTGTCCGGTGGAGCATGCAGCGACGACGGAGCGAGCGCTCGGAGCTGGGCTGTGGCCGCAGTACCGCACCCTCGACGCGTGTCCGTGGTCGGTCGCGCTGGCGGAGGGACTGGGCTTCGAGCAGTTCGCGACGGGGTCGCTGGTCGTCGTCGCTCAGCCGTGGAACCGGTAGAGCGAGGTGACGTACGGCAGGTAGTTGAACATGATCACGGCGATGGGGAGGCCGAGGATGGTGACGGCGAAGGCCCAGGCGACGTTGGCCCAGAGCAGGCTGAACCACCAGCCGACGAAGACGAAGTAGACGGCCCGGACGAGCAGGGACCGCTGGCCTCGCGCCTCGCCGTCGACGTCGGACCGCCGGTCGGATTCCTTCAGCGTCAGCAGCGTGGGTACGCGGTTGATGAGCTTGATGCCGAGGGGGATACCGATGATGGTGATGTTCAGGAACCACGCCACGTTGATGGCGATGAACGTCAGCCACCAGCCGACGAGCAGGAACCAGACGGTACGGAGGAGGAACGAGCGCGCCATACGGGGATAGAGGCGCCGATGCACGAAAAGGATTGCCGACGGAGAGCGGTGGGGTTAAGCCGCCGTCACGAGTACGAATCGTCGATGACCGTCATCGGAACCGTCGGCCTGCCCGGCAGCGGGAAGGGGGAGGCGGCGAACGTCGCCCGCGAGCACGGCGTCCCCGTCGTGACGATGGGCGACGTCATCCGACAGGAGTGTCGTGACCGCGGGCTGGACCCGGCGGAGCACCACGGTCGAATCGCACAGGCCCTGCGCGAGGAGAACGGCCCCGACGCCGTCGCCCAGCGCTCGCTCCCGTTGATCCGGTCTCACCTGGACGACCACGACACCGTCCTCGTCGACGGACTGCGCTCGGACGTCGAACTCGACGCGTTCGAGGCGGCTTTCGGCGACGACTTCGTCCTCGTGAGCATCGAGGCGCCGTTCGAGGTCCGGAAGGAGCGCCTGGCCGAGCGTGGCCGGGACAAGGGCGAGGACGAGGGCGGCGAGACGCTGCGGGAGCGCGACGAGCGCGAGCGCGGGTTCGGCATGGACGATGCGATGGACCGGGCGGACGTCGTCGTCGACAACACGGGCACCCTGTCGGCGTTCCGGTCGAAGATAGAGGCGCTGCTGGCCGATGGGCCGGACGCGGTGTCGGAGGTGGGCGGATGATATACCGCGTCGACGTCCAGATAACGGCCCCGGTGAAGGACACGGAGGTCACCGACCGGGTGCGCGACGCCATCACGAACATCTTCCCCGAGGCGACCGTGTCCGAGTCGCCGGGCGAACTGATCGCCGAGACCCACCAGGTCGACCACTTCTCCGAGCTGTTGCACGAACAGGCGATACTCGACACCGCGAGAGGGGCGTTCCTCTCGAACCGCGACGACGACACCATCCAGTTCTCGCTGAAGAAGCAGGCGGCGTACGAGGGCGTCGTCAACTTCGCCGTGGGGAACCCGGACGAACTCGGCGACATCGACGTCAGGATGCGGGTCACGGACCCGTCGGTCGAGGCGTTCGTCGACTTCGTCGCACCGCCGACGGAGGAGGGGAAACCGGTCACCGACGCGGACGACCGCTAGCGCTCCCGGTCGTCGAGCGCGTCGACGTCTGCCCGGGTGGGGTCGTCCGGCAGGCGGTCGATGCAGTCGAAACAGAGGAAGTGCTCGGAGCCGTCGGCGTCGAACGTCAGGGCCATCCCGCCGCCGTCGGAGTCGGCGAAGGTCCAGAGGTCGGCGATGCCGCCGCGTATCTCGACGGGTGCGCCACAGCCGTCACAGGGGTCTCTGCTCACGTGCCGTTTCAGGGTCCCGACGGCGTTAGGTCTTTCCCGTGCGCCGAACCAGCCACGCCACGCCGATCGCGAGCACGTACAGGTACGCCGCAAAGAGCGCGTAGAACGTGTAGGCGGTCCTCGAGGCGCCCGCGAGCGCCGGAATCACCGTTTCGACGACGCCGTAGCCGACCATGAGCAGATCACCCGGTATCTGCAGTGCCCGGAGCGTCGTGAGTCGTTCCAGTGCGATCAGCGACGCCAGCAACGCGTAACTGGCTATCACCTCCCGGTTGAACACGGAGTACACCGTCCGTCCTGCCGCCACCATACTCCGGCCTTCTCACCACTAGATGGAATGTCTTTGGGTGGCCAAAAGAGTCATATATACTGAATTAACGTGCGGTTAGAGACCCACTTCGTACCGGTTTACTGACGCCATCGACTGGAGCGACGCCATCGCTTTTGCTGGTCGACCCCGAACAGGACCCGCATGAACGTCGATTGCGAGGGCTGTGCTGGCTGTTGCATCGACTGGCGGCCGCTCTCGGACCGGCCGAGTGCACACGACCACGAGCGGCGTGGCCCCCACGACCCGCTCGACGACACCTACAACCTCGTCCCGCTCACGCGCGAGGAGGTCAGGGGATTCTGCGACGCCGGGTTGGGCGACGTGCTCGTGGCGAGGCTCTGGTTCGCCCCCGACGGGGACGGGACGGTCGTCGACGGGCACACGGTCGCCGCCGTCGACGGCAAGCCGGCGTTCTTCGTCGGCCTCCGCAAACCGCCGAAACCGGTCGCACCCTTCGGGCGTGACGACGACCGCTGGCTCCGGAGTTGCGTGTTCCTCGACCCGGCGACCCTGCAGTGTCGCATCCACGACGACGACCTGTACCCAAACGAGTGCGCCGAGTACCCGGGACACAACCTCCTGCTCGACCGGGAGACCGAGTGCGAGCGCGTCGAGGCCGAGTTCGGCGGTGAGCGACTCCTCGACGGGGGCCCTCCGGAGTCGCTCGACGGCCTGTTGCTCGGTCCACAGGCACTCGGCGAGAAGGTGTTCGTCCACCCGCGCCCGGCCGACCTGGCCGGCGTCGTCGAGCGTGCGGTGTCGCGGACCCTGACCCGGGCAGACCGGGCCGAGTTCGTCGGCTGGGCGGCGGCCTCTGCACCGGGGACGACCGACCACAGCGAACCACACTACGAGCGCTACCGGGAGGCGGCGCTGACGGCCGACTCGTGGGCCGGCCGAGCCATCGACGAGTGGGAGGCCGCCGCCGGCGGTGCGGGAACCGAAGCCGACGACGCACCGTCGGCCGGGTCGGTCGAGGCCGACCGGGGTGCGCCGGGGACGCCCGGCTGGGACGCGGTGTCTGAGTGAGGTGACATGGGTCTCGTCGGGGTGACGGATTAAGTGGTGCCCCGTCGTGCGTGGACACATGCGCGTACTCGTCACCGGGGCGACCGGCTTCGTGGGAGGCCACCTGGTCCCCGCGCTCCGCGACGCCGGCCACGACGTAGTCGCACTCGTCCGCGATCCCGACAGGTACGACCCACCGGCGGGCGTGACGGTCGTCGCCGGCGACCTGCTCGACCCCGAATCGTTGCCGCCGGCGTTCGAGGGGGTCGACGCGGCCTACTATCTCGTCCACTCGATGCGGTCCGGGGCGGACTTCGAGGACCGCGACCGACGCGCCGCCCGGGCGTTCGCCGATGCGGCCACGGCCGCGGGCGTCGACCGCGTCGTCTACCTCGGTGGGCTGGGCGAGGAACGCGACCGGCTCTCGGAACATCTACGGTCGCGTCGCGAGGTCGAGCACCTGCTCGAAGAGGGGTCGTACGACCTGACGACGCTCCGTGCGGCCATCATCGTCGGGAGCGGGAGCGCGAGCTTCCAGATGGTCCACCAGCTCGTCAAGCGACTGCCGGTGATGGTGACCCCGCAGTGGGTGGAGACGCCGTGTCAGCCCATCGCTATCGACGACGTGGTCGCCTACCTCGTCGGGGTCCTCGACGTCCCCGGGACGGCCGGCGAGACGTTCGAGATCGGTGGGCCGGAGGTGCTCACGTACCGGGAGATGCTCGAGACCACGGCCCGGATAACGGGGCAGCGCCTCCGGGTCCTTCCGATTCCGGTGCTGACCCCCGAGCTGTCGGCGTACTGGGTCGACATCGTGACCGACGTGCCACGGGGCGTCGCCAGGCCGCTCATCGCCGGCCTCCGGAACCCCGTCGTCGTCACCGACGACCGCATCACCGAGTACGTCGACGTCGAACTGACGCCGTTCGAGGTGGCAGTCCGGAAGGCGCTCTCGCGCGACCCCGCCGCGCCGGACCCGACGGGGGCGACGGGATGAGCGAGGAGTTCGGCGAGACGTGGGTGTTCGAGAGCTTCGTCGGTGCGCTCCCCGGGGTCGACATCTCGGAGTCGCTCGCGGTCACCATCCAGTTGCTCACCTTCGAGGTGTCGTTGCTCGTGCTGGCGTGGTACTACGACCTCTGGACTGCGGTCCCGGCGGGGACGGCGGCGGTCGCGCTGGCCGCCGTCGGCAGCGCGTTGATGCTCCGACTCGGGGACTCTATCCGTCGACTGCCGACGCCGGACCCGTACCGTCGACTCCTGTTCGGGTCGAGCGTCGAGGTGGTCCTCGGAGTGCTGGCGTTCATCGCCGTCGTCACGCACCTGTTCGTCGTCGACCCTGCGCGCACGGACGAGACGCTGCTGGACTTCCTGTTCGGCCCGGAACCACCCGTCCTCGCCGTCTACCTGATGTTGCTCATCCTGTGGGACGTCGCCTACCGCATCGGGACGGGGTGGTGGGCGGCGGTCACCGCCATCTGGCGGGCCTGGGTCTACGACTTCGACCGGGAGACGTCCTGGGCGTTCGCAAAGACGGACCTGCTGAACCTGGGGTTCGCCGTCGCGCAGTTGCTCCTGGTCCCGTTCGTTCTCGGTCGGCCGGTGCTATCGGCGGTGCTCGTCGGGCACGTCGTCGCCGTCACGCTGGCGACGTCGCTCTCCGTGGGACTCAGTATCCGTCGGCAGAACACGTCGAACCCGTCCGATTAATCCGACTTGATCTCCTCGAACTGCTTCAGCAGGTCCTCGGTCGAGTCACCGGAGTCGTACTCGACGCTGCCGTGGTACGTGGTCCGCTCGTCGTCGAAGTCGGTGTCGACCCGACTCGCCTGCTGTTCGCGCCGCTCGTGTTCTTCCTCGTCATAGGCACCCATTGACATGGCAATCCGACCCAAACTTTGTGACTGCCCCATATCAATGTATCGCCGATTCAGTCGTCCAGGATGGGACACGACAGCCGACCCGAACGACGTTTAACAGGCGAGGTCCTACCATCGATGTGGCACGACCCCTTCGATTTCGTCGATCGACCGAACGCTGGGACGACGGTCGGGTCCGACGAGACCTGCTGGCAGACCTCGACGAGAACCTCGGTGCGCAGCTCGAGACGCCCCACTACAAGCCGCCCCACGGCTGGGAGGCGTGGCGGTTCGAGATGGACAACGGCGACATCGCGCTCTTCTGTTACGACGGCGACGTGGCGTACTGGCTCGGCAACACCGAGACGCCGAGTGCGCTCTGGCGCACGGACAAGTCCGAGTGGAACGAGATACCGTACCCCGTCGCCCGGTGGGCCCAGCGGGAACTCATCGCCGACCTCTCCGTCGAGTCGCCGTGGCTCGACGACTACCCCCACGTCCGCTGGTTCTTCCTCACCGTCCTCATGTCGAAGGACGGCCGCGAGACGACCCGCGAGTTCCTCTACGACCGGGCCTGCGGGTTCCCCGACGCGGACCCGGAGGAGGCGCTGTCGTTCCTGGAGTCCGTGCTGCGACCCGGCACGCTCGACGAGTACCGGGACGTGATGGCCGGGAAACTCGGCACCAGCCAGACGCTCGACCAGGGCCGGATGAGCGCGGCCATCGCCGAGTTCGTCGCCGCGAAGGTACTCACCGACGCGGGCTACGAGGTCACGCCCGAGATCGAGGTGACGACCGGGCACTTCCTCGACTACCGTGCGACCGCCCCCGACGGGGACAGCTACCTCGTCGAGGTCACCCGGCCGCGTCCCCCGTCGCGGCGAAGCACCGACAGTCCCATCGCCGCCGTCCGGGACACGGCCCAGGTCAAGACGACCGGGCAACTCGCGGACCACGGCGGGGGCGTCGTCCTGTTCGTCGACTGCTCGAGCTTCACCGACGAACAGTGGGCGGCGCTCCGGGGCGAACGACCGGACGTGCGCCACCGGCCGGCGATCGTCTACCGTGCCCGGCCCGACGGCTCGGTGGAGGGGTACCAGAAGGGGGACGTCCCGCTGGACCTGTCGAACGCGATGACGCTTCTCTAGGTGGCGAGAACGGTAGCGTGACGACGGTCGTCAGAGGGCTTCAGAACGAGACGACGTCGGGACCCTCGGGACTGCCCACCGGGGTCGGGTCCCGGTCGGAGTACTGCTTCCGTCCGATGGCCTGGTCCGACACGCCTCCGTAGAGCGTGTAGCGCACGTCCTCGGGCGTGTGGAAGGTCTCCTCGCAGGCGAGTCGCTTGAGGACCTCGCCGACGGTCTCGGTGCAGGCGGGGAGTTCGAGTTCGGCGTCGCCGAGTTCCTGCTCGAGTTCTGTCGCTGTCAGTGGGTAGGTCTGCTCTTCGATTCGGTCGCCCGTTCCGTTACGGAACATACCCAGTCGTACGTGAACAATAATTATAAACATTGTCCATAAACGACCTTGGTCGCATTGAGGCCCATTACAGACATTAATCGTGATAAAACACCGGTCCGGAAGGCGTTTCCCGACACCGTCCGAAGCGCGGCGTATGGTGTATGCGGACCTCCACGTCCACACGACGAACTCGGACGGGACGATGACTGTCGACGAGGTGCCGGCCGCTGCCGACCGGGCCGGCGTCTCGGTCGTCGCCGTCACCGACCACGACCGGCCGCACCCGGACCTCGACGACCCGGTCTCCGAGCGCGACGGCGTCACCGTCGTCCACGGCATCGAACTCCGCGTCGAGGCGGGCGACCAGCGCGTCGACCTGCTCGGCTACGGCGTCCGCCGGACCGACGACCTGCTCGGACTGGTCGACCACGTCCAGACCGACCGTGAGCAGCGCGGACAGGCCATCATCGACTGCGTGGAGGACCGCCTCGGCGTCGACCTCGGCATCGAGGGTCGGTCCGGCCTCGGCCGGCCACACGTCGCCCGGGCGGTCGCCGACCACCCGGACGCCGACCACGACTACGGCGACGTCTTCGAGCACCTCATCGGCGACGACTGCCCGTGCTACGTCCCGCGCGACGTGCCGTCGTTCGACCGCGGCCGCGAGGTGCTGGACGAGGCTTGCGGACTGCTCTCGCTCGCACACCCCCTGCGGTACCCCGACCCCGCGTCCGCCCTGGAACTCTGTGCCGACCTCCCCGCGGTCGAGCGCTACTACGCGTACGGTCACAAGGTGGACGAGTCGCCGGTCGCACGTGCCGTCGAGGAGTACGACCTGCTCGTCACCGGCGGGAGCGACGCCCACGACGACAGCCTCGGCCTCGCCGGCCTCGAACGCCAGGAGTACCAGCGGGTGGTCGAACGCCTCGGCTGACGGTTCGGCACGGCGAACGTCCGCGAGCGTAGCGTTCAAATCACTTCGCCGCCAAGGGGGTCGCATGAAGTGCCACTACTGCGACCGGGATGCCGCCTTCGCTGCCGAATCCGACGGCATCAAGGTCGGGCTCTGTGAAGAGCACTTCCGCGACCGTCTCGAAGACCTCGCGGAGGCCGACGAGCTACAGCAGCTCAAGGAGAAGGTCGACGTCGACCGAACGTAGCCCGGTCCGCCGCTTCTCGTTCGTTTCCCCGTCCGTTCGTGTTCCACGCTCCAGCGTCCGCTACGCCCAGCGTCTCGGGTTCTTCG
The DNA here is from genome assembly GCF_051207415.1 of Haloarchaeobius marinus. Taxonomy (NCBI): domain Archaea; kingdom Methanobacteriati; phylum Methanobacteriota; class Halobacteria; order Halobacteriales; family Halorubellaceae; genus Haloarchaeobius; species Haloarchaeobius marinus. The sequence continues at coordinate 58,515 of NZ_JBPKGD010000004.1, read as the reverse complement.
ACCGGTCCCCGGACGGCGGGGCCGTCGTGCTCTACCGCCCGACTCAGCCCCGACTCAGTACAGGTCACCGCCGACGGGCACGTCCTCGTCCGGGACGACCAGCACCGGGTTGCCGTCGTCGCCGGGCACGCCGACGGTCAGCGCCTCGGACTCGAACCCGGCGATGCGCACCGACCCGAGGTTCGTCGCGGCCAGCACCTGCCTCCCGACGAGGTCCTCGACGTCGTGGTGGTAGCCGAGCTGGGCGGCCGACTGCAACCGCTCGTCGCCGAGGTCCAGCACGAGTTTCACGAGTTCGGGCTTGTTCGCTTCCGGGAACGGTTCCGCCGAGACCACCTCTGCGACGCGAATCTCCACGTCGAACGGGCCACTCATGCCCGACCGGACGCCCCCGGGATACCTAAATCGTCGCCTCCCTTTTTGCCCGCTCCCGTCCACCCACACCCATGGAGAAGGTGACCATCGACGCGGTGGACTCGTGGATGGGTCCGGCCGACGTGAAGCGCTCCCTGACGAAGCCCCTCGGCACGACGGACCTCGCCATCAACTACTACGAACTCGCCCCCGGCGACAGCCTCGGCTTCGGCTACCACAGCCACGAGGACCAGGAGGAGGTGTTCTACGTCCAGTCCGGCACCGTCACGTTCGAGACGGAGGGCGACGACGTGCCCGTCGCCGCCGGCGACGTCGTCCGGTTCGGCCCGGGCGAGTCACAGCTCGGCACCAACGAGCACGACGAGCGCGCCGTCGTGCTCGCCATCGGCGCGCCCCAGGACCCCGGCGAACTGCACATGGTCCGGGAGTGTCCACGGTGCGGCGAACGGACCGAACAGGACATCAGGCCGACCGAGGAGCGCGACGCCCTGCTCACCGTCTGCGTCGAGTGCGGGGCGGAGACCGGCCGGTTCACCTGACCCGTCCGTCCTTTCTTGACGCACGCCCGCCTACCGTCACGTATGGAACAGCGCCCCACCATCGTCTACGACGACGACTGCGGGTTCTGTACGTGGTGCGCCGAGTACGCCCTCGCCCGGGGCGCGTTCGACGTCGTCGGGTTCTCGGACCTCACCGACGAGCAACGGGCCCGACTGCCACCGAACTACGAGGAGTGCGTGCACCTGCTCGTCGGCGACCGGGTGTACTCCTGCGGTGCGGCCACCGAGGAGGTGCTGGCCCGCCTCGACTCGCCGGAACGATTCGCGGTGACGGCGTTCCGGGTGCTCCCCGAGGACGTGCGACGGTCGGTCCGGGAACCCCTCTACCGGTGGGTCGCCGGACATCGCGACTGGTGGGGGAGGGTCCGTCGGCGAGAGCCCCCGGCGGGGGGCCGAGGGAACCGCGATGGAAAGTAGACGCGGGCTGACGTTCCGGCCCCGTCGTAAAGTCGGATTCGCCACCGGCGGTGGTTGCCCCTTCCTCCTACGACGGTCCGGCCAGTTCGTCGAGCGCGTCGAAGACGAACTCGCGCATCCACTCGGCGCGTTCGCGGGTCGTCTCGGCGTCGTGCTGGTCCTGCAGGTAGAGGCTCCGTAGGTACGAGACGGTCAGGACGGCCTCGTACACCCGTGCCCGTCGGTCGAACCCGTCCGAAAGCGGGCGGACGGACTCGTACCCCGCCCGGAACGCCCCGGCCGCGCAGTCGCCTGCGTCCGAACGGAGCGGGAGCAGCGTTCGCCAGACGTCGTACGACGGTGGGCCACAGAGCGCGTGCTCGAAGTCGATGACGCAGGTCACCCGCCCGTCGGCCGTCCCGACGTGGTCGGGCAGGTAGTTCCCGTGGCAGAGGACGGGTTCGCCCGTGCCGTCGAGGAGGGCCGGCCGTTCGCGCAGGCAGTCGACGGTCGCCCGGGCCACGTCGCCGTGGCCGACGCGGTCGAGGTAGTCCCCGACGTCGGCGAGGTGGGCACAGACCGCGTCGACCCAGTCGTCGTGCGTCTCGACGCCGAGGCCGGGCCCGAGCGTCCCGTCGGCGTCGACCGTGCTGCCGACGAACCGCCCGTAGCTATCGACGGCGGCGGTCGTCTCCCCGTGCAGGGTCGCCAGTCCGGCACCCATCGTCCGGGCCGTCGCGTCGTCGAGGCTTGCCGACTGCGGGACCCCGTCGTGCCAGCGCGCGACGAAGTGGTCCCGACCGACGGCGAGGACGTCGGGGACCTGGACCGCCGTCTCCCGGTCGACGAACTGGAGGACGCGGGCCTCGGTCGCCGGATCGCCCTGGGGCCCGGTCGCGACCTTGCAGACACTGCGCGTCCCGTCGACGGTCACCTCGTACGTCCGGTGTGGCGGAACTTCGTGCAGCAGTCCGCGAACCTCGTAGCTGTCGAAGTGCGATTCGAGTGCGTCTCTGGCGGCCGAGTCGCCGCCCGTCGTTCGTGTCATGGGTTCTCCGCCGCGTGACGTGCGGCGACCGGTGTCAGCACTGCGCGGTGCAGCAGCTACCACCCGGAGAATGCACGCGTGAACGTGCTCCGTCCGGGGACAAAACCCTTACTCCTCGCAGACGAGTTCGAACCCTCCACAGTCACGGCGTATCCGACGCCGTCGAGGAACGACGTGGCGTCGTCGTACGTCCGGTCCGGGCGGTCGGTCGACCCGGCCGTCGAGCGTGGCGGCCTCGCGGACCAGTTCGAGGAGGTCCTTCGTCGCCACCGCCACGGTCGCACCGTCGGGGACCGAACCCAGGTCGACCGTCGTCGCAGTCGGTCTGCTTCCGTCAACGGAAGTCGCCGTCGGTGAGACAACCGGCGACCGCGGCAGCGAGCACCGCAGTGCCGGCCTGGCGGGCGTCACTGCGGGAGCACACGCGTCGACCGTCACGCTCGTCCGGTGAGTGCTTCGTCGGGACTCAGTAACCCAGATCGAACGCCCGGTTCACCACGAGTGCGAGGAACACCAGCGAGAGGAGGGCGACGAGCACCCCGATGGCGAAGACCCAGCCGAAGAGTTCGGCGAACGTCCCGGTCGCGACCGACCCCACCGACCCGACGACGCCGTAGACCGTCCGGACGAGGCCGAACCCGGCACCCTGCTCGGCCTCGGCGAGTTCGTCCATGAACCGCGGCAGGAGTGCGCCGCCCCACCCGAGGCCCGTCCCGACGAGCAGGACTGCGACCGCGAGCGAGAGGACCCCCGGGACGGCCACCAGCAGGACGAACCCCGACGCGGCGAGGAGCATGCACCCCGCCGTCGCGACCTGGCGGCCGAACCGGTCCGAGGCCGCACCGACGCCGACCTGCGTGACCGCCTGGACGACGAAGTACGCGGAGAAGACCGCCCCGGCCAACGTCTCCGACTGGTCGCGGTACTCGACGAGGAACGTCGGCAGGAACGACGCCGTCGCCTGCCAGACGAACGCGCCCCCGACGGCCAGGCAGACGGTGAAGGCGATCTTCCGCCGCGAGAGCAGTTCGACGAGGGGGCCGAGTTCGAAGCGGTCGCGCATCGGTTCGGTCGGTCGCCGAGGTTCCGTCGGGTGGACGCGCCAGGCGAACAGGACGAAGATGGGAACCGCGACGAGGGCCCCGAGCGCGACAGCGGGCCGCCAGCCGTACCGGACGCCGACCCAGGCGGCGACCACGGGCGCGACCAGGCCGGCGGCCGGCCCGCCGGAGTTGTGGAAGCCGATGGCGAACCCGAGGTCGTCGTAGGTCCGCGTCAGGAGCGTCGCGGCGACGCTGTAGTGGAGGCCGGCGACCGCACCGAGCAGCACCGTGGCGAGAACGAAGACGGCGAACACCGGTGAGAGGGCGAGCAGGAGGCTCGCGACGGCCGTCCCGCCGACGGCGAGGAGGATGACGGGTCGCTCGCCGTACCGGTCGGCGAGCACGCCGCTCGGGAACTGGGCGGCGAAGTACGACATCCACATGCCCGTGAGCGCGAGTCCGACGAGCGACTTCGAGACGTGGAACTCGTCGGTGATGAACGGAACGACGGGGCTGATGACCAGTCGGCCGGCCATCGTCGCGAAGAAGGCTAGCGTGCTCAGGATGAGGACCGTCTGTCGGTAGCGCCACGCGAATCCCATTCTACTCGGTCACCGGCGTCGTCACAGTACCTACTCGTCACCGACGTCGCTGTAAGAGGCCGTCGGTTCCGGCGGCCAGTGCAGGGTTCGACGTGCGGTCGCGCGGTCCCCGGTCAGGCAGTCCCGACCACCGCGACGTTCGCCACCGCGCCGACGGTCACCACGTAGTCCACCCCGGCGAGCGCGCTGGCGAACTCGTCGGCGACCGACGGAGTGAGCCCGACCGAGCCATCTTCGATGGCGGTGGAGACGGACCCCTGGAGATGCCTCGCGAGATGGTCGTCGGTCACGGTGACTACCTGCGCGTCGGACGGCGGGTCGGCCGGGTCCAGGCGGAGCACGTGGTGGGCTGCGCTGTCGCCCACGAGGACCGTGATTTCGTACGTCTCGTCGGCCGAACGGACGTACCGGTTCCGTTCGAACGTGTACGCCGCCGACGGTTTCTCCTCGTGCATCCCGACGGCATACGACTGGCCGGAGACTAGCTGTTCGGCGATGTCTCTCTCCGTGTCGGTCAGATCTGTGACGTACACGACCCCATCGGCCTCGTCGACCTCGCTCTCCGGCACCCTCTCGGGTCGGTACTGGTAGCTCGCCTCACCGGCGAACGGGACGCGTCTCGCGCTCGGGTCGTAGGTCCCGTCGCCGAACTGTACGTACTCGAACCCGCCGAACGGGAGTGGCCCGTCGTGGTCGATGGGGCCGTTCCAGTCGAGGTCGACGTGGTCGTCGGCGACCGACGCTTCGTGCAGCAGGTTCAGGAGAGCCTCCGACGCCACCACGACGGTCGACCCCGGGGGGACCGTTTCGGGTCGAACCGTCGTCGCGGTCAGGTGGGGTGACTCGTCGATGGTAGTCGGGTCGGTCCCGGTCGCCGGACCGCCGGTGTCCGACAGGCAACCGGCGACCGCCGCGGCCAGCACCGACCCCCCGGTCTGGAGGATTCGTCTGCGGGAGGGCATAGCCGTGGCTTCCGCGCCGACTGGTAAGTGCTTTGTCGGGAGGACCGACACGAACTTCCACGACAGAACTTTACTCGGGGCTGAGTAAACGTTTCGCCATTTTATTGGCTCCGGGGACGAACGAGTAGCTATGCAGACGAGCACAGCCCATCAGCAGACGCAGAACGGTTTCCAGACAGTCTTCGTCGCCCTCGGCTCGGGCGACGCGAACCGCGTCGAGCAACTCGCCGAGAAGACCATCGACCTGGCCGGACCGTCCGGCGCACGCGTCGTCCTCGGTCACGTCTTCACGAGGGAGGCGTACCAGGAGCGCCGCGAGGCGCTCAACTTCGGCCCCGATTCCGAGGTCACCCCGGACGTCATCGCCCGCCGATTCGGGGTCGTCCGCGACCTGGCCGACGCCCTCGAGGCGGCCGACGTCGACCACGAGGTGCGCGGCGCGCTCGGCGACTACGGCCAGGGCATCGCCGGACTGGCCGAGGAAGAGGGCGCAGACCTCGTCGTCGTCGGTGGCCGCAAGCGCTCGCCGACCGGCAAGGCCGTCTTCGGCAGCACCGCCCAGGAGGTCATGCTCTCGGCGCACTGTCCCGTAACCTTCGTCCGCGGCGACTCGGCGTAAGCAGGAGTCTCGCCTCGACGCTGCCACGCGAGCGACCCCGTCGATTACGTCCCCTTACTCGAACGCCGCGATTCCGGTCAGGTCATGGCCCAGGATCAGCGTGTGGATGTCGTGGGTCCCCTCGTAGGTGTAGACGGTCTCCATGTTGGCCATGTGGCGCATCGGCGAGTAGTCGCTGGTGATGCCGTTGCCGCCGAGCATCTCGCGGGCGACGCGGGCCTGGTCGCGGGCCATGCGGACGTTGTTGCGCTTGGCCATCGAGACGTGCTGCGGGCGCAGGTCGCCGCGCTCTTTCAGGTCGGCGAGGCGGTGGGCGAGCAACTGTGCCGTCGTTATCTGGGTCGCCATCTCGGCCAGTTTCTCCTGCTGGAGCTGGAAGCTCCCGATGGGCTTGCCGAACTGCTCGCGGTCGGTGGCGTACTCCCGGGCCGTCTCGAAGCAGTCCCGGGCCGCGCCGACCGCACCCCAGGCGATGCCGTACCGGGCCTGCGTGAGACAGGAGAGCGGTCCCTTCATGCCCTCGACGCCGGGGAGCACGTTCTCCTCGGGCACGTACACGTCGTTGAGGCCGAACTCGCCGGTGATGGAGGCCCGGAGCGACAGCTTCTCGGTTATCTTGTTGACCGAGACGCCGTCGCGGTCGGTCTCGACGAGGAAGCCCCGGACCGGGTCTCCCTCGCTGCTCTGGTCCCGTGCCCAGACGATGGCCACGTCGGCGATGGGCGCGTTCGTTATCCACGTCTTCGACCCGTTGAGGACGTAGCCGTCGCCGTCTGCCTCGGCCCGGGTCTCCATGGCGGAGGGGTTCGACCCGTGCTGGGGTTCGGTCAGGCCGAAGCAGCCGATCTTCTCGCCGCGACCCATGTCGGGGAGCCACTCGTCCTTCTGGGCCTCGCTGCCGAAGGCGTGGATGGGGTACATGACGAGTGCGCCCTGCACGCTGGCCATCGACCGGAGACCGGAGTCGCAGGCCTCGAGTTCCTGCATCAGCAGGCCGTAGGCCGTCTCGGAGACGTTCGGCAGGTCGTAGCCGTCGAGGTTCGGGGCGTAGAAGCCGAGGTCGCCCATCTCGGTGATGAGGTGGGTCGGGAAGGTGCCCTCCTCGTAGTGTTCGGCGATGTCCGGGCGGACGCGGTCCTCGACGAAGTCGCGGGCCGTGTTACGTATCAGCCGTTCCTCGTCGTCGAGGTCGGATTCGAGACCGACGTAGTCGAGCATACTCTGGCTCTGACCTACGCGCTTAAAAAATACTCCTACATCCGTCCGAGCAGTGCCGACTCAGGCGACGCGCTGTTCGAGCACGCGCTCACCGCTGTCCGCACAGACCAGCGCGACGACGTCGTACGAGTTACAGCAGGACTCGACGGTCTCCTCTTTCATCTCGACGGGACCGCCGTCGGGGCAGTCGTCGAGGAACACGCGGAGGCCGTTGAGGATGCGCCCCCGGGCGATCGGGTCCAGGTCCGCCCACGCCTCGCGGTCGAATCCGGCGAGTGCGCGCCCGCCAGCGACGTCGACCCGGAGCGCGGTCCGCGACGGCCACTCGCCGGCCCGGCGCCCGTCGCGTTCGAGCAGGACGGCCTCCTCGCGGAAGTTCAGGTCGTACTCCCCGTCGTCGAGGCCGAAGACGGCGCGCACGTCGTCCGGTCCGACCGCGCCGGTGTCGGCGAGTTCGTCGTCCCACTGGTCGCCGAAGTCGGCGGCCAGACAGAGGTCGTCGACGTCCGCGCAGGGTTCGAGCACCCCCGCTTCGGTGAGGAACGTCTCGGGGTCGACCTCGCGTGTCTCTCCCGCCCGGGGCACGGAGTGGTCCGGGGCCTTGCCGAACCACGCGAGCACCCGTTCGGGCATGTATCGCTTCGTCAGTTCGGGCGTCCCGGGGACGAGGTAGCCACGGAGCCAGATGCTCGCGGCCGAGAGCGCGACGACGGCGACGGCCGCACCGGCGGCCAGCGTCGCGCCGGCGGCGGCGGAGACGGCGGCCCAGACGACGGCGGTCAGCCCCAGCGCGATGAGACCGTTCACCGTCGTACACGGCCAGCAGCGGTTCTCTCCGGTGTACTCCGGTTGTCGAACGTTGGACAGGACGTTCATCGTTTGCTATACAGACGGCCCCACTCGTTTAAATGTATTTTCGACGCGGCACCGTCGGCGTCGCTCCCGAACCGACGGCGACGGGAGGCGGCCGGTACGCGTTCGTGAGGCGGTTCGTGGCGTACCTCAGTCGGTCGCCGACTCCACGCGACCGCCCCGGACGGACTCGACGTACGCGACGAAGTTGTCGAACAGCGGTTTCGCCTCGCAGGCCCTGGCGTAGTTCTCCTCGGTGATGTCGTCGACGACGGCGGCCTTGCGCTCGTCCGCCAGTTCCTCCTTCCCCTCGGTCACGACGCGGGCCGTCTCGGTGTCGTACTCGGGGTGGAACTGCACGCCGAAGACGTGCTCGCGCCGGAAGCCGTGGTTGCCGTACTCGTTCGCCGCGATCTCCTCGGCACCCTCGGGGAGTTCGACGACGGCGTCGGAGTGCGTGGTGAACACGGTGAAACGGTCGTCCAGTCCCGACAGGAGGGGATTCTCGCCGACGCGCTCGACCTCGCGGTAGCCGATCTCGTACTCGCCCATGGGTGCGACGCGTCCCCCGAGTGCGTCGGCGAGCAACTGGTGGCCCCAGCAGACGCCGAGACAGGGAATCCCGCGGTCGGCGGCCCCGCGGACCCACTCGCGAGTGGCCGCTATCCACGGTTCGTCCCAGTACACCGACGAGCGCGACCCGGTGACGACGACGGCGTCGAAGTCGTACGTCCCCGGGAGGTCGCCCTCGGTGACCGGGAACTCGGCGACGTCGGCGTCGAGTTCCCGGCGGAAGTTGCGACGGGTGTCCGCATCGTCGTGTGCAGCCAGCAGCAGCGCGATTCGAACGCGACTCATCGTCGAAACGAAGTGGAGCCATCGTCAAGTGCGTTGCGCCCCGGCAAGCCCTGCCGTCGTCGCTGACGCCCGAAATCGGGCGACTAGCCTAGTCTGTTAGGGGCAACCGATACACCCGTGCCGGTCCAAGGAACGGATGCGTCGTACCGCAGAACCGACGCACCGCTGCACCCACCGCACCGCCGTCCGCCACACCGCACCACCCGCTGGCTGTACCCACCGTCCGCTGCGTCGCACCCGCAGCGAACACAGGTCGCATCCATCCCCCCACTGGCTGCACCTGCACCGCACCGCACCACACCCACTGCACCACGCCAAGCAACCTGCTGCCGCCGCCCGGCCGACGTGCCACGCTGGTTTCGTCGGTTCGCCGTCGGTAGAACAGTGCGGTCTGGCGGACCCTGTCGCTTTTCGCGGTGCTTCATCGTATACCACCCACGCCCGACGGCGGACGCCCGCCGCTACCCGGACGTGGAACTGCCGCTACCCGGACGTGCAACTGCCGCTACCCGGACGTGGAACCGGCGAGGACGGATTCGAGCAACCGCTGGTGTGCCTTCCGCAGTAACTGGTGGAACGTCGGCGGCGTGATGTCCATCGAGTCCGCGACGTCCTGGCCGGAACTCTTGCGCGGCCACTCGAAGTACCCCGAGTAGAACGCGGCCTCGAGCGCCGTCCGCTGTCTGTCGGTGAGTCGCTCCGAGAGCAACTGGATGGTCCCTCTCGTGTAGCCGGTGTCGCGGGAGACCTGGCGTCGGCTGACCAGCTGTGCCCCCTCGAAGGTGTCCTGGACGAGTTCGATGACGCCACGGACGTCCGCGCTCGTGGCCAGGTGAATCTGGATGTGGTAGTCGCCGTCCCTGATGGCCGCCTGCTCGATGTACCCGCCGTGGTCGGTGATGGCCGCGAGTATCGGCGGTTCGACCATCCTGAGTTCGAAGCGCGTGCGGTCCTCGCTCTCCTCCAGTACGGTCACCTCTCGCAGGTGCGGACGCTCCTCGACGAGGGCGTCGAGCGTGTCCAGCATCCCGTCTCGCTCCGTGCCGTACGCGAGGTACGTGTCGTCGCCGGCGGGGACCCAGCGTTCGAGGGTCAGCAACCCGTCGGTCGCACACGACGTCTCCAGGCCGTCGAGGTAGTCCCGCACCGCGAACTCGAGTTCGACCACCTCGTCGCTCAGCAGGGCCCGCTTGCGTTCGACGGCGGCGATGGCGTGACCGACGACCTCACCGAGGTGGCGGACGACGGCCTCCTCGTCGCCGGTGAAGGCGTTCCGCCGGTCGGTGGCGACGTTCAACACGCCGTAGAGCGTGCCGCCGTAGGAGATGGGGATGGCGGCCCAGGACTCGACCTCGCTCCCGCCGTCGGGCCAGAGGTCGAACCTCGCGTTCGGAACCGTCTGTGCCGTCTGCAGTTCCCGCGTTATCGCGGCCATCCCGGCCGGGCACGCGCTGACCTCGTCGTCGGGGTCGACCGATATCGTCGTCTCGGGCGGCCCGTCGACGCCGACGCCCGTCCGGAACTGGAGCGAATCGCTCTTCGAGTCGACCTCGCCGGTCCACGCGAACTGGTAGGAGTCGGCTCCGGCGAGTCCCTCACAGACGACGCGCTCTATCTCCTCCCTGGTCGACTGCTCGATGACCGCGTCGGTGATGTCCCGGACGACGCGGCTGAGGTCGTTGAGCACGACGAGGTGCTCCCGGTGGCGTTCGATGGCCCGTTCCCGCTGTCTCCGTTCGGTGACGTCGCGGACGACGCCGACCGACCCGGCGTAGCCGTCGTCGGACCCGTTCAGCGCCGTGAACTTGCTCTCGGCGAGGACGCCGTCGCCCTCGTCGCGCGGAATCTCGGCCTCGACGACGGCGTGGTCGCCCTCGCCCCCGGCGAGTTCCTGGGACAGTTCCGAGGCCAGTCGGGATATGTCCTCGCCGACGACGTGTGAGCAGTGCGCGCCCAGCAGTTCCTCGCGCGTGTACCCGGTCAGTTCCACGTAGGCGTCGTTGACGAGGACGAAGCGGTACTCGTCGTCGAGGACGTAGATGCCGTCGTCGACCGTCTCGATTATCGTCTCGTACCGTTCGAGTTCCCGCTGGCGCTCGACCCGGTCGCTGACGTCGCGGACGACGCCGACTCGCCGGGCGTCGTCGTCGTCGGACACCAGGGCGAACCGCGTCTCGGCCTGGAACGACTCGCCGCTGTCGGTCTCTATCTCCGCCTCGACGGTCATCCCGTCGCGGTCCCCTGACCGGAGCGAACGTTCGACTGCTCGACCGGCCTCGACGACGTCCTCGTCGAACACGTCGGAGATGGGGGTGCCGACGAGGGCCTCCGGGGAACGGCCGATCATCGCCGCGAACGCATCGTTGACGAACCGGTAGCGGTTCTCGCGGTCGACGACGTAGATGCCGTCGTCGACCGTCTCGATGATGCGCTCGTACTCCTCGAGTTCCTGCTCGCGCTGCTTGCGCCCCGTGACGTCGCTGAAGTACACCGAGAGGCCGCTCTCCGACGGGTACACCCGGAACTGGAGCCAGATTTCGAGCGGCGGGACGTACTCCTCGTACGACACCGACTCCTGGGTCTCCATCGCCCGGCGGAGCACGTCGCCCATCACGAACTGGTCGTCGCCCTCGAACGCGTCCTCGAGGGCGGACCCGAGCAGGTCCGACCGGTCCTCGTCGAGCAACGCGGCCGCGCGCTCGTTGACGTACGTGAACCGCAGGTCGTCGTCGAGTGCGTAGAACGCGTCGTCGATTCGCGCGAACACGTCCTCGAGTTCCGATTCCAGTTCTGACCGTCGGCGTTCGAGGCGCCGGGCCTGCGCCTCGAGTTGCGTCACGTCGGTTATCGAGGCGACGACGCCGACGCCGTCGTCGAAGGTTATCGGTGCGGTGTCGACGGAGAGCCACCGGGGACGGCCGTCGTCGTTCTCGACGGTGACTCGCTGGTCCGACACGCGTTCGCCCGTCGCGAGGGTCCGCTGTGCCGGTCGCTCCGCGCTCGGAATCGGGTCGCCGTCCCCGTCGCGGAGGACGATGTCGTCGAGCTCGTAGTCGGCAACCGCCTCCTCGTCGAGGTCGAGGAGGTCCGCGAACCGGGTGTTGACCCGGTCTGCGACGCCGTCCGGGCGGAAGACGGCGATGCCGTTGGGACTGTTCTCGAGGATGGAGTCGAAGTGGTCGCGCTCTCGCGCTAGCTCGCGTTCGCGTTCGCGTCGCTCCTGCAGGTCGCGGACGACCATCACGTACCCCGTGAGCGACCCCGCGCCGTCGTGGATTCCCGAAATCGTCACGTTCGCGTAGACCCGCGACCCGTCGGCCCGCCGGTACCACTCGTCGTCCGTCACCGCCTCGCCGGAGGCGGCCTCCGCGAGCGCCCGGTCTGGCACGTCCGCCTCCCGGTCGGCCGGCGTGTAGAACGTCTCGACGTGTTCGCCGAGGGCCGCATCGCGGTCGTACCCGGTTATCGCCTGCGCCCCGTCGTTCCACGTCTGGACGTGACCGTCGGCGTCGAGCGTGACGATGGCACACTCGTCGACCGAGTCGACGAGCGTCCGGAACGTGCGTTCGCTCTCCCGGACGACGGCGTCGGTCCACGTCTCGTCGGTCAGTTCGACGACGATACCCTCGACGGCGTGGTCGTCACCGACGTCGCGACCGTGTTCCCACAACCACCGTACCTCGCCACCGGCGTCCTCGATGCGATACTGGGTCGTGAACCGCCCCGTCTGTTCGAGTCCCTCGGCGACGTCCTGCCGGACATGGGCGACGTCGTCGGGGTGGACGACGTCTTCCTCCCAGTCGACGGCCCCAGACGCCACGTCGTCGGGGTCGTACCCCGTCACCCTCGCGCAGGCGTCGCTGATGTACGTTACCGTCCTCGTGCCGTCGAATCGTGCGCGGTAGCCCATCCCCGGCAGGTCGGCGGCGATGGCGGCGTAATCGACCGGCGCGTCCTCGGACCCCGCTCCCAACGCTGCCGGCCGGACGGGTCGCCACCACACCCGGCCGCGCGCGCCGACCTCCTTCGACTCGATGTAGCCGTGGTCGGCCAGTCGTTCGAGTCTGCTGTAGGTACTGCGTCGCCCTACGTCGAGGTCTTCCGTCACTTCGCTCGTCGTCAGTGGCGTCCCGGGACGAACCGACTCGAAGACGCCGAGTGTCTCTCGGAGTGCGTCAGTCAGTGCCACAGTACTCATTGCACACATGGGGGGTTCCATCCTATTCAAGACTCCGTCGACGGAATCAGGAATCCGGTCGACAGGCGTCGCTCTCCGGTCACTATCTGAATCGCAGACGGCGAGCAGTCGTCACGACTGGAGCGACGAACTGGCGCCTCCCCCGGTCGACCGGGACCTAATATATGTTAAACAGGCCTTATCGGCGGCAGGTCCCAGTGTCCGGGTACACTCCGAATCGCGCTCTCGACTTCGATTGGAGGTGACTCAGCATGGCAGACTCACGAACCGACGACGCAGACGAACAGGAGTCGGTCCACGTCTCGACCGAGGACCGACACAGGATACTCGCCGACCAGCGCCGCAAGCACGCCCTCGAGGTAGTACAGTCGAGGCTCCCGCCGATACCGCTCTCCGACGTCGCCCGCGAGGTCGCGACGAAAGCGGACGACGTCCCCTCGCAGCGCGCGGTCGAGATATCGCTCCACCACCGCCATCTCCCGCTCCTCGACCGGATCGACGTCGTCGACTACGACCGGGACGGGAACCGCGTCACGGCGTGTCGCGCGACACTCGACCAGCTAACTGTCTAGCCTCCCGCCCCGGACGTGGCCACAGATACGTCCCGAGTCGTATACCGGGGTGGTGCCCCTCGGGGGCCGGCACCCCGGATTCGCGGTCGTCGAGGCGACGGCGGCGACGTCGTCGTCGTCGACCCCTAGTGCTCGCCCGTCTCGTCGTCGAGGAAGCCCCGGAGCGCGTCGTTCACCGGTCGGGAGCGTTCGACGCCGACGAAGTGCCCGGCGTCGGGGAACGACCGCAGTTCGCCACGGGGAAGCCCATCGGCGAGTCGCCGTCCGGCCCCCGCCTCGACGAGTTCGTCCGCGCCGCCCGCCACGACGAGCGCCGGCTGGTCCAGTTCGTACAGCGGTCTCGCGTCGAACCCGTCGACGGCGGCGCGCTGGTACCGCCACGACTCCTCGTCGGCGTCCTCGTCGCATCGCCACCGGGCGATGCCGTCGCAGACGTCCGGGTGGTCGGCGCGGAACCCGTCGGAGAGGACGGCCGACAGCGTCTCGCGGCAGGCCGCCTCGTCGCCGGGGTCGGCGAACATCGGGTCGGGGTCGTACTCGTCGCCCGTCGCGGCACCGCCGAGGAGCGCGAGCGTCCGCACCCGCCCGGACTGTCGGGCGTAGTGGAGCGCCACCATCGCGCCCAGGCCACACCCGACGAGGTGGACCGACCGGGTGCCGTGGGCCGACAGCACGGCGTCCAGGTCGTTGGCGAGGGTCGCGACCGAACACGGGCCGGCCGGCGGGTCCGACCGGCCCGTCCCGCGCGTGTTCCACACCAGCGTCTCGTAGGGACCGGCGAGGGCGGCGTGCTGCCAGCCCCAGAGCCACGCCCCGCACCCGACGTCGGGCACGAACGCGACCGTCTCGCCGTCGCCGTCGGTCTCGTAGTACAGCGTCGTCCCGTCCCGGGTCGTCGTCGGCATGGGCGAACCGAGACGTCGGCACGGGAAACCGTTCACGGATGGTGCCGGCCAGCGAGCCCGAGAGATTCGGGTTCCTTTTGGCTCGCCGACGAGTGTACTCGGCCAATGCACGCCATCAAGGACAGCGTCCACGACTACATCGAGGTGTCGGGCGTCGTCGCCGACCTGCTCGATACGGCGGCGATGCAACGGCTGCGTCACATCAAGCAGCTCTCGACGGTCCGACTCGTCTACCCGTCTGCGAACCACACGCGGTTCGAACACTCCCTCGGCGTCTACCACCTCGCCCGCCGGGCCTGCGACCACCTGGACGTGGAGGGGTCCCGCGCCGAGGCGGTGCAGGCCGCCGCCCTGCTCCACGACGTCGGGCACGGCCCCTACGGGCACCAGACCGAGGGCATCATCCAGCGCCGACTCGGCCGGCACCACGACGAGGTCCACGACCTGCTCTCCGGCGAGGAACTCGCCGCCGTCCTCGAATCCCACGGGCTGTCGACGGACGTGGTCGCCGACGTCATCGACGGGCAGGGCGAACTCGGCCAGCTCGTCTCGGGCGAACTCGACGTGGACCGGATGGACTACCTCGTCCGCGACGCCCACCACTCCGGGGTCCCCTACGGCACCATCGACCAGGGACGACTCCTCCGTGCGCTGACGTTCATCGACGGCGACCTCGCGCTGGCCGAGGGGAACCTCGCCACCGCCGAGTCGATGCTGGTCGCACGGGCGCTGATGAACGCGACCGTCTACCGCCACCACGTCTCCCGCATCGCCGGCGCGATGCTCGAACGCGTCTGCGAGCGCCTCCTCGACGGGACCGACCTCACCGTCGAGCGGTTCGCTCGCATGACCGACGACGAACTCGTCGCCGAACTCCATCGGCACGACGACACCGCCGACGTGGCCACCCGCATCGCCGAACGCGACCTCTACAAGCGGGCCGTCTGGGCGGAACTCGACGACGTCCCGGACCGGGTCGTCGACGCCGACCACGAGACGGTCCGCGACTGGGAGCACGCCGTCGCCGACGCTGCCGACGTGGCCATCCAGGACGTCCTGCTCGACGTGCCCGGTCGCCCGTCGATGCCGGAATCCTCCACCCGCGTCGTCGTCAACGGCGAAGTCCGCCGACTCCACGAGGAATCACCGCTCGTGAAGGGCCTCCAGGCCGCCCAGTCGGTGCAGTGGCGACTCGGCGTCTACTGCCCGGAGGCGAACGTTCCGGCGGTCAGAGACGCCGCCCTCGACGTGCTCGACCTCCCCGAGGCGGGCACCCGTCCGTCCGGGTCGCGCGACTGGCCGTCGTAGTGCGCCCGTTCGCTGGCAGGGAACGCGCTCGAATCGCTCCGTCGCTGTCCGCTACAGCACTGGCTCTTGCGCGAACGTCTCAGAAGCCGTTTCGCTGGTCGGCCTGCTCCGTGGGTTCGAGGACGCCGTCGCGTGCGCCGGCGTAGTAGACGAACCCCCAGTACGCACCGGTGGCGAGGAACGAGAACGCCCACCCCCACGCCAGGCCGACCAGGAGCGCGAACGCGCTGACGGCCGTCACGATGCGGAGGACGACGACGAGGGCGACGAAGACCAGCAGGTGCTTCACGTAGTATCCGGTGAACGCGAGGTCGAGGGCCCGACTCGACGTGAACGTCGTCGCGACGCTCCCGGTGACCGGGTAGACGGTGAGGACGGCGGGGAACAGGTACGCGCCGACGAGGCCGAACGTCGCTCCGACCGCCGCGTGGAGTTCGGTACCGACGGCGTAGGCGAGCAGCCACCCGAGGCCCGCCAGCGTGAAGACGACGACGTAGCCGACGCCGTCGGTGAGCATCTGTCCGTAGTCCTCGAACGCCGGCTGGTCACGACCCTGGGCAGCGTGGCGGGTGAGTCTGAACAGGTAGCCGAACAGGAACACGAGCGGCGTGAACAGGAGGAGGGCACTCCCCAGGGTCAGCAGTCCGGCCTTCAGCACCGGCCCCACACCGCGCTGGAAGGGATAGGTGACGGCGAATCCGAACGGCCCCTTCCGGTCGAAGTCGAACGGGGCGACGTCGGCCCGGGGGACCCGGCGACTGCTCGCGTAGTCGCGCCGTCGGCGGTGGCCGAACCGGTCGGCCGACTCGCGGCGACGCGACGGCCGAGCGTCGAAGTCCCAGGAGACGTCGTCGCGGGTCCGCCGACCGTCCCACGTCGTGACGCGCTGTCCCCGGCCATCCGGGCGTTCCGGGTGTCGACGCCGGTCGCCCGTCAGGTCCTCGTCGCTCATCGGTTGCTCCCTCTCGCGTACGGGGCGGACGCACGGGCCCACATCGAACTGACACGACGGAGGTACGCGGAAAAAGCCTTCCGGCGGTCGTCGGCCGGTTACCCGTCCGCCGGGAGCGGATCGACGACGCCCTCGTCCAGGGCCGTGCCGTAGGCGTGGCCCCAGTAGGCCGCCGACGGGACCGCCGCCAGCGGCGCCAGGAGCAGTCCGAAGGGCACGAAGAACAGGGCCACCAGACCGACGACGCCGGCGATGACGACGACCAGGACGTAGGCGACGAACCGGAACAGGTAGTGACGGGTGAGGGCGAACGAGAGCACCCCGTCGACGGCTGCGGCCGGTCCGACCGCGCCCGTCGCTGCGAGGGCGGTCACCGACGCGGGCGCGAAGTAGCACCCTGCGACGGTGAACGCACCGGCGAGGGTCACGTCCACCTGCAACCCGGCGTAGACCAGCGCCGCGACCGCGCCGGCGTACCCGACGAGTCCGACCGACGCGGCGACCCCGAGCACCAGTAGCCCCCCGAGGTCCTCGTACTCCGGCGGTTGCTCCGCGCGGGCGGCCGCCCCGGCGAGTCGGACGAGGTAGCCGACGACGAACGTCGCCGGGACGACGAGGAACGAGAGCAGCGAGAGTACCATCGTCAGCACGACGGCGGTTCCCCCGCGCCCGAACGGGTACCTGAGCGCGAACGAGGCGGCGTTCCCGTCGAACACTGCCGGGTCGACGCCGTCGTAGCCGGTCGGTTCGAGGGTCCGGCGCGGCTCGTGGTCGTACTGGCGTCGACCGAGTCTGTCGGCCCACCCGTCGGTCGGTCCGGGACGCGGGCGGTCGCGGCGGTCGCTCGACGATGGCCGTTCGACGGGTCGCCGGGGAGTGTCGGTCCCGCCGTGTGGCCACGACGCATCGGCCGCCCGTCCGGCATCCTCGCCGTGGGGCCACTGCCCCTCGTCGGCCCGGCCCTCCCGGGGGTCGCGGCCGGGACTCAGGGTCGGTCACCCCGGTCCGGGCGCGGCGACGTGGCGTCCCTCCGTACCATGGTTCGGACGACTCGTGTCTGGAGGAAAAACGTTCTGCCCGTCAGAACTTCGCGGTCCGGTCGTGTTCCCCGGGGTGGCCCGGGGGCGTGTCAGGACCGAACTCGCTCGGTGGCGGGACGATTCCCCGCTCGGCGGCCCGGTAGTAGGCGTAGCCCCAGAACGACCCCTGTGCGAACGCGAAGAACGCGGCGACGAACAGCGGGCCGACGATGGTGACGATGGAGACGAGGTAGACCACGTTCGCGACGACGACGAGGACGAGGTAGACGAGCGTCGCCTTCACGTAGTACCCCGTGAACGCGAAGTCGGTCACGACGCCGCTCGTGAACGTCCTCGTGACGCTCCCCGTGACGTAGTAGCCGGTCTGCAACGCCGGGACGAGGAACACGAGCAGGAGGTACAGGACCAGGACGACGAGGCCACCGGCGGTGACGAGGGCGTCCGACTCGACCGCCGTCCCTCCGAGGACGAACGTGGCGTACACGCCGGCGAACAGCAGCACCGGCGGGAGCAGGACCGCGAACAGTTTCAGCCCCTCGACGAACAGGTCGCCGACGTCGACCAGTTCCGGCTGGGGCCACCCGTTTGCCGCACTGCGGCCGAGTCTGGCCTGGTAGCCGAGGAGGACGAACACCGGGAGGACGAGGATGCTCAACAGGACGAGGAGGCCGCCGACGAGCGTCGGCCGCCACCCGACCGTCCGGGGATAGCCGACGGCGAACTCGAGGAGGCCGTCTCGGCCGAACCGATCGCTGTCACGGGTCGACGCGTTCGTTCGTGCCATACGGGATTATCGACGGTCTCTTTGAAAAAACCGGCCTCGGGGGTCCCGTCCTCAGTGGTCGAGGACTGCCTGGAGCACGTCCGGCGCGTCGTCGAGTGCGTCGTCGAGCGCGGTGGCGTCCGGACCGCCGCCCTGCGCGAAGTCCGGCGGGCCACCGCCGCCGCCGCCGACCCTGCTGGCGAGTTCGCTGACGACCGCACCGGCGTTCAGGTCGCTGCCGTCGGGGACGGCGACGACGAACTGCGCGCCGTCGAGTCCGGACCCGAGGACGGCGATCTTGCCCTCCTCGACCAGCGCGTTCGCCGTCGCCCGGAGTTCGTCCATGTCGGCGTCGACGCGCTGGATGACGGCGGGCGTCCCGTCCACGTCGACCTCCTCGACGTCGGCGGACCCGGCCGCACGGACCTCGGCGAGTTGCTCCTTGAGGTCCTCGATGGTCTTGCCCCGGGCCTTCCACTCCTCGAAGAAGCGCTCGGCCGTGTCGGGCACCTCCTGCGGCGAGACGTCGAACACCTCGGCGGTGTCGTACAGCGCGTCCTCGGTCTGCTGGGTCGCCTGCACCGCGGCGTCCCCGGCGGCGAAGTTGATGCGCTCGACGCCGTCCTGGACGCGCTCGCTCGTCAGTATCTTGATGACGCCGATGTCGCCGGTCCGGGCGACGTGCGTGCCACCGCAGGCCTGGACGTCCTCGGCGACGTGGATGAGGCGGATGTTCGTCCCCGGTGGGATGCCGCCCTGGTACAGGTCGAACCCGTGTTCCTCCTCGGCCTCGTGGCGGTGGGGCCACTCCTGTTTGACCGGCGTGTTCTCCATCACCAGTTCGTTCGCGTAGCGCTCTATCTCCCTGACCTCCTCGCGGGTGATGCGCTCGTAGTGGTGGAGGTCGATGCGCGAGGACGCGACGTCCTTCTGGGCACCGGCCTGCCGGATGTGCTCGCCGAGCACCTCGCGGGCGGCGTGGATGATGACGTGGGTCGCCGTGTGGTTGCGCATCAACTGCTTCCGGCGGTAGGTGTCGAGCTGTCCGCGGACGAACTCGCCCTTGCCCGGGTCCTCGTCGGTCCGGTGGAGGATGACGTCGCCGTCGAGCTGGACGTCGGTCACCTCGACGGTCACGTCGTCCGTCGAGAGCGTGCCGGCGTCGGCCGGCTGGCCACCTCCCTCGGGGTAGAACATCGTCTGGTCCAGCACGACGTCGTAGCCGTCGTCGCGCTCGAACACGTCGAGGACGACGGCCTCGAACTCGGTGCGCTGCTGGTCCTCGTAGTAGAGCCGTTCGGTGGCGGGCAGGTCGTCGAGTCGGTCGTCCGCGTCTTCCCCCTCCTCCTCGAACGCCTCGGCGCCGTCGTGGCGCTGGGCGACCAGGGAGTAGAAGTCGTCGGGGACGTTGACCCGTGCGCCCTCCTCGTCGGCGATCTCTTCGACCATGTCCGGCTGGATGCCGTGGCTGTCGTACAGTTCGATGAGTTCGCTCGTCGGAATCGGCTCGGACTTGCGGGCGTACTCCTCGGCGAGCTGGCGGACCTTCCGGCCGCCGCGTTCGAGCGTCTCGTGGTACTTCTCGACCTCGTTGCGGACTATCTCGCGGATGGTGTCCCGGTTCTCGTAGCCCAGGCGCTTGGCCTGCATGTCGACGAGTTCGTCCAGCGGTGCGTCGACGCCGACGGTGTCACACAGTCGCTTCGTCCGCCGGAGCACCATCCGGGCGAGGTAGCCCGTCGAGACGTTCGACGGGACGATGCCGTCGCCGAACATGTACGCGAGGGTCCGGCAGTGGTCGGTGATGGCGTAGATGTCCTCCAGTGGCTCCATCAACTCGACGAGGCGGTCGGCCTCGACGTCGAGTTTGTCGGCGATGGTCTCGCGGGCGGCCTCCATGTCCTCGGCCTCGTCGATGTCCATGTGGCCGGCGAGCTTGGCGGCCCGGTGGACGAGCTGGGCCTCGTCGTCGTCGAGTTCGACGCCGGCGTTCTCCTTGAGGAAGGCTATCATGTCGGGGTAGACCGCCTCGTACACCGTCGGCGTCCCCTGGGACATCCAGGTCCACCGTTCGAGACCGTAGCCGGTGTCGACGATGTACGTGTCCATCGGCGAGTAGCGGTTCCCGTCCTTCATCTCGTACTCGCCCTCGGGGTCCTGCTCCATCGACATGAAGACGAGCGTCGCCAGTTCGGCGCCCCGGTAGATGACCTCGATGGCGGGGCCGGCGTTGCCGCCGCCGACCCACGGGTCCTCGATGTAGGTTATCTCGTCGAGGTTCGCGCCCAGCGACTCGAACAGTTCGTCGCAGTACTTGACGGTCTCGTCCTTCCAGTACACCTCGCCCTGGTAGGCGTACTGGTCGGGGTCCTCGATGTCCTCGCGGGCGTTGAACGCGTGGTGGGCCATCATCTCGAACGCCATCGTGTGACGGCCCGTCTTGCCCACGTTGTCGATGTCCTGCATCCGGATGCAGGGCTGGCTGATGCACAGGGGGTTCGCCGGTGGCGGCGTCTGACCCGACGTGACGAGTGGCTGGAAGTCGTAGATGGACGCCTGCGTCAGCAGCACGTCGTCGCGCCAGCGGTTCGCCGCCACGGGGTACGGCTCGATTCGCTCGTGGCCGTGGGCCTCGAAGAACGACAGGAACGCCTCTCGCATCTCTTCGAGCGTGTAGGCCTCGTCGAACCCCGGGTTGTCGATGAAACTGTAGTCCTCGCAGGGGGGTTCCCCGCACGTCTCCCGGTCGTGGTCGCGCGTCCAGAAGTGGGCGCCGCAGTCGACGCACTCCCGTCGCACGAACCCTTCCGCCTCGAAATAGTCGAGGCGATACTCCGATTCGAGCTCGCTCATTCGTACCCCACAGTGACCGTCCGGGCGGTAAAACAGTTCCGCAACGCCGGTATCGGGCGATTCTGGCAGGAACCGGCGGGCACGTGCGACCACCTCCTCGCAGGGGCCAGAACGGGTGTCCGGGCAGACTGTAACGTTAGTTGACAATACTACCCGTGAGACATATTACCTCGATTGTATCTCGTGGCCGCCGGGGCCCACCGACCTAACTCGTTCGACCAACGCCTTTCGGTCACTCGTGACGTAGGACTCCCCATGTCGACCGAAAACGGTGGGTTGCTCGACCGGCCCGACGGCGGCGAGTTGCTCCGCATCCTCGGGTTCGTCCTCCTCGTGAACGTCGTCGGCGCCGTCCCGGCGGTCCTCGGCGGCCCCGACACGGCGTGGTTCCAGTCGCTCGAGAAGCCCTGGTTCTACCCGCCGGGGTGGGCCTTCGGGGTCGTGT
Organism: Haloarchaeobius marinus; assembly: GCF_051207415.1. Classification (NCBI taxonomy): domain Archaea; kingdom Methanobacteriati; phylum Methanobacteriota; class Halobacteria; order Halobacteriales; family Halorubellaceae; genus Haloarchaeobius; species Haloarchaeobius marinus. The sequence continues at coordinate 36,946 of NZ_JBPKGD010000004.1, read as the reverse complement.
GGACGTTGCTGTTCACGCTCATGGGCATCGCGCTGTACCGGGTCTGGTCGGCGGGAATCGGCGACCGGACGGTGAAGGTCGCAGTCGGGACGTTCGCCCTCCAGATGGCGTTCAACGTGGCCTGGACGCCGGCGTTCTTCACGTTCCAGCGCCCCGACCTCGGCCTCGCGATAATCGTCGTCCTCTGGGTGCTCGTCGTCGCCACGGTCCGCGCGTTCGACCGGGTCGACCGCACCGCGGCGGCGCTGCTCGTCCCGTACCTGGCGTGGGTCAGTTTCGCGGCGGTGCTCAACTACGCGATATGGGCCCTGAACTGACGCCGACTGTCACGTGCGAACTGCTGTCGGGCGGCAGGATTAACACTCCCCGACTACTATTCACGGGAAGTGAGAGACGACGAGAGACCGGGAGGGTACCCTGCCGCGGAGACCGCGGTGGGACCCGTCGCAGTCGTCGCGTCCCACCCCGAGCGGCGCGAATCGGTCGCCGACGCCATCGACGGCGAGTGGCCGGTAGAGACGCTCGCTCCCGGTGACTCGCCCGGCGACGACTGCTCGTGTCTCGTCGTCGCCGAGGACCCGACGTCCGCCGACGCCGTCCGGACGACCGTCGGTGCTACCCTCGCCCCGGTGGTCGTGTTCGCGGACGCCGACCCCGTGACCGTCTGCGACGAGGTGGACGCCGACGGCTTCGTCCGCGACGACGGGCGGTCCGGGACGGTGACCCGTCTCGTCGACGAAGTCGCGCTCCGCATCGTCGACCAGAGCGACACCGTGACGGCCCTCCGGGAGACCAACGCGAAGATAGAGCGATTGCACGACGTCGCGGTCGAACTGGCCGCCTGCGACACCTCGGCGGCCGTCGGCCAGGTGACGGCCCGGGTCGCCGAGGAGGTACTCGACCTCGACCTCGTCGGCCTCTACAGCGCCCGCGACGGCCACTTCGTCCCGGTGGCCGTGTCCGACGCGATGGCCGACGCCGGGGACGTCCCCGCGGACGGGTCGGCGACCGACGAGGGAATCGCCGGCGAGACGTTCCAGTCCGGCGACTCCGTCGTCGTCGAGGACGTCAGCACGCTCGAAGACGACGGGCCCGGGGACGACCACGAGTACAGGTCGGTCCTCTCGGTACCGGTCGGCGACTTCGGCGTACTCGTGGCCTGGTCGTGCCAGGTCGACGCCTTCGACGAGCGAGACCGAGAACTCACGGAACTGCTGGCGACGCACGTCGCCCAGACGGTCGAGCGCCTCCAGGCGGAGTCCGACCTCCGCCGGGAACGCGACCGACTCTCCGCGCTGTTCGAGAACGTGCCTGACCCGGCGGTCCGGTTCGCGTACGCCGACGGCGCACTCCGCGTCCAGGAGGTCAACCCCGAGTTCGAGTCGGTGTTCGGGTGGTCGAACGAGACGCTCGTCGGCGAGGACATCGACGAGTACATCGTCCCCGAGGGGTTCGAGGACGAGGCCGCGGCGCTGAACGAGAAACTCGTCGCCGGGGAGAGCCTCAACGTCGTCTCGAGACGGACCACACGGGACGGCATCCGCGACTTCCTCCTGCACGTCGTCCCGTTCGAGCGCGGCGAACGGAGCCTGCAGGGCTACGCCATCTACACCGACATCACCGAGGAGAAACAGAGACAGCGCGAACTCGAACGGCAGAACGAGCGCCTCGACGCCTTCGCCAGCATCGTCAGCCACGACCTGCGGAACCCGCTCTCCATCGCCGAGGGCTACGTCAACCTGGCCGAGGACTCCGGCGACGAGCGGTACTTCGAGGAGATTCGCTACGCTCACGAACGGATGAACACCCTCGTCGACGACCTGCTCACGCTGGCACGCCAGGGCGACGTCGTCGGCGACCCCGAACCGGTCGACATCGGCGCGGTGGCGACGCAGGCCTGGGCCGGCGTCCAGACCGGCGACGCGGAACTGTCGGTCGTCGACGACGTGACCGTCGACGCCGACCGTGCACGCGTGGTCGAACTCCTCGAGAACCTCTTCCGGAACGCGGTCACGCACGGCACGAGTGACGACGTCCCCGGCCGCCGGACCGAGGGGTCGCCGCTCACCGTCACCGTCGACCGCCTCCCCGGGGCCGCCGGGTTCTCGGTCGCCGACGACGGCAGGGGCGTCCCCGCCGAGGACCGGGAGCGCATCCTGGAGTCCGGGTACACGACCAGCAACTCGGGGACCGGACTCGGGCTCTCCATCGTCCAGGAGATCGCGGACGCTCACGGCTGGACGGTCACGGTCGGCGAGAGCGACGAGGGCGGCGTCGAGTTCCGGTTCGAGACCGCCGCCGACGTCGAGACGGGGTGACCTACCCCTGTGCGAGCGACGCCAGAAGCGCCTCTAGCTGGACGCGCTCGTTCGCGCCAGTGGTGATGCGGTAGTCGGCCTCGCCGAGGCGGTCGAGCAGTCGGACCGCGGCCCGTTCGTCGAGGTCGAACTCCCACGCCGAGCGGTGTATCTGGTCGATGATGTCCCCGCCCGCGAGGCCGCGTTCGGTCAGCAGGTCGTCGAGTTTCGCACGCGCCGCGATGAAGTCCCCGTTCAGCGCGTCGGTCACCATCGCCTCCACCTCCTCGGGTCGGGCGGTCGAGGTGATGGCGTAGACCGTCTCTTCGTCGACGGTGTCGCCCATCACGGCGGCCGCCTGCAGGCCGTTGATGGCCTTGCGCATGTCGCCGTCGGCCGCGTACACCAGCGCGTCGACGCCGTCGTCGGTGACGTCGATGCCCTCCGCCGCGGCGATGTGTCGGACCTGCGTCGCGACGGCCTCGTCCGACAGCGGCGAGAACCGGAACACGGCACACCGCGACTGGATGGGGTCGATTATCTTGCTGGAGTAGTTACACGAGAGGACGAACCGCGTGTTGTTCGAGAACTGCTCCATCGTCCGGCGCAGCGCCGACTGCGCGTCGCTCGTCAGCGCGTCGGCCTCGTCGAGGAAGATGATGCGGTAGTCGTACCCGCCGAACGAGGACCGTGCGAAACTCTTGATGCGGTCCCGGACGACGTCGATGCCCCGCTGGTCCGACGCGTTGAGTTCCAGGAAGTTCTCCTGCCAGTCGTCGCCGTAGATCTCCTTCGCGATGGAGACGGCGGTCGCGGTATTGTGCATCACGGTCGGGACCTGCCCGGCGACGTAGTTGTGGCTCTCCGGAACGGTGAGGTCGTAGACGCGCTCGGCGGTGTCAGTCTGCTCGACAGACTCGACCTCGTCGTAGTAGAGATTTCCTCCGACGAGTACGTCGAGGGTGCCGAGCGCCTCGACGACCTCCAGCGAGCACATCTCGCTGGCCACGCTCTCGACCGCATCAGCGACGGTTTCGAAGCGTGGGAGCGAGCTGAGGTCGTGGTCGCCGTTCCGCAACAGGTTCGAGACATCGTTGCCTCGAAGGCCCGTTTCGGCTGCGAGTCGTTCGAACGAGACGCCGAGGTCGTCGACGAGTCCGGCGAGTTCGGTCTGCACACGTTCGACCGGTGGAGCCGCCTCTACATCGCCGAGATGGACGAGTATCTCCTCGGTCCGTCTGGCCGTCGGTGCTCGGCGGCCGTCGGCGTACTCGAGCAGTCTGTCGGTCCGGACGCCGGTCTCCGAGGCGACTGCCTTCCGTGTTTCGAGCGGTTCGAGCTGCTCGCGCGAACCGATCCACGTCGCCGGTGTCCTGGTGATCTCCTGGACCTCCTGGCGGAGTGCAGCGATCTGCTCGGTAGTCGTCTGTGCCGCTTCGAGCCGCGTCGTCGCGGTCGACAGCACCTGCTCCATCGCAGCCTCGTAGTTCTCTCTTCCGGGCGATTCCGGGTTCAGACTCTCCGGGACGGCCGAGTTCTTGTCGATGTCGAGCTGGTCACAGAGCGTGTCGACGGCCGTCTGGACCGGCATCGTGTCGTAGTTCGGGTTTCCTTCTTTCGCCGCGTGTTCGGCCAACCTGTCGGCCTTGTATCCGAGCGAGAACCCGACCTCCTCCTCGAATCGCCGGAGTGACGGGACACCGGAGACGCTGAGGGTATGATAGGTCGACTTCTCTTCGGAGCCGTTGGGCGCTGCCTTGCGCTCGGTCTTGCGCCTGCTCGGAATTCCGATACCCGCCAGCAGGTACGAGAGAAGCGTGATGTGGTCGGCGTTCTTTTGTGTGAGCTCGATTGCACCGTTCTTCCCGACGTACCCCTCCGCGTCGAACATCGCGCGAAGGAACGCCCCCCGTGCGTCTTCGGGTGCGGTGACGATTGTCGAGCCGATACCGTCGCCACCACCGGAGCTGTCGAACACGTCGAAGCACGCCCGAAGGAAGTGTGTGAGCGTTTCGGAGATGACCCGGACGAACGGCGTCCCACCTTGTTCGCCGCGCGTCGGTTCGAGGTCGAACGTCTTGACGAGTATCCGTTCGAACTCGTCGAGCAGATCCTCGTCGGTGTTGTAGAACCGGATTCGGCCGTTGTCGATTCGCGCTTCGCTCACCGCGAGGCCGACGAGTTTCGCGAGGTCCGGCGTCACCTCGTCGGGGACCGAAATCGGCTCCGACCGGTAGTTGTTGGCGTTGACGTACTCGATTCTGTCGACTGCTTGCTGCACCTCGGCTGCCGTCACACCGTGTTCAAACAACGAGGCGAGTGAGACGCGCTTTGCCCCCTCTTCGTCGAGAGAGTCGGCCGCTTCTCGCCAGTACTTGCCTACTGTATCGGGGTCGAGGCCCGTCGTCTCGACCACCGTCTCTCGCGATTCCCCGTTCGCGTACGCCCGAAACACCTGCCGCTTCACGCCGACGTACTCCTCCGCCCCGGTCAGACCGTACTCGTCGGCGAGGTCCGATGGGATGTACGCGTAGATTCGGTCCGGGTCGACCGCGCTCGCCCAGTCGAGCGTCGGTTCACCGTCGATTGACAGTGCCTCACGAGGGCGAACGACTCGATCCCCGGCAGATAGATTCTCCGCCTCCCGCCACGCCAGCCCGTCGGTCGAGAGCGTCAGGAGCCGGTGTTCGGGTGTCACGCTGAACTCGTTCCCGTCGCGAGTGCTCACGGTGACGAGTTCGTCGGCCTCCTTTCCGAACACCTTCGACGGTGCGACGTACTTGAACGTACCATCGTCACCGAACGTGAGAACCTCCAGACCATCGTCGGGCTCGCCGAACCCGTCCACATCGCCGACGACGTCCTCGATACGCTCCACTCCTCGATTCGTGAGAACGGGCGTCTCTCCAGTCACGCACTTCCCGACCCCGGCCGGCCCCGCGAACATGAGGTGTGGCAGGTCGTTCCGGTCGACGTAGCTCTCGATGCGTCCGATGATGTCCTCGTGTCCGACTACCTCGTCGAGTCCGTCGGGTCGGTACTTCTCGATCCAGACCGTCCGCTGGCCGTCGGGTTCCCCGCCTGACTCCTCGGCCTCGCTCATGTGCGGACGGAGGGGACGTCCGGTCATAAACCCCCCGAGACGGGTCGTGGCCGACGGTGTCCCGGTTCTCCGTGTTTGAAATCCAGCTTACGAGTATATGTGAAGTGGCGGCGTATATAGCAGTATGAGCGTCTCTACCGCCAGTAGAAGAATACTCGTATCGTTGATGGTTCTCGTCGTCGTCCTCGGGTCGGTCCCCGGCCTCGTCGCGGCCGAGTCCGCCGTCGCCGGGTCGTACGTCGTCGAGGAGGGCGAGACGGTCGACGGCCTCGACGTCCTCGCGTCGACCGTCGTCGTCCGCGGGACGGTGAACGGCGACCTGAACGGGGCCGCCGCCGACGTCCGCATCGAGGACACCGGCGTCGTCACGGGCGACCTGAACGTCGCCGCCGCCAGCGTCGACATCGCCGGTCGCGTCGACGGGGACGTCTCCGTCGGGGCGGCGACCCTGCGCCTGCTCGACGGCGCCGTCGTCGGGGGGCAGTTGAACGTCGGCGCGGCCGACGTCACCCTCGCCGGGACGGTCCGGGGCGACGCCGCGGTCGGGGCCGACGTCATCAGCGTGACGGACTCGGCCGTCGTCGGCGGTGACCTGCGGTACGACGGCGACCTCCGGCAGGCCGAGGGTGCGAGCGTCGGTGGCAGCGTCGTCCGCGACGAGACCATCGGCCAGACCGAGTTCGATGTCCTCCCCGCCGTCACCGACTGGGTACTCGCCGTCTACGGGTTCTTCGTGAACTTCCTGCTCGGGGCCGTCCTCCTGCTCGTCCTGCCCGGGTTCTCCCGGCAGGTGGCCGACAGGGTGGCGGATTCGCCCCTGGAGAGCGGTGGCGTGGGGCTGTTGACGGTCGTCGCGGTGCCCGTCGCACTCGTGCTGGTGGCACTGACCATCGTCGGCATCCCCATCACGCTCGTCGGTGCCGGCCTGTTCGCCCTCGTCGCGTGGGTGGCCGTCGTCTACGGTCGGTTCGCCCTCGGGTCGTGGCTCGTCGCCCGCGCCGGGGGCGAGAACCGCTGGGTCGCACTGACGGTCGGGTTGCTCCTCGGCGCGCTGTTCGACCTGCTCGGCTGGGTCGGCGGCGTGTTCGACGGGGCCGTCTTCCTGCTCGGCCTCGGCGCGCTCGTGCTGGTCCTCTACGACCGGTACGTGGGTGGCCGCGAGCGGAGGGCCGGCGCGCCCGGCGCCGGCGAGGAGGACGAGGTCGGCGGCGTCCCGCCAGCGTAGGTGGGTCGCGCGCGAACGAGGATCCTTTTCGGGTCGGTCGCAGTCCCGTGGCGACACGCTTAGGCGCACGGACGGGCAACCGTACGTCCATGCAGGTCACCGTGGACGTGAAAGGGGAGACCACCCACGAGGTGGACCTCCCGGACCCGACCTACGCCGACCTCCTCGCGGCGGTCGACCTGAGCCCGCACGAGGTGAGCGTCCTCGTCGACGGCCGTCCCGTGCCGGAGGACCAGCCGGTCGAAGCGACGGAGGTCACCGTGTTGCGACTCATCAAGGGTGGGTGACCGATGTCCGGTGACAGTGCCGACGGCTCTGACGCCAGCGACGCGGGCGACTCCGTCTCCGTCCGAACTGCGCGCCCGGGAGAGGCCCAGGCCGTCGCAGGTGTCCTCGACGCCGCCATGCTCCGGACGGACGAACTGGGGCCGGCGCTCGCCCGGGACGACGTGCTCGTCGCCACCGCCGGCGAGCGACTCCTCGGGGCGCTCGTCCTCGTCCCACGGGACGGCGATGGGTCGCCGTCGCGTCTCCACGTCGACGCCGTCGCCGTCCGCCCGAACCGGCGCGGCCAGGGCATCGGGCGCGCGCTGGTGGAGGCTGCGGCCGACCGGTGCGACGCGGAGCAACGGCTGACGGCCGGGTTCGGGGCGAACGTGCGTCCGTTCTACGAGTCGCTCGGCTTCGAGGTGCGAGAGCGTGACGGCCGACTGTTCGGCGTCAGGTGAGGACGCCGCCGGTCGTCGCTCCCCGGATGCCCGGGCGTGGGCTACTCGAAGCGTTCGTAGTCGCCGCGTTCGTCCGCCTGCGACCGGTCGGACTCGCGCCCGTCGGCGTCGTCGCCCTGCCGCATTTCCGCCCCACGTCCCGGTACGGATGCGCCACCGTTCGCCTCGACGGCCTCGGCGAGGTGTTCGATGGCCGCTACCAGTTGGAAACCGAAGTCTGCGATGGCCCGAATCAGTTGGACAGTGAGGTACAGTCCGACGAGGAGGACCAGGATGAGGAGTCCGACGAGGAGAGACCTCGTCACCACCGAGTACACCATGACCACGGCACCGACGACGACCAGGAGCAACTTCAGGAGGGTGTCGTTGTCCATGGCGGGAACGACTCGGTTCCGTTACAAAAACATGCCGTCACGTCTCCGGCCGTCGCGGCCGGACCGCCGGCTCAGACGTGCCGTTCGACCAGTTCGCGCCCGGCGGCGAGCAGGTCCTCGACCCGGCCGGGACTGCTCGCCTCGGCGTACACCCGCATCTTCGGTTCGGTCCCGCTCGGGCGGACGAGCAGCCACGACCCGTCGTCACAGAGGAGTTTGAAGCCGTCCATCGTCACCACGTCGGCGACCGCCTCGCCGGCGACCTCGTCGGGTATCTCGTCGCCGAGGGCCTCGATGACCCGGGCCTTCTCCTCGTCGGGGCAGTCGACGCTCAGTTTGTGCTGGTGAATCTCGCCGAACTCCTCGAGCAGGGCGTCGACCCGGTCGTCGAGGGGGCGTTCGACCTCGGCGGCGGCGGCGAGCAGCGCCATGAGGACGCCGTCCTTCTCGCGGATGTGTCCCCGGAGGGTGAAGCCGCCGGACTCCTCCCCGACCATCAGGGCGTCGTGTTCCCGCATCGCCTCGGCGACCCACTTGAAGCCGACCGGCGTCTCGACGACCGCCTCGCCGTGGGCCTCGGCGACGCGGTCGATGAGGAACGTCGTGGAGACCGACCGAACGACCGGGCCGGCGTCCGATTCGAGGAGGTAGTCGTAGAGGGCGGCGAAGAAGAGGTTCTCGTCGAGGAAGCCCCGGTCGGGCGTGACGACGGCGATCCGGTCGGCGTCGCCGTCGTTGGCGATGCCGACGTCGGCGTCCCGGTCGCGGACGGCCTCGACCAGTTCGGTGAGGTTCTCCTCGCTCGGTTCCGGCGGCGTGCCGCCGAACTCGGGGTCGCGCTCGCACCGGACGCGGTCGACCGTCGCACCGGCGGACTCCAGCAGGTCGTCCGTCGTCCCCCGCCCGGACCCGTGCATCGCGTCGTAGACAACGTGCAGGCCGTCGAGGTCGGTCCGGACGAGGTCCCTCGCGTGGTCGGCGTGTGGTGTCACGAAGTCCACCTCGTCGACCACGCCGTGTTCCGACTCCGGGAGCGGTTCCGGTTCGGCGAGTCGTTCGGCGATGGCGTCGGTCACGTCCGGGAGCGCCGGTGCACCCTCGGCCGTGATGAACTTCACCCCGTTGTACTCCGGCGGATTGTGACTCGCCGTTATCATCATCGCGCCGGCGAGGTCGCGCTCTCTGGCCTGCCACGCCGTCAGCGGCGTGGGTCGGTCCCGGTCTTCGGGCATGACGACGTCGAACCCGTTGGCACAGAGCACCCGGGCGAGTTCCTGGGCGAACCCGGGGGAGGACTCCCGTGCGTCGTACCCGACGGCGACGGTGCCACCCTCGCGTCCCTCGTCCCGCAGGTAGGACGCGACGGCCTGCCCGACTATCCGAACGCGCGGGGCCGTGAACTCGTCGAGCGTCGCGCGCCAACCGTCAGTGCCGAAGGAGATGACGTCCATACGCGACCATCCACGCCCGCAGCGATAAAACCCCGCCGACGACGCCGGTGCTCCAGTTTCACTTTCACCACACTACGGACAGACCTTTGTGGGCGCCGTCCGTGATTACCGATAGCGCCCGTAGCGGCGCGAGTCCCACTTGGGGCGCGACGCATACCGCTCTGCGTCGAAAAACGACGACAGCGGCGGAGGTGACAGAAATCGGTACGCGCCTCCGCGTGACGCTCGCAACCGGCGGCGTCTCCCTGCTGACACAGGGTGTGGATTCTGGCTGGATCCTGGTCGCCGTTGCGGTGTTCGCGCCCACGTCCGACCAGCCAGACGAACAGCGCGAGTGACGCCGACGGTCGCTCCACCGACCGCCGGTCCCGCCGTTTTCTTTCGTCTGACTACCGGTCGCGTCGTCCGACGTCGGTTAGTTGCACTCGTACGATGAAATAGCTTTAGATTCACCCGGATGCAAACCGGTCGGTGGCGACCGAAACTGACGGACTTTTAGACCTCCCTCCCCGAGTACGGGCGATGACGGGCACTCCGACGGTCCTCGCGGTCTCCGGCAGCGTTCGCGAGGGCAGTTACACGCACAGCGCGCTCGAACACGTCCTCGCCGCCGCCGAGGCCGCGGGGGCGGAGACGGACATGCTCGACCTGCGGACGGCCGAGGTACCCCTGTTCGACCCGGACGCGGACGACCAGGGCGTCGGTCGGTCCGTCGACCGGGTCCGGGCGGCCGACGCGGTCGTCCTCGGGACGCCCGTGTACCACGGGTCGTACTCCGGCGTGCTGAAGAACTTCCACGACTTCTGCGGGTTCGACGAGTACGAGGACACCCCGGTCGCGCTCGTGGCGGTGGCCGGCGGCGGGTCGTACGGGAGTACCCTCGAACACCTCCGGAGCACCGTCCGGGGCGTCCACGGTCACGTCGTCCCCCGACAGGTCGGCATCCGAAGTGCCTCGGACAAGTTCGAACGGGACGCCGACGCGCCGGACGGCCGCGCGTGCACCGACGAGGACATCGCGGACCGACTCGATTCGCTCGGCGAGGCCATCGTCGAGGCGGCCCTGCGGTTCGACGAGCGTGCGGTCGCCGACGCGACGGCCTCCTGTACGGACGACTGACGGACCGGGCAGACCGCCGACTCAGGACTCGTCCCGGACGAGTCGTTCCTTCTCGCGGCGGGAGAGCTGTTTCACCTCGTACTCGCGAGACATCGCCGCGCTCCTGTCGTCGAACGACTCGACGTGCCTGAGTTCGACCGGCGTCCGCCCGCGGGTGTACTTCGCCCCCTCGCCTGCGTCGTGTTCGGCGACGCGGCGCTCGACGTCGGTGGTGTATCCGGTGTAGAACGTCCCGTCGGCGCAGGCGAGGACGTAGACGTAGTGCTCGCTCACGGGTCGTCTTCGACCGGGTCGGTAGAAAGGCTTCGCCTCGACCTTCGACGCGTCAGGGACTCTGCGCGCGTCGTCTGGCTGCCTCTGCGATACCAGCGTTCGCCGAGCAGTTCACGCACGCGAGTATCTCCCCGTGTTCGTCGGCGAACACGCGGGCGAACCGTTCGGAGACGTGCGAACCGCAATTGTCACACGATGGCATAGTGGGGTCCGGCGACGGGGTAGTGCCGGTGTCCCATGGTTCGGTTTGGACCACCAAATACCTGTTCCAGATTCTCACCCAAATTCGCCCATAGAAAAACAAAGTTCCTCATTACACACCTCTACTTTTCGGTTACCAGTGGTGGTTACGACGACCAGAACAAAAGTTCGAACTAGCGAAAAACCACCGGCAGTCTCGCCGCCATCCGGAGAGAATACGTCACTAGCACAACAACTCCGGAATCGGACAAACCATCTGTACGCTTTTTCGGTCGATAACCGACCGACTGAGTGCGAATTCCCCCGCCTTCTTGCACTTTTCGTGTCATCTCGCCCCCTCGTTAGCGAGCATGTCCACTCCATGTCATTGCTACACGCCCGTTTCAGGGCCTATCGCGGGACTATTTGGCAAGTATTATAAAGGGTGCGCCGGAAACTCCGCTCGTATGGCAGACCTCATCGTCAAGGCAGCCGTCAAGGAAGCACTTCAGGACAAGAACGTCGCGTCGGACTTCTACGACGCGCTCGACGCGGAAGTCGAGGAGCTCCTCGAAGACGCCGCCCGACGCGCAGAAGCGAACGACCGGAAGACGGTCCAGCCGCGCGACCTGTAAGCGCGTCCTTCCACTCCTAACCGTTTTCACGCCCGGTAGCGCCGCGTAGCGACGCGGCCCTACCGACGCACGACGTCCACGCCGTCGGCGACGCCCACGTGTACCTCGTCGGCCATGTCGACGAACAGGCCGTGTTCGAGCACGCCCGGCAGCGCCGAGAGTTCGGCCGCGAGTTCCGCGGGGTCGTCGACGACGCCGAAGTCGCAGTCCAGCACGACGTTCCCGTTGTCGGTGACGACGGGACCGTCCTTTCGCTCTGCGGCCCGGAGCGTCGGGTCGCCGCCCAGGTCACGGACCGCGTCCGAGACGGGCGGTCGTGCCGCCGGGAGCACCTCGACCGGCACCGGGTAGTCCAGGTCGTCGACGAGTTTCGACGGGTCCGCGACGACGACGAACCGGTCCGCGGCGGCGTCGACCACCTTCTCGCGGGCGTGGGCCGCGCCGCCACCCTTGACCAGCGTGAACCCGTCGACCTGGTCCGCCCCGTCGATGGCGACGTCGACGCCCTCGACGGCGTCGAGCGTCGTCAGCGGGACCCCGCAGTCGAGTGCTAGCTGGCGCGACTGGAACGACGTCGGGATGGCGCGCACGTCGAGTCCCGCGTCGACCGCCCGCCCGAGCGCCCGGATGGCGTGGGCCGCGGTCGACCCCGTCCCGAGGCCGACGACGTCGCCGTCCTCGACGAGTTCGGCTGCACTCTCGCCGGCGCGTCGCTTCTGGTCGGTCGAACCGCCGGTGTTCTTCATGGTCCGCCTTGCGTGCCGACCCGCCTAATGCGTTCCCGTCCGACCCGTCCGCCGACTCGCACACCGATGGAACGGACTCGTTGGGACGCATCTTTTTGGTCGCGACGACCCATCGGTCTGACATGGATTCTGCTGGGGGGACCCCCGCCGTTTCGTTACAGGGAGTCCGGAAGACGTACGTGGTCGGCGAGCCAGTCCACGCGCTCGACGGGGTCACGCTGGACGTCCCGCGTGGTTCCTACACCGCCGTCATGGGCCCGAGTGGCTCCGGCAAGTCGACGCTGATGAACGTCGTGGGCTGTCTCGACACCCCGACGGAGGGGACGGTGTTCCTCGACGGCCAGGAGGTCACCGCGATGTCCGACCGCCAGCGGACCCGCATCCGCGGCGAGGAGGTCGGGTTCGTCTTCCAGACGTTCAACCTGATGCCCCGGATGACCGCCCTCGAGAACGTCGCACTCCCGCTGGTGTTCCGTGGCGTCGGCGCGAGCGAGCGCCGCGACCGCGCCACCGAACTGCTCGAACGCGTCGGACTGGGCGACAGGCTCGAACACCTCCCCAACGAACTCTCGGGCGGCCAGCGCCAGCGCGTCGCCATCGCCCGGGCGCTCGTGAACGACCCCGCGCTCATCCTCGCGGACGAACCGACGGGGAACCTCGACAGCGACACCGGCGAACGCATCATGGCCCTGTTCGAGGAGTTGCACGCCGAGGGGAACACGGTGGTCATGGTGACCCACGAACGACCCATCGCCGAGCACGCAGAGCGCATCGTCCACCTCCTCGACGGCACCATCGAGTGGATCGAGGACCTGGACGCCGTCGGACGGAACGCCGAGGTCGAACCGTGAAGCCGCTGACCAACCTCAGCATGTCGTGGCGGGCCATCCGGAGCCACAAACTCCGGTCGACGCTGACCACCCTCGGCGTCGTCATCGGCGTCGCCGCGGTCATCACGTTCGTCACGCTCGGCGCGTCGCTCCAGGCGGGCATCATCGGCGACATCAGCCCCGACGACCGCCGGAACATCTACGGCTGGGCGTCGCCCGAGGGGTCGTCGAACCAGGGACCGCTCGCCGGCGCACAGGCGGTGTTCACGCAGGACGACGTGGAGAACCTCTCGACGAGACCCGGCGTGCGGGCGGCGTACGGCTACACGCCGATACCGACCCAGACCGTCGACTTCCAGGGCCAGCGCATCCCGAGACAGGACGCGGTCATCGCCACGGGACCGGAGTACGTCGACGCCGAGGACGTCGAGACGGGCCGCCAGTTCCGGATGGGCGAGCGCGAGGCCGTCCTCAACCCGGCGATGGCGAACGCGTTCGAGCAGAACGTCACCGTCGGCGACACCGTCAACGTCACCACCTTCGGCGGCCGGCAGGTGACCGCCACGGTCGTCGGCATCACGTCCGACTCCGAGTCCCGGTCGCCCTTCGAGGGCTTCGGCGCCGGGCCGCGGGTCTACCTGCCGCTGGACCCGTACTACACCGAGTTCGTCGCCGGTGCCCAGGAGACGCCCCGGTTCGCCGCCATCGTCGTCGAGGCCACCAGTCTGGGCGACGTCGAACGCGCGCGGGAGTCGACCAGGACGTACCTCGAGACCGAGTCCGACGCCGAGGAGCAGGCCGGCGACGAACTCGTCTACCGCCTCCAGACCAGCACCGAGTTGCTCGGGCAGTTGCGGTCCATCCTCGACCAGTTGCAGGCGTTCGTCGTCGGCATCGCCGCGCTCTCGTTGCTCGTCGGGAGCATCGGCATCGCCAACATCATGCTCGTCTCGGTCACCGAGCGCACCCGCGAGATCGGCATCATGAAGGCCGTCGGGGCGCAGAAGCGGGACGTCCTCTCGCTGTTCGTCACCGAGGCGGTCATCGTCGGCATCATCGGGTCGGTGCTCGGGACGGCCCTCGGCGTCGCCGGTGGCTGGGCCGGCGCGCAGTACGTCGGCGTCCCGCTGACGTACCCGATGGAGTGGTTCGGCATCGCCGTCGCCGTCGGCATCGTCGTCGGCGTCGTCGCCGGCCTCTACCCCGCGTGGCGCGGTGCCCGAACCGACCCCATCGACGCGCTCCGGTACGAGTGACGCCGACCCCGCCGGTCCCCGTGACGGACGACGCACGGGACGAGCCGGCGGTCCGACCTGGTTCGACGCGGCCTCGGCGGCACGACGGAGGCGTCCGATGACGGCCACGCACGCCCAGCCGGTGCCGGACGCGGGCGCGATGCCACGGCGGCGCGCGATGGTGGCCGTGACCCTCGTCGTCTTCCTCGACCTGCTGGGCTTCGGCATCGTCATCCCGATACTGCCGTTCTACGTGCGGAGCTTCGCGGTCAGCGACTTCTACATCGGTCTGCTGGCGGCGTCGTACTCGGTCATGCAGTTCCTGTTCGCCCCGTTGCTCGGTCGGCTCTCGGACCAGCGCGGCCGCCGACCCGTCCTCGTGCTGTCCCTGCTCGGCAGCGTCCTCGCGTGGACGGTGTTCGGTCTCGCCGGGGCGCTCTGGCTGCTGTTCGTCTCGCGGATGCTCGCCGGCGCGATGGGCGGGAACATCGCCACGGCGCAGGCCTACGTCGCCGACGTGACGCCGCCGGCCGACCGGGCGGCCGCGCTGGGCATCCTCGGCGCGTCGTTCGCCCTCGGGTTCATCTTCGGTCCGGCCATCGGCGGCGTCCTCGCCAGCGACGCCGTCGTCGCGGCGGCCCGGGACGTGCTGCCGGCGTTCGTCCCGGCGAACCGGTTCTCGTTGCCCAGTTTCGCCGCCGCGGGGATGTCCCTGCTGGGCGTCGTCGTCGCCCTGGCGTTCCTGCCCGAACCGGAGCGACACCGCCCGGTCGGCGAGCGCGAGACGCTCGTCGGCGGGTTCCGGAGCGCCCTGGCCGACGCCGACCTCCGGGGACTGGTCGTCGCGTTCTTCCTCGTCTCGCTGGCGTTCTCGGGCGTGCAGGTCGCGTTCATCCCGTGGCTCGCCGACACCTTCGGCTACGCAGAACCCGAGGCCGCGCTCTTTCTCACCTACATCGGCGTCCTCGGCGTCGTCGTGCAGGGCGGACTGGTCGGACGCATCTCGCGCGGCGTGGGGGACCAGCGCATGGCGGTGGTCGGCGCGACGGCGCTGGCGGTCGCCCTGGCGGCCATCCCCGTCGCGCCGACGGCCGGGCGAGTGCTCCCCGCCGTCGGCCCGCTGCCGCCGTCTGCCGTCGCACTGGTGCTGCTCCTGCCGCTGCTCTCGTTCGGCAACGGGTTGTTGAACGCGGCGCTCGGTGCGCTCGTCTCGTCGGCGGCGGGGGCCGACTGGCAGGGAAGCGCCTTCGGCGTGACCCAGGGCGCAGGTAGCCTCGGCCGGACGGTCGGCCCGCCGGCGATGGCCGGCCTGTACGCCTTCGCCGCCCACTGGACGCCCTTCGTGGTCGGCGGCGCGCTGGTCGTTCCGGTCGTCGCCATCCTGGCGACGGTCCGACGGGACTGAGGGGGCGTCTCACCCGCGGCGAGAGAAATCTGTACGTACCCGGGAACGACTCGTGTTTTCACGGCGACAGGCCTGCGGGTCGGCCGCCGACCGGGCACGAAGGCCGCCGGAAGCGTCGCGATGGCCTGCCTGGACCGGCCGCTGGTGCCGGTCCCGGGCCGCCAGCCATGTCAGGATTCGGGGTGGAAACGGCGACTTACCGGTGGAACGGTACACTCTTTTGCGAGCGACGCCCTCGTTGTGACGTGGCGCGTCACTTCGAGTACCCCTGTCCGGACTGTCGGAGCACGAACGACCTCCACGACCCGGAGTGTGCGTTCGCGGGCGAGGAGTGGCACGCGGTCGAGAAGGCCTACGCCGACGTGCTGTCGGCGCTCGCGGCCGGGGTCAAGCGCGAGAACGAACTCCCCCGGAGCGTCCCGGAGTGGGGACGCCTGCACAAGGCGGTCCTCGGCCACCTGCGGACGGTCCAGCGCGTCGAGGAACGCGACGACCGCTGTCTCGAACTCCGGTCGCCCGACGAGTACCGCGAGTTGCTGACGACGCCCCAGTACGAACCCGTCAAGACGGTCTACGAGTACGGGTCGGTCCCGGGCTGTCACGACAACAGCGTGTTCGCGCTGGTCGCCTACTACGAGATGGTCGGCCTCACGTGGGCGGAGACCCGAGAGCAGGTCGTGAACTGGCTTCACGACACCGGTACGTGGGAACGTGGCGGCTTCGCCGAGGAGACGCCGGAGGAACTCGTCGACGCCAAGCGACACGTCTACGAGGAGGGCTACGGCTGGAAGCAGGCCGCCCGCGAGGCCAAGGCGGTCATCGACCGGTATCGCTGAGTCGCGCCGCTGCGGACCGGGCGCGCGAGACGACGGTGTCCTTTTGCCGTCCCGACTCGAACCTCGAGCCATGGCTCCGGAGCGCCCGCCCGTGGAGGGATACCGGCACGTGTTCGAGTCGGTCGCCGGCGGCCGCTGGCCCGTCCTCCTCGCAGTCGCCGTCCCGCTGCTCGCGTACGCCGTCGTCACCGGTCGAGGGGCGCTGGCGCTGACGCTGGGTGCGTCGATGCTCGCGGCGGGGCACGCATTCGTCGTGGGCATCGCGCTCGGCCGGGGGGACACGGACGTCGCGCTCGCCATCGGGTCGGTCGCCCTGGTCGTCGTCGGCGCGAGCGCCGTCGCGCTGGCGTCGTTCGGGACGCTCGTCCTCGGAAGTGCTGTCTGTCTCCCGGCCGCCGCGCTCGGCTACGCGGCGTGGGAACGGGCATAGAGAGAGGAGAGAACGGCGGCCGCCTAGTTGCTCTGGATGCGCGGTGCGAGCACGAACAGTACCGAGCCCTGGCCCTCGGCGATGTCGAAGTGAATCTTGAGCGGGAACTCCTCGCCGAGTTCGAGGGTGACCTCGGCGTCGGACGGGATGGCCTTGTTCATGTCCTTCAGATAGTCGAGGCTGAACAGGGAGTGTGCGTCGCCGGCCTGGAGGTCGATGAGGTCCTCGGTGTCGAGTTCGAGGTGGACGTCGTCGGTGTCCCCCTCGGCGTCGACGTAGAACAGTTCGTCGTCGGCGTCGACGCCCAGCGCGATGTGGTCGGAGACCATGTCGGACGCCTTGACCGCCCGGTTGACGTCCCTGCCCTCGATGGTGACCTCGGCGGAGAGGTCGAGTTCGGGGATGTCGGGTTCCTGTCTGATGGAGTCGGGGTCGATGAGCGCGAGCGTGTACTCCAGGCCGTCGATCTGGATGTGGAGCTTCCGGGTCTCCTCGTCGAGTTCGAGTTCGACGAGCTGGTCCGAGTCTGCCATGCTGGCGATGTCCTCGAGTCGGGAGAGGTTGACGCCGATGACGCCGCCGGTGGCTTCGTAGGACTCGAACGCGTCCGCCGAGAGTCGCAGGTCGACCATACCGACGCTCGCCGGGTCGACGGCACGGATCTCGAGTCCGTCTTCGTTCAGGTGGATCTTGCACTCGTCCACCAGGACGCTCACGGAGTCGAGCGTCGTCTTGAGCGTCTCCGCGCTCACGATGGCCTTGAACATGTTGAATCACGCTACGAAACCGGGCACTAAAAAAACACCCTTTCAGTCGCGCGAGCGCGTGTGAGCGCGGCCGTGCTCGTGCCGGGAATCCGGACCGACGTGCTGGACCCACGCCACACCGGTCAGAAGCTCGTCACCTTCGACTGGATGCGTCCGTCGTCCCGCCGCGCATCGCACGGCGGTGAGCGTCGGCGGCGCGCCACCGGAACGAAGCCCCTAACCGCACGCACCGGCTAAAACCGGTAACTGACCATCATGGCGCGCAAGGACCACTGGTACAACAAGGCGAAACAGCAGGGGTACCGGACGCGGGCGGCGTACAAACTGAAGCAACTCGACGAGGCGGAGGGACTGTTCGGCCCCGGCAACACGGTGGTCGACCTCGGTGCCGCCCCCGGCGGCTGGTTGCAGGTCGCCGCCGAGGCCGTCGGCGAGGAGGGGACCGTCATCGGCGTCGACTTCCAGCGCATCAAGTCGTTCGACGAACCGTACGACGAGTGGGTCGAGACCATCCGGGGCGACATGACGGACGAGGAGACGAAGGAGCAGGTCCGCGAGGCTGCCGGGAACGAGGTCGACGTGGTGCTGTCGGACATGGCGCCGAACATGACCGGCGAGTACCAGCTCGACCACGCCCGGTCGGTCCACCTGGCCCGACAGGCGTTCGAGACCGCCCTCGACGTGCTCGACACCGGCGGCGACTTCGCCGTCAAGGTGTTCCAGGGGCGCGACCTCGACGACCTCCGCGAGGACATCGAGGCCGAGTTCCAGTACGTCCGGACGACCACGCCGGACGCCTCCCGCGACGAGTCCTCCGAGGTGTACCTCGTCGCCAAGCACCGCCTGACGGCGCCGGTCCGGACCGGCGACGTCGTCGAGGTGACCATCGAGGACGTCGGGAGCGAGGGCGACGGCATCGCCAAGGTCGACGGCTTCACGCTGTTCGTCGACGGGGTCGACGAGGGCGAGACGGTCGAGGTCGAGGTGACCGGGGTCAAGCCCCGGTTCGGCTTCGCGGAACCGGTGTAGCGCCGGTTCCGGCCCTTCGAGCGTCGACCGACGCCCGCTCAGGACTCGTCGTCGAGTCGGTCGTGTCTGGCGTCTATCTCGTCGAGGATGTCGAGGTTCTTGCGGATGGACGACCGGATGGCGTCGGAGCGGTTGACGAACTTCCCCTCGTCACCGACGTGTTCGTCGAGGTCGTCGAGGAGTTCCTGTGGAATCTCGACGCTTATCTTTGGCATACCGGAGCAGTCTCCCCGACGGAGGGTAACGCTTTCGCCGCACGGCCGCGGCGACCGGACGTTCAGGCGGTCTCGTCGACCGACCGCTCCTCGGGCGGACGCTCGGGTCCGCCACCGCCACCGCCCAGGAACCGCCAGGGCGACGTCAGCACGCCGAGGACGAGCAGGCCGAGGACGTACGCCACGGAGACGGGCACCGCGAAGATGAGCATCGTCAGGACGCCCGAGGGCGAGAACAGTGCCGACGCGAGGAAGATGCTGACGACGGTGGGCCGCCAGTACTCGACCATCGTCTCGTACCGGAGGATGTTGCCCCAGTGGAACAGCACCATCGTGACGACGATGTCGATGAACAGGCCGATGCCCACCGTGGTGAAGAAGATGAGCCAGAAGAAGCTCTTCAGCCGGTAGGAGATGATCATGTTGGCGTTGATGGCGTCCGACACCAGGTACGAGATGATGGTCGGCGCGACGTAGAGGTAGCCGAAGATGCCGCCGATGGCGAACCCGGCGATGAGCGAGAGACCCCAGACGAGGAACGTCGACCGGTTCCCCATCGTGACCAGCCCACGTTCTTTCATCGCGGGCCAGGCGTAGTACATCAGCACCGGGAACGTCACCACGGCCGCCAGCAGGGTGCTCACCTTCACCTCGAAGATGAGCGCCTCGACGGGGTGGAGCGCGACGATGAGTCCGACCTCGCTCGGACCGCCCATCGCGCCGAGCACCTCGGAGTAGGGCTGTGAGCTCGCGACCGCACCGGGGTTGCTCGGGCCGCTCCCCGCCGCCTGGGGGACGCCAGGTGCCACGGCCATCACGTCGGTGAGGGGCTGTGCCGCGTCGAACGCGCGCTCGAAGCCGACGGCGGACGGGTCGCCCCGGACGCTCGGCGGGACCCGGGAGATGAAGTTCCGCTTGATGTCGCCCAGCCCGCCGCTGTAGAGCCAGTAGAAGCTGATGAACAGGACGCTCATGAACAGGCCGACGACGCGGAACAGCTTCGACGTAATCGACTCGAAGATGAACGCAGCGTCGTAGTAGTAGCCGCCGATGTCCTCCTCGGTGGTCTCCTCCTCGGTGAAGGAGTCGACCACGCCGGCGGTGGTCCGCGAGACGACGTTACCGCTCTCCTCGTCCGGTCCGGGCTCGCCGGCCTCGACGGCGGCCTCGGCTTCTGCGGCCTCGGCTTCTGCCTCGGCCTCGCGGGCCGCCTCGGCCTCGTCGAACCGCTCGAGGATGGCCTCGGCCTTGTCCGGCTGGTCCGCGTCCATCGCCGCCCGTGCGTGGTCGACGGCCTCCTCCTCGGTCATCTCGACGAAGGCTTCGGGCGGTGCGGCGCGGACGCCGGCCGCGTCGAGTTGTCCGACGTCGATGGACGCGGGGTCGCCCGGTCGCACGCCACCCCGGGGAACGACCGGCTGGCGGAGCACGACGACGGTGTAGCCGACCAGCACCGACCCGGCGATGACGAACGCGCCCTGCAACCCGACGACGAGCAGCGCCACCGGGTCGGTCGTCGGCGAGAGCGGCCCGGGACGGACGAGCGACGGAATAGCCGGGAACACCGACTGCGAGACGACGGTGGCCGCCTCCGTCGCGAAGAACGCCACGGTGCCGACGGCCGAGAGGACGGCGATGCCGACCAGCTGGAGCGCCCGCTTCCGGAACAGGCTCTGGTCGGGGGTGTTCGGGTCGTTCCCGCCCGCCCGGCTGAGGTTCGTCACGACCTTCGAGAAGCCCAGGCTCAGGACGTACAGCGAGATGAGCGGGATGGCCCACATGACCTGGGTGAACGGGTCCGGCGGCGAGAAGAACGCGCCGAAGACGAAGATGAGGACGAACGCGTAGCGCCAGTTGTCGCGCCAGAACTCGTAGGGGGCGAGTTCGATGTACGACAGCGCCGACATGACGAGTGGCAACTGGGCCGCGAGGCCGAACGAGAAGGTGAGGAACACGATGAACTGCGTCCACATCGTGATGTCGTAACTCGGCTTGATGGAGGCCTGGATGGCGTTGGTCGCCAGGAACTCGAACATGAACGGGAAGAAGACGGTGTAGGCGTAGATGACACCGAGGACGAACAGGGTGAACACCGCGGTCACGATTCCGGTGACCTGCCAGCGAGAGACCGGGACCTCGGGACGGAACCCGCGCCGTGCGAGTGCGTCCTTCGAGAAGTAGAGCAAGAGAGGGAGCGCCAGGATGAACCCGACGATGACGCCGATCTTGAACTGGAGCAGGATGACGTCGAACGGCGTCCGGGCGATGACGTCGGTCAGCAACGCGGTATCGGACGACATCCGTTGCTCGGTGTTCTGCCTGAGGAAATCCCAGACGAACAACCGGAGCGAGTAGATGGTCCCGAGCATCCCGAGGAGGAAGACGATGAACACCTTCTGGAGGTGTTTCTGCAACGACCGGAGCATCACACCGGCGGTCTCGCGCCCCGCGTTGATGCTCCGGGCTGTGTCCTCGTCGATGACCGAACTCATTGATTGCGGGTAGCTATCCACCTCTCTAACATCAATCTTCTTCTCCGAATCCCCGCCCGGGGTAAGAAAAGGTCTATAACGCGTGCGATGTCTACGTCAGGTAGATGGCGGAGGAACCGGACGATTCGGAACTCTCGAAGGAAGACGACGACGAGCAGTCGCCACGCGAGTCCGAATCACCCAAGGACGAGACGGTAGACCCGGGTAGTCAGAGTCCGGTCATCCCGGACCCGTACGAGTCGGTCGAACCGTCGGCCACCGCGGACGCCGACGCGGACGCCAAAGTCGGTGAGGAGGACGGCCCGAACGCCGACGCTGACGGCGGCGGCGCTGGCGTTCCGAACGCCGACGGCGGCGAGGACGTCCCCGTCGGTCACGCCGCGGGCGCGACGCGACCAGGGTCGGCGACGACCGTCGGCGAGGACGACCCGTTCGACGACGACGACGGCTTCGACAAGCCGCCGGACGACGAGGAGATGCCACTCGCGATGCACATCGAGGAGATGGTCCACCGCCTCGGCATCGTCATCCTCGCGGCGGCGGCGGCGAGCGCGCTCGCCATCCCGTTCTCCGAGGAGATAATCGTGGGGATGTGGTACGACCTGCTCCCGGCGGGCCAGGAGATAACGCGCCCGCACCTCTACTCGCCCCTCGAACTGGTGCTGACGAAGATAAAGGTCGCCAGTCTGGCCGGCATCGTCGTCGCGCTCCCGCTGTTCGTCTACGAATCGTACCTGTTCATGCGCCCCGGGCTCTACCCCAGGGAGCGCCGGTACTACCTCGCGTCGGTGCCGGTGAGCCTCGTCCTCGCCGTCGCCGGGATGGCGTTCGCGTACCTCCTCATGTTGCCCGCGCTGTTCGAGTACTTCCTCTACTACACCGAGGGGTCTGCGAACGTCGCGTTCGCGCTCTCGGACACGTTCAACCTCATCGTGACGCTGATGGGCTTCCAGGCCATCGTCTTCCAGATTCCGTTGCTCATCATGCTCGCCATCATGATGGGCATCACGACCCGCGAGTGGCTCGTGGGTCGCCGCCTGCTGTTCTGGGGGGCGTTCCTGGGAATCGCGTTCCTGTTCTCCCCGGACCCGACCGGTGTCGCGCCGTTCATCGTCGCCGGGTCGATGATCGGACTGTTCGAGGGGACGCTCCAGTTGCTCAAGTGGACCCAGGACAGTTCGCCGATACCGACGGCCGACGAACTGGCGGACCGCCGGCTCTGGGTGTGGGCGTTCGCCGGCGCGGTCGGCTACGTCCTGAGTCCGGCACCCGTCCCGAACGGGTACTACGTGCACGCACCGCAGGTACTCATCGACGCGCTCGGGACGTTCGGGCTGGGTCCCGCGACGCCGTTGCTCCTCAGCGCCGCGGCCATCGTCCTGTACGAGGCAGTGGCGTACACGAACAAGAACTACTACGGGAGCGTCCGCCTCTGGCGGGGACTCCGCAAGGCACGACTGCCGTTCTGGCTGGTGGCCCTCGTCGCCGGGTCGCTGGCGAGTCCGGGGACGACGCTCGCGACCGTGGTGAGCGAGCCCTACCTCTCCGCGACCGGGGCGGCGACCGTCGCCGTCGGACTGGTCGTCCTCTTCGAGGGTGGCCTGGCGGTGGCGCGCTGGCGCGGCGGGACCCCCGAGGACGACGTCGAGTGACGGACGCGCCGTTCTGACACGACACGGCGACGACCTTCCAGAAGGCTTACCCCGTCCGCGTTTTCCGTTTGGAACATGTTGGACGTCTGGATGCTCTTCAGGTGGTTGCTCCTCTTCGCGGTCCTCACAGCGGTCGGTGCGCCGCTGGCCGCCGCGGCGTTCCCGCGCTTCCCGTCCCGGGGCGCGGCGTTCGCGCTCCCGGCCGCGTTGCTCCCGACGGCGGTCCTCGTGTTCTGGGTCGGCCAGGTATCGTTCGGCCGCCACACCGCCGTCCTGAGTCTGCTCGTCGTGGCAGCGCTCTCGACGTTCTCCTATCGGCGCGGTGCAGAACCCGACTGGCGGGCCGTGGCCGGCGGCTACGGCGTCTTCCTCGTCGGGTTCGGGTTCCTCCTCCTGTTCCGTGCCTACAACGCCGGTATCACCCCGGCCGGCGGCGAGCAGTTCCTCCACTTCGGCCTCGTGAAGGCGCTCCTGCGGACGAACGCCCTCCCACCCGAGGACTTCTGGTTCGCGGGGAGACCGCTCCGGTACTACTACGGGACCCAGTTGCAGGTGACGGTACTGACGATGCTCGCCGACACCCCGGCCAGGTCCGGGTTCAACCTCGGTCTCTCGACGTTCTACGGCATCATGTTCGTGAGCGCCTACGGACTCGCCGGTGCGGTCACCGCACACCGCGGCCGGTCCGCGCGCCTCGGCGGGGCGCTCGGTGCGTTCTTCGTCGCCGTCGGCGGGGCGCTCACGACCGCCGTCCGACTCGCGTTCGGCCTCCTCCCGACGGACCTGGCCGTCGCCTACGGTCGGGCGCCGTTCGGCGCCATCCGGCACATGGAGTACGAGACGGCCGTCGCGGAGCAGAGCGACCCCCAGCAGTGGGGCTGGTTCTTTACCCGGTACGTCGTCCCCGACACGCTCCAGGAGTTCCCCCTCTACTCGTTCGTCAAGGCGGACCTCCACGGGCACACGCTCGCGAACGGGTACGTCGTCGTCGCCGCCGCCCTCGCGTTCAGCTACTACCTCACGCCGGCCGACGAGCGCCGCCGTCGTCTCGCGCTCGTCTTCGGCGGACTGGGCCTCGTCGCCGGGGTCTTCGGCTTCATGAACACGTGGTCGCTCCCGACCGTCGTCGGCCTCGCGTGGCTGGCGCTGGCCGCCGCCGACGCGCACCCGGCGACGCTGTTCCCCGACCGGGTCACCGACACGCTCCCGGCCGCGGTCACGGGAGACGACGCCGGGTCGGGTACGGCGACCGACCGGGTTCGCCTGCTCGGGGCCGAACTCTGGCGCGTCGTCCTCGCCGGCGTCCTGTCGACGGTGGTCGCCCTCGTCGGCGTCGGCATCGCCTCGCCGTTCCTCGTCTTCGGGCACGTGCCGACGAACGACGGCGTCGGCTTCCTCCCGCCGCGGACCGACCTCGCCCCGTTCCTCGTCATCTACGGCGGCATCCTCGCGCTGTTCGCCGGCTACCTCCTGTACCGGGCCTGGCCCGCCGTCCGGGCGCACTCGACCGTCGAGACGGCCGTCGTCGCGCTGGCCGGCCTCGTCGCGGCGGTCGTCCTCGTCACCGTCGCCGACTTCGCGGTGCTGGCGGTCACCGGCCCGATACTGCTGGTCGCGTGGTGGCTGGTCCGGACCGGGCGCATCGGCTTCGAGGGCGTGTTGCTCGTCGCCGGCGTGGGCCTGCTCCTCTCGATGGAGGTCGTCTACGCCCGGGTCTGGCCCCCGACGCAGGAGCGCTGGAACACGACGCTGAAGGTCGCAGTACAGGGCTGGACGCTGGCGGGCGTGGCCGCGGGTGCTAGCGCAGGGCTGGTACTGTCCGAGGCCCGGGAGACTCTCTCCGGTCACCTCGAAGCCGACGCGACCGGGACCGCCACCCCGGTCGACGGCGGCCGCCCCGGTGCCGGCGGGCGGTCGCGCTGGTCGACGCTGGCGGTTGCCGGCCTCGTCGTCGCCGTCGTCCTCGCCAGCGCGCCCTTCGCCGCACTGACCATCAACTCCCAGATCGTCGAGGACGAGTTCGACCGGAACGAGGACCGCACGCTCGACGGCCTGTCGGTACACGACCGGTTCAAACCCGACCGGATGGCCGCCATCTACTGGCTGGACGACCGGCAGGGGACCCCGACCATCGTCGAGGCACCCGGCCGCCGGACCTACAGCTTCACCAACCCAGCGTCGACGCTGACCGGCGTCCCGACCGTCGTCGGCTGGGACCACCAGCAGGGGTATCGCGGCATCGACGCCTTCGAACGTCGCGCCGCACAGGTCGACGACGTGTACGTCGGCACGTGGGCCAACGCCTCCCGGACCCTCCGGCAGTACGACGTCCAGTACGTCTACGTCGGCCCGAACGAGCGCGAGCAGTACGGCGACTCGATGCGGGACTTCCGGAACCGTTCGGCGCTCTCCGTCGCCTTCGAGAACGACGCGGTGACCATCTACGCCGTCGACCACGCCGAACTGGTGGGGGACGGCGACGGGGCGGCAGCGACCGAATCGACGTCCGGAGCGCAGGAACGACGGGAGGTCCGGTGAGCCGCGGCGACCCGCCGGTGACGGGCGGGAGTTTTTCGCCTAGCCGGGGGTAGACGGGGTCCATGGAACGCTCGTCGGAGCGCTCGGTCTCGCAGGCTCGACCTCGCGTTCCGACGGCTTCCCACTCGCTCACTCCGTTCGCTCGTGGGAATGTCGGCGATACCGCGCCGGGAGTTTTTTCGCCTAGCCGGGGGTAGACGGGGTCCATGGAACTGTCGGCGATACCCGGCGTCGGCGAGAAGACGGCCGACGCGCTGGCCCAACTCGACGACCCAGAGACGGCGTTGCGAACCGGTGACGTGGCGACGCTGTCGCGCGCACCGGGCGTCACCGAGGGCCGGGCCGCACGCATCGCGCGGGCGGCGATCCGGACCGAGCACGACGACCCTGGCGGGTTCCTGGCGACGGACCGCGCACACGAGGTGTACCGGAAGCTGCTCGCCGAGTTGAAGGCGCGGACGGTGACCGACTACGCTGCAAAGCGCGTCGAGACGTTCTACCCGAGCGCCGCCGAGTCCCGCATCGAGGAGGTGCGGGCATTCGCCGAGGCGGCGATGGACCGGTCGGTCGACGAGGCGACCCTCGACGCGCTGTCCGGGGTCGAACCGCTGCAGGAGCCACGGGACGTGCGCGTGCGCGACCGGTGTCTCGCGACGACCGACGGCGAGACGTACGCGAAGGCCCGCGAGGCGGTCCCCGAGTTGCCCGTCGAGGTCGTCGACGACGCGCGCGGACTGGCTGAACTCGCCCGGGCGTACTCCTCGGTCGTGGCGCTGGACGAGGCGTTCGCCGGCGTCGAGGTCGACGGCGACGTGCGGGTCGAACCCGGGGCGCTCGCGGACCCGGTCGAGGTGGTCCCCGAGCGCGCGCTGGCGTTCTTCGCGACCAACCGTGACCGCCTCCGGGCGGCCATCGCCGTCCACCGCGCCGCCGGCCTCGACCCGCCGTGTGACCTCGACGCGCTGGAGTCGGCGCTCGACCGTCTGGCGGACGACGGCGGCATCGCGGGCGACGAGGAGGTCGACCGACTCGCCGGCGCGCTCGACGACCTCGACGCCGCGGTAGGGATGGCCGAGAACGTCGCCAACGACCGGCTACGGGAGGCCATCGAGGAGCGCGACGTGACCATCGAGGGCGCGGACCTGCTCTCGCTGGTCGAACGCGGTGCGGGCGTGGACTCGCTCCTGTCCCGCGAACTCGCCGACGAGTACGCCGCGGCCGTCGAGGACGCCCGGACCCACCTCGTCGAGAGTCTCTCGCTCGACCCTGGCGAGGCCGAGGTGGCCCGGCGCGCGTTCGGCGACGAACCGACGTTCCCCGTCGACCACGAGGAGTCGGTCGTCACCCGGTTGCGGGAGGACCTCACCGCCGCGAAGGAGCGCCGCGAGACCCGGCTGAAGCGCGACCTGGCGACGGACCTCGCCGACCAGCGCGAGGACGCCGAGGCGCTCGTCGCGGCGGCGCTCGAACTCGACGTCGAACTCGCCGTCGCACGCTTCGCCGCCGACTACGACTGCACGATGCCGACGTTCGAGGGCGAGGGCGTCGCCGTCGAGGGCGGTCGGTCGTTGCTGCTCGACGTGCCCCACGACGAGGTCGACCCGGTCGACTACGCCGTCGACGGCGTCGCCCTGCTCTCCGGGGTCAACTCCGGCGGGAAGACGTCGATGCTCGACCTCGTCGCCAGCGTCGTCGTGCTCGCACAGATGGGCCTGCCGGTCCCGGCCGAGTCGGTGCGCCTCCAGCGGTTCTCGGCCCTGCACTACCACGCCAAGACCCAGGGGACGCTCGACGCCGGCGCGTTCGAGTCGACGGTGCGCGAGTTCGCCGACGTCGCCGACGGCGGTTCGGGTTCGCTGGTGCTCGTGGACGAACTCGAGTCGATAACCGAACCCGGGGCCTCGGCGAAGATCATCGCTGGCATCCTCGAAGCGCTGGACGAGAACGGCGCGACCGCCGTCTTCGTCTCCCACCTCGCGGGGGAGATTCGCGAGACGACCGACTTCCCGGTCACCGTCGACGGCATCGAGGCCGTCGGTCTGGAGGACGGCGAACTCGTCGTGAACCGGTCGCCGGTCAAGGACCACCTCGCCCGGTCCACGCCCGAACTCATCGTCGAGAAACTGGCCGGCGAGTCCGACGCCAGCTTCTACGACCGGTTACTCGAGAAGTTCGAGTGAGGCATAGGGCCGTCGGTAACGACGGCTGACCCGGCGGGTCTCGTCGGGCCGAGACGACGCCCGCCGATAACTGCGGGTTACCTGACTGACCGTGACAGTTGGCCACGATTAGCACGTTCTAGCGGGCTCATGTCGAAGTTCGCCGGGGCCGTAGCCGCCCTCATGGTGAAAGCATTCGAATGTAGCCAGCAGGACTGTGCGTTCGAGGTCCACTCGAACGACGAGAACGAGATCGTGTCCATGGTACGGGAACACGCCAGGGACGTCCACGGGATGTCACTGAGTGACTCCGACGTGAAAGGCAATATACACGAGATACACTGACGGCGCGCTCGCGCTGTCGTCCCTCGCACTCGCACACGCACACGCATACGCGGTCAGCCACCTCGACACGGCGGCGATAGCTATCGGGGATGGGCGATAGACACATCCTCGCCGGTCTGGAGGCGGAGACAGTCTCACCGGTCGTCTGACGCGAGTCTGCCGAAGGACTAAGTAGCCTCCGAAGCGTGGTGAAAGTGATGACAGGGGACCCCTCCGACGAGGGGATGTTGTCGTGGGACGAATCCGTGTTCCGCAACGAACGCGTCTTCGAGATCGACTACGTCCCCGAGACGTTCAAACACCGCGAGAGCCAGACCCAGAGCCTGCAGTACGTCCTCCGGCCGGCCGTTCGCGGGTCGCGCCCGCTCAACGCCATCGTCCGCGGACCGCCCGGGACCGGCAAGACCACGGCCGTCCAGAAGCTCTTCTCGGAACTCCAGGCCGAGACCAGCGACGTCCGTACCGTCCGCGTCAACTGCCAGATGAACGCGACGCGGTACTCCGTGTTCTCGCGGCTGTTCGAGGGGATGTTCGACTACGAACCGCCCGCCTCGGGCATCTCGTTCAAGAAGTTGTTCTCGCAGGTCACCGAGCAACTCGTCGAGGAGGACGAGGTGCTCGTCGTCGCGCTCGACGACGTGAACTACCTGTTCTACGAGAGCGAGGCCTCCGACACGCTCTACTCGCTCCTCCGCGCCCACGAGGAACACGCAGGGGCGCGAATCGGTGTCGTCGTCATCTCGTCGGACCCGAACCTCGACGTGATGGACGAACTCGACTCGCGCGTCCAGTCGGTGTTCCGCCCCGAGGAGATTTACTTCCCGCCGTACGACCGGTCCGAGATCGCGGACATCCTCCGCGAGCGCATCGAACGCGGCTTCCAGGACGAGGTCGTCTCCACCGAGGTACTGGACCTCGTCGCCGAGTTCACCGCCGAGACCGGTGACCTCCGCGTCGGCATCGACCTGCTCCGGCGGGCCGGTCTCCACGCCGAGATGCGCGCCTCCCGGACCGTCGAGCGCGAGGACGTCGAGGCCGCCTACGAGAAGTCGAAGTACGTCCACCTCCGGCGCTCGCTCGAGGGCCTGAGCGAGTCGGAACGCGCACTCGTCGAGGTCATCGCCGAACGCGAGGGCGAACGCGCCGGCACCGTGTACGAGACGTTCCACGACCGGACCGACCTCGGATACACGCGCTACTCGGAGATCGTGAACAAACTCGACGACCTGGGTATCATCGACACCGAGTACGCGGACGTCGAGGGCCGGGGACGCTCGCGGGAACTGCGGCTCTCGTACGACAGCGACGCCGTCCTCGACCGGTTGTGAGCGCGGTCCACCGTCCGTCGACTCGACGTGTCCGGCACGGACCCCCGTCGCCGGTACCTCGACGGCAGAACCTTTTTACACGGAGCCACGAAACCGCGAGGTATGGCAGCCGAATCCCGCCACGGTGGTATCGCACAGCAGCGCCGGAGCGATGCGTCGGGGTTCGGCTTTTTTAGCGAGGCGTAGGCGCGGCGGACTCGGCGACCGGCGACCCCGCAGGTCGGCCGACGAAATCGCGCGCTCGTCCGGAATAGCTATCCGAACGCCACTAGCATCCACTACCAACGAATGAAACTTCCCGAGATACAGGTTGCGGTACTCGAGGCCGCGAGTGCTACCGACGCGCAGTCGGTGACCGCACTCGCCGACGACCTGGGCGCGAAGCCCGAGACGGTCGTCGGGGCGGTCTTCGAACTGGAGGACCAGGGCCTCCTCGCGGTCGAGGAGCGAACCGAAGAACGAGTCGAACTCACGGACGAGGGTCGTCAGTACGTCGGGTCGGGCCTGCCGGAGGTCCGACTCTACCGGGCGGCCGTCGAGGCGGGTGCGACCGACGACGCCGTCCAGATGGGCCGCGTCATCGGTGCGTCCGGCCTGGAGGGCGGTGCGGTCGACATCGCGCTGGCGAACTACGCCCGGAAGGGCTACGGCGACATCGACAGCGGCGACCTGACCGCGTCGGCCGACGCCGACCCCGACGACGACGCCGAGGCGACGGCGCTGGCCGCGCTCGCGGCCGGCGAGTCGGTCGACGAGGAGACGGTCGTCGACCAGCTCGTCCGGCGCGACCTCGTCACGGTGGCGGCGTCGACCGACCGACTCGTCACGCTGACCGACGAGGGCGTCACGGCGCTGATGGAGGGCGTCGAGACGGCCGAGACCGTCGGCCAGCTCACGACCGAGTTGCTGACCAGCGGCGAGTGGCAGGACGTCGATTTCGCCGAGTACAACGTCGAGGCGGACGCCGAGACGCCGACGGCGGGCAAGAAGCACGTCCTGCGCCAGACGGCCGACCGGGTGAAGGACGTCCTCGTCGGCATGGGCTTCCAGGAGATGGAGGGCCCCCACGCCGACGCGGAGTTCTGGATCAACGACTGTCTGTTCATGCCCCAGGACCACCCGGCCCGGACCCACTGGGACCAGTTCGGACTGGACGTGCCGCCGATGCAGGACCTGCCCGAGGACCTCGTCGAGCGCGTCGAGCACGCCCACCGCGAGGGGTGGGGCGAGGACGGCGAGGGGTACCACTCGCCGTGGACCGAGGACGTGGCCCGCGAGGTCGACCTCCGGGGACACACCACGTCGCTGTCGATGCGGTACCTCTCCGGCGAGGCCGTCGGCGAACTCGAACCGCCCCAGCGCTACTTCAGCGTCGAGAAGGTGTACCGCAACGACACGCTCGACGCGACCCACCTGCTGGAGTTCTTCCAGATCGAGGGCTGGGTGATGGCCGACGACCTCTCGGTGCGCGACCTGATGGGCACCTTCACGGAGTTCTACGAGCAGTTCGGCATCACCGACCTGCGGTTCAAACCCCACTACAACCCGTACACGGAGCCGAGCTTCGAACTGTTCGGCGAACACCCCCGGACCGGGGAACTCGTCGAGATCGGCAACTCCGGCATCTTCCGCGAGGAGGTGCTCCGACCGCTCGGCGTCGAGTGCGACGTGATGGCGTGGGGACTGGCCCTGGAGCGCCTGCTGATGCTCACCCACGGCTTCGAGGACATCCGCGACGTCCACGGGACGCTGGTCGACATCGACTTCCTGCGGGACGTGGAGGTGTTGCACTGATGCCCGTCGTCGACGTCGACCCCGACGAACTGCGGACGCTGACCGGCTACGACGAGAAGAGCGACGACGAGTTGCGCGACGACCTGTTCGCGCTCGGCCTGGAGTACGAGGGCGAGACCGATGACGGCGAGTTCCAGCTCGAGTTCGCGCCGGACCGACTGGACCGCCTCTCCGTCGAGGGGGTCGCACGGTCGCTACGCTACCAGTACGGCGACGACCGCGGGGTGTACGTCCCGAAGACGAACGACCCCGACTGGACCATCCACGTCGACGAGTCGGTGCCCGACGAGCGTCCGTACGTCACGGGTGCGGTCGTCCGGGGCGTCGACCTCGACGAGGACGCGCTGGACTCGCTCATCCAGTTGCAGGAGAAACTGCACGCGACGATGGGGCGAAAGCGCGCCAAGGGGGCCATCGGCATCCACGACCTGACGATGCTGAAGGGTCGCGCGGCCCGAAGCGGCGAGGAACCGGGAGACGGCGCTGGCGACGAGGGCGGCAACTCCATCGAGTACGTCGGCATCGCCCCCGACGGCGACCGGTTCGTCCCGCTCGACAGCGACCGGGAGATGACCCCGGCAGAGGTACTGGCCGACCACCAGATCGGCGAGACGTACGCCGACCTCGTCGCCGACTACGAGCGCTATCCCGCCATCTACGACGACATCGGGCTGTTCTCCTTCCCGCCGGTCATCAACGGCCGTCGGACCGAGGTCAGCACCGACAGCCGGGACCTGCTCGTCGAGATGACGGGGACGGACCAGTGGACCATCGACAAGATGCTGAACATCGTCTGCTACGCGCTCGACGCTCGCGGTGCGACCATCGAGGAGGTCACCGTCGAGTACCCCGACGAGTCCATCTACGCCGGCGAGAGCGTCGACCTGGTCGCGCCCGGCGCGGACCTGGTTCGGCCGAACTTCGCGCTGGCCGAGAAGACGGTCTCGCACGCCCGCATCGAGACGTTGCTCGGCATCTCGCTCGACCCCGAGGAGGTCCTCGACCTGCTCGAACGCTCCGGCATGGACGCGACGACCGCAGAGCGCGAGACGACCGCGACCGGCGACGACGTCGAACTCGTATACGAGGTCGACGTGCCGCCGTACCGCGTCGACGTACTTCACCCACTGGACGTCGTGGACGACGTCGGTCGGGCCTACGGCTTCAACGAACTGACGCCGACCTACCCGGAGGTCGGTACGGTCGGCGGCCGACACGAGCGCTCGACGCTGGAGGACGCGGTCCGCGACCAGCTGGTCGGCCTCGGGTTCACCGACCTGCTGAACTTCCACATGACCAACGAGACCGAGAACTACGGGCGCATGCGCCTGGACCCCGACGAGCACGACTGCGTCGGGGCCGGACAGCCGGTCACCATCACCGAGCCGTACAGCGAGGACTACACGATGGTGCGGTCGTGGGCGCTCCCGTCGGTCACGATGGTCCTGGAGAACAACACGCATCGGGCGTATCCACAGGACGTGGCCGAGGTCGGCTTCGCCGCCGAGTACGACGCGGACGAGGACACCTACGTCGCCGAACGCCAGACCGTCGCGGCCGCACTCGCCCGTCACGACGCCTCCTACGAGGACGCGAAGGGCCGGCTCCAGGCGCTCGCCCGCGACTTCGGCGTCGACCTCGAGACGCCCCCGACCGACCACCCGTCGTTCATCGACGGCCGCACCGCCGCGGTCGTCATGGACGGCGAGACGGTCGGCGTCGTCGGCGAACTGCATCCGGCGGTGCTCGTGGAACACGACCTCGAACTGCCGGTGGTGGCGTTCGAGTTCGACCTCGGCGGACTGCGGTAGGAAGACCACGCAGTCCGGCGCTTCTCACCCGTGGCGCTCGTCGCCGAGCGCGACCATCGACGCGGAGCAGACGAGTACCGCGGTGCGTCCGGCGAGTGCGGCGTGACGGCTGTCCAGCCCTTGCCGGTGGTTCAAAAGCGTCCGGTCTCTCCGTCCGATGACCGGGCCCGCCCCGCTGGGCCGGCCGGTCGGGCGTCGGCACCGACGGCGTCGACGCCGGCGCTCCAGCAGTTCGAGCACGCGCTCGTCGGTGTAGCGGTCGTCCGCGGGCGTGTCCTCCGACCGACGGCGGCTTCGGAACGTCGCAGACGTCCTCGTCTCGATGGGAGGGGAGGTGACGGGGAACGCCATCGGAGCGACTGGCCCTGCCGATGGTACGGGTTCAGAACTCGTGTTCGACTTCGTCTTGGTCTGCCTTCTGGATGATTATCTTGTCCTCGCGCACGCGGACGAACACCTCGTCGCCGATCTCCATGCCGGCGACTGCGAGTTCGTCCTCGTGGAGGTTGATATGTACGTTGTGGTATTCGCCGTTCTCGTCTTTGGCGCCACTCGGGCTCAACTTCTTTTTCCGTACCATCGCGGTAGTCTATCTCGTGTGTTCGCCACAGGACATACTTAAGTGTTTTCTACAGGCCTCCGCCGCCGGTTCTGCGTGCGACGCTCGCCGGTGCGCGTGAGGACCGAAATCGGCGGTTCGTGCGACGGAACGCACCCCGATTTCGGGTGGAGTATATAAACACACCGTCGCCGTCCCCCACTTTTCGGGGATATCTTTATAGTGGGGCGTGCGTTCAATTGGCATGGAGGGATAAATATGGTACGTGAAGATGGTAAGCGAAACTTCGCACTGCGCGAGAGCGGTCAAGAGACGAGCGTCTTCTCGGGTAACACTCCACGACAGGCTGCACTGAAAGCGGCCCGACGACTGGACCCGGCGCCGAGTGAGGACGTTGCCAACCGAACCGAACTTCGGCTGCGAGAGAAAGGAACCGACAAAGTCCACATCTACGACGGGTGGGCCTGGAACGAGACCGCACCGGACGACAAACCGGACTGGATGCCCGAGAACATCACCGAGGCGAACGTCTCGAAGAAGGGCATCGAGCACCTCGAGGAATAACTTCTCGGCTCGCGCGTGCGGGAGCACGCGCGAGAAGACAACTACGACGGGACCTCCGAGCGCCGCCAGCGCGCCCTCGATCCCGCGACGTCTCCTGACCGTCGAACGACAGGCGTTTGTCTCGCCACCGTCGAGTACCCGGTGCGCGGTACAATCCCGACCAGACCGGACGCACGACGCGAGGGATGACCGGTCGGCCTCCGCCCGCGCGATACCGTTTCCTGCACTACGACGTCGTCAGCCGGGCAGCGACGGCCGTCGACCGGTACGTACCAGGTACCCACGTATCGTGTTCACACTGTGACCTCGGTTCGACGGTCTTAAGTGTATCATCGGCTTCCGATAGAATGCGAACGACGTGGCGCGATGCGCCACCCCCTCCGGCCGCGTTCCGGCACGGAGGCAGGTACATCTCGACGCCCGCTCCTGGGCGTCGGTCCGATTCGGTTCGAAGCCCTTATGTATGCATCCGGGCTTCCGATACGAATGCAACCGCCCGCCGACATGGCCGTCGGCGTCGGCGACGGACCGATGCCCTTATATGGTGCAGGGCATTGGGATATGAACGCGAAAGCACAACGCGATTCGGGGAACGTTCAACTCGTTCCCCAATCCCGGACTGACGTTCGTCGGGGCCGACCCGGCGCATGAAGTCGTTCCGATGGGTTTAATATAACTCCTCGGCAACGTTCAGGTCCGGAAGGAAATGAGGATTCCACCCCTGCGGTCCGCCGTACACGATGGAATCTGATGTTAGCCCTGGTAGTTCGGTGACGCTCGACCGGCCGCTTCGGTCGGCTCGCCGAACTCGGACCACGCAATGTGATGGTTACACCGTTCACACGGTGTACCCGCCAAGCCCCCCGAGCAGTACGCTCGGGATCATTCCGGTTGATCCTGCCGGAGGTCATTGCTATTGGAGTTCGATTTAGCCATGCTAGTCGCACGGGTTCAGACCCGTGGCAGATAGCTCAGTAACACGTGGCCAAACTACCCTGTGGAGGACGATAACCTCGGGAAACTGAGGCTAATAGTCCATACGTCTCTCTCCCTGGAATGGGTTGAGATCGAAAGACTACGGTGCCACAGGATGTGGCTGCGGCCGATTAGGTAGACGGTGGGGTAACGGCCCACCGTGCCGATAATCGGTATAGGTTGTGAGAGCAAGAGCCTAGAGACGGAATCTGAGACAAGATTCCGGGCCCTACGGGGCGCAGCAGGCGCGAAAACTTTACACTGCACGACAGTGCGATAAGGGAACTCCAAGTGCGAGGGCATAGAGCCCTCGCTTTTCTGTACCGTAGGGTGGTACAGGAATAAGAGCTGGGCAAGACCGGTGCCAGCCGCCGCGGTAACACCGGCAGCTCGAGTGATGACCGATATTATTGGGCCTAAAGCGTCCGTAGCTGGCCAAACAGGTCCGTCGGGAAATCTGCTCGCTCAACGAGCAGGCGTCCGGCGGAAACCAGTTGGCTTGGGATCGGAAGACCTGAGGGGTACGTCCGGGGTAGGAGTGAAATCCCGTAATCCTGGACGGACCACCGGTGGCGAAAGCGCCTCAGGAAGACGAATCCGACAGTGAGGGACGAAAGCTGGGGTCACGAACCGGATTAGATACCCGGGTAGTCCCAGCTGTAAACGATGCTCACTAGGTGTGGCACTGGCTACGAGCCAGTGCTGTGCCGTAGGGAAGCCGTGAAGTGAGCCGCCTGGGAAGTACGTCCGCAAGGATGAAACTTAAAGGAATTGGCGGGGGAGCACTACAACCGGAGGAGCCTGCGGTTTAATTGGACTCAACGCCGGACATCTCACCAGCTCCGACAGTGTGCAGTGACAGTCAGTGTGATGAGCTTACTTGAGCCACTGAGAGGAGGTGCATGGCCGCCGTCAGCTCGTACCGTGAGGCGTCCTGTTAAGTCAGGCAACGAGCGAGACCCGCATCCCTAATTGCCAGCAACAGTTTCGACTGGTTGGGTACATTAGGGAGACTGCCAGTGCCAAACTGGAGGAAGGAACGGGCAACGGTAGGTCAGTATGCCCCGAATGAGCTGGGCTACACGCGGGCTACAATGGTCGAGACAGTGGGATGCAACCTCGAGAGAGGGCGCTAATCTCCGAAACTCGATCGTAGTTCGGATTGCGGGCTGAAACTCGCCCGCATGAAGCTGGATTCGGTAGTAATCGCCGCTCAGAAGGCGGCGGTGAATACGTCCCTGCTCCTTGCACACACCGCCCGTCAAAGCACCCGAGTGAGGTCCGGATGAGGCCGTCGCACGACGGTCGAATCTGGGCTTCGCAAGGGGGCTTAAGTCGTAACAAGGTAGCCGTAGGGGAATCTGCGGCTGGATCACCTCCACAGACCGGGACCGGGCACCTCGCCCGGCCCACCTTAGTCGTGTCCGAGTTTCGCACCGCCGTCGCGCCCGCTCGAGCACCTTTGAACTACCAGGGCTAACCGATATGTCCCCCTCTACGTTGGGGGTGGGCCCATAGCTCAGTGGTAGAGTGCCTCCTTTGCAAGGAGGATGCCCTGGGTTCGAATCCCAGTGGGTCCATGCCGTTCGGGTTGTGGGTCGGACTGGAATCGCTCCCCTTAAGTGTGGGAGGCCGGTACGACTGCATCCGAACAACGAACCGATGCACCACCCCGTGCAAGCGCGGGTGGGAAGGGTCGAACACAGCCTGCCACCACACCGCAGGTCGTGTTATGACACCGTGTGTACGCGCAATCCAGGCGTCCACTGGACCTCTCCGGGTCACAGTGAACGTCCCACTACGCGTGGCTACTCTGCCACCTGGTGAATGGCTCGGCTCGAGAGCCGACGA